>NZ_PVTL01000004.1 GCF_003003265.1 Glaciihabitans tibetensis
TCCGCCGCACGGGCCAGATCCGCCCTGACCCGGCCAAGCAACACCACCAACTCACCCGACGCCTGCAGCACTGACATTGCGGGCACCACCGGGGTCGGGGGAAGAGCCCACGATTCCACCCCCGGCTCCACCGTCACGCCGGGGACAGCCCAATGCTCGACCGGGGCGGTGTGTTCGAATGTCGAGTCCATATATCAATCATCGTGCCGAACGGGATTCGAAGATAGGGCTTGACTCTAGCCACATTGTTCGAAACTATATTCGAATCTAGAGAACTGGCCACGGTGCGCACAATGGATGACAGGAAGGAGATGCGGGCGTGCGGGAGACACGATTCCTAGCCGGGAAACGCATCACAGGACGCAGAACGTCACGACCACAGAACCGCAGGACCTCACGACCTCAGGACCTCAGGACCCCACGACATCACGACCACACGACCATAGGAGCTCAGGAGCTCACGACCACAGGAGCACAGGAGCACAGGTGCTAGGCCAGAAGAGCATTCTCGTACGCAAAAACCACGATCTGCACGCGGCTCTGCAAACCAAGCTTCGCCAAGATATTGCTGACGTGCGTCTTCACCGTCGTCTCACTCACGAACGCGGCCGCCGCGATTTCTGCGTTAGACAAGCCGCGCGCGGCAAGCAGGAAGATCTCCCGCTCCCTTGGACTCAGCATGGCAATGACGCGGTCGTCGGTATCGGTCGACCGGGATCCGGGAGCGAACCGAGTGAGCAGATCCACGGTGGCCTGCGGAGCGAGCACGGATTGTCCTGCGTGAACGAGGCGAATGGCTTCGATCATGAATTCCGGGGTCGCGTCCTTGGTGATGAAGCCGCTCGCGCCTGCGCGAATAGCGCGCAGGACCGCTTCATCTCGGTGAAACGTCGTGAGCACGATCACCCGCGGCACCCTGTCGGGGTCACTTCGCTTGACAATCTCGCGGGTCGCCTCGATGCCGTCCATGACGGGCATCCGCACGTCCATCAGCACTATGTCAGGACGATGATCTTCGACCACGTCAACGGCGGCCCGTCCGTTGCGGGCCGACCCGACAAACTCGAGGTCCGCTGCCGACTCGATCACCATCTTGATGCCGGAGACGAACAAGGCCTGGTCATCCACCACGACGATACGGATCGGCTCCATCGGCGCGGTCACCGGGCCGACCGAGCACTGTCACTGCCGGTGTCGAACCCAGACCCAGCATCTGGGCCGAATCCGGATCCAGTATCTGTGCCGAGGCCCAAGCCGGTGGCCGCGTCGGTAGCCGTAGCGGAACCCCGGCCTGCGTCAGCGGTGATGCTCAGCGTGCCCGCACCCCCTTTCGCGGGGTCGGCGTAGTGGGCACGGTTCCGGTCGGCGTAGCCGCCAGCCTCTGGGTCGCGGTGGTCGAGTTTCGTGTCACTTGCCGCATCGGTAGCTTCCTCTGTCGGAAAGAATGCCGCGACGATGAAAGTCGCGTCCGATTCATCCACCTCACCCGCTGTCAACCAGCCGCCCGCCAAGCGTGCCCTGTCCTTCATTCCTCTGATTCCGTGGCCGGGAGAGAAGCCGGAAGCCACCTGCTGCGAACCATCAGAAACGTCTGGCGTTGTTCTCGCCGCACCTCGGGCGGTGGTGACAGAGAGGGCGAGGCCCGGTCCCCGCCAGTCGAACGTCACGCGCGCCGGAACGTCCGACCCGGCATGCCGCAGCGAATTGGTCAAGCTTTCTTGCAGGATGCGAAACACAGCCAGCTCCTTCGCCGGGGTAAGAGGCTTGGCCTCACCGAAGTCGCGCACTGTGACTTCCATTCCCGCAGAAGCAAGGCGAGCCAGGAGAGCGGGCAACTCGGCGAGGCTCGGCTGAGGGCCACCGGAGGGCTCCTCACGAAGCGCCTCCACAAACGCCTGCATGTCTATCAGCGCGGTGCGGGCTGCCCCCGAGATTGCCAAGAGGGCGGCATCTTTGGTGCGGATGTCGGCGCTGGGGCTGAGCCGTGCTCCATCGGCCTGCGCCGTAACGACAGTCAATGAATGCGCGAGCAGGTCGTGCACTTCGCGAGCCACCCAATCGCGCTCGCGTCCGTTGAGCACCTCGGTCTCAGCGATCGCGAGGTCTCGAGCCGTGTTCTGAAGCAGGAAGCGGCCGCGCAGCTGCATCAGGTTCAGGCGGGCGGCGAAGCCGAGCGCCCATGCACCGACGTAGAGGCCAAAGCCCATTGCCGCGACGGTGAACAAGGCGCCCGCGATATAGGTGCCTGATGACGGCTGCCCGGTCCACGACGTCCAGCGCACAGGCTCGGTCGGAAGGGGCACGACCATGAGAAACGCGACCATTACAGAAAACGGGATGCCGCAGGCGAGAGCGAGCCAGCGCACGCGCTCCCCCGGCAGCTGACCCATGACGAACGCGACGCCGATCAGCGCGAGGTAGACAGGCCAGGTCGTGGACTCCGGCAATGGAGCAAGACGCAGGCTCTGCACCAGCAGAAGAACAGCAACTATACCCAGCGCCCACAGCGGCGCGACCCGCGAGAGCGCGATCGCGAGCCCAAAACCCACCAGCAGCGGAAGCGCGCCAGCACTATGAAAACGCCCGGCTTCGGCAATGCTCCACAGCACTACAAAGATCACGGCAGCGATGGGCTCAAACCAGGGGCGGAAGCGCGAGATATGCAACGACATATCCACACGTTAGGGCCGGGGCGACGGCTCCGCTCACGCTACGCGGCTATTTCATCCCAACAGATGAGAGCGCACAGCAGACCACACAGCACCATGCAGGCCCGGCAGGCCCGGCCGACCCCGCAGACCCCGCAGACCCCGCAGACCCTGCAGACCCTGCAGACCCTGCAGACCCTGCAGACCCTGCGCGCCTACTCGGACGTCACAACCTCCCAGCCCAACAACCTGCTCGACGACGACGACACCTGCGGCTGGGGCAGGTGCTCGGGGCGGCGTCCGATATTGACGAGCTCGGGGGTGTCGTAGGCCTGGAAGTCGGCCCAGATCGCTGCCGCGTTCTCGCGGAACTGCTCCCGGGTGATGCCCCAGACGAGCCGCTGGACGCCGGTCGGAAGTCCGGACAGCTGGTGCCCGCTGATCCCCATTGTGACGCGAGCGCCTTGGGCGAAATGGTAGAGCCGGGACATCCACGGCGCAGCGGCCGCGTCCTTCGCGGTAAACGAGAAGTCGGACCCCAGGTACGGGTACCGGGCGAGTCCGGCGTTTTCCGCGCCGGGCTCTGGCTGGAAGCGGTCGCCCCAGAGCGCGATCTCGTCGACGAACGCGGCGAGTTCGGGGCGGCGATAGAGGTCGACCGTCACTCCTGTGCCCGCGATCAGGTAGTCGAAACGGTGCTCGCGGCCCGCGACATCCACCACGATTTCATCCCCGTCCATGCGGGTGGACAACCACGGAGATCCGAAACTAAGAGAGAAGTTGTCATAGGCGTAGCAGCGCCAGAGGCTCCCCTGGGTGGTCGGCTGGTCAACGTCGAGCACGCGCCGGGTGAACGCCCACTTCATCGAATCGTCCCAGTCGGCGTAGTGCTCGAGGAACGCGACCCACTCCATCCAGCGCAACGGATTTGCGCTCGGCATCGCGGCGCGCCGCATAAACGAGTCCACGCGCAGGGCACCGTTGTCGAGGGCTGTGGCCGCAGCGTCGAACGCACTGGCGCCTCCCCCGACTACCCCCACGCGTTTGCCCTTGAGCGCTGCGAAGTCGAATGCGTCGCTGGTGTGGGACCAGACCGAGCGGGGAAGGTGACCAAAAAGATTCTCCGGCACCGAAACGCCGCCCGCGCCCTCCAGACCGGTCGCGAACACGACGCGACGGGCCAGCAGCACGTCCTCTTCGCCCGCGGTGCTCGTGTGCACGAAGAACGGCCCGTCGGCGCTGGTCGGCGGATCCACCCGCAGCACCCGCGTTTCGTTGCGGACGACGATGCCCGTCACCCGTCGATAGAACGCCAGGTATTGCTGCCAGTCTTCGCGGGGAATGTAGCTGATGGCGTCCCAGCGCTCCTGCCCGAATCGCGCGACAAACCATTCATGGGGAGACAGGCTCGGGATGTCGAGGTCGGGACCCTTGAGCGTCTTCGGAGTGCGGAGCGTGTGCATCTTCGCCGTCGTCGACCACGGGCCCTCGCTGCCTGCCGCTGCCTCATCGAGCACCAGCACTCGACGCACATCCTTTCGGGCGAGCGCGAACGCGGCAGTTTGTCCGGCGTGGCCTCCGCCGATGATCAGCACGTCGAGAACGCCGTCGACCGCTGGGATCCAGTCTTTGCTGCGATAGCTCAGCAGGTCGAGCTCGTAGCGGATGCGCTCGGTAAGAATTTCGAGCCTGTGGGATGAATCGGCGAGAGGTAGCGACAAGGATCAGTCCTTCGTTTGATGGCATGGCAAAGCAGGCCACCTTTTGGGAGAACCCTCAGGGGACGAACCCCGTACCGCCAGATGCAGTGTCGATGCTAGCGAGAAGATGTTTCGTGGCTGTTTCGCGAAGCGGGGACGCGTCGCGCAATCGCGGGAACCTCGCGGATCGCGGTAAACTTCTCGGAGTCCACGCCTCTGCCGAACCCGGTTGAGGCTTTTTTTATGACTAACTTTTATCCGCCCGCCCTCCGGCTTTCCATTGCGTCGGAGTCCGATCGCGGGGTCCTCGAACAACTCTGGACGATGTTCCGCCACGAGATGTCGGCTTATTCCGGCGCGCTTCCAGACGCGCGCGGCCGGTTTCGCCAGGAACGCCTCGATAACGCACTGGGCGATTCATCCACGATCGGGTACATCGTCTGGCTGAACGAAGCGCCCGTCGGCCTCTGCATCGTTCGCGACGGCAGCCCACCGGAACGCATCATCACCAGTTTCTTCCTCGTGAACGCCGCACGCCGACTCGGCCACGGAAGAGCGGTCATTCGCGCGGTGACGGGCCAGCAACCCGGACGGTGGGCCGTTGCATTCCAGGAAGCGAACTCCGGCGCGGGAGCATTCTGGCGGAGCGTCGCAGCGGAGATGGACCCCGACTGGTCGAGCACGCGCGAACGGGTGCCCGGGCGTGACGATTTGCCCGCAGACGTGTGGATTAACTTCCGCGCACTAACGGCGGGCGGAACTCCACGCGGTGAACGTCGAGCTGCGAGCACTGGTCTTGGTAGCACTGGTCTTAGCAGGCCTGATCTTGGCAGGACCGATCGTGGCAGGACCGATCTCGGCGCGCCCGATCTTGGCGGACCTGATCCGTCCAAACCTCTTGGGACTGCCTAGGAGACCAACCGCTGCCGCGAGCCGTGGCCGACGCCGGCGCCAGAGCGGGCGCCAGAGCCGACGCCAGAGCCAGAGCCGGCCGGCTCCGCGTCGCGTTCGGTTCGCGTGATCTCCTCCCAGACCTCGTCCAGCGAAAGACCGAGCACCTCCGCGATCGCGGCGATCGTTGGGAAGGCGGGCGTCGCGACGCGGCCCGTCTCGATCTTGCGGAGAGTCTCCGGCGAGACGCGTGCATCGAGCGCCGTTTCAAGCATCGAACGGTCTCCCCTAGCTCGGCGAAGAAGGGCACCGAGGCGCTGTCCGCGCTCGACTTCTGCGGGAGTGAGGGGCAATCTGACCATGGGTCCGATACTACTCCCCGGGATAATATGACCGGGACAATATGGCCGGTATAGTTATTGCATGATCGAAATTCTGACTCCCCGGGAACTGAACCGAGCGAGAGAGACCGGGGCCCTTGTTGCCAGCATTCTGCAGACGCTGAAGACCCGGAGCGTGGTGGGCACGAACCTCCTCGACATTGATCGCTGGGCGAAAGCGCTGATCCTGGAGGCCGAAGCGCAATCCTGCTACGTCGACTACGCACCATCCTTCGGGCGCGGCCCATTCGGGCACTACATCTGCACCGCGGTCAACGACGCCGTGCTGCACGGACTGCCCCACGACTACGCCCTCGCCGACGGCGATCTGCTCACCCTTGATCTCGCCGTGACCAAAGACGGTATGGCCGCAGACTCCGCGATCAGCTTCCTCGTGGGCGAATCTCGACCCGAGGGGAGTGTCGCGATGATCCTCGCCACCGAACTCGCGTTGGCCGCGGGGATTGCCGCCGCACAGCCCGGCGCCCGCATCGGCGACATCTCGCACGCCATCGGCTCGGTGCTCAGCGAGGCGGGGTACCCCATCAATGTCGAGTTCGGCGGTCACGGCATCGGATCGACCATGCACCAGGACCCGCATGTGTCCAACACCGGGCGCCCCGGGCGCGGGTACACGCTGCGTCCTGGTCTGCTGCTCGCGCTGGAGCCGTGGGTCATGGCGGACACCGACGAGCTCGTCACGGATCCCGATGGCTGGACACTCAGGAGTGCAACCGGTGCCCGAACAGCGCACAGCGAACACACCATCGCCATCACCGTCGACGGCGCCGAGATACTCACTCTGCCTGCCGCACCCGCAGGCGCACCACGGTAAGTCATGATGCTTCAGTGAGGCGGATGTCGCGCTGACCAGGCATCCGCCTCGGTGACCACGGGGAGCTCCACCCAGAGGCGGAGATTCATCAACCGGAGGATGATTCACGCCCGAATCGGCGCTGTGCCGCTTCGGCGCGCTGGAGACTGAGCGGGTGAATAACCGCGTCCGAACTCTCGCCGCCCTGATGGTCGCCGCAACAACACTGGCCTTGGCGGGCTGCTCCCTGTGGGAACCTCCCGCGGCGGTGAAAGAAGTGGCCGAGGAGTTGGTGACGCAGATCCGCGAGATTGACGGGGTAGCCAGTGCCGAGGTGGAAGTGCGCAGCCGCGATCCGAAAGATCACCACAACGACTGGATTCTGTCCTTCGCCGTCACCGCCACTAACTCCGCCGGGCTCGAGCCGCTGCCGCCGGCGGTTGGCAGGGTCGTCGCCAGCGCGAGCTTCAGCGTCTACGCCGCGTATGCGACGCTCACAGTGCCCGCCCGCATCGGAATCGCCGAAGTGGTTCTGCAGGACCTCGGCGCTGAGTCGGTGGTCGCCGCCGAGCGGCTGCGCGCGATTCCGGAGGTCGAGGCTGTAAGGGTGGGCGGCACCGCCAGCGGCACATCCGTCACGGCGCGGCCGGGTGCCAGCCTTCCGCAGATCGCCGCGTCACTTCGCGCGGTCGACGGTTTCGGTGTGCACGAGCCTCTCCTCACCGCCGCGGTGCAGTGGACAAGTGCCGCGCCTCAGGCTTATCGCTGGGCAATGGTGGGCGCCGCCACACCGGGGGTCGAGATGCTCGACGTGCTGCAGCGACTCGGCGACGATTCATCCGTCGACCGCATATATGCCACCCAGAGCGTGGCCTGGGGTGATCTCGGCGACGCGCCGTATCTCCGGCCGAGCATCTCGATCGAGGCGGATGATCCGGAATCCGTGGTCGAGCTGTTGACGGCAACCCGCGATGCCGCCGCAGAGGCGGGATCCGCGCCGCGTACGGGATTTCGCGTCACCTCGGCCGGCGGCGGAGAGCTCAGCGGATTCGTCGGCCTGCCCCTCGGAGCTCCCGAACCCCAAGACCTGCCGGCTCCCCCGGAGCCCGAGGCAGACGCCGCTGCGCCGCTACCCGCCGGCGGCGCCACCGCGCCAGCCGAGTGGGTTCCGAGCGACGATCCTGCGGTCCTCGCGCAACTGGACGTGCTCACCGCCGAGGTGGCAGCGTTCCTCGACAACACGGAGCGGATCGCGGGAGTCACGGCCGAGCACACGGTGCGGGCCGAACAGTGTTCCCAGGCAAGCGGAACAAGCATCCGCGGCGATATCGTGCTGCCCATCTTCGAGGTGACCGACAGCGCGGACGAGGCGTTCGCCGCGATCACAGCGGATTGGGTGAGCAACGGCCTGGTGCAGTCCGACCGCGCGCTCGGACTCGACATTTACGGCACTCAGCTTCTCGACGCCACCGTCACCGGCGCGACGATACGCGGCACGACCGACGGCATCTCGATCAGCGCTAACTCGGCCTGCGTGAGCTAAGGGGCCACTTCAGTCGCGTTTGTTGTGTACGGAGTGGTCGCTCTCAGAGGCATCCGAACCGAGTGGGCTACCGTAGATGCACGCAGTCCGCGAGATATCGGCGGTTCACGAGATATCCGCGGTCCGCGTCGCCAGGACCAACAAACCCGACAGGACCCGTGATGAGCCCAGCACCGTCAGCACCGCACACGCCGACAGGGCGCCCCCACGCCATCCGCCGACGCACAGCGGCGCTTATCCTCGGGACGGTTCTCGGCGCCGCGATGCTCAGCGGCTGTTCCCAGATCGACGACGCCGTTGCATCCGATCTCCAGCAGTCTGTGCAACTGGTCGCGAACCACTCGGCCGGCTCCGACACTGCTGCCGCGCTCGCCGAACTGGACGCCCTGCAGCAGAAGCTCGACTCCGCCCGCGCCGATGGTGGCGTCAGCGCCGAACGTGCCGATGCGATCCAGGAAGGCCTTGATCTCGTCAGGGCAGACCTCGACGCTCTGGTTGCGAAGGCGGCGGAAGAGGAAGCAGAAGCCAGGGCCGCGGTCGAGGCTCAGGAGGCTGCGGACGCCGCTGCCGCGAAGGCTCAGGCAGATGCAGACGCAGCTGCGAAGGCTCAAGCGGATGCGGAGGCGAAAGCTGCAGCGGATGCGGCAGCCGCCGCTGAGGCCGCGGCCGAAGAAGCGAGGCAGGCCGCCGAAAACGCAGCGGATGAACAGAGCGATGACAACTCGGACAACGAAAACAAGCCCGACAAGGAAGAAAAGCCCGACAAGGACGAGTGACCGCGACGCGGGCTCGCGTGCTGAATAAGCGTGCTGCGGACGCGTGCCCGATAATGGAATGCCAGTGATCATGAAGGGGGCGCCGTGATCTCGATCGCCTACGTGAGTGCAGCAACAGACACGATGACGGATGACGATGTGGCCGCGATCCTGGTGCAGGCGCGGGCGAACAACCTGGGGCTCGGGCTGACCGGCGCGCTGCTGTACCACCGCGGGCGCTTCATCCAGATTCTCGAGGGCCCCGCCGAACAGGTGCACGCCCGCTACGACATCATCGCGGCGGACCCCCGACACCGCAGCGTGCAAAAGATCAGCGAGAAGTTCATCGCGGAACGGCAATTCCCCGAGTGGACGATGGGTTTTAGACCGCTGTCGGATGACTCGTTCAAAACGCTCACCGGATTTGACGACTTCTTCGACGCACGAACCGGACGATCCCGGCTCAAATACGCCGAGAACGAAGCAGCGCAGTTTCTCGAGTGGCTCGCCGAGTACTGGCTGTCTCGCGCCTGAGCACGCTCAAGCCGCTGGCCAACCCGGTGCCCGGCTCGCTGCCAAGCGCTACCCAGCCCGCTGCACGTCCGCGGCGAACCCCGCCGACCGTACCCGCAGTGTTTCGATGCGCTGGAGCGTCGCCGCCGCAACGTCGAAGCCGAGATACGCCGGCGGCACGGGCTTGCGCACGTTGCGCGAGCACTGAAACTCGTCGCAGATCAGCGTGCCGAGCGTATTGCCGTTCCGCCCCGCGGCGCCAACCCGCTTCGCACTGTAGAACACGACGTCGTTCGGCAACTTCACGTCCTGGCACCACGTGCACTGCGCCCGGCGACGCGGCGACGCCTCGGACTGCTTGAGCACAATCCCCACGAACTCCCCGTCCACCGGAACGACGATGTAGGCACGGCGTGCCAGCCTCGGGTCGCGCCAGCCGAAGTAGTCGAGCTCGTCCCACTTCACGTCGCCGAATCCTCCCGGCAGGGTGATGTCGGCAATTTCCTTGCGGGATGCGTTGACGAACAACGTCGTGATGGTTGCGTCAGTCAGGGGGAGCATTCAGTTTCTCAATCGATCGATGTGGCGGATGCCGCGGCCGCCGGCCAATGGCGCAGCGAGGTGTCCACGGCGTCAAGAACACGGGCCCAGCTCTCGGCCGCCGGAGGGGCCGAATGGTCAAATCCGCCGCCGGCCTCGAGAGCGACGAACCCGTTGATGGCACTCCCGAGCAGGCGCACGGCGTGCACCTCGTCAGTCGCGGACAGCCCGTACTCCCGCATGATGGCCCGAGCGGCTCGCGCGATCCTCGGCCCGGCGCTTGCGGCGGCGACATCAGGGGCCAGCTGCCGCCCCGCCGCTTGCCAACGCCCGGGATGAGCCCGCGCGTAGTCACGGTGCGCGTTCGCGAAGGCGAACAGGGCGCTCCGACCTGCCTTGCCGGGGAGCGTCTCGGCGAGCAGGTCCGACAGCTCTTTCAGCGCGAACTGCGCGGTGTGGTCGAGAAGGCGGTCGAGACCGGCAACGTGCGAGTAGACGCTCGCCGGTTGCGCCCCGAAGCGGCGGGCCAGGGCAGAGATACTGACCGCGGCAAGCCCCTCTTCGTCGGCCAGCTCGGCCGCAGCGCTCACCAAGCGAGCCTCGGTCATCCCTGGCCTCTTCATCCGCTCCCCTAACATTCGTAGTTAATAAACTACAGCCTATAGGAAATCCGAAAGCCACGCCGAGCGGTGTGGACGCGGCGGAAAAGTTAGCTTAGGCTAACCTCAGACGGCGGGACATCCACTCCCGGTCGGCTTTTCTCGTCCAGCACACGACCACAAGGCAGACCCTCATGGCCCAAGCACTCGCCTCAGACAAGGCCGTCCGCCCCACCGACGTTCGCGTGCAGCGACTCTGGGTCGTGCGCACCGAGCGTCTCAGCAGCAGCTTCGTGCGCGTCACGATCGGTTCTAACGAGGCCGACTTCGAGTTCGCCTCGGTCGGCTATGACCAGTGGTTGCGCCTGTTTTTGCCGGTGGATGCCACGGCGCCACTCGCCCTCCCCCACGGTGATTGCGAGGGGTGGTATTCCCGCCTGCTCGCGATGCCCGATCACACTCGTCCCCTGGTGCGTAACTACACCGTGCGCGACGCTCGCCAGAGCGAGCTCGGCTGGGAGATTGACATCGACTTCGTGGTGCACCGATCCGCAACGACCGGACTGATCGAGGGCGTCGGCGCCAACTGGGCACTGAATGCGCAGCCCGGCTCCCCGCTCGGCATGCTCGACCAGGGCCGTATCTTCGCGCCGGAAGACGCGACGGGCTCCGTCGTGATCGTCGCCGACGAGAGCGGCCTGCCCGGCGTAGAAGGAATTCTCCGTAGCCTCGCCCCGGGAGCGAACGCGACGCTGCTGCTCGAGGTGCCCCACGGAGACGACGTTCGCGCGCTGAGTTCGAACGCGACCATTGACGTCGAATGGATCATCCGCTCAGATTCCCCCACGCACGCCCATGCGCTTGCCGGTACGGCGGCGTTGGAGCGGCTGGACGCACTCACCCTCGACCCCACCGGATACGTGTACGCCGTGGGCGAGGCGTCTTTCGTTCTGGCGGCCCGCAAACGCGCCCAGCACGCGGGGCTACCCAAGGGCGCAATCGACTTCTGCGCCTACTGGCGTCCGGAACGACGCTCGCTGCGCAGGCGCGCCGCCTAGGAAGTCGATCCCCGCACATGCCGCCCCGCACGAACGGCCCGGAACAACCGGCCTTCCGGTCATGACGACTCATGTTGTCTTTCTCCAGGGTGGCGGCGCGGGTGCCCACGCAGCGGATGCGCTGCTCGCGGAGAGCCTTGGCCGGCATCTGGGCGCCGGGTACATAGTGGACATCCCGCTGATGCCCAATGAGGACGAGCCCGATGATGAGATTTGGCTACCAGAGATCGGTGAGGCTATCGCTCGGGCAGGCTCACGGCGGGGCCCTGCAGACAGCGATTCTGGAGGCATTGACTCTGGAGGCATTGAGTCTGCAGGCACTGATTTAGTAGATGCTGAGTCGATCGTGCTGGTCGGGCATTCACTCGGCGGGTACCTTCTCCTCAAGTACCTCAGCGATAACCACCTCATCGCTGACCACGCGAGCGAACGCCGCGCAAACCACCTGCCCGGGCGGAGGATCGCCGCGGTCTGCGTCATCGCGGCTCCGTTCCCCGGCGGCGATCCTGCGTGGACCTTCGACGGCTTCGAGCTCCCGCGCAATCTCGGTGCGCTCCTGCCCGCAGAGGCGGCGGTGTTGCTGTACGCGAGCGAAGACGACGCCATCGTGCCGTTCGCGCATCGTGACCTGTACGCTGCGGCGATTCCTCAGGCGATCACGCGCACCACGTTCGGAGGGCATCAGTTGGCCAACGACCTGCAGGTGGTCGCCGCCGACATCCGCTCAATCATCGACGCACTTAGCGCGAGGTAACGCCCGCGATCCGTTCGAGTGCCGCACGCAGGATCGCCTCGGCGGGATCCTCGAGGACGTGGTGGTTCAGGTAGACGCCCTCGAGCCAAGACAGAACCTCGGCCTTATCGAGGCCCACAGCCGTCCAGTCGACGCGGGGTTCCGCCTTGGAGCGGGGCTCCCCGCTGCGCGGGTCAAGCCACGCTCGGGCGATCGTGATGTCGGGGTCGATGGACTGGTCGGGATTCCACAGCAAAACGATCGGGTGATGATTGCCGTCGACGTGCTCGTTCTCGACGTGGCCGGAGCCGAGCCACGGCAGCAGGAACAGCTCGCCTTCCATCTCCACTTCAACGATTTCAAGCGGCACCGGGCCCGTTTCGCGCGCATAGACGCTGAGGCCCGCGGCATGCCAGTCGGCGGCTTCTTGCGCATCGCTGATCAGATCGGGCAGCAGAGGGTAGATGTGCGCCATCAGGTGAGCGGACCAGAGCACGAGTGCGTCGGTGTCGGCCGCACCCCACGGGCTCCTGGTGCTGCCCTCCTCGTCCTCGCCGCGGTGGAAGTGGTACTCGACGCCCTCTTCCGTCGCCTCGACGTGAAGCTGACCGTCTTCGAACTCGACGTACAGGGCCGCGACCTTGTTCTCTTCGTCCCAGTCGGCATCGAGGTCGGGGTGCATGAAGCGGCGCGGCAACGGAGGGGTCTCCAAAGGCAGCTGGCCGAGGTCGAGCACCGCACGGAATGTCGAGTTCGGCAAACGCAGGGTCGGATCAGTCACAAATTACTCCGTCGATGATGTCGACAACGAGACTATCGGATGCCGCGCAAGTCGCCGCCTGACTAGAATTTGAGGTATGCATAGCTTCGAGCGGATGATGGCACTGGGCACGTCAATGGTCCTCGCTGCGACCCTCGCCGGATGCACTCCCTCAACGCGGGAGGGCGAGCCGACGCGCGACAAGCCTTCGCCCAGCGAACCCCCGCAGGTCGAGCCCACCGAGAGCACCCCGGCCGAGAGCACCCCGGCCGAGGTCACCAGCATCACTATGAAGGCGAACGGCATCACGCTCCTGTCGAGCGATGACTCGTCCGTCACGTACGACTACTTCTCTTCGGTGGAACCGCTGGTTGCAGCGCTGTCTGGCGGGTTTGGGTATGACCCCGAGATCATCCGGCACGAGCCCGACGTAGAACCAGCCAAGAGTACGGAGTACGCCTGGGGCGGATTCAGCGTGCACGACGCGGATGGCGATGGGATCGCGCCCTTCTACGAAAACTTCCGGGTGGCCACCACCACACGGGCTGTCGAGAGCGCCGCAGGGACAACGGTGACGATCGGGGCGGGCGACGGCATCGAGGTCGGCCGTTCAGCTCCCGAACTCGCGGCGGCATACCCCGACACGGCCCAGAACGTCGCCGCGCCGGGAGAGCCCGAACGCCTCGTTACTTCGGTGGATGTCACGCCGCTACCAACCGAGGGGGAGAACGACCGCGGTCTGTACACGTTCTCGGTCGGCCTCACCGCCGATGATCCGAACGATGCCATCACGCGGATGATTGCACCGTCACCCAACTTCGGCTCCTGAGGCGGGCGTACGAAACAACCGCGGCATCCGGTTTGTGCCCACCGCCACGACTGTCAGATCGCCCGTAATTTTGGCTTGACTCGTCCCCTGGGGCAGAACCCACGCTGGTATCAGGACAGGATGAGGGGTGAAGGTCACCCCCGCTACGCAGTCCTGAAGTGGCCAACCGCTCGATCGATATCCCGTGGAGGACGTGTGAACGAGAACGATCCCACACTCACCATCGGAGTGTTCGCCCGGCGGTCACGGCTGTCGGTGAAGGCGCTACGGCTCTACGAGAGCCGCGGCGTGCTCAGGCCGGACGCCGTGGACACCTCTACGGGGTACCGGCGTTACCGCGAAAGCCAGCTGCGCGACGCGCGGCTGGTGCGGCTTCTGCGCCGGCTGGACATGCCGATGGTCGAGGTGGCGGCGATCCTCTCCGCCCCGCGGCACGCCCGAGCCGAGCTCGTGCGCCAGCATGCCCTCGCCGCGGCGGAACGGGCGCGGCACCAGAGCAATCTTGCCGAGCTGCTTCAGAGCGTTATGTCCGGAGGAAAGGACACATATCCCATGTACACAATCTCCACACGCGAGGTTCCCGAGCAGACGGTGCTCACCGAGCAGCGGAATGTCACCGCCGACGCCCTGCCAGGGTTCATCGCCGACGCGGGCGGCCGGCAGCTCGCGGCGCTCACCACCGCGGGCGGACCATTCGGTTCCTCGATGGTGATCTACCACGGCGATGTCACCGAAGACAGCGACGGCCCGGTCGAAGTCTGCAGCCCAATACCCGCGGGTGTCGCCGAGACGGTGTCTCTCCCGTCACGCGTCGACCCGTCTCACCGCGAAGCATTCACCCGCATCACCAAGGCGCAGGTGCGTTTTCCGGACGTGCTCTCGGCGTACGACGCCGTGGAAAGCTGGATCGCGCGTAACGGCGAGCGGGTGGCGGGCCCACCCCGCGAGGTGTATTTTGCGGACCTGATGCAGGCGGATGATGGCGCGGAAGTCGCTGACATCGCCTTCCCCATCGCGTCGAAATAGTCGGGGCCGCGGGCGGCGGGCCGCGCCTACTCGAGCGCCGCCCGTGCCTCCACGGCGAGGCGATCGGCTTCCTCGGCGGCTTCGCGCGCTCGTTTCTGCTCGGCGGCGAGCTCCCGGGACTCCCGTTCGAGCGTCGTCAGCTGGGTCTCCGTCGCCTCGAGCCGCTGCTCGAGGTTCGCGATTTCTTCGTTGAGCGCGTCCCTGCGCTCCTCGAGCCGGATGCCCCGCTTGATCACTTTCTCAAGCTCGGCTGCCGCAGACCCGGCTTCGCGATCCAGGCGCTCGGCTTGCTTCCGCGCCTCGGCCCGGCGCCTGGCCACCGCGATGTCTACCGGCGGGCGCGGAGATGTGCTCGCCGCCGCCCGGGTTCCGACGTCGGGGGCGGCAACGGCGTCTGCCAGATCTACCTCCTCGAAGCCCGTGGCGCTCAACGCGCGAACGAGACGGCCGCTGGTGACAGCGGCCGCGGCATCCGCATCAACGGTTCCCGCCTGAAGGCACTGCTCGACTTCGTTCAGTACGGCGGCACTCGGTTTGGCGCCCGCCGCGGTCGCCAGGCTGGCCCCCTCGGCGATCAGCTCGCGCACCTCATCCCGACGCTGCGTGCTCAGCCGACCGAGTTCGCCCCGGTCGAGGGCCGCCTGGGCCAGACGCATCGACGCGCCCAAAGCCATGAGGCCGCGCATCCGCTCGGCCCGCTCTCGCGCCAACAGGTTGACGATCCACGCGGCCGGCGACGGTTTACGCAGCGCTCCCACCTGCTGGGCAAGGACTGCGTCGATCGATCGGAGGTCTTTCACGCGCGCGGTGCGGGCGGCGGTGAACTCTCTCGGATCAAGCCCGTACAGCTCCGCGGCAACGGCACGAAGGGACAACACAGCGAGCGAGTCGGACATACACTCCATACTGTCCCGCGCACGGGATCGCGGCCAGTGCCTCGGGCAACCTCACGGTAGCGGGATCAGGTCCTTTTCTCGCGGCTCGAGCGCGCGCACGACCCTGGCGGGGTTGCCCACGGCGATCACGCCGGCGGGAACATCTTTGGTCACCACCGAGCCGGCCCCAATGACGCTGCCGGCCCCAATCGTCACCCCCGGGCAGACCACCACGTTGCCGCCGAGCCACACGTCGTCGCCGATGGTGATCGGGGAGACGAACTCGTAGCCAGCGCGACGCTCCTCGACATCGAGCGCATGGGTCGGGGTGTAGAGGCGCACACTTGGCCCGACGAGCACGTTGTTACCGATGGTGATGGTGCCGCCGCCGAGCGTCAGAAAGTCTGCGTTGATGAACGTGTTGTCGCCCACGTGGAGTTGCGAGCCGTAGTCCATGTTGATCGGCGGCCGAAAGTCGAGGCCGACGCCTGCGGAACCGAGAATGCTCAGGAGCAGGTTCTGGGCGGCGTCGCGATCCTCGTCGAACAGGGCGGTGATCTTGCGGCAGGTGCTCTGCGTCTTCATCGTCATCTCGGCGAGTTCGGGGCCGGAGCGGTAGCGATACCAGTCCCCCGCCACCATCTTGTCGAACTCGCTGCGATCGGTGTCTGGGGTGGGTATTTCAGTCCTTGCCATGCCCTGCACTCTAGACCTCGGCACGATTCAGGCCCTCAGTGCGACGTGCCGTCGTAGCGCGTAGCGAGGTAGTTTTCGAACGTCGTGGTGCCGTAGGGCGGGCCGGGCACCAGGTTGTGTCCCGTTGCGTAGCCGGCGAACGTGGCGCCAGGCAGCGTGAGCGGCCAGATCGGGCGCTTGATCGAGGCTGCCTTCGCCCATGCCCGCGCGAGATTGCGGGCGGTGCGCTGCTCAGGTCCGCCGATGTCGGAAACTCGTCCCGCGGCATCCCCCTCGGCAAGCTCGGTGAGGCGCACAGCGACGTCGTCCACGGAAATAGGCTGGAAGGAGAAGGTCGGGGCAAACACGACGGGCGACCATCGCTGAAAGGCAAAGAGCCTCGCCACAAACGAGTGGAACTGGGTCACCCGCACGATCGTGTGCGGCACCGTCGATTGGCCGACGAGACTCTCGATCTGCAGCTTCGCCCGGTAGTAGCCCAGCGGGATCTCGTCTACGCCGACGATCGAGATGACGATCAGGTGGCGCACTGCTGCCTTCTCGCACGCGGCGATCAGATGCTGGGTGGCCGCGACGTCGCGCTTTCCGTTGGTCGTTGCCAGGTGGATGACGGTGTCCACACCGTCGACCGCCGCGGCCACCCCGTGCCCGGAGACAAGATCGCCGTGCACCAGATGCCCGCGAGCCAGATGCGCGCGGTCGGAGAACGTCCGGTCGGGGTGTGTGCGCTCCGGGTGAGTCCGGTCGGGGTGGGCGCGGTCTGGGTGCGTGTCCGCCGCGCGCGAGCCGTCAGCCTCTGCTGACTCCGCAACGCCGGCGGGCTGCCCCTCCCCAGGGTGCCCACCGTCGGCGGGCGTGCCCTCGCCCCGGGTGAGGATACGAACGATGTGCCCGCGCGCCCGCAAGCGTGCAACAGTGGGACGGCCCAGATTGCCCGTGCCCCCGGTTACGAGGATCTCTGCCACGATGGGTCCTCTCGAGTGTGGTGTGTGCCCTCAGTATCCCGATCGGGCCGCACCCGCCCAAGCCCCCTTTGTGCCGCTCGCCCGAGTCGGCGGCGCACCGCAAGATTCGCAAGGGGCGGGGAAAGCCAGCCACGTCACCCCACTGTCACCCCGCGCGGCCCCACATCGGCTGCGCGGCCGCCTGCGGGCGAGACTGATGCCTGCACCGCACGCCAGGGTGTTGTGGGTTGGCGTCGCCGGGCACATTGTCGATGCGCAACACCTCATCGCCCGCGACGACAAACGCCGCCCCGTCTGCGAACTCCACCGATGTCGGCAGGTCGAGTCCCCCGACAACCCGCGACAGGGAGCCGTCGCCGTTGACCCGCAGTAACCTGCCGGTTCTCGGCAGAGCCGTCGCCCCCGGGAGCGCATAGCCGCGCGAAAGCGCGTAGAGCGCATCACAGCCGGCGAACTCCACATCCACTAACGGGCTGTCACCCGACGCGACCTGCACCGCCTCGGACTCTCCTCCCAGAATCCCGACGACTCGGCCACGCTCGGCGCCATACGGCATTGACCCCGTCTGGGCGATGTACACGCTGCGGCCGAGCCTGGCGATTCCGGTCGGCGTCACGTTACCGAAGGTGAGGAGCACACTGACCTCGCCCTCCCGCGTGACCGCGAGCAGCCGCTCCCGCTGTCCGTCGGTGACCAGAAACCCGTGTTGCACGGGTTCTATAGCGGGAGCTAGCTCCTCCATCAGGGTCACCGGATTGTGCGGCGGATTCGCGCGTGTGAACGCACCGAGATCTGCGACCACGGTCCAGCTGTCCCGATCGTCGATGCGGTAGATGCCGTTCACCCGGTCGCCGCCGGGGCCGGCGTCCACATCGGCGACGAGGACATACGCAACCTGGCCGACGAACGCGATGTCGATCGGTCCACCGCTCATGGACAGAGGGGGCGGCAGCCCGGTGGCAAAAGTGGACTTCTCGCCCGTAGTGGTGTTCACCCGGATGACTTCGCCCGCCACCCGGTCCGTGACGTACAGGGCACCATCGGGTCCGATGGCGCTGCCGCCGGTGCCGTTCAGCCCGGAGGCGAGCACGCGAACCTTGAGGTGGTCGTCGCGAATCATCCCGCCCAGGAGGCGGTCATCGACCCCTGACTGCGGCGCACACGAAACGAGCATGGCCGCGGTGAGCGTCACCGCGAGCCATGCCGTCCGTGCGATCTTCATCGTGTCCTAACGGGTACCGCGGCCCCCGCCGTTCTGCGCATCATGGTGCCCGTGGTGGGTGCCGCTATCGTGCCCACCGTGGCCTCCGCCAAGCCAGCCGCCGGAGTCGGCGACGACGTTGTTGATCCGCAACACTTCGCCCTGGGCAACGACGAACGCATCACCGCCCGCAAATGCCACCGCGGTCGGCAGGTTCAGGCCCTCGGCAACCGGGGTGAGCGTGCCGTCGTCGCCCACGCGCAGCAGCTCCCCGCTGTCCGGCAGAGCCGGCGAACCGGGAACCACGTCGCCGGGTGTGTCGCCCTGCGACAGTGCGTAGAGGGCTCCGCGGCTGGCGAACTCAACATCCACCAAGGCGCTATATCCGGAAGCCACCTCGGTCGCAACAGGATCTGACTTGGTGACCGCGACCACCTTGCCGTCCTCGGGCGCGTAGGGAACCGCTCCGAATTCGGTGATGTAGAACTCGCCCCGAGCGTTCGCGATGCCCGCTGGCACCACGTTGCCGAAGGCGATGAGCTCACTGACCTCGCCCTCCCAGTTGACCGCGAGCACGCGGTTGTGGTGACCGTCGGTGACGAGGAACCCGTCGCGCGTGGCTTCCAGCGCGAACGGCACACCCTCGGTCAGTTCCACCGGATAGTCGGGCAGGTTCGCCGCGGAGAAGGCCCCGAGGTCGGCGAACACGGTCCAGCTGTCCGCGTCATCAATCCGGTAGATGCCGCTGACGTCGGTCGCGCCAAAGTCGACCCCGACGTTGGTGACGAGCGCATACGCGGTGTCGCCGACGAACGCGACGTCGATCACGCCGCCGACCGGGAACAGCGCTGGCGGAAGTCCGCTGGCGAAAACGGATGTCTCGCCGGTAGTTGTGTCCACCCGACTGATCTCACCCGTGACCCCCTCGGCAACGTAGAGTGCGCCGTCCGGGCCGATCGTCGCCCCGCTGGTGCCCTCGAACCCACTGGCGATGACCTCGGTCGTGACTTCGCCGCCGCCACCGCCGCCATCGCCTCCCCCACTGCCGCCTCCTCGACCTCCGCCCGGGTCGTCGCTCCAGTCGCCGTGCCCGCCACCGGCGAAAGCCGCCGAGGGAATGAGAAGTGCTGCGACGACGGTGCCGACGAACAACGCTGTTCTTTTGATAGCCATTGGTTTTCTCCTTTTGCCTCAGGCTGCGTCGCCTTCTCGCGCCGGGTCAAGGAGCCCAATGGGCCATATTCGGCCCGTCACAAGTACCCTGAAGCAATGCAGGCGACCTCCCCGACCGTCCCCGCCGGATTCGTCAGCGAGCTTTTCGCGGGGGTCGGGTATCTCGGCCGTGGATTCGGCATGTGGGTCACCTCGCCCCGCCTAATGCTCCTCGGCGCGATTCCGGCGCTCATCGTGGGGACGATCTATCTGGCCGCCATCATTTTCCTCGTGGTCAACCTCGATCCGGTCGCCACCTGGATGACGCCGTTCGCCAACGACTGGGACGAAACCGCTCGCACCGTGATCCGGGTCGCCGCGACGCTCGCCATCGTGGTGGTCGCTGTGCTCCTCGCCGCCTACACCTTTGCCGCCGTGACCCTCGTGGTGGGCGACCCGTTCTACGAGCGCATCTGGCGCGCGGTCGAAACCCGGCTCGGCGACGCTCCCGCTGACCTCAACCTCGGCGTCTGGCGCTCCATGCTCAAAGCCATCGGCGACGGCATCCGCCTGCTCATCCCCGCCATCGGCGTCGGAATCCTGGTCTTCTTCTGCGGGCTCATCCCGCTCGTCGGCACGCCGATCGCCCTCACCCTCGGGGCTGTCTTCGGTGGCTGGCTGCTGGTGGTCGAGCTCACCGGCTTCGCGTTCGACGCGCGCGGCTTCAGTGTGAAGAACCGCCGCCGTGCCCTCAAGGTGCGCCGCGCGCGGAGCCTCGGTTTTGGCATGGCCACGTACCTGCTGTTTCTCGTGCCGGTAGCCGCGGTCGTCGTGATGCCGTCCGCCGTGGCGGGTGCCGCGATGCTGAGTCGGGACACGCTCGCGGCCTCGGGCGATACGGCGGCGCGGCCCGCGAAGTAGCGAAAGCAGGACGCTACCCGGTCAAGCCAAGTCGCGCCCTGGACCACTTCGACTGAGAGCCGTATGTCGAAGTAGCCACGGTCTACAGGCAAATTTTGTAGGCCGCAGCGATGCGCCATTGATTTGTTGCGAAATCTCGCAAACTAACTTGTCCTAGCAGTCGATCATTCAGCAGTTCTAATGCCAGGCACCCTTCACGGTCGGTTTGAATACCGGGTGCGTCTGATTCCCGGGAAGCCTTTGGAGGACATGGTCCCGTTCCAGCTTGGAAAGATAGCGGGCAATCATTTTCAACGCATTCGGATCACCCATGTTTACTTCACGTGCGATGACTGCGTTGAAAGCTTCTCTGGTGTTGAAAGGCCGGTTTTGACCAGCGATCAGGTCAAAATAGATCACGCACTGCCACCGAATCAGAACGCCCTCCGTGTCGACTTCACGATTCGGCTGGATGCGATCGACGGTTCTGGCGTCGAGGTACTCCCATATGAACTGGAACGCGCCGTTATCGACCCAATGTTGCGACCCAGCGAGAAGCGCTCGGATGGCAAGTATCTGTTGCTGGCAGCGTTCGACCCGCTCGCGGTGACGAGCTTCCCGTTCCCGATGTGTCGCTTCTCGAATCGGCTTCTCGTCCGCTTCGCGTCAGAGACGCTTTTGCTCTGCGAGGATCTGCCAGTGGCTTCGAAGCTCGGCTGCCCTGAAGTGCTGATTCCAATTGAATCGCCTAAGTTCAGTGGTTGAGTTGTGAAGTATCCGAAGCAAATCGCTACTGAATCCTTCCAATCGAGAAACATGGAAGCTTCCCAATGGGCGGACCTGTAAAGCGGCGTCCCGGGGCCGGTCGAGGACGTGAACAGGGTCGCGGGTCAGCCGGTCTGTGAAGGCGTCGTACTCGTAGTCCTCACTGACCGCGAATCCGACGATTTCATATTCCGGGTTCAAAAAAAATAGAGGTGATTTGGTCGCGACAACCGCCTGATGTGTCGGGTTGGGCTTCAGTCTGCCTGTGTGAGTGTCGAGATCTAAGTGGTTCTTCGTGTGGCCAAACAACCAGACGTCCAATATTTCTTGAGCTCGATATGACTCGTGTCTTGCCCGCCAATCGTCCGGCGTGATTGAGCTGTACTGGACCTCAAACGCGACTTTCAACCCGTCACGGTTTGTAATGAGCACGTCCGCCCGCCGCTCTCCCGCTTCATTGGTGTACTCCTCGCGGCGGACGCGATAGTCCGGGTACGCCTTCTTAAGCCAGCTCTCGATAAGCGCGCACCCTTGCGAATGAAATATGGACTCGAGCGAGTGTCCACCCCCACCCGAAAAATGTTGCAAACCGTCCCGTTTCGTTGAGCGGTGAGCGCTCGTCAATCTCTCGGCGCATCCGGGGACCGGGCAAACGAGGTGTTCCCGAACAAACGGGCGATTGGCCTTTCCAGTGTCCTCATCGAGGTACCAGAGGTCTCCTGTATCGCGACGTCTGGCCCACACAAACGCACCCTCGCCGCCCTGCAACAGCGCGAGATCGTCCACGTGTCGGCCTTTGTATCTTCGCGGGGCCGCATGACCTAGTTCAGGTATCGACTCTGCAAGATTCGATGCGTCCACCATGGACTCGATCATGGCAGGTGCGAGTCGTCCATTCCTGCCCAATGTCCAGTTGCCCGCTCCACAGATCGCGGAAACTGCAAAGTAATGTCGCAACGAACGTTACACGCGTCTCTCGGGGGCAGAGCGGGCTACGATCTTCTCGCTATTCCCGACCCTCACCGCCGTCACGACTGAGCGATCGCCCGAAGGGCATCCGAGTGGCAGGTCACCGCTACGCGGGACGGGTCGACGGTGTCGGTCGCCGTGGATACGATCCCGCTATGGGACGCATACTTTTTGACAGCGCGACCACGATAAATGGGTGGATCGCAGACACCAACAACTCACTCGCCTGGCTGTTTGCCGTCGATGGCGGCGACCATCCCGACGACGGCCTCTTTCCCGAGGGCGCGACCGTCCTCGTCGAGGGATCAACCACCTACGAGTGGATGTTGAACGAGTTCGACATCCTGAACCATCCCGAGAAGTGGCACGAGTTTCACGCCGACCGGCCTACTTTCGTCTTCACTACCCGTGATCTTCCGGTGCCCGCGGGCGTGGACATCCGTTTTATGCAGGGGGATGTCGCCAGCGCGCTGCCCGCAATCCGCGCGGCCGCAGGTGACGGTGACATCTGGGTCGTGGGCGGCGGTGACCTGGCCGGCCAGTTCTACGATGCCGGGGCGCTCGACACCATCGCACTTTCTGTCGCACCGGTGGCACTCGACGGCGGGGCTCCGGTGTTTCCGCGCCGCGTCGAGTCCGACCGGCTGCGGCTCGTCTCCGCCGAGGCCCACGGCCAGTTCGCACGGCTAATCTATGACGTCGTGCGCGGGTAACGAACGAGAGACATGGCACGAAGCTGTCGCATCAGGGTCGTGGTCTGGAGCCTCGGTGTCTCGGTTCGTCAGTCACGGAGCGGCGTGCGCGGGGAGCATCAGCGTTTGCTGGTGCATCAGCGCTTGCTGATGTATCAGCGTTTGCTGGTGCATCGCCGCGCGCGAGTGCTACCAGCCCCATCGCGACTCCGGGCGTTGCCCACAGAGCGAGGGTGAGCCACAAAGCGGTCGCATTCGCGGCAGGGAAGTACGAGAGATCGCGGAGGAGGGTGGCCGTTGCTCCGGGAGGGAAGAGCTGGCCGATCACACCCCAGGGCTCGATAAGTGATTCGACCGGCGCGTTCGCCGAAGAGATCGGATTCGCGATGAGCAGGAAGAGCACGGGTCCGATGGCGATTCCCGGGCGTCCGACGATGGAGCTGAACCCGACGATCACCGCGCCGATTGCAAGGAGTGCGAGGGTGATGGCCGCGGCGTTGACCAGGTAGCTACCCTGGAGTGCTCCGAACAGGATTTGCAGGATTCCGGCCAGAACAAGACCGGCCGAGACCGAGTAGACGGCCAGCGCGATCAGGCGCCGCCCGGCGCCAGTGACGAGGATGGAGATACCTATGCCTCCCAGCATCCCGCCGAGAATAAGCGGGAAGGCTGCGGTCGTGAGTCCGACACCGCGCGGGTCGCTCGCTGCGAAGGGCACGATATCGGTGACGGTCGCGGCCTGTCTCTGCGCTATGGACACGAGGATCTGGGTTGGGAGGGCCCCCGCGGCGGACGCTATGAGTACCTCTGGGTCCTGATCGACAACGATGGCGCCGTACACGTCTCGGTCTCTGATTGCCGTGATTGCGGCCTGCCGACCGTCTACGGGCACGAAGTTGAACACGCCCGGAGAAGCCCTTTCGATCTCTGAGGCGAGACCGTCGACCACATCCTCTGGGCCGCTGACAGCCACCGGAAGGTTCTTCGCCTGGCTCGTGAAGCTGGGCCAGGAGAAAGCGAGAACCGCCAGCCCGACGACGGCCGCGAGGGTCAATCCGATCGCAATGATGCGGGACCAGGACGTGGGAGCATTCATGGCTTCGAATCCTTCAGTCTTCACGAAAGGTCACAAGAGACCAGATTGGTGAAACAGCACTTCTGGCTTAGCGTGCGCTCGTGGCCGGAGACGGGTCGGGGATCTCGTGCGGCCTGTACTTAGGCAGATTGCTTGCGGGCAGGATAGCCAGCGCGCTGACCGCCGCCATGACCAGAAGCCCGAGCTTGAGCGCCGACAGCCGGGCTGCGACGTTCACCGCAACGGCGGCCGCGACTTGGGCATCCGACGCATCCGTTTCTGACAGCACCTCGCGCAGCTGGTCGTTGCTCACAAAGTTCACGCTCTCCAGATCTACCTGATCGACGAGAGCGGGCGGCAGTTCGACGTTGTTCACCACCGCCTGTCCGACATTGAAGCTGAGGATGGTCACCAGAAGGGCGCCGCTAACCGCCGTGCCCACGGCCGAGGCAAGATTTTGGGTTGTGCCTCGCACCGAGCCGACGTCGCCCGCCAGCTCCTTCGGCGCGGCCGTGACGAGCACGTTGAAGACGAGCGTAACGAGAGCGCCCTGACCGACTCCGAACAGAAACAGCCCGAGGATCGTGGGCAGCGTCTCCCAGTTGTTGGTAACCACGAAGGCCAACCAAGCGAGTGCCACCGTGGTGAGCCCGAAGCCGAATACGCCGATCGTACGCGGAGGAAACCGCTTGTACAGCCGCACCACCAGGGTTGCCGTGACAAACACCGTCAGATTGAACGGCATCATGGCCAGCGAGGTATCGAAGGGGGTACGCCCCTGCACGATCTGAATGTACAGCGGAACGGTGAAGTTCAGCGCTGCCTCGAGCGACACCACAATCAACATGGCGTACACCGCGGCTCGTTCGCGTGAGGATCCCAACACCGCGAGGCTGACCAGGGGTACTTTCCCCGCCCGGGTACGGCGGCGAGTCCATACGATAAAAGCCTGCCCGAGCACCACTCCCAGCACGATCAGCACCGGTGCTGGCGAGAGTCCGAGCACGTCGAACGGCGCGGAAGGGGTAGCTTCCAGCACTCCCCAGTTGTTGAGGTTGTTGAAGCCGAGCGTCAGCGATACGATTCCGGCCCCGATGAAAACGGCGGCGACCAGGTCGATTTTCACGGAGGAGTCGCCCCTGTCGGAGCGCAGCCGGAAGCTGAAGACGAACACCGCGACAGCCAGTGCCAGCACGATGCCGAACACCGGTCGCCAGCCGACGAGGGTACCCAGCGTGCCGCCGATGAGGAAGGCACTCACGCCGGAGAGCGCCCGCGCAGATCCGAGCGAACCGATGGCCGTGGCCTGCTGGGTGCCGCGGTAGTTCTCGGCAATCAGGGCGACGAGCGACGGCACGATGATGGCAGCGGATGCCCCGGCGAAAGCCTGCGCGGTAATCACCCAGCCCACCGTGGGAGAGAGGATCATCATCAGCGCAGACACAGCGAAGAGGGCGACAACAAAGCGGAACATCACGATCCAGCCGACTCGCTGCCCGAGCTTGGCACCGACCATGACGAGTGCGGCGACGACGAGACCATAGGTAACGATGGCGGTGCTGACGCTCGTGGGCGGCACCCCGAAGTCCTCGACCATGCCGCCAAGCGATACCGGCAGCGAGGCCACATTGAACGACATCAGAATCTGCGCGAGAAATAGTCCCACCATGGGTACCCACGAAGTAGTCGCTTCGGCGGAACCGGGTCGCGTTTCATCCCGCTGAACGGTCATCGTCTCTCCTCGTGCTCGGCTGGTGCGCTTGTGACGCGATGTGCTTCTGACGCGAAAATGTTGAGACCGAGGGCCCGCGAGAGGTAAGCGGTCGCTCGCTGGCCCCGGACGCTGTTTCCGGCCGAATCGAGTCGGGGCGAAAAAACGCCAATTCCTGCTTTGCCGGGCGCGATGGTGACGATGCCGCCGGAAACGCCGCTCTTGCCGGGCAGTCCGATCTCGAACAGCCACTCGCCAGACCGCTCATAGAGTCCGTTGGCCGCCATCACCGCGAGGGTGTCGCGGCACACCTCGGGCGACACGACCTGCTCGCCGGTGACGGGGTTCATCCCGCCGTCGGCGAGCGTGGCGCCCATCACGGCAAGGTCGTGTGCGCTGACATTGAGAGCGCACTGCTTCGTGTAGACGTCAACCACTTCGAGCGGGTCGAGTTCAACGCGACCGTAGCTCTCGAGGAGACCCGCGATCGCGCGATTGCGTTGGTTGGTGGCAGCTTCCGACTGGTACACCAGCTGATTGAGCTCGAGCGGCCGACCGGCAAATCGCGACAGCCCATCCTGAACCGCAACCCACTGCGCATCCGCGGTTGACCCGGGCATGAGGGCCGTTGTGGCAATCGCGCCCGCGTTGACCATCGGGTTCATGGGGTGGCCCTCGTTGAGCTCGATCGCGACCACCGAATTGAAGGCGAGGCCGGTGTTGTTGACCCCGACGCGTTCACGCACGACCTCGTGTCCGAAGCGGTCGCACACCAACGCATAAACGAAGGCTTTCGAAATCGACTGGATGGAGAACTCGTGTTCGGTGTCACCGGCGGTGTGCACCCCTCCGCCGACATCCACCGCACACACCCCAAAGAGCTCGGGATCGGCGGCGGCAAGAATCGGGATGTAGTCAGCAACCGAGCCCTCCGCGTGATCGCGATTGCGGCGGAAAGCGGATGCCACGTGCGCGTCGACTGCCTCCCAGCTTGCCAACGCACCCGTCGAGACCGTCTGGTCGACCCCGTCTACGTCAACATCCATGCGTCACCTCCGAGGCACACTATTGACGACTAGTCAGAGACCCGCAACGCCTGTTCTTCGGCCCGCCGGGCATATATGGCCGCGTGACCCGTTGCAATACTGTGTGACGCACACTATGGTGTTGCACATGGTCGCTGAAACAGAGTCGTCGAGTCACCTGCAGGAACTGCGCCGCGGCACCGTCGTGCTGGCGTGCCTGCTCGTGCTGCGTCGCGCAAGCTACGGCTACGCGCTGCTCGAGACGCTTACCCAGGCCGACATTCTGGTGGAGGCCAACACCCTGTACCCACTGCTGCGGCGCCTCGAATCGCAGGGCCTCCTCCTCAGTGAGTGGGACACGTCGGAGTCGCGACCGCGCAAGTTTTACCGCACCACACCCGCGGGCGAAGAGCTCGCCGAGACACTGCGCGTCGACTGGGCGCGCCTCGACCGAGCGATCACACAGATCGCCTGAGCTGCAAGGAACCAATGATGCCTTCCCTGACCGACCGCTACGTATTCACCGTGCTTCGCCATATCCCCGAGCCGCAGCGTGCAGATCTAGACAAAGAACTACGCTCGTCCATCGCCGACCTCGTCGACGCTCACGTCGGCAGCGGAGCAACCCAGGGTGAGGCCGAAGACCTCGCGCTGCGCGAGCTGGGCGACCCCGACCGGTTCGCCGCCGGCGTGACTAACCGGCCGCAGCACCTGATTGGCCCAGAGTCCTTTCCCTCCTGGTGGCGGCTGCTGAGGTTTCTGCTCGCTCTTATTACTCCCATCGCCGCCGTCGCTCACGCTCTTGTGCTCGTGGCCACCGGTGAGGTCATCGGCACCGTGATCGCCGGCCTCATCACCACCGCGTTCGGCGTCAGCATCCAGATTGCGTTCTGGGTCACCCTCGTCTTCGTGATTCTCGAACGCACCGAGAACCCGCGCCACCCGAACTGGCAAGCCCAGTGGACTCCCGACCAGCTACCCGAGTACGCGCACGACCGGCGCACCGCCGGCGACCTCGCCGCGGAGCTGGTATGGATCGGCATCCTCGCGGCGCTGCTGCTCGGCCAGCAATTCTGGTCATTCTCGGTACTGCAGGGCGAGCGAGTGCCGGTGCTCGCGCCCGCCGAATGGTCGTTCTGGTGGCCGTACCTCCTGGTCATACTCGCACTCGACGCGGCATTCGCGATCTGGGTGTGGCGACGCGGCTGGTCCTGGCTCGCCGCCGGAATCAACGTTCTGCTCGGCCTCGCCGGAGCGATCCCCCTCATCTGGCTGGCACTCGAGCAACGCATCTGGAACCCCGAGTTCTTCAGCAGCCTCAACTGGACCCCGACCGAGTTCGGCACGACCGACGTGATCACCGCCGCGACCGTGACGGTCGTGCTGGGTATCTTCATCTGGGACTCAGTCGACGGCATCCTCAAGGCCAGGCGCGCCCAGACCGGGGCACCGAGCAAGGTGTCCGGCACGGGCGTTCGAGTGTAAGGAAGGCCCGGGGCGGCAACCGAGCGGCGCGCGCTGTCAGGACGGACGGATGTCGCGGGGCCGGTTTGTCTTCGAACGTATGTTCGATACGATGGGGCGCGTGACAGATCGACGAACCACTCCAGTTGTGTCCGACTGGGCAGCATGCCGAGCGGCCGCGGGCCATGTCGAATAGGCGGTACGACATGGCCCGACGTGCTGAAGTGTCGCGCAACGACTCCCCCGGCGCTCCCCCGGTGCCGCTGGCTGATTCGCTCAGTTCGGACGAGCTCAACTTCAGAGCCGATCCGCCCAAGCGTCCGCGCGAACCGATCCCCGTGCTGGTCTGGCTTCGCTTCACCGGAACACCCGTGCAAGCACCAGCCGAATGTCTCGAGTTCACGTCCAAGGCGGCGCTCGTGCGCTACACCCGCCCGGGCAAAACTCCGGAGCAGGTCTGGGTGTGGGCCAACGCGGTCACGCGCCAGTCGCAGCAGCAGCCGGTCAGCTCGCGGCGCGCTTCACCAGGTCCGCGATGACAGCAGCACTTTTGTCGGTGAGGTGATCGAGCGCGTACGAGGTGGGCCAGAGTCCGCCGTCGTCGTCCAACGTGGCCGCAGCGCTGAAGCCCAGCGTCGAGTAGCGCTCCTTGTCGTCCAGCCCGCTCCGGAAAAACACCACAACCTTTCCCGCTTTTGCCCAGCCGGGCTGCCCGTAGTAGAGCTTCGGGGAAAGTTCTGGCGCAGCATCCGCAACGATGCCGTTCAGGCGCTCGGCCATGACGCGATCGGGCTCCTTCATTTCGGCGATCTTCGCCAGCACGGCCGCCTTCTCGGCAGCGAGCTTCTCGGCAGCGCTGCCGCGGCGCGCTTGGGCCTTCAATTCGGCCGCGCGCTCCTTCATTGCCTTGCGTTCGGCCACGGAGAATTCCGGTGCGGACGACGTGCTGCCCTGCTCGCCGTTATCGAGCGTGGATGCGGTGGTCATTGGCTGATCCCTCCTGATCGGTGATGTGATCATCTCGTCGGTGATCATCTCGTCGGTGATCTTCCGACCCTAACGCGAGGGAATCGGCTGCCGCTTCTCGATTCCTGACCGTTCGGCACCCGCAAGAATGAGCGCTGCGGCCTGGCGCCCGACGGCGAACGGATCGGCGAAGGTGCCCATGCCCGTCGTGACGAGTCCGCCTTCGTAGAGCAGCATCAGGCTGTTCGCGACCGGCTCGGCGTCCGCAATCGCTGCATCGCGGCACAGCTGCTCGAACACGCCGCGCAACCAGACCTTCTGCCGGGTTGCCTCGACGGCGACGGGATCCGCCGCGTCACTCGTCTCCGCGCGGGCATTGATTGCCGAGCACCCTTTTTCGCCGTTCTCACGTGACCACTGAGCCGAGATGTCGAAGACCGCCAGGATGCGGTCGATGCTTCCCTCGGGCTGCTGCGCGAGCTCCCGATCGAAGTACACACGCCAGCGTGCGTCACGCCCGCGGAGATACGCGACCGCAAGCGCCTCCTTGGATCCGAACCGGTCGTACAGGGTCTTTTTGGTCACGCCGGCTGCCGCCGCGATGGTGTCGACGCCGACGGCATGGATGCCCTCGCGATAAAACAGCTCGGACGCGGCGGCGAGCAGCCGTTCGGCACCGGGCGTGTAGTGCGGAATTGCCTCCGGAAGCAGGTCTGCGGTCATGGCATCACTATACAGGTCTGTATAGTAATGTGAATGAGTACACAGATCGGTATACCGAACCGCCTCCTCCTCGTCGGAGCTTCCGCCGCGTTCGTACTCAGTTGGAGCTCCGGCTTCATCATCGCGAAGATCGGCACCGATACGGCGCCGGCGCTGACCGTGCTGGCGTGGCGTTACTTCCTCGTCGCGGGGATTCTGCTGCTCGCGATGCTTCTGCTCAGGCTGCGGAGCCGCACGCTGGCGATGCCTCGCTGGCGAGACATCCGCCCCCATCTCACCATCGGTCTCTTCGCCCAGTTCGGCTACATCCTTCCCATTTATCTGGCGGTCGGGGCTGGGGTCTCGTCGGGAACCACTGCCCTCATCGACGCGATCCAGCCGCTGGTGGTGGCGACGCTTGTGGGTCCGCTGCTCGGTCTGCGGGTGCGCGCGCTGCAGTGGGTGGGACTCGCGCTCGGTGCGGTGGGCGTTGCCCTGATTGTGGTGACGGATGCCTCGGCGGCAGTGTCGCCGAGTGCCACCTACCTGCTTCCGCTCGTGTCCCTCGCCAGCTTGGTCACCGCGACGTTCCTCGAGCGACGCACCTCCGCCCGCCTCAGCGTGTTCGCGACCCTCGCGACCCACGCCGCGGTCACATTGGTCGCGGTGACGATCCTTGCCACCGCGACCGGGTCGCTCGTGCCGCCGGCGACCGCGTCGTTCTGGTTCTCGACCGTGCTGATCGCGGTGGTGCCGACGCTCATCGCGTACGCGCTCTACTGGTACCTGCTGCGCCGACTCGGCATTACCGCCCTCAACGCGCTGCTGTATCTGGTCGCACCAACGACCGCCGTAATCGGCGCGATCATGTTTGGGGAGCCGTTCACTCCGGCGACCTTCGCGGGGCTCGCGCTCGGGGCGGCCGCGATCGCTCTCGTCATCGCACCGGGACGCACGGCGCCGCCCGAGCGCACGTCCGCGCCCGCGAGCATGGCGGTGGCCAGTGTGGATGATGGCAGAGGTAACTGACCAGTTCCATTTCTGTTTGTCCGCCCGCTCTGCGAGAATATGAAGCGGAACATTGTTCCGCGAACGTACGGAACGCGTTTCCGTTGATCAAGGTCCCCGAGAGAAGAGGCACCCGTGAGCGAGCCGACGTCGCCCGAGACCCCCAGGACCAAACGCGTTGATGCCCGCCGCAACGAGCAGTCGCTGCTCGATGCAGCCGCTGCCGTGTTTGTCACGTCCGGGGTCGACGCGCCCGTGCGGGAGATCGCGGCCAGGGCCGGTGTGGGAACGGGGACGATTTACCGGCACTTCCCTACGAGGTCGGATCTCGTTGTAGCGGTGTACCGGCACCAGGTCGAGGCGTGTGCCGAGGCTGGCCCGGCGCTGCTCGCCGACTCGTCGTCGCCGCGGATCGCCCTGCTGGCATGGGTCGACCTGTTTGTGGACTTTCTCGTGACCAAGCACGGCCTGGCGGGGGCGCTACAAAATGACGCCGCCGGCTTTGACGCGCTTCACACCTACTTCGTCGCCCGGCTTCTTCCGGTCTGCGAGACGCTTCTCGACGCGGCCATCGAAGACACCGACGAGCGCATCAGTGCCTACAGCCTCCTGAAGGGCGTCGGAAACCTCTGCATCGGAGCCGGTAACGACCCGAACTACACCCCGCGCCACCTGGCCCAGCTGCTCGTCTCGGGCGCGCTCGCTGCGTAGAGCTGATCCCATCACCTCGAGACGGCGCGTGCGATCGAGAGCGACGCGGGCATTTTTTTCTACCACCACGCGCGCGTCACGGAGTCACGATCGCGAACGCTGCATCGCCCTGATCCAGCACCGATACAAGCTTCTCGAGCACCCCGAGGTCACCGTCGGACTCGATACCCGCCGAGGTAGTGTCGCCCCCGAGAAGACCGAGGAGTCGCGGTTTCGTCAGCGTGAGTGAGAGGTCAACGTCGCCGGAGCCGTTCTCCAGGTAGACGAGCACTGCGTTGCGGAGCGTCAACCTAAAGGTGCGGTTCAGATCGGTCAGCGTGATCGCCAGCCTGAGATCAAGATCCCAGGCCTTCGAGCCGTCGACTTTGATGGCGATCGCGTCGAAGAGCATCTCCGGGGAGAGCTGCAGGAGAATCGAGGGCGCGTTCACCGTAGTCGGGGTACCGAAATTTCCTGAGCGCAGTTCGGTCGCACCCGAAAGGAAGAAGTTTCGCCAGGTGCCGTTCTCTGCGCCGTAGGCAAGCTGCTCGAACGTGTCGGCGAGCAGCGCCCGAGCGGCGGAATGCGTCTCGTCGGCGAACACCGCGTGATCGAGTAGGGTCGCCGCCCAGCGAAAGTCGCCGTCGTCGTAGGCTGCCTGCGCTATCTCGACGACGCGGTCGATCCCTCCGATCGCGGCCACGTAGCGCCCTGCTAGTTCCACAGGCGGGTGCGGCCACAGACGCGCGGGATTGCCGTCAAACCACCCCAGATAGCGCTGCACGATCGCTTTGACATTGTGGTTGACAGACCCGTAGTAGCCGCGAGTGTGCCACGCGTTCTCGAGCGCCGGAGGCAGCCGAAAGTACTCCGCGGCCTCGACTCCCGTGTAGCCGAGGTTGATGAGGCGCAGTGTCTGGTCGTGAAGGTAGGCGTACAGGTCTCGCTGGAGCGAGAGGAATTCGACAAGATTTTCCCTGCCCCAGGTCGGCCAATGGTGGGAGGCGAAGACGACGTCGGCACGGCCCCCGAAGCGGGCAATTGCCTCGGTGAGGTATTGGGCCCAGACGTGGGGATCGCGCACCACGGCACCGCGGAGGGTGAGCAGGTTGTGCAGATTGTGGGTGGCGTTTTCGGCCATGCACAATGCACGTCGCTGCGGAAAGTAGAAGTGCATCTCGGACGGCGCCTCGGTTCCGGGCGCCATCTGAAACTCGATCTCCACCCCGTCGATGGTGTGTGTCTCCCCCGTTGTTGCAACGAAGAGCGTGGGCGCGATCATGCCCACGGTTCCGGTCGAGGTGGTCTGGCCCAATCCTGCGCCGACGGCACCCTCGGGCCCACGCTCGAGCGCCGCGCCGTACATGTAGCCAGCGCGCCGACTCATCGCGGTTCCGACGTACACATTTTCAGAGATTGCGTGCTCGACAAACCCCTCAGGCGCCACGATCTGCACAACACCGGCGTCGACATCTGCCTGCGTCGTGACGCCGAAGACGCCGCCAAAGTGATCAGCATGCGAGTGACTGTAGATCACGGCCACGACGGTGCGGTCTCCCCGGTTGGCCCGGTACAGCGCCAGCGCCGCCGCAGCCGTCTCCGACGATATGAGCGGATCGATCACGATGATCCCGGTGTCGCCTTCGATGAACGTCACGTTCGACAGGTCGAGCCCGCGCACCTGGTAGATGCCCTCGACCACCTCAAACAACCCGGCGCGGGCGACGAGGCCGGATTGCCGCCACAGACTCGGGTGCACGGTCGCGGGTGCGTCCTCCTTGAGGAAGCCGTAGCTGTCGTTGTCCCAGACGACGTTGCCCTCGGGGTTTCTGACGATATTGGGCGTCAACTCGGCGATGTATCCGCGTTCCACATCGTCGAAGTCTCGGGTGTCCGCGAAGGGAAGCCGCTGCTTAGCCTCGTCGTGCTGGGCGGTGATGGACGGGGTTGCGGGATTGTGCTGCATTGGCGGTGCGCTCCAGTCGTAGGTCGGCCCCGCCTTCCACACTGGTGCAACCTCACACGCGACGCTAGGGCGTGAGCCCGCGGTATCCGCCGATCTGCCGCCGGCTTGTGGCTCAACCCGAGGTCAGGCGGGAGCCGATGCCTACCTCGACCCAGTAGGCGAGTCTCGCATCATCCCGAATCGCCTCGACTGGCACGCTCAACCAGCCGTGCCCCATAGGCCGGTCCTCGCCCATAAACGCGGGCGCTCCGCCCTCCCGAAGTAGGGCGTCGTACGGGGTCGGGTCGATGTGCACGAGCAGGTCACCCTCGCGACCGGCCGCCACAGCCAGGCGATCATCCACCATGAATGACAGACCTCCGAACATGGGCACTTCGCGCACGCTGTCACGCGACGCGAGTGCCGCTCGGATCCGTTGCGCGAGGGCATCGCGAGAGACGTGGGAATGCTCGGTCACGGATCTTCTCCTCAGCGAAATAACACGGTGAGTGCTTGTCCGATCGATTCTGCCGACCGCGCCTGCGATTCGGTATGGGGATGTCCGCAGTCGACGGTCAGGTTGGCCCGTGGCATCCGCTCATCATCAGGCGAAGCCCATCCGCCCGCCCCTAGGCTGGACGGTACTGCCGCCTGATGAATGGAGCTCTATCGTGAAAGTTGTTGTTACCGGATCTCGCGGCAAGGTGGGCCGAGCCGCGACGCAGGCGCTGGTCGATGCTGGGCATGACGTTTTGGGTGTCGACCTCGTGCGTCCGGTGTTCGATGCCGGGGTTGTTGTTCCCGGGCGGTACCAGATGGCGGATCTCACCGACGCGGGTTCCGCCTACGCTGTTGTGGCCGGCGCCGATGCCGTGGTGCACATCGCCGCGATCCCCCAGCCAACCGGCAACCCGCCGCACGTGGTGTTCCAGACGAACCTGATGTCGACGTTCAACCTGATCGAAGCCGCGGTGCGGTTCGGGGTGAAGCGATTCGTCTACATCTCGAGCGAGAGCGTCGTCGGCAACTTCTTCCCCGAGCGCCCGTTCCTCCCGGACTATGCGCCCGTCGACGAGCAGCATCCGGTGCTCCCCCAGGACCCGTACGCCCTCTCCAAGCTGTTCGGCGAGCAGCTGATGGATGCGGCAGTGCGGCGTTCCGACATTCGCGCCATCACGCTCCGGCCGAGCAACGTGCACAACGAGGACAACTACGAAGAGAACCTCGGCAAGCAGGTGCGCGACCCCGCAAACCTGAGCGGAAACCTGTGGAGCTACATCGACGTCTACGACCTCGCCGACGCCATTGTTCTTGCCACCGAATCCGACCTGCCCGGGCACGAGATGTTCTACATCGCCTCCCCCGACAACGCCGGTGGTCACGATTTCGCCGAGATCCTCCACCGCTTTTATGGCGAGCAGATCGAACTGCGCGATCTTGATCGAGTGGATGCCTCGGGCATTTCCATCGCGAAGGCACGACGTCTTCTCGGGTTCAACCCCACCCGGTCGTGGTCCGACTACCTCGGCACCGACGGGCGCAGGCTTACCACAGCGGAGTAGCTCAGCGGAGTAGCTCAGCGGCCTCGACCACCCACAAAAAGCGCGTGCAGCAGCGGAGCGGCAGACGCGACCATCAGCACCGTGCCGAATAACTCATCATCCGGCCGCAGAATGGCCCCGGCGATCAGCAGCGCACCGAACAGAAGTGCCGAGACGATCCGCCGGGCCACGCGGTCGAGCCGTGCGACCTGCTTTTCGAGGCGGGGGCTGGTCACCGCAAGGGTGCCGTCCTCAAAACGGGTGATGAGTTCATCGACTCTGTTCGGCAGGCGCACCGCGACGCGGGCGGCGTCGGCGGCTTGGCGGGCGACGTCTTGTACTACGTTGCCGCGCTCATCGCGAATGATCTGGGCGGCGTAGGGCTCGACCGAGTTCCACAGGTTGAACGAGGGATCGAGCGCGCTGGCCACGCCCGAGGTGAGCGTCATCGCTCGGAGGACGAGCAGGAAGTTCTCCGGGAGCTGGAATGGCAGGGAGCGCACCAGTTCGCCGAATTGCAGCCCGAACTCGCGGAACTCACGCGGATCGATTTCGCGCAGCTCCGCGAAGCCCATGCCGCCGAAGCGGGCAAAGGTTTCTGTCGTCGCCCGTTCGAGTTCGGCCGTGTCGACCGTCGGCACCAAAACCCCAAGGTCACGCATCGCGTTGACCAGGGCCTTGCCGTCCCGTGACGCTGCCGCGATCAGAAGCTTCCGCAGACCGCTGCGGGTCGTCGCCGGGACCTCGCCCATCATTCCGAAGTCGATGAAAGTGAGCGTCCATGAGCGCTGCCCCGCTTTGTCTGCGCCCGTGCCGGTGCCTTCGCCTACCCCTTGGCCTTCGCCTGCGCCGACGCTCGGTGTCACGAAGATGTTGCCCGGGTGCGGGTCGGCGTGGAAGAAGCCGTTGGTGAACAGCTGGTCGAACATGACTTCCGCAAAGACCGGAGCGACATCCGCGGGGTCGATGCCGGCTGCGATCAGGCCATCCACGTCGGTGATCTTGATCGCCGTCACGTCTTCAAGCGTGAGCACTCGACGCGTGGTGCGCTCCCAGACCACGCCGGGCACGCTCACCCGGTCGTCGTCGGCGAACTCTTCGGCGAAACGAACCGAGTTGGCTGCCTCGTTGAGGTAGTCGATCTCCTCGAGGCTCGTCAATGCGAACTCCTCGATGAGTGCGGGCGCGTCGGCCCGGTCGGACACCAGGCGCACGTGGCTGAGCCACCCGGCGACTTTTCGTAGCGCCGCAAGGTCGACGTCGACGATCAGGTCGATGTCCGGGCGCTGCACCTTCATCACCACTTTGCTCATGCCGGTGTCTGCAGCGTCACTCGCCCCGAGCGTCGCCCGGTGGGCCTGCCCGAGGGATGCAGCCGCGATCGGTTGCTCCGCGACATCCGCAAAGATCCTATCGAGCGACATACCCAGTTCTGCCTCGGCGAGAGCACGGATTGCCGCGAACGGAACCGGCGGCACCTCGTCCTGCAGGCCCTCAAGCTCCTTCGTGATCTCGGGAGGCAACACGTCGAGGCGTGATGACAGGTACTGACCGACCTTGATCATCAGGCCGCCGAGGTCCAGCGCGAGCGAGTGAAAGGCGCGCGCGAACCGCCGCATCCGTGCGGACCGGGTGCGCTCGGCCACCCTGCTCAAACCGATGCGCGGGAGGAAGAGCTCAAACCACCAGGTCACCGCGAGATACCACGCGGCGAATCGCAGGATGCGGCGGTAGCGGGCGCGCCCGGCTCCAGCAAAGGGCACTGAACCCCGTCGATCTCGAGGAGTCGACGTTACTTCCGTCATTCCTGCGCGAGGATCGAGTAAATCCGGCGACGTGCGTCGTCGAGAACCGCTACGGCCTGCTGCACTTGCTCCGGGGTTCCGGTGCGGTTCAGCTGCGCCGTCGCCTGGGCGAGTTCAACGCCCGCCTTTGGCAGAGCTGTGTGGCGGCTGCCGGCATCCGACTGGGTCGAGTCCCAGGGCGAGCCCTTTTCGGCACCGGCGACAGCACGCCCGGCGTCGGTCAGGGAATAGCTCTTGCGCCCGTTGGACTCTTCGGCGGTGATGAGGCCCTCGTCGGAGAGCAACTGCAGCGTCGGGTAGACGGAACCCGCGCTGGGCTTCCAGCTTCCGCCGCTGCGCTCTTCAATCTCGCGGATGATCTGGTAGCCGTGCATCGGCTGCTCCGCAAGCAACGCGAGCACGGCCGCCCGCACTTCACCCTTGCCCGCACGCGTGCCGACACGCTTGTCGAACGTCGAGCGAAGCTGCTCCATTGCCTGCCACACGCTGTCGAAATTGGGGCCCGAACCGAACCCGCCTGTTGAGGAAGAACTAGCCATGATGATCTCCTATTCACAAATCGAACGATACATAACGATACCCAACGATATAGAGCGATGCTGAGCTTCGGGTGTGAAATTTCCTGGCTCCTCCTGGTGCCTCAGCGTCGTGGAAACAAAGCGAGTTCCGTCCGCCACTGGGCAGCTGCGCTGGCGGCATCCGTCAATTTGATTCGCATCTCGATCCAGAAGGCGTCGCCTGCGATGTGGGCGGATGTCGGCGCTGGCAGCTCCGCGGGCCGCGCCTCCTGTGAGAGATGCACGCGAACGACGACGGTGTCTTCGCCGTAGCTCCGCACGCTGAACGCAAGATTTGGCTCGGTGAAAGCCAGAGTCGGGTCGACGCCCTCGCTCCGTTCCTCGTCGGTTGGCCGCTCCAGCCGACGCGCCACCCGCTCGAGCCACTCGGCGATCTCAATCGCCTCATCGACAACCAACGAGGGGTGCGAGAACGACCACTGTGTTTCTCCCGAGATGACCTCACCGGCGATGACAAGCCAGTTGTCATCCCAGGCGTCGCCCGTCGCGGATTCGAACTCGTAGCCCACCGGGCGAAGAGTGATGCGCGGTGCCCCGGCGACGTCGTTAAGTTCCATTCCAAGATCTTCCCATCGCTCGCGTCACTCCATAAAGTGAGTGCGAAAGACAAGCACTAAGGAGAAGACATGTCCCTCGTCCGCGTGCATAACTTCTCAATCTCCCTCGACGGCTTCGGAACCGGTGAGGGCCAGCAACTCGACGCTCCGTTCGGCCACGCGGGCATGCGGCTCATGGAGTGGGCGATCGAGACGCGCACCTTCCGCGGGATGGGCCTCGGCGATGACTCACCGGGATCATTCGGCGTCGACGAGGCGTTTGCGAGCGCCTGGGGGCCGGGGATCGGTGCGGAGATCATGGGCCGCAACAAGTTCGGCCCTCAACGTGGTCCGTGGGAGGATGAGGAGTGGGAAGGGTGGTGGGGCGACAACCCCGTCTTCCACTCCCCTGTCGTAGTACTGACCCACCATGCTCGGCCGGTGCTCGAGATGGACGGCGGTACAACCTTCCACTTCGTTGATGCCGACCCCGCCTCCGCGCTTGAGCAGGCCCGCGCGTTGGCTGGCGGCCTCGACATCCGGATCGGCGGCGGGGCTCAGACCATTCGCGAATTCCTCGAAGCCGACCTCATCGATCACCTGCACATCGTCCTCGTGCCAATCCTCCTCGGCCGGGGCGAACGGCTCTGGGACGGACTCGAAGGACTCGAACAACGCTTTGCCATCGAGGCGACCCCGTCACCATCCGGAGTTGTCCACCTGGTTTTCACGCGCCGGACTGACTCCTAGTTTGGCTGCTCTGGTTCTTGCCGACTGCAGCGCAGCCCACTCCTCGCGTTCGCGTGCCGCTCGCGTCCTGAACGCCGCCCGGGCGGCGGGGTTGGATGCCGGGGTTTCGCTGCGAAGCTGTGCAACAGCGCCGGAGTCCTCACTCGACCGATACTCCACAAGAAACTCCGGACCAATTTCGCCGGATACCTCACGCGCGAGCTCCAAACCCTCCGCACTGAACGTGTGCAGAGTGTCTAGTGATCTCCATCGCAAGTCGTCGTCGAGGGAAGCGTAGTACTGGCCTTCCCAGGAGACCAGGCGCGCAGCCAATCCGGCGGAGAACTGACTCTCGGCGTAGGGCACCGGGTCGATGAACCAGATAACTGATCCCGCATAGTCCGGGAACACCCGCACAATCTCAGTTGCGTACTTGCTGGGACCGGCTTGCGTCATGGTGTCGAGGATAGCGTTGAGCGGGTCCTGACCCGGGGTTCGGCTTGCCTCCCCCGAGGTTCGGCTTTATTGAGGCGACCACCCCCGCATTAAGGGGTGATCGCCTCGGAGCCGCTCTAGTTCCAGATCCGGCTAGCCGTCGGATGGCGGGGTGCCGCCCGGGGCCGCGCCGCCGCCTCCGGCACCGCCGCCCATTCCGGTTGACTCTGCCTGCTCGACGCTGTTCGCATAATCGTTGCTCGGGTCGCGGTAGATCGTGTGCACGTGACCCCAGCCGGAGGTGACCACGCCGTCGACATCTGCGCCCGCGGAGCCCTGCTGGCTGGCGAACTCGATGTAGGCGTTCGGGCCGGAGATCTGAAAGTAGATGCCGTCCCCCTGGGTCATGTCGTAGACGGTGGCGCCCGACCAGTTGATGTAGGTCTCATCGAGTGTGGCTTCGATCTCGGCGAGGGCGGCAGCGGTCGTCTCCTCGTCGGCAAGCCCGACCCAGTTGGCGATCACGTCGAGCAGCAGTTGCTTCTGCTCGTCCGTGAGGTCGGCGCCAGACAGGCCGGTTCCAGTCGGGTAGTCACAGCTGCCGCCGGGTGCACAGACCATCGCGGCGACTTCCTCGCCCTGATACAGCGCTGCCTTTTGCTCGTCGGTCAGGCTGTCGTAGAACGCGAACGCGGTCTCGTAGATCGTGCCGAACGTCTCCACCTCAGCGCCGTCCGCGGTCGTGTAGACCTCCGGCTGGGTGCCGAGGTGCGTGGGTGCGAAGGTGATCGCATCGGCAGTTGCGTCGAGCGTCGCGTTGATGCCGAGGTGGTGACCACCGAACTGCACCTCATAGGCGCTGGTGTCAGACGCGTCCCCGAAGATCGCAAGGTAGTACTGGCCCAGGGAGGCTTCGGTGCTGGAGCTGTTCTCAAGCAGGTACTGGTCTCCGCCGATGATGTTGGAGACGGTCTCGTAACCTTCGTCGCTGAGCAGCGCCTCAAGCACCTGCATGGCCGCGACCTGCTGCTCTTCGGTGAGGTCGGCGATGTTCAGGCCGGCACGCTCGACGAAGGTGACCGGAAAGTTCGACCACGAGGTCGACTTCGTTTCGTCGTCGTAGTCGTAGGTGACCGCTTCGACCTGCTCGTCCGATAGCGTCGCAAGGAATGCTTCGATCGCGGCCGTCGTGTTCGCGATGGTCTCCGCAGTCGTACCGGCTGTCGAGCTCGTGACTTCCTGCGACGCCGACGCGACTGTGGAGCCGTCGGTCGACGAAGACGTTCCTGATGTCGATGAGGATGCCTCGGTGGAGCCTGTCGCGCATCCAGCCAGTACAAGGCTGCCAATGAGGAACATGCTCGTTCCCCACAGAATCTTCGTTCGCCGCGGGCGCTTGTTTGTGTCCGTGTTTTTCATCATGCGCTGACCGTAGGCGCGCTTCCTATGCGCTTCCTATGAAGCACCTATGGCGAGCTAAAGACCCGGACGACATTCCCCTCGATCTGCCCTAATCTGATTCTGAAGGCCGCACGAAAGTACTCGAAGGAGACCACGATGGATGCACAGACCAACACCGAGAACACCTTCAAGGTCGTCGTCGAGCGCGAGATGGATGCCCCGGCGCAGGTTGTGTTCGACGCGATCACGCTGCACACCTCCGGCTGGCTCTGGCCCACCGACTTTCAGGCCCTGCAAAACAGCACGGCGCCCGAGGAGGGCGTGATCACCGCGTGGGATCCCCCGCACCACTACGCCAACCGCATGGACGGCCCCGACGGGTTCTTCAACCTCCTCGACCACACCCTCGAGGACCGCGACGGCGACATGTCGCTCTTGCGCTACATCCACCACGGCGTCAACCTCGACCCCGACCGCAACCAGGAAGACGCCGTGCAGCAGCACACCGACTTCTACCTGCACACCCTCAACGAGTACGTGCGCCACTTCCCCGGCCTCGACGCCGCCTTCGTCGACATCCAGGGACCAGCAGCCTCGTCCTCCCCCGACGCCTTCGACCGGGTGCGCGACGCCCTCGGGCTGACGAATTCATCGAAAACGGATGCCACGGTGCACGTCACCGTCCCCGGCGTCGACCCATTCGCCGCCACCGTCGACTACGCGACCGACAACTTCATCGGACTCCGCACCGACACCGCGCTCTACCGCTTCTTCGGCCGCAACGCGTTCGGCGCCGTCGTCGGCATGACCATCCACGTCTTCGACCCCGCCGATGACGCGGTCGCGGTGTCATCGGTCTGGCAGAAGTGGCTCGACGGGCTGTACGCCTAAGACGACGGCACTCAGTGCCGCACGCTGTATTGGTGCTCGGGGCGACCGGTCGATCCGTAGCGGAGAGTCACTTCCACATCACCGCGTGTTGCCAGGACGGCGAGGTGCCTTTGCACAGTCGCTCGAGACAGTCCGGCACGGCCGGCGATCACGCTCGAGGACGATTCGCCGTCCTGGAGCAGTTCGATGATCAACTTCTCGGTCGTGGAACGGGAGACAGACGGCACTCCGCCATCGCGACCGTGCAGCACCCGCTGGGCCCTGTCGATCGAATCCTGGTCGAGTTGCCGGTCTTCTGCGGCCAGGTTGCGGAATCGGCGATAGGCCTCCAGTCGCTCGATCAGCTGCGCCGATTCGAACGGTTTGATGAGGTAGTCCAACGCGCCCGCGCGGAGTGCGCGGCGGACGGTGGCGCCATCCGACGCCGCACTGATCATGAAAGCGTCGACATCGATCTCGGCGACGAAGGCGATGCCGTCCCCGTCGGGGAGGTAGACGTCGCAGATGACGAGGTCGGGCTGCAAGTCGCGCACCGCCGCGCGCGCGGCGCGCACTCCTCGAACGGGCTCAAGGGCGGTGTAGCCCGGGCGCGCATCGACGATGTCGCGATGAAGGCCGCCCACGCGGAAATCGTCGTCGACGACGAGGACACGAATAGCATCGGTCATCACTTTTCTCCTTGTACTTCACGGGCTGGCGCCTGCATGACTCCGGGCAGACGAGCGCAGAATACGGCTCCGCTCCCTTCGCGGCCGCCCGCGTCAGCTAGCCACACGTCTCCGCCTCGCTGCGCGGCGATGTCACGGACAAGCGGCAGACCGATGCCACGCCCATGCACTGCGCCCGGGTCGAGACCCGTCCGCTGCACATCGCTGAAAACGCGCACCCCGGTGGGCACGCCCTGCCCGGAGTCGGACACGGACACGACGAGTGTGTCGCCGTCGTCGAGAAATTCCACGTCCACCCAACGCGGCCGTTGGCCGTGCACCGCGGCGTTCACTGCGTTGTCGATGAGGTTCGCGACAACGGTGGCCACATCCTCAGGCGCTGACACGACTCCGCGCACCAGCGAGTCCGACCCCACCGTTAATTGCACGCCGCGCTCACTGGCCTGCGCAGCCTTTGCTTCAACGAGCGACACAAGGAAGGGCTCGGTCAAATACTCACCCGCAGACGAACCGCCAGGGGTGCGTGACGCCTGCAGCACGTCGTCTAGGTAGTCCCGCGCGTCGGGCACGCGGCCCGCGTCGATCAGACCGGCCGTCACGTGCAGGCGGTTGGCGAACTCGTGACGCTGTACCCGAAGTGCGTCGCTCATCGTCGCGACGCTTTCCAGGCGATCCGTGAGGTTCACGACGTCGGTGCGATCGCGGATCACCGCGATCATGCCCAGATTGCGATTCGCACGCGACACCGGGTGGGTGTCGATGTACACGACGTGGTTGGCGACCACAACTGGATCGGCCGCATCCGATCCACGTCCGCCCGGTGACAGCTGCTTCGACTCACCGGCCAGGGCCGCGATCACCGGCGCTGGCAGCGCGAGGTCGAGGACTCGGCGCCCGACCAGGTCAGGGATGCCGAGCAGCCGCGCGGCCATCGTGTTGGCGACGGTCACGACGTGGTTCGGTCCGTACGCGAGCACCCCATCCCCCACACCGTCGAGCACCGCCGCCTGGTTCTGCACGAGCGCCGACATTTCCTCGGGCTGAAGCCCGAGAGTGAGGCGCTCGAGGCGACGTCGGATAACGAATGACACGACAGCGCCCAGTGCGAGGGCAACGGTTGCAGCCAGCGCGACGCCCCCAAGAAGGAGGGGAAGCTCTTTGAAAACGCTGCTTGGGGCGAAACCGACGCTGACCTCACCCACCGGTTCATCAGTGCCGGGATCGCGGACGGGAACCTTGGCGCGAGCTGACTCGCCGAGGGTTCCCGATGCCCACGACACCGTCTCGCGTCCAGCCAGGGCCTCGGCGAACTCTGTGCTCACCACGGCTCCGAGGAGCTGCGGGTCGGGGTGTGCCAGTCGGATCCCGTGATCGTCGGTGATCACGATAAACAGCGCGCCGGTGTTGGCCTCCGCCGCAGCAGCGAGAGCGGAGAGGGGTCCGCCGCGCAGGCTCGCGTTCGTCGGCGTACCGCTGTCGGCGGACGCCCGGGCGACACCGGCGCGCACATCCGAGTTGGCGGCGACGGTGCGTGCGATAGACAGCGCGGAGGTCGCGGCCTCGGCCCGTAGCTGTTGCACGCCGATCCCAACGAACACCCCGGTGCAGATCGCGACGACGACGGTCACGCAAGCGAGTTGCAGCAGCAGCATCCGCGTCGAGAACCGCATCTTCGCCTCCAAACGGTGCATTGAACAAAATGCACAAAACTAACGATATGCACAATACGTGCACTAAAGCGCGATACGGGATGTTGCGCCTCCGGCCCGGCTAGGCTCCTGGCTCATTGCCAGGCACTTCGGCAGTGACAGCCGAGCGGGATCGTCCGACTCAGCCGCACCACCATTCAGACATAGACAAAGGAGTCGATGTGCTCGTCATTCTCGGATTCACCATGATCCTCACTTTTATGGTGCTCATCATGACCAGGCGACTCACGCCCATGGTTGCCCTCATCCTCGTCCCCACGATCTTCGGCCTCTTTGCCGGCGCCGGTCTGGGTCTCGGCGACATGATCATCGAGTCGATCGGGGATCTGGCCCCGACGGCGGCGCTGCTCATGTTTGCGATTATGTTTTTTGGCATCATGATCGATGTCGGGCTATTCGATCCCCTCATCCGGTTCATCACCCGCTTCCTCGGCAATGATCCAGCGAAGGTCGTTCTGGGCACGGCGATCCTGGCCGGCGCGGTGTCGCTCGATGGCGACGGGTCGACGACTTTTATCATCACGACCTCAGCGATGCTGCCCATCTACCTGCGTCTGGGCATGAGCCCGGTCGTGCTCACGTGCGTTGCGGGTCTGATGAACGGCACTCTCAACATCGTGCCGTGGGGTGGCCCCACGGTGCGGGCTGCCTCGGCGCTTGGCGTTTCACCGACCGACATCTTCGTGCCGATGCTCCCCTCTCTTGCGGCTGGCCTCGTCATTGCGCTGGCGTTCGCCTGGTTCTTGGGGCTGGGCGAGCGCAAGCGCATCGGGTCACTCGAGTACTCCCCCGCTGCTGCGCAGCTGAATCCCTCGCCGATGACATCGCCGAATTTCTGGCACCGGCTCTTCGGCGGCAACCGCATCGTGCGTGGCGCGGAAGTCAAGCCGGGTGCGGCCGCAACGCTGTCGACGACGGGCATCCTGACGGTGCGCCCGGGCCAGCGGATGCCGGCAGGGCAGGCCGCCTTAGCTGAGCAGAAGGTGCTCGATGCCGAAGATCACGACACGATGATGGCCGACACGATGCTCCGTGCGGATCGCCCAACGCTGCGGCCGAAGCTGATCTGGGTGAATCTTGTGCTGACCCTCGCGGTGATGGTGCTGCTCGTGCTCGATGTCATGCCCCTGGCCTACATCTTCATGGTCGGCACAGCGGTCGCCCTCATGATCAACTTTCCGAAGCTCCGCAGCCAGGCCGACGAGATCGTCGCGCACGCCCCCAGCATCGTCGGTGTCGTCTCGATGGTGCTCGCCGCAGGCGTTCTGGTCGGCGTGCTGAATGGCACCGGGATGGTTACGGCCATGGCCGATTGGGTGGTCCAGGTGGTGCCTCCATCGATGGGTCAGTACCTTGCGGTCATCACCGGCGTGCTCTCGATTCCGATGACCTTCTTTATGTCCAACGATGCGTTCTACTTCGGCATCCTCCCCGTGCTCGCCGAGAGCGCCGCGACCTACGGCATCGCCCCGGTGGAGATGGCCCGCGCCTCGATCACAGGACAGCCTGTTCACCTGCAGAGTCCGCTGGTACCGGCGATCCTTTTGCTCGTCTCTCTCGCAGGCGTCAATCTCGGCGACCACCACAAGAAGGTGCTCTGGCGGGCGTGCGTCGTCTCGCTTGTCATGCTTGTCGTCGGTGTGATTGTAGGCGCCGTCCCGTTTAGCTAAGCGCGCTGTCACCAGACGTCTCGATGTTCTCGCACCTCGATTTCGGTCATCGGCCTCACGGAATTCCACGCGCTGAACACCTCGTCGGGGGTCGCCGGGCGTTGACCGTTATCCGCTCGGATATGGGCACTGGATGCAGATGTCACCGTGATCACGCTGCCGTTATCCATCCGCGCATACCCTGTCCCGTTGACGAGTCGCCAGATTCCTTGATCGAACACGCACCAGCTGCTGTAGTCCTGCAGAGTGTCGGTTTCTTCAATCACAACACCGGCCGTGACGTCCACGATGTACCGGCACGGAACGGTTTCCGGATTCGTTGCGACGAGGGGTTGCCTGTCGATCACAACTTCAACGAGTCCGCCGTCAGCGGTCTCCGTAAACGTGTGGGGAGGGCCGCTATTGAGCGAGACTTCGACAAGCGATCCGCCTGGCAGGTCAGCGATCAGGGGGAACTGGCCGTTTGCGATATACGCCTCGAAGTTCGCGTTGCTCTGCAACTCGGCCTGCGACGGACCCGTCGGTTCAGGCTCGGGTACGGTCACCCACACAGCACCAGCGACGAGGGCAGCACAGCCAATCACCCCGGCAATTCGTGATTGCCACGATCTAAAGAACACGCCCAAAAACAGGGCGCACAGAACCGCGATCATCAGGGTCGCAAGATCGAACCCGGGCTGCACCCAGATCATCGGCACTGTTCCGAACCCGAACACCGCCGTCACCAAGGCGACGAAAGCGAGGGCCGTCACGCAAACGGCCGCACCGATTCTTCGGCGACCCGCGCCGAATCCCGCCACCGTGGATATCAGTACAACGGTGCCGACGAACACGAGTCCGACCATCAGCAGTCCGATGGGTCCGCCAAACATAAAGGCCGTGAAGCCGCCCAGCCCGAGGGTCAACGCGCCATAGAGAATGACTGCGGTGAGGGCCACCGCGATACCTACACTCAGCACGGACTCGGGCCGAGCAGCCGTACTCTCGGGCTGAGCAGCCGCATTCGTCTCCGCGGGTGGTCGCGCGAATGCCATCATCGCCTGAGTCAATCTCATCGATGAGGACGGGTCAAGGTCGCACGCACCTGCACGGTGACCGCGTGTGCTGGAACACCGTCTTTCACATTCATTGAAGGCACTCGTGGGCACGTCCTGCTTGTACTCGAATGAGGGTAGCGCTGAGCTCGATGACGGCCATGTCACCGACCGTCACGGGTGCTTTCCCGCGAGGCTGAGAATCTGAGGCTCGTCATGGTGCAGCGGTGTCCTTGACGCTGCCGGAATCGAGCGGCCCCCCTGGTACGGCCGATGCCGGTGCAACTCTGTCGGACGCGCGAGGGATTACCAGTACCGCTCCAACCCCGACAACGGCGAGCGCTGCACAGATCTGGAAAACGGCGCGCGTGCCTTCGCGAACCCCGTCCGGGCCGGCCTGATTGCCCAGTGCGGTTGATACCACGATCCCGAAAACGGAGAGTGCCAGCACAGTCGCGAGACTGCGCACAAAGAGGATGAGCGAGGATCCCACCCCCAGGTCGGCGGGCCGGAGGAACCTTTGTCCCGTGGCGACGAGCTGCTGCGACAGCATTCCGACTCCCGCGCCGACCAGTAACCCGGCCGCGGAGGCGACCAGAGGGTCAGACAGGTCGTTGAGCAGTGCGAGCGGTGCCAACCCCACCGCAACCGTAACCGCACCAGCGAGAAGAACGGGTTTGTCGCGACCCGTGCGCGAGATCGTGCGCCCGGCAAGAAGTGACCCCACCAGGGTGGCGACCGACATGGGCACAAGGAGAAACCCCGAGGCGCCGGCACTGAGGTTGAGGCCGTCCTGAAAGTACATCGCTAGATAGACGGATGCGGCGAAAGTCGCGACCCCGACGGTGACCGAGGCAATCAACACCCACAGCAGCGGCCCGGGCGCGAGGAGCGTCGGCGGCACCAGGGGGCGCACGGCCCGGCGCTCTACCCGCAATCCGATAATGAGTAGCGCGATGATGAGCAGCATCACCAGCACAGATGGGATTGCGAACCATCCCGTTCCTGGTCCGATCACCGTGATCCAGAACATCGCCAGAAGAACGGTGCCGAGGGTCAGCAGTGCCCCGACGAGATCAAACGGCGCGGGCTCTGGTGGGGCGGGCGGGGGCAGACGTACAAGCAGCGAGATCAAAATAAACGCGATTGCCGCCAGGGGTGTGGTGGAGAAAAAGATCCACCGCCACCCACCCACGTCGACGATCATCCCACCGAGTGCGGGTGCCGCCACCGCAGCGGCGGCCATTACTGCGCCGAGGTAACCAAAGTAGCGGGGCCGCTCCTCCGGGGTGGTGATGTCAGTCACCATCAGCTGCACCACGGTCACGATTCCTCCGGCGCCGATCCCGATGATCGCCCGGCAGGCAATGATCATCCATGGAGCCTGCGACAGCCCCGCGCTGATAGTGCCGATGCAGTAGATAACGATCGCTATCTGCACGAGCCGTTTACGCGAGATCCGATCGGCCAGCCGTCCCCACACAGGGGTGGTGACGGTGAGCAGCAGCAACGACGTGGTGACGATCCAGGTGTATTCCGTCTGGCTGCCGCCCAGGTCGCCGATGAGCTGGGGCATCCCCGTGAGGACCATTGTGTTCGACGCCATCGCGAAAAATAGCGACAAAACGAGCGCGCCGAAGGCGAGATTGCGCGCGCTGGAGCGACCTGCCAGGGCGTTCCCGGGATCGGGGCCCAGCAGGCGGTTAGCCGTGGTCATTTCTTGTAGAAGTTGTCGCGCATCGTGGTGTGGGCGTAGTCCTTGCGGAACAGGCCGCGGTGCTGCAGCACGGGAATCACTTCGTCAACAAAACGGGCGATGCCGGCCGGTGCCCCGGAGCGCGGGGCGAGCATAAATCCGCCGACGCCACCGCCAGCGTGGAAAGCCTCTTCCATGTAGTCCGCGAGCTGCTCGGGGGTGCCTACATACTCGGAGCCCTCAACGAGCCACTGCAGCGCATATTCCTTGATGGTGGTGGTCGGCGTGGTGTTCTCCATCGCCATGTCGAGGTAGCCCCAGTTTGGTGCGACACCCGCCGCGCGAACTGCTGTGATGGTGTCGTGAACGTAGGCGTCGGGTTCGAGTGGGTAACCGTCCAGACCCCACCACTGGCTGAGGAACACATGGGGCATACGGTCCGGAAATGACTCGCGGTATCGGCGGGCGTTCTCGTTTGCCTCAGCAGCGCCGGAGACGACGTCGAACTGTCCCGCCCAGAGAATGCCAACTTCCTTCGGATCGCGGCCGATCGCGGCGCACGCCTCGACGAGCTTCGCGCGGTGAGCAGCCTTCGACTTCATGCTCGAGCCGCCCGCGAACTGAAGATCTGCGTAGGTGGCGGCCAGCTTGATTCCACTGGGCGACTGACCGGCCATCACCTGCATCGGCCGGCCCTGCGGTGAGGGCGCCGTGGGAAGCGGGCCCATAACCTTGAAGTGTTCGCCCTCGTGGTCGATGCGGTGCACCTTCGACGGGTCGGCGACACGGCCAGTCTCGCGGTCCCACAGCATCGCGTCCGGTTCGACCGAGTTGAAGAGCTTGGTGAGCACTTCCTGGAACTCGGTGGCACGCCGATAGCGCCATTCGTGGTCGGGGGTTGTGTCGTAGCCGTAATTCTGTGCCTCCTGAGGGAAGCCGCTGACCACTGCGTTGAAGGCGACTCTGCCGCGGGTGACGTGGTCGAGACTGGCCATCATGCGAGCGGTGTGGAACGGGTGGTTGTAGGTCATCGACATGGTCGTGATGAAACCGAGGCGCTCGGTGACTGTCGACATGGCGGCGACCAGCGGGATCGGGTCGTGGCGAGGCCAGGCGACGCCCAGTTCGACGGTCTCATCCATTGAGCCGTTGACCATGGGAGTGCCCGCGACGTCAGCGAAGAACGCGCCATCAAACTTGCCGCGCTCGAGGATGCGGGCGATGTCGAAGTAGATCGCGGGGTCGCCGTAGGGGGCGTAACCCGACCACGAGCCGGGGTATCGCCACTTGGCGTTGGTGTGAATGAGAGACAGGTCGCAAACGAGGTTGAACTGGGATTCGGGCATGCTGAAGATCCGTTCGTAGAAGAGATGACAAATAGTGAATAGGTGGATGACGCGGTAGCCCCATCAGCTGCGGGCGGGGCGGTCCCAGCGGAGGAAGTAGCGGGCGGCTATTTTCACCAGAGCGTCGAGCAGCACACCGAACAGCGAGAGCAGGGTGATGATGCCGAACAGTCCGGCGACATCGAGCCGCGACGTATACATCTGCAGCATCGTGCCGAGGCCTACGCTGGTGCCCGATCCAAGTAGTTCCGCGAAGACCGCGCCCGTGAGGCACAGCACAAAACTCGCTTCAAAGGCGGCGAACAGAAACGGAAGGGACTTGTAGAGGCGCAGGTGCCGAAGGCGCTGCCAGCGCGTCGCGTGCGAGACCCGCATCAGTTCTTCTTCCTCATCCGTGGTGCTGCGCAGGCCGGAATACATGTTCACCATCACAGGAAAAAAGACAAAGACGGCGATCAGTACAACCTTTGACCAGATGCCGAAGCCGAACCAGATCATAAACAGCGGAACGAGCGCCACCTTGGGCACCGCCTGAAACGCCACGATGTAGGGGTTCAGCAGTCGGTACAGCAGGTCCGATTCTGCGAGCATGATCGCCAGCAGGATGCCGGCTGTCGCACCAACGGCGAACCCCAGCATCGCTTCCTGGAACGTGACCCAGGTCGCCGCCCAGATCACCGGCGCCTGGACCTGGCTCCACAGGGCGGTAAGCACCGCAGCCGGCCCAGGAAGCACGATGGGGTCGATGGCAAACACCACGACGAGGGCCTGCCACGCGAGGAGCGCGACCACCACATAAGCGAGAATCACCGCCACCCGCCGGAGTGCAAACACGACGGTGCGGCCCGTGCGGGCACCGCGCTCGGCGAAAGAGGTGCGGACGGGAACGGACATGGATGGGGAATTCTTGAGCACGGTCATGATCTCTCCTCGACTGATCAGATCAGTGGCTGATGTGTTGGCGGAGGTCCGCGGCAAGCCGCGCGAACTCGGGCGACTGGCGGGTTGCCTCGCCGCGGGGACGCGGGAGCCCGATGGTCATGTCGGCAACGATGCGCCCCGGACGGGGCGACATCACGATGACGCGGTCCGAGAGGTAAACGGCCTCGCTAATGTCGTGGGTGATAAAAAACACGGTCGCACCCGACGCCTGCCAGATCGAGAGCAGCTCGTCGTGCATGTACTCACGAGTGATGGCGTCGAGGGCACCGAACGGTTCGTCCATCAAAATAACCGCCGGGTCGTTCACCAGGCAGCGGGCGATAGCGACCCGCTGCCTCATGCCGCCGGAGAGCTCGCGCGGGTACTTCTGCCCGAGCCCGGAAAGCTTGACCATGTCAAGAAGCCCGTCGACCCTGGCATCCACCGCGCCTTTATGGCTGTTTTTGCCCATCTTCGCTGGAAGCCCAATGTTCTCCGCGACCGTGTACCACTGCAGTAGTGCGGGCGTCTGGAAAGCGATGCCCACCTGGCGACTCGGACCGTTGACCGTCTCGGTGCCTATGAGCACGGATCCAGACGTCGGGGCTGCGAGCCCGGCAATGATGCGCAACAGTGTTGACTTCCCACAACCGCTGGGACCCAGCACCGAGATGAACTGACCCGACGGGATCTGCAGAGACGATTCGGTGAGCGCGTGGATCGTTCCGCCGTCGCGAGTTCTGAAGTCCATCGACACGTCGTCGATGGTGATGGAGCCGTCGTGGCGCGCCGCATCGGTGGGGTTGCGGTCAGTGAGAAGACTCATAAGTTACTGCTCCGTTATCTCGTCAAGGTCGAAGTCATTGGCGGCCTCAGTGAACTCGGCCGTAAAGAAGTCGTTCGCGTCGATCACCGCTGCCGCATCAACGGTGGCGGCCTTCTGCATGTAGGCGATCTGGCTAGTCCAGCGCTCTTCGGTCTGGATTCCCCAGGTGTAGTCCTCGTCCTGCTCCATCGCACCCATGCTCTCGAGTGTTGAGTCGAGCACGGCCAGGTCTCGTTCCATGGCGGCATCCTCGTCTGCTCCGGGCAGCGGTGCGCGTTCCGGGTACGCCTTCCAGAAGATCCGCACGGCACTCTCGGGGTACCGCTGCAGGTACACCGTCGAGCGGGCGATCGCCCGGGACACTGACTCGACCAGTTCGGGATCGTCCGTGATGGTGTCGTCCCGCGCCGCAAGGCCGATGCCGTCGAAGCCGGCACTCCATTCCGTGCCGTCGAGGATTCGGATGTCGTATCCGGCGGCCTCCCACGAGGTGAACAGACCCGGCCAGTACAGCACCGCATCGACCTCGCCGGACTTGAGCGCCTCGGCGGGGGTCGAACCATAGCCGGTGACGATCGTGGTGATGTCGGAAAGGCCAAGACCATGCGGCTTGAGAGACTCGGTGAGGAACGCGTCATACATCGAGCTGGTGCCCTCGAGCCCGATGGTTTTGCCTGCAAGGTCGGCGGTCGACTCGATGTCCGAGTCGGCCAGGACGCCGAGGTAGATGTTGAGGTTCGGTATGTAGTTGTAGACCATCTTCGCGCCGATAGAAGCACCGCCGTTTGCCGAAACGAGCTGTTCCGGCCCCGACATCGCGAAGTCGGTCTGGTCGCCGAGCAGCGCCTGCGTTGCGCCGGTGGATGTCACGTCGAGCGTCATGTTGAGGCACTCTTCGTCGAAGTACCCGAGTTCGTCGGCCAAGATGCCGTAGGGAATGTACGAGACGTCGAGGTCAAACGTCGAGAGCAGGAGATGTGTGTCTGTTGTGGTTTCGCATTCGGCCGCCGTCACGGCGGCGGGGGTGGCCTCGGCAGCGCAACCGCTCAGCAGCAGGGCTCCGGTCGCCAGCAGTGCGGTACCGGCCCATCGGGCCTTCGAGGAATGGAGCCTTCGGAGTTCGCTGCGCATGGTGGGCCTCTCGCCGTAATTAGGTCGGGTGCTGTGGTGGTCCAGCTCGGTGTGTGGGACAACCGTACGAACCCAATGTGCGCGTTGTGATTACGCAGCGGAGTCCGTGGAGTTACGCCGTGTGTGCCCCAGCCCGCAGCCGCAGATTCCGGGGATTGCGCATCTAATCAGCCGTTTCCGACCGCTCTCTTCGGGGTGTTACGCCGTCTTCCAGGCGTGCTTCAGAGTGGCAACGTTCGCGGTCACCGCGGCCTTCCGGCTGTCGAAGTGGGCAATGTGCAGCTCGGCCGGGTTCATATTGAGGTCGCAGTACAGGGTCTCCCGCACGAGCAACGCGTAACCCGTGGGCACACCCAGAAGTTCCGCGGTGCGCTCGTCAGCGCTCGTCGCTTCGACCGTGACGCTGATATCGCCGGGCGGTTCGTTATGGATTCGCCGGTACCAACTGATGTGGGACGGCGAAAGCACGGGCTCAGCCGCCTCAAGAAGCGGAGCGGGTTTTAAACCGTATCGGGAGAAGATGCCCACAACGATTCCGTCGGTTCGAATCAGAAACTCCGACATCCGCAGCGTGGTGCCACTCTCGCCAAACCGGCTACGCAGAAATGCGTTGGTCGACACATCGCGAGTCTCAAGCAGAGTGAGAGCGGCGGTCGCGCCGATGACCGCCTCGATGCATTCGAAGATCGGAAACTCGTTGATACCAGAAACAACAACGGTTCCCACTCCGGGCTGGCGCATAACGAGGCCGTCCAGTGCGAGGTTCTGCAGGGCCAGCCGAACAGCGTTGCGGCTTGAGAGAAGCTCGCGCGCGAGCACGCCCTCGTCGAGCTTGGAGCGGGCCGGCAACTCGCCGGAACGGATCGCGGCACGAAGCAGCGCATACACGCGGCGCGGTGATTTCTGCATGGTGTGGCCGCGCCGCAGGCGCTCACCGAGACGGGCCGCGGCGAGGGTGCTTGGGGAAATTTCAGGCCGCGGGTCGAGGCTCATGCGGTGCGCTGCGCAACAGGTGTCTGGGAGATCATGGCTTTACGGTAGCCAGTCACAAACACGATCTCGTTTCGGTCATGTGACGATCTCCGGCGGTTTTATCAGGAATTCCGGGCAAGTTTGTGGCGCAACGCCGATCGGCAGATCAGGACGGTGTCAAAGAAATGTCCTCCGACCTGCATTTATGGCGTTTCAGCGGAATCGACTTGAAAGGCACGGACGGCGCAATAGAGCCTTAATCCATTTGCCATCGGCAGGTAACAGCGTTGCTGTTTGCTGTTGACCATGCAAAACCTCACCATGACCGACCAAAAGGCCATCGAAACAGCGTTCGCCGGCTTTCCGTCGGGTGTCGCCGCGTTGACGGCGCTTGTCGACGGAGTGCCCACCGGGTTAGTCGCGACGTCATTCACCGTGGGAATCTCCTTCGATCCACCACTGGTGCTGTTTTCTGTGCGCAACAGTTCCACCACCTGGCCGGTGCTGCGCCGGGCGGTCCGCATCGGTGTGTCTGTTCTTGGGTCCGAGCACGAAGCGGCGTGTATGCAGCTGGCCTCCCGCGACCGGGATCGTTTTGCCGGACTGGCCACCGAGACCACGGCGGACGGCGCAATCTTCTTGCATGACTCGGTGATGTGGCTCGACTGCCACATCAGCGTCGAAATTCCCGCGGGCGACCATAGTGTGATTGTGCTCGCCGTGCAGAGCGTCAAACACGCGGCTGGTGTGGAACCTCTGATCTACCACAGTCGGACGTTCCGCAAACTCGTCACCGAAGCCGCCGACCTGGCGGCATAGCCAGCTTGGACCGCAACGCGGTCGGCGCCGTGGTCGGCATGACTATCCACGTCTTCGACCCCGCAGATGACGCGGTCGCCCTGTCTTCGGTATGGCAGGACTGGCTCGACGGGCTCTACGCCTGAAGCTCAGGCGCGCTCCACAGGAAGCCACAACTCTGAGGTAGCCGTGCTGAAGTCGGGGGTGCGTTCCAGAATGCACACGATCGACGGGCCCGGCCTCAACCTCCAAGGATTAGAAGGAAACCAGTCAGTCGCCGTCGTGGCCCAGGTCGACTGCAGAGTAGCTGGATAGGACCCGGCTGCACGGAACACAGCCCAGGCGCCGGCGGGCACGTCTATCGCGTCGAGATCCGCCGGCACCGCTGTTGCCGCGTCTACGGCGACACCATGAAGGTAGGTCAGCTGACTACCTTCGGTGTAGTCGGGGTCCACGTCGGCGCTCACCTGGAGAAGTCCAGCGGGCTCGGTGTTACTCAGCGATTTGAGGCGGACATGCTCCGAATCGGGAAGCGAGGCGATGTGCGTCTGGATGTGCGGGTTGGCTCCCTGGTGGATAAGCGGTACGCGAGCCGCGTGTCCTAAGAGCCGAAAGGCGGGTCGATCTGCAATGCGAGTGTCCATCGTGAAATTCCCTTCTATCGTCAGGCGGAACGTGATCTGCGGTTGCGAACGCAGGGGGCCTCCGTCTCGGCGCACAACAGCAGCACCGACGCCGTGCACAGCCACGAACGCACGATTGAATGCTTCGGTCGAGCCATAGCCAAAACGCACCGCAGTTTCCAAAAGGGAGCCATCACCGAGCACATCTGCTGCTGCGACGGTCATGCGCCGCCGCCGGATGTATTCAGACAGGGGGATGCCCGCAAGTGACGAGAACATCCGGCGAACGTGATACTCGGTGGTACCGAGATCGCCGGTGAGGTCGGCCAGGTTGATCTCGTCAGTGAGGTGCTCCTCGACGAAATTCACAACCTGGTTCAGAACTGCGATCACGGTTCCCTTTCCGTATCAAGCCTGCGCATCGGGCCACTGCTACACCCGACTATCGCGGTTCGATTCGATCGCTCTACCTTTCAGGGTTCAGCAATGCTCGCACGCGAGTCCGCTCCCGGTCGCGATTGTATTCGGACATCGCGCATACCGCGCGTCTTGGTCGACTCGAGCGAAGAACTAAAGTCAACGTGTGAATCGCACCGACCGGCTCTACGCACTAGTGGAAGAACTGCGGGCTGTAGCGCCCCGTCCGCGAAGCGCCCGCTGGCTCGCCGGGAAGTTCGAGGTCAGCTCGCGGACGATCGAGCGGGACCTGTCGTCGTTGCAGCTCAGCGGGGTCCCTATCTGGGCGGAACCCGGGCGCACGGGAGGCTACTGCCTCGATCCGACGCACACCCTGGCACCCCTCAACTTCACCGTCGACGAGGCACTCGCCGTGATGATCGCTCTTGGCACCCTGGGCACCAGCCCGTTCCACGATGCGGCGGCCTCGGCGCTCCGCAAGGTCGTCGCCGTCACGGATGAGCGCAGCCTGAGAGACAGCGGACCTGGCTGCCCGCATCCACCTCCTCGGGGAGCACAAGCCGAACGGCGCACCGCCCGAGCTGGGCGACGCGCTGCGAACCGGACATGTTCTGCAGATCGCCTACGTCGACCGGCACGGGTCCGCGACCTTGCGGGACGTGGAACCCATGGGCTTTGTCGGTAAGGGCAGCGACTGGTACCTGATCGCCTGGTGTCGCCTTCGCGACGGCCTCCGCGCTTTCCGGGGCGACCGCATCACCGAGGCGAACCCCCTCAGCGAGCGGGCCGCACGACGCCCGCTCCGCGCGGAAGACCTCGGCATCGTCCACGGGGAACTGCGCATCGTCGCCCCGGCCGAAGAACCGACGTAAACACCGACAGGACGTTGTCGCGAAGCCCATACAGGATGAGGAGTCGGGCCGGACGGCCCGGCTGAAATGGAGCATCATGGACCTCGCATCAATCCGCATCATCACCCACGACGTCGACCGGCTCGCCCGCTTCTACGAGACCGTCACCGGAACAGTCGCGACACGACCCGCCCCTGTCTTTGCCGAGATCCGAACGACCTCGGGAACCCTCGCGGTCGCGAGCACGGCAACCGTCGCGATGCTCGGCGACCAGGCACCGAAGCCGGCCAGCAACAACACGATCGTCATCGAATTTCTCGTAACAGATGTCGATGCCGAGTTCGCCCGACTGGAGAACGAGCTCGACGACATCGTGCTCGAACCCACCACAATGCCCTGGGGCAACAGGTCCACGCTATTCCGCGATCCCGACGGCAACCTCGTCAACCTCTTCTCCCGGCCGAGCCTCTAGAGCGCCTGGCGACCCCGCGGAATACCGGTCGCTGCGCCGCTGACGCCAGCGCCGGCACGGGCCGTCGACGCGTTTCAGTCCCGGTTGATCTCCAGCCCTGGCCGGCGAGTGTACTTGTCCCGCAGGAAGGTGCCGTGGGCTTCGACCGACCGCAGGTCGGTCGAATACAGGGTCTTCTGGATGCGCAGGGCCTCCGCGTCGAGGATGCGCACCTGTTCGCCGAGTGCGTCCCAGGCCCGTACCTGCTCTGGCAACCAGGTTTTACGGAATTTGTGGCCCGGGAGGTTTCGATAGGCCTCCATAAGACCGGGAATGTAGTCGGTGATCATCGCCTCGACGGTGAACCTGTCGTCGATCGTCGTCATCAGCTGTGCCCATTTGGAGAGGATGTCATCGACCTTGGCGATGACCTCGGCCATCTCGGTCGAAACGCGGCGACCGAGGTGCCGCCGAAGGGAGGCAACCTGACGTCGGTCCTTCGCCAGCTCTTTGTACACGGCGACGCGATACTTGTCGGTGCGCGGATCGCCCTCGATCGCGCGCACGGTGCGCCGCGACGAGATGATTTCGAATCGGCTGGTGCGCGCCGTGCGACCGCCGACGATGTAGCCGCCGACCAGCAGGATCGACCAGCCGCCCCAGGGCCCGAACAGGGCGTCCCCCGCGACGGCCACGGCCCCAACGGCCGCGAGTCCGAGGGCCGAGAGGATCGTGCGGGTGCGAGACATGTCGGTGCGCCAATCCTTGTGGGTCGTGGCTGCGTCTTGTTTCCCTTATTCTCTCATCGCAGCCTGGGAACGGCGACTCGGGCCGCCCGACACAGGCCGACAGGGCGTTCAAACCGTGATCAGGTCCTGGAGCGCGGCGAAGGTCTTGTCGCCGATTCCGGTGATCTTGCGGAGATCCTCGATGCTGTTGAACCGGCCCTGAGCCTCCCGGTAGGCCGGGATGCGTTGGGCCATGCTCTACCGGTCACTCCCCCGCGCGATCGTCACGACCGTGAGACCTTTGCCGCTCTTTGGCGGTGTTCTGTTGCCGACAAGGGGCGCGTTTGGCCAGTCAAGAGACCAACCCTGCTTGTAAAGATTCCCGAACAATCGGCTGTATTCCGAAAGACGGCTGGGGTTACCGGTCGGCTGGGATCTGGGAGTGGACAGCGCGGACACGGAGAAAGTCGAGTTTCGCCGCGTCGGGACTGCTCTCCGTTGCGGAATAGACGACGAGTTTGATGTCGGAGTCGGGGACGGTAACTACGTCACAGTCCAGGGTGACGTCTCCAACGAGGGGGCTATGCACGGTTTTCACCATTGATTGGTGTGCGGCCGCGCGGCCTTCATTCCAGAGTGCTGCGAAGCGAGGGCTTTGCTCCCTGACCTGGGCGATGAACGTCTGGAAGTGCGTGTCGCCGGTGAGGATTGCTGCGCTGCGGCGGAGGTCGGCAACGAGGGCCCGTTCGAAGATGTCGGGGCCGCCGTGGGCGGTGGCGATGTCGGCGATGCTGTTCTCCACGAACGTCTGCACGATGAGGTTCTGGGACGGGTCGCTCAGCACAGACGGGGCACCGAAAAGGGCCCGCCAGAGCGGGGTGGAGTGCAGCAGAGTCCAGTCCGCAGCGAACACCGCGAGCGGGAGGTCGGACATTCGGGCGAGCATCCTCTGTACTCCCGACGGAATGTGGTGTGAGACGGTCCCTGCCCCGGGTGGCGCCAAACCTGCGGCACGGTAGAACATCTCGGTCTCGGTGCGGTCAAGCTGGAGGGCTCTGGCGAGGGCTGTCACGATCTGGGCTGACGGTGTGCGAGAGCGCCCTTGTTCGAGTCGCATCACGTAGTCGACGCTGACACCGGCGAGCTGAGCAAGTTCTTCCCGGCGGAGCCCCGCTGTCCGCCGCCGCCCGTAGGACTCCATCCCGACGTCCGCCGGAAGCAAGCGACCCCGCCAGGCGCGCAACAGGCCGGCGAGTGTATCGGCGTCGGATGGCATGCCCCTATTCTCCGCCACCCGGCAAATCTCAGCCTAGGAACACCTTTCCCATGCTGATGCCCGAGTCGGGGCGCCCCCATCGGTGGGTAGCACGATCCTTCTCTGGCTAGCCCGTCTGTCGACGCGCAGGCTGATACCCACAACCAACACAGGAGGAACACGCATGACTGCAACACCGAACGGATACGTCACCGTCATCTGGGAAACCAAAGCGAAGCCCGGGAAAGAAGCCAACCTCATGGCGTTCATCACCGCCGCCGTCACCCCGTCCCGAAATGACGCCGGAAACATCGACTACGAGGCCCACGAGGTTGACGGCCAGCCCGGCGCCTTCGTAATTTACGAGCGCTGGGAAACCCGAGAGCACCTCGACGCCCACTTGAGTGCACCACGCATGCAGGACCTCGTCCCGCAGATGCTCGACCTCATCGATGGATCCATCGAGGACGGCATCACACTCCTCCGCCCCTTTCGCCCCACGCACTGACACCAGAACAAGGAACAAGTCATGACCGTTACCCTCATCACCGGCGGCAACAAAGGCATCGGCTATGAAACCGCACGCCGCCTCATCGCAGAAGGACAGACCGTGTGGATCGGCGCCCGCGACCCCGAACGCGGCCGCCAGGCCGCCGCGACGCTCGGCGCATCGTTCGTGCAGCTTGACGTCACCAGCGATACCTCCGTCGCAGCGGCAGTCGACACCATTCGGGACCGGGCCGGCCGCCTCGACATCCTCATCAACAATGCCGGGATCCTTGGCGACGTCACCTCACCTGAAGACATGACAGTCGACCAGCTCCGCACCGTTTACGAGACGAACGTGTTCGGAGTCGTGCGCGTCACCAACGCCTTCCTGCCCATCCTCCGACAAGCGGCGACGCCGTCGGTCATCAACGTCACCAGCGGACTGGGATCATTCACCATGATTCACGACCCCGAGCGGGTCGAGTCGAAGTACCCGCTCGCTGCCTATGGGTCCTCGAAAACGGCGGTAACGATGTTGACCATGCAGTACGCCAAGACCGCCCCCGACGTGCGGTTCAACGCCGTTGACCCCGGCCAGACCGCAACCGAGTTCACCGGCAACCTAGGGCATAGCGTCGAAGACGGAGCAGCTGCGGCCGTCCACATCGCGACCCTCGGCCCCGATACTCCGACCGGAACGGTGACCGACCGCGAGGGGGTGCTGCCCTGGTAGCGACTTCGATACCCTATCGACGGCGGGGCGGTACAGCTAGCACCGGATACCGGTTCGCAGCCATGCGCGAACCAGGATGGGCGGCGCGCGGGTAGTTGATCGAATGGTTCTGCACGTACTCGGAGAGCCCGAGATCACCGAACTCGCGTCCGTGACCGCTCAGGCCGCGGCCACCCATGGGGGCACGCAACGACACTCCCGCCCGGTTCGCGCAGTTGATGAAGGTAAAGCCGACCCGCAGGCGGCGCGCCACGTCGCGGGCACGATCGGCATCCTTCGACCACACCGATGACGCCAGGCCGTGCTCGACGCTGTTTGCCCGTTCGATAGCTTCGTCGACGGTGTCGTAGGCGAGGATCGGGAGCACGGGACCGAATTGCTCGTCCCTCACAAGTTCGTGATCATCGTCGAGCCCGGTCACCAGCCGCGGGCGCATCCAGTGTCCGCCGGTCGGGAGGGCATCGTCGATCGAGCCGATTTCGATGACCGTGCCGCCCGCGCGTGCCGAGGAATCAACGAGCCGCTCGAGCCGCTCGCGGGCATCAGCGCTGATGACGGGACCCATCGTGACACCCTCTTCTCGTGGATCTCCGACCCGGAGCACCCGCTGTGCCGCTTGCACCAATTCGTTGACGAAGGCGTCGTGGTGGCTGCGCGGCACATAAACGCGCTTGATCGCCATGCAGACCTGGCCACTCGTGAGGAACGCGCCGAAAATGATGCGCTCGGCGAGTTCCTCTCCCCACTCGGCATCTTCCAGAATGATCGCCGCGTCGTTGCCGCCGAGCTCCATAACCGTGGGGCGGATGCTGCGAGCCGCAGCAGCGCCGATGGCACGAGCCGTCGCGGGACCACCCGTGAACGAGATCATGTCGACGCGCGGGTCACTCACGAGAGCGTCGCCCGCCTCGGGTCCCCCGTTGACGAGGTTGAGCACGCCGGCGGGCAGCCGCGCAGCAACATCAGAGAGGAAGCTGGTGACCGCGAGAGGCGCGAGCGGGGACGGCTTGAGTACCATGGTGTTGCCCGTCATCAACGCGGGAATCACCTTCAGCGCCGCGAGTATCACCGGGGCGTTCCACGGGGTGATCGCTGCGATAACACCCATCGGCTCCGCCACCCGAAGCAGCGTACCCTCCTCGTCCTCGGTCCAGTGCTCGGCGCAGATCGCCTCCGCCTGGTCGCCGCAGAACCGGGCGTATCGTTCGGCGAACGCGAACTCGCCGTCGGCCTCGCCCGCAGGCTTTCCCATCTCCGCGGCGATCAGCTGGCCGCTTTGCGCACCAACCGCGAGCACCTCGGCGATAGCAGTCTGGACCTGCTCAACTCGCGCACGCACCGGAACCTCCGCCCAGGCGGGAAGAGCGGAGCTTGCGGCGGCGATCGCCGCGCGCACTTGCTCAGCGGAAGCTGACGCGACGCTCCCCACGACGGTGACACCGTCGATCGGGCTGACACAGACAAGGCGGGCATCTCCAGGCGCGGACGTCGGATGACCATTGATAAACGAGTCGAGATCCATACGCCAAGCATGAGCGAGAGTCGCAACGATCGTATGCAATTTGTGTTACCGGCTCGTAAATTATCGGGTTGCGAAACACAATTGCATGCAAGCTGACTCCATGACAGACGAATCTATTCCCTTCCGGACGGCCATCGTGACGGGCGGCGCGCGCGGGCTTGGCCGCGTGATGGCGCTCGCTCTGCGCCGTGCCGGTTATGCCGTAACTATTACGGCGTCGGGCCCGTCCGCGCAGCTCGACGCAACCGTCGCAGAGAGCGCGACGCTCCCCGGCGGCGACGGCCTGCTCCTGCCCCTCATCGCCGACGTCAGCGATCCGGAGGAATCCACTCGCGTCGTGGCGGAGACCGTGGACAGATTCGGAGCGCTGCACGCGCTTATCAACAACGCGGGGCGAGGCATGCGCGTGGTATCGGAAACGTTCAACACGGTGCCCGTCCCATTTTGGGAAATTGCCGAAGAGAAGTGGGACCAGATTCTTGCGACGAACGTCAACGGACCCTTCTATATGACGAAAGCCGCGATGCCGCATTTCCTCGGCCAGGGCGAGGGCCGAATCATCAATGTGTCGACGAGCGCGCAAACCATGATCCGCACCGGCTATGCGCCCTACGGCGGAAGTAAGGCCGCGCTCGAAGCCATGACTCGCTCGTGGGCCGCTGACCTCAAGGGCTCGGGAATCACCGCGAACCTGCTGCTGCCCGGTGGCGCATCCGACACCGACCTTCTCCCGGCATCTCCGACGAAGCAGGGAGCGGATGGCAACCTCCTCGACCCGGAGATCATGGCCGCGCCCGCCGTGTGGCTGTGCTCGCCAGAAAGCGCACACATCAACGGCGCACGCATCATTGCGCGGTACTGGGACCCCGCGGCGCGGCCCGAGGATGCACTCGCTTCCGCATCCCAGGCCCACGTCGTTGGCGTCTAGCAGGAAAGAGAGCGGGTGCGGGAGCGGGAGCACAGCCTTGCGGCCTCGGTCTCGCACCAGTCCCGCGTGTCTAGCTGGTGAACGCCGCGAGGTACTTGAGCACCTCGTGCTCACCAACGACGTCCGCGTACTTCGCGTCGAGGTCGAAGAGCGCGGCGTCGTGCGGCTCCTGCCGGCGGTCACCGACTGCCTCGCGGACAACAAGGGGAATGAAGCCGTACTGGCACGCGTCGACGGCCGTCGCGCGCACGCAGCCCGAGGTCGACAGGCCCACCAGGATCACGCTGTCACACCCCAGCACCGTGAGGTCGGTCGAGAGGGACGTGCCGAAGAACGAACTGGCGTACTTCTTCGAGATGATCGGATCTTCGTCGCGCGGAGTAAGCGGAGCGGCAATGGCCCCGAGCGGGGAACCTGAGGCAAGCGTTTCGAGCCCGGTCACCTTGCGCGCGAAAACGCCGCCGCCGGTGGGACCCTTGGCCTGCTCGACCACGGTGTAGATGATCGGAATTCCGGCGGCCCGTGATGCCTCCAGGACACGGGTGGCAGATTCCAGCGGTTCCTCGACGCCTGCGTACAGGGGTGATCCCTTGACGAGGTAGGCGTCGACGAAATCGATAACGATGAGCGCGGGCTTTTTGCCGAATCCCAGGCGTCGGCCGAACCCGGACGCTGCATAGTCACTTGCGGCGGTCACCTGCGTGGTGTCTGTAGTCATGATGGAGTCCTTTCCAGCGGTGTGGCGGTTGGGTGGTGAAGCGTGATGGTCACACGAAAAGAGTGGTCACGCGAGACGAGTGATCAGGCGCGAAGAGTGATCAGGCGCGAAGCTGACGCGCGCTGCGGCGATCGGGATGGAAATACGCAGCAACCAAAGCCACAGAAGCAGCGACTGCCGCGATGATTGCGGCGGCGATCCAGCCCGTCGTGGATCCGAAGGAATCGAATACGAAGCCCATGGCGAATGGGCCCGCGGCGCTTCCGATGTAGGCGCCGGACTGGACGAGCCCGGTGGCCCGGGCCGCATTGCTGCCGGCGGCCTGGGACACGACGTAGTGCAACAAGCCGCTCCACCCCCAGCCCAGGCCGAAGGCGAGTACACAGCCGACGGCGAAGGTCCAGGGCAGAGCGATTGCCATGCCCGTGAGCCCGAGGGCGCCGCTCGCCATCATGAGGGCCACCGTCGCCATCGTTCCGCCGATGCCTCGGTCGGCGATCCACCCGACGAGTGGGCGGGAGATCAGGTTTCCGAGTGAGCCCAGGCTGAGGAGCATGCCGGCGACGGCCATCGAGAATCCGGCGTCGATCGCCGCCGAGACGGTGAAGGCGCCGATCACATTGGACTGAGCCGCACCGAGACCGCTTGCGGTCGAGGCGAGGACAAGAAAGAGGAGGAGATCCCTTGGGAGCTTTTCCGTAGTTTTGGCGCGCCGCGCTTTCCGCACAACAGACGGGATCGGCGGCACCTGCCAGGCCACAAAGGCAACAACAAACGCGGCCAGAGAGCCGGCGATCGCGAACGTCCATTGCCATCCCACGGTGAGACCCAGCGATGGAACGGCGAGACCCGCGAAGAATGTCGCCAGGGGTATGGCGCCCTGTTTTATCCCGTAGGCGAACGCTCGATTGCGCGCCGATACGGAGAGGCCGATGAGTTCGTTCGACGGTGGGTGCCCGAGCGCGTTAGCCGCGCCCGCGAGCGCTAGCCACACGAGCAGCCACTGCCAGGTCGGCGTGAGCCCCGCTATGGCGAGGAGCGAGAGGCCACCGAGGGCGGCGGCACCCGACATCCCCCACCGAGATCCGAAACGGGACGAGATGCGGCCGGCCAACGGGGAACACACCGCGGAGGCGGCCCAGTAGGCGGCGACGACTATTCCGAGCCTGGACTGGGTCAGCCCGGTTTCTTCGGCGAGTTGGACCGACAGACCGCCGACGAGGAACACGGGCAGAACCGTCGCGACCGTGGTGCCAATTCCCGCGAGCGTCGACATCCGACCGGGTCGACGCGTGCGCCATTCGGGCATGTTTTGCCGGGGATGTGCCCCGGTCGGCGTGCTCGTGGCGCGTTCGATGACGGGCCCATCGCTGGGCCCGGATTTCTTCGACATGGGGGCTAGTCGCCTGAGGGTGGGGTCGCGGGCACTTGCATCGCGGCGTTGCGCGCGGCGAGGATATGCGAGCGCATCGCCACCTCCGCCCATAGGGCATCGCCGGTCTGCAGGGCGGTCACGATGTCGCGGTGGTGATGGTTCGAACGGCTCCGGAACGTGCTGCCGTAGGTACGGAAGTTGCGAACCATCATGGGCGCCTGGCTGACGCTCCGCAGAAGAGTCTTCAGCTGAAGGCTGCCGGAGACGTCAACGATGTGGGCGTGAAACTCGCTGTTGAGCCGCCCGAGTTCGACGGTGTCTGCCTCCTCGGTCGCGGTAGTCAGCGGTTCCATGCGCTCGATGCGATCCGTGAGCAACGCGATGTCCGCGTCGACGATGCGCGGAGCGGCAAGGCCGGCCGCACGAGATTCCAGCGCTGCGCGCACGAAGTAGGTTTCAGCCATCTGCTCGGCCGTGTAGCCGATGACGGTGGCTCCCTTGTTCGGCTCGTAGTGGACGAGCCCCGTCTCCGCGAGGCGTTGGAGCGCCTCGCGGAGGGGGGTTCGGCTCAACCCAAACTCTTCGGCGAGGGCCTGCGCCCGCAGAACCGTATTGGGCGCATATTGCCCACTCATGATGCGCGAGCGCAGCTCCGCATAGGCGAGCTCACCGCCCGTCAATGTCTCGGGAAAGTTGGAGCGCACCGAGGTGTCTGTCATCGCACACTCGTCAGCATGGAGGCGGTCATCAGGAACTTGTGGCGCGCCACCTCGTCGCGTCCGAGCGCCTCCCACTCGGCACGCTTCGCCGCACGTCGCTCGTCGCTGTTGTCGCGGAGCGCGTTCCAGTTGCCCTCGGTCTCCTCGCCCACGTAGGTCTTCGCGATGGCTCGGCGGTTCTCGGCCCAGAGGTCGAGGTCGGTATCGGGCGACTCGCCCCGGTCGACGCGAGGGAGCACGTCGGCGAGCATAAGCCCGTCGTGGATGCCGCTGTTCATACCCATTCCTCCGAGCGGATTGTTTACGTGGGCGGCGTCACCGATCAGGAAAACATTTCCTTTTCTGAACGTGGCCGCTACCTTGCGGTGCACCTCGTACACGGTGACGTGGACTACAGGATATCCGTCGACGACCGGCACCACACGCCGAAGCTGCGACAGCACGTAGGCGGGGTCGGTTTGCTCCTCGACGCTCAACGCGGGGTCCGAGGGCAACAGCACGCGCCAGCCGCTCGGGTTGCGCAGCAGGACGTGCCAGTTCTCGGGATCAGCGACGTAGTTGACTACGGCGAGGTCGTCGAGGATGTCGTGCAGGGGCAGGCTGGTGGTGATGACGAGGTAGCGCTCGGGGTAGGTGTGCCCTGCGAATTCGATGTCGTAATGCTCACGCACGAGCGACTTTGAACCGTCCGCGGCGATGAGGTAGCGGCCGGATGCCGTCACGGCGCCGTTCTTGCCCGAGACGACATCCACCTCGAATCCTGCACCGGTCTCACGCACGTCTGTCACCTCGGCGTCGAGCATCGCGGTCACGTTCGGCTCGAGCGCGAGGGCTTCGAGGGCGGCCGCGGTGAGGCGGCTCTGCTCGACCTGCAGCCGGTAGGGGTAGCGGGTGTCGTTGTCGAGCACGGAGAAGTCGAGGTCCACGATCTTTCCGAGCTTCGCATCGCGGAACTGGTATGACCGGGCCAGAATGCCCTTTTCGATGAGCGGGTCGGTCAGACCGAGCTCGTCGAGCATCTCGAGTGTCGGCGGGTGGAACGTCGATGCGCGGTGGTCGAGCGTCGCCGCCTCCCGCTTCTCGAACAGGGCGACCTTCATGCCCCGCTTGGCGAGCTTGAGTGCGGTGGTTGTGCCGACGGGTCCCCCGCCGACCACGATGACGTCATAGTCAATTGCTTCAGTCATGATGATTCCTTTGAATTGCGAGCGAGTGTTGTGCGCGTGAATGAGTCGAACTAGAAATTGCGGAAGAGGGTGCCGAAGCCGCCGACGGTGTCGTCGAAGCCCGCCTGGCGCAGGGTGTGCCAGACGGTGGCGGTGTTGATCGCGACGACCGGCTTGCCGAGCCAGCTCTCGGCCTCGTCGGCCATACGAATGAACGACAGGTTGGTGCCCACCTGAACGATCGCTTCCGTCTCCGGGGTGTCGATCTCCTCGAGCACCTTGACGAGGTCTCTCGGCGTGACCTCGGCGATGGAGGTGGCGGTGGGGCAGCGGAGCCCGGTGACGCTGACGACGTCGAATCCGGCTTCGGTGAAGTAGCGATCGACCCATTCGTCGGCGACCGGCTGGTACGGAGAGAAGACGGAGATCTTTTTGACCCCGATCGCCTCGAGGGCGGCCCGGCAGGCGGAGGCGCCCGTGGTCACCGGCATACCGCCGACCTGGTCGCTGACCTCTTTCTGGAAGAGCGTGTTGCCTTCCACTCCCCCGCTGAAGGTCGGTGCCGACATCCCCATCATCATCAGGTCTGGCTTGGCGGTCATCACATCGCGCAGCGCGATCGACATCGATGCGCGAAGCTGCGTCTGCAGATTCACAAACGAGTCGTGGTCGCCCATGGCTTGGTTCTCAACGTACATACGACCGCAGTGAAACGTGATCCCGTGGGGTGCGAGCGCGTTGACGTCGTGTTCGACGACCGTGTTTGTCGAGGGGACGATGACGCCGATTTTGGCGCGGTATCCGGTCACGTCTGGCATGGCACTCTCTTTCTGGTGTTCGTTCTGGCGTTCTGTGGCGCGCTTCTTGGGGCGTTTTTGGGGCGTTCTTTGTGGTGGATGTCGGGGGCCTAGGTGACGGCGAGCTCGACACCGGACATACCGGCGCCCTGCCTCGTGTGGCCGCTGGTCGCGTTGTACATGTGGCAGGCGACGCTTCGCTCCCCGACGGGGGTGTCGGCCGGGCGGTCTGTGGTGCACACCTCCTGGGCGAAGGCGCACCTCGCGGCAAAGGGACAGCCCGCGTGACCCGTCGTCGGGCCGATCTCGGGCGCGGGGCGCACTATCTTTGCCCGCGCTGTGCGGCGCGCTCGCTGCTCGACCGGGTCAGTCACCGGAGCGGCGGCATGCAGTGCCGCCGTATAGGGATGGAGCGGCCGGCTGTACACATCGGCCGACGCCCCCTGTTCCATAACCCGACCCCGGTAGAGCACCAGGGTGCGGTCGGAGATGTACCGCACAACGTCGAGGTCGTGCGCGATAAAGATGTAGGCAAGACCGCGGTCGGCGGCGAGCTTCGAGAGAAGGTTCAGAATCTGCGCCTGGGTTGACAGGTCGAGTGCGCTCACGGCCTCGTCGCAGATGACGAGCTTCGGTTCCATGATCAGCGCCCGGGCGATGCCGATGCGCTGCCGCTGGCCACCCGAGAACTGGCTCGGGTACCGGTCGGCGGCCTCGCGCGGCAGACCGACGGCCTCGAGCATGTCGCGCACTCGTGCATCTGCCTGGGCGTCGGATACGCGGGACAGCGCCTGCAGCGGTTCCGCGAGCGTTTGCCCAATCGTGCGGAACGGGTTGAGGGAGCTGTACGGGTCTTGAAAAACGACCTGGAGACGACTTGCGAGGTCGCGCCGGTTGCGCAGCTTCGAGTGGGCGCCGAGGTCGCTTCCATCAAAGTGGATGTCACCGTCCGACGGGGTCTCGAGACCGAGGATGCAGCGCCCGATCGTGGACTTACCCGATCCGGACTCCCCCACCACACCCACGATCTCGCCGGGGGCAACCGTGAAGCTCACGTCGTCGACCGCGTGAACCGTGTTGCGACGGTTCTTGGGGTTTTTGAAACGCATCTGGAGATGGTCGACCTGAAGCAGCGGCTCAATAGTCATGCGATGTTCCTCTCCTCGGTGCGGTTTCTGCTCTGCGCGAGCACTTCGTCAACGCGGATGCACCGCGAGAGTCCGCCGTGCTGCGCGAGGATCGGCACGGGTGCTGACCGGCAGGCGTCGGTGGCAAAGGCACAGCGCGGGGCGAACCGGCATCCCTCGGGCCAGTCGCGCGGTGCCGGCACTGCGCCGGGGATCGCGTCGAGCGGCAGGCCGGGGATGGCGTGGGACGGCATCGACGCGAGCAGGGCACGGGTGTACGGGTGGGTCGGTGTCGTGAGGAGCGTGTCGACCGCGCCCTGTTCGATCACCTGGCCCGCGTACATCACCACGGCCCGGTCGCAGAGGTCGGCGATGACGCCGAGGTCGTGGGTGACGATGATGACCGCGAGTCCCAGATCCTTCCTCAGACTGCGGAGGAGGTCGAGAATTTCGGCCTGCACGGTCACGTCGAGTGCGGTGGTCGGCTCGTCGGCGACGAGTACATCGGGTTCCCCCGTGAGGGCCAGCGCGATCGCGGCGCGCTGGGCCATTCCTCCGGAAACCTGGAAGGTGTAGCTCGCGGCGGCCTGCGCGGGGTCAGGCATTCCAACGAGGCGCAGCAGCTCGAGGGCTCGATCGTTCAGCTCGCGGCCCTTGCGGCCGGTGTGGTGTGCGATCGATTCACGCAGCTGGGCGCCGATCGTGAAGGTGGGGTCGAGAGCAACCATCGGTTCCTGGGACACCAGGGCGATTGTGGTTCCGCGTACCTTGCGCAGCTCACGGTTGCTGAGCCCAACGACATCCGTACCGTTAATAGTCACCTGACCGCCGGTGATCTTGCCGCCGGGCGCAATAAGACCAAGCAACGCTTTGGCGGTGACTGACTTGCCACAGCCGGACTCTCCGACGATGCCGAGCGCTTCTCCGGGCATAACGTCGAACGAGACGTTCTGCACGACTGCGAAGGTGCTGTTGCGGTCCGTGAACGACACGGTGAGGTCGCGCACACTGACGACGGCTTTCGGATCTGCGGGCACCAGTTCGCTCATCGCGACGGGCTGTTCGGCGACGGGCAGCGGCTTCATCCAGGGCAGGCGCACCCCGGCGAGTACGCCGCCGGGACGGTCGCTGGCGAGCGCATCCCCCAGCACGTTGAAGGAGAGGATCGACAGGATCATGATGGCGCCGGTGGGCACAAGCAGCCACGGGTGCAGGTAGATGAGGTCGCTTGCCTCGTCGATCATGCCGCCCCAGCTGGGCGCGGGCGGCGGAGTGCCGAGACCGAGGAAGCCGAGGCCGGCCTGAATGAGAAGGGCCGCGCCGGCGGTGATGGACAGCTGCACCAGCAACGGGCCACGGATGTTCGGAAAGACGTGACGCACGAGGATGCTGCCCGACGTGATGCCCGCAACGCTGGCCGCGTCGACGTAGAGTTCTCGTCGCACCTGCAGGGTCATGGCGCGGGCGAGGCGGATGAACCCCTCGCACATCGCCACACCGAGGGCGACCATCGCGACCGTGTTGTTGTTACCGAAGGCGCCGATCACCGCCATCAGGATGACGATGGTGGGCAGTGCCTGAAACACGTCTGCGAATCGCGACACCACGGTGTCGACCCAGCCGCGAAAGTATCCGCCGAGCATTCCGAGGGGGATGCCGATGGTCATAGCAACGACGGCCGCGAGGAGGGCTCCGCCGAGGGTTGATCCGCCGCCGTGAATGAGGCGCGAGTAGATGTCTCGACCGAATCCGTCGGTTCCCAGCCAGTGCGCCGCGCTCGGCAGTTCGCGAGCCCGCGCCAGATCTTGGGTGAGCGGGTCGATGGGTGCGACCACGTCCGCGAAAATGACCGCGAACGTGAGCAGGGCAAGGAATACGAGCGCGACGACGGCGCCCGGACGGCGGACGAGTCGAGTGAGGGCGTTGTCACTGCGGCGAGCGCGGGTCATGCGAGCCTGGCCTTCGGGTTGAGGACGCCGTACAGGATGTCGATGAGCAAATTCATCAGGAGGATGACGACGCTCAACGCGACGACAACGCCGAGGATCATGGGCATATCGCCGACATTGACCGACGCGACCACGAGGCTGCCGACGCCCGGGAGCGCGAAAACTTGCTCGATCAGCACGGCGCCACCAAAGAGCGCGACGAACTGAAGGCCGATTACGGTCAACACGGGAATGGACGCGTTGCGGAGCCCGTGGATCCAGATGACCCGCCATTCGGGGAGGCCGGTTGCGCGGAGGGTCTGCATGTAGTCCTTCGCCTGCACGTCCATCATCGCGACGCGTGCCTGGCGGACGACCGCGGCGGTGGCGGCTAGTCCGATCGCGAGCAACGGCAGGGTTGCGCTGCGCAGAAAGTCCAGGGGGTTTTCCGCAATGGGGGTCCATCCGGAGGCGGGGAGAAGTTTGAGGTTCACCGCGAACACGAGCACCAGCAGGACGGCGAGCCAGAAGTTCGGTATGGCCTGAACGACTCCGGCGCTGCCCCGAATAGCGGAGTCGACCCATCCGCCGCGGGTTGCGGCGACCACCCCGAGGACAACACCCAGAACGGTGGTCAGGATGATGCCGCCGATGGACAGCGTGAGAGTGACGGGCATGCGGTCGAGCACCTGGGTGACTACCGGCTGCCGACTGACGTAGGAGGTACCGAGATCGCCTTGGAGGAGACCGGTGATAAAGGAGAAGTACCGGAACAGAGCGGGGTCGTTCAGACCCATCTCTTCGCGGAGCGCGTCTCGAGCCTCACGGGTAGCGTCGGGCCCGAGGATGGCGGACGTAACGTCGTTCGGCATCAGCGCCACAAGGAAAAACGCCAGCGTGACGACGATAAAAACCATCAGTACAGTGATGCCAAGGCGGCGGAGAATGTAGAGGGTCACCGGTGCTCCTTTCTGCGGTCGGTATCTGCGGTCGGTATCTGGTGTTGGTGCGGGATCCCGCGGCACGGAGGCGGGCAGCTAGGTTGCCGCCCGCCCCCGGGGTTAGAACTACTCGCCGGCCGGACGCCATTCGAACGGCAGCGGGTAGGTCTGGCCCGCGGCGAACGAGACGCCGTCGAGCTTGTCGTCGTTCCACGCGGTGTGCGTGTGATAGAACGCCACGGGGGCGAACCAGGCGTTTTCGACGACCCACTCGTTGACGGCCTGCCACTTCGTAGCGGCTGCGTCTTCTTCCAACTCGCCCGCTGCATCCTGGATCAGAGCAGTTAGGGCCGGGTCTACCGTTTCGAACGGGTTGAGCTGCGCGTTGGGGGCGAGCATGTTGCTCATGTTGACGTAGGAGTTCGTTCCGCCGTTCTGCTGGCCCTGTGCTGCGCCGTACTCCTGGTTGGTCATCGCGTCGAAGTAGTCGTTGGTGCGGTCTTCTACCGTCGCGTTGATGCCGATGGCCTCGAGGTACGGAAGTGCCGCCTCAAGACGCTGGATCTCGCCGAACATGCTGCGAGCGAGGATCGGCAGGTCGAAACCATCCGGGTAGCCGGCCTCGGCGAGCAGTTCCATCGCCCTTTCGGGGTCGTACTCGTAGTAGTCGTCGAGGGACTCTTCGTACGCGGTGGTGTAGATACCGAAGACGGCCGAGCTGGGCCGCTGGTACTCGCTCCACAACGCCGTGCCGACAGCTTCGCGGTCGATCGCGTAGTTGATCGCCTGGCGAACACGCACGTCGGCGAGGGCGGGGACAACTGCGCCGGCCCGGTCGAACAGCCAGATTCCGCCGACATTCGACTCGCTGCTGAGGGCGGCGAAGCCCTGGGCTTCGGCCGTCTCGCGCTGGCTCCACTGAGCCGAGATGAGGTCGACGTCACCGGCGAGGAGCGCGTTGAGCTGTGCGGTCAGGTCAGTGATGACCGTGAAGTTCAGCTCGTCTACCGCCACGTCGAGGGGGCCCGAGTACTCGGGGTTGCGGATGTAGTGGTACTCGGAGTCTTCGGCGTAGCTGTCGAGAACCCATGGTCCCGACCCGTACGTGTCGGTCAGCAGCAGGTCGGGATCGTCGATCGCTGCCTGGCTCACCATCATTCCGACGCTGAGTGAGAACGCCTGCGGCAGCGACTGGTCTGCCGTGTTCAGCGTCAGAGACAAGGAGTCTTCGTCGACCACGGTGATGGTGTCAATCGAGTTGAGGCGCGCCTGGTAGGTGCCGGGCGTCGTTCGGTAGCGCTCGAGGTTGGCTGCGACGAGCTCGGCGTCAAGACCCGATCCGTCTTCGAAGACGACATCCGTACGAATGTCCATGGTCATTTCGGTGGGTGTTGTGTACTCCCACGCTGTGGCGATGCCGGGGAGCAGGTTCCCCTCGTCGTCGTACATCACGAGAGTCTCGTAGGCCGCCGCGGCGTAGTCGTACGCGGCTCCGTTCATGTACATCACCGGGTCGAAGGTCGGCGCGCCTTCCAACGAGGCTGCTGTCACCTCGAACGAGCCGTCAGTGCTCGAGGCGTTGGTGGTTCCTGAGCAGGAGGTAAGCACGAGGGTAGCGACGCCGAAGATGGCGACGCCCGTCGTGACGCGGAGCTTCCGAGAACGCATGTGCGTCCTTTCCATAACGTGGGTGCGGTGTTGTGCGGGGAAGGGATCTGAGAGGGACGTTAGCCCGGTTTGCATGCAATTCGGGTCGAAAGGCCCTTTATTTCACACTCTGGAAACAAAACTGCATGCAACGAAACATGGGGGTAACAGGGCTCGACGAAGCTAGAAGTCACGTTACGGAGCGCGCTCGGCGTTTCTCACCGTCACGAAGGAGCCCCATGGTCCTCGCTACAGCGGCAGTCATCACCGAGCACGGAGCCGATTTCGTGCTCACCCCGGTCGAGGTACCCGACCCCGGCCCGTTCGACGTTCGCGTGCGAATTCGCGCTGTCGGGATTTGCCACACCGACATCGCCGTGGCCGGCGGCCATCGGGCAGTACCCACGCCCATCGTGCTCGGCCACGAGGGTGCGGGGATCGTCGAGGCGGTCGGCGCCGCCGTGACGTCGGTCGCGGTGGGTCATCGCGTGGCGCTGTCGTTCGCCTCCTGCGGCGCCTGCGCGGCCTGCGACTCGGGGCACCCGGCGCTGTGCGCAAGTTCGCTCGCGCTGAACTTCGGTGCGCAACCGCAGCCAGGAACGCCAGCGCTCCGTTCACCGGACGGATCGGCCCTGTACGGGTCGTTCTTCGGTCAATCGTCCTTCGCCACCCACGCGCTCGTGCGGGCGGATGCGGTTGCGCGCATACCCGACGACTTCCCTTTCGAGCTCGCAGCGCCGCTCGGATGCAGCGTTCAGACGGGCGCCGGCGCGGTCTGGCGCAACACCGACATCCGTCCGGGTGACACCATCGTCGTGAACGGAGTTGGTGCCGTCGGGCTGTCCGCGGTGATGGCCGCGGTCGTCAGCGGCGCCGAGCACATCATCGCGGTCGACATTACTGAAAGTCGGCTCGAGGTGGCACGCGGAGTCGGGGCGACCCGAGTGGTCGACGGCCGAACGGAGGACCTCCGCGACGTCGTGCGCAGGCTCGCGCCGGCCGGGGCCGATGCCGTCATCGACACGACGGGTGCACCGAGCGTCATCGAACGTTCCCTCGAGGCCCTGCGCCTCGGCGGCACGCTCGCGATGATCGCGAGCGGACGTGGCGACGATTCCGTACCTCTGTCACGACTCGTCGGCAAACGCGTGGTCGGGGTACTGGAAGGGGACTCGGTTCCCTCGCACTCGATCCCCCAGCTCATCGCCCTGCATCGATCCGGTCGTTTCCCCCTCGAGAAGCTCGTGACCACGTACCCCTTCGATGCCATCTCGACAGCGATCGCCGACATGAAGACGGGCAAGGCGGTCAAGCCCGTGCTCGTGATGCCCGACTAACCCCCGACCAGACGCCAGACCAGACGAAGGAGAATTGCATGCAACCGATCCTGCGCCAGGGCGACACCGAGATCTACCGCATCGAGGAGTACCGCATCCCGATGCTCCCCGTCACCGAAATGTTCCTCGACACCGATCGCCTTCGCCCCCAGATTGCCGAGCTCGGACCCCTCGACTACGACCCGTCATCCGATCAGCTGGTGATGTCGTCGAGTAGCTATTTGGTGCGGCGGGGCCAGACGGTCATCCTGTTCGACACCGGCGTCGGCAACGACAAGCCGCGGGCCCGCAGCATCTGGAACCAGCTCTCCACCACCTGGCTCGACGAACTCTCCGCGATCGTCGATCCCGCAGACGTCGACTTCGTGGTCAGCACGCACCTGCACTGTGACCACGTGGGCTGGAACACCGTCATGAATGAGGAGGGCGAGTGGGTACCGACGTTCCCGAACGCCCGCTACCTGTTTAACGAGCTCGACCGAGAGTTCATCACCAGCGACGCCGCGACCGTCATGCTCGAGCGCAACGGCGACTTTCGCGCAGACTCGATCACCCCGGTCTTCGACGCGGGCGTGGCCGACATTGTGCCGCTCCCCTACGAGATTTGCCCCGGAGTTGAGCTCGTGCACGCCCCCGGCGACACTCCAGGACACATGATTGCCCGCATCAGTGATCCCGAATCGTCGACGCCACTCGCCCTCATCACCGGCGACGCTCTTCACCACGTGCTCCAGGTTCCGTTCCCCTGGCTCACGTCAAGCTTCTGCTCACTCAGGCAAGTCGCGGAAGACACCCGGCGGAGCGTGCTCGCGGAATGCGCGGACACCGGCATCCCGATGCTCGCCGGCCACGTCGCCTCGCACGACCTGCTGTACATCGAGCGGACGCCCGACGGCCAGTTCCGTGTGGCCGCCCCCGACATCCCGATCCAACCAGGCGAAACACCCTAAGACCTTCAAATTCATCGAAGGCGGATGCCACGGCGCCCGTCATCGCTCTTGGCTCTACACGAGTCGTTCGAACACGAGTGTCGCTTGGATACGATCGCCGCCGCCGAAGCCCTTGCTTCCCGACGCCGCGGTCGTGATTGTGTGGAGACGGTAGCCGAGCGCGGCCTGCGCGTTGATCGCGTTCTCCAACTCCACGAGATTGCCGGAGCCGGTGCCCATGAACTTTTCCTTGAGCACGATCTGGAGTACTACGTAGTTCATACCGTTTGCCATTATTGCCTCGCGTTTCTTCTCACACGCCCTTGTGGCGCTAGCTGACTATTACAAACGCTTGAACATCGTCTGCAGTATCGGCGGGCTTCGCGTCCCCAGACCCGCGAGTACTCACGGCTTCAATATGCCCCCCTGCGGGTCCCCCAATAGACGGCTTAGATGCCGCACCAGTGCATTGACGTCAGTAAAATAGGAAGAAATCGTTCCCAAGGTGATACCTGAGTCCTGACCGTGGGCGATCAAGTTGCGTACGCTTGCGACGCTGGCCAACGATGCCAGCTCCTCGGGTCGCTCCGTAGATAGTTCAGCCCACCACGCCGCATCGAGCGCCTCCACAATCCGCTGCAGCTTCGTAGCATCGAGCCCCCAAATCTGCTTCAGTTGGGCCGAAACATAGCGATGAACTCTTTCAGAAGATTGCAGCCGAGCGTACTCCGAGATGAGTTCCTTGACTGATTGTTCGGCGAACCCAGCAACCAGCACGCACAAATATTTTGCGTAATGGGCCAGCACCTCCGAAGGGAGATCAAGTCCATCAAGGCTGCGAAATGCCGCCGCCAACCTTTTGTGGCGACGGTCCACCTCTGCCAGGCCGCGCATTATCGGACGGAAGCGAATGCAGCTTCCGCCTCTGATATGCGGGTCGTAACAGAGTCCTCAGCGGCGGTCGAACTAGTTGTCGCAATTCGGTAGGTCGTTTTTGCGATAAGCACGTCGTATGCCGCCGCCAGCGAAGGTGGATCTGTTATCGGGCCAACGAGAAGACGCCGCATGAGGCCCACTGAAAGGGAGTCAACGACAGCAGCGTTTACGGGCCGCACCGGTCGAAACGCACGTGGCCCGACATTCGCCGACAGTAGCGTCATGGCCTGGCTAAATAGGTTCCCAAGCGCGGTCGTCGCGTCTAGTTTTACATGCTGGTTGAGTTCTAGATAATCGTTGAGGTATCCCTTTAGTGGCCTCGCGTAAGGGACAGTATTTTCCAACAAGGCAAGGCTTCGAAGAATCAGTTCTTGATCCTTAAGGCGAGGAGACTTCGCACCATAGAGAGCTCGCCACCCGAGGTCGTCATTGAGCTTGCTTAGCCCACTCAGGAATGGTCCGGGAAAAAGTGCCACCCGTATCTCTTGAGGCTGAAGAGGGCTGCCTCCAGTGTTCAGCCTCTCAAAGATTGAATACACGGCACTCTGAGAGCCGGCGGCCGTCTCTTGCCGAAGTACCGTCGCGTGGATGATGCTGTCGTCCAGACGTCGCCGATCCTCGGGATCGAGCTCGGCGTACGACTGGCCGGCAAAAGGCTTCTGCACCTGTCTCAACTTGTACCTCTGGTCGCCCCAGTAACCCGAGTAAAAGTACTGGAGCGAACGGAGTCGCTGTTGTCCGTCGAGGACTAGCAGACGATTCTTTTTATCTCGGACAAGAAAGATGCCGGGTACCGGAAGACCAAGCAGCAGGCTTTCGATGAACTTATCCATCTGCGGACGCGACCATACGAATCCCCGCTGGAACGCTCCAACGTCCTCCGATTCGGTGTATGCGGGATCAAACGATGGGATGACGATGTCATTTGCGTCCATGCGCTTTATGAGGCCGTCAACGGGATAATCCGCTCCATAAGAAGTTATGTCATAAGCGGCGGTGAGGACCTCCTCGAGCTGATCGACGTCAACCACATCTTCGTCTGGTTGAGCTATCTGGTCATCGCTCGATGGTTCCGAAAGCGCGCTGTCGTCGGTCATGCTGTCTCCCAATCTGGAGTGTATTTCTTTTGGTAGATCGTAGCGGCGGTCAACCCGACGATTTTGTTTGAATGAGCAATGCAACTTGGGAGCCGGCAGGTCAGTCGAGGTCAAAGTAATCGAAGGCGCGCAGCGCGGGGGCTCCGGCGGCAGCTGCCATCATCCGCTTCCGTCTCGGGGCAAGACTCTTGCGGTCGAGATACTGAACCTGTTTCGTCAAATCGCAATCGAGGTCAACAAACAGTCCCTTCACACACCGATGCGCAATTCGGTCCGCTCTCCGGGGTCAGGACGGAGGTTCGCGAGCCCAAGACATTCGTTCAAACAAGTTCTCCGGTCGGGACCTCGTGCAAGTAGGAGATGGGCGTTAGTGAATTCTTCATGATGTCCCACGGGGACACGACGGAGAGGTGCCCACCCGATGCGGTCGAATCATAACCTCGGCGGACGAGTTGTATCTTGCTCACAACTATCAGCATGTTGTGCGGATATACGTCTCGATGAAGTGCAACCTCGTTCTTGGTCAGAATCACATTCGAGCCTGCGGTTGTGGTCCCCTTCACCTCGACCCAGAGCGTTTTTTCGCCATTGACGGCGTGTATGTCATAGGACGAAGTGTCTCCGACGTCTTCCACCTCAAACCCCAGCGTGATCAGGTAGTTGAGTGCCAGATGCATTGCTTGCGTCTCGATTGCCTTTCGCTCTGCCGAGCTCGGATTGAAACCGTGCGCAATCACAACCGATTCCCCATCAACGCCATCCATGCGCATTGGCACGTCCGGCGTCACCCCTCCTTCGATCCCGTCCGCCTTCATCGGTGCGGTCGTTCTAGCCCATCGTCCATCGACATCTAGGCCCGCCGGACGTTCGCCGTTAGTTCCGGCGGACAAGTTAAATAGCCAAAGGACAGACTTCCAACTCACAATCGCGATCGCGTCGTCCGCATTGGCAATTGCCCGGAGAGAGCTGAATCTCATCCGACGATCTCCACGTGCGGTTCTATAAAACTTTGCATCCGCTGCGACGGTGACTCCACCGTCAACAACGAGCACTACGCGCACAAGTACGGGCGTCGCATGGGACTCCCGGTCGTAATCGATGATTCCGGCGCGCAGCAGCATCTGTCTCACCGGGATCGTCGCGTCATGGATCTGCTTGTCGAAACCAGTGAGAGTGGGAGAAAACACTGCTACTAACCCACCCACAGCTTCCAAGTTGTTAAGCCGGGCGGCCTCCGCCAACGTCAATGCTCTGATGTGCGCACACTCCGAATTCTCGATCAACGAGAACCCCGGCCATGCAGCCGATATCTCCGTCACCATCGCAACCACCTAGGGTTAGGTGATCAAGACTCAGCTTACGGCTAATTTAACGAAATATTCCCATGCTCACACCTGACCGATTTGCGTCGTGCGGCTCATCTTGTAGCGGGCTGGCCAGCCAGTCCAGACCGGATTCCCTAGCAGCTAGAGGAAATATTCCTTGGACGGCGGGAAGAGTAGCGGCAGGCTCCCATGCTTCAACTTGAAGAGGGGGCCCCGTTCCGCAGCAGCCCCGTTCTTCTCCCTGACCAAATGATCAAGCGTGATGTCACGGCTCTTGATCAGGGGAACCAGCTGCTCGACGATCGGATCAGCGGTGTGCTCCACTTTCGTGAAGTGAAACTGTTCATTGGAACCGCTTCGACGCGATTCGGCCGTCACCCAGAAAGTCTCCGCATGCTTCGCAAGCAACGCTCCTTCGAGCGCTGCAACTTCCCAAGATATGACCTCGCTGGCTTGAAGACGAGTGGAGCGTTCCCTGACGACGAGTTCGTCGAGCGCGACATCTAAGAAAAGAGTTTGCGGGTTAGGCCGGTCGTAAGCCACCGTGCAATAGAGCTGAAGTCGCCCTTCTCTGACGTAACCGAACTGATCGAGCACCTCACGAGAGCTTTTGAGCGCGCTGATTTCCCAATTCGGTACGCGGGCAAAGAGGTTGTGGCGGTTTCCGCGGCCGCCGCGCGCGGCTTTGATTTCAATGCCTTTGTAGTCGGGTGACTTGCTTGAATTTGCGGCGATTCCGAGCTCGGCCTCCAGCAACATGCCTACAGTCGTATCCGCGCTTCCGATTCCTTCGATGAATCCCTTCGACGAAATAGCCGACAGCGCTGAGAGCAACTCATCCACAACGCTGAACTTCCGGCGCCTGAAAGGGGCCAAGAACTCACTCAATGCCCCCGAGGTCTCGGAATACCTCAGCAGGTCCACGCGGGTCAGATTGAAAATTACGAGCTGATCGCCGTCGTTTGCGACAGCCAGAATGTCACCTGCATCTGCCCAATTGCTGAGTCTCGAAAACCAGACTCGAGGATCACCCGCCTTCGTGACCGGTCGATACAGCGACGCGTTCGCCCGGACAAAATTGTTGCCGTCCGTCAGGAGGATCGCAGGAACAATTCTCTTCGAGGTTGGCCCCTGGGGCTGCAAATCGAAGTCATGTACTCCGGCCAGAAGCAAGAAACGTCGGAAGTCTGACACCGCGTCGATAATGCTCTTGCGCAACGCGATCGCCGTCGGCTCCAGTAAACCGAACTCGACACCAGCCTCTGTTAGTACCGATAGGCGAGCAATCTCAAGCTGACTCAGCAACCTCACTTATGTCCCCCACGGTTTGTTCAATCATCTGTCCCACGGCGAATGCCAAAAACGGCGAGACTGCGTTTCCTACCTGCGAGTATTGCGGAACCTCGAATCTGCGTCGCAACGAACCCGTCGTTTCCTTCCCTCGAAACTCAAAGTCGTCCGGAAATCCCTGAAACCGGGCCATCTCACGCACCGTGAAAATACGCGGCTCACTTGGGTGCACGTAGTCATCGGGCAAAGTCACAACCGTCCGGGCCGGCTCATTCCACTTAAGCGCCTTCTGGGTGTGCTTCTTCGTGCGAAGCCGCTGCATGAGCACAAGCATCTCGTCGGCGTTGTGAGCCAAAACCGTACCGTCGGGCGAGGTCGCCGGAAAGTTGGCTGCGGAAATGTCTTCGAGCGCCCGGGCTTCGAGCAGCGAATTACCGGAGGAGAGCTGGGACAGGAGTCGAGGTGGTAGTCCATTCGCGCTCAGCCACTGATAAACGCGAAATCTAGATTGAGTATTGTCGGAGTGTTTCCTTGGCTGCTGGTTCGCGATGGGGTCAACCGATTTCGCGCTCCGCGGTAGACCCCAGACTCGACGCGACTTGGTCACTTTTCGGAACGCGGCTGCTCGCGCGTTGTGGGGCGCGGGTAGTACATGCTGGAGATCGCCGATCGCGTCCGCGATTGTCGGCGAGCTATGCCTCGCGACCGTCGGAATGGGAGCAAGGGCCGGTATGTCGTGCATGTCAATCTCGTCAACAAACCCCGACCTCCAAAGCGCGTTTGACGAGGCAACTCCGAGGTTGGACGCTACATCGGATCTGAGGCCGATGATCATGAGACGGGGGCGGTTCTGCGGTGCCCCGTAGTGAAGTGCGTTGACCGCTACACCTTGAACTATGTAGCCGCGGCCTGTGTCACGCAGAGCCTGCTGAAGCTGCACGAAAGGAGCATCCTCGTCGTTCGCGAACTTGTGATTCATCCCGACAACGTTCTCAATCACGACCATCCGTGGAGACGTTCGATTTACAAATTCGAGGTACTCCCAAGGAAGCGTATTCCTGACGTCATGGGGGTTACGGCGCCCGGCGAGCGAAAACCCCTGACACGGGGGTCCACCAACTACGACGTCAACACCTGCGTCTAATATTCGTGCCATGGCGGCTGGACTGTCGAGGACATCGCGCAATGGGGTTACTGCAACCGTCGATTCGACCTGCTCTTCTACTGACCGTGCAAGATAAGCCCGCCAGCTCGAATCGTCGATAGTCTCATCCACGAAGTTCGCGTAAAAAGTGTAGGCCGCCATGTCGGACTTTTCGACGGCCAGCTGAAGGTGACCACCGGCTCGTTCGATGCCTAGCGAGAGTCCACCGCACCCGGAAAATAGATCGACGTAGTTGTACAAAATTCCTCTTCTTGGTTCAGCCAACGGTCATTACGGCGCCGGCCCACAGTCGAGAGTATCGTCGATGCCCCTGACATCCGCCGCGTGACATCCTCGCGCACGATATTGCGCGCCTAGGGACCGACGCCCAGACTTGTTAGGTGCCAAACCTTACGACCGACCCGATGAAGCGCAGCTATCTCATGTCCCGGATACGAGCGGAGAATACCCGCGCCGAGCTCATCGTGTTTGCAGCGATGAAATCCGCGGGCATCACCTATCAATCGCACTACAAAAGGGCGCCCGGCACGCCAGATCTCGCCAAGCCCCGCAAGAAGCTCGCGCTATTCATCGACGGTGATTTCTGGCACGGGAGAGAGCTCGACCGAGTGGTTGAAACGCACGGGGACGCGAGCAAATGGGCGCAAAAACTCCGACGTAACATGCAACGTGATGCTGATCAGAATGCGCAACTCGCTGTTCTTGGGTGGGCCGTGATGCGGGTCTGGGACAGCGACATCCGTCGCGTGAGTACCCGCGCAGCCACGCTTTCGTCCATTGAGTTCTTCCTGCACTCACGGGACTGACCATGCAGGTCCCCCCCCGGCGTGTCCGATCACTTCAACTTCTGCTCCGACGGCGGATGGGGTCATGACAGTTGAAGGATTTACTGCCGTGCCATACAGGCCTTCCGTGAGCCCAGGATTGGAAGACAGGAATCACTAATGGCCATGTATCACGCAATCTCAAAACAGTTGCGCTTTCCTCACGCTCTCCACTAGTTTGAAGCAACGCCATTCAACGAAAGGAGCCTCGCGTGATTACGAACAGAAATGCATCCGTACTTCCCACCGCCGCCGGCTTCGTCGGCGTCTTCTCCGCCTGATCAGCCGGTAGTCACTCACCGGTCCAGTCGGTGGTGACGCTTTCGAAGCTCGACCAGGCAGCATCCGCAGGTCTCTGCGTTCGCCTGCCGTAGGTCTACCACCTCAGTCGTGCCGCGTACTCGCGCGTCACGCTTGGCCGCCCCTGCGGCCACCTCTATTCGGCGAGCCCGCACGCTTCTTCGGCGTGCCCGGATTCGCCACCACTCTTCGGTTCACATAAGGAATCCACCATCATGAAAACCCCTCTGGCGACCGCGCCAGTACTGCACGCCCATCCCCCTCAACCTGTCCACACCCCTCAGCCTCACCCGGTTCGCCGGGTTGGTCTGCTCGACCGGGCCGCACTACACCTCGGTGTCGCGCTGATCCGGTGGGGCCGCCGACCCACTCGCGCCGAGCGACGCACGCGAGCGACCCTCAGCCCGGAGGCGCAGAACGCCCGCCGGCAGCTGGAGGAGCTGCGCAACCAGCACGAATCGATGATGATGACCCGCTTCCGATGACGTATCGCAAGCTGGTGGTCGGAAATGTCCCTGTCACACGAGATGTGTCAGGCTTTGACCACCAGATTCATGCAGCACGGCGTTTGTCGCACCCGATTCATCCCGATCGAGGAGTTCCATGAGCATCGTCAGCTTCACCCCATCACCAAGCCAATACAGCTTCACGTTCGGCGGCGTCGCGCCGGTGATGCGGGTGAAGCCCGGAACCATTCTGAGCCTGTTCACCGAGGACGCCTACTGCGGCCGCATCACCTCGCGCAACGACCACGCCAGCAGCTCCCTGGTGGCCCACGAGCTCAACCCGCAGACCGGTCCCTTCTATATAGAGGGAGCAGAACCGGGCGACACCCTCGCGGTGCACATCGTCGATCTCACTCCGGCGCGCAGCTGGGGTGCTTCGGCGCTGATTCCCTTCTTCGGTGGGTTGAGTAGCACGCCGCAGAGCCCGAGCCTGCAGCATCCGCTCGACGAACGCACCTACATCTACGAGTACGACTCCGCCAACCACACCGTGGGCTTCGCGGCCCAGGGCAGCGACTTCACCGTGGCTCTGCCGGCCAACCCGATGCTGGGAACCGTCGGCGTCGCCCCGGCGGCGAATGAGGTGCGCACCTCGCTGGTTCCCGAGCGGTTCGGCGGCAACATGGACACCCCCGAGATGCGGGCCGGCTCCACCTGCTACCTCGGCGTCAACGTCGAGGGCGCGCTGCTGTCGCTCGGCGACGGGCACTACCGGCAGGGCGAGGGCGAGTCGTGCGGCACCGCGGTCGAGGGCGCGATGAACGTCACCATCATCGTGGACCTGATCAAGGGCGGCGGCCCGGGCTGGCCGCGCATCGAGAGTGACACCCACCTTTCGTCCATCGGGTCGGGACGTCCGCTCGAGGAGGCGTGGCGTGCGGGGCAGGTCGACATGATCGATTGGATGTCGGAACTCCACGGCCTCGATCGCCTCGACTCGTACCAGCTGCTCAGCCAGATCTCCGAGGTGCCGATCGCGAACGTGGTCGACACCAACTACAGCGCCGTCACCAAAATCGACAAGCGCCTACTGCCCGTCTCCCCCGCGTTCGGCGGGATGCACGCGCACCTCAGCAACACCGCCGCCACGCTCGGCACGATTACCTACTAACTCGCACTAGAACTAGAACTGGAGAACCACCCGATGGACCTTGGCCTCACCAACAAGATCGTGCTCGTCACCGGCGGAACCCGCGGAATCGGCCGCGCCATCGTGGAGGGCTTCCTCGCCGAGGGCGCGACGGTCGCGTTCTGCGCGCGTGACGGGGTCGCCGCCCACGAGCTGGCCGAGGAACTCTCCGTCGACGGCCGCGTCGCGGTGGGATCGAAGGTGGATGTCGGGGACGCCGAAGCCCTAGCCCTCTGGGTAGACGCAACCGCAGAAGCCCTCGGCGGCATCGACGTAGTGGTGGCCAACGTGAGCGCGCTCGCGATTCCCGAGAACCCCGACAATTGGCGCACCTCCTTCGACGTCGACCTGATGGGAACCGTGGGGCTCGCCACCGCCGCGCTCCCCTACCTGGCGACGAGCGACGCTGGAGCGATCGTCACGATTTCCAGCGTCTCAGGGCGGGAGATCGACTTCACGGTCGGCCCGTACGGCACCATGAAGGCCGCGATCATTCACTACACGCAGGGCCTGGCCTACCAGCTCGCGTCGAAGGGCATCCGCGCGAACACCGTCAGCCCCGGCAACACCTACTTCGAGGGCGGCGTCTGGCAGTCGATCGAGGCGAACAACCCACAGCTCTTCGCGGAGTCGCTCGCGCTCAATCCGACCGGACGGATGGCTCGTCCGGACGAGATCGCCAACGCCGTAGTATTCCTGGCGAGCTCGGCGGCCAGCTTTGTCACCGGTACGAACCTTGTTGTGGATGGTGCGCTTACGCGCGGGGTGCAGCTGTAGCGAACTTTTTGGGCGCCGAAGATAGCGGCGCCGTAGTTGCCGAGCATCCGTCTTCGTAGGCCCTCTAACAAACTCCACTTGCCCGATGGCCGCCCGCTACCGGGGTGGGCTTTCGTGAGTCGCATCCCTGGGTGGGCGAAGCAGCAAGTGCCATCAAAAAGTTCTGGCAGACGCGGTCGAAGGCTTGGCCGAGACGACCTGACGTCTTGAGTCAATTAGCCGTTAGGGAATGATGAGCATATGAACGTTTCCCCCGAGCTACTTGGACGACTAAACCTCAAGCGCGCAGTCGAGTTAGAACTGACAACATTCAATCGGCTAATGCCGCGCAGGCCCGATCGTATTGCGCTTTCGGCGCACGCCGACGATGTCGGCCGTCAGTTTCGGACTAAGTATGGCAAGGGGCAATACGGTGATTTGGCGGAGATCATATTCGTTGACAAAAACCGAAAGGGGCAACGCCCCATCAGCGAATTGACCTTGCGGGACAAGGTCTTGTATCGCGCGCTCGTCGAACTGATCGCTGAGTCCTTACCGACGCGCCTCGTCACACGGACGCCACACGAGGAATTCAGAAAGTCCCCCTTGAATGTTGAGGGAGTGCAGTACGTCAGCAAGACTGACGTTGCGTCTTTCTACGAGTACGTGGATCATGACAGACTCTCGGATGAATTAGAGGCTCAGACAGGGGAAGCACCGGCAATCGCCGCGTTAATGAAGCTCTTGTTTCGGGTAATGGGCCGTCGAGTCGGCCTCCCGCAGATCCACCGAGCGAGTGACATATTAGGCGATACGTACATTGATTTAGTTCGGCGGCGCATGCGCCGTGCTGGCTATCAAGTGACCACCTATTCGGACGATTTCCGCATCGCGTCACCATCACTTGGTCACGCCCGGGAGGCGCTCGAGACTTGCGCACGCGAGGTCCGGTCACTTGGCCTCATTCTCAATGAAGCGAAGACCTTCACCTACACCGCCCCACATTACGCTAGGTCGCTCAATGCGTTCACGGAGGCAGAAGAGCGATTGTTCGATGAGAGCAATGTTCCCGCTGAGGACTGGGGTCTCTTGTTTCTAGATGACTACGCAGACGACAACGATGAGGATGCGACGGACACGCCACTGACCCTGGCTGCCTCCGTCGCACAGCCCATCTTTGAGGAAGAAGTGTTGACATCCCAGCCGCCGGATGAAGCCACCAACCTTGACGACGCACAAAGCCGCGCTGCGCGGAAAGCATGGGAAATCTGGTTAGACGAAGACGAGTCCGACGAGAAGCAGTCCACTATCGAGGCCGCCATCACAGAGACGCTCCTCAGGCGAGCTCTTCCCATCCTGGGCCGTTCTGGCGAAGAGCAGCCCGTAGCCTACCTTTCACAACTGCTGCGTTTTGAGCCAGCTCTCACTCCTCACATCAGCACCTATATCACCGAACTCGCGGCCACCGGCCCCGCAGCGAGAACGAAGCTTCGCCTCCAGCTGGACGAAATAGTCAAGAAACAGGACATCAGCTTGTGGCAGAAGATTTGGCTAGCGGAAGCGGCCGGGAGCATTCGCCCAGGTTCTAATGAGCACGCACATTACGCGTGGTTACGAGAGTGTGTGTCCGACGCGAGTCCGGCACTCGCAGCGACGGCGGCAGCGGCACTTGGCAGGCTGCGTCGAGGCGACGTGGGCAAGCTCACGGCCGCACTGGACCAGACCGGGCCCGCATGGCGCTCGCTGATGTTGTGGGGGATTGGCCGGGCTGAGCTTGAAACGGCCCAATCGATTGCCGATGACCAGATTGAGCGCATACTCCTGAGAACGCTCGAACCGTGAGCCTGCCAACGGTCCTTGGAACGCGAGCGGAAGCCGCTTGCCGCCTTCTGAATCAGACGCTTGGACTCCACAGGGTTCAGGTCACTTCGACCCAAGGAGCAAACGCACCGGCTCGATTAGCACCGCCGCATTTTGATGGTGCGCAGGTCCAACACCAAGCAACATTCTTACGGATGATCTCCATCACCGAAGCCTTCTGTGTCGATAGACTCCTCGATTTGGCGGAAGTCGAGGTCTCGCCAACAGGCAATTTCATCCGCGGCCTCATCTGGGACAAGGCATCAAGTTCAGCGGTGAGCACATGGCCGACGATTCAGGAATCGTATAAGACTTGGTATGGAATAAAGCCGAACTGGACCCCACTCAATCACCTGATTGAGGTTCGCAACGCCATTGCTCACGGGCTCGGTCAGCTAACCAGACTCCAGCGCGCCAAGCGCCAATCAACAATCACAAAGATCGGCCTCGCCAATATTCACCTCATTGGCGATCGCGTAGTTCTCGAGGACGCGAATATACAGGACGTCAAAATAGCCTGCGTAAATTTAATCACCGAGGTCGACGGGCTCGTCCAAGCAAAGACGGGCGATAGCAGTTAGAGGTGCGGCTCTACGGTCAACAGCGATCATCGAGAAGCGGCAGCTTCGGTGCCTGCCGCACAATTTACTCAGAACGCCTCCTGCATCCCGCAACTCTGGCGGGATCCGGGCCGAGGTCACCCGCCTGTCCCCCGTCAAATGGACTACCTTTCTGCAAACAATACGCGTATCAGCGTCCGGATGAACCATCTTGATAGTGTTCGATGGAAGAAGCGCGACAAAGATGGTCGGTATGGCATTATTCGGCGTAGCAGAGGCTACAGGCTGGTCCCGAATGACGTTTATCCCGGTGCAAAAGAAGAAGCTGACCGGCTCGCCACTTTCCTGGAGGAAGTAGCGGTCCCGGACGGTCTGCACGGCCGGGGTGTCGCCGAACTCATCCATCGCTCGGACGAAGGGTCCTTTGACTTCTCCGGGCAGGAGGGGCGCGATGGCGAGGTGGACGCGGGCGGCAGCGACATCCACCTCGCAACTCAATGGTGAGTAGCAACAAACCAGGGTCTCGGAAACGTCGTGTTGCCGCAACCGTCGACTAAGGCGTAGTGGAACTCAACATCCACCTAAGCGTGGGATCTTCGCTATCGCGCCTCAGGACTCCGAGGGCTCCATGGGCAGTTCGGCTCCGTAGTTCCACGACAGGATGGCAGGCTGCTCGCGGTAGTAGCTGAGCACGGAGACTGATCCAGCATCCAGCGTGATTTGAGCACCGAATCGCGGGGCCAGTCTCAGGTACACGGCGGTCAGGATGCGCAGGAAATGGCCGTGCGCAATCAGGGCAACATCTCCCTTCTCCATCGCAGGCAGCACCCGCGTGAGCACCCGCGATGCACGGGCGGCTACCTCCTCGACCGTCTCGCCGGGAGTGTCACCACGAATCACTCCGTGGGTAAATGCGCTCCAGTTGTAGCCGAGCTCGCTGCGGATGTCGCGCGTCGTGCGCCCCTCGTACCCGCCGTAGTCCCACTCAACGAGAAACGGGTCGACCTCGGCGTCAAGGCCCGCGAGCTCAGCCGTTTGCCGCGCACGCAGCAGGGGCGAGGTCAGCACGAGTGAGAAGTCGTAATCGGCTACTAGCTTGCCTGCGCCGCGGGCGAGGTCCTCGCCCCGAGCAGTAAGGGGTATATCCGTGAGCCCGGTGTGTTTGCCACTCTTCGACCACTCCGTCTCTCCATGACGCAAGAGAATCAGCTTGCCTGACGGGTTGTCCGGAGCGGGGTGGCTGGGCAGCGGGTCGTTTGAGAACATATGGCAACAGTAGTATTTCCGGACGATTGTGCGATCCGATCACGCGACATCCGGCCTCGCCAGCGCTGCTGCATCCGCGTAGCTTGGACCTACCGCAAGTGCGAACGAGGAGGTTCTCATGGCCGAGCTCTCATTCATTCAGCCGTGTCTGTGGTTCAACGATCAGGCCCGCGAGGCGATGGAGTACTACGTCAGCGTGTTCCCGAACTCCGAAATCCTGTCGATTGACGAGTATCCCGATGAGTCACTGGACGAGCATTTCGTTGGGATGGCCGGAAAAGTGGTGAACGGCCAGTTCCGACTGAACGGCGTGGACTTCGTCTGTCTCGACGGCGGGCCGGACTTCACCTTCACCGAGGCGATTTCATTCGTCGTCTCGTGCAGGGACCAGGAGGAAATAGACCGCTACTGGTCACAGCTCTCGCACGTCCCCGAGTCGGAGCAGTGTGGATGGTGCAAGGACCGGTTCGGCCTCAGCTGGCAGATCATCCCTGCGAACATGGGCGACTTGATCCGTCGCCCGGAGCAGATACAGGTGATGATGCGGCAGAAAAAGATCATAATTGCCGAGCTCGAGAACGCTTGATCCCTGAGAAACGAACCTCAGTTCTCGAAGGGGAGGTAGTACTTCTTGGCCTGCCGACCTGCCGGGACAGACGCCTTGTCGGGAGTTGTGGCGAACGCGATCTTCCCCGTCGCGGTGTGGTCGAGGCCATACGACTGCAGCGTCCGCACGAACTCCTCGAAAAACAGCTCCGACGCGAAGCTTTGCAGCACGTCGATCGTGATGTGCTCCCCCGCCGACAGCATGTTCAGGATGAGTCCGTGGTTGCCGCTGCTGTACAGGTGCACCGACTCGACGTACCGTGCGGCGTCGCCGAAGTTGAGCTGACCGAGGTAGCTGATCACGAAGGTGTCGATGCGCAGGTTGTCGAAGAACGACAGCATCTGCTTCTTCTCGGCGAGGGTCTTCAGCTGGTCGAGTTTGTTGCTCATTCCGATCTAAATGTTCGCGGCGTTTCGGATCGCATCCGGTGCTCTGCATACCAGAATCGCGGGCGTCGCGTTGTTCGCTTTCGCGACCGCCAGGAACTGCTCGCGACCGATGGTGATCTCGGAGCGGTAGTAGGCGTCGACGGGGTCGGAGTGTTCCGGAAGGACGTACCCGTCTTTGATTACCTGCGGGAGCGGAGCGTTGCCGACTTCGTAGGGTGACTGGGCGAAGGGTTCATCCGTCTCACCTTCGAGAAGCGGCTCGCCCGCAAGCCTGACGCCCGTCGAATCGAGAACCGCTTTGTACCGCAGCGAGGATGCTGTTGTCGGTGTAGGTGACGTCAATGAGGTGGTAGTTCACCTCGATGCCGCCGAGGGCGCGCAACTTCGCGGTCTTTGCGAAGGCGACCGGCAGCAGGTTGTCAGCGATGTAGAAGTCGCCGTCCTTCTCGACGAGCTTGCTGCCCAGGTACGGGTAGCGCAGCATCGCTTTCTCGAGCGCCCGCCGCAGCAGGTCGCCGCGCACCTTGTCCTTCATGCGCACGTCGAGGACGGTGCTGCGGAGTCCGCCGTTCCTGTAGAGATACGCCTGGCCTGACCGGATCTTTTTCACGAGTGTTCCTCTTCCCGCACGAGTGTTCTTCGAGCTGAGACGAGTCTTGTACTGCGCCGCCAATCGCGAATCGTCCAGCCGGACCGCGTTCGACTACTGCATTCGGAGTAGTTCGAGATGCCGCGACCGAGGCGAACAACGAGGATCGAGAAGGATTGACACCTCACTCCGACGCGGAGACACTCGGAGGTGGAGTCCGTCAGGGAGGACAAATGCAACTGGCATCGGCCCCGAGAGTACATGCCGAAACGCGCTCGGAGTGGCGTGAATGGTTGCTCGCCAACCACAACACCCAGTCCGCGGTGTGGCTTGTCTCGTGGAAGAAGGCCACCGGTCGCCCCGCTCTTACCTATGACGAAGCGGTGTCCGAGGCGCTGGCGGTGGGGTGGGTTGATAGCAAACCGCAGAAACTCGACGACGAACGAACGCTTCTGTACTTCTCCGTCCGCAAACCCGGCAGCGCGTGGTCCCGCCCGAACAAGAACCGGATCGATCAACTCCGGCGGGAGGGTCTGATGACTGAAGCTGGAGAGTTGGCTGTCGCGCGTGCCATCGACAACGGCTCGTGGTTTGCGTTAGACGAAGTCGAGGATCTCGTTGTGCCCCACGACCTCGACGATGCGTTCGACCACAATCCACCGGCGCGCTCCAACTGGAACGGGTTCCCTCGCTCAGCGCGTCGAGGAATTCTGGAGTGGATCGTGCAGGCCAAACGCCCGGCAACCCGGGAGGCACGGATCGCTGAAACCGCGCGGCTGGCGGCCCTGAACCAACGAGCAAACCAGTGGCGGCGAACGCCGTAGTCAATCGGCGACAAACCGCCCGCCCCATGTCAAACTTGAGCAATGGTACGCAGCGCGTTTTCCCATCTCGAACTCGACGTCTCGTCGCCCGCCCAGCTGATCCTTTCGGTCGCGGTTGCCGGCAGTGGACACCACGAAACCCTGACCGTCATCCAGAACGGTTCTCCGCTGGAGGTTTCCGAGGTCACCGACCAGCACGGCACACGCCTGCACCTGGTGAAGGCCGAAGCGGGCCGGGTGGTCGTCGATTACACCGTGCAGGTGGATGCCGCGCTCGCCACGGCCGAGATCGATGAACTCGACGAACTCCGCTACATCCGTCCCAGCCGTTACTGCGAGTCGGACACCCTCGGACCCACCGCGCGCAACCAGTTCCGCGGGCTCACCGGTCGCGACCTGCTCGCGGCCGTCAGCTCGTGGGTCGGATCCCAGCTGTTCTACGTGCCCGGCTCCAGCGCCCCGACCGATGGCGCCGTCGCCACGATGCTCGCCCGCCAGGGCGTCTGCCGGGACTACGCACACCTCGTTGTCGCCCTGCTGCGCGCACTCGACGTGCCGGCCCGCCTGGTCTCTGTCTATGCACCGGGGCTCTATCCGATGGACTTTCACGCGGTCGCCGAGGCCTTCGTCGACGGCGATTGGCATGTGGTGGATGCCACAACGCTTGCACCGCGTCAATCGCTCATGCGCATCGCTACCGGACGAGACGCCTCCGACACCGCGTTTCTGTCCACCCGAGGTGGCGCGGTCTCCATCCACAAGATGGAGGTCGGCGCGGTCGTCGACGAACTCCCCCGCGACGACGTGAACCTGATGGTGAAGCTGGCGTAACCAGCAACAATCCGGATCAATAAGTGGGATAACCTCACCACTATGGAATCCCCCGCAGTCACGAAATCAGGCGCCTTCGCTCGTCGGACTCTGCTCGCGCTCACCGGTGTCGTCACGGCGACCCTGCTCCTCGCCGGATGCGCTGCAGGGTCGAACGATGCCGCAGGTTCGTCCAGCGAACCTTCTGTGGCGGTGACGGCGACCGCGCCCCCTGCGTTGGATGCTCCGCCCGAAAGCGAGGAGCACGCGCTCGAGTCTGCCGAGGCCAAGCTCGCCGAATACTTCGTGGTACTCAACACGATTCTGGGCGAGGGCGGGGTGTCGCCGGAACGGATCAACCAGGTCGCGGTCTCCCCGCAACTCGAACTCTTCATGGACGGCGCGAAAAACATTTCGGACAACAAAATGGTGATGACCGGCGATGCGATCAGTACGGTGACGGCGAGTTCCATCTCAGACGGGGTCGAGGGCGATACCGCTGTTCCCTTCGGGACTGCGACGATCACCACCTGCTTCGACGGCTCGCCGCGCACGATGACGTTCCCCGACGGCAGCCCCGCGCCGCGGCCCCAATTTCCTCGCACTCTGTCGACGTTCACCATCAACTACCTTCCGAGCATGGGCGACTGGTTTATCTCCGATCAGAAGAGCGACAACGAACCGTGCTGACCGCGCGGACGCGGTAGCGTCGCCTCAGTGATGGTGAAGCTCTCGTAACCAGCGAAAAGGCAGGCGAACGTCGAGCAATAGACTTGAGGTTCCGTGCCTCCCGCTAACTCCGCTCTGACACCAGACTCCGCCCCCAGCTTTCGTCGGGTCGCAATAGCTCTCTTCGCGGCGGGCTTCGCGGTGTTCGCGCAGATCTTTGGCGCGCAGGCGATGCTGCCGGCCATCAGCGATGACTTCGACCTCGGGGCTTCTGCTGCCGCGCTGACGGTGTCTGCAGCAACACTCGGCGTCGCTGCATCCGTTCTCATCTGGGCGTGGATTGCCGATCGTATCGGCCGGGTGCAGGCGATGAAGATCAGCATCGTCACCGCCACGGCCATCGCCTTCGTGGTGCCGATACTGCCCACGTTCGAGACGATGATCATCGCCCGCGTCGCGCTCGGAGTCGCCCTGGGAGCTGTGCCCGCCGTGAGCGTCGCGTACCTCGCGGAGGGGCTCGCCGCGTCCCGCGTCGCGGTCGCCGCGGGCATCTTCGTCTCGGGCAACACCTTCGGCGGCATCACCGGCCGGCTGCTCGGTGGGCCTCTGTCGGAGATTGTCGGATGGCGCACGGCAATGCTCGTGATCGCCGGGCTCTCTGTTATCGCGGCGATCACGTTCCTTGTCCTGATCCCCCGCACTCGACGCCCCGCTGGCGGGGACACGTCGCCGTATCCCATGCGCACGCGCATCCTGTTCCAGCTGCGCGACCCGGTGATGCTCGGGCTGTACGCGCAGGGGTTCTTCCTGATGGGTTCGTTCGGTGCGATCTACAACTATCTGGGGTACCGCCTCGAGTTGCCGCCCTACGAGGTTCCGGCCACTCTCGTCGGGCTGCTGTTCACCGCCTACCTGTTCGGCACGGCCGCGAGCCGCTTCGCGGGCGGCCGCGTCGCCCGGTTTGGCGCCCTCCGCGTCATTCTGGCGGGCATCACCCTGATGCTCGTGGGCCTTGCGCTCCTTCTCAGTCCGACCCTGATCGGCGTGATCGCGGGGCTCGTCATCTTTACGGTCGGCTGCTTTACGGCGCACCCGGTCGCCAGCGGCCAGTCCGGCGTGCGCGCCCAGCTCGGCCGGTCGCAGGCCACCGCGCTCTACCAACTGTCGTGGCTCGGCGGCACCGCGCTCTTCGGCTGGCTCGCGGGGGTGGTGTTCGACGAGTTCGGCTGGCCGTGGACGGTGGCGTTCGTGGCGGTGCTGGGCGTGCTGGCGGCGCTATTCGCCGCCCTCGGGCTACGCGTGTTTGCCGACCGCCGACCCGTTGTGCCTGCGCGCTAGACGCGGCGGGCGAGGGTGGGATAGTCGACCACGAGACCGTGGGCGTCTACTGACAGGCTGGCATCGAAATCCCGACTGAAGCTCTGATATCGAACATGGGTGCGGTCACCTCGGGCACCCGACGAATAGAGCTGATCGCTGCGCAAAACTCGCAGCGAGGGCATCTCTACCCAGGCCATTACGAGGTGTGTCTCGTCCACATCGCGGTTGAGGAGATCGAGTCGGCGGATCGGCATGGTGTTCGTCACGGGGCAGAGGCCCAGGTCGCAGTCGACCGCGCCGGCCACGCTTCCGGGATCAGCAAGCCCCGGTAGCGGCAGATCGGCGTCACCCCAGGCGGTCGACTGCGCGGCCCACTCACCGGTCGCGGATCGGGTGAGTTCCAACGAGCGCGCCCATCCGAAGCCGCGCGTGGTCACGCGAAGGGCACGGGTGACCCAGCCGATACCGACATCCAGCTCCCAACTGGACGAAACGTCCTGAGCGACGGCACCTCCAATGGCGCGCATCGATGTCTGGCCCAGCTCGACAGAGGCATGGTCAACGCGGGTGGGATCGTCGACTCCGGACCACGTGAGTAGGTGGTGTGTCACCGGTCCAGTTTCGCCTGTCCGGCGCTCGGAAGATACGGCGTCTCGCAAGATACGGCGTCGTGCGGCCTATTCCTCGACCCCCCGCGACGACGTGAACCTCACGGTGAACCTCGCCTGATGCTGTCGCACGGGTTCGCGCACGCGGCTAGTTGGTCCCGGTGTTGTGGATGCCGCGCTCGCCACGGCCGAGATCGATGAACTCGACGAACTCCGCTATATCCGTCCCAGCCGGTACTGCGAGTCGGACACCCTCGGACCTACCGCCCGCAACCAGTTCCGCGGTCTCACCGGCCGCGACCTGCTCGCGGCAGTCAGCTCCTGGGTCGGATCCCAGTTGTTTTACGTGCCCGGCTCCAGCGCCCCGACCGATGGCGCAGTCGCAACCATGCTCGCCCGCCAGGGTGTCTGCCGCGACTACGCGCACCTCGTCGTCGCCCTGCTGCGCGCACTCGACGTGCCGGCCCGCCTGGTCTCCGTCTATGCGCCCGGGCTCTACCCGATGGACTTCCACGCGGTCGCCGAGGCCTTCGTCGACGGCGATTGGCATGTGGTGGATGCCACAACGCTTGCACCCCGTCAATCGCTCATGCGCATCGCTACCGGACGAGACGCCTCCGACACCGCGTTTCTGTCCACCCGAGGTGGCGCGGTCTCCATCCACAAGATGGAGGTCGGCGCGGTCGTCGACGAACTCCCCCGCGACGACGTGAACCTGATGGTGAAGCTCGCGTGAGGTACTTTCTTCCGACCTTCATAGCCAGTGATGACTGCGTGCGCTCCTGATAGGGAATCACGTGCAGTTACTGACCTGCGGGCGGCAGAACATCAGCGCAAGGAATCAGGGTGGACGTCGCCCGACCCAGTGAACATGACGACTTTCAGATCTAAGCCAGCACCTGGATGAGACGCCTCGCATCCCAAGGGATTTAAGACGCTAGCCTCGCGCTAAACATGTTCGGATGGTATTTCGCGCAATACTCGAACGTCCCAGGCTTTCAGTTCGAGGGTGGATCCAGCCCGGAGAACTATACGGTCGCCCGCTACCTCTCTTTCTGCGAGCAGATCTTCACAATCGACGGGGATGACGAGCGTCGTTGGGTGCCATGAGTAGTTGTGCACGTATCGAACCGGTCGCCGTGATCTGGCAGGCCCCTGGTCTGTCGGCCGAGCGGCGCCCGTCACGGTCACCGATCCCCAGGTGCCATGCTCTGGCAACCATGCGTCGCTGAGTGCGTTCGGAACGGCCCAGCGCAGAATGGCGCTTCCGAACGTTGGGTCAGGCTGTGTCCCCACCACGGTGATGCGCCCATCGCCGTGGGAGCGCGTGGTCACGGCCGGGGAAGCTCCGAAATGCGGGTGGTCGTATTTGGCAAGAACTTGAGTTCCTTCTTCCACCCGTAATGCATCAACCCACAAGCGCGCCGACGATCCATCAGGGATGTCAAGGCCATTCGATCCACGTACCGGCACGGTGTCGGCGTTGGAAAACTCGTCATATGTCACCCCCGCAGCCTGAGACAAGTGCGCTGGCTGCGCATCCGTGCGAGGACGCGCCTCCGTGTCGGCAACACCGGATCGGATGCCCAATACAAGGTGTCCGCCCGCCGCCGCGTAGTCGCGAAGCCACACCAGCTGCTCGTCAGTGGCAATGTAAAAACCCGGAACGACCAGGACGGGAAGTTCGGTGGCGATGTCTCTCGGGGTCCGCGCGAAGAGGTGGCGGGGTTGCATCACCCTGGTCTGGAGGCGGGCGTCAAACGCGGCACGGTACCAGCCATCGACAATGCGCTCGTAAGAGCGGGGATCCGGCGTTGAGAGACCGAGCGGGGGCTGGAATGCCATGGCCCATTTCGAGTCGGTCGAGTACAGGATTCCCAAGTCGGCTTCAGGCACGAGCTGGGTGACATCCTCGCCCGCACGTGAGAACTCCTCGCCGATCACCGAAATTTCGCTGTAGATTCGACCGGGCTCATTGGTATGGGGCAGTACCCCTCCCCAATATGTTTCCGCGCCAAAAGGAAGCGTATTCCAGTGCCAGTATTCGATCGCCTGTGCACCTCGCGACACGAGCGCCCACGCGGCCTGCCTGAGCTGGCCCCGGTAGGGCGGCTCATTCAAGCTGGATCCCCAGATGGAGGATGCTCCCGTCTCCGTCACCAGGAACGGTGCCTGCTTGCTGGACCACATGCGGTCGGCGGTGCGGTAAAGCGCCCAGGTTCCCGTCGTGTACCACGACTGTTCGACGTCGAGATCCGCGGTATCTGGCACCGCGAGGTGGTGCTGCATGCGGTAGTACGGATTTCCGGACGTGACGTCGAGAACAGCGCTCAGGGAGTCATCGCGCAGTGCCGGGCGATCGTAAGAGATGCAGGTGGTTATGAACTGGTTCGGGTGAGCCAGTTCCCGCACTACCTCTGTCTGCCACGTGATGAGTTCTGTCGTCAGCCGCGCCTGGAACCGGCGCCAGGCGAGGTCGTACTGTGGTTGCGAGTTGTTGTCTGGTGTCCAGAGATCGGCCCAAGTGGACAGCCGATGGGACCAGTACGTGAGACCCCACTCGGCGTTGATTCGCTCAACCGTCCCGTATTGCTGGCGTAGCTCGTCAACGAACCTCTGGAAGACGTCGTGGTTGTGGAAAAGCTCATTGCCCGGTTCGTTGTCGACTTGGAAACCGATGACCGCAGGATGATCGGCGTATCGCTGGACGACCTTTCGGATGACCCGCTCCGCGTGGAACCGAAATGTCGGATGGCTGAAATTAACCTCTTGCCTAGTGCCCCACCCGATTCGCTGACCGGATTTGCGTTCGCCTGCAATTTCTGGGTATTTGCGGGCGAGCCACATCGGCACCGCGTATGTCGGAGTGCCAAGGATGACGTGGATGCCGCGCGCATGTGCCCCATCGAGCACCGGCTGCAGCCACTCGAGGTCGAAGACGCCGTCTTCCGGCTCCCAAGTCGACCACACCGACTCGCCAACCCGGATGAGATCGAAGCCCGCTTTGACCATGAGGTCGAGATCGGCGTCGAGGTTGGGAGTGCGCTGGTACTCAAGGTAGTACGCGGCTCCGAAATGGACACGCTGAGGAGCAGGTGCGTTCATAAATGTTTTTCCTGACTGCGAGGTGAGTATGGTCGTGCCGCCGTGTGCAGGTGTCGGGAACGTCCTGCGGAGCAGTGTGGCTCAGCGAATGGGCGCGCCGGTGGTGGTGCGCACGACAAGCTGCGTGGGCACAGCAAATCGGCGCGTTTCTAGTGGGCGTCCCTCGATAACATCGAGCAATCTCGACATTCCCTCATGGGCAATCTTGTCGAAGTCTTGTCGGATCGTGGTGAGTGGCGCATGCAGGTAGGCAGCAAGCGGGATGTCGTCAATCCCGATGACGCTGACGTCCTGGGGTACCGTGCGCCCGGATACCTCAATGGCGTGAATAGCCCCAATGGCCATATCGTCATTGGCCGAGAGAATTGCGGTGACCCCCGTCGAAGCGAGCCGCTCTCCTGCGGCGAAACCCGATGCCGCACTCCAGTCGCCCCTCAGCGGTTCTGGTATTTGCAGACCAGCCTCTGTGAGGGCATCTCGCCATCCGAGGATCCTGTTCTGGCTCGTTGCCCACCCCTGAGGGCCGGCAATGTGCGAGATCGAGCGGTGGCCGAGTTCGATGAGGTGTTCTGTGGCCTGACGTGCGCCGGAGCGGTCGTCGGCACCGACCATGATCCAGTCGGTATCGACTGCGGCGTTCATGTCGAGGGAAAGAACCGGAATCCCGTTTGTTGGAAGGTCGTCGGGCCGAAGATCATCGGCAGGTTCGGAAACAACGATTCCATCCACACCCCGTCCGATGAGATCGTCGAAGGCAACGCGAACGCTTCCGGGTGTTCCGTCGCGCGTGTGCACGACCGCGATTGTGTATCCCGCGTTCCGGGCAGCTCGTTCGACGCCGACCGCCATCGCGCTCGGACCGAATAATGCACTGCCGGTGTACACAAAGCCGATCGTTCTGGTGCGCGCCGAGGCGAGAGCCCGCGCTGCCGAGTTGGGCCGGAAGTTCAGTATTGCAATGGCGGCCAACACCTTCGCCTGCACTTCCGATGACACATGCGGTTCGCCATTCACCACGCGAGAAACGGTTTTTTGAGAGACACCGGAGAGTTTCGCAACGTCCACCATCGCAGCCGGTCGTGCGTTTGCTGCTCTTTTAGAGGGTTGTGGCATGACGTCTCATTCTCTCTCGGTAAGGACCTGCGACGCATTTTACGGTTCTCGAAGGCCAACAACTGCCAGCGTGACGGTCTCACGAACGGACAGCACCCGTGCGACCGTCAACGCTGGCGTTGCGATTAGCCTCCGTTGACGGTGAAGCCCTGGTTGTTGCCGTAGCTCACGATCGCATCCTGCCAGCTCGCCAGTCCTTCAGTCAGGGGCTGGTCGCTGGTGTAGGACTTCCCCAGGTTGTCGTTGAAGATCGAGACGGCATAGGCCTGGAACGGGAGGTACTGCCAGCCGGAGGAAACAGAGGTGGCAGCAGCTGCAAGCACCTCGTTGACCTTTTGACCACCAAAGTAGGGGAATTCCTTCCCGGTGAACTCGGGTGATTCAATGTCGGCCACGGTCGCGGGGAAGGTCCCCGCCTCTAGACGCACACCCACGCCGTCGCCAGAGTTCGAGAATTCTGTGAACCCGTAGGCCAGTGCCTGCTGTGCGCTGGCTTCCGTCACCACGAGGGCGCTGCCGCCGTTTTCCGCGTTCGTGTCGTCACCCGCGGTGTACTGGGGCATCGGCGCCGCTCTCCAGTTCCCAGCCGCTTCCGGCACTCCGCTTTCCAGGTTCACCGGCATCCACGCGCCGATGAGGAGTGTGTTGATGGTGCCATCACCGAGAGCCTTATACCACTCGTCCGACCATGTCACGACGGGTGCTACCAGGTCTTCATCGAGCATCGGCTGCCACATCTCGGCAAACTTATTCGAGCCGTCGTCTCCGAGGTCGACCGTGACGTCGGTCCCCTCGCTCTGGAATGGGCGGCCGTCGGCCTGCCAGATCATGCTCTGCACGAAGCCAGCATCTCCGGCATCTCCGACCATGTACTTGCTCGGGTCCGCAGTATGGAGGGTCCGTGCGGCTTCAACGTATTGTTCCCATGTCTCGGGAACAGCGATGCCGTTCTCCTCGAAGACAGTGGCGTTGTAGAACATCGCCATGGGACCGGAGTCAAGCGGGAGTCCGTACACGCCGTCGTCGATTGCGACCGATCCCCATGTGCCAGGTGTGTAGCTGTCCTCGAGGTCAGCAGCTCCGAATGGCGTGAGGTCGGCAAGATCTTCGGTGAGGGCGAATTGCGGTACGGCCGAGTACTCCATGTGCACGACATCGGGGATGCCAGAGCCAGCTTGGATCGCGTTCTGCAACGCGGTGTAGGCGTCTGTGCCCGTGCCCACGTTGGCCAGTTCGACATTGACGTTCGGGTAGGCCTCTTCGAAAGCCTCAATCATGGGCGGCAGGGTTGCGTCCCATCCCCACACAAGGAGGTCGCCCCCCTGTTCAAGAGCCGCGGCGACGTCGGTTTCCGTTTCGCCACCCCCGTTGCCTCCGTTGTCGGATGAACTGCAGGCTCCGAGCGTCAGGGCGAGTGCTACTGCTGCGGCACTGCCCGCGAGTGCGCGGCGCCGGTTGAATATGCGGATCATTTGTCTCTCACTTCATTGTTGATGGACTATTTGACGGGGAACTGTTAGGTGGAAGAGCTATGGAGAAAGAAGCCGTCGGAGTGGAAGGCCGGTCAACGGGGGGCTTCATTCTTTGACGGAGCCGGCCGCGAGCCCGGACTGCCAGAAACGTTGAAGTAGCAGGAATGCCACGATCAAAGGCACGATTGTCAGAAGCGACCCTGTGACCACGAGGTCGAAGATGGCCTGGCCGCCGACGGTCGACGCCTGCGCGTTCCATGCATTCAGACCGACAGTCAGCGGGTACCACTGCGGGTCCCTCAGCATGATCAGCGGGAGGAAGTAGTTGTTCCAGGTGGCGACGGTGGTGAACAGGAGTACCGTCACGGTCCCGGGCGCCAATAAGGGGAGCGCTACTTGCCAGAACGTTCGGAACTCCGATGAGCCGTCCATGCGGGCAGCCTCCAGGAGCTCGGTCGGCACGGCTTGGCTTGCAAACGTCCACATGAGGTACAGACCGAATGGCGAGATCAGGGAAGGGATTATGACTGACCAGGGAGTGTTGGTGATTCCGACCTGCGAGAACATGAGGAAGGTGGGGACAGCTAGCGCGGTTCCCGGCACGGCCACGGCGCCGATGACTACGGCGAAGATCGCTTTTTTGCCGCGGAACGTGAACTTCGCGAGTCCGTAGCCGCCCATTACCGCGAGCAAGGTTGCCCCGCCGGCGCCGACGACCACATACAACAATGTGTTGGCGAACCATCGCACGAAGATGCCGTCGTCATAGGTCAACGTGTTAGCGATGTTCTCGAACAGGGCGAAGGAGTTGCCGAAGGTGAACCCGAACGTCGAGAGCAGGTCATCCTGCGTTTTTGTCGACGAAATGAGGAGCCAAACCAGGGGGAGAATCGCGTAGATCAGCACCACCGCCGAGACCACGGTGAGCCAGATGCTCCGCCGCGGTCTGTCGATACTGGGGGCTTTGCGGGTGCGCAGCCGCGGGACGCTTGCCCGCGACTTGGACGGCGAGACCAATGGGGACGGCGCGGCGGCCGTGTTGCGAAGGGTCATGACTCGTCCTTTCGGATGCCGCGCAGCTGCACGACATAGGCGACAACCATGGTGATTACGCCCATGATGATTGCGACGGCGGCTGCGTAGTTGTACTGCTGGCCGCTGAACGACAGGTTGTAGGCGTACAGGTTCGGGGTGAAATACGTCGAGATCGCATTGGGCGCGATGCTCTGCAGGATGCTGGGCTCGTTGAAGAGCTGAAAGCTGCCGATGACCGAGAAAATCGTGGCCACCGCGATCGACCCGCGAATGGCGGGAAGTTTGATATGGCGGATGATGTGGCTTTGCGAGGCACCGTCCAACTCGGCCGCCTCGTACAGCGAGGTCGGGATCGTTCTCAGAGAGGAATAGAAGATCAACATGTTGTAACCCACAAACGACCAGGTCACGATGTTTCCAATGGCCAGCAGGATCCACTCGGGAGTCAATAGGTTGGGCAAAGACCACCCGAAGAAGTCGTTAACGTACCCCACAAGGCCGAATCGGGGACCATACATAAAGCCCCACATCAAGGCGGCAACGACGGCGGGTACCGCGTATGGCATAAACACAGCAATACGCAGAAAGTCCTTGCCGTACAGACGCGCGGAATCGATCGCGAGCGCGACGACCATCGCGATCCCCAACATGATCGGCACTTGGATGACGAGGAAGAGGCTGACGCGCCCCACGCCGGACCAGAACTGGGCATCGGTGAAAGCCTGAACGTAGTTGTCGAACCCTACGAACTGAGTGTCACCGACCAGTTGCGCACGGAACAGGCTGATGTAGAGCGAATAGACGATGGGCGCGATGAAGACGACTGCGAATACGAGCATGAACGGTCCTACAAAGCCCCATCCGCGCCAGGACGGGCGGTTAGACCGTTTACGACTTCGATCAGGCTGCGTGCCGATCGCGGCGGCACTCACCGCGGCTCCCGGCTGAACACTTCATGCATCGCACTGGGATACGAGTTCACGATATCTCCTTTGATATGAACCCCTTGGGACAAGGGCAAGTTGACTACGTAGTCAAACCCGGTTTATAGGAGAGTAGGAGCAATTGACTACGGTGTCAAGCTCGTATTGGATTCAGATGTTCGTCGCGGATGCGTTCGTCGATACGGTAGTGGACACCACCAATCCCCCGGATGCGAAGCAACCACCGCAATAACGAAGCAATGGCCCACTGCCCGAAGGCGTCGACGTCGCGATCGTCGTAGAGACCTTCGAGAACGCCAACTTCTTTACCCCGACGAATTCTCGTCTGGCTCATCTGACGGCCATAAATGCTCTTGCTCCTGCGCAACTGGGGCCTTGTCTTCGTCGGAAACTTCGCGGGCGCGTTGACCACTGCCCGGCTTATGGCCATCGTCTTCACCTTCGGATTCTCGTCCGAAGTCAGCGAAGCGTGCCCGGCGATTGGACTCATCGGCGAAGGACGAACGGTCGGGTACGCCGACCACGGACTCGCCGGCATGCTCACGCTGTTTGTGTGCGGAGCGCTTTGGAACTGGTTGGTGTCAACGGGTGTCGTCGGAGCGATGATGTCAACGAGCCTCCCCGGCAAAGTCATCGCAATGTGGATGCCGATCATGCTGTTTTTCTACAGGGGATTCGTGCACTCGGTCGTGAACATGCTCCTGTTCCCCATCGGCCTCATGCTTGGCGGAAACTTCACCATCGGCGACTATCTGATCTGGAACGGAATTCCGACCGTGATCGACAACTTGGTCGGCGGGCTGACGTTTGTCGGACTGGTCATCTACGCCACCCACGTGCGGACCGCGCCGTCACGAGACTTGGGGATCAAGGTCGGATCGACGCACAGCACCGGACGACTCCGGTGAAGTCGACGGTCAACGGGTGAGCCGATGACCGTCTCACTCCTCCGTGTGCCCGAGCGACGCTGTTCCAACGAACCGGGCCACGTCTCGAGTGCCTCGCTCGAGCTCGACTACGACCACTGAGTTCTCCCCCGCGCGTACGACCGGTCCCGGCACGTAGAGGGTCTGTTGTGGGCCGGTGCGCCAGTAGCGACCGAGGAAGAAGCCGTTCACGAAGGCATACCCTTTGCCCCAGTGGCTCGTGTCGAGGAACAGGTCGGTGGAGGCGTCGAGGGTGAAGGTGCCGCGGAGGGTTGAGCGTGCGGACGCTCGGTAGGGCGGCGTCGACTGCGGCGCAGCGACATCCGCCTGCTGTCCGAGAAGGGCGACATCGATGGGGGTGGCGGACCAGCCTTCGAGCGGGAGGCCTGCCAACAGGGGTGTTCCGATGAGGCCCTTGTGCTCGCCGATGCGCTCGGCGTAGTTGACGCGTCCCTGTTCTTCGACCAGGACGGTCAGGGTGTGGCCGGGCGGGAGCACGATCGAGCGCTGCTGGAGGGTGCGCGAGAGGGTTCCGACGGGCAGTCCGTCGACCTCGACCCAGGCGTGGTCGCGCACCTCGTCGACCTCGAAGAGCTCGCTTCGCTGCATCGGCGGGAGGTCGACCTCGTAGAGAACCAGGGCGCTGATCTGCTCGAGGTCCTCGAACGTCGGAGGGGTGGAGGTGTTGGTGCTGGTGCTGGTGCTGGTGCGAGCGGATGCCTCGGGGGCGGTCACGGTCGGGGTCCAGTCCCCCGCAACGACAAGGGCGACCTCGAACGCGGGAGCGGGCGGGGCGACCACGGGCGTCTCCGCCGGAACCGGCGCATACCGCGCGATCACGTCGCGGAAGGCGAAGTACTTCTCGGTCGGATTGCCGGCCTCGTCGAGGGGCGCGTCGTAGTCGTAGGAGGTGGCGATCGGCAGGTAGCGGCCCTTGTGGTTGGCGCCGTTGGTGAGGCCGAAGTTGGTTCCGCCGTGGAACATGTAGAAGTTGACGGATGCGCCGGAGCCGAGCAGGGCGTCGAGTTCGTTCGCGGCCTCCTCGGCGGAGGTGACGTGGTGGTGGGATCCCCACCAGTCGAACCAGCCGTCCCAGAACTCCGCGCACATCAGCGGTCCGGTGGGCTGGTGCTCGCGTAGGGTGGCGAGCCGGTCGACGGCGCGGGAGCCGAAGGAAGCGGTGAGGTGCACGCCGGGCAGGCTGCCGTCGCTCAGCATCGCGTCGGTGGGCTGGTCGATCGTGGTGAGCGGCACGGTGATGTCCGAGTCGCGGGTGACGGTCACGAGTTCGCGGAGGTAGTTCTTGTCGGAACCGTAGGCGCCGTACTCGTTCTCGATCTGCACCAGGATCACGGGGCCGCCGCGGTCGATCTGGCGGGGCGCGACGATGTCATACACCTGGCGCAGGTAGCGGGTCACCTCGGCGAGGTACTGCGGCTCGGAGCGGCGCAGCCCCACACCGTCGATGCTGGTGAGCCAGACGGGCAGGCCCCCGTTGTGCCATTCGGCGCAGATGTAGGGGCCGGGGCGAACGATCGCATGCATGCCCGCCTCGGCCACGAGATCGAGGAAGCGGGCGAGATCGTTGGACCCCGTGACATCCCACACCCCCCTTTTCGGCTCGTGGGCGTTCCACGCCACATAGGTCTCGATCGTGTTCAAACCCATGGCGCGAGCCTTCTGGATGCGGTCGGCCCACAGATCGGGGTGAACGCGGAAGTAGTGGATCGCTCCGGACAGCACCCGGAACGGTTCGCCGTTCAGCAGGAAGTCGGTGTCGCCGAAGGTGAAGTTCGTCATGACGTCAGGCACGGACGGACGTTACCAGCAGCGCGGCGAGCTTGTCGAGCTGGGCCGGGTCTTCGAGCGCGGAGCCCACGGCCGCGACCCGCACCCCGGCGTCGAGGAAGGACTGGACGTTGCTCGCGTCGAGTCCGCCGGTTGCCACAAACCGCACCTGCGGGAACGGGCCGCGGATGTGCTTAAACCAGTCGGTTCCCAGCCACTGCGCGGGGAACGCCTTGAGCCAGCGAAGTCCAAGACTGGAGGCGAGCTGCACCTCGCTGGGAGTCGAGACGCCAGGGAGGATGGGGATGCCGAGGCGCTGCGCCTCGAGCACAACTCGCGGGTCGAGGCCGGGCGAGACGAGGTAGCGGGCCCCCGCGCCGACCGCGAGGGCGATCTGGTCGGGCGAGACGATGGTTCCGGCGCCGACGATTTTGCCGCGTTCCTCGCCGAGGCGGGCCACTTCGCGGAGCGCCACGACGTCGTCGGCGTTCTGGATTGTCACCTCGACCGAGTCGATGCCGAGGTCCCAGGCGGTGGTCGCGAGTTTCACCGCGCGCTCGACGCCGGTGCCGCGGAGGATCGCCATCAGGGGTGCGCGGGCGAAGATCTCGTCGAACCACGCGGCGGTGGATTCGGTGGCGATGCTGGGCTCGGCGGCATCCACCGGTGAAATGAAGGTCTGATCGCTCATTGCAGCACGCTTTCGTTGCTCGGGGTCTGAGGCCGGTGTGAGGCGTCGCCGATGGGTTCGCTCGGGGCATTGCCGAGTTCTCGCGGGGCGTCGCCGACGGAGTCGCCGGTGGTTTGGAGGGTGAGTGCGGCGCGGTGGTGCCCGGCCCGGAGCCGGTCGCGCGGGGGCAGCCCGTCGAGCAGGGCCGCGAGGTAGCCGCCGGCGAAGGCATCCCCCGCGCCGACAACATCGACGACCGAGACCACGTGGGACGGCTCGAAGAACTCGTCGTCCGACGAATTAGGTCCGCTGAGGTACACGGATGCGCCGATGTCGCCGTCCTTGACGACAAGCTCGGGCACCTCGGAGAATTTCGCTCGGATGGCGGCGGGTTCCACCGTTCCCCACAGGCTCTCGGCTTCGTCGCGTCCGGTGAACACGAGGTCTGCCCGGCGGGCCAGCGACTCGAGCACGGCCGCAGCCGCGGCGCAGTCCCACAGGGCGAGCCGGTGGTTGACGTCGAAGCTCACCAGCACTCCGGCTTCGCGCGCACGATCGATCATGCGGTCGAGAAACTCCGCGGCCGAGGGAGAGATCGCCGCGGTGATTCCGGAGACATGCAGGATGCGCACGCCGACCAGGGAGACCGCGTCGGCGTCCTCCGCGGTGAGGCACGAGGCCGCGGAGCCCGCCCGGTAGTACCGAACGCCGTGGCCGGGGTCTTTGAAGTACACCCCGGTGGGGTTGTTCGGGTCGAAGACGACGGACGAGACATCCACCTGTCGCTCAGAGAGCTGCGCCACCACCCGGTGCCCGAGGGAGTCGTCTCCGAGGCGGCTGAACCAGGCCGCGCGATGTCCGAGGGCCGCCACGTGCGCGGCGACGTTGGACTCGGCGCCGCCCGCGTCGAGGCGGAAGTGCTGCGCCTCGCCCAGGCGATCGCCCGCGTGAGGTGCCACCATCGCCATCGTTTCGCCGACCGCGAGCAGCTCGGGCGCGAGGGCCGAGCCGGGCGCGACGCCAGCGCCGTGCGGGTCAGGCGAATCGGGTGCCTCGGACATCGCGGGGATCACTTCAGCTCGGAAACCGGCGCCGCGTCCATGTCGTCGAACGCCTGGTTCTCGCCGGCCATCGCCCACACGAACGAGTACGCAGAGGTGCCGACGCCGGAGTGCAGCGACCAGCTCGGCGAGATGATCGCCTGGCGGTCGGCAACCACGAGGTGACGCGTTTCGTCACGCTCGCCGAGCAGGTGGATGACGCGGGCGTCTTCGGGAAGGTCGAAGTAGAGGTAGCACTCGGTACGACGGTCGTGGGTGTGGGCGGGCATCGTGTTCCACATGGATCCGGGGTGCAGCGAGGTGACCCCCATCACGATCTGGCAGGACTGCACGCCGTTCTCGTGGATGTACTGGTTGAGCGTGCGCCGGTTCGAGGTGACCTGGTCGCCCAGCTCGCGCACGGTTCCCTCGCCGGGCGAGACGAGCGCCGCCGGGTAGGAGGTGTGCGCGGGGGCGGAGAAGAGGTAGAACTGGGCGCCCGCTGCGGTGTCCGGCGAGGTGGTTTCTGACGCGACTGCGTCTGCGAATACGACCGAGCGGATGCCCCGTCCGAGGTACAGGCAGGCGCCAGTCACGAGGGTATAGACCTCGCCATCGGCGGTGACCGTTCCGGTGCCTCCGACGTTGATGATGCCGAGCTCACGGTGCTCGAGGAAGTAGTCGCTGCGAATCTCGGGGTAGCCCGTCAGCTCCAGGTCCGACCCGGCGGGTACCGCACCGCCGAGCACAATCCGATCGTGGTGCGTGTACGTGACGCGCACCTCGCCGGGCACAAACAGCTCGGGCACGAGGTACTGCGCCCGCAGGTCGCTCGTGGTCATGCCGGGGATCTGGGTCGGGTTGGTGGCGTATCGCTGGTCCATGGTGCTCCTCAGTGCTGGTTAGTGCTGGTCGGTGCTGGTGAAGTCGGTGCTGCGGGCGGCGCTCAGCGCACGAGCCAGCCGCCGTCGACCGGGATGATCGTTCCGGTGACGTAGGCCGCGGCGTCGGAGGAGAGGAAGACGAAGGCGCCCTGCAGGTCGGCGGGGGTGCCCCAGCGACCGACCGGGATGCGCGCGACGATCGAGCGTTCCCTCTCGACATCGGCGCGGAGCGCTGACGTGTTGTCGGTGGCCATGTAGCCGGGGGCGATCGCGTTCACGGTGACACCGGACGCTGCCCACTCGCTCGCGAGAGCCTTGGTGAGTCCGGCAACCGCGTGCTTCGACGCGGTGTACGCGACCACGTTGATGCCACCCTGGAAGGTGAGCATCGACGCGACGTTGATGATGCGTCCGCTGCCCTGCGCGACCATATGGCGGCCGGCGGCCTGCGAGAGGTGGAACACCGCGTCGAGGTTGATCGACAGCACGTCGTCCCAGTCGGTGGCGCTGTAGTCCACGGCGGGCGAGCGCCGGATCGTGCCGGCGTTGTTGATCAGGATGTCGACGGTGCCGAGCTCGGCGATGACCTCGGTGACGGCCGAGGTGAGCTCCTCCGGCGTGGCAGAGATCAGGTCGCGTTGCACCACGAACGCCCGACGCCCGAGCGCCCGAATCTGTTCGGCCGTGTCGGTGGGGTCTCCGCGATCGAGCAACGCGACATCCGCCCCCGCCTCAGCAAGCGCGATCGCCGCAGCCTGACCGAGCCCGCGGGTGGACCCGGTGACGAGCGCCACCTTGCCATCAAGGCGGAATGAATCAAGAATCATGGTTCTCCTCGGGTGAGTCGGAGGCCGGTGAGTCGGCGGCGGGCGGGTCGATGAAGGTCGTGGTCAGTTCGCCGAGGCCGGCGACCCGCACGGTGACCGAGTCGCCGTGTTCGAGCCGGCGGTAGGCGGCGAGTGCCTCGGGCAGCTTCTGCGGGCTGCCAGTCGAGATGACGTCGCCGGGCTCCAGAGTCATCACGGTGCTGAGGTAGTGCACGACGTACGCCATCGGAAAGATCATGGTGGACGTGCTCTGCGACACCGTCACCACGCCCTCGCGCAGTACCTCGACGAGCAGGTCGTGCGGGTCGGCGATCTCGTCGGCGGTCACGAGCGTCGGGCCGAGCGGGCCGAAACCGTCGAAGCATTTGCCGAGTTCCCACTGGCTCGTCCTGCCCTGCCAGTGGCGGTCGGACACATCGTTGAACAGGGCGTAGCCGGCGACGTAGTCCATGGCCGACTCCAGCGGAACCTCCCGAGCGCGCGTGCCGATCACCAGGGCGATCTCGCCCTCGTAGTCGACATCGCGGGTCGCGGCGGCCAACACCACCGGGTCGGTAGCCGACGCCAGCACGTTCGGGGTCTTCACAAACACGTCCGGATACTCCGGGTCGCCGGCCGTGGGGTCCTCCCCCGCGCGCACGTGTCCGCGATAGTTGTAGCCGAGACAGATGATCTTGCCGGGACGCACGGGCGGCAGCAGCTTGACATCTGCCAGCAGCGGCAGCGCGGCGGTTTCTTCTGTGGCAGCGGCGACTGCGGCCTTGGCAGCGGCCAGCGCCGATGCATCCGCCACAATTTCGACGACGGTGGATGCCCCGTGGCAGAGTTCCGGCGAAAGCTCCAGCACACGATCGCCACCGACACTGGCGATCACAGCCCCGGGCCGCGCGCCGAGCGGGTGTGCATAGGTGATCAGGCGCATGAACGTGCCCCTCCCGTTTGCGGCCCCATCACCAGAACGGCTTCCAGCCGGGAAGGGCGACGCGAGTGAGGGCCTCGAGATAAAAGTAGTCCCCCCACAGGGTTCCCTCGTCAACGCCATTCTTCTTCGGAAGGTCGTAGACGCTGTGCAGCAGCAGCGCGTCGGAGTCCTGCGACCGCGCCGGGGTGTAGTTCTCGATGAGCGAGGCGAGGATCGTGTGGGCGGCATCGGAGGCGACCGCGGCACGGGCCTTGTCGGGTTCGAGGCCGGCGAGCTCGAGCAGCCCGCAGACGGCGATCGCGCCAGAGGAACTGTCGCGGGGGGCGTCGCTGCCGTCGGTGTAGACGAGGTCCCAGAAGGGAACGGAGTCGGCCGGAAGGTGCGCGACGAAGTACTCGGCGCAGCGCCAGGCCGCCTCGAGCAGCAGCGGATCGCCGGTGGCACGGTAGTTGAGGGCAAACCCGTAGATTCCCCACGCTTGCCCGCGCGCCCAGCACGAGTCGTCGCCGGCTCCCTGCTCGGTCGCGCCGTACAGCGGCGCTCCGGTATCGACGTCCCAATAAAAGGTATGGAAAGTCGAGTTGTCCGGGCGCAGGATGTGCTCGCGCAGCTGCGCGGTGTGACGGCGCACCGCGCTCGCGTAGCGGTCGTCGCCGGTCTGTTCGGTCGCCCAGGTGAGCAGGGGCATGTTCATCAGGCTGTCGACGATCGTGCGGCCGCGCTGCCGGGGGTCGGTGAGATCGCCCCAGGCCTGAATGATGCCGGCGGGTTCGAGCAGGCGTCGCATCAGGTGGTCGGCAGCCAGCAGCCCGGCCTCTCGAGCGTCATCGTCGTTCAGCAGCCGCCAGGCGGGCACGGTCGAGAGGGTGTATAGAAAGCCGAGATCGTGGGTGTCGAGGTCTTTTTCGTCGCGAACCCGCGCGGCGAAGTCGGCGGCGTGCCGCTGGGCTGCACCGAGAAAAACATCCTCTCCGGTGAGCTCGTAGGCCAGCCACTCGAGGCCGCTCCAGAAGCTGGTGGTCCAGCCGCGGTTGCCGCCGAGCGGAAAGTCCGCGGTGGCCGGACGCAGCTGGTAGCGCCCATCGGTCGTGGTGTCGTCGGGATAGTCGTCGCCGAAGGTGGCGATGTTTCTGCGCACCGTTTCGAGCGCGGCGCTGAGGGCAACATCTGCCGCCGAGGCGGTGGTGTCCTGCGTAAAGGGGGTCGTCATCGTGAAAATCCTTAGGTTCGGTCCGGCTAAACGGCCGGAGCCTCTTCGACTTCGAGGACGGGCAGGAGGGAGTACCGCGAGTTCGCCCAGGCGAGATACAGCGCCGGGGCGGCGGTGAGCCCGAGAGCCACCGCGGGCAGGGAGGTGAACAGCACAATCTGGGTTGCGAGCACCGCCAACGAGACGATCGTGAGGTGCCAGTTGCGAACGCCCAGGTAGATGCTCGCCTTGACCACATCGCGCAGGCGGGCCCGGGGCTCGTCGGCGATCGCGACGAGACTGAGCAGACCCGTGGCGGCAACGAGTGCCGTGAGTACGCCGAGTGCCGGCACCACCGCGATCGCCAGCGGGCTGTCGGAGAAGAAACGGATGTCAGCGAGGAAGATCACCACGATGCCCGTCACGGCGGCACCCACCACGAGGGAGTGGCGCCAGGTGGTGCGCCACGCGGCGAGGAAGGTGCGCGCCGGGGTGACTCCCCCGCGACCGAACGCCCGGAAGGTGGCGAACGCGGCGGTCAGTCCCGGAGCACACAGCGGCGCCGCGGCGGCCAGCATCGGCCACGACAGTGCCGGGTCGGTGGTGATCAGCAGGATCACCAACGGCAGGCACGAAACCACGAGCAGCACATTGGTGATGAGGGCCAAATAGATGACTCCGGCGATCATCGTGTAGGTGCCGTGCGAGATGCGCTTCATGGTGCTCAGCCCTTCATCCCGCTGGTGGCGATGCCCTCAACGAAGTACTTCTGGCCGAGCAGGAAGATGATCGCGATGGGGATCACCGAGATGACGAGGCCCGCGAACAGCAGGGCGTAGTTGGTGTCGTACAGGCTGCTGACGAAGCTCTTGAGTCCGAGCTGGATCGTCCAGAGGTCGGGGTTGCGCAGGTAGATAAGAGGACCGAGGTAGTCGTTCCAGGTGTTGACGAAGGTCAGCAGGGCGAGGCTGGCGAGGGCCGGAATCGACAGCGGAAGCATGATCCTCCGCCAGATGCCGTACTCGCTGAGCCCATCGAGCCGGGCGGCCTCCGAGAGGTCCTCCGGAATGGTTTCGTAGAACTGCTTCATCAAAAACACCCCGAATGCTCCGAACGCCTGCAGCAGCACGATTGCCCACAGGGTGTTCGATACCTTCAGCTCCGACAGCAGGATGAACTGCGGAATCATGTAGGACTGCCACGGCACGGCAATGGTGCCGATGTAGACGAGGAACAGGGCGTCGCGACCGGGGAAGCGGATGCGGGCGAACCCGTAGGCCGCGAACGACCCGGTGAGCACCTGCAGGAACGTCACCACCACCGACAGAAACAGCGTGTTGCGCAACCACGTGACCATGTCGGACTGTGTCCAGATCTCGACGTAGTTGTTCCAGACGAAGACCTCCGGCACCCAGGTCACCGGAATCGAGAACACCTCGTTCGCGGTCTTCAGCGAGCTGGCGATCATCCAGATGAAAGGCGCGAACAGCCCGGCCGCGGCAACAATGAGCACGAGGTAGAGGCCTATGCGGCCGATTCGACGCCAGGGGGATGCCGCGCGCGCGGGCCGCGGCGGCGGGGAGGAATCGGCGAGCTTGCGAAGAGCACGCGCATCCTCGGGGGGAGCCAAGAGTCCGGTCATCAGACGCTCCTTTTCTTATTGAGGAGGAACTGGGCGACCGTCACGATGATGCACATAAAGAACAGTGCGACCGAGGCGGCGGAGGCGTAGCCGAACTGGCTTTCCTCGAATCCCTTGGTGTAGATGAACTGCGACAGGACGAGGGTCGATTGGCCGGGGCCGCCCTCGGTCATCACGAGGATGAGGTCGAAGATCTTGAACGAGTTGATCGTGAGCATCACCGTCACAAAGAACGTGGTCGGCCGAAGCGACGGCAGGGTCACGTTGAAGAAGCGCTGGATGGTGCTTGCCCCGTCGACGCGAGCGGCTTCGTGCAGCTCGCGGGGAACGGTCTGGAGGCCCGCGAGAAACAGGATCATGTAGTAGCCCATGTCGCGCCAGGTGCTGACGATGACCACGGCCGGCATCGCCCAGTCTGACGAGGTGAGCCAGCCGGGTGGGTTCTCCATACCGAAGAAGCGGAGGATCTCGTTGATCGGTCCGTAGTCGGGACTGAACAGCAGGTTCCAGACGATCGCGATGGCGACAATCGAGGTGATGTACGGGAAAAACGCGGCGGTGCGGAAGAACGCGACGCCCCGGAGTTTGTTGTTGAGCAGCAGCGCCAGGCCCAGCGCGACCACGAAGGTCAGCGGGATATGTAGCGCCGAGTAGTAGAGCGTGTTGAGCAGGGCGATGCGGAAGCTGCCGTCACCGACCAGGCGCTCGAAGTTGTCGAACCCGACCCAGTTCGCGGTGCCGAACACGTTCCAGTTCGTCATCGACATGTAGAACAGCACAACGATGGGAACGAGGGTCAGCAGCGCAAATCCGAGAAAGTTCGGAAGGATGAAGCTCCACCCCAGCAGGGTGTTGCGCATGGCGAGCCGAGAGCGGCGGCGCTGGCCGGACGGCCTCGGCGGCCGTGCGGCGACTTTTGTGGCGTCAGTGGTCGCCATGGGTGATCTCCTTCGATCTGAGGAAGAGGTGCGGGGGTGGTGGCCGACGCGAAGCGCGGAATGCGCCCGCGTCGGCCACCGGGGTGGAACTAGTCGATGTCGACTTCATTCTTGAAGCGCTCTTCGGCCGTTTTGATGGCGCCCGCGATGGGCTCGGAGCCCGACATGACCGCCGTGTGGAGGTCAAGCAGAACGTTCTGGATTGCCGCGGTGTCGCTCGACGTCGGGTTTTCCGGAAGCGTCTCGTGGGTGGAGATGGCGAACCGTGAGAGTTCGTCTTCCGGCGTGCCCTCGACCGAGAAGTAGGTCTCGACGACGGCGTCGTTCAGCAGCGCCGGCATGATTCCGATGGCGGCCAGGGACTGGGCCCCTTCCTCCCCCGCGGCGTACGCGAGGAAGTCCTTCGCCGCCTCCAGCTCGGCGCCCTCGACCGCGGCGTTGATGCCGAGGCCGGTCGGGTCGCCGAAGGTGACGGGAACGTTGTCGATACCGGCGGTGGAGTCGTCGTACTGCGGGGCGGGCGCTATACCCCAGTCGAAGGCATCCGCTTCGCCTGCGGCCTGCTGGGCGATGAGGGTGGCGACAAACCAGGATCCCATCGGCAGCATCGCGGCCTTCTGCTTGCCGAACTCGCCCTGGTAGGTGAGCTGGTTGGCGTTGCGGGTGTTGAAGTCCACCTGCGCCTTGTCGTCCTGCAGCGCGAGCACTCGCTCGTAGTATTCCTCGAGGTGACCGAACTCGCCGCTCAGGATGTCGGCGTCGGGCACCTGCGCATTGGCGAAGCCCTGCACGGTCGACTGCCAGCCGTGCTGGTAGCCACCGAAGGCGCCGGTTCCGGCCAGCGCGGTCGCGAGGTCTTCCTCGGTGTCGGCGTAGTCATCCCACGTCCACGAGCCGTCGGGGTACTCCATACCGGCCTGGTCGAAGAGCGCCTTGTTGTAGAAGACGACCCACGAGTCCTGGCGGTACGGAACGGCATAGCTTGCGCCGTCGATGTCGTAGGCCTCGGTGCCGCCGATGTCCTCGGGCAGCTCCACGTCGGAGACGTCAACCAGCTGCGCGCCCTCCTGGAAGGTCGAGACGAATTTGACCTCCTTCTGCACGATGACGTCGGGCCCCGAGCCGGCCGCAAGGTCTGCGGTGAGCAGGGTGTTGTAGTTGAGCGGGTCGTACTCCTTGAGTTCGACCGTCACATCGGGGTTCTTCGCCATATAGCCGTCGGCGAGTACCTGGAACTCGGGGGTGGTGGCGAGGCTCCACCCCGACATGGAGATGGTGACGGGGCCGCCGGCTTCCGCGCCGTCATCCGCCGATTCCCCGCTGCACGAGGACAGTGCGAGGGAGGCCACCATGGCCACACCCGCTGCTACTACAAACTTGCGCTTCATTGCTGCTCCTTTGTGATTGCTACCAGAACCCGTTCTCGGATTCTGTTGTTCTACCGGTCTGTCCGTGAGGGACGGCGGTGCTTCGGAAGAAGGCTCGACGTTTCGCGGCCGTCCGGCCACACCACCTCGACCTCCCATTCATTTCCGTGGTCGAGGATCTCGACCGACGGAGACTGCTGATCGTCGGGCTCTGACCCGGGCAGCTGTGCCCCGGAGAGCGGTGCCCCCTGCAGCTGTGCCCCAGAGAGCTCGACAAGAACAGCCACCCAGTCGCCAGCGACGACCGGGAAGTCAAGAAACGGAACCGCGGCGACCGGTGCGAGCGGGGTCGCGTTCGGTCGAACCGCTACCTGCGGCACACCGGCATCCCCCTGCAGGCAGGAAATACGGCTGAGCAGGGTGCCCTCGGACGCCCAGGCCGCGTCGCCGGTTTCGCCGGTGATCGGGGCGATCCCGGCGAGGGGCCAGCCACCGATGCGCAAGCGAAGGGAGGCTGCGTCGAGGCCGGATTCGAGCGATTCGAGGCGGGCCAGGCGCACCTCCCAGGCACCCCGCACAAGCGAGTGCACGCTGAGGGGGCCCGCGACGGTGATCGCCCCGTCGAGGCCAGACCCGTGGCGGCGTCCGCCGAGCTCGGCAGTCACCCAGTGCGCGTCGGAGACGGAGGCGGCGATTGCGAGGGTGCCGTCGGCGTCGTCCTGGAGGCGCACCTCCGTGAGCTGCATCGCGGCCCGGTGCGTTGCCCGGCCGAGCGAGTCAACGATCGTCACCGACTGCTCGAGCGGGTTCTCCCACGCCTCGGTGTCGAGCAGCGGACTGGTGGCCGTTGAGTACCCCAGCCGCGCATACAGCGGTGAGTCCCCGACGAGGCTCCCGTCGGTTGCATGATCGGTGCCGTGGTTGATGACCCGAACGATTCCGTCTGCGGAGGTGCCCGAGACGATCCAGCCCGCGGCGTTCACGGTGAGCAGGGTGTCTGCGTTCTCGATGGGCAGGGGGGCGGATGTCGCGCTCCACACTTCGTGGTCAGCCGGCAGCATCACGCCGAGCAGTCCCTTCACCGCCCAATACGGTGACCCCGGCCCGGAGTAGGACTGCGCGAGGCCCCGCCACTCGTCGTGCCAGCCCATCGTCAGGATGCCGTCGGCGGTGGGCACGGTGTGCTCCGCGAAGTGGGCAACCACCTTGTTGGCGGCGTGACGCAGAGCGCCCGCAGACAGCGACGGCACCTCGGCGAGCACCCCCACCCAGAAGGGCGCGGCGGCGGCGAAGCGGTAGATCAGGCTTCGGCCCTGCAGCAGCGGAGATCCGTCGGCCCCGACGAGTGCGACGGCGTCGAGCAGAAACCGGTCGAGGGCGACGATGTCGGCGGCGGTGCGTCCGTTCGCGAGTTCCGACGCGCCCTGCATCCGGGACCACAGCACCGGATAGAGGTGCAGCGCCCAGCCGACGTAGTGATCGAACGAGCGCTCGTCACCGTCCGACATCCACCCCTCCGACCGGGCGAAGGTGTCGTGACGGGCGAGATCGTCGGCCACGTCGTCGGCAGACCAGGGCCCGCCGACCGAACGGAGGAATGTCTGCACCACGAGCCGGAACCAGACCCAGTTGGTCTGCGGGTAGGTGGTGTCTCCCACCACCGGCGAGAAGTAGTCGATCACGCGCTGCTGGGTGAGGTCGTCGAGGCGAGCCCAGATCCACGGGCGGGTCATGTCGAGGATGAGCGCGATCGATGCCGCTTCCACCTTCGCCTGGGCGTGCTCGTCGAGACGCACCCACCGGTCGGGTGCGGTCGGATCGACACCGGCGGTGATGCCGCGAGCATAGAACGCGGCGAGCTCCTCGATGGCGTCGCCCTGGCCGCGCTCGCCGACGATACGGAATCCTGCGAGCAGGAAGGTGCGGGCGAATCCCTCGAGACCGTCGATGGCGCGGCCGTAGCCGCCCTCGGCGCCGGGAGGGGTGATGCGTGCGTTGTTGGGCGAGGCGAAGGCCTGGGCTCCGGCGAGAACGCGGTCGGCGTAGGCGACCCACTCGGTGCGCGTCCAGTCGGCGGTGGCGGGGGCGGTGTCCGGGGTGACGGCGGTCTCGGAATCGGTCACAGGATCGGATCCACGACGGGGAGCTGTCGTCCGTGCATCGATCACCGAATTCTCCTTTGAATAGCCGTGTCAGTGTTTCAAACTTACGTCTCAGACTGACCGTTCTGGGAACATATCAATCTTTTTCAATCATTGCAAGCTTGTTTTGTTCGTGTCTGATCGTTTATGATCGTTTTATGCACACCCGTAACACCGAGCACAGCGACAGCACCAGCCACGCGGCATTCCGCGGGCACCTCACCGTCGCTCTTGAGCGCGAGGCGAACGCCCCCGTTGGCGGCCTCGCTGACGCCCTGCGGGATCTGCTGCGTTCCGCTCCCGCCAGCCTCCCCGTACTGCCCGCCCGGCACCGCGATCTCTGGGCCGCGGGCACCGGACACGCGGACGCGGTCACTGTGCACGACATCCTGACCCGCGCGGAGGACGACCTCGGAACGCCGTGGGGGGTGCCGCTGGCCAGCGCCGCCGCGCGCGTGCACCGCGACGGAAACCGCGACGAGTGGGAGGGCACGGTCTTCGCCCGGCAGCGCCGACTCAGCCGCGCAGTGGTCACAGCGGCGGTCACCCTGCAAGATCGGTGGATCGACGAGGTCGCCGACGGCGTTGTGCTGCTGTGCGAACAAAGCTCCTGGTGCTGGCCGGCACACGACGACACGATGGGTTCCCACGGAGCGATCCTGGCGACGATCACCGACCCGTTCCTCGACCTCGGTGCTGGCGAGGTCGCGGCGCAGCTCGCGTGGATCGACCACCTTCTCGGCACCCAGCTCGACGTTCGCTATCCCGGTTTGCGGGCACGGATCCGGCACGAGACCCGCACCCGGGTGCTCGATCCGTTTGTGCTCCGTCGGGATTGGCATTGGCTGGGCCTCGACGGCGACGTGCACAACTGGAATCCGTGGATCCACGGCAACGTGTTGGTGGCGGCGCTCCGCCTGATGGACGCGCCCGCGGAGCGCGACGACCGCGCTCGTGTGGTGGCGCTGGCCGTCGAGGGTCTCGACCGCTACGTCACCTCTCTTCCGGCCGACGGGGCGATCGATGAGGGCTACGCCTACTGGTGGAACGGCGCGTGCCGGGCCCTCGAAGCGCTCGATCTGCTGTCCTTCGCCACCCGCGGCGTGCTGGAGGTCACGGCGTCGATCCCCGCGCTGCGGGAGACGGTCGCGTTTCCGCACCGGATGCACCTCGGCGGCGACTGGTATCTCAACCTCGCCGACGGGCAGGCCCGGCCGCCCCGCGACCAACCCTGGCACTCGCTGCACCGCGCGGCGCGTCGCGTCGGTGACTCTTTCGCCGAGGCTCATGCCGCCGCGCACCGGGATCCCGAGCGCCCCGCCGCGAGTGAGACGGAAGGGCTCGGGCGGCTGCTTCGCGGCATCACTGATCCGGAGTGGCTGCGCGCGGTGCCGGCACCGTCGCCGCTGCCGCGCGACGTCTGGCTGCCGTCCACCCAGGTGCTGGTCGCCCGAGAGAACGAGGGTGTGTGCGACGGACTCGCCGTCGCCGCGAAGGGTGGCCACAACGCGGAGCACCACAACCACAACGACGTCGGTTCCTTCATCGTCGCCTCCGACGGCGTGCCGGTGATCGTCGACGCGGGACGCCCGACCTACACACTCGCCACCTTCGGCGCGGAGCGGTACTCCATCTGGACGATGCAGAGCTCGTGGCACAACGTGCCCGAGATACGCGGGGTGCCGCAGCCCGCCGGGGCCGAGGCCCGAGCATCCGATGTCGTGGTGCACGTCGACGAGCACTCCACCAGCCTGGGCCTCGACCTGGCGGCGGCGTACCCCGTGCCGGGCCTGGTGACCTGGCGGCGAGACATCCACCTCGATCGGGGCCTCTCCAAGATTGTGGTCGACGACCGCTGGACCCTCGAACCGTGGGGCAACGGCTCCCCCGCCGCGTCGTCGCCAGAGCCCCGCACAACGGTGCGCATGCTGCTCGCCGGTGAGGTGCAGCTCGACGACGGCTCGGCACTCGTCATCCCCGTCGACGGCGCGCCCGCCGTGCGCCTCCGCTGGCCGACCGGGGTGGCCGCCACGCTGGTTCCCCGTCCGCTCGACGACCCCCTGCTCAGCGATGTCTGGGGTTCGCATCTCACCCGTCTTGATCTTGATGTCACGGATCGAAACTCCCTCTCTGTCACGGTAGAAATGAACGAACCGAAAGCGCGGAACCCACGATGACAGACCAGATTCATCACACACCCCTGGCCAGCAGCCGGCGGACCCACGTGCTCGATGCGTTGCTGCGCGACGGCGCGGTGAGGATCTCGCAGCTCACGAACGAACTCGGTGTCGCTCCGGTGACGCTTCGCCGGGATCTCGCCCAAATGGAGAGCGAGGGACTGCTCGTGCGGGTGCACGGCGGGGCGGTTCCCACGAGCGACAGCGCCTCGGTGCGTGTGCCCAGCTTTGCCCTGCGTGCCCCCGTGATCGAGTCCGGCGCAAACGAACCGCCGACGGCTCAGGGCTCCATCGCCGTTCTCGTGCCGTCGCTGAACTACTACTGGCCCGGCGTTATGCGCGGCATGGAATCCGAGGTGGAGAAGCACGGCATGCGGGTTCTGCTCCGCGGTGCATCGTACGAACTGCAGGACGAACGCCCGGTGCTGGAGCGGCTGGTGCTCAGCGACGACGTTCGGGGCCTGATCGTGGCGCCGAACACGGAGACGCCGCATGCGCAGGATGTGATCCAGTGGCTGGCGGAGTGCGGAACCCCCAGCGTGTTGGTCGAACGCGACGCGGTGCTGCTGCCCGGCGGCACTCCGGTCGAGTCCGTCACCACCGACCATGCCCTCGGGGCCAAACTCGCCGCCCGCCACCTGGCGTCGCTCGGCCACCGCAAGGTGGGCCTGATGCTGTCGCGATTCTCGCCGACCTCGCGCAAGATCGCGGCCGGCTGGCAGGCTGCCTGCCTCGAGCTCGGGCTGACTCCCACCGACCACTTCGAGCGCATCCTGCCCGACCGCAGCAGCCCCGAGTTCTCCGCCGCGGTGGACGCGACGCTCGACATGGCGCTTCGCACCGGCATCACTGCCCTGCTGGTGCACTCGGATCCCGAGGCCATGGCCTTTGTCGACCTGGCGCTCACCCGCGGAATCTCCGTGCCCGACGACCTCTCGATCATCGCCTACGACGACGAGGTGGCGCAGCTGTTCTCGCCCGCCCTGACCGCCGTGAACCCGCCGCGGGCTGCCGTCGGCGAAGCGGCCGTCGACCTGTTGCTCAAGCGCATCGCCGACCCGACGCGACCGGTGCACCGCGTCACCCTGAGTCCGAGCCTGAACGTGCGCGGCTCGACCGCTCCCCCACGCACGCGCGCCGCTTCGGAGGGCTAGTCGGTGATGATCGATCGGTTTCAGTACTCCCCGTGGGATTTTTGGGCGAAGGCGGATGCCACGGCGCAGGCACAGCAAATCGCCACCCAGCGCGCCCTCACTGCCGAACGCCCCGGTGTCACGTTCGGCGGCGAGTGCTTCGTCTCCGACCTCGCCTCCGTCGACAACGACGAGTTGGCCCTCGGCGACCGCAGCTACATCGCGGCCGGAGCGTACCTGACGGGGTCGCTGTCCACCGGGCGGGACTGCAGCATCAACGCCTATACCGTTCTGCGCGGTGACGTTCGGATCGGCGACGCCGTGCGCATCGGAGCCCACACCTCGATTCTTGGCTTCAACCACACCATGTCGGACCCCGGGATCGAGATGTTCCGGCAGCCACTGACCACCGAAGGCATCCGCATCGGAAATGACGTGTGGATCGGCTCGCACGTCGTGATCCTCGACGGGGTCACCGTGGGCGACCAGTCGGTGCTCGCCGCGGGTGCCGTGGTGACGAAGGACGTGCCCGCCGGTGCGATCGTCGGAGGCAACCCGGCGAAGCTGATTCGCTGGCGAGTGCCGCAGGCAGATCATCCGCTCGCGCCGTCAGATCAGTCCCTCGCGCGTGCAGATCAGCCCCACGCGCCGGGCGATGTGGTCGTGACGTCGAACAACGACCTTGCGGCTCGGGTCGCGGCCTTCGCCGAGACGGCTCGAGCGCAGGCGGTGGCGCTGCTCGACCGCTCGTTCTCAGAGGAGACCGGCCTGTTCGTCGACCGCCCCGGTAACAGCCCCACCGTACGAGCCCAGTGCGACGCCATCGAAATTGCGGATCTGCTGCTCGACACCGCGCCGCCCCAGCTGCCGGCCGACCAGCAGCTCGAACGGTTGCGGGGATGGCAGGATGCCGCGACCGGCGCCGTCGCCTCCCTCGGCGCTGGCTCGATGCAGCTCGCTTCAGCCGGCTTTGACGACCCGGATGCCGCGTACCACGTGCTCTGCGTGGGCTACGCCCTGCAGCTCCTTGGCACCGGGTTTGCCCATCCGATCACGCTGGTGACCGCCGCCTCCGCGACCGACATCGCGGTGGCGATGAACGAGCTGCCCTGGACCACCAACGCGTGGGGCGCGGGGCACCAGGTGGATGCGTACGGCACTGCCCTGCACCTGAGCCGACTCCGCGGCGACGAGGTCCCAACGGGGACAACAGAGGCGCTCTTCGGGTGGCTGCTCACCCACGCCGACCCCACCACGGGAATGTGGGGCAGCCCCAATCGCGAAGACGGGCTACTGCAACTCGTCAACGGTTTTTACCGCGCCTCGCGGGGCACGTTCGCGCAGTTCGGACTGCCGGTGCCGTACCCCGAGCGAGTGATCGACACCGTGCTGCAGCACGCGCGCGACGAGCGCTTCTTCAGCGCGGGTCGGCAGAATGCCTGCAACGTGCTCGACATCGCGCACCCGCTGTGGCTCACCGCGGGTTCCGGCTACCGCTCCGAGGAGATCACGGCCCTCGCCTCGCGGCTCCTTAACGCGGCCCTCGATCACTGGAGCGATGGCGAGGGCTTCGGGTTCCGCGCACCCGCGCCACACCTGGCCGGCCTCGACGAGACGACTCCCGGCTTGCAGGGCACCGAGATGTGGCTCGCCATCATCTGGTATCTGTCAGATCTGGCGGGTGTCTCGGACGCTCTCGGATACCGCCCCCGCGGCATCCACCGACCCGAGCCGGCTCCACACTGACGACGCAGATCAGGAGAAGCGCAGTTTCTCCTATTACACTGGCCGCATAATGGACGACCCTCCCCATCACAGATCCCAGCCCCTAAGCCCGTTGACCTCAGTGGTCCGAGTTCAGGAAGGGGCGGAACATGAATGAGTGGATCATGGTCGGTATCGGCCTTGTCTTGACGGTCGGAACGGGCATGTTCGTCGCGTCCGAATTCGCTCTGGTGAACCTCGACAGAAATGACCTGGAGAAGCGCCAGGCGCGAGGCGAGAAACGTCTGGGACCCACCATCCGGGCGTTGAAAATCACCTCAACGCACCTGTCCGGGGCGCAACTCGGCATCACGATCACCACCCTTCTCACCGGCTACACCTTCGAGCCTGCGGTGAGCTCGATGCTTGAGGGGCCCCTCACAGCGCTCGGCATTCCGGCTGCGATCGTCCCCGGAATCGGCACGGTCATCGGGATCCTGCTTGCGACCTTGTTCTCCATGGTGATCGGTGAGCTGGTGCCGAAGAACTTTGCCCTCGCCCTTCCGCTGGCCACGGCTAAAGTCGTGGTGCCGTTCCAGAGCCTCTTTACCACGATCTTCAAGCCGATCATCGTCGGCTTCAACAACACGGCGAACGCCATTATCCGCTCATTCGGCATCGAGCCGAAGGAAGAACTCTCTGGCGCCCGCTCGGCCGAAGAGCTCGGGTCGCTGGTTCGCCGCTCGGCGATGGAAGGCTACCTCGACCAGGACCACGCCACCCTGCTCGGGCGGACCCTTCGCTTCTCTCAACATTCCGCCGAAGAAGTGATGACCCCGCGCGTTCAGGTGAGGTGGGTCGAGGCTGACCAAACCGCGGCAGCAATCGTCACTCTGTCGCACACGACCGGGTACTCGCGTTTTCCGGTGACCGGTGAGACGACGGACGACATTCTCGGAGTAGTCCACGTCAAGCAGGCCTTCGCCGTGGCGCTCAGCGAGCGGTCGACGGTCACCGCTCGTGACCTGATGGTCGAGCCGACCCGCGTACCGGAGTCGATGGAAGTAGAGACTTTGTTGGTGCTGCTGCGCCGCAGTGGGTTTCAGATCGCCATCGTCACCGACGAGTACGGCGGAACCGCCGGGATCGCCACCCTCGAAGACCTCGTGGAGGAAATCGTCGGCGAACTCGAAGACGAGCACGACCGCCACAAGCCCGGCCTCATTCGAGCCGGCAGCACCGTGACGTTCGACGCCGGATGGCGTGCGGACGAACTCCGTGAGCGTGCCGCAATCCTCGTGCCGGAATCGGACCACGAAACCATAGCCGGGTTCGTCACGGACGAGCTCGACCGCATCCCCGAGGTCGGCGACGAGGTTGGCATCCCGACGGGCACGCTTCGAGTCGAGCGCATCGACGGCGCTCGCGTGCTGCGGCTGAGCTACACCCCGAACGAACTACTAACCGACCCGCCCACGGCCAGCAAGCACGACCAGATCATCGACGAGATGAAGAAGGACCTGAAATGAGCGAGTACCTGCCCGGAATCATCTGGCTCGTTGTGCTGCTGGTCGTAAACGCCTTCTTCGTCGGTGCCGAGTTCGCCGTCATTTCCGCACGCCGATCGCAGATCGAACCTCGTGCGGAGGCCGGCAGTAAAGCGGCCAAGACCACGCTCTGGGCCATGGAGCACGCCACGCTGATGCTGGCCACCAGCCAGCTGGGCATCACGGTCTGCTCGCTCGTCATCCTCAACGTTTCCGAGCCAGCGATCCACCACCTGATCGAAATACCCCTCGGGCTCACCGCTCTCTCCGGAGAAGCGATCGGGGTCATCGGTTTCATCGTCGCACTGCTCCTCGTGACGTTCTTGCACGTCGTGATCGGAGAGATGGTGCCGAAAAACCTAGCATTTTCGGTGCCCGACCGCGCCGCGCTGCTGCTCGCGCCGCCGCTGGTGTTCGTGTCGAAGGTGTTCAGACCGATCATCGGCACGCTCAACTGGCTGGCGAACATGATCCTGCTGGCATTCCGGGTGCAGCCCAAAGACGAGGCCACCAGCACCTACACTCTCGATGAGGTGGCGAACATCGTCGAACAGTCCACCCGCGAGGGAGTGCTGGACGACGCGTCCGGCGCCCTCACCAACGCCTTCGAGTTCACCACGAAGAAGGTGGCTGATGTGCAGGTGTCGATCGCGGAGATGGTGCTGCTCCCAGCAACATCAACTCCCGCCGACATCCAAAAGGCGGTGGCAACGCACGGGTTCTCCCGCTACATCCTCACCAACGGCGGATCTGAGCCGACCGGCTACCTGCACCTCAAGGACGTGATGGATCTCACCGATCCCGTCGAGTTCACGACACCAGTGCCCGCGAAGCGAGTGCGCCGGCTCACCTCCGTGCTCGCCGAGTCCGACCTGGAAGACGCCCTCGCGTCGATGCGACGCGCGGGCTCACACGTCGCGAGATCTCTCGACGCGAGTGGCAACACCACCGGAGTGCTTTTCCTGGAGGACATCATCGAGGAGCTCGTCGGCGAGATCGAAGACGCGACGAGCAACTAGCGCGGCGGAAGCCGAACTTCACGCTGGGGGTGCGGGCTCAGCTTGCGTCGACGTGCAGTCGATGCGCTCCGCACGACAGACAACGAAACAGGTAACCGGCGAGCTCTCCCCCGGCCACAAGGTACCTGCGTAGCACCGCTGGATCCCACCGAAGCCCTCCGTTGACGTCGGCTGCGAAGTCCGGCTCGTGGAGATACTGCCCAAGGTCGGACGAACCGATATCTCCGATGAACGCGCAAGGGCGACCACAGTGTGAACGCCACTCTTCTTGCTGCCACGACGAGTAGGACGGGGTACGAGTAGCGACTTCCATAGCCTCGGCCACGTCCACCGTTGCGGGCAGCCCTGGATCAGACGGGATGCCGTCGATTGCGGTGTAACTGGAGAAATGACCATCGAAGACGCGCGCCGCGGTCCCGTCGGCGACGCACCAGGGGCAGATGTAATTCACTTCCTCAATCGAATAGAACGATGACGTGTAGCGCAGAGTGCGGCGCGACATGCAGGCCTCGCAAGTTCCTTCGACGGCCTCAAACACGCCTAAGTCATAGGCATTCGGATGAAACCGGAACACCGGGGGCACGTCAGAGGTCATCCTTTCGGCCGCACGTATCGTGTGCCAAACGCCAGACCGATCAGCGGATTCACGACCAAATGGCCTTGCAGTTTGCGCAGGGTCGCAAAGGTCAGCGCGTCGGGGATGGTCGTCATATCCACCCAGTCAGTCGCGGCTCCAAGGGTCCCGCTCATAAAAACCACCTCGGTCGCAAGCATGCTCCGTGCCCAGTCGATGTGCTTCATCGGCCGTTCCGCTTCGATATCAGAGGCAATCCGGCTGCCCTCACGGAACAGGTCTTGGATGGAACAAAAACCAAGCGCAACGGCCATCTCTTCGGTGCAATGAGCGGGGCCGCCCCACTGAATCAAACCGTGCCGAAGAACATACCGCTCAAGCCAGGTGAGTTCGTAAGGTACGAGCTCGTTCAGATCGAGAAGGGAAGCAAAGCCGACCACACGCCTTTCGGTCACATCGAGATGGGCATCTTTCCATCGTGCCGAGGTGCGGACGGAGAAGCGGATACCGAAGTCGCGAGCACCTTCAACCCGGTCGAGCCGATCGAGTACCTCAATAGGCAGTGTCCAGTTTTCCGAAACTACCGCGCCACACCGAGGGAACTTGTCGAGGATCTCCATCCACACCGAAGTTTCGGCCTCACCCCTATAGAGGATGTCATTGCGTTCGCGGGTGGAGGGTTGATCGAACAACCGGGAATACTCGATTGCAGAGTTGATCACAGGCCATCAGACCACGGCGGAAGCGCGGGGTGCAGAGCCGCGAGGTAGCCAACAGATGAACAAACCTTATTTCCGACGCATCATGCACCCGCGACTCGGGCACCGACGTTCAGGACAGCCCGCGACGCCACTCGGCAAGAATGTCGGCGACGGTGGATGTCTCGGCCCACGTCATCTCGGGAATCTCGGCGCGACCGTCGGCTAGAGCCAGCGAGACTGCGTCTGCTTCCGCAGCCATAGGGTCAACGACGTCCACCTCGACTCGTCGTGGTTCTTCTCCTGTGCGGTGGATGATGGCTGAGCCCGAGCTGAGCTGGCGACTCCCCCACACGTTCGGCAGTTCGATCCACCCGTCCGACCCGAACAGGCGAGATTCGTCGGGCAGATCTGACACAATCGCGGTGCGTACCGTGGCGACAAAGCCGCCCATCGTGACGTCGGCGCGCGCCCAGACGTCGACTCCCTCGGCACCAAGCTCCCCATCGATGTCCGTGATCGTGGCGGAGGCGCTGGCGATGCCAGCCCACTCAGCGAAAGCGACGGCGAGGGAAACGGGATAGCCGCCCATGTCGAGGATGGCCCCACCGGCCAGCGCCGGGTCAAACAATCGACCGGTGTGCTCGGGGGCGGCGAAGCCACCGCTCGCTTCGAGGCGCTCGAGGGTGCCGATCTCACCTCGACTGAGTATCGCGCGCAGCTCGTCGGCGAGGGGTCCGAAGCGATATTTGTAGGCCTCGAGGAACGGTCGCTGGGAGGCTTGGGCGGCAGCAAGCACCTGCGCGGTGGCCTCAGGCGTAGGAGTCACGGGCTTCTCGCAGAGCACAGCTTTGCCCGCCTCGAGCGCGGCGATGGCGAGTTCGGCGTGGGTGGTGTGCACGGTGCCGATGTAGACGGCGTCGATGTCGTCGCGCGACAGAATGTCCTGGTAGGTGCCGCTGAACGGAGCGTTCCGGTCACGGGCAAACTGGGCGGCGCGCTCGGCGTTCGAGCTTCCGACCGCGTGCAACACCCCGAGCTGCGAGTGTTCGAGAGAGTCAGCGAAGTTGCCGCTGATCGTGCCTGGTCCAAGGATCGCCCACCGCGTTGTGCTCATTGCGCGAACGTACCAGATCCACTGCCTGCGTGAGCAGGCATCGTCTGGATGTCGCTATCAGAACAGCCCCGCTGCGGCCCGGCCGAACGCAGCCAGCTCTTTCGGGGTATACCCGCCATGAATGGCGCCCATCGCGTCGTTGTCCATCCCATCCTGAGGCGCGCACAGCAGGTCACCGACGTTGCAGTAGGTGAGAGTACGGCCGACAAACTCGGGCGGGAACTTCGCCCCAAGCGAGTCGACTAGAACGTTCATTCCATCGTCGTCGTAGAACGACTTGATCAGGCTGGCAACCGCCGGTGTCTCAATTAGCTGTTGAATCTTGCCTTTCTGGTTCGCCGCAGAGCCGCCGGACATACTCCCCAGAACGGTGTATCGGTCTGAACCAGGATCCTGCACCGGGTTGGCAAGCATCAATACCGCGTTGACGGCGTTCCGCTCCTGGCTAGAGCCGTGCGCTGCCAATTCGGCCAACGCCATTTGGATCACAAGTGAGCCCTGCGAGTACCCGACTAACGCAATCTTCTGGTCGGGGCAGTCGTGCACCTGGTCCTTGACCTCGTCGAGAAGCCAACTCAGCCCCCATGACATGCTCGACAAGTAATGGGTGAAGTTCTCGACGCTGAGATCCTTTGTGATCAGGTCGACCGAGGCCGCCGGATAGCGGAGTGGTTTGATGCGCACGCTTGTATTTACGTCAAAACCGTCGATCTGCCCGAGAGAGTCAAGCAGGCCGTCCGCGTGATCCACGATGGTTCCGGGGATCGGTTCGCCGGCTACATCGCGGGCCCGCATCTGGCCGGTCAAGATTCCCTGAACCCGGTCACCAAGCCCCCGAAACTCGTACGCGCCGGGAGCTGTCATTTCGGCGTAGGTGAAGTGGTCATACAGGTCCGGGTCAACGGCGGCATCGACGAGCCCGCCCGGCACCTCACCCGAACCTCGGACCGCGATAATGAGGTTGGAAACACAGCGAGTATCCGCCCCTGGTACGTAGACCGGGGCCGGTGTCGTGGCTGGCTCGGTGTAGCCCACCCACGGCACAACACTGACGTTTCCGATCACCTGTGCCCCGGATCCGAACGGGGGTGGGCCGTCGGCCGAGCCCCAATTAACTCCCGTGGCATCGAATGCCGTGAGGCGGCCGTCAGCCGCTACTCCAACGGCGCAGCCTGACACGTCCCCTCTGAGGTGACCGGTAGCTTCTCTGCTGATGTAAACACACGCGCCGCTACCGTCGCCCCGGTCACCCTCGAAGGTGACGTCGTCGAGAAGGAGCGTGGCGGCGTCCATCGTTCCGATACCGCTCGGCCCCGAATCGTAGGGCCCCGTCGGGCTGCTCCGAAAGACCACGTGTTGCCCGGTCAACGTGCCTTTTCTGTAGAGGCTTGTGTACACGTTGTGAAACACAATTGGTTTCGACGCCGTTCCTATCGCTACTATTTCGGCCGTTTCGTCCCCACCTGCATATACGTACCCTCGCTCCAGGGTTGTGCCCGGCGGTATAACGAGCCGGCCGGAGCCCACCGACAGCTGCGGCGACCACGTTAGATTCGGCATTGTGGGCAGCGTCCAGTCGCCCGTGATTGTGCCCTCAAGCCGGAACGTCGACGGCCGCGCGGCTTGGTTGCCGGCAAAATTCGCGGGCACCAAGTCACCCACCGAGAGGTCGTACGCCGGAAGGTTGTCCGCGGAGACACTGGAGTCGTAGTCGACGGTGTTTCCCGTGACAACAACCGATCCAGCCGGGCTGAACCAGGCGTTGACCGAGATCGAGCCCCTCGTGACCGACGTGTTCTTGACTATGATCTTCCCGACGTTGGGGTCGTCGTCGCTGCCCCACGGTTGCCAGAGGCTGATGTTTCCGGCAAGAAACGAGTCGGCGATGTAGATGTTGCCGGTCTTTCTGCCAGACCCGGATCTGGTGATCGCGTCGTCGTAGGCGGAGGCCTTCAGGTTCAAGTAGGTCGCGCGGAGCGTTCCACCCTGGGCGACTTCGATCCCACCCCACCCGACGTCCTCGCCACCGGCGGGCAAAAAGTCGACGGGCCGACCCTTCGCGCCTGCGGCCGTCAGGGTTCCTTCGAGATAGATCAGCCCGGAGCCCATACGAGTGCCCGCGGGAAGCGTGACGCTGATGCCCGCAGGGACCCGGAGAGACAGGGTGATCGCCCAATTGAGTCGGCCTTGTTCCGCGACACTCCAGTTCTCTGCGAGCGTTCCCTGGAGACTTATCCAACCCGATGACGGCGTCGAGTTGCCGGTAATGCGGGACGGTCGCAACGCGGGCGACCACACCTGTATGGCGACGTCGGAGTGTTCACTGGGTGTAATGGTGTTGTCGCGCACCTCGAAGTCGGTGTCACGTAACTCCGAGGTGATGGACAGGCGACCGTCCTCGATGATGTTGCGTGTAAAAACAAGAGAGGGCTTCCAGTTCGTAGGCCACGAGGAACTCGCGTTTCCGGGACCCCATTGCACCGAACCGCTGAATCGTGAATCGGTAATCACCGTCGCGTTGGAACCGGGAGCGGTGTGATGCACCAAACCTTCGCCGAAGCGTTGCTCCAGAAATACGAGGTCGACGTTCGAGCCCGGTTGGGCGACGATGCCCGACCATTCGCTATTATTTGTCGGCGACGTGCGAGCACCATCCAGATTGGTGTCGCCCCCGGCCGAGTCGTCAAGGGCGCTCGTCATCACCACCGGTGCCGCAGAGGACCCGGCCACTCGGAGCGTTCCATAGACGTACAACCCCGCGATGCTCACCTTCTGAAACTTCACTACGACGCCGGGTTCGATGGTCAGTGTGACTCCCGCTGCAACAGTGACCGCGCCCTCCAGCACAACAACGTCAACGGAAGTTTTCGACCACGTCGTGTTCGCCGCAATTGAACCGCTGTACCGAATTGTCCTGTTCTCCACTGGCACCGCCCTTGCGACGCTCGTTCGAGAGACGGTCGAGAACCCGGCCTTGGACCCAGTGACCGTCACTGTGATGGTCTTTCCCGAATCCGACGCGGTGAGTGTATAAGCGGCCGCCGTCGCTCCGGGGATCGCAACTCCCGCCCGAGACCATTGATAGTGCAGCGACACCGGCGCAGGAGCCCACACTCCCGGCACTGCAGTCACGACCTGGCCGACCCGAATCGTTCCCGTAATGGTGGGCACGGGTGTCGCAGTGAGCTGAGCCGACGGTGTGGGGGTGGGGGTGGGGGTGGAAGTCGGCGTGGACGTCGGGGGCAGTGCCGGAGTGGAGGTCGGCGTGGGCGTCATCACTGGGGTCGGCGACACGGTCGGGGTTGGAGAGGCGGTTGGGGCCGGGGTGGGGGTAGAAGTCGGTGTGGCCGGGGTCGCATACCCGTTCAGCTGGCCTTCGAGTGTCGCCGAGACACTATTCGGCCCACCCAAAATCACCACCCGCCCCGGATTCAACCGATCCAACTCAGCAGCAATCGACGCCGGGATACTTCCACCCGGCACGAGCAGCACCGGACTCCCCGACATCCCCGCCACCGGCGCACCCGACAACGCATCAGCAAACGTCACCCCGGTCGCCACATACGCCACGGGAACACCCGGAGCGAACGTCGACTTCGAAATCAGCGCAGAAACCTCATACCGATCCGCACCCGCCATGCGGGTCACGCCGCCCGAGGTAAACGACCCCAATTGGCCTTCGAGTGTCGGCGAGACACTATTCGGCCCACCCAAAATCACCACCCGCCCCGGATTCAACCGATCCAACTCAGCAGCAATCGACGCCGGGATACTTCCACCCGGCACGAGCAGCACCGGACTCCCCGACATCCCCGCCACCGGCGCACCCGACAACGCATCAGCAAACGTCACCCCGGTCGCCACATACGCCACGGGAACACCCGGAGCGAACGTCGACTTCGAAATCAGCGCAGAAACCTCATACCGATCCGCACCCGCCATGCGCTCGATCGTCGAGCTCCTGGCCTTCAGGCGAGGCTCGTCCGAAGTCGCGCTTGCGGGCAGAGCGCCGACGCAGGTCAACACGGCACAGACGACCGCCGAGATGAACATCGAGACCGGCCGCTTCCTCGGCCTACTGACCTGAGGACGACGACTCATGGACCCACCCCTACTCTTCGCGGGGCAGACGCCCTGCTCGACCCGTCTCGGGTCAAGATTCTGCACGGTACCACGGCGGCTTTTCTGGCGTCTCACCCCAGTTCGGGTGCGCTGTCACCCTCCAGTCGTCTGCCAATCCGCGCTTCACAGGCCCTACTGCGTTGCCACGCACTGTCCACGAAAAGCAATGCTCTGACGCGCCGCAGCACACCGACGAGCGACGACATAAGAGCGACCCGCAGATCGTCACGCAGCTCCAGGTGGAGCACGCCGAGGGCAGGCTCGTCCTTGTAGGCGGCGAGGAGGCTGGGCGGCGGCGGCACGTACGACGACAGGGCGCCCGCCGTGACGAGGCTCATAAGGCAGAACAGTTGAGCGCCGTCGCCGAGCTCGGGCAGGTGGCTGCGCACGAGGTCGGTCATGGTCGTGAGCCCCGCGAGTGAAGCTCGCTTGTGCTGCTTGACCACCTCGACCGAGACGTTGTGTTCCAACACGCCGCCCTGCGCGCCGAAGAGGTCGCACAGCACCACCCGGTCAGCCAGCGACTTGCTCAGGATCTCGGACAGCTGGCCCGCGCGCACTTCCGGTAGGGCGTGCGCTTCGATGCCAGCGGACGGCTCTACCGCCAGCTCGGCAAGCCAGCTTAGCGGCGGCGCAGCGCCGGATTGAGCAGTGATGGCGGGGTATCGGACTTCTCGTCGGCAGCAAGGTCAGTGCCCGGCGCCACGACGGAATCGATGGCATCGAGCACCTCGGTCGAGAGAACCGTGTCCGCTGCGGCCAACTGCGACTGCAGGTGATCCAGCGTGCGCGGTCCGATGATGGCGCTGGTGACCGCGGGGTGCGCGGTCACGAACCCGAGCGCGAGCTGGATCAGTGTGAGGTCGGCCTGCTCCGCTACCACGGCGAGTTTCTCCACGGCGTCGAGCTTGGCCCGGTTAGCGGGGACCGGAAGGTCGAATCGCCCGGGCATCGCCGACGAGCGGTTGGTGGTCATTTCGCGGCCCTCACGGATGGCGCCTGACAGCCACCCGGATGCCAGGGGGCTCCAGGCGAGCACACCCATCCCATACTCCTCGGTAACCGGTAGCACGTGCGTCTCGACGGCGCGCTGCAGGATGGAATATCCAGGCTGTTCGGTGACATAGCGACCCAGGCCACGAGACCGGGATTCCCACTGCGCCTGCACGATCCGGTAGGCCGGGAACGTTGACGACCCGAAGTAGCGAATCTTGCCCGCCCGCTGGAGGTCGGTCAGCGCCGAGAGGGTCTCGTCGTCGCTGGTCTCCGGATCCCACCGATGCATTTGGTACAGGTCAATGTGATCAACGCCGAGCCGGCGCAGACTGTCTTCCGCTGCGGTGTGAAGCCAGCGGCGAGAGGTTCCCTGGTGGTTTATCTCCGTACTCATCGGCAGGTATGCCTTCGTGGCGAGCACAATGTCGTCGCGCCGCCCTGCGATCGCGCGACCCACCATCTCCTCCGATTCGCCCGCGCTGTAGCGGTCGGCGGTATCGATCATGTTCACGCCGGCCTCGAGAGCAACGTCGACGATCGCCGTGGCCTCTTCCTGGGTGGTGCGTCCGATGGCACCGAAGTTCATAGCGCCGAGCACGAGGGTGCTCACGTTCACGCCGGTGCGGCCAAGTGTGCGGTACTGCATTGGAGACTCCTCTTGTATGCGGAAATGCAAACGGAACGTTGTTCCACTCACTATTTGGAACACGGTTCCGCTTTACAAGCGACAAGAGAAATCAACTGCAGGTCCGTACCGTCAACGGACTCCCACGGACGCTGTCAGCTAGATGCGGTCTTCGAGCTCGTCGGCCGTCAGACTGTCACCGGGGTTCGGGGTCCGGAAGGGCGTCTCTTTTGCGCCCCTGGCTGCGTCGGGCTCTTTGGCCTTCTCGTTGAGGCTCTGTTCGTCGTCCGCGGATTCCGCACCGGGCAGAATGTCGGGCTCCCCGGCAGCGGGGGTACCCGGTGCTCCCGGTCCCGGCTCGGCAGCGGCCGAAGCAGACTCGTCGTTATCAACATGGGGCATCAGAGGTTCAGACATTGACATGACCTCAGGGTTTCACCGTGCGCGCTGATTCGCTACGCGAGCGAGCGAACTCACAGCCACGGGTAGGCTCCCACGGTGCATCCCGCCGGCCAGAGGCGAAAAATACTTAGAACGCTCTGGGAGACTGGCGTCATGACGACTGCCTCATCCGTGCTCGATCGGATCTCCGCCAGAATTGACGCCGAACAGCTCGGTGCGTATGGCGTGCATGTGTTGATCGGCGCCGACCGAGCAGAACACCGCTGGCGTAGCGACGACCGGGAGAATGTCTACTCGGCGTCGAAAGGCGTGTGTGCGCTCGCCATTGGAATCGCGATCGATGAGGGAATCCTCGCGCTCAACTCGTCCGTATCCGACCTGCTTCCTGAAATGAAGCTCGGCGCTGGCGTCGACGCTGTGACGGTGCGGCACCTGCTGACCATGTCGAGCGGGATCGATTTCGCCTGGTTTGCAGACGAGCCAGTACCGTGGCCGGATCTGGCCCAGGAGATGCTCCGGAGGCCAACACGGGGTGCTGGCCTGGTGTTTCAGTACAGCGACGCGAGCACGTACGTTGCCATGCGGATGCTCGGTGCGGTCGTCGGCGACGTCCGCGACTGGCTGATGCCGCGGCTGTTTGAACCCCTCGGCATTCACAATCCGCAATGGCATCGGTGCCCGCTCGGCTGGATCATGGGTGGTAGCGGGTTGCAACTTCGCACAGCCGAACTCGCCCGGATCGGCCAGGTGCTCCGTGATCGCGGCCGATGGGAAGGCACACAACTGATCGGTGCGGGCTGGATCGATCGCATGCACGGCGAATGGGTTGAGACCGGCGGTGAGGCACCCTACGAGCGCTACGGGTTCGCGGTCTGGGACGGGCCCGGAGGATGCTGGCGTCTCGACGGCCGCTACGGACAATACGTGCTCGTAGACGAGTCGCGGGACGCGGTGATCACGATCACGGCCCACGAGGAGACGCGGGACCACCTGCTGGCACGCATCGCGGCCACCGCGCTGGAGGCGACTTCGGAGTGAGGCCCACCGCCTGACCCGGAAAGGTCTGTGGCTTCGGGTCGCTGTCAGTCGGCGAGGTCGAGCTCGTCAATGAGCTGGGCTACCCGCGTGCGTGCCGCCGTCCCAAGTCCCTGCACCGGACGCGGCAGGCAGTCGGCGGCGACCAGCCCGAGGTGCTCCGCGATCGCCGCAGTGACACGGTAGCTGCCGTGCTCCGCAAAGAGCGCCCACAGCGGCTGAAGTCTGGCGGATTCCTCCGCGGCCGCCGCGTGGTCGCCGGACAGCGCGGCACGGGTGATGCGGAGCGCCGGCGCGGGGAGCGTCCCGCCGATGACCGAGTACCACACGTCGCAGCCAGCACTGAGGCCCGCCGCCGCAGAGCCGTCGCCCGAGACACCGACGCTGACCGCACCGGGAACGCGCTCACGAATGCTCCGCACGCGCGCGGCTGCCTCGCCGGGGTCGGCCGGAACGCCGGGGATCTTGATGGATGCCACGTGGGGCAGCGTCGCAATCCGCGAGTAGAGGTCCTCCGCGAACGTCACGTGCGTAGTTCCCGGATTGTCGTAGACCACGAGCGGCACGGACAACCCGGCGGTAACGTCTTCGAAAAGACCGAACACCTCGTCGTCGCTGAGGGCCTGGTAGGTGACCGGGGCCAGGAGCACCGCGCTCGCGCCCGCCTCCTGCGCGTCGTCGGCGAGCATCCGCACCTGCGAGGTGCGCAGCGCGCCGATCCCGACCATGACCGGCACCGAGTCGGCGTGCTGCACCGCAGCCCGAGCCACCTGACGCCGTTCGTCTCGATCAAAGTACATGTACGAGCCGGTCGACCCGAGCGCGGTGATCGAGTCGACGCCGGCAAGAACCAGGCGTCCGATCAGCCCCGCGTAGGCCCGCTCGTCGAAGGCATCGTTGCGGAGCGGACTCAGGGGGAACGCGCTGAGGCCAGTAAACATCGGTGCTCGCATCATCCCGGGATCCTATCGGCTGGATCGTCGACCCACCGGACTCCCCCACTCGACCTCAGGTGTCGATTACACCAGGAACTCGCAGCTGACAACCCCCAGCACCTATTCAGGTACTGCACAGAGGGGGTGCTTTTAGGCTGGGATTGAGGCGGGCGCATCATCCACCCCGCCCCTCAGCGATGCCCGATGACGATGCAACGAAAGGCACACAATGTCCTCCGACCAGTACATCTTCGAAGACCCGTCCAAGAAGTACGCCGACATCGACACGACGGCCCAGTACCAGAAGGGTCCCGGCCTCGACGCCGACCTGAACGAGACCGCTGACCGCGGCGAGAACTCGTACCGTGGCACCGGCCGCCTCGAGGGACGCAAGGCGCTCGTGACCGGTGGTGACTCCGGCATTGGCGCCGCCGTCGCCATCGCCTATGCCCGTGAGGGTGCGGATGTCGCGATCTCCTATCTTCCGGAAGAGGAAGAAGACGCGCGCAAGATTGTCGCGCTCATCGAGAAGGCGGGACGCACGGCCGTCGCGCTTCCCGGTGACCTGACCGACGCGGCTTTCTGCCGCGAGACGATTACCAAGGCCGTCGAGGGGCTGGGCGGACTCGACATCCTCGTCAACAACGCCGGCAAGCAGCAGCACGTCGAGGACCTCTCCGAGCTGAGCGACGAGCAGTTCGACGAGACGTTCAAGACCAACGTGTACGCGATGTTCTGGCTCACCAAGGCGGCGCTCGCGCACCTGAAGCCCGGCTCGACGATCATCAACACCACCTCGATCCAGGCCTACTCCCCCTCGGAGAACCTCGTCGACTACGCCTCGACCAAGGCGACCATCAACGCGTTCACGAAGGCACTCGGCCAGCAGTTGGCTCCAAAGGGCATTCGCGTCAACGCGGTCGCGCCGGGCCCGATCTGGACCCCGCTGCAGACCGCGGGAGGACAGCCCACCGAGGAGCTTCCCGAGTTCGGCGAGCAGACCCCGCTCGGCCGTGCCGGCCAGCCGGCGGAACTTGCTCCGGCGTACGTGTTCCTTGCCTCCGGCGAGTCCAGCTACGTCATCGGCGAGACTCTGAACGTGAATGGCGGGATGCCGACTCCGTAAGCAATCGCTAGGTACGAGTGGCCGCGAGTGATACTGCTATCCCCTTTTCTGAAGGGGTCGCGGTGATGCCGAAGGTTGTCTCGAAAGCGGCGGAGTCGAAGAGGTACGGCGCGGTGTACTGGTACGCCATCTCGAGCGTTTCGCGCGCGGAACTGTTGAACAGCGCGCCGATGCGCATGGTCGCGTTTCCCATCACTTTGGTGCGGGCGGTTTTGCCGGAGCGGGAGCTGGCGATCGACTCTGCCGCGAGCTCGATGTACTGGCGACCCGTCAGCGCGGGCGCGGTCGGCACGTGCCAGGTGCCGCCGCGCGCTCGTGCATCGGTACCGAGGGTGGCAAGCGCGTCACCGATGTCCGGCGTGTAGGTGAGGGAGTGCGGCTGGTCGGCGTCGAAAAGCCAGGTCGCGTCCTTACCGGCGGCGATGTTATCGAGCGCAAAGCTATTGAAGACGCTCGTCGACGCCGACGGGCCGTAGAAGTCGGCGCTTCGGGCGACGGTCACGGTGAGACCGCGAGCGGTCGCTTCCTTGAGAGCGCGAAGAGCGGCTGCTCGCACCTCGCCTTTCTTGCTGCTGGGATTGATCGCGGTCGTCTCGGTCATCGGTCCGCTGACGCGGCCATAAGCGTAGACGTTGTCGAAATACACCAGGTGCGTGCCGTGCTCGACCGCAGCGTCGATCGTGTTGCGAAGAATGGCTGGCCACTGCTTGGCCCAGACGCGGGACGAGTACGGCAGTCCGACGGTGAGATAGGCAACCTCGGCGCCGCGCAGGGCACGCAAGACTTCGGCGGGGTCGAGGAGGTTGGCGCTGACGGATACTGCGCCGCCGTTGCTGGCGGGCCGGCGCGCAACCGAGGCGGGAGTTTCACCCCGGTCGAGGAGGGCGCGGACGGTCTCGCGTCCGACGACGCCGCTGCCGCCGAGAACGATGTGGGTGGGGACAGTTGTCATGATTGGGCTCGATTCGTGTCAGAAGTGGGCGGGCGGGTGTGCGTAGCGTCTTCGTGGGCGAGTCGGCGGAGTCCGGCAAACAGCGGATCGCCGAGAACTGTGCCGACGACCATCAGCTCGGCGACCTCGTCGAGGGTGCCCCGGTCGTCGAGCGCACGCAGGTCGGCCGCGGCGACGGTTGCCGCCGCATCCGCGTACGCGCCGAGGTAGGAGTCTGGCGGGTCGAACCGGATTGCGAGTAGCCCGTCCAGGGCTCGAGCTGCCGCGCTGATGCCGGGGTTCTCGACGGAGATGTGCCACCCGTGTGATCGGGTTATGGCGACGATCCGGTCCCGCGACTCCTCGCTCGGCGTCGACTCCGTCGTGCGCGGCGTGCTCATCGCGTGCTGCGCGACCTCGAAGGTCTCCGCCAGCGGAGCGCCCGGAACGTCCAGCGCCGCGACGACGGCCTTTGTCGCGGCAATTGAAAGCCCACCCGTCTGAAGCAGCGCGCGGATCAGGCGTACCCGCTGCACATGGGCGTCGCCGTAGTCGACCTGGTTCGGTGCCGAGCGCATGCCCTCGGGCAGTAGCCCCTCCCGCTGGTAATACTTCACCGCGGTCAGCGGAACGTTCGCTCGTTTCGACAATTCAGATATGCGCACTATCGGAGAGTAGCACTATCTACATGACGCCTGGCACCCCCGCTGTCAAAATTTCCCCAAGTCCGCTCGGTCAGCACGACGCTCATCCCACGCTCGTCTGACCTTTGCTCGGTTAAGGTGGCCATAGGGCATCGCGCGCTGCGGCAGATCGCGCACCACCGGATAGGGGCAGTAATGGGCTACGTCGACGAAGTTGAGGCAAACCGGGCGAACTGGGATGAGCGGGTCGCCGATCACCTTGTTGCTTACGAAGCCGAGAAATTCGCGGATGACCCGGACGCCAATCGGGTCCGATTCGAAGCGAGCGTTCTGGCTCCCCACCTCCCCGCAGAGTCGCTCGACGGTCTCGATGTAGTGCACCTCCAGTGCCACATCGGGGTCGATTCGATCAGTTTGGCGAGGTTGGGCGCCCGGGTCGTCGGCACCGATTTTTCTGGCGAAGCGATTGAGGCGGCACAGCGACTAGCGGCCAGGGCGGGAGTGGAGGCCAGCTTCATCCGCACATCGAATGAAAACGCTCCGGCGCTGCTCGGTCGCCAGTTTGACGTGGTGTACACGACCGTTGGTGTGCTCGCGTGGCTTCCGGACCTTGCGTCGTGGGCACGGTCGATCGCGCAATTGCTGAAGCCGGGTGGCGTGCTCTTTCTGTACGAGTCGCACCCTATGGTGATGACCCTGCAGTACGACCGCACGGACGAGCTGCTCGTCGTTTCGGAACCGTACTTTGGCACCGCTGAGCCTCAACGCTTCGACGAGGGCACCACGTACGCCAGCGACACGATCCTCACCAACCGCACGACCTACGAGTGGCAACATTCTCTCGACGAGATCTTTACGTCGATCCTGACCGCAGGACTCGGCATCGAGGCGTACCACGAGTACACGGCTATGCCGTGGAAGCCCATCCCGCAGCTCGTGTCCACGGACGCCGGCTTCGCGTTGCCGACGGGCAGGGAACGGGTGCCCCTGATGTTCTCAATCGTTGCGCGCAAGCCAGCGTAGATACCCTCTTCGCGGCTGGCTGAAACGGCAAAGTTGTCAACCCCCACCCCCGAAATTTTTCGTCACGAAGACTGGAGGCTCACGTAAAAACAATTGGAGCTCAGCATGTCCGAACGTAATACCTTTATCCGGTCCCTCCACGACATTGGCCTCGCGGCCTGGTTCGGTGGAACGCTGATGGGAGCCGTTGGCCTCAACGGCGGAGCGGCAACCGCAAAGGACCCGAGCGAACGCCTCGCCGTTGCATCCGCCGGGTGGGCCAAATGGGCGCCGGTTCAGCTCGGTGCTCTCGCCATCCATGGGATCGGCGGCGCCGGCCTCATCTTCGCGAACAAGTCGCGCCTTCTCAGCCAGCCGGAGAGCCGCACCAACACGATCGTGAAGCTCGGCCTCACGGTCGCCGCCGCGGGTACGTCGCTGTACTCCGGAATTCTCGGCGCCCGCATCGCCAAGCACGCCGAAGAAGGCGCCCACGGTGTGACGGAACCGTCGGCCGCAAGCTCAGACGAGCTTGAGTCCGCGCAGACGCAGCAAAAGCTCCTGCAGTGGGTCACCCCGGCGATCACTCTCGTGCTCATCGTTCTGGCCGCGCAGCAGGGCGAGCAGCAGCGTCCGGTTGCTGGCTTGCTCGCGAGCAAGATCCGCGACATCACCGGCAAGTAGCGCCCTCGAGCCGGCCAGTTCTGCCGCGTAGAGACCTAAGTCTCCCGGAGGCGCCGTCACACCTGGACGGCGACTCCGGGATTGCTTTGTTAGCGCGGACGGACGGAGCGAATACGCAGGGAGCGGTTTCGATCGAGCCCGAGGTAGCTGGCTCCGGAGGGCAATATCGCCGAGCAACCGAGTCGGAAGTTCACCGCTCCAGTGGCGATACCCTTCGGGATCGAGCGGAAAAATGCTCCGATCGCTCGTCCTCGCGTGGGTGGCTCTCCATGAAAGAGAAGATCGATCTGCTGCGGAGACAGCGCTTCGAAAGCGGCCACCTCCGCTGACGAGATGAGCCCCTCACGGTGGCGCCGGGAGTTCTGGCTGTAGCGCTGCACCTCGGCGCGGTCCGCCCGAGTGAGCTTCGTCCGTGGAGTCGTTTTGGGCACCATCAAGATGCCATTTCCGGCATGAAAATCATCTTCAGCTCTCTTCTCGTGCGGGAGGCAAACGGCAACTCGCGGGCGGACTCTTCGGGGTCCTGGAAGAGAAATTCGTGGCAAGCGTACCTCCGAGTCACGGCGACTCGTACTGAACAGGGCGATTACACAGCCACAGCGACTCCCGGGATCTCCTCGAGCGAGGTGTAGACGGGCAGTCCGCGTTCGCGGGCGATGGCGACATCCTGATCTGCGCCCTTGGACGTTCCGGGCAGGCGCAGAACCGCATCGCAGCGCGCCAGTAGACGCTCCGCGGTCGGGTACATGATCTCGGCGGCGATCGGGTCGGCGATGCTCGTTCCGCCTGCGCCGCGCAGTACCGGCAGAGCGACCCACTCGCCGATCATCGGCAGATGCCCCGCCTCAAAGATCGGCCATGCAGCCTCCTCGAGTCGGGCGAAGTGCTGCGAGCAGTTCGGGGTCGTCGCCCGTTCCCGACCGGTAGGGGCCAGCGATCAGAATCAGCAGTTGTTTATCCATGCCTGCACCATAACGTGCAAGAATGGACTTAAACAAGGAGAAACACGGATGCTGGCAGCAGAGCGACATGAGGTGCTACTCGAACGGCTGGCGCGCGACGGCAAGCTCGTGGCGAAGCTACTCGCGAGCGAGCTCGGCATCTCGGAAGACACCATCCGGCGCGACCTGCGCGATCTCGCTGCCGCTGGGCTCTGCCAGCGGGTCTACGGCGGCGCGCTACCCGTCTCCCCCGCGATCGGCGACTACACCGCGAGGCAGAGCATCAACGCGGACGGTAAGCGGCGGGTGGCGCGCGCCGCGGCATCCCTCATCACGCCGGGATCCACCGTCATTCTCGACGGCGGCACCACCACGCTCGCGGTCGTCGCCGCGCTCCCCCAGCACCTGCGCGCCACCATCGTCACGCACAGCCCCACCATCGCCTCGGCGCTCATCGACCACCCCCACGTCGAGGTCTACCTGATCGGCGGGCGGCTGTTCAAACACTCCGCGGTGGCCTGTGGTGCGGCGGCAGTCGAGGCGGCGCAGGTGGTGAACGCCGACCTGTTTCTGCTCGGCGTCACCGGCGTGCACCCGGAGACGGGGCTGACCACGGACGACTCGGACGAAGCCGCGATGAAGCGAGCGCTGGCCGCACGCGCGGCGGACACCTACGTGCTCGCGAGCTCGGAAAAGATCGGTGCGGCATCCCGGTTCTCGGTGCTGCCCCTGGCAAAGGTCGCAGGCATAATTACGGATGCCACGGCGGACAGCCCCGTCATGCGCCAGCTCACCGGCCTCGGCCACCACGGCATCTACGCCTGAAACGGAAGCACGCCATAGGCTGGCGGCGTGGATGACCTGACAACTTCTCGTGATCGCGGTGAGCTTCGCCGCCGTCGCCGCCGCGTCATGGCTCGACGCGCTGATCATCCCGTTTGGCACGGTTATGGTCAGCGACGTCAGCGTCCAGCTTCTTCGCGCCTCGTACTGGGTGCCCGCCATCATCGTGGGGCTCGCCATTGTGTGGTGCGGTGTGGGCACGATCGGCCGCGCGCTCGCCTCCGCGGCCAGCCTGCTCCTCCTGTGGCTGACCCCGGCTTTGGTCACCGCCATCACCTCCGCCGCGGGAACCCGCGTGCTCGCCCCCTACCCCGCCGAAATGGCCGAATACGCCGTGCAGGTATTTTTCAGCGCCCTGGCTCAGCCCGGCTGGTCGGCTCGGTTGGTTCTCGTTGCTGTGATCGTGGCCGTGGTTGGCATGGGAGTCACATGGATGATGCGCAAAAGAGCAACTCACCGCGTGCCATAATCATCAATGTGAATTACGCCCAGCACAATGACAGCCCATACTCAGCGCCTTTTCAGGTGGAGATCGTGAGGCGAGGCAATGGACTGGGTGTCACTGCCATCGTGCTGGGCAGTGTCGCGCTTTTCGGGTCCATAATTCCCATCGTCAACTTCGCGAGCGGGTTTCTCGGCTTCCTCGGTCTCATCTTCGGCATCACGGGCTGGGCGTTGAGGGGGCGCAGGAAGGCTCCTGCTGTAGTCGGTACCGTCTTGTCATCGGTCGCGATTGTCTTGTCGATCTTGCTCGCCATCGCGTACACCGCCGGAATCGCCTCGGCCATCAGTGGATCGATCAACGACTCAATCGGTGAAGGTAGCTCGGTAGCGACCAACGGCACACTCATGTACGAAGTCACCGGTGATGGCACTGATTCGACTATCGCCTTCACGGTCCTGGATGCCGGTCGCATTGGTTCGGAGCAGGTTGAAGCAGCGGCACTTCCATTCACGCGAGAGATTGTAGTGACGAGTGGAAGCGCCATCGATTTCAGCAACTTCTCCCTCGTCGCATCCAGCGGTGCGACAGGAACAACTATCAGCTGCAGAATCACCCTCGATGGAATGGTCATCGCGGAGCAGATTGCAACGGGCCCCTACGCCTCAGTATCCTGCCACGCCTACTGACGGCCACCGATCGCAAGCAACGCAGTGCGCTACGAGCGAGGCGGCGCACCCGTCACGAACGCGAGCGTGATGTACGGGAGGTGCTCGCGCGCAACCACCACGGTGAGCACCCGGTCGCCCAGGTCAGCGCCCACGGCATAAACGTGCGGATCCGTGTCGATGCGCATGCCCGCAACCTCGCGACCGTCGACCACGACGCTCACACGTTCGATGTGCCGTTCGTCTACAGGAGAGTCCAGGTCGCCGAACAGCCCATCGACCACGCGCTCCTCGCGGAACACGTTGGTCAGGATGTGGTTGACGTGCTCCACCAGCGTCAGCTCGGCGCTGGCATGTCGAGTAGTCATCACTGCCTCCCACAGCGACGGGAATCGCATCCGTTCGGTGAGCCGGATCATCCAGTCCGGCAAGGGACGCACGGGAGGCATCTCGAGAGCCGCGCGGTCTGCCTCGCTCAGCTCGGCGAGGTTGACCGGGTCGCTCCGGTCGTCTGGATTGCGCCACAGTGTGTACGAAACGGAGACAGAGTCGAGGTGCATCGGTCCGCCGTTCATCGAGTGTCCGGTCGCGCCTGCGCCCAGCTCTTCAAGCGACCGCTGCGCCGCGAACGACATCACCGGTACGAGGAAGTTCGCCGCGACCTCCGCGAGGGTAGGTGGCGCGGCCATGTCCATGGGATCGTCATCGGAGATGTGCATGGCTCCCTCGGGTCGTTGCCCCACGATATCGACCGTCGTCCCGGGATCCAATAGGGTGCGGACATGAACCGGTTCTGGAGGAACTCCACGCGCAATACGTCGCGTCGGGGCTGCCCTGCGAGTGGGTGGTGGAGAGTCCCGTCATCTCGGGAGCCGGCGAGACCGGTCTCTGCCGGAACTCCGTGAACGGAATCCAAACTTTTCCCTCGCAGGCCGACATAGACGCGCTCCTGAAGCTCAACACCGACAGCATCGAACCCGGCATTTTCCTCGTCGGCGATCGCTGGGTGGTGGGCAGTGAGAATCCCGAAGACCTGGTCACGGCCCAGACCACTATGGGCGGAGAGCTTTGGCCGGCGGACTCGGAGTTCTTCAACGCCGACCAGTAAAGCACCGGGCTTTCAGCGGCGGCGGCGGGGTGCTTCGAGCCAGTAGTTGCTGAACCCCGCATCATCCGGGTTGATATTGGTTCCCGGCGGCACGATCGCGTCGATTCGGTCCAGGGTGTCGTCATCGAGTTCGAGCGAGGCTGCGTGCAGCTGAGACTCGAGCTGCTCCATCGTGCGCGGACCGATGATGGCGCTCGTGACTCCCGGGTGGCGCAGCACAAAGGCCAGCGCGAGGTGCACGAGCGGAACCTCGAGCTCGTCGGCGAGGGCACCCAGCTTGTCGGCGGCCTCAAACTTGGCGCGGATCTGCGGGTGCTCGAGGTTGTAGCGGCCCGGATCGCGGTCGCTGCGGTGTGTTGTGGGGAGTGGCTGACCCTCGCGGAATTTTCCACTCAGCCAGCCACCGGCGAGCGGGCTCCAGACCAGCGTGCCCATCCCGTGACGGTGCGTGGTCGGCAGCAGGTCGGCCTCAATACCGCGGGTGAGCATCGAATATGGCGGCTGCTCGGTGACGAAGCGGGCGGTGTGGTTCTGCCGTGCGGCCCACTGCGCCTCGACCACCTGAGACGGCTGGAAGGTAGACGACCCGATGTAGCGCACCTTGCCTTGCGTGACGAGATCGCTGAGGGCGCCGAGGCTCTCCTCGATGTCGGTGTACTCGTCGGGCCGGTGCATCTGATAGAGGTCGATGTAGTCAGTCTGCAGGCGCCGCAGGAAGTCTTCGACCGAGCGGATGATCCAACGGCGCGAGCCACCCCGGTAGTTCGGCTGCTGCTTCATCCCATTGAAAAATTTGGTGGCGAGCACAATGTCCTCACGCTTTCCGGACTGCGCGATCGCCTTGCCTACGATCTCTTCCGACTCGCCGAACGAGTAGATGTCGGCGGTGTCGATGAAGTTGATTCCGGCATCGATGGCACGGTGAATGACACGGATCGAGTCGTCGTGGTCCTTGTTACCCCAGTCCCCGAACATCATCGTGCCGAGACAGAGGCGGCTGACCTCCACTCCGGTGCGTCCGAGGTACGTTGTGGGCTGGGATCCGGTCTTCTCTGACATCTTTTCAGCCTAGGTGCCGCGCGGTCGTGACGTACGGTTCTGGCACAGTGATCGGTGAACCCAATCAAAAGGATGCGCCCGTGACACCAGCTTCGGTCATTTCTGTCTCTCCCGACGACCTCGCGGATCTTCAGAGCCGCCTGCGTCACACGCGCTGGGCGCGACAGTGGCCGTCGGTTGGGTGGGAAGCTGGCACGGAGCAGGCGACTCTTCGCCGTCTCGTGGCGCACTGGGCAGACGGGTTCGACTGGCCGGCGCACGAGCGCGCGATCAACGCGTTGCCCTGGCACTCGGCCGATATCGGGGGCACCCCGCTGAACTATCTCCGGTTCGAGGGCGAGGCGCCTGCTGCACTTCCGCTGGTGCTCACCAACGGGTGGCCGAGCACCGCGCTGGAGCTCGTCGCTCTGGCAGAACGACTCGCGGAGCCGTCGAGACACGGCGGGGTCGCGGCGGACTCCTTCACGGTCATCATCCCCGCGCTTCCCGGATTTGCGTTCTCGCCGCAGCGGCCGAGCCACAACGAGCAGACCCACGAGCTGTGGCACACCCTGATGACCGAGCACCTCGGCTTCACGCGCTACGCGGCCCACGGTGGGGACCTCGGGGCGGGCATAACCTCGCGCCTCGCCCAGGCGCACCCCGAGGCGGTTCTCGCAATTCACCTCCTGGCGGTAGCTGCTCCCCCACACGTTGAGCACGCCACGCTCACCGTGGAGGAGCAGGCGCACCTGGATTCGGTCGAGGTGTGGATCGCCCAGGAGGGCGCATACCAGCACCAGCAGCAGACGCGCCCGCTGACCCTCGCGCCAGCCCTGTCGGACTCCCCCGCCGGGCTGCTGTCGTGGATCATCGAGAAGCACCGGGCGTGGAGCGATTGCGGCGGCGAGATCTCGAGCGTGTTCAGCGACGATTACCTTCTGACGCTGGCATCCGCCTACTGGTTTGCGAATTCGATTTCGACGTCGTTCCGTCCCTATTACGAGTACGCGGCCGGGCTGACCACGCGTGTCGAGCGGGTGGATGTGCCGACCGCAGTCGCGGTCTTTCCGTATGACCTCTCGCGCCCGCCGCGAAGCTGGGTGGAACGCACCTACAACCTCACGCGGTACACCTCGATGCCGCGCGGCGGACACTTCGCGCCGCACGAACAACCGGAGCTTCTTGCGGCCGACCTGACCGAGTTCTTGCGGGAGTTCCGGTAATCGGCATCCTCACCTCGTTCTAGGCAAGCACCTTCTCGAAGCACAACGAGTGAGGCATCGACGCGATGTAAGGCTGGTAGACCGCAATGCGGGTGTACCCGAGGTTCTCGTACATCGCGACCGATTCCGGCTGCTTCTCTCCGGTCTGCAGGATGAGACGGGCCGCGCGCGCGTCCCGGGCGAAGCGCTCAAGCTCTCCCATCAGGGCCCTGCCGACACCGCGACCGCGCTGGGCATCGCTGACGACAACCCGCCTGACCTCGAGCTCGCCGTTCAGCTCACGCAATGCGGCGTGCCCGATGGGGGTGCCGTCGGCGTCGATCGCGAGCAGCGTTGCGCGCACGTCGTTGATGTCGACCGCGAGAGCGCGATTGATTTCGTCGCTGTTGCCCGCGCGGCCCGGGACGCTGTAGCGGATGTCCATTTCGACGACCATGACCCGGCGCAGTTCCAGCGCCCGAGGGTCATCCCACGCGACATATTCGAGGCGGAAAGTGGATTCAGTGACGTGAGACATCGTTTGGGCCGGCTCTAGAGCAGCATCATCACGTCGCGCGCCGCGGTAAGTAGCAGCGGGGCGTACGACTCAAGCTTCTCCTGCGGCACGAGCGGTGCAATTGTGGTTATGCCAATTCCCCCGATGAGATTGTGCTGGGTGTCGAACACGGGCACCGCCATGCACCGGATGTGTTCCTCATTCTCCTCGTCATCGATCGAAAATCCGCGGGTGCGCACAAGGGCGCCGTCGATCAGCAAGCCATCGATGTCGGTGATGGTCTGCACGGTACGGGTGGGGAGGCCGGTTCGCGCGGCGTAACCGCGCACCTCGCTTTCGGGCAGGTGCGCGAGGATCGCCTTGCCGATCGCGGTTGAGTGCAACGGGATCTGGGCGCCGACCCGCGACGCGATCTTGATCGGCTGCGCGGCGTCCTCGATCTTCTCAACGTAGGTGGCGTGGTCGCCGGTGCGCAGCGCGAAGTGAATGGTGCTGTGCACGTCTGCCTGCAGGAGTTTCAGGCGTGGGCCGACCTGGTCGACCTCGCTCGATTGCGCGGTGGTTTTCAGCGCAAGCAGGCGCAGGGCGGGTCCCGGTCCGTAAGAGCCATCGGAGGTTCGAGAGACGTACCCCCCATCGATGAGGTCCGTCAGAATCCGGTACACACTCGTCTTCGCCAGACCCGTCTCTTTGACGAGGTCGCCGAGACGGTGCGCCGCACCCGGGTTCGATACGGCCTCCAGTACGCGCAGCAACTTACGGGCAGCGTTGTCCTTGTCGGCGGACGCTACGCCCGCGACATCCGCTTCGCTGGTCTGTGATTCTGACATACGTCAAATATATGGACTTCCGTTCTGCCCTGCAGACCTCATCGAGTTTCCTTTTGCTCTGGACATCTCTCGGAATCCGTGTATGTCGCTCGATTTCGGCGACAAATTCTCGGCGGATTCCCATATTCGGCGTTCCGTAAAGCGGAATAAACCTAGTGTCGTTGGTGCGGTCCTCTTGACGGACTACAAGTCCGTCAGGCGGAACAGCAGGAATTGGTCTCACCAGTTCTCGATGAGGAGGAACAATGACTACACCCAGTGCCCCACTAACGGATCTTCCGGTGGGTATCAGCATGATCGACGGGCTCGGCTCCCTGCCCGCCGTCGCCGTCGCCCACCCCTCGGCCACCGCCCTCATCTACCTGCACGGCGCCCACGTCGCCGAGTGGTGCCCGACCGGCCAGCTCCCCGTCCTGTGGATGAGCGCCCTCAGCCGCTACTCGACCGCCGACCCGCTCCGCGGCGGCATCCCCCTCTGCTTCCCCTGGTTCGGCAAGAATGCAACCGACGCCACCCTCCCCAACCACGGCTGGGCTCGGCTGGCCGAATGGACCCTCATCAGTGCTGAGAGCGGGGCGGATGCCGCGGAGCTCACTTTCGAGCTGACCGAGCAGAGCGTGGGCGTACCCGACGGCACCGCGCCGATGCGTCTGCTCTACGTGGTCACAGTTGGAGCCGAACTCACCGCTGACCTTCAGGTCATCAACACCGCCGACCGCGATCTCACATTCGAGGAGGCGTTCCACACCTACGTCACGGTCGGCGAGATCACCGCCACCACGATCGGCGGCTTTGAGAACCTGCCGTACCTCGACCGCGCGGCGACTCCCGAGGCAACGGGTGTGTCCGCTCAGCGGGTGCTTTTCGGCGGCGAACATCTCGAGCGCATCTACCCGATGCCTGCCCTGATCGACGTCGATGACGCCGCACAGTCGCGGGTCATCACAGTCGTCGCCCCGGCATCCGCCCAGTCCGTCATCTGGAACCCCGGCAGCGTCAAGGCCGCCGACATTGCTGACTTCGGCGACGACGAGTTCACCTCGATGGTCTGCGTCGAAGCCGCCAACGTCCTCGACGGGGCAATCACACTCGCTCCGGGCGCCAGCAACCACATGACCACCACGCTGGCCGTGCGATGACCACCTCCACCCCGACCGAACGCGCTCCTCGCGAGCTTCCGAACACCGCACACCAGAAGGAATCGAACGTCATGCAAACACTCACGCGTGCAACTCTCCCCGTCGAGACGCTGGCCACCGCGTCGTCGACCACCGACGCGTCCGGTGCCCAGACGCTTCCCACCAAGGCCATTCAGTTCGGCGAGGGCAACTTCTTGCGCGGATTCGTCGAGTGGCAGCTCCAGCAGATGAACAAGCAGGGTCTCTTCAACGGCGGAGTGACCATTGTGCAGCCTCTCGCCAGTGGCCTCGTCGCCGCCCAGGGCGCGCAGGACGATCTCTTCACCGTGCTGCTCGAGGGCAAACTCGACGGCCACGAGGTGCAGAGCCACGAAATTATCACCGTCGTGACCGGCACCGTCGACCCCTACACCGACTACGCGGGCTACCTCGCGCTCGCCGAAAACGACGACATCGAGTTCATCTTCTCTAACACCACCGAGGCCGGTATTGCGTACAACGGCGACGACCTGCTCGCCGACGGTCCGCAGAAGAGCTTTCCGGGCAAACTGACCGCGCTGCTCTACCGCCGCTTCGAGCTCGGCAAGGCCGGATTCCAGATCATCCCGTGCGAGCTCATCGAGCACAACGGTGACCGTCTGCGCGACATCGTGCTGCAGCTCGCCGAGCTGTGGAACCTTGGCGAGGGCTTCACCCGCTGGATCTCCGACGAAAACGTCTTCTACTCCAGCCTCGTCGACCGGATCGTGCCCGGCTACCCCAAGGACCGCGCGGCGCAGCTCGCCATCGAATTCGGGTACACCGACAACTTCATCGTGAAGGCGGAACCGTTCCTGCTCTGGGTCATCGAAGGGCCGCAAGAGCTCGTCGAGCGCCTGCCGCTGGCCAAGGCCGGGTTGAACGTCATCGTCACCGACGACATGACCCCCTACCGCGAACGCAAGGTGTTTTTGCTCAACGGCCCGCACACCGTGATGGCCCTGCTCGCCCGCCTCGCCGGCGTGCTCACCGTGCGTGAGGTGATGCAGGATGCCGAGTTCGGACCCCTCATCGACCGCGTGATGTACAACGAAATCATCCCCGTGCTCGACCTGCCGCACTCCGAGCTCGCCGCCTACGCCGAGTCGGTCAAGGAGCGCTTCGACAACCCGTTCATGAACCACGAGCTCGCGTCGATCGCCCTGAACAGTGCCTCGAAGTTCAAGAGCCGCCTGCTACCAATTCTCCTCGCCACCCAGCGCGCCACCGTGGCACTCCCGCCCCGCATCACCCTCGCGCTGGCGGCACTCCTGCTCACCTACAGCGGTGACGCGGCCGTGACCTTCTCCCCCGTTGATGGCGACGAGGTGCTCGAAACCTTCCGCACCGCAGCCGCCACCGACAACTACGTCGAGACGATTCTCGCCAACGCGGAGCTGTGGGGCACCGACCTCACCACCGTGCCTCACCTGGTCACGCGCGTCATCGAAGGCCTTGAGAGCCTCCGCACCCGCGGCGTTCGCGCCAGCATCGCCAACCTCATCTAGCCCCACTCGCTAGCCCCACACGCTGGCTCCGCACGACCGACCACGAAGGACAGAAGTAATGCTTCTCAACGACGACTTCCTGCTCAGCACCGAGATGGCCAAAAAGCTGTTTCACAACCACGCGCAGGCGATGCCGATCATCGATTTCCACTGCCACCTGAACCCGCAGGAAATCTACGAAGACCGCCGCTTCGCCAGCATCACCGAGGTGTGGCTCGCTGGTGACCACTACAAGTGGCGCCTCATGCGAGCCAACGGCGTTGACGAGCGACTCATCACGGGTGATGGAGACGACTTCGACAAGTTCTACGCCTGGGCCGGCACCATCGAGAAGGCGCTCGGCAACCCGCTGTACGTCTGGACGCACCTCGAACTGCGCCGCTTCTTCAACATCACCGAGGTACTCAGCCGCGAGACCGCCCGCGACATTTACGACCGCGCCAACGCGCTGCTCGCCACGCCGGCATTCTCCCGCCGGAGCCTCATCCGCGGCAGCTCGGTCAAGATCATCTGCACCACCGACGACCCCGCCGATGACCTGAAGTACCACAAGCTGCTCAAGAGCGAAGAGTCGTTCAAGGTGCTGCCCGCGTTCCGACCCGACAAGGCGATGAATGTGCGGGATGCCTCGTTCGCCGAGTACATCGCCCGACTATCGACTGCGGCCGGCGTTGCCATCACCACCTTCGGCGACATCACCGACGCGTTGCGTCGTCGTATCGACTACTTCCATTCCCTCGGCGGACGCCTCTCCGACCACGCGCTCGACGTTGTGGTCTACGCCGAGGCCACCCCGGCCGAGCTGGACGCCATCGTTGCCACAGCGCTCGGCAGCGCTGCGGGCAACCAGGCACTCACCGAGCACCAGGTCGCGCAGTACCGCACCGCGGTGCTCAAGGCCCTGATGCGCGCCTACCACGCAAAAAACTGGACGATGCAGCTGCACCTCCACGCCCTGCGCAACGTCAATACCCCGATGCTCACCAAGCTCGGCCCCGACACCGGCTACGACAGCATCAACGACCGCAGCATCGCAGAGCCGCTCGCCCGGCTGTTCGACTCGATGGAAATCGAAGATGCGATCCCCCGCACCATGCTGTATTCGCTGAACCCCAACGACTACCTGCCCCTGGTGACCCTGATGGGCGGGTACCAGAAAGACACCGTGCAGAAGTTCCAGCTCGGCAGCGCCTGGTGGCACAACGACACCCGCAGCGGTATGCGCCAGCAGCTGTCGACCTTCGCAGAAGAGAGCCTGCTGTCGAACTTCGTGGGCATGCTCACTGATTCGCGCAGCTTCCTGTCCTACCCCCGCCACGAGTACTTCCGCCGGGTGTTGTGCGAACTCGTCGGCGAATGGTCGGAGCTGGGAGAAGTTCCCGACGACGAGCTCGTGCTCGGCCAAATGATCGAAGACATCTGCTTCAACAACGCCGACACCTACTTCGGACTGTAATACCCGCAACACCGGTGCCACGCAAGGCTGCGTGACGCTTCTGCCTAGGCATAACGAGAATCGAAAGTGTGTAAGTGAATCATGAGTATTCAAGAAGGACTTGATGTCGGGGCCGCGCCCGCGAGCAGCGACGGCGATGTCACCGAAGAGCGAATCTCCACCAAGGAGAAGGTCGCGTACGGGTTCGGCGACTTCGGCAACGGCTTTATGTTCGACCTCGGCCAGTCATACCTGACCAAGTTCTGGATCGACACCTGCGGCATCGGCCCAGCAGTCGTCGCGCTCATCTTCTCGCTCAGCAAGATCTTCGACGCGTTTATGGACCCGATCGCGGCCCACTACATCGACAGCCGCAAGATCGGCAAGCGCGGCAAATTCCGCCCCGTCATGATGGTCTCCGCGATCGTGCTCGCCGTCCTCACGGTCATCACCTTCACGATGCCCGACGTGTCGATGGGTTGGAAGATCGCGTTCGCCGCCGGTTCCTACGCGATCTGGGGCATCGTTTACTCCTTCACCAACGACCCGTACGGATCGCTGGCGTCGGTGATGACCCGCAACATCAAGGACCGCGCCCAGCTCGCGACCAGCCGCCAGACCGGCTCGCTCGGCGCCCAGTTGATCTGTGGTGTCGCCTTCATCCCCCTGATGCTGATGATGGGCGGGATGACCGGCCAGAACTACATGTGGGCCGCACTCGTTATGGCCGTCGTCGGAGTGATCTCATTCTACATCTGCTACCGCGGAACCAAGGAGCGGGTGCGCGTCAACCGCGCAGCAAGCCAGGACAAAAACGGCATGAAGGACTACGCCCGCGCCGTCCTCACCAACCGTCCGCTGCTCGGACTCGTGCTGATGACGCTCTTCACAATCTCGTCGATGAACGTCAACAACATGATGATGATCTTCTTTGCCCAGTACAACCTCGGCAACATCGCCCTGCAGCCCGTGCTCAACTTCGTGATGATCGGCGCCTCCATCGTCGGAATCATGTTTGTGCCGAAGCTCGTTGAGCGCTTTGGCAAGAAGCAGACCGCCATGGGTGGGTTCGCGATCAGCGTCGTCGCCAACGGCCTCAACTTCGTCATTCCGACCAACCTGTGGACGTTTATGCTCCTCGTCACCATCGGCTACGCCGCTCTCGCCGTGCCGAACGCCGTCACCTGGGCCTTCGTGTCAGACACGATCGACTACGGCGAATGGCACACCGGAGTGCGCAAGGAGACGATGACCTACGCGGCCTTCAACTTCTCCCGCAAGATCGCGCAGTCGCTCGCCGCAATCGTCGGCGCCGGCATGCTCGCCGTCACCGGCTACGTCGCCCAGGCCGACAACCAGACCGAAGAGACTCTCGCCGGCATCAAGTCGGTCATGACGCTCTACCCCGCCGTCGCCCTCACCATCGCCGCCATCATCCTGTTCCTGCTCTACAACCTGCCCGACAGCAAGTACCGCATGATCGCGCGGGAACTGTCGGCCGGTCGCTGGGAACACGGCGTCATCGGAGAGAGCTCGCTCTCCTCGATCACCGGTAAGTAGTCGGGCTGCAGCGCGGCTCCTGCCGCGCTGCATCCGTCTCACATCATCATCACCACCCACCCCGCATCAGCAGCACAACAAGAGAAAGCCCCCCCCATGTCACACATCGAAAGCATCGCGACGGGCACCTCGGTGCTCCTTATGGCAGACGGCGACGACGTCGCTGTAGCCCTCCGGGACCTGACTCCCGGCGAGATCGTTCCCGTGGGCGGCGGAGATCTCACCATCACCGCCGCGGTACCCAGCGGGCACAAGATCGCGCTGAACGACGTGGCCGTGGGAACACCGGTGCACAAGTACGGGCAGTCAATCGGTGTGGCAACGGCTCCGATCGTGCGCGGCGACCACGTGCACAGCCACAACCTGGGTATGGACCTGGCCGCTCGCGTGCACGAGTTCGGCACCGTACACACCGAGCTTGAGGCGCCCTCGGGCCCCAGCCGCACCTTCGACGGCTACCGCCGCGCCAACGGCCGGGCAGGAACGCGCAACTACATCGCGATCCTCACCACCGTCAACTGCTCGGGCACCACCGCCAAACTGATCGTGGACAAAGCCAAAGCCGAGATCAAGGCCCGCTTTCCCCACGTCGACGGCATCCTCGCCCTCACGCACCAGAGCGGCTGCGGCCTGGTTCTCGAAAGTGAGGGAGCCCAGATTCTGCTGCGCACCCTCAACGGGTATGCCCGCCACCCCAACATCTCTGGTGTGCTTGTTCTCAGTCTCGGCTGTGAAATGGCTTCGACCAGCCTGATCCTCGCGGAAGGCAACCTTCCAGAGGACACCCTGGTCGAGACGCTGTCCATTCAGGAAAACGGCGGAATGCGCGCCAGCGTCGCCTCCGGCGTTGAGGCGGTCCTCCGCATGGCCGAGACACTCGACAGCCGCCGGCGCGAACCGATCGACATCTCCGAGCTTGTTCTCGGGCTCAACTGCGGTGGGTCAGACGGATATTCCGGGATCACCGCGAACCCGGCGCTCGGGTGGGCGTCCGATGTGCTCGTCGCCGAAGGAGCCGCCTCCGTGCTCGCCGAGACCCCCGAGGTCTACGGCGCGGAGCACCTGCTCACCGCCCGCGCAACCTCGCGCGCGATTGGCCAGAAGCTGCTCGACCGCATCGACTGGTGGGAGAAGTACATCGCCATCAACGGCGGCACCATGGACAACAACCCGTCGCCCGGAAACAAGGCGGGCGGCATCACCACCATCCTCGAAAAGTCGCTCGGCGCGGTGGCCAAGGCCGGCCACGCCGACCTGTCCGCCGTCTACGAATACGCCGAACCGATCACCCAGCGCGGCCTCAGCTTCATGGACACCCCCGGCTACGACCCGGTGTCCGTCACCGGCCTCGTCGCCGGCGGCGCCACCGTCGTTGTGTTCACCACCGGTCGCGGATCCGTGTTCGGTTGCAAACCCACCCCGAGCATCAAGGTGGGCACCAACACGGAACTGTTCACCCGCCAGGGAGACGACATCGACATCAACGCCGGGCGCATCGCCGACGGCACCGCCACGGTCGAGGAGGTGGGCTCCGAGATTCTCGAGCTCATCATCGAGGTCGCCTCGGGCCGCCAGACCACCAGCGAAGAATTCGATGTCGGCCAGGAAGAGTTCGTACCGTGGCACATCGGAGCGGTCACGTGATCCCCGCCACAGTCACCGACCCGGACGCGATCGCCGTGCCCGACGCGGTCGCTTCTGACGTGCTCGCTCCCGACGTGCTCTGCTTCGGCGAGACGATGGGCATGATCACTCCGACCCAAACCCAGGCGTTCGACGAAGCCAGCGCGCTGACTCTCGGCACCGGTGGTGCGGAGTCCAACGTCGCCAGCCACCTCGCGGAACTCGGCCACCGTGTTGCGTGGGCCGGCAACGTCGGCAACGACACACTGGGCGCCAAGATCATCAGCACCCTCGATCGTGCCGGAGTGGACACCCGCTGGGTCGGTCGTAAGAGCTCCGCATCAACCGGCCTCTACCTCAAAGAGCCCGACACCGGATCGGGCGCGCACGTGTTCTACTACCGTGCCGGATCCGCCGCATCCGAACTGAGCGTGACCGACGCAGCCACCTGGCCACTCGACAGTGCGAAGTGGATTCACACCACCGGCATCACGCCGGCGCTGTCGGCATCGTGCGACAGCCTCGTGGAGTATGTGCTCGATCACGCCGCGGAAACCGGTGCACAGGTGTCGTTCGACATCAACTACCGCGCGGGGCTCTGGCCGCTCGAGGTGGCAGCGCCCCGCCTGCTCGATCTCGCCCGCCGCGCCACCGTGGTGCTGGTCGGACTCGATGAGGCACAGACGCTCTGGGGCTGCGAAAGCGCCGCGGACGTGCGCGCCTTGATGCCCGATCTGCCCTACCTGGTGGTGAAGGACTCATCGATCGAAGCGGTCGAGTTTCGTCTCTCCGCCGGTGAGCAGACCATCACCCGGGTGCCCGCCCGGCGTGTTGAGGTCGTGGAGCCGGTGGGTGCTGGGGATGCCTTCGCCGCCGGTTACCTGTCGGCACTACTCAACGGAGCCACCGCCGCCGACCGCCTCGCGAACGGGCACTCGCTCGCCGCGTGGGCGCTGGGCAGTCGCGAAGACTTCCGTCCCGGACACACCCTGCGCGACAGCGCCGACCTGAGGAGACAACTCGCATGACACTCGCAACTACCACCGCCACCTGGTTCGCCAACGACTTCTTTCGCGTTCCCGTGATCGCGGTGTTCCGTAATCTCTCAGTCGATGAATCTGTTCGCCAGTCGGAGAACGCCTGGGACGCGGGTGTGGAGAACGTCGAAATCCCCATCCAGACCCCCGAGGCAATTCCCGCACTCAAAGCCGTCGTTGCGGCAGCCGCTCGGCGCGGACTCAGCGTCGGCGCCGGCACCATCACCACCCTCGAACAGCTCAACGCTGCGACCGACGCCGGAGTGAGCTTCACCGTGTCGCCCGGCCTCGATGCTGACATCGTGCAGGAAAGTGCGCGACGAGGCATCCCACATCTGCCCGGCGTTGCCACCGCAAGCGAGATTCTGCTTGCCCGCAGCTTCGGTCTGCACTGGGTCAAGATGTTTCCGGCGTCGCTGCTCGGCGCAGGCTGGGCGAAAGCCATGAAGGGTCCGTACCCGGAGATGCGCTTCATTGCCACGGGCGGAATGACCCTGGCGAACGCGGACGATTTTCTCGCGGGCGGCGCCAGCGCTGTCGGCCTCGGCTCGGCGTTTGTCGACGATGCCGGGACGGCATCGGTGCGCGAGCTGATCGCGGCCCATGCGGCGAAGCACACCGTCTCGGCCTGAGCTAGCCCGGTAGCGGTTCGGCCGCTCAGTCACGGATCGGTCGCTCGGTCACGGATCGGTCGCCCGGTGGAGCGATCGCCTCGCGCCCGTGACCGTCCAACACGTCTACGTGCAGTCCTCCAACATGCGACCCGTCCGAAGCCGAATCGACTCCGTCGCCGAGCGGACAGTCGTCGACTCGACCCCTTGATTCCGCTCGCCCACCGGACAACAATCGAGCATTTCCTCGCAAAAATGCGACGGGACTGACCGTTCGGCGAAAGGCCGCGTCGACGACTGACCGTTCGGCGAAAGGCCGCGTCGACGACTGACCGTTCGGCGAAAGGCCGCGTCGACGACTGACCGGTCGGCGACGGCCGGACGGCGCCGTGGAGCGGCCTTGCGGATCGTGCGGCATCGTTCTCCCCCACCGACAGCGTATTCTGCTGATTCACCCGCTGGTGAAACCACAACCCGATCGGAGAACTCATGCCCGAGACATCCGCTTCTTCCAGCTCGAATACGCCGGAAGACGACTCGCTCGCCGTGCCGGTGGGCGGTAATGCGCTGAACCCGCAGGGCGAGACGACCCGCAACCCCGACAAGCTCGGCGCGGGCGGCGAGGTCGACGCAGACACCGAGGGTGCCGAGGTCGACGCAGATGCTGAGGGTGCGGCAAGCGGCACCGACGACTAGGACGGCGCGCTAACTCCCGGGTCAGTCGACGGGTTTGCCCCGCATCTCGATGGCGATTTGTGCCGCGTCGAGGTTCGCGAGTGCGTTGGCGAGCACGTCTGCGTCGAACGTGCCGTTGTCGCGTGCGTCGAGAAGCGCTGAGCGCTGCGCCGCGAGAACTGCGAGCCGGTGGCGCTTCGCCGATTCGAAGTGTTGCGGGCCGGGTTCGCCGTCCGGGCGCGACGGCTCCGGCACGGCCAGGCCGCTCGTTCGCATCAGCTCGAGTATCCGACCACGCTCAGCGCCGGCCTCCTGGTCGAGCGCGGCCTGGTCGACCTTCGGCGTGATGAAGCGCAGCAGCGGGCCGATGGTTCCGCCCTGCACGACGAGCGACATCGCCGCGACGGCGAACGCGATGAGCACCAGCACCGAGCGCTGCGGGGTTTCGATGGGCAGCGACTGCGCCGCGGCGACGGTGACGGCTCCGCGCATTCCCGCCCATACGACGGCCGTGCCCTCACGCCAGCCGAGCGGCTCGCGCCGGAAGTACTCGATGTCGGCCAGTCCCCGGGTGATCCGCGTGGCTAACCGGTCGAGGTCGCGTTCGGAGATCTTGCGACCCCGGCCGCGATTGGCTTCGTCCATCGCCTGTCTTTTGCTCTCGGACGTCGTCATCTTGCTGTTCATGTCGTTGAGCCGGCTCTGCAGCTGGGCGGAGCGCCGGGACCGGCTGTGGAGAAAACCGAGCAACGGAGCAATGTAGGCCGCCCGCACCAGGATCGTGAGCACGAGTGCGCCCGCGGCGATAACCACCGCCGGGCCGACTCCGGCGTGGTCCGCCTCCACGTTCTCCACGATGGAGCGAATTTGCACGCCCATCGTCAGGAACACCGCGCCCTCCAGCACGAGTTCGACCGTGCGCCAATTCTGCGAATCGGACAGGCGGTTCTGGGCCGACAGCTCCCTCGGAGCACGGATTCCCGTTACCAGCCCGGCGGCGACCGCGGCCACCAGGCCGGATGCACCGAGAAGTTCTGCCGGTATCGCCGCGATGAAGGGCACGGTAAACGAGATGACCGTGTTGACGGTCGGGTCCGTCACGCGTCTGCGAATCGCGAGGTTGATCCAGCCGACGAGACTCCCCACGATCACCGCGACGATGACCGAGTAGGCGAACGTGCCGACCGCCCCCCAGAACGAGAAGGACGCCGCCGTCGCGACGATCGCAGTGCGCAGCAGCACTAGCGCGGTCGCATCGTTGAGCAGGCTCTCGCCGTCGAGCATCGCGACGACGCGTTTGGACACCGGCGTTTGTTTGATGATGGATGTCGCCACGGCGTCAGTTGGGCTGACGATGGCACCGAGTGCGACGCCCCAGGCAAACCCGAGCCCCGGGATCACGAGCATAAAGAACAGCCCGAGCAGGAGGGCGCTGCCCACGACAAGCACCACGGATAACCCGCTGATCGCTCCGAACTCGCGGCGGAAGTTCATCGCCGGCATCGACACGGCAGAGGAGTAAAGCAGCGGCGGCAGGATACCCGCAAGGATCCACTCCGGCTCAATTTCGATCTCGCTGAACGCCGGCAGGAAGCTTGCGGCGACCCCGATCGCCACGAGGACGAGGGGCGACGCGATTCCCAGGCGCGGACCGACCACAGTGGCCGCGGCGATCACCACTAACCCAGTCACGATCAAGACAAGTAGTTCGGTCATGGCTCCAGACTGGCACCACGCGTGGGGTGCGCACGAATCCGTGATGGAGGTCAGCGACATCCGCTTCATTGATCGACATCATTCCGAACATTCGTTGACAGTTAGACCTCTAACGATTAGGGTTCTAACTATGGACGCACCCAAGCTCACTACCAGCCTCGAATTGGTCCGCTGGATCGGCTGGGCCCAGATGCGGGCCGGCGAAGACTGGGTCCGCGAACGCGAGCTCAGTCACGCGCAGTCTTTTGTGCTCGGCTATCTGGTGCAGAAACCGGGTGCGAGCCAGCGCGACATCGCCGAGGTGAGTCGTACAAGCGCGGCGAGCGTCTCGAGCCTCCTGCAGGGACTCGAGCGGCGCGAGCTCGTCGAGCGGCGCAGCGAGGACGGCAACGAGCGCACCAAGCGCGTATACGCCACCGTCGCCGGCGCCGAACTTATCGCCGGTTTCGAGGCCGCGATGGCCGCCGTCGATGAGACCATCCTTGCGCCGTTGGACGAGTCCGAGCGGGCAGCGCTCCATGCTCTGCTCACGAAGATCACCGGGCAGCTGGCGCAACCCACCCGCTAACCAGACGCTCGCCCATGCGCTCGTAGTCGTCAGCAACTTCTTCACCATCCCCTCGCCGTGCCGGCGTCCGTCGGCGCGCGCTCCGTCCTGCCCAGAAAGAAGCAGTCATGAGCACCAACCGCTGGTACCTCTCGTCCGCCCCCATCGTGCGCGCGCTCGTGCATCTCTGCGTGCCGATGGCCGCGGCTATGATCGTCGGCGCCGTCTACAACGTCATCAACGCTGGCTTTGTCGGATCGCTTCACGACAGCGCGGTGCTGCTGGCCGCTATCACGCTCGGCGCGCCCGTTCTTGGTCTGGTCATGGCCGTTGGCGGCGTGTTCGGCGTCGGCGGCGGGGCACTCATCTCCCGGCTGCTCGGCGCGGCGGAACACGAGCCCGCCAAGGCCAGCGATATCAAGCACGTCGCGTCGTTTGCGTTCTGGGGTTCGGTGATAGTCGGGGCTGTCCTCGGCGGAGCCGGGCTCCTTTTGTTGCATCCATTGGTTTCTCTTCTGGGAGCGGATGCCGCGGCAGCGCCCGCGACCGGTACCTACGTCACCGTGATGCTCGCCTTCGTGCCCGCGCTTGCCGCGGCGTTCTGCCTCGAGCAAATAGTGCGAGCCGAAGGCGCCGCCCGCCAGGTGATGGTCGGCCTCATCGCCTCGACGATCGCGAACGTGGTCTTCGATATTCTCTTCATCCTCGTCTTGCCCTGGGGCGTCGCCGGTGCGGCGCTCGCGATGGGCCTTTCGAACGTGGGAGTCGTGATCTACTTCATCGTCTGGCTGGAACGAAACAGTGAGCACGTGAGTGTCTCGCCGCAGTGGTTTACTCTCGCGCCAGCGGTGATGAAGCCCGTCTTCGGAGTCGGTGTCGGCGAACTGCTCCAGTCCAGCTTCCTGATCGTCACCTCGCTGGTGCTCAACAACCTCGCCGCCGCCTACGGTGACAGCGCGCTCGCCGCGATGGGCATCGCGGTGCGAATCGCGCAGGTTCCGGAGTTTCTGGTGATGGGCGTCACGCTCGGCGTGCTGCCGCTGCTCGCCTACTCGTACGGCAAGGGCGACCGACACCGTCTCACCTCGGCCCTGCGGGTGTCCGCGCTCACGGTCGGCGGACTCGTCGTGATCTCTTCAGCGACGCTCTTCGTCTTCCGTGAGCACGTGATCTTGGCGTTCTCGTCGGACGGTTCGGTGCTCACGATCGGCGTCACAATACTCACGGCGCAGCTCGTCGCGATGATCGTGAACGGGTTCACGGGCCTTCTCACGTCGCTGTTCCAGGCAACCGGCCGGGCGTTGCCCGCGATCGTACTGTCCCTGGCGAAAGGCACTTTGTTCATCCCGATCGTGATCCTGGGCAACCTCTGGTTTGGACTGGCGGGCATCATCTGGTCGCTGACGGTCTCGGAGGCCCTCGTGTTCGTCGTCGCCGTTGTGATGTGGCTCGCCACACGGCGCGCCATCAACCGCGGCCTCGCCGAGGGCAGCACCGAACGAGCCGAGGAGGCCCTCGAGCAGGTTGGCGCCTAGCCCTGCAGTGCGAGCTGCTGGCTGACCCACAGTTTGTAGAGATCCCACGGGTCGTCGATGCCGCGGCGCAGCACGTCGATGTGGGCAGTCAGTTCTCCACTGATCTCGAACCACTCGGTGCGGGCGAGGCGAAACTGGGCGAACTGGGCGTGCCGGCGCTGCTCGACCGAGCGGCCGCCACGTTCGAAGGCGAGGAGCTCGTTGTGCTTGAGCGTGGTCAAGCGGGAGCGCGGGTTGCCCGAGGTGCCGATCTTGATCCGGTCGTCGAAGCGGATGTAGTAGACGACGTCCACCCGGACCGCCGCCACTTCATGATCGGCGAGGTCGCCGACCTTCCACTCGCAGAGAGCGCAGAGCCATCCGGATGGGTACCGCACCCCGAGCCGCGACCCGCAGGCGATGCACGGCGAGGGGAGCACATCGGTGACCCCCACGTCACGGGCCACCCAGTCGTGCGCGACCGCGAGGTGGTGGGCACAGAGAGTGAGCGGTGACGCGGGATCTACCGCGGCACCGCACCTCGCACCCGGCGCAACCTCGATCGTGCACCCGGTGCTCTCGCTGAACATGGTTCGAGGGTAGGCGCGGCCCCCGACATCCGCTCGAATAATCTGACCGCGGCGGCGTTCACCCGCACGTAACCCGCGGCGGCGATACTCGGTGCATGATAACGGGGCACAGTTCCACGGATCAGGTGGGGCAGACACAGGACGCGGGCGTGATGGCGCGCGGGCGGTCGCTCCTAGTGGAGCGGGGGCAGTCGCTCGTCGTGGCGCTCATGGGTGCCCTGTATGTCGCGCTGGGCGCGCTGCTGGTACCGGATTTGATCGCGCACTGGCAGCCGTGCTTCGCGGCGGTCTCCTTCGATGACCCCGTGTGCGTGGATAGTCAGAACGAGTTCAGCTACGACGCCGTGTGGGCGGTTTGGCGAGTTCTCGCCGCGCTCGCCCTGGCTATGGTTGTGGCCACCATCTGGCAGTGGCGCGTGCGGCACTTCAGTCGCACCGTGCTGGTCGCCCTGGGGTTTATGGTGCTCGGCAGCGTGTACTTCGAGTTCATGATCGCGCCGGCGCTCAACGGCGGGTACCTATCGTCGGACTCCACGCCCGGCATGGGTTATTGGGCAGCGGGGTGCATCATCGCGGCCGGCGTGTCGCTCATCGTCGGCGCGGTGCTTCAGAGTGGGCGCCCGGCTCAGGACGGACGCCCGGCTCAGGACGGGCGCCCGGCTCAGGACGGGCGCCCCGCTCAGGACGGACGCTCATCGTTCGCGACCGCTTCGACCCAGTCCGAGGCATCGTCAGGAAAGTAAAAGCCGTCTGAGTCGATCTGGTTCGTCCACCACGGCTCTGACTTGCCCGGGCCACCGGCCGCGGCGATCTCGGTCATGATCTCCGCGGGCACGGCGTCGCCATTGTTCGCCAGCAGCCAATCCCGGGTCGCGTGCGTGAGCTTCGGCCACCATTCTGCGATTTCCATACACCGACGGTATGCCAGAAGTCGCGCGTGCGTCAGCGGGCGACTACTCCGCGTCGGCCGCGACGACCTGGCCGTTCGAGAGCTCCATCCGGGTGCCGGTCCAGCGCTGGCGCAACCACCGATCGTGGCTGGCGACGATCACCGCGCCCGGGTAGGTGCCGAGCGCATCCTCGAGTTCAGACGCGAGGGTCAGCGAGAGGTGGTTGCTCGGCTCATCAAGCAGAAACACGTGCGGCGGCTTCGCGATGATGAGCGCGAGGGCGAGCCTGCGCTGCTGGCCGATGGACAGCTCCCCCACGGGCCGGTCGATGTCGCGCGCGACCAGCAGGCCGAAGCTCGACAGCGGGAGGGCCGCGGCGCGCTTCTCCCCCACCTTGAGTTCGTAGATGGTGCGCGCGGTGAGGTGCGGCTCGAGAAAGCGCACGTCCTGTTCCAGTAGGGCCACGCGCAGGCCTTTGCGAGTGCGGAGGGTGCCGGCCGCGGCATCCACCTTAATCTGGCCGGCAAGAACGCTCAACAGGGTCGACTTGCCCGCACCATTGGGGCCGGTCACCAGCAGGCGCGCGTTGTCTTTGAGCTTGAAGTCGTCAATGGCCAGGCGGCCGGCAACCCGCGCTCCTGAGAGAGCCATGAGCGGACCCTCCTCCTCTTCGAGGCTCTGCGCGCCCTTGGGGATTCCGCCGAAGCTGAGTTGCGTCGGCGGCGCCCAGACCTGGTTTTCCTCGAGGTCGAGGTAGTGCGCCTCCGCGTTGCGCACCCGGCGGGCTACAGCGCGTTCGACGTTGCCGGCCTTGAAGTCGAAGCCGACCTTGTCGTTGTCCTTGCGCCCGAAGTCGTTCGAGACCTCGCGCGCCGTCACGCTGAGGGTGTACTCGAGGCGCTGCAGCTCGGCCTGCTCGGTGCGGAACTGGTGCTCCCAGCGCTTGCGCTCGGCGGCCTTCTCCACGAGGTAGGCAGTGTAGGTGCCGCTGAAGCGCACCAGCCCGTCGCGGGTCGGGTCGATGTCGACCAGCACGGTGGCGACCTCGTCGAGGAACGCGCGATCGTGGCTCGCGAACACGACCGGCCCGCGCCAGTTGATGAGCTGCTTGCGCAGAAAGTCGGTGGCGTTGTCGTCGAGGTGGTTGGTGGGCTCGTCGAGCAGCAGCGCGAGCGGACGTCCGAGCAGCAGGGCGGCGAGGGCGAAACGGGACCGCTGGCCACCGCTGATTTCATCCAGGCGTCGATCGAGCGGGATGCCGCTGATGCCGAGCCCCGCAATGAGCTCGTCACGGCGTGCCTCGACGTTCCACACATCCGCAGCCTCGGCCGCGGCCAAAGCACGGGCGTAGCGAGCATTGGCCCGACGGGCGAGGGTGGCCTCTTCGCTCGCATGCGTGCCGGAGCCGATGCCTGCGCCTTCGCTGAGGGCGATCGCCGCGTCATCCAGCTCACGTTCGATTCCGCGCAACCCGACGAGGCCACCCTCGATTAGGTCGTGCACGGTGTCGCTCGGGAGGTATTGCACCTCCTGCCAGAGCAATCCGGTGCGGGCAGGACGCACAACGCGGCCGACGTTGGGATCTTCGGCGCCGCCCATAATGCGCAGAAGTGTGGACTTTCCCACGCCGTTCTCGCCGATCAGGCCGAGGCGGTCCTTCTTGTCGACGACCATCGTGAGGTCGGTGAGTACGGGATGCTCGCCGTAGGAGTGCGAGACGCCGTCGACCCGGATGTGGGTCGGCGAGGGCTTGCGCGACACGTCGTCGGTGTTGACCAGGCGGGCGCGCACGGGGGCGGCCTGGGCGGTCGACGTGGGACGCTGTGAGGGTGTTGCAGGCATGGGGCCACCGTTCCGAAGGGTCAAATTGGTTCCTGCACGGGCTCTGCAGCGAACGCCACCCCACAACACCAGTTGGTACGGAGAATTTCAGAGGGGGCTTCTTCACGCTGCGCCTCAGGCGCGGGACGAAAGCAATTACCTCTTCATAGCCTTAGAAGGTTAGCCGCTTATGCCCCAGATGACAATCCAATCGTGATGAAACGGTGTCGGTAGCAGGCGTCCGGTGACGCAGACTGTTGTTGATGAATACTCCACGTAAGGGCAGGACTTGGGGCGGGATGCCGCGGCGCGGCCGGTCACGCGGCGCACTCGCGGCGGCCGCAGGCATACTCGCGCTCACCCTGGCCCTGACCGCCTGCACTCCGGGCGGCGACCCGGGCTCCGCGGTGACCCCGCGGCCGACATCCACCACTACACCACCGCCCACACCACCGGCGTCGAGCACACCCACCGGCACTCCCACCCCGACGGACGCTTCTACAGCTCAGGCTGAGGCGCCCGTCGGCGGTTCGAGCGGGTCCGGCGATGCGTCCGGATCCGGCGATGCACCCGGATCTGGCGGTGCGCCCGCAGCCGCCGCCCCGGCCGCCCAGCCGAACGCCACCGGCTCGCAACCCGCCCCGGGCGGATCTGCCGCGGGGTGCCCAGCCAACGGCGTGACAATTCCCGCGGGGGCCGAGGTCTCCCCAATCGAAGACGTCGACGGGGACAATGTGCCGGACACGCAATTTATGGTGGAGAACCCCTCCTTTTCCTACGGCATCAGCACCGCCAGCGGCGCGACCTACTTTCTCGCGGATCGGTTGGCCGGGCCCAACACCCATTCCGGCTGGTCCGCTCCGCTGGAAAGCGAGGTTGTGGTCACGGTTCTCGATGACGGACGAAGTGCGGAGCTCTCCACTTTCAGGGACTGCGCATTCGTGGACGTTATCGCGCCAAACGGACAGCAGTACAACCCGAGCCTCCACGGCTTCGGTGCCACAGTCACCGGGTTGCAGTGTACGAGCGGCAACGGCGGCCGCTGGCTGTCAGCTGTTCTCGCAACCCGGGCCGAATCTGGCCGCTATTCCATCACCCGCACTTCACTTAACATCAGCCGCGATGGCACCACGGTCACCCCCGGGCACACCGACGTTGTAGCGACCGACCTCGCCGCGGACGATCCTCAGGTGAAGCTGGCGATGCTGTCGACCTGTGGGAACATCCCGAAGGTTGCAACCAGCGGAAGGTGAGTCGGCGGGCCATAGGACCCCGTGGTATTTAGTCGCCAGGTGCTGCGCACAAACAACAGGAAGTTCACCGAGCGCACATCCGAAATGGTGACGACCATGTCGTGGGGCCACGGGTCACCGGGAACGGGTTCAGAGGCGCGGATCAGCGCAGTGCGACGGGCACGATCGTCGGGCGGTGCCAGCGCAACGAGATGTCGCGGTCACGAACCTGGGTGCGGATCTCGTCCTCCAGGGCGTCGACTGCGACCGCAGCATCCACCTCATTGTCGACAACAAAGTCCAGCTGCATGCTCGAGCGCGCTTCGGTAATCAAAACCCGGCCCACCGCGGGCATCTGCACAACCGTGCTGTCGTCCCGGGTGTGCAGCAGGGGAAACCGCGTGCGCAAACGCTCAAGGATTACGCCCAATAGTTGCGGAGCGTCCGTGGGCTGGAGCGTGGCTGCGATCGCGATCATTTCTCCACTGTGCGGTACCGCGGTGTCCTCAAGATGAACACAAACTGCGCGTCAGCTGCCAATGGCGTTTCGAGATTGTTACGGATTTCTCGCCTCGGCGCTTGCTCGCCGCAGCCAGGGGTCGCCGCCCTGGTGCCACCGGTCCAATACGGCATCCGCCCGCCGCCGTCCGACGGCATCGAGCCCGGCGAGAAGGGGCGCAATCACGTCGTGAGCGAGTGGGTCAACGAGCTCCGCGAGACCGGCCGTGCGTACGAAGCTCTCGATGCGTGTGAGGTCGGAAGCATGCAGCAGCCGTACGTTCGATTGCAGGAGCACCACCGCCGCGAGCCTTCGCTCATAGACGGGCACACTCCACAGTTCGCTGCTCAGTGAGGTGATCTCGTCATGGGCCATGCCGGGGAACTTCCGCGCGGCGTCACGCACGGTGCCACGCACCGCTCCCATCGACGCTCCATAGAAGCGAAGGTCAACGCCGAGGCGCTCGCGCTCTGCGTCCCCGCGATACCAGTCACCCTCGTACTGGAGCGCCGCGTCCACAAAGTCGCCCGCATCACTCATCACCCCATTCTGCCCGGGTGGTCAGTGCCCTGCGCGTCTGCCCGGTGACCGACTCAGCTGAGCGGTCGCCGGGCAGATGTGTGCTGATCACTACTCGCCGAGGATGCGGTACAAGGCGCGACGCGTCTCGTCGATCTGGGCGATGGCAGCGGCGCGCTGCTCATCGGTTGCCGCGAACTTGACCTGGTGCAGCACACCCATCAGTTTCGCGACGCTTTCGTGCAGACCGGCGTTGGCCTCGGTGTGCTCCGATGCGCCCTTGAGAACATCGGCCAGTTCCTCCGCGTGTTCGGTGACGTAGGTGCGACCCTCGTCGGTGAGCTGGAAGTCGGAGCGCTTGTCTTCGCTGGTCGCTTCGATCAAGCCTTCATCGACGAGCTGCTGCAGCGTCGGGTAGACCGAGCCGGGACTCGGAGTCCAGCTGCCGCCGGTTTTGTCGGAGATTGCCTTGATCAGGCCGTAGCCGTTCGCGGGCCCTTCGGCCAGCAGAGACAGGATCGCATCACGGGCGGCGCCCTTGCGACGTCGCTGGCCTGGGCCCATAAAGCCGCGGGGGCCTCCGCCACCGAAACCGCCGAAACCGCGACCCGGGCCGAAGCCAGCGCCGTGTCCGAAGCCAGGAGGGAAACCGTCGCTGCGGCCGAAACCCGTCCGGGCACGAGCCGGGCCGAACGGGAAGAACCCTTCGGCGCGGGGGTGGTGGTGATGAGGTTGTGAGGGGAATTGTGAGGATTCGCTAGTCATCGCGGACCCGTCCTTTCGTTTGAGATAAAACCAAGAACGAGACTGTTCTTAGATATCTCAACGATAGGTCTTTAAGTTCGACTGTGCAAGAGGTTCGCGCACGACCAGACGGGCCAGCAGACTCCGGGCTACAGCGAGCTCGCCGCCACCTCGTAGAGCACGTCCTCACTGCCCGCGTAAATGCCGTCCGCTCGCGGCCAATGCGAGATCACATCGGTGAACCCGAGCTCGGCGGCGCGACCGACCAGGTCGTCGAATGCACCGACGCTCTCGAGCGAATACTGGCCGCCGGAATCCAGCGAGAGGTAGCGGTCGATGGTTCTCGGATCCCGACCGGCTTCCTCTGCGGCGTCGTCGAGACGCCCGCTGAGAGCGGCGAGCGCCTCCCACCACTGCTCCCCTGTCGCGCCGTCCGCGCCGGTGGTGACCCAGCCCTGTCCGTACTTGCTCACCAAAGCGAGCCCCTTGGGGCCGTTCGCGGCGAGCACGAACGGCGTACGGGGTGTTTGGGCGGGCAGCCCAACCATGCGGGCGTGATCTGCCGTGTACCACTGGCCGGAGAACGAGATTCCACCGTTGCTGGGGTCCGTGGCATCCCGCACACCCGTGTTCGTCTCACCATGGATCTCCGCGGGCTCGAACCGCAGCAGCTCATCGAGGAGCTCCACGAATTCGGCGTACCGCGCGTGGCGCTCGCGAGGGGTGAGCTCGGCCTGTCCGAGCACAAAGGCATCGAAGCCGGTGCCACCGGAGCCGATGCCGAGCAGCATGCGGCCGCCGGCGATGTCATCGACGGTGGCGATCTCCTTGGCGAACGGCACGGGGTGGCGGAAGTTGGGCGACGAGACGAAGGTGCCGAGGCGGATCGTTTCGGTCGCGGCGGCCGCGGCGGTCAGGGTCGGGATTGTTGCGCCCCACGGCTCAGCCGCCAGGCTCCGCCAGGACAGGTGATCGTAGGTCCAGGCGTGGTCGAAACCGAGGCCCTCCGCCGACTGCCATTTACGCCGGGCAACCGGCCACGGGTCCTGGGGAAGAATCACGATTCCGAAGCGCATCGTTCGAGTGTATGGCGCCGATTGCGAGATCCAGTCCGCGCTTAGATCAGTTGCGCCGCCGTCACACAGGTCGCGTCATCCACGCGAGTGCCCAGCGCTAACGCGACGGACCGCTCACCATCGTCGATGAGAACAGTGATGTCCAGTCCTGCCGGCAACGTAACGTCGAAGAACCCGTTGTCAAAGGTAGTGACGTCGCTGTCGAAAAGTACCGTCTTGCTCGCGTCATCGGTGATCGTCACATGGAAATCCTCATTGCCGAGCTCGCCGACGCAGGTGGTCAGCGAATGGTAAAAGCACTCGTGCGTTTCGGTCAGGTATGGCGCGATGGACAGGTGGAACTCGTCCTGAGGGAGGGCCAGGCTGACCTCATTGCCGCCGCTGGCAAGCAACAGCTCATTGACCCGGACGGAGGCCGTCAGGCCGTCCGGGCGGTCGGCGAGGGGCTGAGCTTGGAGCCGCTCGATGAGGTCGGTCGCGGAGGCGGGAGCCTCGATGTCATAGCGAGCGAGAATGGCGTTGGCATCCGCGCCGAGGCCGGCGGATGCGCCAGTGTCGGTCGCGGCACTGTCCGCCTCGCCTACGCCGGTGCAGGCAGTGAGGGACACGAGCAGAATCAGGGCGGCGAGGCGTGCGGGGGCCTTTGATAGGAACATGTCTCCAGCGTGAACGCATCCATTCGGCCGCCGTAGTGACCAAAGACCTGACGCAGGAGACTCTCAGTTCAGCCTCGCGGTGCGCTGATCGCGGGTGACGAGAGAGCAATTCCCGGGGCGCAACCCCCGCGAAAATCATTGCCGCCCCTCCACCGCCGGTAATAGCGTGAGAGGACGAAAACGACGAATGAGATAGACGACGACGTCTGGCCGGGAGGCTAATCATGACCGTTCCCAGCGCCCAAGCGCACACTCGCACTCGCAACCGCAACCGCACCACTACCGGCGGGCGCCGCATCGCCTTCAGCACGGCCATCGCCGTAGCGGTCGCCAGTCTCCTGACGGCCGCACCGGCGGCAGCAGGATGGGGTAGTGGATCCGGCGGCGGCTACGGTGGCGGCGCGGGCGGTGGACCGGGGCACGGAACCCCGGGCGGTGACCACGGCGGCGAACAGCTGAGCCAATCGACCTCGGTCGGCACGGGAGGGGCCGTGTCGTCGGTGGATGCCGCGGCCAGCCAGGTCGGACTCGAAGTTCTCCGGCTCGGCGGAAACGCCGCAGATGCTGCCGTCGCCACCGCTGCGGCCCTCGGCGTCACGGAGCCCTACAGCGCGGGCATCGGCGGGGGCGGATACTTCGTCTACTACGACGCGGAGACCGGCGAGGTCAGCACCATCGACGGCCGGGAGACCGCTCCGGCGGGGATCACCCCGGATGCCTTCGTGGACCCCGCCACCTCGGCGCCGTACAGATTCACTCCGGAACTCGTCTCCTCCGGGGTGTCAGTTGGGGTGCCCGGCACCCTCGCGACCTGGGACGCGGCACTGGAGAACTTCGGCACCCAGCCCCTCGGGCTGATTCTCGCGCCGTCCATCCTGCTCGCGGCGCATGGCTTTGAGGTGGATGAAACGTTCCGCAGCCAGACGCTCGACAACAAGGAGCGCTTCGCTGCCTTCCCCGACACGGCAGAACTCTTTCTGCCCGGGGGTGACGCGCCCCAGGTCGGCACCACGTTCCGCAACCCGGACCTCGCGAAAACGCTCTCCCTGATCGCGCTGAAGGGACCGGACGCTTTCTACGGCGGAGCCCTCGCGGCCGAGATCGCCGACGTTGTGCAGAACCCGCGCATCGACCCGGCCTCCGCGTTGCCCGCCCCGGCCGGAACCATGACCACCGAGGATCTCGCCAACTACGCCGTCATCGAACAGGAGCCCACGCAGGTGTCCTACCGCGGCCTCGACGTGTACGGCATGGCGCCGTCGTCGTCGGGCGGCACCACGGTCGGCGAAGCGCTCAACATTCTTGAGAACGTTGAGTTGACCTCGGGCGAGGGACTCGGCCAGTCCCTGCACTACTTCCTCGAGGCATCCGCCCACGCCTTCGCGGACCGGGGTGCCTACCTCGGTGATCCGGCGTTCGTCGACGTGCCCACCGAGACCCTGCTCAGCCAGGAGTTCGCCGACACTCGATTCTGCGCGATCAACCCCGACCAGGCGTCCCAGCGTCCCGTCGCCGCTGGCGTGATCGACACGGCAGGCGGTGGTGTGGCGGATGTCGTTGACTGCACCGCCCCGGAGGCCGTCGAGTACCCCGAGACCGAGAACGTCGCCACGACGCACCTGTCCGTAGTCGATAGGGAGGGCAACGCGGTCGCCTATACGCTCACCATCGAACAGACCGGCGGTTCGGGGATGACGGTTCCGAACCGCGGATTCCTGCTCAACAACGAGCTCACCGATTTCAGCACGGTGTACAACGCGGAGGACCCCAACCGGATCGAGCCCGGCAAACGTCCGCGGTCCTCCATGTCCCCCACGATTGTTCTCGAGGACGGCAGCGTGCGGTTTGTGCTCGGTTCACCCGGCGGTGCGACCATCATCACCACGGTCCTGCAGATTCTGATGAACCGGATCGACCTCGGCATGACGCTCCCTGAGGCGGTGGCGGCACCGCGCGCCAGCCAGCGCAACGCGCCGAACACCCCGGCCGAACCCGCATTCATCGAGGCCTACTCGGGGATTCTGGCGCCATTCGGGCAGCAGCTGGTGCCCTCCGGTGACAGCTTCAGCTCCGCCGCAGAAATCGGCGCCGCTGCCGCGATCGAGGTGGACCCGTCCGGCACGATGACCGCGGTCGCCGAGCCGGTGCGGCGCGGCGGAGGCACCGGCCTCGTCGTGTACGAACAACGGTGAGCCTCACCGGAGGCCCGCCCGGGTTCTGCATCTGCGCCACCTGCGGCGTGGAACACACCGAGCCGATCGAGATGTGCGCGATCTGCGCGGACGAACGCCAATGGGTGCCGCCGGGCGGACAGCGCTGGACGACCCTGGACGAGCTTCGCGCGGAGGGCGTGCACGCCACGCTGACCGAGCTGGAGGAGAACCTCTTCGGGGTTGAGACGACCCCCCGGGTCGGCATTGGGCAGCAGATGAAGGTGCTGCGCACCCCTGACGGAAACGTGGTGTGGGACCCTGTCGGGTTTGTTGACGACGAGGTGGTTCAGCGGGTGCGCGAACTCGGCCCGGTCCGAGCGATTGCGGCGAGTCATCCGCACATGTATGGCACGCAAGTCGAATGGAGCCGGGCGCTCGGCGACGCACCCGTGCTGGTGGCCACGGCAGACGCGCAGTGGATCGCGCGGCCAGACCCGGTGATCCGACTCTGGTCCGAGCTGGTGCGCGTGCTTCCCGGGGTCACGATCGCGCAGATCGGAGGCCACTTCCCCGGCAGCGCCGTCGTGCACTGGGACGATGGGGCCGAGGGTCGGGGCGTGCTGCTCAGCGGCGACACGGTCTTTGCCAACCCCGACCGCGCGTCGGTCAGCTTCATGCGCAGCTTTCCCAATCACCTGCCGCTGTCGGCGGCGACCGTCGACCGTGTCGCACGGTCGCTCGATCTGTTCCGATTTGACCGGCTCTACGGCAACTTCGACATCCGAATCGACGCTCACGCGGACGAAATCGTACGGCGTTCGGTAGACCGCCACATCGGCTGGGTCACGGGGGCGTTTGACCACCTCACCTGAACATGAATTCCACTCCGATTAGGCATCGCCGGTGAGACACATTTTTGTAACACGCGGGGGCTAGACTTTCACCGCTTCCCGCGTCGGCCACCGTCGAACGACGCGGCCGCGACCGGAATGGGGATGCCCTCTTCTGCGCGATGAAGAACGGTCACCACTTACTTGACAGGGCATTCGAATGACTCCTCCCCGACTTTCTCTGTCCCTCGCGGACACCCGCGACAAACTCCTCTCGCTCCGCGGCGTGCTGTTCGACCTCGACGGTGTACTCACCCCGACCGTCGATGTGCACATGCGCGCCTGGGACCTCTTGTTCAACGCGTTTCTCGCCGAAAAGGGTGTCACCGAGCCGTACACCGACAGCGACTACTTCGAATACGTGGACGGCAAGCCGCGCTACGACGGCGTGCGTTCGTTGCTCGCCTCGCGGGGACTCACCCTCCCGGACGGGGACCCCTCGGATGCCCCGGAGGAAGAAACCATCTGCGGTCTCGGCAACCGCAAAAATGCGGCGTTCAACGAGACCCTCGCCGCGGATGGGGTGAGCCCCTACCCGGGTTCGATCCCGTTTCTCGACATGGTGGTCGCGGCCGGGCTCGACGTGGCCGTGGTGACCAGTTCGCGAAATGGCGAAATGGTTCTCGCCGCCGCGGGACTGCGCGACCGATTCGAGGTCGTGGTTGACGGAGTCGTCGCCGCACGGGAACAGCTCGCGGGCAAACCCGCGCCGACAACGTACGAGTACGCCGCCACACTCCTCGGCTACACCGCCGCCGAATGCGTGGTCATCGAAGACGCACAGTCCGGCGTCAAAGCCGGCCGCGCCGGCAACTTCGGCCTGGTGCTCGGTGTCGACCGGGGCGTCGGAGCTGACGTACTGATGGCCGACGGTGCCGACGCTGTGGTCGCAGACCTCATCGAGCTCGTCCACACCACCGCAGGAACCACCGCAGGAGCCACCGAATGATCCCCACCACCGCCGACCCGCTGGATCGCAACCGCTTTCCCGTCGACGAATGGGCACTGGTCGAGACCGACTTCTCAGGCGATGACATGGGCCGCACGGAGACCCTTTTCGCCGTGGGCAACGGGTACCTCGGACTCCGCGGAAACGTCGACGAGGGCCGCGACGGCCATGCGCACGGCACCTTCATCAACGGCTTCCACGAGACCTGGCCCATTCGCCACGCCGAGGAAGCGTTCGGTTTCGCCCGGGTCGGGCAGACCATCGTCAACGCGCCCGACGCCAAGATCATCCGCATCTACGTCGACGACGAACCGCTGGTGCTGACCCTGGCCGACCTGCTCAGCTACGAGCGCAGACTCGACTTCGCCGATGGCACCCTGTCGCGCTCACTTGAGTGGCGCACGCCGTCGGGCAAGCGCGTTCTGATCAGGTCCTGCCGCATGGTGTCCTTCACCGAGCGCCACCTTGCCGTCCTCGAATACGAGGTCACCCTGCTCGACGCGGACGCCTCCGTCGTGATCTCGAGCCAGATTCTCAACCGCCAGGATGGCATCGGCGAGTACGACCCGCTCAAGGCCTCCTTTGGCAAAGACTTCGACCCGCGCAAGGCCGAGTCGTTCACCGACCGCGTGCTGCAGCCGCGCTTCCAGCGTGCATCCAACGGACGCTACATCCTCGGGTTCCGCTGCACCAACTCCGGCATGACGATTGCGTGCGCGGCCGACCACGCGATCGAGACCGAGAACGAGTACGTCGAGACCCCGCAGATCGGCGATGACCTCGCCAAGCACGTGTACACGATCCGGGCGAAGCAGGGTCAGCCGATCAAGATCACCAAAACCCTCAGCTATCACACCTCGAGCGGCGTTCCCACGCACGAACTGGCCGACCGCTGCGACCGCACCCTCAACCGGGCGCGCGACGCGGGCCTCGAGTCGATCATGAAGGACCAGCGCGACTGGCTGTCCGCCTTCTGGGACCGCACCGACATCACCCTCCCCGGTCAGCCCGTGCTGCAGCAGGCGGTGCGGTGGAACCTGTTCCAGATCGCCCAGGCGTCGATGCGCGCGGATGGCCAGGGCGTCTCAGCGAAGGGCGTGTCCGGTTCCGGCTACGGCGGCCACTACTTCTGGGACACCGAGATCTACGTGCTCCCGTTCCTCACCTACACGTCCCCCAACGCCGCACGCAACGCGCTGCGCTTCCGGCACTCCCTGCTCGAGCAGGCGCGTTCGCGGGCCCAGGAGCTGAACCAGCTCGGCGCCCTGTTTCCCTGGCGCACGATCAACGGACTGGAGTCCTCCGCGTACTACGCGGCCGGCACCGCGCAGTATCACATCGACGCAGACATCTCCTATGCGCTCGGGCAGTACGTGGCGGCCACCGGTGACCAGGACTTCCTCGCACGTGAGGCCATCGACATCCTCGTGGAAACCGCACGAATGTGGGCGGACCTCGGGTTCTGGCGGCAGAACGGCGGAAACGTTTTCCACATCCACGGGGTGACCGGACCGGACGAGTACACCACCGTCGTGAACGACAACCTCTACACAAACATCATGGCCCGGTCGAACCTGCGCGCCGCGGCCGCCGCGGTCGAGCGCCTCCGCGCGGTCGACGCGGAGGCCTACCGCAAGATGGTTGCCCGGGTCGATCTCGATGAGTCAGAGATCGCCGAATGGGCGTTGGCGGCGGACGCCATGCACATCCCGTTCGATAAGTCACTCGGCATCCACCCCCAGGACGCCCAATTCTTGGAGAAGGAACGCTGGGACCTCTCCCAGACGCCCGAGTCCCACCGCCCCCTCCTGCTGCACTACCACCCGCTCGTGATCTACCGCTTCCAGGTGCTGAAGCAAGCGGATGTCGTGCTGGCACTGCTGCTGCAGGGCGACCAGTTCACGCCAGAAGAAAAGCTCGCCGACTTCGACTACTACGACCCGCTGACCACGGGCGACTCCACCCTCTCCGACGTGGTGCAGTCGATCATCGCGGCCGAGGTCGGGTACGACAAGCTGGCGCTGAAGTACTTCACCTCCGGACTGTTCGTCGACCTCGCCGACCTGCACAACAACGCCGCCGACGGGGTGCACGTCGCGTCCGCCGGCGGAGTGTGGACCGCGCTGGTCTACGGCTTCGGCGGAATGCGCGACCACGGCGGCAGGATCACCCTCGACCCGCGCCTGCCGGAGGGATGGGACGAGCTTCGGTTCAAGATCACCCTGCAGGGCACCCGGTTGCGCATCGACGTGCGCCAGGACGAGGTCACCATCACGGTCGAGGAAGGCGACGCGGCGCTGCTGTACGTGCGCGGTGTGCCCACGGTCGCCACCGCGGGCGAACCGGCGACGGTGCCGCTCGCCCATCAGGGTCGTCGCGACGGAGGCGCTCCCTCGCTCGAACTGGCGGAAGGCGGACGACGAGCGGACGGCACCGTCATTACGTCGTCAATCCCGACGGTCGCGCACCTCGCCGACACGTGGGAATCGCACGACTAGGTCGAACCCGGGCTACTGCGGCGCGGACTGCTCGCCCGCGATGTTGACGAGCCAGTTCACGCCGAACTTGTCCTGGCACATGCCGAAGTAGTCGCCCCACGGTGCCAGCACGAGCGGCTGGGTGACCGTGCCCCCGTCTACGAGCCCGTTGTAGTAGCCGGTGAGCACGTCCTGGTCGTCCGCGTCGCCGCTGAGCGAGACCGAGATGCTGTCGCCGGGGGTGTAGTCCATCGCGTTGGGGGTGTCCGAGGCCATCAGCGCAAGCCCGGTGGGGGTGGTGAGCACGCTGTGCATCACCTTGTCCTTCTCGCTCGGGTCCTCGCTCGCGTTCATCTCGCCGAAGGTGCTGATGTCGAGTTCACCGCCGAAGACGGAGTGGTAAAACTCGATCGCGTCGCGGGCGTTGTCACGAAAGCTGAGGTACGGGTTCAGCCGAACGGTCATCAGAATCAATCTCCTTCAATTGGGCAACACGTCGGGGGCGGATCACACTTCGCTCATTATTGACCGCGGCGTGAACGGGAAACAAGGCCACGTGCGGGCCGAGTTTCCCGCGCGCGTGCTGTTTCCCGTGCGTATGGAGGAGCCCGGAAGGTGGGAGAATGGACGGATGCCCTCTGACGCTCCTCCCCTGGTCGACGTGGACGACATCGTTCACCTCGTGGGTCCCGCCTCGTTCCAGCGGGCCCGTGGTTACGCGCGCGGCGGTGCCGTGTCGGACATCGACTGGGAAGTTTCCTCCGGCACCCTGACGAGCAAGGTGAAGGGGCACAGCCCCCGGCCGTATCGGTCCCGAATTGTGCTGGCGCCAGCCGCGGATGGATTCCACCGCCCCGTGAGTAGCGCCTGCAGCTGCCCGGTGTCCGGGGACTGCAAGCACGTCGCCGCTACCCTGCTCGAGTCGAATGCGACCCACATGCAGCATCGTGAGCGCGACGGGGTGCGCCGCACCAGCGAACTGCGCACAGCGGCCGGTCTGGCCGAGGCGCCCCAGCCGACCGAGGCGCCTCCCGCCGAGGCGTCCTGGAAGACCACGATGACCGCGCTCACCGCGAAGAAGACGGCATCGACGGCGCGGCCGTTCGGTACCAGCGCCGACACCGCCGCCAAACTCCCCCGCACGCCGCTCGCCCTGCAATTTGAGCTGCGCGAGCAGACTCCCCGCACCGCCGACCGGTGGCGCGGGCCGACGGCGAAAGCCGCGACCAGCAACGCCGAGCCCGGCGCGGTCTACCGGCTCGGGGTGCGGCCGGTGATCCCCGGCTCCAGCGGCAACTGGGTGCGCGCGAACATCACCTGGAACTCGATCACCCACCAGATCAACCAGCTCGCCCTCAACGCCGACCAGCACCGCTGGTTCGCCGAGTTTGCCGCCCTCTACCGTGCCACCACCCGCGACGTGTACACCGGGCAGGACGCCGACTGGATTCTCCTCGACGACTTTCACAGCCCGCTGCTGTGGGCGCTGCTGCGCGACGCGACCAAGCTCGGAATCGAACTGGTCGGAAACAAAAAGAGCGTCACCGTGCGCATCGGCGGCAACGCGAACGTCAGTCTCGACGCCACCCGGGACGATCCCTCCGCCGACCTCCGCTTCGAAACAGTGCTCACGCTCGACGGTGACCGCTTCCCGGCAGACGCCGCGGGGGCGATCGGCAACCACGGTGTGTACACCTTCGAAATCACCCCCGAGACGATCTACACCCTGGCTCCCTCCGCCAGCTCCCTCACCGACGAGCAGCGGCGGCTGCTAAAACAGTCGTCGGAGCTTGTGGTGCCGGCGGGCGACGTGGACGAGTTCCTCACCGAGTTCTTCCCGAAGCTGCGCCGCAGTGTCGAGGTCACCAGCACAAACGAGAGCGTCGACTTCCCCGAGATGGCGCCGCCCGTTCTCGTGCTCACGGCCGCGTTCCGCGCGAAGAACGTGCTCCGCCTGTCGTGGGACTGGGAGTACTTCGAAGCAGGCACGTACTCGCGGCTGCCGCTGCACGCCACGGCGGGTGATGATGAGTTGCGGGATGTCGCGATGGAGCAGTCCACCATCGAACAAGCCGAGCGGGTGCTGAGAAGTGCCGCGGAGGCCAGCGCCGACCTGTTCGAGCAGTTGCAGCCAACCACAACTCTGCAGGGTTTACCCGCGGCCGAGTTCACCGCCAAGGTACTCCCGGAGCTGGAAGCCCTCCGCGGGCTCCGCATCGAGGTCAACGGCTCCCGCCCCGACTATCAGGAGCTCACCGAGGCTCCACAGCTGAGCATCAAGACCGTGGAGTCCAACCAACGCGACTGGTTCGACCTCGGGGTGATCGTCACCATCGAGGGCCGCGACGTGCCGTTCGGTCCCCTGTTCAAGGCGCTCGCGCGAGGACAGAAGAAGCTGCTTCTCGTCGACAACTCCTACCTGTCGCTCGACCAGCCCGCGTTCGCGGAACTGCACCGGCTCATCAACGAAGCCAGCGCACTGCAGGAATGGGAGACCGGGCCGCGGATCAGCCGCTACCAAGCGACTCTCTGGGCCGAGTTCGAAGACCTCGCCGACGAAACCGAGCAAGCGCAGTCCTGGCGCGCCGCGGTCACCGGGCTGATGGCGCTCGACACCCCCGACCTGTCCACCATCGAGTCCACACCGCTCCCGCCCAGTATTCGCGCGGACATGCGCCCCTACCAGCGCGAGGGTTTCAACTGGCTCGCCTTTTTGTGGAAGCACCAGCTCGGCGGGATCCTCGCCGACGACATGGGTCTCGGAAAGACGCTGCAGACCCTGGCGCTGATCAGCCACGCTGTCGAGCAGCGGGACGCGAGCGACACCCGGCCATTCTTGGTCGTGGCGCCCACCTCGGTGGTCTCGAACTGGCTCGCCGAGGCCGAACACTTCGCCCCCGGGCTCGACGTGCGCGGCATCACCGCCACGGAGCAAAAGAGCGGCAGGCGCCTCCGTGGACTGGTCGCGGGCGCCGATGTGGTGGTGACCTCGTACGCCCTGTTCCGGCTCGACTTCGAGGCCTATCAGGACGAGGACTGGGCGGGACTGATCCTCGACGAGGCCCAGTTTGTGAAGAATTCGAGCTCGAAAGCGCACGAGGCCGCGCGCGATCTGAACGCTCCCTTCAAGCTGGCGATCACCGGAACACCGATGGAGAACAGCCTGACCGATCTGTGGTCACTCTTCGGGATCGTGGCTCCCGGGCTTTTCCCCTCCGCCAGGAAGTTCGCTGAGAACTACGTGCGTCCCATCGGGCGGGGCGATCGGCCCGAGCTTATGGCCAAGCTGCGCCGCCGCATCCGCCCCCTCATGATGCGTCGCAGCAAGGACATCGTCGCGAAAGATCTGCCCGCAAAGCAGGAGCAGGAGCTGCGCATTGACCTCAGCCCGGCGCACAAGAACCTCTACGACACTTTCCTACAGCGGGAGCGGCAGAAGCTGCTCGGGCTGATCGGCGACATGGACAAAAACCGTTTTGTGGTGTTCCGGTCGCTGACCCTGTTGCGGATGCTGAGCCTCGATCCCTCGCTGGTGGACGAGAAGTACTCCGATATCTCCTCGAGCAAGCTGGACGCCCTGTTCGAGCAGCTCGAACCGATCATCGCCGAGGGGCACCGCACCCTCGTCTTCAGCCAGTTCACCTCGTTCCTCAAGAAGGCGGCGAGCCGGATGGACGACCTCGGCATCGAGTACACCTACCTCGACGGCTCCACCCTGCGGCGCCCGGAAGTGATCAAGAAGTTCAAGGACGGCACCGCACCCGTCTTCCTCATCAGCCTCAAGGCCGGCGGATTCGGCCTCAACCTCACCGAGGCCGACTATGTCTTCCTGCTCGACCCGTGGTGGAACCCTGCGACCGAGGCGCAGGCGGTTGACCGCACGCACCGCATCGGCCAGACCAAGTCGGTGATGGTCTACCGCATGGTCGCCCGCGGCACCATCGAAGAGAAGGTGATGGTGCTGAAGGCGCAGAAGGCCAAGCTCTTCAGCCAGGTGATGGACGACGACGCGCTGTTCAGCTCGGCGCTGACCGAAGACGATATTCGCGGCCTGCTGGAGTAGCGCTTCCCCTTGACCCTGCGCGGAAGCGATGGTTACCTACCCCCGTAGGTTCACCCGTCGGTACCCGAGGAGACCCATGGCGTCCGCACCGATCCCCACCGGCCGGCTCTTCAGGGCGGAGAATTCGCTCTACGACCTCACCCTGGTTCGCAGCTTCCGGGCGGCACCTGGGGCGCTCTGGGAGTGGATCACCCACCCCCAGCGCACAGCGAAGTGGATCGGGCCGTGGCGCGGCGAGGCCGGTACCGGGCGCAGCATCGAGCTGCAGCTGACCGGCGAGGAAGGCGCACCCTGGACCACCGTGCGCATCGAGGATTGCGAGCCGCCGCACCTCCTCGCCGTGTCGACCGTTGATGACGCCGGCAGCATGGAGCTACAGGTGCGGCTCACCGAGCGCAACGGGGAAACCGAGCTCACCTTCGTGCATCACCTCACCGACCCGGCCGCTGCCGAGAGCATGGGGCCGGGCTGGGAGTACTACCTCGACGCCCTTGTTGCGGCGCATAACGGCCTGCCCGCGCCGAACTTCAGCGACTACTACCCGGCGCAGGCCGAGCATTTCGTGGCCGAAGCGAGGCACGCCCTCAGCCGTTCGTGACCTTCTCTTTGACGAGGTCGGCGTGGTGGATCTCGGCGACGTTCGGGTGCGCACGCAGGCGGTACCGCAGTGCGTTGTCGCCGTAGGTTTCGAGAATCGGGCTGTTGGTTGGATCGACGGACAGTCCGCGCGCCGCCGCCGCAAGGTCGGGGCTCAGCTCGAGCTGCGGCATGACGGTGTCGAGCGCGGGGTTGAAGAAGAACGGTACGGAGATGCGGTCGTCGCCGACGCGGGGCGAGATGACCCGGTGCAGGGTCGCCTTGAGATAGCCGCCCGTTGCCAGCTCCAGCATCTCGCCAATGTTGACCACAAAGGCTCCCTCCACCGAGGGCGCATCGATCCAGTCCCCGTTGTGCTCCACCTGCAGTCCGCCCTTGCCGGGCTCGACGAGAAGCAGCGTGAGCACGCCACCATCGCGGTGGGCACCGACACCCTGCTTGGGCTCCGGGTTGGACTCTCCCGGGTAGCGCACGATCTTGGTGAGGGGGAACGGCTTGACGGCAAAAGCCTCGTCGAAGCTGTCTTCTGGAGCGCCAAGCGCCAGGGCCCACGCCCGCAGCAGTCGCAGCGAGACCGCGCTCAACTCGTCGTTCCAGGTGACGGCCACCTTCTCCAGCTCGGGCAGGTCTGCCGGCCAGAGATTGGGTCCCTCGAGCCGCCAAAAGTCCGGTGTGCCCGGGCGGATGTCGACTGCCGGGCGATCCACGCCGATATCGATCTGCTCGCGCCAGTCGATGTCCCCGTGGGTCAGCTCCCCGCCCACCCGCGTGTACCCGCGGAACTGGGGGCTGTGAACGTTCTCCAGCTTCAGCTTCGACTCTGTCGGCAGCTCGAAGAACCGACGCGACACCGACAGCAGCTCATTGATGAGGCCCTGGTCGACGCCATGCCCGACGAGGTAGAAAAATCCGACCTCGTGGGTGGCTTTGAGGAGGTCCGCGCGAAACTGTTCGGCTTCCGCGGGGCCTGCGTCGAGGCGGGACAGGTCGAGGATGGGGAGTGAAAGTGGCATTCCCCAATATTGTCACGACAACTAAAAAATGACGCTGTGTTACGTCACTGACCGGGACGACGAGCGCGCGGGCGTGCTGCCGACTTCCCTCGAAACGCCGCCACGCTCTTGCAGCGGCGATTCAGAGGTGTTAACCCTGAGATAGACGTGCCGCAGTGTTACGCCATCCGATGGCACGGGCACGCCCGGATGGCACGGGCACCATGAGCAATCTCAGGACGGACCAGCAATGACTCGCGAAAACCCTCCCGTACAGGATGCAGACGAAACCGAGCTGGAGGTGGAGAGCCCGCGCGGCTGGGCGGCAGGAATCCCCGGTGTGCTGCACTCGATGCAGCCCGCGGTTAAACACATGGGAGCGGTGCGTACCGGTAAGACCCTGCTCAACCTCAACCAGAAAGACGGCTTTGACTGCCCCAGTTGCGCCTGGCCGGACCCGGGGCACCGCAGCAACTTCGAGTTCTGCGAGAACGGCGCGAAGGCCGTCACCTGGGAAGCGACGCCGGTGGTCATCGGATCGGACTTCTGGGCAGAGCACCCCATCAGCGATCTGCTCGCCCGGTCGGAGTACTGGCTCGGCATGCAGGGTCGGCTCACCGAGCCGGTGTACAAGGCGGCCGGCGAGGATCATTACCAGCCGATCAGTTGGGATGCCGCGTTCGCGGTCCTCGCGGAACGGCTGAACGGCCTGGACTCCCCCGATGAGTCGGCCTTCTACACCAGCGGCCGAACCTCAAACGAGGCGGCCTTCGAGTACCAGTTGTTTGTTCGTGCGTTCGGGACGAATAACCTTCCGGACTGCTCGAACATGTGTCACGAGTCATCCGGCTGGGCAATGGGGCAAACGATTGGAATCGGAAAGGCGACGGTCGCCTATGACGACTACGCCAAGGCCGACCTGATCATCGTGATGGGGCAGAATCCCGGCACAAACCACCCGCGAATGCTCACCGCACTGGAGAACTGCAAGCGCAACGGCGGATCGATCGTGGCCGTGAACCCGCTGCCCGAGGCGGGTCTCAAGCGCTACAAGAACCCACAGCACACCCGCGGCATCGTCGGCCACGGCACCGACATGGCCGACCAGTTCGTGCAGATCCGCAGCGGTGGCGACATGGCGCTGCTGCAAGCGGTTTGCAAGCGCGTGTTCGAGGCCGAGGCGAAGAACCCCGGCACGGTGCTAGACCACGACTTTCTGCAGACCTATACCCACGGGCTCGATGAGCTGCGCACCCACCTGGAGTTCCTCGACGAGGAGACGGTGCTGACCGCCACCGGACTCCGCAGCGAGGAGATCGACGAACTGGCCGCCCGGTACATCGCGGCGGACAAGGTGATCATCACCTGGGCGATGGGCATCACGCAGCAGAAGAAGGGCGTGGCGACGATCAAAGAGATCATCAACCTGCTGCTACTGAGAGGAAATATCGGCAAACCGGGCGCCGGGGCATCCCCCATTCGCGGCCACAGCAATGTGCAGGGCGACCGCACGATGGGTATCTGGGAGCAGATGCCGCCCGCGTTCCTCGACGCGCTCGAGGAGGAGTTTGGCTTCGACCCGCCCCGCAAACACGGTGTCGACGCCGTCGAAACGATCCACAAGATGCTCACCGGTGAGATCAAGGTCTTCGTCGCGCTCGGCGGCAACCTGGTCGCCGCGATCTCCGACACCCACACCGCAGAAGCGGCCATGCAGAACACCCAGCTGACCGTGCAGATTTCCACAAAGCTGAACCGGTCACACGCGGTGGTGGGCCGGGAGGCTCTCATCCTGCCGACCATGGGACGCACCGAAATCGACCGGCAGGCATCGGGTGTGCAGTTTGTCTCGGTGGAGGACACCGTCTGTGCGGTGCACGCGTCGACCGGCCAGGTCGAGCCAGTTGCCCCCAACCTGCTGTCCGAAGTCGCGATCGTGTCCCGGCTGGCGCGGGCGGTGCTCGGCACAACCGTTCCGGTGGATTGGAAAGGGTTCGAGGACAACTACGACGTGATCCGCGACCACATCTCGCACGTGGTCGACGGCTGCGAGGACTACAACACCAAGGTGCGCCGCGAGGGTGGCTTCGTTCTGCCGAACGGTCCGCGCGACTCGCGCACCTTCAGCACCCCGCTCGGCAAGGCGATGCTCACCGTGAACGACCTCGAGTACGTCGAGCGGCCGGCGGGCACGCTGATCCTGCAGACGATTCGCTCGCACGACCAGTTCAACACCACCATCTACGGTCACAATGACCGGTACCGCGGCATCAAGAAGGGCCGGCACGTGGTGTTTGTGAACCCGGATGACCTCGCCGAGCTCGGTCTGGAAGACAGCCAGATCGTCGACGTGCACGGGCAATACAAAGACGGCCGGGACCGGGTGCTGCGACAGTACCGCCTCGTGTCGTATCCCACGGCCCGCGGCTGCGCCGCCGCCTACTACCCGGAGGCCAACGTGCTCGTGCCGCTTGATCACATGGCCGAGGGCAGCAAGACGCCGGTGTCGAAGGCCGTGGTCGTGCGACTCGAACTCAGCGCCGTGCAGCAGGTCGCCCCGGCGAGCCCGGAGGTCACGCCCGCGCTGCTCTGAGGATTGCGTCCCGACAGCGCAGCGTCCGACTACTGCGCGGTGTCTGACCAACCGTCGCTCGCCGGTGCTCGGTCAGACACCCCGTGCTCCACGACGAGCAGGGCCGTCTGGGCGGCGGTCCGCACGGCGGCGGTGGCTTCCTTCTCTCCGCTGGTTGCGGCCCGCCCTGCCGCGTACCCGACGATAAAGGTGCTGATGGGTCCGGCTGACGGATTCACGGCGCGGGATGCTTCGTCCGCCAGTTTCAGCAACAGGTCGTTATCGACCCTCAGGTCCAGAATCTGCAGCGCCTGCGTCAACCGCTGGCTCCACTCCTCCAGCGCACGTTCTTCGTCGGGGTTCGTCATGATTTCCTCTCGTAGTGCAGGTGCACGATCCCGGAGTCGAACACGCGGGAATTGACGAGCCGCAACCCGACAGTGTGGTCGAGCGGCGAGAACATCGTTTTGCCGCCGCCGATGAGGAACGGGCAAATGTAGAGCATCACCTCGTCCACGAGGCCCTCGGCGAGCAGGCTGTTTGCCAGAGTGGCCCCGCCGACATCGATGTTCTTGCCGGGCCGCGCTTTCAGCTCGGCGATGATGCTGGCGGGGGAACCGGTCGCCAACGTCGCGCCGTGGCCCACCTCCGTCAGCGTGGACGAGAACACGATGTGCTCGACCCGGTTCCACGCCTCCGCGTACTCGACTTCGACGGCCGGGGCGTCGGGGTTGTTGCCGGCGTCCGGCCAGAACGACGACATCACCTCCCACATGTTGCGTCCATAGAAATGAGTGTCGAGCGTCGCCTCGAGATCGTTGAAATGCTGGTGCACCTCGGGGTCGGGCTCGGCCCAGTCGAAGGAGCCATCCGGGCCGGTCACATAGCCATCGACGGAGACGAGATAGGCGTAGATCACCTTGCGCATGAGTGGCTCCCGGTCCTAATGTCCTTCAGCCATCATGAAACGTGCGGATGCCGGTAGCAATGGTTTCTCCGCAATCAGCCGAGTGAGACCGGGATCAGCTGAGATCGTGGGCGAGAAAGCGCCCGATCACCTCGTTGAAATGGCCCGGGCGGGCCAGGGAGGCCCCGTGGCCCACATCGTCCACGAGCACAAATTGCGCGCGAGGCAGGGTCGCGCTCAGCTTCTCGGAATCGGCGATGAGCCGACGCTGCTCCTGTGCGCCGGCCATAACCAGCACGGGCCGATCGCTCTGGAGAAAACTCGTCGCGGGTGCAAACGAGAAGTTGCTGCGGATGATGTTGCCCCGCGAGCGCTTCGACATGCTGCTCGACAGCGCGAGGTACTCCTCGAAATGCTCGTCCGCAAGGTACTGCTGCTTCGCTTGCTCGCGAGCGACCTCCTCGCTGCGCGCGCCCGGCGCGACGGCGATCGCCGCCCGCACGTAGAGCCCCGCGAGGCGCCAGGGACGCAGTAGCGAGCTGACGATCACGGTGCGCGTAACCGCGTTCGGGAACCTCGTCGCGAGTTCGACCGCGACCTGACCGCCGAGCGAGAAACCTACGACCGTGACATCCCCCTCGAACGCCTCCAGCCCGATCTGCCGCGCGATCGACTCCGCCGCGTGCGTGTGAGAGACGAACTCCTCGTCGCCGGTCGCGCTGCCCTCCGGCACGCCGCGCCCCCAAACACCGCGCGCTCGACACCGCGTTGAGGGATACCTCGGTCGGGAACACCGTGCCCGGGCAGGGTCGGGGTGTAAACATCGAAGGCGCCGTCGAACTTTTCCCGCTGGCGGTCCCACATCCATGGCCCTAGGCCAGCCCCGTGGATGAAGATCAGGCGGGGGCGTCCCGGCGGAATGGCGCTCATACCCGATTGTCGCATCCGACAATCGCTCACAGAACCTGCAATGAATCACATCCGCGCGATCACTCGCTTGCGGCTGGGACAGGACACGACGGTGAAGCGCCGCAACCCAGAAGCTGCTCGCCTATGAGACCGCGATGACGCGAGCCTCCCACGGGCGCAGTGGGGCGTCGACGGTCACATGGCCCGGGTAGTTGTTGAGCACGAGGGAGCCCGTCGCAATAGAGGGCTGGAGTGCCGCGACATCCACCTCTCCTGACGAAAAATTGCCGACCACAAGCAGGGTCTCGTCGCGGAGGGTGCGCGTGAAGGCGTACAGGGTCGGGTGCTCGGGCAGCAGCATCGTGAAGGAGCCGAGGGCGACGACCGCGGAGCCGTGCCGCAGCGCGATGAGCCGGCGATAGTGTTCGAACACGGAGCGCTCCCCCGCGGCCCGATCGGCCGCGACATTGACCGGGCCCTCGCTGTAGTTCGCGTTGACTTCAACCCAGGGAGTGCCCGAGCTGAACCCGGCATGCGTCGAGTCGTCCCACTGCACCGGCGTGCGGGCGTTGTCGCGCGAGCGGATCCGCAGCGATGCGAGCAACTCCTCCGGGGTTGCCCCGGCGGCCACCTCCTCGGCGTACCAGTTGAGCGACTCGATGTCGCGATACTGCCCGATGGAGGTGAACCCGGCATTGGTCATGCCGATCTCCTCGCCCTGGTAGATATAGGGCGTTCCGCGGTGAAGGTGCAGAATCGTCGCGAGCATGGTGGCCGATTCCACCCGATACTCGCCGTCGTCGCCGAAACGCGACACCGAGCGCGGCTGGTCGTGATTGCCGAGGTAGAGGCTGTTCCAGCCGGACTCCGCCAGGCCGCTCTGCCACCTCCCGAGCGAGGCCTTGAGATCGGTGAGCTGCAGCGTCAGATTGTCGAACTTGGAGTCCGGCCCGTGGTCGAGCCCGACGTGCTCGAACTGGAACACCATGTCCAGCTCCAGCCGGTCGGCGCCCGTGAACAGCTGGGCGTCCTCCACGCTCACTCCCGGCATCTCGCCGACCGTGATCAGGTCGGCGTCGCGACCAGCGAACACCGCCGCGTTCATCTCCTGCAGATAGTCGTGGATCTGCGGACCCATCAGCGCGTGGGTACTGTCACCGGTGAGGTCCGCCTGCACCTTCGCGATGAAGTTGATGACGTCCATCCGGAAGCCGTCGACACCGCGGTCGAGCCACCCGTTCATCATCTCGTAGACGGCGGCACGTACCTCGGGGTTCTCCCAGTTGAGGTCTGGCTGCTTGGCCGCGAACAGGTGCAGGTAGTACTGATCACCGCCCGGGGAGTCGCTCGGGTCATCGCTCGTCGCCACCTTGCTCCACGCGGGACCGCTGAATGCGCTGCGCCACAGGTTGGGCTCTCGGTCGCCGATTCCGTCGCGCCAGATGTACCAGTCGCGTTTGGGATTGTGGCGTGATGCCGCGGACTCCACGAACCACGGGTGCTCGTCACTGGTGTGATTGACCACCAGGTCCATCACCAGTTTTATGCCGCGGGCGTGCATCTCCGCGAGCAGCACGTCGAACTGCTCGAGCGTTCCGAACAGCGGGTCGATCGCGCGATAGTCGCTGATGTCGTATCCGTTGTCCGCCTGTGGGGAGCGGTAGATCGGCGACAGCCAGACCACATCCACGCCGAGCTGCTCGAGGTGGTCGAGCTTCGACCGGATGCCCTCAAGATCGCCGACGCCATTGCCGGTGGAGTCCGCGAAGCTGCGCGGGTAGATCTGGTAGACCACCGCATCGCTCCACCAGGCCGGGGCGTTCTGAATCTCTTCGCTGATACTCATGCTTTCAATACTTACTCAATGAGGGCCCGCAGTGCGGCTATGTGGCCGAGGTAGGCCTGTCGACCCGCAGCGGTGAGCTCCACCCAGGTGCGCACCCGTCCCAGTCCGCTCGGCTTGAGCAGCCGCACGTAGCCGGCCTGCTCCAGCACCCGCAGATGTTTGCTGGTCACCGAATCCGCCACGTCGAGCATGTCGCGGATCACGCTGAACTCCGCCCGGTCGGTCGAGTTCAGAAAAGCGCAGATCTGCAGCCGGTTGGGCGCGTGGACGACCTCGTTGAACTGGGCAGTCACTACTCTCCCTCGAGCAGAGCCGGGCTGTGCGATGCCGCGCGAAGCTGTGCGCGAACGGCTTTGTCGAACTGGCGACCGAGGAGGATCACCAGGACCACAATCACCGCCCCGAGTAGCCAGGCGGGCCAGTCGATTCCCACAACATCATGGAAGTAAAACATCGCTCCGGCGCTCGCCAGCATCAATGCGCCCAGCAGGTAGGTCCAGCGGCTCGCCTTTCCGGCACCGAAGCCCCAGATCCAGACGCCGGTCTGCCGTTTGTACGCACTGATCATCAGCGGCAGAGCGACCAGAAAGACCACAATCGCGACGATCATCGTGAGCGTGTTGCCGATGGTGATCGCGACGACGTAGCCGCCGCCTAACAGGCCCAACACTGGGTGGTACCACGCCGGAGTGATGAGGCGGTCGGCTGCGGCCGCGCGGCCCGCATCAATCGCCGCGAATGAGACTCGAAGGTCGTCGCTCTGCTTGTTTTCCATGCTGGAAAGTCAATCACATTCCATGTTGGAAAGTCAACAGCATGGCCCGCCCTCTTGTTGTTCAGGGCCTGCGGGCGGAGGATCAAGGGATGAAACATGAGCCCATCTCCCCCATGCTGGCCAAGGCCGTCGGCGCAGTGCCCGAGCCGAACAGCGTCGAGGGCGGGCTGGGCTATGAGCCGAAGTGGGACGGTTTTCGCGCCATCATCTCCTACGACGGTGACACCATCGAGATCGGCAGCCGCGGCGCGAAGATGCTGACGCGGTACTTTCCCGAACTCACCGAGGCCCTCCCTCGCCTGCTCACCGAGCCGTGCATTCTCGACGGGGAGATCGTGGTCGCCCAGGGCGACACCGGCAGCGCGCGGCTCGACTGGGAGGCGCTGTCGCAGCGGATTCACCCCGCGGCGAGCCGGATCCGCACGCTGGCCGAAAGCACCCCGGCCATGTTCGTCGCCTTCGACCTGCTGGCCCGCGGCGACACGAACCTGCTGTCCGAGCCCTTCGAGAGGCGCCGTGACCAGCTCGTCGAGGTCGCTGGGGGCAAGGGGCATCCGCTTCATCTCAGCCAGCTCACCACCGATGTGACTCTCGCCCGGCGCTGGCTGGTCGAGTTCGAGGGTGCAGGGCTCGACGGGGTCGTCGCGAAACCGCTGGCCGCCGTGTACGCCCCGGGCAAGCGCACGATGCTGAAGATCAAGCATCACCGCACCGCGGATGTCGTGGTGCTCGGGTATCGCATCCACAAGTCCGGTTCGGGCGTGGGATCGCTGCTGCTCGGGCTCTACAACGACGAGGGGGTGCTGCGCAACGTGGGCGGTGCGTCTGCCTTTACGGATGCCCGTCGCCTGAGCCTGATCGACGAACTCGAACCGCTGGTGCTGCGGGATGCCACGGGCGAGGTCGCTCCAGCAGAAACCGATCGCAGCCGCTTCTCCTCCGGGAAAGACGTGTCGTACGTGCCCCTTCGTCCGGAGCTGGTTGCCGAGGTGAAGTACGACCAGATGGAGGGAAGCCGGTTTCGTCACACCGTCCAGCTGGCGCGGTGGCGGCCGGATCGGGATGCCGCCTCGTGCACGTTCGAGCAACTCGAGGTTCCGGCGGCCTACGACCTCAGTACCGTGCTCAGCTGACGCTCAGTCCTTCTGGCGCGCCCGACTGGGCTGCACCCGCGGCGGTTCGCCGGGCATCTTGGGGTAGTCGGGTGGGTAGGGCAGCTCGCCCAGCCCGCGCTCGAGGTCTTTTTCCCACCAGCGCAGCAGCTCGTCGATTGTGCCGAGGCTCGACTGCATGGTCGCCCAGGGGTCGCCGGTCGTGCGGAGCCGCTCCGGCACCGTGCGAATCGTGAAGTTCTCCGGGCGCACGCTCTCGAGTTCGTCCCAGGTCACCGGACACGACACCGGGGCGTGCGCGAGGGCACGCGGACTGTAGGCGCCAGCCATGGTGCGATCACGGTTGGCCTGGTTGTAGTCGAGAAAAATGCGCTCACCCCGCTCTTCCTTCCACCAGTGGGTGGTGACCTTGTCGGGCATGCGGCGCTCCAGCTCTCGCGCGGCCCCGATCACGGCATGGCGCACGTCGATGAACTCGTGGGTCGGCTCGATGGGGGCGAAGACGTGGAGGCCGCGGTTGCCGGATGTCTTGACGAAGGTGGTGAGCCCGGCCTCCTCGAGCACGCCGCGCAGGGCTATGGCCGCGGCAATCGCATCGTCGAAGTCCGTTCCGGGCTGCGGGTCGAGGTCGATCCTCAGCTGATCGGGAAAATCCGATGTTTTTGCCCGCGACGGCCACGGGTGAAACACCACGGTGTTCATCTGCACCGCCCAGACAATCGCGGCGGCCTCGTCGAGCACGAGCTGCGGATGCGTGCGCCCGCTCGGGTACACCACCGTGGCGGTGCGCACGTAATCGGGAGTGCCGCGGGGCGGGTTCTTCGAGAAGAACTGCTCGCCGTCCACCCCGCCGGGAAAGCGCTGCAGCGACAGCGGCCGTCCCCCGTTTGCGGCAAGAAATGCGTCGGCCACCTCGACGACGTAGTGAGCGAGGTCGAGTTTGGTGAGCTCAACCTCGGGCCAGAGCATGCGGCTCCCGCTGCTCAACCGCACCTCGCGAGCACCATCCGGACCGTCAACGGTGAGCACTGTCGCTTCGCTTGCCATGGATCCACGGTACCGGTGTGGAGCAGGATTGGACCATGGTCACAAAACTTCTGCTCATCTCGGACACTCATCTCCCGAAACGGGCGCGCGTGCTTCCGGCAGCGGTGTGGCACGCGGTTGACGACGCCGACGTCGTGCTTCACGCCGGGGACTGGGTGGATGTCGCGTTGCTCGACGAACTGCAGGCGCGTGCCGCCCGACTCATCGGGGTGGCCGGCAACAATGACGGCCCCGCACTCTGGGCGCGGCTGCCCGAAATCGCACGCGAGACCATCGACGGCGTGCGGTTCGCGATGATCCACGAGACCGGCTCCGCGGCCGGCCGCGAACAGAGGATGGACGCCGCCTTCCCCAATACGGACGTACTGGTTTTCGGACACAGCCACATTCCGTGGGACTCCGTTGCCCCGTCCGGGATGCGGCTGCTCAACCCGGGCTCCCCCACCGACCGGCGACGCCAGCCCGTCTGCACCTACGTGACCGCCGTTATCGACACGGGAGTACTGGTGGATGTCGCGCTGCTGGCGGTGCCGCCGTCTGCGTGAGCCTACTTTGATGCACCCTTGGCCGTCTTCTTGCCTCGCGTCTGTTCCGCCGCCTTCGCCTCCGGAATCACGTGCAGTCCGCTGGTCGAGTTGGCGGAATGCATCAGGGCTTCGAGCCAGTCGCGATTGATGTCCGGTTCCGTGGCGATGGTGAATTCGAATCGTAGATTCGCTTCGGAGTGCAGCCAAATACAGGTGAGGCCGCCGTCGCCCTCGTTGTCGTTGTCCCAGGAGAAGCTGAAGCTCTCCTGGCGCCGAAGCTTTGCGATGATGACCAGCTTGATGTGCCACAGCAGGCGATCATCGAAATAGATGGGCTCGGTCGAGTCGTAGAGAAGGTGGCCCACTGCCCTGCCCCTTTCGGTGGCGTGTATGCGAGGCGGCGCGCGCCGCTTCGCGCACCTGTTCTTCGCCAGCAATCTACGCTTCCTGTTTGCCAATAGAAAGGGGCCACCGAGCGTGAGGCAGGGCGGCCGAGGATGCGAGACTCAACCCATGATCAGTGGATACTCGGTCGACCAGATTCGCGCCGCGGAGGCACCCCACCGAGCCGCGGGTGAGCCCCTCATGGCGCGTGCAGCAGCGGCCCTCGCCAGCGAGGTTCGTTCCCTGCTGCCTCCGGCAACCGATCCCCATCCCGGCTCGGTGCTGGTGCTGGTCGGATCGGGCGACAACGGAGGGGACGCCCTCCTGGCTGCCGCAGAGCTCGCCGGGGCGGGCATCGCGGTCGACTTACTGCCCACCGCAGACCGGATGCACGATGTCGGGCGCGTGGCAGCGCTCGAAGCGGGCGTGCGTTTTCCTGATTTCGGACCGGCGGATGACGCGGAGCTGGTCGAACTGGCCCGTTCGCACTCCATCGTGGTCGACGGGATCCTCGGAACGGGAACCAGCGCCAATCCCGCGCTGCGCGGCCGGGCGCGCGAGGTCGTCGCATTGCTCCGGTCTGTGGTCGAAGCGCCGGACGGCCCGACGGTCGTCGCCGTTGACATCCCGAGCGGCGTTGGGCCGGACGACGGTGCGGTGCCGGATCCTGTGGTGCTTCCCGCAGACGTTACCGTCACTTTCGGCGGAGCGAAGGCGGGGTTGCTGCGCGAGCCCGCTCGGTCGTATGCGGGGCGGCTGGTGGTGGTGGACATCGGCATCACCGCCGAGCTTTCCGCGATGACACCGGTCATCCGCCTCTGAGCGCGGCTCCACGTGAGAGCATTGGGGCATGTCGTTTGACGCCTTTCCGCTCGTCGACGTTGGCGACATCATCCGTCTGGTCGGTCCCACTTCGTTCCAGCGAGGCCGCCCCTACGCTCGCGTCGGTGCGGTCATCGATGTGACGTGGGACTCCGATACGGGTTCGCTCACGGGCCTCGTCCAGGGAACCAAGCCCCGCCCGTACTCCTGCAACATTCAGCTCGCGCCGTCGGGTAGTGCGCTGCGTCGGCCGTTGTACGGCACCTGTACCTGCCCCATGGGTCAGGACTGCAAGCACGTCGCGGCGACGCTGATCGAAGCCAACTCGATCTACATCCAGGAGGCCGACGACGCGCGCATCTTCCACGCCAGCGCGCTCCGGGGCGCTTCCCGCGGACACCCCGCGCGTGCGATGGAAGTTCGGGCGGCTGCGCCCGAGAAGACCAAGCCGACACCCCGCTGGAAAAGCGCGCTGGACGCGGGCAACCCCGCGACGGCGCCTGGCAGCGCTTCGGCAGCCGGTTCGTTCGCACCGAATTCGCCGAACACTTCCGCCGCCAGTGTGCCGATGGCGCTGCTGTTCGAGTTACGAGAAACGGCAGTGCGGCGCGGGCAGAACTGGGGTGCGGCGGCCACCAAGGCCGCCACACTCACCGATCCGTCACCCGCGGCACGCAAAAAGCGCCGCCTCGCGGTGCGCCCGGTCACGAAAAGTCCCACGGGCAACTGGGTGCGCGGATCGCTCACCTGGTACTCGCTCAGCTTTCCGACGAACCAGTTGGGGCTCGACCCGGTACAGCGCCTGTGGTTTGCACAGCTCGCCGGCCTGTACAGCGCCACCAATCCGACCCACTTCGGCCCCAGCCCGGAGTGGCTCCTGCTCGAAGACTTTCATAGCCCGCTGTTCTGGAACCTCATGGGGCAGGCGGCCGAACTCGGCATTGCGTTTGTGGGACCAAAAAAGTCCGCGTCGGTGCAGCTCGGCTCTTCCGTCGAGCTGACCCTCGACGCCAGCACCGGCGGCGAACAGGCCACCAAACGCACCGCCGCCCCCCTGCAGTTGCGCACCCGCCTCCGCATCGACGGCACCGCACGCCCGATAGACACCGCGGGCACCATCGGCGACCACGGTGTGTACAGCATCGAGACCACTCCCCATTTCGCCGTGACCGTCGCGCCCACCGCACAACCTCTCAGTTCCGACCAGCGCGCCCTGTTCGGCCGCGCGGATCAGATCAGTGTGCCCGGGAAGGACGTGCCCGAATTCCTGACCGAGTACTACCCGCGATTACGGCGCACCATTGCGATCACCAGCGACGACGCTTCGGTTCGACTGCCAGAATTTGTGCCGCCGGTGCTTGTGCTGAGCGCCGCGTTCCTCCCGGAGAACGGTCTCGACCTGCGGTGGAACTGGGAATACCGGATCGGGGACGCGGCCTCGGTCGCCCAGACAAAGACCCTCCGTCCCGGCGACGACGAATCCGGCGCGCGCGACACCGCGGTCGAGCGCGACGTGTTGCGCCGGGTCGAAGCAGCCCTCGCCGCGTGGCCCCGCCTGCGCGACACCACGAGCACAACCAACGCCAGCACCAGCAGCACGGGCAGCACCGCCAGCACCGCCAGCACCAGGGTGCTCGACCAGGTCGGCGCCCTTCACCCCGTGGCGACCCTGCGCGGGCTCGCGGCGGCGCAATTCAGCCACGACGTTCTGCCCGCGCTCGAAGCTCTCGACGGTGTGCGCATCGAGATCTCGGGTGACCGCCCCGCCTACCAGGAGCTCACCGCGGCACCGACCCTCACCGTTCGCACAGAGGCGACCGATCACGGCGACTGGTTCGACCTCGGCGTAACCGTGACGATCGAGGGACGCGACGTACCCTTCGAGCCCCTGTTCGCCGCCCTTTCCACCAACCAAGACACACTCCTGCTCGACGACGATTCCTTCCTCTCCTTGGACCAGCCCGTCTTCGACAGCCTCAAGAAACTGATCGATGAGGCATCGACGCTTCAGGACGGTTCCGCTACTCCCCGGATCAGTCGCTACCAGTCGAGCCTGTGGTCCGAACTGACCGAGCTGGCGGACAACACCGAGCAGGCGGACACCTGGCGGGCGTCCGTGTCCGGTCTGCTCGAACTGCAGTCGGTGCCCCCGGTGCCGGTGCCCGAGCAGATCGATGCCACGCTGCGTCCGTACCAGCACGACGGCTTCACCTGGCTGGCCTTTTTGTGGCAGCACCAGCTCGGCGGTGTGCTCGCCGACGACATGGGCCTCGGTAAAACCCTGCAAACCCTGGCGCTGATCAGCCACGCCGTTAATTCATCGGGGCAGCGGGATGTCGCCGCGCCGCCGTTTCTCGTCATCGCCCCCACCTCTGTCGTCTCCAACTGGGTCTCGGAGGCGGAGCGGTTCGCCCCCCACCTCGCCGTGCGCGGCATCACGACCACCCAGGCGAAGGGCCGCGTTCCGTTGGACGAACTCGTCGCGGGCACGAATCTCGTCATCACGTCGTACGCGCTGTTCCGACTCGACTTCGAGGCCTACCAGAACCAGGAGTGGGCAGGAATGATCCTCGACGAAGCCCAGTTCGTAAAAAACCCAACCTCCCACACGCACCGCTGCGCCGTCGAGCTCCGCGCGCCGTTCAAGCTCGCCATCACCGGAACGCCGATGGAGAACAGCCTCACCGACCTGTGGTCGCTGTTCTCCATCGTGGCGCCCGGGTTGTTCCCGTCGCTGCGCGGATTCACCGAGGAATATGTGCGGCCCATCGCCCGGGGCGATAACGCCGACCTGGTCGCTCGCCTGCGCCGCCGCATCCGCCCCCTTATGATGCGCCGCACCAAAGACCTGGTCGCAGCCGACCTGCCCGCAAAGCAGGAGCAGGTGCTGAAGATCGACCTCGCGCCGAAGCACAAGAAGCTCTACGACACCTACCTGCAGCGCGAGCGCAAGAAATTGCTCGGACTCATGGATGACTTCGACAAGAACCGGTTTCAGGTCTTCCGCTCGCTGACCCTGTTGCGCATGCTGAGCCTCGATGCGTCTCTGGTGGATGACAAGTACAGCGACATCCCGTCGAGCAAACTCGATTCGTTGTTCGAACAGCTCGAAGACGTGGTCGCGGAGGATCATCGCGCGCTGATCTTCAGCCAGTTCACCTCGTTCCTGAAGAAAGCTGCCGCGCGTCTCGACGCCGCGGGCATCGAGTATTGCTACCTGGACGGTTCCACGATGAACCGCGGCGATGTCATCAAGCGGTTCAAGGAGGGAACCGCTCCGGTGTTCCTCATCAGCCTGAAGGCCGGTGGATTCGGGTTGAATCTCACCGAGGCGGACTACGTCTTCCTGCTCGACCCGTGGTGGAACCCCGCGAGCGAGTCCCAGGCGGTCGACCGTACGCACCGGATCGGGCAGAGTAAATCGGTGATGGTGTACCGGATGATCTCCACCGGAACTATCGAGGAGAAGGTGATGGCCCTCAAGGAGAAGAAATCGCGGCTCTTCGACGCGGTGATGGACGATGACGCCGTGTTCAGTTCCGCCCTCACCGCCGACGACATCCGCGGGCTCCTCGACTGACGGAGCCCTCTCTTTGCGGCTGTCGCAGGCTGAACAAATGCTCGGGCCGCGCCAGACGTCCGGGCCGTGCCAGACGAGCGGGCCGTGCCCACCATTGCTGGTGTGACACGGCCCGCTGCGTGCGACTCGACTGCGACTGCGACTAGGTGACGATCGCAACGACCGTCATCGCGCGGACGGCCGGTTCTTCAGGTCGGCCTCGTCGCCCTCGAGCTCGATGCGCTCCTTGCGCAGCTCCTCGCTGACCTGTGCGTCCTCCGTGACCGTCTCGGTATTGAGCCGTACACGCTCCACCGGAGTGGTCGTCTTCTCCACAACGGGGCGCTCCGCGGTCAGGATCACCTCGTGCTCCTCCTCGCTGATGGCTGGGCCGGATGTCGCGGAGTCCACGTTCGCGTCGGTGATGGGTTCGCGCTCGAGCCGCACCTCCTCGCGGCTCACGGGTACGGTGACGGTCTCGTTTTCGGTGACCACGTACTTGCGCAGGCGAACACGGCCGGTCTCGACCCGCTCGGTTCCGACGCGGAGTTGCTCCTCCGAGCGCGTCATCGCGTCATCGGTCGTCGGGCCTGAGGTGTCGTACCCCGTGGTTCCGGTGGATCCCGAGGCCGCGCTGTCGGTCGCGGTGCCGTCTGTGGCCGTCCGATCGGTCGTGGTGCGGCCGGAAACGCCCGCCGAGGCGAGATCGTCGTTCGTCGTCGCCCCCGAAGGCACGCCGTCGCCGCGGTAGTAGTCGTACAGCGCTGCTTCTTCGTCTTCGGAGAGTGCGCCGTCTGCATCGATGCGCGGGGCGTCCTTCACAAAGTCCTTCTCGTAGGTCACCCGGAGCGTGTCGGAGTCTGAGTTGGCTCCCTCCAGCGAGACGAACGACTCGGACATTCCGAACAGGCCGGTGCGCACACTCGCCCACAGCGGTTCGTTGGTCTCGGAATTGACGTAGATCTGTCCGACGGTTCCGATTTTCTCACCGTCCCGGTCGACTACGTCGGCTCCGATCAGGCTCGGGAGATTCGTGGTGTCAATCATCTGACTCCTGCTTTCTGTGTCTGGTGTTTCTTTGGGGTGTGTTTCTTGGGGGTGTTTCTCTGCGGGCGCGCCGGAAGCGGCCCCGTCTGAGGGTGGGCGTGCGAAGAGCCGCTAGTTCGCGCGAAGCAGGCGCTAGTCCCTGCGAAACGAGCTCTATTTGCCGAGGCCGGCCTTATCCACCCGGCGGTGGAAGCGCATACCCGCGATGCCGCCGAGGACTGCTCCGCCGAGGCTGGCTGCAGCGGCAAGCAGCGCCGCGATCACTCCTCCGAAGGTGAAGTCTTCGGATTGGGCTCCGAGTTGGGGAACACCCTCGAGGCTGCCCCCAGCGTCCAGTTCGTTGCCGATGATGAGTCCGAGGATGGTCACGACTATGACGGCGACGATCGCCCACAGCCACACCGCAAGTCCCTGCACGGCGCCGCTGAAGCGGGCCATGCGGCCGGCAACATACCCGCCGCAGTAGTAGGCGACGAATAGAATCACCAGCGCAATCACCCCGCCTACCCAGGCTGTGGTTCCCATGTCCCACGACGTTGGATCGGCAAACTGATTTGTCGTTGTCTCTGCGCTGTAGCCGAGCAAAACGGCGATGGTGCCCGCGACTGCGCTCAGCAGCACCACGGTTCCCGTAGCTGCCAGCCATCCGAAGAAGGCCGAGCCGATCTTGATGCCGCCGAATTGTTCCTTCTGGCGTGCCACTACCTCTTGGCGGACGGTCGGGCGGTCCCCCACCGGGACGGCAGATGTGTCGCGCTGCCCGGAATCGTTTGTGCCGGGATTGGTGAGAGGCGGTTGAGCGTTATCGTCGGCGGGGACCCTGCTTCCTGAGGGGGTCCCGCTTGAAGAGCGGGACGTGCCGTCTCGTGTCGGATCTGAGGTTGACATTACCGATCCTCGTTACTGAATAGGCCCAGCTCGCGTCGTCGCGCGCCATCGCGTTGAGAACAGTCAATCCGATCGCCGAAATCGCAACAAGGGGTTGAACACACAGGCACGGTGCGAATCCCCCACTTCGGGCGATCTTGACGGGGAACGGCACGAGCGCGCGGTTCGCCGTGTCCGTGGGAACGGAGCGTTGCTCCCGTTTCAGATGAGTTGCACGGCTCGCCGCAGGTGCTCACGCGCGGCTGTCACGGTTTCGGGACTGACCGGCAGCGTGCCCGGCAGGCCGAGTCGCAGGAAGGGCGAAAGATCCGACCGGCGCACGAGCACCGCGGACAGGCCGCGCAGCCTGCTCACCTCGGTGGGAACGGTGATGCCCGCATCATCCGGCACCACCATGATGACTGCGGTGAATCGCACCCCCATGTTTTCGCTGAAGAAGTTTGCACGCGATATCAGCGTTCGGATGGGGCGCTCACGCCGACCGAAACCATCGCCCGTGACATCCCCGCCACGCACATAGACCTCCCCACCACGGTCCTCCGACAGCAGGGCGAAGAGCCCGGTGGGCCCGAGCACAACGTGATCGAGTTTCTCTGCGGGGTTTCCTCCGGCGACCTCGGTGGAGACGTCGTGCCAGATACTGAAGGAACTGCCCACACCGGTGAGCGCTGTCGCCGTCGCCTCCTCCGTCATCGCGGCGATCAGGCATTGGCGCACACTGCCGGGCAGTGCAGAAGCGAGTCGCGCGTCATAGGGGTCGACTGACGCCATTCCCATCTGCCTGGCCCACTCACCCACGCCCGTCACATACTGCTTACGCCACCACAACCCGGCGTGGCCATACGTCGCGCCGGGAGAGGCCGGGGAGCGAAAGGAAGACCGGCCGGTGCGGGTGCCGGCCGAGTCCGCCGAGTTCGGTGGCGACCAGGTGGACCACGGCGACCGCGACGACCCTGCGGCGGGAAAGGCCGAGGAGGTGCGGTCGTACCGGGCGCGATCCTCGGCGGTACCGACGGCCTCCCACGCGACCTGAACCGCGTGGAATTCCACCGCGACACCTCCCGTGTCCGGGTGGGTTCGCCGAAGCGCTCTGCGGTACGCGCGGCGCAGCTCGTCGTCAGTCGCACTGGAGGTCACGCCGAGAACCTCGTAGGCGTCGGAACTGGGACTCATAAAATCGCCGGGAGTGTTCTTGTCAGGAGAGTTCTCGTCAGAAGAGTTCTCGTCAGGACGTCTGTCGTGAGGACGTCTCTGCAATGCAGGCCTCGGTGGCAACCCACGCCAACATTGCGCACTTCACGCGCATGACGAACTTCGACACCCCGTGGAAGGCCACCGCGTCTCCCAGAATGTCAATGTCGGGTTCTCCCGCACCGCGCGAGCGGAGCATCTCGCGGAATTCGGCGATGGTCGACTGAAGTTCGGCGATGGTCATTCCCGGAGCCATCTCGGCGAGCACCGACGCGGAAGCCATCGAGATACTGCACCCGGCTCCGCGCCAGCCAAGCGCGGATATCCGGTCAGTGCCGGGCTCGAGCGCGAGCTGCAGGGTGATCTCGTCACCACAGGTGGGATTGCGCTCAAAATGCATCGCGTCGAAGTGGTCGAGCTCACCGAACCCGATACGGCGCTTCGAATGATCCAGGATAACTTCCTGGTAGAGGCCAGCCAGCGCGTCGCTCACTCGTCCACCCCGAAGTACGGGCGCACCTCGGCGACGGCAGCAAGAAACCGGTCGACGTCGTCGGTGCTCGTATAGAGGTACGCGCTCGCCCGTGTCGTGGCCGTCAGACCGAGTCGGCGATGGAGGGGTTGGGCGCAGTGGTGTCCGACGCGAACGGCGATGCCGCGGGAGTCGAGGTATTGGCCCACGTCGTGGGCGTGCACGCCGACCACGTCGAAGCTGACCAGGCCCGCGCGGGTTACGCCGGCGGCGGGACCCACCACCTGGATCCCGGGGATGTCTGCGAGACCGGCGAGCATACGCTGCGCGAGCGCGTTTTCGTGCTCGTCGATGCGGTCGAGGCCCACCGACTCGAGGTACCGCACCGCGGCGGCGAGTGCGACCGCCTGGGATACCGGCTGCGTCCCCGCCTCAAACCGTTGTGGCGCGGGCAGGAAGTCCGAACCCTCCATCGTCACCGTGTTGATCATCGATCCTCCGGTACGGAACGGCGGCAACGCATCGAGAAGGTCGGCGCGCCCGTAGAGCACGCCGATCCCGTTAGGGCCACCCATCTTGTGTCCGGAGAACGCGGCGAAGTCCACGTCGAGTTCCACCAGGTTCAGGCGCCGATGCGGTGCGGACTGGCAGGCATCGAGCACAACGAGTGCGCCGACCGCGTGCGCGAGCGCCACGATGTCGCTCACGGGCGCAACATACCCGGTGACGTTCGATACGTGAGCGAAGGCGATGAGTCGGGTGCGCTCCGTGATGACGGCGGCCGCGTCATCCGCTGTCCACGTACCATCGTCTCGCACCGGCACGTATTTCAGGCTTGCGCCGGTTACGGCGGCCAGCTCCTGCCACGGGACGAGATTGGAGTGGTGCTCCGCCTCGGTTATGACGATCTCATCGCCACTGCCGAGCGCGAAGCGTCGTGCCGCTGGGCCACCGCGCCCGTGGCTGGCATTTGCCATCCCGTAGGCGACCAGGTTGAGCGCATCGGTAGCGTTGGAGGTCCAGACAATTTCGGCCGGGGACGCGCCAACAAAGTCAGCGACGGTCGCGCGGGCGTCCTCATAGGCCTCGGTCGCGAGAGCGGCCAGCGTGTGCGCTCCGCGATGCACGGCCGCGTTGGAGTGAAGCAGGAAGTCGCGCTCGGCATCGAGCACGGCGAGAGGCCGTTGAGCGGTCGCACCGGAATCGAGGTAGGCGAGCGGTTGCCCGTTGACGAACTCGCCGAGAGCGGGAAAGTCCGCGCGGATCGACGCGACTTCGAGGTCGCTGAGAGGGCTGACGGAAACGCCATGAACAAGACTGGGCACAACTTCCAGCCTACGCACTCGCGCCCCTGGCCGCAGGACCGGCGCAGTTGCTGCGAGCTACTCGTCTCCAGAGCTACTCGCCAAATCCGGACGCCAGCAGTGTCGTCAGCGCGTCGACCGCTTCCTGTGCCTGCGTGCCGGTCGCCTCCACGCGAACCGAGGATCCGATCCCGAGGCCCATCCCCATGATGCGCAGCAGGCTTTTTGCATCGACCCCGTTCACCGTGATCCTCGCGTCGAATGTGCTCGCCAGCCGCACAAACTCCGCCGCGGGGCGTGCGTGCAACCCCGAGGGGTTAATCAGGGTTGCATTCGCCCCGATCGGTTCCTCTGGCCTTTCGGACGAGGGCGGGAGGGTCGTGCTGCTCAGGTCGGAGCCCCGGCGATCCGACGAGGTCGATTCGACAGCTTCCTCTGGCGAATTTTGGTCGGACGTCATGGCGGATGCTGCGGCGGAAGCCTCGGCAGCGTCAACCACCTCGGCCAGCGCACCGCCCACCTCCGCGGCGACCGCCGCGGCAACCGCACCCTCGACGATCGGTGCGTCGGCAATACGCACCCGTGCGCGCAACTCGTCATCGAGGAAGTCCAGCGCCGTCTCGGCGGTGAGAATGGCGGAGCCAAGGTCGCACATGACGACCACTCCGTCGCCATCGTCGGCGTCTACTACCGCCGACATCACGAGGTCAAAGCTGGTACCGAGGCCCCCGTCATCCGTTCCCCCCGCAGCGCGAATGCGAACCCCGGGGGCCATCTGGCCCGCGAGCTCCACGATTCCCTCCGCGATCTTGGCGGAATGAGAGACAACGACCAACCCGACGCTCACGGCTCTAGTCCGTCGTCGCGTCTACGGCAGCGCGTAACAGCAACGCGGAGGACACCGATCCGGGGTCCCTGTGTCCGATCGCGCGTTCGCCGAGGTAGCTCGCGCGGCCCTTGCGGGCAACGAGCGGATCCGTCGCTGCGGAGCCTGCCTCGGCCGCCTCCGCCGCGGCAACCAGGATGGCGACCTCGTCCTTTCCCGCTGCCAGTGCTGTGGCCGCGGCCTCCACCGCGGGGGTCCAGGCATCGATCATGGTCTTGTCTCCCGGTTCCGCCTTGCCCCGCAACACGATCCCGTCGCGCGCGGCGGTCAGCATCGCGACGAGGTCCGCCCCGTCAAGCTCCTCATGGCCGGCGACCGCGCCCGCTGCCTTCAGGTACGCGGTGCCGAACAACGGCCCGGATGCGCCGCCCACGGTCGAGATCAGCGTGGTTGCAACCATCTTCAAGGCATCACCGGGGGTAGCGTCGGCGCTGAGATCGGCCAGCTTGGTTGCCACGGCCGAAAATCCGCGGTCCATGTTCTCGCCGTGATCCCCGTCACCGATCGCCCGATCCAGCGTAGTCAGGTCGGTGCGGTGCTCCGAGATCACGTCTGCACTCCGCGCGATCCACGCCTTCGTCCACGTGATGTCTAAAGCCATGGTGAGTTACCTTCCCCAGCGCAGTGCGGCGGTTTGTACCGGCGCGTTCCACAATTCTTCCAGTTCAGGGTCGAGCTTGAGAACCGTGATCGACGCCCCCTGCATCTCGAGGCTGGTGACGAAGTTGCCGACGAGGCTCACACCGACCTCGATGCCGTTGGCGGCGAGCAGTTCGGCCGCGCGGCGATACACGATGTAGAGCTCGACCTGCGGGGTGCCGCCCATGCCATTGACGAACAGCAGCACGCGATCCCCGGAGGCGAACGGGAGGTCTTCGAGAATCGGTGCCAGCAGCCGGTCGACGATCTGGTCGGCGGGCTCGAGCTGGATCCGCTCGCGACCAGGTTCCCCGTGGATCCCGATACCAATCTCGATCTCATCGTCCGCGAGGGTGAAGCTTGGCTCGCCCGCGTGCGGCACGACGCAGGGCGTGAGCGCGACCCCCATCGATCGCGTCTGCGCGTTCACACGGGTGGCGATCGCGGCGACCGCCTCCAGGTCATCCCCGCGCTGCGCTGCGGCGCCGGCGATCTTCTCCACCAGCACGGTGCCGGCGACGCCCCGGCGCCCCGCTGTGTACAGCGAATCCTTGACGGCGACATCGTCGTCGACGATGACGGTGCGTACGGTCACCCCCTCGGCCTCGGCAAGTTCCGCGGCGGTCTCAAAGTTCAGCACGTCGCCGGTGTAGTTCTTCACGATCTGCAACACCCCAGCCCCGGAGTTGATTGCGAGCGTCGCCGCCAGGATCGGGTCGGGGGTCGGTGAGGTGAACACGGCGCCAGGAACCGCGGCGTCGAGCATGCCGAATCCGACGAAACCAGCGTGCAGCGGTTCGTGCCCGCTCCCGCCCCCGCTGATCAGCGCCACCTTGCCCGCGACCGGGGCATCCGCTCGCACAACGAAGATCGGGTCGAAAGACGCGGTCACGAGGTCAGCGTGGGCGACGGCGAACCCCGTCACCGCTTCCTCTACGACATTTTTCGGATCATTGATGAGCTTTTTCATGACCGTTCCTCTCGACACTTCGTTGTGGACGAATCCTTCGGATGATTCGATTTTGAGCAGCGTAGCCTTCAACCTAGCCCAGACCGCAGCCGAGGATAAGCCGCCACAGTTTTTCTCGGCAAGGGCCTGTTTTTGCCCCGCTGGTCAGGAATAAGGTGGGTTGAAATCCCCTCAAATGGGGGCTGCGCGCGCTCAGTGCGCGCCGAAACCAAGGACGGTCAACGTGGATCTCGGAACTATCTTCCTTTCGGAAACAGTGGGCACGGCGATGCTCATATTGCTCGGTTGTGGTGTAGTCGCGAATATCGCACTCGCCAAAACCAAGGGCAACGCCGGCGGATTCCTGATGGTGAACTTCGGGTGGGGCCTCGCAGTCTTCGCCGGTGTCACGGTCGCCTATTCGTCGGGCGCGCACCTGAACCCTGCGGTGACCCTCGGCCTCTGGGCCTCCGGCGTGGAACTCAGCTTCACGCAAATCCTGGTCTACTTCGCTGGCGAGTTTGTCGGTGCCTTTATCGGAGCCGTGCTGGTGTGGCTCGCGTACAAGCAGCACTTCGACGATGAGCCTCTCGCGGCCAACAAGCTCGGCGTGTTCTCCACCGGCCCCGCCATTCGCAGCTCCGCCTGGAACCTCATCACCGAAATCATCGGCACGTTCGTGCTCGTGTTCGTCATCGTCGGATTCGGACGGGTTGGCGACGTCGACCTGTCCGTTCCCGCGGGGCTCGCCGCGCTCGGCGCACTTCCGGTGGCACTGCTGGTAGTCGTGATCGGCATCTCGCTCGGTGGACCGACCGGTTACGCAATTAACCCCGCCCGTGACCTCAGCCCGCGCATCGCGCACGCGGTCTTGCCGATCGCCGGCAAGGGCACGAGCGACTGGGGCTATGCCTGGATCCCGGTCGTCGGGCCCGTTATCGGCGGCATCCTCGGCGGGCTCGCCGCCGCCCCCCTGCTCCCGCTGAGCTAAGCCGCCAACCCAGGTTCACCGGATAAGCTAATTGCTCACCTTTGAACCAAGCACCAGCTTATGTATGCACAGGAATGGCCATGGCACTTGCCCATGGCCCCAACAAAGGAGTTAATTCCGTGACCGATTTCATCGTTGCGATCGACCAGGGCACGACCAGCACCCGGGCGATCATCTTCGACCACTCCGGCTCTATCGTTTCGGTAGGCCAGAAGGAACACGAACAGATCTTCCCCCGCGCTGGATGGGTCGAACACGACCCAGCGGAGATCTGGAACAACACCCGCGAGGTCATCGGCCAGGCGCTGTCCCGCGCTGACATCACCCGCCACGACATCGTCGCTGTGGGAATCACCAACCAGCGCGAGACGGCAGTCGTCTGGGACAAAACGACGGGGGTTCCCGTCTACAACGCGATCGTCTGGCAGGACACCCGCACGCAGGGCATCGTCGATGCACTCGCAGCCGACGGCGGAACAGAACGGTTCAAGGCGCGGGTCGGACTGCCGCTGGCGACTTACTTCTCGGGCACCAAAATCATGTGGATCCTCGAGAACGTCGAGGGTGCCCGCGAAAAGGCCGAGGCCGGTGATCTGCTGTTCGGCACCACGGACAGCTGGGTTGTCTGGAACCTCACCGGGGGCATCGACGGCGGCGTGCACGTCACCGATGTGACCAACGCCTCCCGGACGCTCTTTATGGACCTGAAGACGCTGCAGTGGGACGACGAGATCCTGGGTATTTTTGGGGTACCGCGCTCGATGATGCCGGAGATCAAGAGCTCGTCCGAGGTCTACGGCGAAGTGGAATCCTCGAGCCTGCTGCGCGAGGTGCCGGTAGCCGGGATCCTCGGTGACCAGCAGGCGGCGACATTCGGCCAGGCGGCGTTCGATACCGGCGAGTCGAAGAACACCTACGGCACGGGTAACTTCCTCATCTTCAACACCGGCGAGGAGATCATCCACTCGAAAAACGGGCTCCTCACGACGCTCGGCTACAAGCTGGGCGACGCCCCGGCCCACTACGCGCTCGAGGGATCGATTGCGGTGACCGGCTCGCTGGTGCAGTGGCTGCGAGACAACATCGGCCTTATTCAGAGCGCCCCGGAGATCGAGACTCTCGCCAATACGGTCGACGACAACGGCGGCGTGTACTTCGTTCCCGCCTTTTCCGGTCTCTTCGCCCCGTACTGGCGCGCGGATGCCCGCGGAGCACTGGTGGGATTGACTCGGTTTGCGAACAAGGGGCACATCGCCCGCGCTGCCCTGGAAGCGACCGCGTTCCAGACCCGTGAGGTTCTCGACGCGGTCAATGCCGACTCTGGCGTTGACCTGACCGAACTCAAAGTCGACGGGGGCATGATCGCCAACAACACCCTGATGCAGTTCCAGGCCGACATTATCGGAGTCCCCGTCGTGCGTCCGGTTGTCGCCGAAACCACCGCGCTGGGAGCAGCCTACGCGGCCGGTCTCGCGGTCGGATTCTGGAGCGACCTCGACGACCTGCGTAAGAACTGGCAGGAAGACAGCCGCTGGGTGCCGCAGATGGAGACCGCAGAACGCGAGCGTCAGCTGCGCAACTGGAAGAAGGCCGTGACGAAGACCTTCGACTGGGTCGACGAAGACATCCTCTAGGAGTCCCGCGACACCTCGCTTTAGAGCAGACACCCCGCTACACAACAGCGAAAGCGCCGCCCGGTTCACCCGGGCGGCGCTTTTGTTTGGCCCTGGGGCGACGAGTACCGCCGCGCCGGTCGTGGTCGTCGCTGTTCGCTCAGGCCGCGTTGGTGGCGGCAGCCCACTGGTCGAGCTTCACCAGCGCGGCCCCGGAGTCAATGGTGGCTTCGGCGATCACGAGCATCCGCGACATCCGCTCGACAAAGGGATCCCTGATGTGGCTGGGATGCTGCGCCAGATCGAACGCGACCAATCCAGCCGCCGCGTTGAGCAGAACAACATCGCGCACCGGGCCCGGGTCGCCCCCGAGCACAGCGCGCGCGACACCGGCGTTGTAGTCCGGTCCCTTTCCCAGCAGTTGGTCGATCGACGAGCGTGCGATGCCCAGATCGAGCGGATCAAGGTCGTGCTCAGTCACCGAGCCACGCGAGACTTCCCAGACGTGGCTGTGGCCGGTGGTGGTGAGCTTGTCGATTCCGTCGTCACCGCGGTAGACCAGCGCTGCGGCGCCACGCGTCTGGAACACCCCGACTATAAGAGGAACGCGGTCGAGGCTCGACACACCGACCGCGGAGGCCTCCGGCCGGGCCGGATTGCACAGCGGCCCCAGGATGTTGAAGAGCGTCGAGATGCCCAGCTCCTTGCGGGTGGGTCCCGCGTGCCGGAAGCCGGGGTGAAAGATTGCGGCGTTGGCAAAGCTGATGTTCGTCTCCCGCAGCACCGCGGCTGCACGCTCGGGCGAGATCGAGATGTCTACTCCGAGTGCGGTGAGCACATCCGACGCGCCGGAGGCCGAGCTCGCGCCGCGATTGCCGTGCTTCAGCACCGGAACCCCGGAGGCCGCGCAGATGATGGACGCCACCGAGGAGATATTGAGAACCGCCCCGTACGGGTCTCCTCCGGTACCGACGATGTCGAGCACCATCGGATCGACCGACAGAGGCAGGGCGTTGGCAAGAACGGCATCGCGGAATCCGACGATCTCGTCAACCGTTTCACCCTTTATCCGCAGCGCCACGAGCAGGCCGCCCAGCTGCGCGTCCGTCACCTCCCCGGCCATGACCTGCTGCATCGCCCAGGTCGCCTGGCTGATAGACAAATTAGAGCCTTCTACAAGGATGCCGAGAAGCTGTGGCCAGGTTGAATCGGAGGACATGGTTCAAATCCTATCGATTCGGGGTCGACTGGCACCTCCAATGCGGATGCCAAGAGTCTTTGTGCTCCATAATGGGATAGTGACGAGCACCTCTCTAGCCCGACCGGTCGGCGCCCCAATTGTAAATCGACCGAGCCCAGTTGCCGTTGGCACGATTGTGTGGCTCGGCAGTGAAGTGATGTTCTTCGCGGGACTTTTCGCGATCTACTTCACGCTGCGATCGACGTCGCCCGAGCTGTGGGAGCTGCAGAGTTCGAAGCTCAACATCACGTTCTCTGCGATCAACACCGCGGTTCTGGTGACATCGTCGCTAACCTGCCAGTTCGGCGTCTTCGCCGCGGAACGACTCCAGGCCAAGCGCACGAGCTGGAAGCTGTCCGACTGGGGCATGGCCGAGTGGTTCTTCGTCACGTATGTCATGGGCGCGATCTTCGTCATCGGGCAGGTCTATGAATACGCCCTGCTGGTCAGCGAGGGCGTCTCCCTCAGCTCCGACTCGTACGGATCTGCGTTCTACCTCACGACCGGATTCCACGGTCTGCACGTGACCGGTGGGCTCATCGCCTTCTTGCTCGTCATCGGACGCGCGTACGCGGCCAAGAACTTCGGCCACAAAGAAGCGACCAGTGCGATTGTCGTGTCGTACTACTGGCACTTCGTCGATGTGGTGTGGGTCGGCCTGTTCGCCGTCATCTACCTCCTGAAATAAAGAAGCGGAATAGACAACCAGCATGGCGAAGTCCACTAGCTCCACCCAGAAGCGCCGCTCCGGCCGCCGCTCCCCCCTGGCATCCATCGCACTCATCGTGGTGGGTCTGCTCAGCACAGGCGGCGCCTACGCGCTGTTCACCACCGCCGCCACCGCGGAAACCACGGTCGCGCACGAGCAGCTCACCGAAGAGGGTTCGAAGTTGTTCGCCGCGAACTGCGCCACCTGCCACGGCCTCGACCTCGCGGGAACAGAAGCTGGTCCGTCGCTGATCGGCGTCGGCGAAGCGTCCGTCGAGTTCCAGGTCGCCACCGGGCGCATGCCCATGGCGCAGTCCGGTCCGCAGGCTGAAGAAAAGCCCGTGCAGTTCACCGAAGAACAGATCGAGGCCCTGTACACGTACGTTGGCGCCCAGGCCCCCGGCCCCGGCATCCCTGACGAGGAATACCTCGCTGCAGACGGCGACGCTGCCCTGGGTGCCGAGCTGTTCCGCATCAACTGCGCCATGTGCCATAACGTCGCCGGCGCCGGTGGAGCGCTCACCGAGGGAAAGTTCGCTCCGTCACTGACGGGTGTCTCGGCTCAGCACATCTATGAGGCGATGGTCACCGGCCCGCAGAACATGCCGGTGTTCAACGACGAGAACATCTCGCCGGAAGACAAGGCAAACATCATCACGTACCTCACGTACCTCGATGAGAACCCCTCCCCGGGAGGCCTGTCGCTCGGTAACCTCGGACCCGTCTCAGAGGGACTGTTTATCTGGATCTTCGGACTGGGCGCGATCGTGGCAATCACGGTCTGGCTCACAGCGAAATCCAACTAGCTCAGAATTAGCAGCGCTCCGGCGTTGGTTGAAGGGAAGACAATGGCACAGCACGACGACGGTGTAGCCACTCCGGATGGCGTAACCGCCCCGGACGCGAATGACACCGCTGCCGGCTCCGCGATTGCGAAGGTGGAGGCCCGCGAGGTCTCCCCCGGGCTCGGAGTTACACGCCCAGACACGTTGGTGAACCCCGGTTTCCCGCCTCACCGCGCACGCCTGACCGACACGGACCCGAGGAAAGAGAAGCGAGCCGAGCGACAGGTTTCGATCCTGTTCTTCCTCTCGATCATCGGAAGCGTCCTTGCGGTCGCGGCCTACATCGCATTCCCCATCGAACCGGGCAACATGACCTCGGTGCGCATGAACACGCTCATGCTCGGCCTCGGGATCACGCTGGGCCTGCTTGGCATCGGCATCGGAGCCGTGCACTGGGCAAAAGCCCTCATGAGTGATGTCGAGATCGTCGAGAGCCGTCACGGCACTCGCGGCTCCGACGCCACGCGAGCCAAGGCTCTCGAGGTCTTCGCACTGGGAAACAAGGAATCCGGATTCGGCCGCCGCTCGCTCATCCGTAACAGCCTCATCGGCGCACTCGTTCTCACGCCGATCCCGGCCGTGGTGCTCTTCCGGGACCTGGCTCCCGCCGAAGACCCGGTGCCGCTGCTCAAGCACACCATGTGGGAAAAGGGCACCCGCCTCACTCGCGACCCGAGCGGCACGCCGATCAGAGCATCGGACATCACCATCGGATCGGCGTTCCACGTCATCCCCGATGGCCTCAATGATTCTGAACACAAGCTCGAAGAAAAGGCGAAGGCCGCGGTTCTCGTAATGCGCCTCGACCCCGCCGACCTCGTTGAGCGTCCAGAGCGCGCAGAGTGGTCGTACGACGGCATCGTCGCTTACTCCAAGATCTGCACCCACGTCGGCTGCCCGGTGGCATTGTACGAACAGCAGACGCACCATCTCCTCTGCCCCTGCCACCAGTCGCAGTTCGACGTTGCTAACCATGCCGAAGTGATCTTCGGCCCGGCCAAGCGCGCCCTTCCCCAGTTGCCCATTGCGGTGGACAGCGAGGGATACCTCATCGCCCAGAGCGATTTCCTAGAACCCGTCGGACCCAGCTTTTGGGAGCGTGAGCTATGACATCCACCGACACACACGCCGGCACAACAACCGGCGCCACCGGCAATGCAGCCCCGTCCGCGGTAGTCCCCACCAGGGGTGCCCGCTTCACCGGAGCAGCTGCCAACTACATCGACGAGCGCACCAGCATCTCCGGACTGGTGAAGGAAGTCGGTCGCAAGATCTTCCCCGACCACTGGTCGTTCATGCTGGGCGAAGTAGCCCTGTATAGCTTCGTGGTCATCCTGCTGTCCGGAACCTTCCTGACGTTCTTCTTCGAAGCCTCCATGGTTCCGGTGGAGTACGACGGTTCGTACGTGCCCCTCAAGGGCATCGAAATGTCTGCGGCAATGGCCTCCTCGCTGGATATCTCGTTCGACATCCGCGGCGGCTTGCTGATGCGCCAGGTACACCACTGGGCCGCACTGCTGTTCGTCGCCTCGATCGGGCTGCACATGCTTCGCGTGTTCTTCACGGGTGCGTACCGCAAGCCGCGTGAGATCAACTGGCTCATCGGGTTCGTCCTGTTCATCCTCGCGATGGCTGAGGGGTTCACCGGTTACTCGCTTCCCGACGACCTGCTCTCCGGTAACGGCCTGCGGATCATCGACGGAATGGTCAAGGGCATCCCCGTCGCCGGCACCTGGGTCTCCTACCTGCTGTTCGGTGGCGAGTTCCCCGGGACCGAGATCATCTCGCGCCTGTACGTGCTGCACATTCTGATCCTGCCGGCAATCCTGGTTGCTGCTCTCGGAGTGCACCTGCTGCTGCTCATCATCAACAAGCACACGCAGTTCGCGGGCCCCGGCAAGACCAACGACAACGTGGTGGGCGCGCCCATCATGCCCGTCTTCGCGGCGAAGGCCGGCGGCTTCTTCTTCATCGTGTTCGGTGTGATCGTTTTGATCGCGGCGACCGTGACGATCAACCCGATCTGGAACTACGGCCCATACGACCCCTCCCCCGTTTCTGCTGGTACCCAGCCTGACTGGTACATCGGCTTTGCTGATGGTGCTCTTCGACTGGTGCCGCCGGGGCTCGAGTTCGTGATCTTCGGCTTCACCGTCTCGATGAACATCCTGATCCCCTTGGTGGGCCTGGGACTCTTCATCGCAGTGGTCGCTTTCTACCCCTTCATCGAGGCGTGGATGACCGGAGACAAGCGCGAACACCACATCGCAGACCGTCCGCGCAACGCGCCCACGCGAACCGCCATCGGTGCCGCCGGTGTCACGTTCTACGCGGTCCTCTGGGCCGCGGCGAGCTCGGACCTGATCGCCACCCACTTCTATGTGTCGATCGAGAGCGTGATCCATACGCTTCAGGCTCTGCTGTTCATCGCGCCAGTCGTGGCATACCAGGTGACGAAGCGCGTCTGCCTGGCATTGCAGAAGAAGGACCGCGAGATCGCCCTGCACGGGTTCGAGAGTGGCCGCATCGTGCGGTTGCCTGGTGGCGAGTACATCGAGGTGCACGAGCAGCTCGACGACTACGAGCGCTGGAAGCTGGTCAGCTACAACGAGTACAAGCCGCTGATGATTCGCCCGGATGCGAACGGCAAGATCAGTGTTCTGCAGCGGGTTCGTGGGGGTCTGTCGACCTGGTTCTTCGAGGACCGCATCTCACCCGTCACCAGCACCGACATCGAGCGTTCGCACGACTCGAGTCACTAGTCACCGATAGCCGGTTACACCGAGGGCCCGGAGCCTGGCTCAGCTAGAAATTAGCTGGGCAGGCTCCGGGCCCTCGTGCGTTTGGCGGTGCTGCGGTCGTCGGCGGAAGGTGCGATCAGTCGAAGATGGGGTCGACGGTGCGAGTGCGCTTGATCTCAAAAAATCCTTCATAGGAAGCGGCGGCGACGACGCCGTCCCACAGGGCGAGGGCCTGCTCTCCCTTGGGTGCCGGTGAGATCACGGGTCCGAAGAAGGCAACCCCGTTCACTGCGAGCACCGGCGTGCCCACATCCTGTCCAACACGGTTAATTCCCTCGAAGTGGCTCTTCCGCATTCCGGCGTCATGGGCATCGGTGAGCGAGGTCTGGGCGAGCTCAGCGGGCAAGCCCAACGCCTTCAGGGCCTCCGTGATGACCTGTAATGGGTCCGTGGCACCTCCGGGGTGAATGCGTGCGCCCAGCTCGTCGTAGAGCGGCTTCACGAACTGCTGTCCGTGCAACTCTGCTACCGCAGCAACGAGGCGCGTGTAGCGCAACGCGCGGGGGAAGAATGCGCGGTACTCCTCGCTCACGTCGTTGTTCTCGTTCAAGACAGCGAGGCTCATCACGTTCCAGGTCACGTCGAGGGAGCGGAAGCGGGCCACCTCGTCAACCCAGCGGGACGTCATCCACGCCCACGGGCAGGACGGGTCAAACCAGAACTCAACCGTCGTCGGCGTAGCTTCGGTTTCGGTCACGGCGCTGCGGGCGGCGGGGGTCGGGTCAAGGATAGTAGTCATCCACCCAGCCTATGACTGGTCGACCGTGCAGCTGGTCGAAGCGGGGGCCAGGCGGCCGGGCGACGGCTGGCCGACATCGTTGGAGTGATCAGAGCACTCGCGACCACGGTCGATGGGGTAACGACAAATGGCGCCCAACCGAAGGTGAGCGCCATTGCGCGAGGAAGTGAAGCTACTTGACCTGCTCGTCAGCCTTGTCGTAGACGGGAGCGTCTGGGGCGTCCTTGAACGGTCCGATGCCGGAGGGCATCTCCGCCTCAGGGTGGTGCAGGTCAAACGCCGGCGACTCCGAGCGGATCCGCGGGATCGACGTGAAGTTGTGACGCGGCGGCGGGCACGAGGTCGCCCACTCGAGCGAGCGCCCGTAGCCCCACGGGTCGTTGACGGTGACCTTCGCGCCACGGCGAGCCGTGATGTACACGTTGTAGAGGAAGGGCAACATCGACAGACCGAGGATCATGGCGCCCACGGTCGAGAGCTGGTTCATCCAGGTAACGCCGTCTCCGGGAAGGTATGTCGCGTAGCGGCGAGGCATGCCCTCCACTCCAATCCAGTGCTGGATGAGGAACGTCATGTGGAACCCGATGAACAGCAACCAGAAATGGATCTTGCCCAGGTTCTCGTCGAGCATCTTGCCGGTCCACTTCGGCCACCAGAAGTAGAACCCGGCGAACATTGCGAACACCACGGTGCCGAAGACTACGTAGTGGAAGTGCGCAACCACGAAGTAGGTGTCGGAGACGTGGAAGTCGAGGGGCGGCGACGCCAGGATTACACCGGTGAGGCCACCGAAGGTGAAGGTGATGAGGAATCCGATCGCCCACATCATCGGGGTCTCGAAGGTCACCGACCCGCGCCACATGGTGCCGATCCAGTTGAAGATCTTCACACCGGTCGGAACCGCGATGAGCATTGTCATCAGCGAGAAGAACGGGAGCAGGACGGACCCGGTGACGTACATGTGGTGCGCCCACACCGTGACCGACAGCGCCGCGATCGCGATCGTCGCGTAGACGAGAGTCTTGTAGCCGAAGATGGGCTTGCGGCTGAACACCGGGAAGATCTCAGAGACGATGCCGAAGAACGGCAGAGCAATGATGTAGACCTCGGGGTGCCCAAAGAACCAGAACAGGTGCTGCCACAGGATGACGCCGCCGTTGGCCGCATCGTAGATGTGCGCGTCGAACATTCGGTCGGCGCCGAGAGCGAGGAACGCCGCGGCGAGAACCGGGAACGCCATGATCACGAGGATCGAGGTGACCAGGATGTTCCAGGTGAAGATCGGCATGCGGAACATCGTCATGCCGGGGGCGCGCATCGTGATGATGGTCGTGATGAAGTTGACCGCACCGAGGATGGTGCCGAAGCCGCTCAGCGCGAGACCGAACACCCATAAATCGCCGCCGAGTCCTGGCGTGAACGTTGTACTCGACAGCGGAGCGTAGGCAGTCCAGCCGAATGATGCTGCACCCTGCGGTGTGAGGAACCCGGCGACGGCGATGAGCGAGCCGAAGCTGTACAGCCAGTAGGCGAAAGCGTTGAGGCGGGGGAACGCAACGTCGGGTGCGCCGATCTGCAACGGCATCATCACGTTGGCGAATCCCGCGAACAGCGGTGTCGCAAACATGAGCAGCATGATCGTGCCGTGCATCGTGAACAGCTGGTTGTACTGCTCCTTGGTCTGGACGATCTCCAGGCCGGGTGCGAACAACTGGGCGCGGATGACCAGCGCCATCACTCCGCCGAGGCAGAAATAGATGAACGACGAGATCAGGTACATGTACCCGATCGTCTTGTGGTCGGTCGAGGTGACCCAGTTGACCAGAACGGAACCCTTGCGCCCGATGGACGGCGAGGACCCGTTGACGGTCTCGGACCCTCCGGCAACAGGGCGACTCAATGTGGTAGTCATTCGGTCGACTCCTCGCTGCCGTTGCCCGTGCGGCCGGGCAGGTTCTGGTTCACATTGTATTCGAGCGACTGCTGGCCTTCGAACCCGTCGGCGCGTCGACTCTCGATGTAGGCGTCGTAGTCCTCCTGCGACACCACCTCGACCTGGAACAGCATCAGGGAGTGGTACTCGCCACACAGCTCGGCGCACTTGCCTGCGTAGGTGCCGATCTTTTCGGGGATGAAGTACATGTAGTTGGACCGGCCCGGGAGCATGTCCTTCTTATAGAGGAAGTCGACAACCCAGAAGGAGTGAGCGACATCGCGCGACTCCACCGTGATCTCGACGGTCTTACCAACCGGCAGGTACAGGGTCGGAAGGGAGTCGGGGTCGACGATGTTGTCTTCTTCGCGCTCCTGAGCCTGGATACCCGAGTAGTAGACGTCTTCGTCAACATAGTTGAAGGTCCAGGACCAACGCTGGCCGATGACCTCGATCGAGACATCCGGGTCAGCTATCGGGGCTTCGATCTCTGCCTGGTCCCGCGCCGTGAAGGCGAAGAACCCGAGAACGAGGATAAGCGGCACGACGGTATAGAAGATCTCGATCGGCAGGTTGTAGCGCATCTGGATCGGCAGACCGGTCTGGCCCTTGCGTCTGCGGTAGACAACCGCGGCCCAGAGGATGAGCCCCCAGGTGAGAACACCGACGCCGAGCAACACGATCCACGATGTGGTCCAGAGACCCGTGATCCTGTCGGTGTGGTTGGTAATCCCGGCTTCACCCGGGAGGTAGCCACGCAGCTGCTCCGGTGTGCAGCCAGCAAGGCCGATTGTTAGAGCTACCGCGATGGGAATGGCTACCCATCGAAGACGGCGGTTAGAGCGCACCTGAGACCTCTCGGATGTTGCGGACTGATTCGAGATCAGTCTACAACCCGCTCGCGGCCAGCCTGCCCCTCGACACCATGCGGAAGTGGCGAAAGTCCCGAGGAAGGTTCTCCTCGGGACTTTCGTGGGTGGTGCGTTCTGCGACCGTTTCGCCTAGTGGAAGCTGTCTCCGCACGCGCAGCTACCCGAGGCGTTCGGGTTGTCGATCGTGAATCCCTGCTTCTGGATGGTGTCTTCGAAGTCGATCGATGCACCATCGAGGTAGGGGACGCTCATCTTGTCGACGACAACTTCGACGCCCTCGCCGAAGTCGACGGTTGCGTCACCGTCGAGCATGCGCTCGTCGAAGTACAGCTGGTAGATCAGGCCGGAGCATCCACCAGGCTGCACGGCGACACGCAGGCGAAGGTCATCGCGACCCTCCTGGGTCATCAGGCTGCGCACCTTGAGCGCTGCGGTGTCTGTCAGTCCGACGCCATGGGCAGCGGGTGCAATGGTGGTGTCAGTCATAGATACTCCTCGATCAATAAAAGCTGTTGCGATTCTACGCGCGCGACTGCAACTTTGCGAGCAAAACGGCTTCGGTAAGGATCGCTCGCCGGAAAACTCCCAAATGCAGCGATTCGTTCGGGCTGTGCGCGCGGGTGTCCGGGTCCTCCACGCCGGTGACGAGGATCTGGGCCTCGGGGAACTGGGCGACCAGGTCGGAGATGAAGGGGATCGACCCGCCTATCCCCGCCTCAACCGCTTCAACTCCCCACGCCTCATGCATGGCGTCTTTGGCTTCGGCCACTGCCCACCCGTCGGTGTTGACCAGGAAGGGATTGCCGCGATCGACATCCGAGATCTCCACGTGCGCTCCGAATGGTGCGTGCGCCAGCAGGTGCTCTTCGAGCGCGGCATACGCGTCCTCCCCCGTCTGTCCGGGCGCGATGCGGGTGCTCACGCGCACGCTCACACTCGGAATGAGGGTGTTCGACGCGTTGATCACACTGGGTGCGTCGATACCGGTGACCGTGATGGCCGGCTTCATCCAGAGTCGGCTGAGAACCGTGCCCGTTCCCACGGGGGTGACGCCGGGAAGCAGTGCCGCCTCCGCTTTCAGGCGCTCATCGGTGTATTCGGGGGTGTCCCACTGCTGGGAGGTGAGGCCGGCGACCGCTACCGAACCGTCGTCCGCGTAGAGAGACGACAGCAGCTTGATGGTCGCGAGCATCGCATCGGGCGCTGCACCGCCGAACATGCCGGAGTGTGAGGCGTGGGCGAGCGTCGAGACGGTGAGCTTGAACGTCACGTTGCCCCGCAGCGACACGGTGAGCGACGGCGTGCTGGTGTCCCAGTTGTCAGAATCGGCCACCACGATGACGTCGGCCGCGAGCTTCTCCTTGTGCTCCTCGAGGAAGTTGGTGAACGAACGGGAACCGAACTCCTCCTCCCCCTCAATGAACGCCACGAGTCCGAGGTCGAAGTCGGTGCCGACCGCGGCGGTGAAGGCGCGGATCGCAGCAACGTGGGCCATAACGCCCGCTTTGTCGTCCGCCGCCCCGCGACCGTAGAGGCGGTCGCCGCGCAGGGTGGGCTCGAACGGGGGCGACTCCCAGTCCTCGTCAGCTCCGGGAGGCTGCACGTCGTGGTGCGCGTACAGGAGAATCGTCGGGCGCCCGTTGCGGGCGGCGCGGGTGGCCAGCACGGCAGGCTGCCCGAGCAAGCCGGTCTCGGTGATCGGCGCGCGCGCGATTTCGACGGATTCGAACACCTCGAGCCCGGTAAGCAGGGCCGCAACCGCGTCGGCGCTGGCCGCGACGGCGGCGGGATCGAACCCGTTCCAGGACACCGAAGGAATGCGGACGAGAGCGGAAAGGTCGGCGATCGCCGTCGGCAAGCCGTCCTGCACCGCGTCCTTCAGCTGGTCGAGGGTGGCGCGGGTCTGGGACTTAGCTGCCGATGGCAGCTCAAAATCGGTCATGGAGGTAATCTTAAGTCGACACCGAAGCTAGGAATAACCGTGGCCAAGACGACAAGCACCACCAACGAACCCGCAGCCGAGGAGTTTGACAACACTCCCGGCAAGGGACGACCCACTCCGACGCGCAAAGAAAAAGAGGCAGCGCGCAAGCGCCCGCTCGTTTCGAACGACCGCGCAGAGTCGCGCCGCCGCGCCCGCGTCGCCAACCAGATCCAGCGCGATCGCGCGCGCATCGGCCTCGCCAACGGCGAGGAGAAGTTCCTTCCCGTCCGCGACCGGGGTCCACAGAAGAGATTCGTGCGTGACTACATCGACGCACGGTACAGCGTCGGCGAGGGCCTGATCCCCCTGATGCTCATCGTGATCGTACTGACGGCCTTCCCGCAGGCGATCGTGCAGACGATCGGCCTCGGCGTGCTCTGGACCTTCTTCGTCGTCGCGATCATCGACTGCCTGCTCGTCGGCCGCCGGATCCAGCGCAAGCTGGCCGAGCGGTTCGGTGAGACCCGCGTTGAGAGCGGTGTGCGCTGGTATGCGGCCATGCGGGCGCTGCAGCTGCGCGTCATGCGTATGCCCAAGCCGCAGGTGAAGCGCGGAGCCTTCCCCGCTTAGACGGTGCGGCCTGATTTATCCCAGGCGCGAGAAACGCCCTCCAGACTTCCGGTCGGGAGGGCGTTTCTCGTTTGTCCGTGCGGGGCGGATGTCGCTGTGCCGCCGTTCAGCGCAGGAGGGCGAGTTCCCGGTTCACCGCACGGGCCCACAGCGGGCCGAGGTAGATGAACGCCGTGTAGCCCTGCACGAGGGTGGCGCCGGCCGCCAGGCGCGCGGCCACATCTGCGCCGGTTTCCACACCTCCGACCGAGATGACACAGAAGTCAGCGGGCACAACGGCACGGATCATCCGCAACACCGCAAGGGAACGCTCGGCGAGCGGAGCACCGGACAGGCCGCCGGCACCGGCCGCTGCAATGGTCGCCGGGTTGGTGCTGAGGTTGTCACGCGACAGCGTCGTGTTTGTGGCGATGATGCCGGCGAGGCGAAGGTCGACGGCGAGCTGCGCGATTCGCGCGACCTGCTCGTCGGTGAGGTCGGGCGCGATTTTTACCAGCACGGGCGTCGCTCCGGCTGCGTCGCGCACCGCGCTGAGGAGCGGTTCGAGCTTGTCGAGGTCCTGGAGGCCGCGGAGGCCCGGGGTGTTCGGCGAGCTGACATTCACGGCGAGGTAGTCCGCCGCCGGAGCCAGCAGCCGGGTGCTCACGAGGTAGTCCTCGATCGCGTCCTCAACCTCAACCACGCGGCTCTTGCCAATGTTGACGCCGATGATCGGTCGGTCGCGCCTGGCGGCGACGCGGGCGAGCCGGGGTGCCGCGGCGGCCGCACCGGTGTTGTTGAACCCCATGCGATTGATAACGGCGCGGTCGGGAATCAACCGGAAGAGGCGAGGGCGGTCGTTGCCCGGCTGCGCATGCGCGGTGATGGTGCCCACTTCGACGTGTCCGAACCCGAGTTGCCCAAGACCGCGGATCGCGATGCCCTCTTTGTCGAATCCGGCGGCCACGCCGAACGGCGAGTCGAAGTGCAGCCCCAGCGTGTGCACCCCCAACCCGGGAGCGGGGCGGGTAAAGCGGCGCACGAGCCGCCCGATGCCCAGCGTTGGCAACCAGCGGATCACCACAAAGGCGAGGTGATGAGCCCGTTCGGGATCGAGGCGGCGGAGGACGAGGTTAAACAGGGCGCTATACATCTCGCCCCAGAGTACCGGGTGCACCGGGGGCTGCGACGGGACGTTAGTCCGTACCCGGGGCTGCCCGGGACGCGGCGACGGGAGGTTAGTCCGTGCCGCCCGCGGTGTGCTTAGTCCGTGCCGCCCGTGGTGTGCTCTGTGCGAAGCTGCGCAATCGCAGACTCGAAGTCGTCGAGCGACTCAAACGCCTGGTACACGCTGGCGAAGCGCAGGTACGCGACCTCGTCCAGCTCGCGCAGCGGCGGCAGGATAGCCAAACCGATGTCGTTCGCGTCGATCTGCGACGCGCCGGTGGCACGGATCGTCTCCTCAACGCGCTGTGCCAGAACGGCAAGGTCGGTATCTGTCACCGGACGCCCCTGGCACGCTTTCCGAACGCCGGACACGATTTTTTCCCGGCTGAACGGCTCCACCACGCCGCTGCGCTTGATGACCGTCAGGCTTGCTGTCTCGGTGGTGCTGAACCGGCGTCCGCACTCCGGGCACTGCCGGCGGCGACGAATCGACAACCCGTCGTCACTGGTGCGGGAGTCGATGACACGGCTATCGGGGTGGCGACAAAACGGGCAATACATGGTGGCTCAAGCATATGCCCGGCGACGGCTTCAGGCCGGGAAGCGCGCGCTCACCGCGTCGCCGTGCCCCGGGAGGTCTTCCGCGCGGGCGAGCGCAACGAGTCGTTCTTCGACCGCTTCGAGTGCGTCGCGGGTATAGCGCACGACCTGCTGGGGCCGAAGGAACGTGTACGCGCCGAGTCCCGAGGAGAAGAGCGACTGTCCCCCGGTGGGCAGCACGTGGTTGGAACCGGCCATGTAGTCACCGAGGCTCACCGGCGAGTGGGCTCCAAGGAAGATTGCGCCGGCGTTCTCGATCAGGTCGAGTACCACCCCGGGCTGGTCGGTCTGGATCTCGAGGTGCTCGGGACCATAGGCGTTGCTGAAAGCCGCAGCAGCAGCGAGGTCACTGACCAGGACCACGGCGGACTGCTGGCCATCGAGAGCCTCACGCACCCGCGCGGCGTGGTGGGTGGTGAGGGCCAGGCGCTCCACCGCCGCGAGTACGGCGTCGGCAAGTTCTTCCGACGTCGTGACCAGCACGGCCGCGGCGAGCTCGTCGTGTTCGGCCTGACTGATCAGGTCCGCGGCGACGAGCAGCGGGTCCGCGGTCTCGTCGGCGATCACGAGAATCTCGGTGGGACCGGCCTCCGAGTCGATTCCCGTCACGCCGAGCACGAGACGCTTCGCCGCCGCGACATAGACGTTGCCGGGGCCGGTGATGAGTTGCACGGGGTCGAGGCTCAGCGCGGGAACGCCATACGCGAACGCGCCGATAGCGCCCGCACCTCCCATGGCGTAGACCTCATCAATGCCGAGGAGTCCGGCCGCGCCGAGAATGGTGGGGTGCACGGCACCATCGAACTGCTTCTGCGCGGGCGAGGCGAGCGCGATCGAGGCGACCCCCGCGACCTGGGCGGGCACAACGTTCATGACCACACTCGAGGGGTACACGGCCTTGCCGCCCGGAACGTACAGGCCGACGCGCCGGATGGGCTGCCAGCGCTGGATGACCTCAGCCCCCGGGGCGAGCGTGGTGACCGAACCGGCCGGAATTTGGGCCTTGCTTGCCTCCCGAACGCGCACGATCGACTCTTCGAGGGCCGCGCGCACCGTCGGGTCAAGCTTCGCCATCGCACGGGCGATCTCATCCGAGTGCACTCGGATGTGGGTCGGACGCACACCATCCAGGCGTTCGGCCTGTGCGAGCAAAGCCGCTTCGCCCTCGGCACGGACATCCGCGATCAATTGGGCGGACACGACGGATGCCGCGGACACATCCGTTTTGGCCCGCGGGATCAGGCGCGCCAGTTCGGCTCGGTTCGGCTGGAGGTCTCGGAGATCGATCGTCTGCATCATGGCCCTTCAATGCTAGGGGTTTTCCCGCGACGAGTGATCGCACCGGGCGGCCGCATACTATACATATGGAAAGTAGCGCACCCGACGATCTCGAAGCCTTCAAGCAGGCGTTCCGCCGCCATGCCGCCGGAGTCGCCGCCATCACGGCGCTGGGACCCACGGGAGCTCCCGTGGGTTTCACCGCTACCTCCCTTGCCTCCCTCGCCGCGGTTCCTCCCCTGGCGACGTTCAACATGTCCCAGGTATCGAGCGCGTGGCCCGCAATGACCGTGGGAAACCACGTGGGCATCCACATGCTCGGCCCGCGCAGTCGTCACCTCGCCGAGCGCCTCGCGGCCGATCACGACGTGCGCTTCCGCGGCGACCACTGGCAGCCGGGGCCGCACGGCGTTCCGGTGCTCAGCGACGTCACGGCGTGGATGATCGGGGAGATCATCGACGTCCATCCGGTTTACAACAACGCGGTGATCGTCGTGCGGATTGAGGTCGGCGGGGTGGGCGAAGAAGACGAAGCGCTGCTCTACCACGAGCGCCGCTACCTGCGTCCGGGGCTCGACGCCTGACCCTTCCCACCAGCCGCCGGCTCAGACCAGGCAGTTAGGCCCGAGCAGCGTCTTTAGCTCGCCGAAGAGATCGGCCGAGACCGTGACGGGCAACGGAATGTCGAACACCCGCGCGACATCCCCCTTGATCAATTTGAGACGCACCTCGCTCGGGCCGGCGTGCCGCTGCAGCACCTCGGACAGCGACTGCACCACCTGGGTGGTGGCACGGAACTCCGGCATCGCCAGCACGAGCGGACCCGTGCCGAACCCGGCTCCGAGGTCGGGGGTGAACATGCTGGCAGCGTGCAGGTTCATTCCGTCGTCGCGCACGCTCACCCGGCCCTTGACCACCACGATGGCGTCGTTGACGAGGGCGGAGGCAAACTCGAGATAGGTCTTCCCCATCAGCATCACGGTGATCTCCGCCGCGAAGTCCTCGACCACGATCATGCCGTACTGGTTACCGGAGTTGCGCGCTGTACGGTGTTGCACATTCGTGATGAGACCCGCGACGGAGACGGACTCGCCGTCTTTCGCTATCTCGCCACCGAGGATGTCGGTGATGCTCGCCGTCGCGTGCTTCGCTAGGGGCACCTCGAGACCCGCGAGCGGGTGGTCCGACACGTACAGGCCGAGCATCTCTCGTTCGAAGGCGAGTTTGTCGCGCTTGGACCACTCCGGGCGGTCGGGCACCTGCGTGGTTGCCTGGGGCTCGTCGAACAGGCTGTCGAAGTCGAAGCCGGCCTGCCCTGTCGCTTCGGTGCGCTTGACGCTGACGGAGCTGTCGACGGCGTCTTCGTGGATCTCCAACAGCGCGCGCCGGGTGGCACCGAGTGTGTCGAAGGCGCCCGCTTTGATGAGCGACTCCACGGTTCGCTTGTTCGTGACCTGCAGCGGCACCTTTGCGAGGAAGTCATGGAACGATTCGAAGCGTCCCTTCGCCTCGCGCGAGGTGCGAATTCCCTCAACCACGTTGGCACCGACGTTGCGCACGGCGCCGAGTCCGAATCGGATGTCGCCGTTGACGGCGGTGAAGTCCACGAACGACTCGTTGACATCGGGGGCGAGCACCTTGATACCCATGCGGCGGCACTCGTTGAGGTACATGCCGAGCTTGTCTTTGGAATCCCCCACGCTGGTGAGCAGCGCGGCCATGTACTCCGCGGGATGGTTCGCCTTCAGGTAGGCGGTCCAGTAGCTGAGCACGCCGTAGCCCGCCGAGTGTGCCTTGTTGAAGGCGTAGTCGGCGAAGGGCATCAGGGTGTCCCAGAGCACCTTAACGGCCTGGGCGCTGTAGCCGTTGCCGAGCATTCCGGATTCGAAGTCGGCGAACTGCTTGTCCAGCTCGGACTTCTTCTTTTTACCCATTGCGCGGCGGAGCACGTCGGCCTGTCCGAGCGAGAACCCGGCCACCTTCTGCGCCACGAACATAACCTGCTCCTGGTACACGATGAGGCCGTGAGTGATGCCCAGGCTCTCCCGCAGCGGCTCTTCGAGCTCCGGGTGAATCGGCACAATGTCCTGCAACCCGTTTTTGCGCAGCGCATAGTTGGTGTGCGAGTTCATGCCCATGGGGCCCGGGCGATACAGAGCAATCACCGCAGAGATGTCTTCGAAGCTGGTGGGCTTCAGCTGACGCAGAAGCGCACGCATGGCGCCACCATCGAGTTGAAACACCCCGAGGGTGTCACCGCGGGCGAGCAGGTCGTAGGTGTTCTGGTCTGCGTCGAGGTCGAGGTCTTCGATCACCAGCTTCGTGCCGGTGTTCTTCTCGATCATGCGCAGCGCGTCTTCGATGATGGTGAGGTTGCGCAGCCCCAGGAAGTCCATCTTGATCAGGCCGAGACTTTCCAGCGGAGGCTGGTCGAACTGGGTGATGATCGCGCCGTCGTCTTCGCGCTTCATGATCGGCAGCACGTCGAGGAGCGGCTCGGCGGAGAGGATCACACCGGCGGCGTGCACGCCCCACTGGCGCTTGAGGTTCTCGATGCCGAGTGCGGTCTCGAAGACCTTCGCGGCGTCCTGGTCGACCTCGAGGACGGCGCGGAAGTCGGCGGCTTCTTTGTAGCGCGGGGCATCCTTGTTCATGATGTCGCCGAGCGGGATGTCCTTGCCCATGATCCCGGGCGGCATGGCCTTGGTCAGCCGCTCCCCCACGGAGTACGGCATCCCGAGCACGCGCGAGCTGTCTTTCAGAGCCTGCTTGGCCTTGATGGTGCCGTAGGTGACGATCTGGGCGACACGGTCGTCGCCGTACTTGTCGGTGACGTAGCGGATGACCTCGCCGCGGCGACGATCGTCGAAGTCGACGTCGACATCGGGCATGGAAACGCGCTCGGGGTTGAGGAAGCGCTCGAAGATGAGGCCGTGCGCCAGCGGGTCGAGCTCGGTGATGCCCATCGCGTACGACGCCATGGAACCGGCTGCAGAACCACGTCCGGGGCCAACCCGGATGCCCTGCTCCTTGGCCCAGGTGATGAAGTCGGCAACCACGAGGAAGTACCCGGGAAAGCCCATCTGCTTGATGACATCCACCTCGTATTTCGCCTGCGCGAGGTGCGCCTCGGAGGGAGCGTTCTTAAACCGCCGCATCATGCCGGCGGCGACCTCCTTCTCGAACCAGCTGGCCTCGTCTTCGCCCTCGGGAACGGGGAACCGCGGCATCAGGTTGCGATGCTCGAAGTTCACCTCGCACCGCTCGGCAATCAGGAGGGTGTTGTCGCAGGCCTCCGGGTGGTCGCGGAACATATGGCGCATCTGCGCCGCGGTCTTGAGGTAGAACTCGTTCGAGTCGAACTTGAACCGGTTGGGGTCGTCGAGGGTGGACGCCGACTGCACGCAGAGCAGCGCCGCGTGGGCGGTGGCGTCGTGGGCGTGGGTGTAGTGCAGGTCGTTGGTGGCCAGCAGCGGAATGTCCATTTCCTTTGCCAGGCGCAGCAGGTCGGTCATGGTGCGGCGTTCGATATCGATGCCGTGGTCCATGATCTCGGCGAAGAAGTTCTCCTTGCCGAAGATGTCCTGGAAATCGCCCGCCGCCTGGCGTGCCTCTTCGTACTGGCCAAGACGCAGGCGCGTTTGCACCTCACCACCCACGCAGCCGGTGGTGGCGATGATGCCTTTGGAGTACTTCGAGAGCAACTCGCGGTCCATGCGGGGCTTGAAGTAGAAACCCTCGATCGACGCGAGCGAGGACAACCTGAACAGGTTGTGCATTCCCTCGTTGTTCTCCGAAAGCAACGTCATGTGGGTGTAGGAACCCGAACCACCCACGTCGTCGCCGCTCTGGTGCGATTGCCCCCAGCGCACCCGGGTGCGGTCCTGTCGTGCGGTGCCCGGAGTGATGTACGCCTCGGTGCCGATGATCGGCTTCACTCCGTTGGCCGTGGCCTGTTTCCAGAAGTCGTATGCACCGAACATGTTGCCGTGGTCGGTGACCGCGATCGCGGGCATCTTCTGCTCCGCGGCGGCCTCCATGAGGGGTCCTACGCGTGCGGCCCCGTCCAACATCGAGTACTCGCTGTGGACGTGCAGGTGCACAAATGAATCATTGCTGGTGCTCAACGCGGCTCCGACTTGCTAGTGGTGAGTACCCAGCTTAGGCCTGACGAAGTATGTCGAGGGCGTGTTGCAGGTCCTCGGGATAAACAGTTTCAAACTCAACAAAATCGCCAGATGAGGGATGCCGGAAGCCGAGCTTTTTGGCGTGCAACCACTGGCGGGTGAGACCAAGACGGGCGCTGATCGAGGGATCTGCGCCGTACATCGAATCTCCGACGCAGGGGTGGCGCTGCGCCTGCATGTGCACCCTGATCTGGTGCGTGCGGCCCGTTTCGAGGGTCACCTCGAGCAGCGACGCGCTCGGAAAAGCTTCGAGAGTTTCGTAGTGGGTCACCGAGGGTTTGCCCTCCGCGGTCACCGCGAACTTCCACGAACTCGACGGATGCCGCCCAATGGGCGCGTCGATGGTGCCGGTCAGCGGATCGGGGTGTCCCTGCACGACCGCGTGGTAGATCTTCGACACCTCGCGGTCGTGGAACGCGCGCTTGAGGTGCGTGTAGGCACGTTCCGACTTTGCGACCACCATCAGGCCGCTCGTGCCGGCATCGAGGCGATGGACGATGCCCGCCCGCTCCGTCGCGCCAGACGTCGAAATACGGAATCCCGCGCCGGCCAGGGCACCGAGCACGGTGGGTCCCTCCCATCCGACAGAGGGATGTGCAGCGACACCGACGGGCTTGTCGATGACCACGATGTCATCGTCGTCGTAGACGACGGTCAGGTCGGGCACGAGCACCGGCACCACAACGGGTGCCTCGCGGGGCTGCCAGGACACTTCGATCCACGACCCGGGAAGCAACCGGTCTGACTTGCGCACCACGGCTCCGTCGACGGTCACACCATCCGCCTCGGCTACCTCCGCGGCAAAGCTGCGGGAGAACCCAAGCAACTTCGCGAGTCCGGTGTCGACGCGTTCGCCGGCAAGGCCCTCGGGCACGGGCATACTGCGGGTTTCCACGGCTATGGTCTCCCGTCCGGTGTGGTGTCGGAACCCGTAGTGATGTCGGGATCCGCGGCCGAGCCCACTGCTGGTGCTGTGTCCTTGGTCTCCCGGGAGCCGTCCAACCCGACACCGCGCAGCGTGAGCAGGATGAACACGCCCATACTGGCAACGATCGCGACATCCGCAATATTGAAAATTGCCGGGAAGCCCCAGACCAGCAGAAAGTCGATGACGTGGCCCTGGCCGAAGCTGGGTTCACGGAATAGTCGGTCGGTGAGGTTGCCGAGGTTACCCCCGAGGAGCATGCCGAACAGCGCCGCCCAGGCAAGGCTGCGAATGCGGCGCGCGAAGACGAGGATGAAGACGGCAACTGCGGCGGCGACGATGGAGAAGATCCAGGTCATGCCCTCCCCGAGGGAGAACGCCGCGCCAGAGTTCTTGACGTAGTGAAACTGCAGGAGCTGGCCGAGCACGGGAACCGTGGAACCCTCGGTCAGGTTCGACGTGACGGCCAGTTTGGTGAGCTGGTCGAACGCGTACACCCCAGACGCAACGATGGCCAGCAACACGAGCGCTCGGATACTGAGCGCGCGTGTGCTGGCCTTCGTTACGGCGTTAGTTTCCGGCAAAACCAGACACGTTCGAGGACGACTCCGAGAGAGAACCCTGCGGGCTCTCGAGGTCGCGGAGCTGGCCCTCGATGTAGCTCTTCAGCTTCTGGCGGTACTCGCGCTCGAAGATGCGAAGCTCGTCGATGCGGCTCTCCAATACGGAGCGCTCCTCTTCGAAGGCGTTCAGCTGCGCGCGCTGCTGAGCCTCGGCGTCGGCAAGCAGTCGGGCTGCCGTCGCGTGAGCGTCAGCGATCAGCGAGTCACGCTTCTCGACACCCTCACGGACGTGCTCCTCGTGCAGACGCTGGGCGAGCACGAGCAGGTTGGTGGTCGCGAGCGACTCGTCTTCAATCGCGGCCGGAGCGGCGGCAACCGGCGCAGCAACAACGGCGGCGACGGGTGCGGGCTGCACCGCAGCGACCGGCTCGGGGGCCGAGATCGGCGCGGGGGTCTCCTCGACGTCCTGCGCGGAGGACTCCTGTCCCCCACTGCGCTGGAGCTCGCTGATACGCGAGTCACTACCCACGAGGCGCTGGCGCAGCTCTTCGTTTTCCTGGTTCAGGCGACGCAACTCGACGACGACCTCGTCGAGGAAATCATCGACCTCGTCCTGGTCGTATCCTTCGCGGAATTTGGTCGGCTGGAACCGCTTGTTGACTACATCTTCCGGAGTCAATGCCATTTCCGTCTCCTCAAGAGCTTGTTTTTACGACTACATGCAGCGCTGAAATTGCGCTGACAACATTGTGCAGATACCCACGGATGCGCGGGCCAACTGGTCAAGAGTACATCGGGCACGCAGTTTCACGAATCCGGATGACCCCCGGTGGAGCTACATACCGATTCCGGCTGAGACGACAGACATCAGAATGATGACTGCGAGCATTACCAGGCTCCAACCGAAGTCGAGAGCCACCCCACCGAATCGAACCGGCGGGAGAACTTTGCGCACAGCGCGCAGGGGCGGGTCGGTCACCGTGTAGGCGGCCTCTGCCAGAACCAGTACCGGTCCGCGTGGCTTGAACCCGCGCACGAAATTGGTCAGGAGGTCGAGGATAAACCTCACCCACATGAGCAGGAAAAACAGGAAAAGCGCGATATAGACAATCGTCGCCAGGAAAGAAACTGCGGGCATCGCGCGTATCAGCTCGCGCTACTGCTGGGTGAAGAACGAGGCCTCAACATCGGAGTCAGCCTCCGCCTGCTCGCCGCTGACGGCCACGTGGGCCGGGGACAGCAGGAAGACCTTGTTGGTCACGCGCTCGATCTTGCCGTACAGACCCTGGGAGAGGCCACTGGCGAAGTCGATCAGGCGGCGGGCGTCTGGCTCCGACATCTGCGACAGGTTGATGATCACGGGAATTCCCTCGCGGAAGCTCTCGGCGATCACCTGCGCGTCTTTGTACTGGCGAGGGTGAACGGTCAGAATCTCATTCATGTCAGCGGGTCCCGCGGCTTTCGGAGTCGTTTTCTGGCGTAGGGGGGTCACCGGCGCACGGTTGGGCGCAGAGGGAGCGGTGTGCGCTACGGGCGCAGCGGGTGCGGTCGGTGCCGCGGGCTGCTGCTCGTAGTCCAGTTCCTCGTCCGCCAGTCCCAGGTAAACCATGGTCTTGCGCAGCGGATTAGCCATTTGTTGCCTCCATTGTGAATCCTCTGGTTTAGATTAACCGGCGTCGGGCCGGTTTCCGGTGATTGCACTGCCAATACGCAGGTGTGTCGCGCCATCCAGAATGGCCTCGCGGTAGTCCGCGGACATCCCCATCGACAGCGCCGTGGCATCCGGCGCCAGGCGCTGCAGCCGGGCCGACGCTGCCCTGACCTCGGCGAACGCGGCGCGTGGATCGCCATTCACAGGCGCGACCGCCATCAGTCCGCGGAGGCGAAGGCAGGGGGTGCCGAGGGCCCCTTCGGCGAGTGCCTCCAGCTGCGCTGGCGCGACTCCGCCTCGGTTAGCGTCGTCGGTCAGGTTGAGTTGGATGAAAATATCGATCGGCCGGGGCGCGTCTCCCGTGGGCTGCGCGGGATCGACGGTAAGAGCGAGGGCCCGCACCAGCGAAGTGCGGTCGACAGAATGGATGACCCGCGAATACTCGATCACGGCTCGAGCCTTTTTGCTCTGCAGCTGACCAACGAAGTGCCACGTGAGATCCAGATCGGCCAGCGCCGCCGCCTTCGGAGCGGCGTCCTGGTGTCGGTTCTCACCGAAGTCGCGAACCCCGAGCTCGTACAGGTTTCGCACCAGGGAGACGGGATGGAATTTCGTGACGACAATCAGCGTGACGTCGGCGGCATTACGACCCGCGTCGGAGATGGCCGATGCGACGCCTTCCTGCACCGCCGCCAGGCGAGTCGCCAACGCGCCAGGATCGGAGGATCCCGGCGCGCTGCCCGCCGACAGGGTCGACACCCCGCCGCCTACTTGAGGAAGTCGGGGACGTCCAGGTCGTCGTCTCCGTCGTCATCGAACGAACGGTCGGCAACCGGGGTTACGGGAGCGACGGGCTCGGGCGACCACTGGTGCGCGGGCGCCGACGAGGCGGCAGCGGCAGCCGCGACGGCGGGTGCCGGTGCGCTTTCCGTGGAAGCCGCCGGCTTAACGAAGGAGCTTCGACGCTGGTCCTGAGACTTCGGGGCGGGCTCACTATCGAATCCAGCAGCGATGACCGTGACCCGAACCTCGTCGCCAAGGGTGTCGTCGATAACCGCACCGAAGATGATGTTGGCTTCGGGGTGAACGGCTTCCTGCACCAGGCGAGCCGCATCGTTGATCTCGAAGATACCCAGGTTCGAGCCGCCCTGAATGGACAGCAGCACTCCGTGGGCGCCATCAATGCTTGCCTCGAGCAGCGGTGAGGCGACGGCAAGCTCGGCGGCCTTGATGGCGCGGTCGGCACCGCGAGCGGAACCAATACCCATGAGGGCGGAACCGGCACCCTGCATGACCGACTTGACGTCGGCGAAGTCGAGGTTGATGAGCCCCGGCGTGGTAATCAGGTCGGTAATTCCCTGGACACCAGCGAGGAGCACCTGGTCGGCAGTGGTGAACGCCTCAAGCATGCTGATGCCGCGATCGCTGATCTCGAGGAGGCGATCGTTGGGGACGACGATGAGGGTGTCGACCTCGTTCTTGAGGGCCGCGACGCCGGTCTCTGCCTGGTCCATGCGGCGCTTGCCCTCGAACCCGAACGGCTTGGAGACAACACCGATGGTGAGCGCGCCGATGGACTTCGCGATGCGCGCGACGACCGGAGCGCCACCGGTACCGGTACCGCCACCCTCGCCCGCGGTCACGAACACCATGTCGGAACCGGCGAGGGCCTCTTCGATCTCCTCCGCGTGGTCCTCCGCGGCGCGGCGCCCCACCTCGGGGTCTGCGCCGGCGCCCAGGCCGCGGGTGATCTCGCGCCCGACGTCGAGCTTGACGTCAGCGTCGCTCATCAGCAGCGCCTGGGCGTCTGTGTTGATGGCGATGAACTCGACCCCGCGCAGTCCGAGTTCGATCATGCGGTTGACGGCATTGACGCCGCCGCCGCCGATTCCGACCACTTTGATTACGGCGAGGTAGTTCTGGTTCGATGTCACTTTCAGCCTCCGCTGGAAACTCTCAACCTCAAGTTGAAGATTAAAGTCATGCTCAGTATGCATTTCCTGCTATGACCGTAGGCGGGTAGCCCCCACGAATCGCGCAAGAACTCCGCGTGTCGGAGAGTTCGCGCCGAAAAACTATTGCGGGCTGCAGATGGGCGCCAACGGCGCAGACACGTCGACGATCGCCAGGCTCGCACACTCGGGCAGCTGGAGCATGCGCGCGAGCACCTGTGCCTTCAGCTCCGAGCTGCGCGCGCTCCCCCAGACCACGCGCGCCGAGGTCTCCTTCAGCGCGAGTTGCACGTCGTCGGCGGTTGTTGCGGTGACGACATCCACCTTGTCGGCAACCTCCTGGGGCATGGCCAACAGCACTTCAACGGCGGAGGCGAAGGCGGCACTGTCGACGCCTTTGTCTCCCACGTCGATGAGGGGAAGCCCCGACCGCTCTGCGGAGGAGGAGATCACAACGCCCGCGGGATCAACTTCGTCGAAGCTGCCGCTGCGCTCGATCGATCCGATTGCCGCGCGCTCCACCACCTGAATTCGGAGGGTGTTCGGTGGCACCGTCTCCGTCACGTAGCTGCGGATCAGCGGGAAGGCGGCGAGTTCGCTGTGGATCGAGTCGAAGTCGATCAGCGCGAGGGGCGTGCCCATTTGTTCTTCGACGGCCGCACGCACGTCCTCCTCGCTGACGCGGCTCGTGCCTTCGATCGTGATTTCGCGCAGGGCCAGGATGGGCGAGTAGACCGCAATCGCAAGGACAACCCCGAGCGTTGCAACAACGGCGCCGACCGTAATCCATGTGGCGCGCCGGCGACGTGAGCGCCGCGTGAACCGTCGCACCTCTGCGCGTTCGAACCGCAGGCGGGCTCGTGCGGCTTTGCGCAGTCTGCGACGGACCGCAGCGGGGCTCTCGGATGCGACACTCTCCGCGCGGTCATGCTCTGGCTCGGCGGTTCGCCCGGTTCCGGGGTTGGGCTTCGATCCTGCCCCGGCGTCCGGCGACGCGTCGGAAGACGCCTTGCCCGGTAGGCGCGTGTCCGGACCGGGCGTGCTCGTGCGGAACCCGCGATTCTTCGGCGCGCGCGCCTTGGGTGCGTCGGGCTCGGGCGCGGAATGCGGGTCGAACCCCTCTGGTCGCTTCACTCGGTTCGCTCTACTCGGTTCGCTCTACTCGGCCGCGGGAGGTTGCGTCGCGAGGGAGGCCAGGATCTGGGGCACGATGCGGTACACGTCGCCGCAGCTGAGCGTCATGATGATGTCTCCATCGCGGGCAATTGCCGCCGCATGGTCGGCCGCCTGCTGCCAGTCCGGAAGGTAGGCGACCCGGCTGGGGTCCTCGAAGCGTTCAGACACGAGCGCTCCGGTCACTCCCGGTATCGGGTCTTCCCGGGCTCCGAAGACGTCGAGCACCACGGTGTGGTCCGCGAGATCTTCGTACGTCCTGGCAAAATCTCCGGCCATCATCTGGGTGCGGCTGTACAGGTGCGGCTGGTGCACCGCGATCAGCCGGCCGGACCCGACGACGCTGCGTGCGGCAGACAGCGCAGCGGCAACTTCGGTGGGGTGATGCGCGTAGTCGTCGTACACGCTGACGCCGCGGACAACCCCGTGCAGCTCGAAGCGTCGTTCGGTTCCGGTGAACTTCTCGATGCCGCGGAGTGCTGCCTCCGGGTCGAAGCCGAGGCCGACGAGCACGGCGAACGCGCCCGCCGCGTTCAGTGCGTTGTGGTGCCCCGGAATACGGAGGGTGGCCGGATAGTCGACTCCCCCATGGCGGAGGATGAAAGAGACTGGGCCTGCCAGTTCGACGGAGTGCAGCATCACGTCGGCGTCAGCGCTTTCACCGAAAGTCAACAGGGTTTTGTTCGCGAGGTCGTCCGTCTGACGGAGCGCGTCGGTGACCCGAATGGCACCCGCGTCATCGCTCGAGACGACCACAAGTTCGGTGGAGCGAGCGGCGAATTCCACGAACGCGGCGTCGAACGCCTCGTGTGATCCGTAATGGTCGAGGTGGTCAGCGTCGACGTTCGTGATGAGTGCCACGGCGGTGTCGTAGAGAAGAAAAGACCCGTCTGATTCGTCGGCTTCGACGACGAACAGTTCGCCGCTGCCGGATGCGGAACTCAGCCCGAGGGACTGAATGATGCCGCCGTTGACGAAGCTCGGGTCTGCGCCCAGGTCGAGAAGCGCCGTCACGAGCATGCCCGTGGACGTCGTTTTTCCGTGAGCCCCGGCGACGGCGATGAGCCGCTGCCCGTTGATCAACCAGGCCAGCGCCTGGGAGCGGTGCAGGGTCGGGATTCCCCGTTCAATCGCCAGCAGGTATTCGGGATTGTCCGGCCACAGCGCGCCGGTATACACGAGTGTGTCGGCCGAACCGAGGTTCGCAGCGTCGTGACCGATCGCGATCGTCGCTCCCAGCTCGCGGAGTGCCTCGATGTTGTGGTTTTCCGAGCGGTCGGAACCCGTCACGGTGTATCCCGCGGCCAGGAACAGCCGGGCAATACCGCTCATTCCGGAACCGCCGATCCCGACAAAGTGCAGGGAACCGAGTTCAGTGGGCAGGGGCTGGGCGAAGTCGGGCTTGATCATTGGACTCGATTTTAGACGCTGGCGGGATGGGATGCTCGGGCTGAGTTGATGAGGTCGATCATGCGGTCCGCTCCATCGCGGGAACCCACCGTAATCGTCGCCGCGGCCATCTCGGCGATCGCGGCACGATCACGAAGCAAAGGCAGCAAATCCCGCGCGATCCAGGCCGGAGTGAAGTCGGCGTCCGCGACGAGCCTGGCGGCCCCGGCGGCCACGGCATCCTTGGCGTTGAAGCGCTGCTCGCCATTTCCGACGGGGTACGGAACGTACACCGCGGCAACACCCACAGCGCTTAGCTCGCTCACGGTCGCGGCGCCCGAGCGGGCGATCGCCAGGTCGGCCACGGCTATCGCGAGGTCCATCCGGTCGCAGTATTCGAGCAGGGTGTAGCCGGGCAGCAAGGGATCGCGCACCTCTGACCGATTACCGGCGATGTGCAGCACCTGCCACCCGCTACCGAGAATCAAGGCAATCGCTTCGGAAACGGTCGCGTTAAGCTTGCGGGCGCCCAGGGACCCGCCGGTGACGAGCAGAACCGGCTTATCAGCATCCAGTCCGAAGAAGCGAAGACCTTCGGCGCGACTCGCCCCGCGGTCCAGCCGTTCAATTTCCCGGCGCAGGGGCATTCCGACGACACGTCCGCCTCGCAGACGGGTCGCGTTGAATGCCACGCCGACGTAGCGGGTGAACCGGGAACCGACGCGGTTCGCCATTCCCGGTTTCGCGTTCGCTTCGTGAATCACCAGCGGCAGGTGGGCTCGGGCGGCGGCAATGTAGGCGGGCGCGGCGGCGTAGCCCCCGAAACCCACCACGACGTCGACACCGCGGTCGTCGAGGTACGCGCGGGTTTGCGCCACCGCTGCCCGGAATCGGGCGGGAAACCGGAGTGCGGCGACACTGGCGCGTCGGGGGAAGGGGAGCCGGGCGATCGTCAGCAGCTCGTAGCCCCGCTGCGGAACGAGGCGAGCCTCGAGCCCCTCGGCGGTTCCGAGCACCAGAATCGTGGCATCGGGTTCGCGGTCGCGAATACGGTCCGCGACCGCGAGCAGCGGATTGACATGCCCGGCGGTACCGCCGCCGGCCAGGAGGTAGGTGGTCATACCAGGGGCCTCGATCGTCGTGCTGCAGCGGAACGGGAGCGGTCCGAAGGGGTAACCGGTTCGGACAAGTCGACGGGCTCGGGCCTGTGCCGTGCGAATGAGAGCACAACTCCTACGGCCAGCAGCGATGCGATCAGCGCTGACCCTCCAGCGGAGATGAGCGGAAGGGGAACACCCAGCACCGGGAGGACCCCGAGCACGACCGCGATGTTGATGAAGGCCTGACCAACGATCCAGATCATTACCCCGCCGGTGACGATTCGGGAGAAGTTGTCGGTCGTGCTGCGCATGATCCGCACAAATGTGACCGAGAGCACCACGAACAGCACGAGAACCACGAGCGAACCGATCAGGCCCAGCTCGTCGCCGATGATGGCGAAGATGAAGTCGTTATCGGCTTCCGGGAGCCAATTCCACTTGGCGCGCGAACCACCAAGGCCGGAGCCGAGAATTCCGCCGTCGGCGAGGGCCCACCACCCGTGCACCGTCTGCCAGCAGTAGTTGGAGAAGTCGTTCTCGTTGGAGCACCCGGTGAGCCAGGCCTCGATGCGAGCCGTGCGCGAGTCACTGAGGGAGGCGACCGCGATACCCAGCGCGCTCACGACGACCACGGCCGTGGCGATGACGCGCAGCTTCACACCGGCATAGAACAGTGCGGCCAGAACCATGGCGAGCATAACGATCGCCGTGCCCAGGTCGTTTCCCAGCAGAACAAAACCGATAGCGAGCCCTGCCACGGGTGCGATGGGCACGAACACATGCTTCCAGTCGTGCAACAGGTCTTTTTTGGCGGTCACCACCCACGCCAGCCACACCGCGAGGGCGAGCTTCACCAACTCGGACGGCTGGGCCGTGAAGTTGCCGATCCTGATCCAGTTCTGGTTACCGCCGTAGCCGTATCCGAGGCCCGGAACGAACACCAGAAGCTGCAGCAACGCGCCGAGCGCGATTGCGGGCCATGCCCATCGCTTCCAGAACGAGACCGGCATGCGGGACGCGACGAGCATCAGCGGAATGCCAAGCAGCGCGTACAACCCCTGACGCAGGAACGCGCTGAAAAAGCTTCCGCCCGACGAAATTTCCTCGACCGAGGAGGACGACAGCACCATAATCAGGCCGAACAGCACCAGGAACAGCGTGGTGCCCAACAGAAGGAAGTAGTTGCCTGTTTCTGCGCCGAACACCCGCTTGACGGCGACGATCGCGCCTGCCGTTCTGCGCTCGCGATTCGCGGATCCGGCCGGGGTGCGGGGACTCGAGGTGCGCGGAGGTGAGTGCGTCATCCGGTCCCCTTTCTTCGGTGCAGGCGTTTCTCAGGCAGACAATTCCCAGGCAGACATTTCTGAGGCAGACATTTCTTGGATATCCGGACTACTGCCTTTCGGTGGTATCAGCTGTGCCCACATGCAGCCGTACCGCGGCTGCGAACCGTCGGCCCCGGTCACCGTAGTCGGCGAACTGGTCCATCGACGCGGCAGCGGGAGCCAACAGCACTACATCTCCCGGTCGCGCCGCGGCGGCCGAAAGACGCACGGCCGCGGGCATCACCTCACCAGTGTCGGTTGTCTCCACCTCGAACACCGGGAGGGAGGGCGCGTGTCGCTGGAACGCCGCGCGAAGCGCATCGCGGTCGACTCCGATGAGAACGGCCGCGCTTAGCCGGGCAACGTGCGCGCTGACCAGAGCGTCCACGTCGATGCCTTTGAAGAGACCACCAACGATCCACACCACGGAGTCGAACGCGCGCAGGGAGGCGGCAGCGGCGTGAGGGTTCGTTGCCTTGGAATCGTCGATCCAGACGAGGTCCCCGGCGACGTCGATCCGCTCGGTGCGGTGCGCGTCGATCGTGAACGTGAGCAGGGCAGATCGAACTACCGCCGGATCCACGCCGAACGATCGCGCAAGCGCGGCCGCCGCCAGGACGTTCGCGAGCGAGTGCGGGGCGCCGAGGCCAACCGCCGCAAGCTCTTCCCGGGTGGATAGCTCAAGTGCGGTCGTCGCCCGTTCCTCGAGGAAGGCGCGGTCGCAGAGGATGCCGTCGACCATTCCGAAGTCACTTCGCCCCGGGGCATCCAATCCGAAACCGATTGCACGGCATCCCTCGACAACCTCGGCGTTCTCCACCATGCGCCGGGTCACGAGGTCGGCGCGGTTGTACACAGCGGCGACCTTCGTGTTCGTGTAGACCCGAGCCTTGGCGTCCCGGTAGGCCTCACGGGAGCCGTGCCAGTCGAGATGGTCGTCGTCGATGTTCAGGCAGACGCTTGCCCAGGCACTGAGCGTGCCGTTCGGGGTGTGATTGAGCCAATGCAGTTGATAGCTGGACAGTTCCACTACGAGCACATCGAAACCGTCGGGGTACCGCACGGCGTCGAGCACCGGAATTCCGATGTTGCCCACGGCGGCGACGCGCTTGCCGTCTGCCTGCAGGATGTGGGTGACCAGCTGAGACGTCGTTGTCTTTCCGTTGGTACCGGTCACCAGCACCCACTCCGCGGCGGGGAGCACCTTGTCGCGAACCCGCCAGGCGAGTTCGATGTCACCCCAGACGGGAATTCCGCGGTCGTTCGCCCAGAGCAGCACGGCATTGTCGGGGTGGAACCCCGGTGAGACGACGATCAGTTCGGGGTCGAATCCAGCCAACTCGGACGGCACGCTGGCGAGGTCGTGCCGGAGAAACTCGCCCCCGATGACCGACAGCAGGCCGAGGTGCTCTTCTTTGGCGGATGCCGCGGCGACCAGCACCCGTGCGCCCAACTCAACCAGGGTGTCAGCGACAGAAAATCCGCTCACTCCGAGACCGAGCACGGCGACCCGCAGGTTCTTCCAGTCGGAGTTCCAGCTCGTCAGTTCATCAACGGATCTTTTATCGGAGGTACTCACGACGCCTGGGTAACCCATTCGAGGTAGAAGACACCCACGCCGACCGCGACGAACAGCCCGGCGATCAGCCAGAATCGCACAACAACAGTGATTTCGGCCCACCCCTTCAACTCGAAGTGGTGGTGAAGCGGACTCATCAGGAAGATGCGTTTACCCTTCGTGATCTTGAAGTAGGCACGCTGCAGGATGACGGAGCCGGTCACGATGAAGAAGAGCCCGCCGATGAGAACGAGCAGCAGCTCGGTGCGGCTCAGGATCGCGAGCCCGGCGAGAGCACCACCGAGACCGAGCGAGCCGGTGTCACCCATAAAGATCTGTGCTGGCGACGTGTTCCACCAGAGGAAGCCGACGAGAGCACCCACGATCGCGGCGGCGACGACTGCGAGGTCGAGCGGGTCGCGCACGGTGTAACAGATATTGGCGACATCCGGATCGAGATCCTGGGCAAAACAGGACTGGTTGTTCTGCCAGAAGCCGATGAAGATGTACGCGGACATCGCCAGGATCATCGCACCGGTGGCGAGCCCGTCGAGCCCGTCCGCAACGTTGACACCGTTGGAGGCGCTCACCACGATGATGGTCGACCACAGTGCAAAAACGATCACACCGAGAACGAGTCCCAGGCTCATAAAGTCGAGCCATTCGATGTCACGGACGCCCGATACGAAGGTGGATGCCGGTGTCAGACCGTTCTCGTCAGGAAAGTTCAGCGCGATCCCCGCAAAAATCGACGCGACGATGACCTGGCCGACGATCTTGGCCCAGCCGCCGAGGCCAAGGCTGCGCTGGTTGCGGGTCTTCAGGAAGTCGTCGATGAAGCCGACGAACCCGAGCCCGACCATCAGGAACAACACAAGCATTCCGACAAGAGTCCAGGGCACGCCTCCGACGATGTGGCCCACGAAGTAACCGAGAACGGAGCCGGAGATAATCACGATGCCACCCATGGTCGGGGTGCCCCGCTTCGAGTGGTGGCTCTGCGGGCCGTCGTCCCGGATGAACTGGCCCCATTTCAGGCGCTTGAAAAGTCTGATGAACGCGGGCGTAAGGAAGAGCGTGAAGGTGAGCGAAAATCCTCCGGCGACGAGCAGCGCGATCACGGGGTAACTCCGCCGAGACGATCGCCAAGGAACCGCAGTCCCGCAGACTTCGAGGACTTCACGAGCACAACGTCGCCTCGACGCAGGTCGTTTTGCAGCAATTCATAAGCCTCTTCGGCCGTCTTCACGAGCACCGATTCTCCATCCCACGAGCCTTCGAGTCCCGCTGCGTTGTGAATGTGACGGGCGTTATGCCCCACCACAACCAATTTCTGAACGTTCAACCGTACAGCCAGTCGGCCGACGCGATCGTGTTCCTCGTTGGCGTACTCCCCGAGCTCAGCCATCTCACCGAGCACGGCGACGGAGCGTTCTCCGGGGCGAATGATCTGGGCCAATGTCTTGAGCGCGGCGGCGGTCGAATCCGGACTTGCGTTGTAGGCGTCGTTGATGACGACAACACCGCTCTCGGGCGTGAGAACTTCCATCCTCCACCGCTCCGCGCGGGGAACGGCCTCGAGGGAAGCGATCGTGGCGGCGAGGTCGAGGCCCAGCTCCTCCGCGACGGACAGGGCGGCCAGCGCGTTCAGCACATGGTGCTCCCCGAGGATCCGCAGCGATACCGGCGCGCTACCCGAGGGAGTTATCGCGAGGAACGTCGTGCCGGTCGCGGACGCTTCGATGTTCTCCGCGCGTACCGCTGCGGACTCCGATAACCCGAAGGTTACGACCCTGGCGGCCGTGACATCCCCCATCGAGGCCACACGGAAGTCATCCGCGTTCAGGATTGCGACCGCAGACGGGGGCAGCGAAGTCACCATCTCGGACTTGGCGGCCTGCACGGCGTCTATGCCGCCGAACTCGCCGACGTGAGCGAGGCCGACTTTCAGGACAACGGCGACGTCCGGTCGCGCAATCGCGACCAGCCGGGCAATTTCGCCGGAGCCGCTCGCGCCCATTTCGACCAGGAGGTACCGGGTCTGAGCGGTGATGCCGAGCATGGAGATCGGGGCGCCCACGTGATTGTTGAACGAGCCCTGGGGCGCCACCGTGGGGGCCTGCGCTGACAGGATCTCGCGCAGGAGGTTCTTAGTGGTCGTCTTGCCGTTGGATCCGGTGATGGCGATGACCGTGAGGTTGCCCACCGCACGCACGCGCGCGACGACCTCGGTCGCGAGAGCGGCAAGAGCCGCCACGCCGTTGGCCACGACGATCTGGGGAACCGGAAGGCTGAGTTCGCGTTCGCAGACCACGAGCGCAGCGCCGCCAGCGACAGCCGCGTCGGCAAAGAGATGGCCGTCGGTGACCTCCCCCGGCAGAGCCAGGAAGAGGGAGCCGTCGGTGACGAGACGGGAGTCCGTTTGCACGGAGCCGTCGATGATCTCGGCCGAGACGGTCGCGAGAACGTCGACAGACGGAGCGACCTCGGGCGCCGAGCCCGCCGGGACAAGCCGACCGCCCAGGATGGAGGCAATTTCACCAATGCTGAGAGGGATCACGCCCAGCCCGCCTCACGCAGGGCAGCCCGCGCTTCGTCCCGCGCTGAATAGGGCGTGCGAACCCCTGCAATGTCGCGGTAGTCCTGGTGGCCGGGTCCTGCCCAGAGGATCGAGTCACCCTCGCGCGCCAGCGAGACGGCCGTGCGGATTGCCCGCTCGGGCGGGCTGACCTCGTGGATCTCGGGCTGGTGGGCGGCCAAGTGGGCACCCTCGAGGAGCGTCTTGCGAATGGACGCCGGGTCTTCGAAGCGGGGGTGGTGATCAGTGATGACCAGAATGTCAGACCCGTCCGCGGCTACACGTCCCATCTCGAGGCGCTTCGTCGCGTCGCGGTCGCCGTCCGCACCGAAGACCATGATCGTTCGGCCGGGCGTGAATTTCTTCACCGCGGCGAGGGTGTTGAGGAAGGCATCAGGACTGTGACCGAAGTCCACGTAGACGGAGGGGCCGTGCTCGCCGGACACGCGCTCGGTACGGCCAGGAAGGTAAGCGTCGATCCCGCCCTTCTCCTCGAGAGCCTGTCCAATTGCCTCCAGCTCGAATCCCGCCTCGACCAGCATCACGATGGCAAGGGCCGCATTAGCAGCCATGTGCCAACCGATGAGCGGAACCCGCGTCGTGAGCGACCGATTTTCGGGCCCACTGAGCCGGAACTCCGTGAAGGTGGCCTGTTCCTCGATGATCGTGGTGACCCACTCGGCATCTATTCCGGGCGTGGTCGAAATGGTCGTCACGGGAATGTGGGAGTCGGACACAACACGCTGACCCCAGCTGGTGTCCAGGGACACAACGCCGCGCTTCGCGCGATCGGGCTGGAAGAGGGGGAGCTTCGCTGCAAAGTACTCCTCCATGTCCGCGTAATCGTCCAGGTGGTCGTGGCTGAGGTTGGTGAATCCAACAACGTCGAACATGATTCCGTCGACGCGGTTGCGGCTGAGCGCCTGCGCGCTGACTTCGACCGCGACGGCGCGCACGTTGCTCTCGCGCATACGGGCGAGCAGCGCGTGCATCTCGCTGGCCTCGGGCGTCGTAAGACGGCTGACTACGGTGAGGTCGCCGATGTGGCGCTCGGCCGTGGAACTCAGTCCCGTCACCAGGCCGAGCTGCTTGAGGATTCCCTCGAGCAGGTACGAAACAGAAGTCTTGCCGTTGGTGCCCGTGGTGCCGAACAGCAGCGGAGGGTGCTCTGAGGAGCGGTACACCCACGCGGAAATTTCCCCGAGGGCTTCGCGGGGCGAGTCGACCAGCACTATCGGCAGACCGCTGTCTTTCGCGATTTCGGCCCCCGCGGGGTCGGTGAGGATCGCGACGGCCCCGCCCTCGCGCGCGGCGCTGGCATAGCTGGCACCGTGGCTGTGGGCGCCGTGGATGCCTACGTACAAGTCACCAGGGTGCAGGTCACCGGTGCTCAGGGTTACGCCGGTGACTTCGACGCCATCCAGTGAACCGGAAGTCTCGAGACCGAACTCGCTGACGAGTCCGGCAAGGGATCGGGCCGATGGATGTTCCGGGCGAAGGACCGGGGGTATCCGAGCGGTCACGTGTTTCTCATTTCTTACGACGTCACTCACCAGGTCAACGGGATGGAAGGCGCTGGGGTGCCGGACGGAACAACGCGGTACTTCTTGAGCACCTGCGTCATAATTTCAGTGAAGGTCGGTGCTGCGGCACCCGACGTCTTTATCGTATCGGGCTTACCGAGGGTGACCACAACCGCATACTGCGGGTCGTCGGCGGGGGCAAGGCCGGCAACTGACACTATCCGATCGCTGGTGTACCCGCTGCCGTCATTTGCGGCCACCTCGGCGGTGCCGGTCTTCGCGGCGACCCGGTATCCGGGGATCGTCAGAACGTTGGAAAGCCAGCCGTCGGTGACGACCGTTTCCATCATCGAGATGGTGTCGTCGGCCGCGCTCTCGCTGACAACCTGGGTTCCCTCGGTGCTCGCGGTGTCCGTGACCGTACCGTCTGCGTTGGTGCAGTTCTCCACCAGCGTGAGCGGAACCTTCACTCCCCCGTTGCCGATTGTCTGGTACAGGCTCGCGACCTGCACGGAGGTGGCCGTGACGCCCTGGCCGAACTGCACCGTCTTGTCGGTGATCGGGTCCCAGTCGGCGGCGTCTCTGAGCGTGCCGGCGGATTCACCGAGGAAGCCGATGCCGGTTTCGCTGCCGATGCCAAATTTAGTCATGTAGTCGTGCCTGGACTGCTTGTCCAGGGTCTCCGACAGCAGGGAGATGCCGATGTTCGAGGAATTCATAATGACACCGGCCGCCGTCAGGTTCAGGTCGCCGTGGGAGAACGAGTCCGTGATCTGTCCGCCGTTGACCTTGTACGCTGCAGGAACCGTGAGTTTGGTGCCGACGCTGATAGTCCCCGCGTCAAGCAATGACGCCACGGTCATCGGTTTGAAGGTGGATCCCGGCTCGTAGGGTGTGCTGAAGGCGAGAGAGCCAAGCGAGCCGACATCCGCTGAATTAACATCGTTGGGGTCCACCGACGGCCAGTCAGCGACGGCCATCAGATGGCCATCGGCGATCCGCACGACCACGGCGGTGGCCCAGTCGGCGCCCACGGCGACCGCCTGCTTACCCAGGGCCTCCTGGGCGAACCACTGCAGGTCGCGGTCGATGGTCAGCGTCACTTTTCCACCATCTTTGGGCTCGGTCGTGGTCACGGTACTTCCCGGGATACGCACGCCGTCTGCGCCGCGCTCGTAGGTAGAGGTTCCGTTCGTGCTGGCCAGGCACTCGTTTTCGGTGGTCTCGATACCCGCCTGGGGGCCGTCGGTTCCGATGAATCCGACGAGGTTGCCCCCGATGGCTCCGTTGGGATACGTGCGACTCTGGCGTAGTTCGTTGGAGACCCACGGGATGCCCAGCTCGCGCACGTCAGTGAAGACATCGAGCTTGACCGCCCGGGTCAGATAGGCGAAGTTCGCCTCAGGATCCGCGCTGATCGGTGCCATCAGCTCGTCGACCGACTGGCCGGTGAGCGCCCCGATTTCTGCGAGGGCCTCCGCGACCGTGACCTCGACGCTGCCATCGTCCGTTGCGCGGTCGAAGTCTCCAACGTCCATGGGCGAAACGGTGATGTCGAAGCGGTCGACGCTGTCGGCGAGGACGACGCCATTGGTGTCTACGATCTCGCCGCGTGTTCCATACGTGGTGACGGGAATCGATCGGTTCGATACTGCCGCTGCGCTGAGCTCGCTCGCGCGCACCACTTGAATATCGATCAGCCGAACCGTGAATACCGCCACCACGGCCAACACGGCGATGATGGTGAGCGCCATACGGCGGCGCGTGCTCCGAGGATTGTTCACGCCCGACTCCTTCAGCCCTAGTGCGTCACGGGTGAGGGCAATGCCCCCGGCGACGAGGCTACAGACGGCTCTGCCCCGGGCGTGGCGGACGCGCCCTGTTCAGTCAACCCGGAGCTAACTGATCCTTCTGGCGCGCCCGTTCCGGTATCGGTCTCGGTGGAATTCGGAAGCGCGGCGGTGTCAAGTGCCCCGTCAGCGGTGGCGGCGGGAGCCTGCTCAGTGCTGATGGCGGAGTTCTCAACGAGCGCGACTTCGGCCAGTAGGGAGTTCGCGATGCTTCCCGAGGGTGTGGTGGCCGACTCAGCCGCCACGGCGGCGCCGATCACGGCCCCATCGGACAGGCGAAGGAATGCGGGTGCGCTCGTCCCAACCATCCCGAGGTTCTGCGCGTTGGCCGCGAGGTTCTGGGTCGAGCCGACCAATTCGAGCTGCTCGTTGAGCGATCCCTCAACCCGGCCGAGGTCCCGCTGTTCGATGAGGAGGCTGGAGATCTGGTACGCACCATTGGACAGCGCGATGCTGAGCAGCAGCTGCGCCAGGAAGATCATCGTCAGTCCCCCGATCGCGACAAGAGCGTAGGCCAGCTTCGGCCGCGCGCGCCGCTGGGCACGAGAGGTGACGATCTCGATGCGTCGGGGGTTTTCCTGCTCACCGACGGAGCGTGGTGAGGAGGCCGGGAGGGAGAAGGCCAGGTTCGTGGTCATTCGGTTGTCCTCAATCGTTCGACGGCGCGGAGTCGAACGGGTGTCGCTCGGGGGTTGGCAATTCGTTCGTCCTCGGAGGCCTGCTCGGCCCCGCGAACGAGTAGTCGGAATTCGGGACGATGTTCTGGCAGTTCAACGGGGAGCCCCGCCGGCGCGGTCGACGTCGACCGGGGCGCGAGAACCCGCTTCACAATGCGGTCTTCGAGGGACTGGTAGGACAGCACCACCATCCGCCCACCCACCTCCAGCGAGTCCAGTGCGGCGGGGATGGCGCGGCTCAGTACCGAAAGCTCCTGGTTGACCTCGATGCGCAGCGCCTGGAAGACGCGTTTGGCGGGATGCCCCGACCGCTGCACTGCTGCGGGGGTTGCCGCGATGATGAGGTCGACAAGCTGCGCAGAGCGGGTGAAGCGCTCGGTTTCTCTCGCCTGGACGATCTTCCGGGCGTACCGGGGAGACAGCTTTTCTTCACCGAACTCGTAAAAGATGCGGCGCAGCTCTGATTCGGAGTATTCAGCGAGGATGACCTCCGCGGTAAGCGGCGACGTAGCATCCATCCGCATGTCCAGCGGAGCGTCTTTGGAGTAGGAGAACCCGCGCTCGACGCGATCAAGCTGAAGGGACGAGACCCCAAGGTCGAACAGGATGCCCGAGACCGTGGTGATTGCCAGGGACTTGAGTGCCTGCTGAATCTGGTCGTACACGGTGTGCACGAGACGCACACGATCACCGAACGGAGCGAGCCGTTCGCCGGCCAGGCGCAACGCCTCCGTGTCGCGGTCGAGCCCGACGAGCGTGATCCCGGGAAACCGGGTGAGCAGAGCCTCCGCATGACCACCCATGCCGAGGGTCGCATCAACGACGACCGCGCCCGGGTGAGAGATGGCGGGCGCCAGCAACTCGATCGTCCTCTCAAGAAAGACCGGCGTGTGGAGCGATGAGGTATCGACCATGACAGTCGGGGCTACCCCTAAACGCTGATCCCCATCCATTCCTTTCCTGGCACCGGGGAAGTGATGTCAGGTCGAGAGAACGGCTGGGAGTCAGCGCCTAGGCGCTAAAAGAGCCCCGGGATCACCTCCTCGGTGGTGTTGGCGAACTCGGACTCTGTCTCGTTGTAGTAGGTGTTCCAGGCGTCGGTGTCCCAGATCTCGGCGCGGCTGCCCGCACCGATCACGGTGAGATCGCGCCCGAGCCCCGCGTATTCGCGCAGGTTGGCCGGGATCGTCACACGTCGTTGTTTGTCGGGTTGCTCCTGATTGGCACCAGAAAGGAACAGGCGCAGGAAGTCCCGCGCCTGCTTACTGGTGACCGGAGCCTGTCGAATCTTCTCGTGCAGGCTCTCGAACTCCTGAGTGCTGAAGACATACAGGCAACGTTCTTGCCCGCGGGTGATCACCACTCCCGACGACAGGTCATCCCAAAACTTGGCCGGAAGGATGAGGCGGCCCTTTTCGTCGAGCTTGGGGGCATAGGTGCCTAGAAACACGCGTATTCCCCCTCTCTCCGGCCAGACTTGGGTTACCCCCACTTTACTCCATTTCGCTCCACCAATCAACGAAAATGGCCGATTGCGGGCGTGGCGAGGCGGAAACTTGCCCGTATTTACAGGGAAACGCCAGGTGGAGGAAAATGGAGCTTGTTCCCTCAAATCGAGCCCATTTTGGACACAAAAAAAGGGCCGACCCTGAGGTCGACCCATTTTCTAGTGGAAAGTGGTGCTGAATGGAGCGCGTAGCCGTTATTGCTCGATGGCCCGGGCGCTACCGGTGGAGGAAGTTATTGATCCCGATTGTCCTGGCGCTTGTCCCAGCGGTCATTCATGTTCTGCATGAAGGAGGTGCCTCTCGCGCTTCCGGTCGGGCGACTGGCGCCTGGGGTCGGACGGGATGGTGCCGAATTCTTGGGCGGCGCCACAGCGATAAGCACTCCGGCGAACATCACCGCAAAGCCGAGAATTCCGACGAGGGGCTGGTGGATGACCACGCCCGCGACGAGTGCGGCAATTCCGAGAACACCAACAAGGATGCCCACGACCAAGACCGTGTAGTTGGGTTTGCCGCGCCGGGGCGCGACCGTGGCGACGAAGTCGGCATCGTTGTGATAGAGACTGCGCTCCATCTCTTCCAGGAGGCGCTGCTCCTGTTCGGAAAGTGGCATCCTGTTCCCCTCAGGTTCGGGATTGACGCGTTGTGGATCTCAATTGTATGCCCACGCGCGTGGCTAGGCTAGGAGCGTGCCTGTGAGTACCCGGTTAGTTGACTTAGTCCAAGCCCGCGTTGATGAGTTCTTTTCAGAACGAACGACGCTGGTGACATCGATAGCGCCCGAGCTCGAGACGTTCCTCGATTACTCGGCAGATCTAGTGAGGGGAGGGAAGCGGTTTCGCGCTCTGTTCTGTTACTGGGGCTGGCAAGCCGTCGGCGCCGGCCGGGGAGAATTCGATCCGCTCGTCGCTGACGATGCGCCGGTGGACCTGCCCGCCGTGGTCACCGCGGCGGCGGCGCTCGAGCTGTTTCACGCCGCCGCGCTGGTCCACGACGACATCATGGATAAGTCCGACACACGTCGGGGAGCCCCGGCGGCGCATAAACGGTTCGAAGCGCTTCACGCCGAGGGCTCGTGGTTGGGCAGCGCCGCTGATTTCGGGCAGTCCGCAGGACTCCTCCTCGGTGACTTACTTCTCGGCTGGAGCGACGAGATGTTGGGCGAGGGTCTCGCTCGCCTCGCGAGCCGGCAATCGGCCGTGGCCGCGCGGCTGGAGTTCAACACCATGCGCACTCAGGTCACCGTGGGCCAGTACCTGGACATCCTCGAAGAGAAGTCCTGGCGCTCTCATCCTGAGGTCGAGCAGCTCCCGCGTTCCCACCGTGTGATTGTCTACAAGTCGGCGAAATACAGCGTCGAAGCTCCGCTGGCGATCGGGGCGCACCTGGGCGGCGCCAGTGCCGATCAGGTGGAGTCCCTGCGCGCGTTCGGACTGCCGCTAGGAATCGCGTACCAGCTGCGCGACGACCTACTCGGAGTGTTTGGCGATCCCGAGGTGACGGGAAAACCTGCGGGCGACGACCTGCGCGAGGGCAAGCGCACCGTGCTCATCGCGCTCGCCCGCACCAAGCTCCCCAGCAACGTCCGCAACCTCCTGGACGATCTGCTGGGTGACAGTTCCCTGGACCGGCAGCAAATCGTGCTGCTGCAGGATGCCGTGCGGGAGTCGGGCGCCATCGAACACGTCGAGCGCATCATCGACCACAACGTTGCGTTGGCTCGCACGGCACTGGAGACCGCCGACATCACGGCGTCCGCGCGAGCCCAGCTGTTCAAGCTCACCGACACCGTCACCCAGCGCCAGGCGTAGCTCAGGGCGAGGCGGGTAAGTAGGTGCGGGGAACGGCTACCCGTTAGCCGAGCGCCTGGGCCACGCGGCGCACCTCGGCCTTGCGGCCCTGGTGGAGGGCGGCGATCGGGCTGACGCCGAGGCTGTCATCCGGTTCGAGCAACCAGTGCATTGCCTCGGCGTCGGTGAAACCACTGTCGCCCAGTACAACGAGGGTGCCGCGCAACTCGCCGAGCGGCTCAGCGCCATCGAGGAAATCCGCGGGCACTTTCCACACACCGTCGAGGCGGTAGGCGAGCAAGGCCCGGTCTTCAATCAGGCGACGCACCTGACTGACCTTGAGACCAAGGATTTCTGTGAGGTCGGGAATAGTAAGCCAGCGCACATCGGGAAAGTCAGACACAGGTTAATCCTTCCACGTACCGGCCGTAATCACCGCATTCGCTCCGTGTTTCCATCGAGTTAACTCCTGTCACACCGGCCCCGCTGATTGACTCTGCTGACTATCTGTGTCAGTTTTGACCAACGCCGCTGCGAGGATGGCATATCTGTGCTCGGGGCCGGAAGCAACGACGGGGAACTTGATGACAGAAATTTCGGAACGCAACGCCCAGCCACTTCCTTCGCCCCTCGCGGGGCTGAAGCCAAGACGGTTGCGTGACGACTCCGATGGGGCGGCGCCGCGGGAGCGTTCGAAGATTTCTCGCAGCATGTTGTCGACGGTTCCGATCGTTCTTGCCGGGTCTCTGGCGGTGGCCGGTCTGGGTTTCACCGGTCCGATCACGGACTCCAGCGCTAAGCGCACCCCCGACCCGAAGCTGGAGACGGCTGACCACGGAACAACCCAAGCCTCCAAACCGTCGAAGCGGGCGCTGAGCGCCGCGCTTGCCAGCGCCAACGCGGCCGCGAGCCCGGCACGACCAACGACTTCTGCTCCCGCCGCCGAACTCGCGGTCGCTGAGGCGGCGCCGAGTACCTATCGCGTGCAGGGTGGGGACACCGTAAGCAGCATCGCTGGCCGCTTTGGTCTTTCCACGGCGTCTGTGCTCGCCCTGAACGGCCTTGGCTGGAAGTCAGTGATTTTCCCTGGCCAGATTTTGAAGCTCACCAACGCCGTGACCTCGGTCGCGCCGGTCGCCGCGCCGTCAGCGTCGTCGTCTACGGAGCGTTACACAATTGGTACCGGCGACACCGTAAGTTCGATCGCCAGTAATTTTGGTGTTTCGGTGCAGGCAATTCTTTCGGCGAACGGGCTGGGCTGGTCAAGCGTGATCTTCCCCGGACGCACCCTGACGATCCCCCGCTCGGGAACCGCGGAGGTTTTCGAGACTGTCGCCATGGTCTCGCCGATCGCGAGCACCACGGTGACCGAGGAGTACACCATCAGGTCGGGCGACACACTCGGCGGCATCGCAACCAAGTTTGGCGTCAGCGTTTCTTCGCTCCTCAGCGCGAACAACCTGTCAATGTCGAGCCTTATCTTCGGCGGGCAGACCCTGAAGATCGCCCGAAACGCGCCCGCTGTGGTGTCGACCACGGCCGCCGCCGTCGTCGTCACCGAGGCCACGGCCACCACGGTCACCCCGTTGAGCCCTGAAATGGCGGCGAACGCGACCACGATCGTGCGTGTTGGCCAGCAGCTCGGCGTCCCGGACTATGGCATCGTCATCGCTCTCGCCGCCGCGATGCAGGAGTCCAGCCTGCGCAACGTCGACCACGGTGACCGCGACTCCGTGGGCCTGTTCCAGCAGCGGCCGAGTACTGGTTGGGGAACCCGCGAGCAACTGCTGTCGCCCGAGTATTCGTCCAAGCTTTTCTACGGTGGCCGGGACAACCCCAACGTGGGTATCACGCTCGGATTGCTCAACATCGGAGGCTGGGAATCCATGAGCGTCACCGACGCGGCGCAGAAGGTGCAGATCTCCGCGTACCCGAACGCCTATGCAAAGTGGGAGACCTCGGCCCGCGCCTGGCTCGCAGCTCTGAAGTAGCGGCTGTTCACGTCGTGTTCCGACAGTTGAGTGCCCGCGTCGAAACTAGAATCAAACGGTGAATGCGAATAGCACCGACCCGATGGTCGGCCGTCTGATTGACGGCCGCTACCAGGTTCGATCGCGCATTGCGCGAGGCGGCATGGCCACCGTGTATCTGGCGACTGACCTGCGACTGGAACGACGCGTCGCGATCAAGATCATGCATGACCACCTCGCCGAAGACAGTGCCTTCAAGGAGCGTTTCATTCAGGAGGCGCGATCGGCGGCGCGTCTGGCGCATCCCAACGTTGTGAATGTGTTCGACCAGGGGCAAGACAGCGACATGGCCTACCTCGTCATGGAGTACCTGCCGGGAATCAATTTGCGCGATTTGCTTCGCGAACATGGGCGGCTCACCACAGAGCAGACGCTTGATGTGCTCGAAGCCGTGCTCTCGGGCCTGTCCGCCGCCCATAAGGCGGGGATCGTGCACCGCGACCTCAAGCCCGAAAACGTGATGCTCGCGGATGACGGGCGAATCAAGATCGGCGACTTCGGACTCGCGCGAGCCGTCTCGGCCAACACCGCGACGGGCGCCGCACTCCTCGGCACCATTGCCTACCTCTCTCCCGAGCTGGTGACGCGCGGGATCGCGGATGCGCGCAGTGACATTTACGCCGTGGGCATCATGATGTACGAGATGCTTACGGGCGAGCAGCCGTACAAGGGCGAGCAGCCGATGCAAATTGCGTACCAGCACGCGAACGACTCCGTGCCCACGCCAAGCACAAAGAACTCCCGGGTTCCCGCCGAACTCGACGAACTCGTGCTCTGGGCGACCGCCCGCAATCCTGAGGAGCGGCCCAAAGACGCACGGGTAATGCTCGACCAGTTGATGGAGACCCAGTCCCTCCTGGCAACTGCCCTGCCCACGGGCGCGCCAACCGTCCAGCGCACAATGGTGCTGCCCACGGCGATGGGAGCTGCGCCGCCCTCCAACAGCGCGACGGTGGTACTGAACCCGGCCGCTCCCCCTGCACCGGCGCCGTCGCCGGCAGCGGATTCTCCCAAGACCAACGAGCTTGCGACCGTAGCCAAAAAACGCCGTGGCCGAGGCTGGTGGCTTTTCGTGCTCGTGCTGCTCCTCGCGGGGCTCGCCGGCGGTACGGGGTGGTATTTCGGATCCGGACCCGGATCGCAACTCACCGTCCCCGACGTGTCGCAACTCTCGTTCGATGACGCGTCCGCCCGACTGATCGACGAGGGTTTCGCGGTCAACCCCGCCCCCGGCCAGGTGCACCACCCCACCATCGTGAACGATCTGGTTGTCGCGACGGACCCCGCCACCGGGTCGGTCGCCGACAAGGGCGGAAGCGTGACACTGCTGTTGTCGATCGGCCCGGAGCAACTGCCCGCACCGACACTCGCGGGTCTCAGCGAGGAGGCGGCGGTACAGGCGATCGTGAACAACCGCTTCACGGTCTCCGCAGAAGCGGCTATTCGACAGTTCGATGGCGACATCCCCGCGGGCATCGTCATCGCCGCGCTGGATGAAGCCGGCAACGAGCTCGCTGCGGAAACCCTCTACAGCGACCAACGCCCCATCCGCCTGATCGTCTCAGCTGGCGCCCTTCCCGAGGTATATGACCTGTCGGTGGATGCTGCGACCGCAGCACTGTCCGAAGTCGGTCTCCTCACCGAAACAGGAGCCGAGCAGTATGACGAAGAGGTCGCCGAGGGCAACGTCATCGCGATCGACACCTCCGGCAACGCCAACGGAATCGTGCGGCAGAACGACACCGTGCTGCTCACGCTTTCCCGCGGGCCGGCGCCGGTAGTCATCCCCGTTCTGCAGGACGAAACCCGTGATGACGCCATAGCAATCCTCGAGGAGCTCGGACTCAACGCCAGCTATAACCCGATGTTCTCGCTCTTCTCGGACGCCACCGTGACCGGCACGAATCCGGAGCCGGGCACATCGGTTGCGCGGGGAACAACCGTCAACCTGTTCCTGCAACTCTTCGGCTAAGCGGACTCCACAAGCAAGACGCGAACTCGCCAGCGCTTACGCCAGCGCACGAACCAGTTCAAACGCGAACGCCGTTCGAAACCATCGGTCTCGAACGGCGTTCGCTGTATGTGCGCCAGGGGCGACTACGAGCCGACGCTCAACTCTTCCGCGACGAGAAACGCGAGCTCCAGCGACTGCATGTGGTTCAGGCGAGGGTCGCACAGCGACTCGTAGCGAGTAGCGAGGGTCGCCTCATCGATGTGCTCGGAGCCACCCAGGCATTCGGTGACGTCGTCGCCGGTGAGTTCGATGTGGATGCCGCCCGGGTGGGTGCCCGCCGCACGGTGAGACTCGAAGAACCCCTTTACCTCGTGCACGACATCGTCAAAGCGGCGCGTCTTGTAGCCCGTCGCGGTGGTGAGTCCGTTGCCGTGCATCGGATCCGAAACCCACAGCGGCGTTGCATCCATTCCCTTGATCGCTTCCAGCAGCGGGGGAAGAGCATCCCGCACCTTGCCTGCGCCCATCCGGGTGATGAAGGTCAGTCGGCCGGGCTCGCGATCCGGATCGAGTTTGTCGATCAGTCGCTCCATATCGTCTGCAGAAGTTCCCGGTCCCAGCTTGACGCCGATCGGGTTGCGGAGGCGGCTGAAGTAGTCGATGTGCGCGCCATCGAGATCGCGCGTGCGCTCCCCCACCCACAGGAAGTGGGCGGAGGTGTTGTAGGGGGTTCCGGTGCGCGAGTCGATGCGAGTCATCGGGCGCTCGTAGTCCATCAGCAGACCCTCGTGGCTGGCGTAGAACTCCACACGCTTGAGTTCGTCGAAGTCGGCGCCCGCCGCCTCCATGAACTTGATCGCCTTGTCGATCTCGCCCGCCATCTTTTCGTACTCATGGTTCGCGGGGTTCGCAGCGAATCCCTTGTTCCAGCTGTGCACCTGGCGAAGGTCGGCGAACCCGCCCTGGGTGAACGCGCGCACCAGGTTCAGGGTCGCAACGGCAGTGTGGTACCCCTGCACAAGACGTCGCGGGTCAGCGGTGCGGGACTCCGGGGTGAAGTCGTAGCCGTTGACGATGTCGCCACGGTAGGCGGGAAGGGTCACTCCGCCCCGGGTCTCCATGTCATTGGAGCGAGGCTTGGCAAATTGACCAGCCATCCGTCCCATCTTGATGACCGGCATGGATGCACCGTAGGTCAGCACCACGGCCATCTGGAGTATCGTTTTGACGCGGTTGCGGATCTGCTCGGCGGTAGCGCCCGCAAACGTCTCGGCGCAGTCTCCGCCCTGGAGCAAGAAGGCCTCGCCGCGGGCGGCCTTCGCCAGGCGATCACGCAGCATATCCACCTCGCCTGCGAACACCAGCGGAGGAAGGGTCGCAATCTCGGCACTCGCCGCGCCCACCGCGTCTGCATCAGGCCACTGCGGCTGCTGCTTCACGGGAAGAGTCCGCCAATAGTCCAGTCCGGCGATCACCTGAGGATCAGCGGCAACAAAGGGTTCGGACGGGTCTACCACGGGTATTCCTTACATGGGAGTGGACGGGGTGGATCGGGTAAATCGGGGCGGGAGCCCCACCGAAGGAGCCTACCGGAGCACGAACATCCGTCGCAGGAAGTGGACGAACCGCCTCTGGTGAACGAACCGCCTCTGGCGGCACTCAGCGAGTGGAAGGGACCTTGTCCTTCGTCGACGTGGACTTCGCCGCTGGAGCTTTGACCGCGGCCTTCTCCTTCACCGACGACGCATACGCATCCACATACTCCTGGCCGCTCAGGCGGTTCAGCTCGTACATGATCTCGTCGGTGATGGAGCGCAGTACGAACCTGTCACTCTCGAGACCTTCGAACCGCGAGAAGTCGAGGGGATCCCCGAAGATGATGCCGATGCGGCGCACCTTGGGGATGCGCACGCCCACGGGCATAACTTTCTCGGTGTCGACCATCGCGACGGGAATGACGGTGGCTCCGGATTCGAGGATCATGCGTGCCACCCCGGTGCGGCCACGATACATGCGACCGTCGGGGCTGCGGGTACCCTCCGGATAGATGCCGAGCTGCTCACCGCGGGCGAGAACCCCGAGCCCGGTGTTGAGCGAGGCTTCGGAGGCCTTGCCGCCCGAGCGATCGATCGGCAGCATGCCGGTACCCGTGAAGAACAGCTTCGTCAGCCAGCCCTTGATGCCTTTGCCGACGAAGTAGTCGCTCTTGGCGAGGAAGGAGATCCGGCGATCGAGCACGAGAGGAAGAAACACGGAGTCAATGAACGAGAGGTGATTGCCCGCAAAGATGACCGGGCCGGTCTTGGGGATGTTCTCGCGTCCCACAACCCAGGGCCGGAACACCGTCAGCAGAAGGGGCCCAGCAATGAGGTTCTTGGCAAACCAGTACAACATCTCGACCTCCCGGCGACCGACTTACTCTAACGGACCTCGGAGCGAGAGGCGCCGAGGCGCGGCGTTTCGGCGTGAAGCCGAGCGAGATCGGCTGCACCGACTACTCCCGCGTCGTTCACGAGCTCGGCAGTGACGAACTCGGGTTCGGGGTGATAGCCGCGGGCGGGCAGGTGAGCGAGGTACGCCTCACGGATGGGGTCGAGCAGCAGATCACCGGCGGCAGCGACTCCCCCGCCGAACACGAACACCTGCGGGTCGAGGATCGCGCCGAGGCTGGCGCAGGCTTGCCCGAGCCAGCCGCCGAGTTCCCGAAGCGCGTGCAGCGCCCCCGCATCCCCGGCGACGATCATCTGCCCCACCATCTCCCCGGTGAGTGCGCCTTTTTCGGCGCGCAGATCTGCCAGTGCGTTTCCGATGCCGCGTACATCCGCGATCTCGTTTGCCATGCGCAACAGGGCGCGGCCCGAGCCGTATTGTTCGATACATCCCCGTGCGCCACAGCCGCAGGGCAACCCATTCGGGACAACGCGCATGTGACCAATCTCGGCGCCCGCACCGAATCCGCCACGGAAGAGGTGGTCGCGACTGACGATGGCGCCGCCGACCCCCGTGCCGACGGTCAGCATGGTCATGTCACTCACCAGGCGGCCGGCGCCAAACCGGAACTCCGCCCACCCGGCGGCGTTCGCGTCGTTGTCGATCGTAATCTCCAGATTCAGCCGGTTGGACAGGCGCTCCTGGAAGGGCTCGTTGCGCCAGTTGATATTCGGCGCGTAGTACACGGTCGACTGGGCAGCATCAATGAACCCGGCGGCTGCGACTCCCGCCGCGACGACCTGTTCACCGACCGACAGCTTTTCGATCATCTCGACCACAACGTCGACGATCGCCCCGGGGTCCCCCGCCGGTGTGGGCGAGCGATGCTCGCGGAGGATCTCTCCCTGATCGGATACCAACGCTCCCGCGATCTTGGTTCCGCCGATGTCTATTCCGATGGCATGCATTTGCACTCAGCTTATCCAGTTACGGAATGACCGTGGGTGCGCCTTTTGGCCCGTCTTTCCGCCGCTGTGACGGCCGCGCACTAGACTGATGCCAATGTCCCCCGGTGCCGAAGGAGTTACCGTGAAGCAAATCGACACGCCCGCGCTCGCACAACCTGATCCGCAGGCTAACGCCACGGATCTGCTGATCGACCGGGTGTCCGCAACACCAGATCTTGCCCTCTTTGCCCTTCCCACCGCCGACGGCGGATGGTCAGACATTTCCGCGTCGGACTTCCTCGAACGGGTTCGCGCACTCGCCAAAGGCTTCGTCGCCGCCGGGATCGAGCCGGGCGACAAGATAGCCCTCATGTGCAAGACACGGTTCGAGTGGACACTCATCGACTTCGCCGTCTGGTTTGCCGGCGCCGTGCTCGTCCCCGTCTATGAAACCGCGTCCCCCAGCCAGGTTCGCTGGAATCTCGAGGACTCCGGCGCTGTCGCCGTGATCACCGAGACGGCCGACCACTTTGCGCGATTTGATGAGATCCATGCGGATGCCCCGCTGGTGCGCACCGTGTGGAAGTTGGATGTCGGGGCGCTGGAGAAACTGGTTGCGGCCGGCCACGACGTTCCTGACGAAGAGATCGAGCGTCGCCGTCGCCTCGCTCACGGTGCAGATATCGCTACCCTCATCTACACCTCCGGCTCGACCGGGCGCCCGAAGGGCTGTGTGCTCACCCATTCCAACTTCGTCGAGCTCACCCGCAATGCCGCGCTGAAGATCTCCGAGGTGGTGCATCCGGGCGCGAGCACGCTCCTGTTCATCACCACCGCCCACGTGTTTGCGCGGTTCATCTCCGTGCTCTGCATTCACGCCGGGGTGAAGGTCGGCCATCAGGCGGACACCCGCCAGCTGCTGCCCTCGATGGGCAGCTTCAAGCCCACGTTTCTGCTCGCTGTCCCCCGCGTGTTCGAGAAGGTGTACAACTCGTCCGAGCAGAAGGCGTTCTCCGGCGGGAAGGGCAAAATCTTCCAGCGTGCAGCGGATGTCGCGGTGCAGCACTCGAAGGCGCTCGACGCCGGATCCGTACCCTTGGGGCTGAAGATCCAGTTCGCCATCTTCGACCGCCTGGTACTGAGCAAGATCCGCGCGGCCCTCGGGGGCCGGGTGCAGTACGCGGTGTCGGGTTCGGCTCCTCTCGGCCTGCGGCTGGGACACTTCTACCGCAGCCTCGGACTCACCATCCTGGAGGGATACGGTCTCACCGAGACGACCGCACCCATCTCCGTGAACCTTCCCTCGCACTTCAAGATCGGCAAGGTCGGGCCGCCACTTCCGGGTGTCTCCGTGCGCATCGCTGACGACGGCGAAATCCAGGCGAAGGGCATCAACATCTTCAATGGGTACTGGAACAACCCCGCCGCCACCGCGGAGACCTTCGACGGCGAATGGTTCCGCACCGGCGACATCGGAGAAATCGATGAGGAGGGATACCTCACCATCACCGGTCGTAAGAAGGAACTGATCGTGACCGCCGGCGGTAAAAACGTCGCGCCCGCTGCGCTGGAAGATCCCATCCGCGCCAACTCGATCGTCGGCCAGGTCGTCGTTGTCGGCGACCAGAAGCCGTTCATTTCCGCCTTGATCACGCTCGACACGGAAATGCTGCCGGTGTGGCTGCATAACCACGGTGAGCCCGCGGACCAGAGCCTCGCCGACGCTGTGAAAAATCCGCTCGTGGTGGCGGAGATCCAGGGAGCAATCGACGCGGCGAACGCGACCGTGTCGCGCGCGGAGTCGATCCGCAAGTTCCAGCTCCTTGCCACCGAGTTCACCGAGGCGAGCGGCCACCTCACACCGAAGCTCAGCATCAAGCGCGACGTCATCATGTCCGATTTCGCCACTGAGATCGCCGCGTTGTACTCGGCCTCGCCGGAGACCCGCGGCCAATCGCTCGTGATGTGAGCCGCAGAAGCTAACGGGTTTTAGTACCAGTCCGCCTGGCGGATGAGGCGCATCGCCTCGCGTTTCACCTCGGGGTCGAGACCTTCGATATAGAGGTGGCCGTCGAGGTGATCCGTCTCGTGCTGAAGCGCCTGGGCCATCACCCCGTGCCCCTCAAGGGTGACCGGTTTGCCGTCGAGGTCGATTCCCTCAACACGCGCGTAGGGGTGCCTCAGGCGCGGAAAGAAGAACCCGGGAACCGACAGGCACCCTTCATCCACCAGCTCCGCTTCGCCGCTCGTCTCGACCAACACCGGGTTGAGGATATAACCCACCTCACCGTCCACGTTGTAGCTGAACGCGCGGATCCCCACACCGATCTGGTTCGCGGCCACGCCAGCGCGGCCGGGAACCTCGACGGTATCGAGCAGGTCCTGCACAAGCCCAGCCACCCGCTGGTCCCCGGGCTTCACCGGGTCGCAGGCCGAGCGCAGCACCGGGTCGCCGAATAGTCTGATCTGTCGTTCGGTCATGCGTGTGAGTCCAGTACCTTCTCGCGGGCGTCTACCCGCACGGGATCGCGGGCGGTGCAAGTCTATTTCGTCGCGGCAGCGGTCTCCGCGCTTCGCTCCTAGGCTCCGCGGCGCACGGGCAAGCCCTCGACGACGAGGGCGGCGAGTTCGCGGGATGCATCCTTGGTGAGCTGTTTGAGATCCTTGTAGCTGACCACCGAACCCGCAGCGAGCTGGGGGTCGTACGGAATCCGAACGATTTCCCGCACGCGCGACCGGAAGTGCGCCTCGATCTCCTCGAGCTTGATGAGGTTGGTTCCCTGCGTCGCCGTATTCAACGCGACGACGGCGTTGCGCACGAGGTCGCCGTACCCGTTCGCCTCGAGCCAGGTGAGCGTCTCGGAGGCCAGGCGTGCTTCGTCCACGCTGCCGCCGGAGACGATGACAACCGAGTCTGCGCGCTGCAGGGTTGCGCGCATGACCGAGTGCACGATTCCCGTGCCGCAGTCGGTGAGGACGATGGAGTAGAAGCGCCCGGCAAGATCGGCAACGACGTTGTAGTCGTCCTCGTCGAAGGCCTCGGAGAGCATCGGGTCGGTGTCTGAAGCCAGCACGTCGAGCCGGGTCTCATCGCGGGAGACGAGTGTCGTGAAGTCGGTGAACCCCACCACTGACGCCGCACGGGTGACAACGTCGCGCACGGTGGATCGCGTCTGTTTGTTGACCCGTTCCGCGAGCGTACCGCGGTCGGGGTTCGCGTCAATTGCGATGATCCGGTCATCACGGGCGTCGGCAAGAGCCATTCCGAGCAGGGTCGTGACGGTCGTTTTGCCCACACCCCCCTTGCGAGTGAGGATGGGCACAAAGCGCGCACCGCCATCGAATTCTCGCTGGATACGGAGGTCGACCAGTTTGCGGGCGCGGTACTTCGCGGAATCGCCGATGTTGATGGTGCGGAAGCTAGCGCCGTAGACGATTCGTGGCCAGACGCCCTGCGGCGCGGGACGCCTGCGCCCCTTCGGCTCGAGCAGGCGCTCGGCCGTCAGCATCGCGGCAGACTCCGGTACATCGGAGATCTGACCACTGAGCCGGTCTCGTCGGGTGAACGCGTGTTCGCTCGCGGGAAGGTCGGGGATAACGCGAACCTCGGGTTCCTCCACGGCTGGCACCGGCACCAGCACCGGAACAACGGTGATCGACATGGTCGCGGGAGCGCGCTGGACAAAACCGGGATCGATGGTTACCTCGTCGATGGAGACGGCCGCCTCCTCGTCGGGTACTTCGCGAACGGGAGCGGGCAGGTCAACAGTGACCGTCGGGCTCTCCACGTCATCGTCGTCGATCGCGACGTCTTCGCTATCGACGACACTTTCGCTGCCGACGACGGCTTTGCTGCCGTCGACGCCTTCGTTGGCGGCTTCGTCAGCATCGGCGACGACCGTGCCGTCACCAAGGTTGCTATTTTCGGCGCTGCCGACGACCGCGTCATCCCCGGCGGCGGGGAGGGCGACGGTCGTGGCGGCTGCGTCGGCCTGCGAGTCTGCGGCCGCGGTGGGCTCAGACTCGAGGAGTTGTCCTGCGCTGTCCTCTGGCTTTCGTGTTTTATCCAAAACGGCGATACCTTTCGGTCGGGTCGGCTACCGAGCTTACCCGAGGCCCCCGGTTCGGGGGCGTCCCCTGTGGATTACTCGATTACGACGATAAGATCGCCGCCTTCAACCTGCTGTGTCGCTGGGATCGCGAGTCGTTTAACCGTTCCCCCCACCGGTGCGGTGATCGCGGCCTCCATCTTCATGGCCTCGATAGAGGCGACGGCCTGTCCCGCGATCACCGTGGCGCCCTCGGCAACCTGAAGCGTGACAACGCCGGAAAATGGCGCGGCCACGTGTCCAGACTTGCTCGGATCGGCCTTCTCCGCAGCGGTGCTGCTCACCGAGATGCGCCGGTCACGTACGAAGACGGGCCGAAGCTGCCCGTTCAGCGTCGTCATCACGGTGCGCATGCCCTGCTCGTCGACCTCACTGATGGCCTCGAGACCGACGAGCAGGCTGACGCCCTTTTCGATCTCGATCTCGTGCTCGGTTCCCTGGCGCAGACCGTAAAGGTAGTCGTTGGTGTCCACCACCGAGAGGTCGCCGAACACCTCGCGGTTTTCTTCGAACGACGCCGTGGGGCCCGCGAAGAGCAACCGGTTCAGCGTCGAGCGGCGTGTGGCCGTGTCGCCGGCGAGCCCGGCCTCCTGCGCTTCGGTGAGCGGCTCCACACCAATCTTGACCTGGCGGCCCTGGAGCACCTTCGACCGGAACGGCTCCGGCCAGCCGCCGGGGAGGTCCCCGAGCTCGCCCGCCATAAAGCCGATCACGGAGTCCGGAATGTCGTACTTGTCAGGATTCTGCTCGAAGTCGTCGGGATCGGCGTCCGCTGCTGCGAGGCTGAGCGCAAGGTCACCCACCACTTTCGACGAGGGGGTCACCTTAGGCGGACGACCAAGAATGCGGTTGGCCGCGGCGTACAGGTCTTCCACCTTCTCGAACTGGTTCCCGAGCCCGAGGGAGATGGCCTGCTGGCGAAGGTTGGACAACTGCCCACCCGGAATCTCGTGCTTGTACACACGCCCGGTGGGCCCGGGCAGACCCGATTCGAACGGCTTGTAGACGTGGCGCACGGCCTCCCAGTACGGCTCGAGGTCGGACACCGCTCCCAGCGAGAGACCGGTGTCGCGTTCGGTGTGGGCAAGGGCCGCGACCAGGGCGGAGATGGACGGCTGACTCGTGGTTCCGGCCATGGGAGCGCTCGCGACATCCACCGCATCCGCGCCGGCACGGCTCGCTGCGAGCAGGGTCGCGAGCTGACCGCCAGCCGTATCGTGCGTGTGCACGTGCACGGGAAGGTCGAACCGCGCACGAAGGGCGGTCACGAGACGTTCGGCCGCCTCCGCTCGCAGCAGTCCGGCCATGTCCTTGATCGCGAGCACGTGCGCGCCCGCGGCAACGATATCGTCGGCCAGACGGAGGTAGTAGTCGAGCGTGTAGAGCTTTTCGGACGGGTCCAGCAGGTCACCGGTGTAGCAGACGGCGACCTCGGCGATGGTGCTGCCCGTGTTGAGGACCGATTCGATCGCCGGGCGCATCTGCGAGACATCGTTGAGCGCATCGAAGATGCGGAAGATGTCGACACCGGTCGCGGCGGCCTCGCGCACAAACGCGTCGGTGACCTCGGTCGGGTAAGGCGTGTAACCCACGGTGTTGCGTCCACGCAGCAGCATCTGGATGTTGATGTTCGGCAGTGCTTCACGCAGCGACGCCAGACGCTCCCACGGATCCTCGGAGAGGAACCGCAGTGCCACGTCGTAGGTGGCTCCGCCCCAGGCCTCGACGGACAGCAGCTCGGGGGTCATCCGGGCAACGTACGGTGCGACCGCAACCAGGTCGCGGGTGCGCACCCGGGTGGCCAGCAGCGACTGGTGAGCGTCACGCATCGTTGTCTCGGTGACCGCGAGCGACGTCTGCGCGCGCAGGGCCGACGCGAATCCGACCGGTCCGAGCTCCAGCAGGCGCTGGCGTGACCCGGACGGCGCGGGCGCCGCGAGGTCGATCTTGGGGAGTTTGCGCGCAGGGTCGATGAGCCCAGCGCCAGACCCGTTCGGCTGATTCACCGTGACGTCGGCGAGCCAGTTGAGCACCTTTGTGCCGCGGTCCTTGGACTGGCGGGCGTTGAGCAGCTGCGGCCGCTCGTCGATGAAGGAGGTGCTGAGGTCACCAGCGATGAACTCGGGGTCGTCGAGCACTGCCTGCAGGAACGGGATGTTGGTCGAGACACCACGGAGGCGGAACTCCGCGAGCCCGCGGCGGGCGCGGGTGACGGCGGCGGCGAAGTCCCGGCCGCGGCAGGTCATTTTCACCAGCATCGAGTCGAAGTGGGGCGAGATCTGGGCACCGGGGTTGATGGTTCCACCGTCGAGGCGGATGCCGGCTCCGCCAGGCGATCGGTAGGTGGTGATCTTTCCGGTGTCGGGCCGGAACCCGGCAGCGGGGTCCTCCGTCGTGATCCGGCACTGCAGGGCGGCGCCGCGAAGGCGGAGGTCTTTCTGCTGGAGGCCCATCTCCGCGAGGCTCTGGCCGGCGGCAATGCGCATCTGCGAGACCACGAGGTCGACGTCGGTGACCTCTTCGGTCACCGTGTGCTCTACCTGGATACGCGGGTTCATCTCGATGAAGACGTGCTCGCCCTTGCGCTCCCCCGCGGTGTCGAGGAGGAATTCCACTGTGCCGGCGTTGACGTAGCCGATGGACTTCGCGAACGCGATCGCGTCGCGGTACATGGCCTGGCGGGTGTCTTCGTCCAGGTTCGGCGCCGGCGCGATCTCGACCACCTTCTGGTGGCGCCGTTGAACGGAGCAATCGCGCTCGAACAGGTGGACCGTTTCGCCCGTTGTGTCGGCCAGAATCTGCACCTCAATGTGCCGGGGGCGCACAACAGCCTGCTCGAGGAACATGGTCGGGTCGCCGAAGGCGCTGTCCGCCTCGCGCATCGCTTCTTCGAGCGAGCCGCGCAGGTCCGCCATCGTGGCCACGCGACGCATGCCGCGTCCTCCACCACCGGCGACGGCCTTAGCGAAGATGGGGAAGCCAATGGCTTCGGCGCCGGCGAGCAGCTCGTCGATGTCGCGGGAAGCGGGCGTGGACTTCAGTACAGGAACGCCGGCGGCGATCGCGTGCTCTTTCGCCGTTACCTTGTTGCCCGCCATCTCGAGCACCTTCTTCGGAGGGCCGATGAAGGTGATTCCCGCTTCGGCTGCGGCCTCTGCAAGTTCGGGATTCTCCGAAAGGAAGCCGTATCCGGGGTAGATCGCGTCGGCGCCGGATTGCTTGGCGACGCGAATAATCTCGGCCACGTTGAGGTACGCGCGCACCGGGTGACCTTTCTCCCCGATGAGGTACGCCTCGTCGGCTTTGAGGCGGTGCATCGAGTTGCGGTCCTCGTAGGGGAACACCGCGACAGTGCGCGCTCCCAGCTCGTAGGCGGCGCGAAACGCCCGGATCGCGATTTCGCCTCGGTTCGCAACGAGAATCTTTTTAAACAATGTGGTGCCCTCCGTTGTGGCCAATATTAGGGCGGTCAAGGGTTACGGGTGGACAACATCGGTGCCGCGCCGGACCGATGAGTTTAGTTCTTTCAGACTAGTGAAGGTATCGTCGTTGTTCGTGCACGTACTTAGCGTCAGCTCCCTCAAGGGGGGCGTAGGGAAGACTACGGTGACGCTCGGATTAGCTTCCGCGGCCTTCGCCAAGGGATTGCGGACCCTCGTGGTCGATCTGGACCCACAATCCGATGCCTCCACCGGCATGGATATCAACGTCGCGGGTCATCTGAACATCGCCGATGTGCTTGGATCCCCCAAGGAAAAAACCGTACGGGCGGCAATTGCCCCGAGCGGCTGGACCAGGGGACGTCCGGGCAAGATCGACGTTCTGATCGGGTCGCCTTCCGCTATCAACTTCGACGGGCCGCACCCGAGCATCCGCGACATTTGGAAGCTCGAGGAGGCGCTCGCCCACGTCGAGGCGGACTACGACCTCGTGCTCATCGACTGCGCGCCTTCCCTCAATGCGTTGACCCGCACCGCGTGGGCCGCGAGCGACCGGGTAACGGTTGTGACCGAGCCCGGGCTGTTTTCCGTCGCTGCCGCCGACCGCGCGCTGCGTGCGATCGAAGAGATCCGCCGCGGGCTCTCCCCCCGACTGCAGCCGCTTGGCATCATCGTCAACCGTGCCCGCGTGCAGTCACTCGAGCACCAGTTCCGCATCAAAGAGCTTCGGGACATGTTCGGTCCGCTCGTACTGAGCCCCCAGCTGCCGGAGCGCACCTCCCTCCAGCAGGCGCAGGGAGCGGCGAAGCCCGTTCACGTCTGGCCGGGTGAGAGCGCCCAGGAAATGGCACGCAATTTCGACCAGCTTCTCGAACGCATCATGCGCACCGCCAAGATCGGCGACTACAGCGAAGCTCGCTGAGCCCGAGCAACGACGTCGCCCGCATCTGCCGCGTTACCCCGCGGATCGGCGCTGAACGAGTCCGTGCGGATAGCGCGCCCAGCCACACGGCGAGAAAAACGCGGGTAGCGCGATGAACTCCGAGTCTGGGACGCGCCGGTAGCGGGGTGGCGCGACCAACCGCGAGGCTGGGACGCACCGGTAGCGTGGTGGCGCGACGAACCGCGAGGCTGGGACGCGCCGGTAACCGGTAACCGGTAACCGGTAACCGGTGGGGCGACTAAGACGCGCGAGTAGCGCGACGAACCGCGAGCTCGTCCGACGGGTCTTCGCCCTTGATGGAATCAAGCTCGACGAGGCTCGTCTCGACCTCGCGCAGAACCTTGCCAACGGCGATGCCGAACACGCCCTGACCGCGGCTGACCAGGTCAATGACCTCGTCGTTCGAGGTGCACAGGTACACACTGGCACCGTCGCTCATCAATGTGGTTTGGGCGAGGTCACTGATACCTGCTTCGCGAAGCTGGTTCACCGCAACCCTGATCTGCTGGAGGGAGATGCCGGTATCGAGGAGTCTCTTGACCAGCTTGAGGACGAGGATGTCGCGGAAGCCGTACAGCCGCTGCGACCCGGAACCGGCCGCCCCGCGCACCGTCGGCTGCACGAGCTCGGTGCGCGCCCAGTAATCGAGCTGGCGATAGCTGATGCCCGCCGCCCGCGCGGCTACAGCACCTCGGTACCCGGACGAATCATCGTGGTCCGGCATGCCGTCCGTGAAGAGAAGGCCGAGGTCGTAGCGTGACGATTCGCTACGGCTGAGTTCACTCATGGCATGGCCCTTCACAAGCTGGATTTATAAGCTTCACGTTTAAGTTGACACTTATGGTTCGGATAACCCCACGCTACCGACGCAGTCGATGTGGAGCAACGACATCCGGCTCAGTGCCCCGGCGTGTCGAAACTATGTGGGCTTACTGTTGCAATCGCGAGAGTGCGGAGCGGATGAGGCTGCTCCGGACTATCTCGAGCTGGCCAGCGATTTCGCGCGCAAGCTCCGCCGCCTTCGCCCGGCTCGACGCATCCTTGCGTCGGGCAACCGGGATGAGCGCACTCTCAATTAGCCCGAGCTCACGCTCGGCCGCGGCCCGGAAGCCACGCAGGTGTCGCGGTTCTATGCCGGAGCGCTGCAACTCGACCAGCGAGCGCAGCACCGACAGTGCATCCTCACCGAACAGGTCGGCGGGAACGATGAGGGACGCCGAAACGGCATCGTTGAGAAGCATGCCCGTCGCGCCCGCTTCGCGAATGAGTTCTTCGCGGCCAAGTCGGCGCTCGGTAGACAGCATGGACGGCGCCTGCACAGCGCCACCGGGGAGAATTGGCTGCCGCCCGGCATCCAACTCATCAAGATACCCACGGATCACTTTGAGGGGCAGGTAGTGGTCTCGCTGCATGGCGAGAACAAAACGCAGACGATCGAGGTCGCCCGGTGAAAACTTGCGGTAGCCCGATTCGGTACGCGCCGGCGATATCAGCTGCCGTTCCTCCAGAAACCGGAGCTTCGAGGGGGTGAGGTCAGGAAACTCGGGGTTCAGCCGAGCCAACACCTGTCCAATGCTCAGGAGCGGCGACCCTGCGGGTTCACGCGCCTGGGCCGACGACCGAACCACTACCGACGGGCCAGGTTAGCGAGGTCGACGCGCGAGGCGTAAAACGTGAGACGGAACTTGCCGACCTGAACCTCGGAGCCATCGCTGAGCGCGGCGGAATCGATGCGGGAGCCGTCAAAGTAGGTGCCATTGAGCGAACCAAGATCGCGCACCTCGAAGGTCGTGCCCGTGCGGAGAAACTCAGCGTGGCGGCGAGAGACCGTGACGTCATCGAGAAAGATATCGGCGTCGGGGTGGCGTCCGACGGTGGTCACATCTGCGTCGAGCAGAAACCGCGCACCCGCATTGGGGCCGCGACGCACAACCAGCAGCGCAGATCCGGACGGCAGTGCCGCGATTGACTCGTGCTCCCCCGTCGACACGTCGCTGTCGATGGACGCCAGCTGGGCACCAAATTCGCGAGTGAAGTTCAGCGTCGTGTCATTCTGGCTCGGCACTTTTGCGGTCGGACTGCCGCCGTCCGCGCCGTTCGCGCCGCCATTACTATCGCCACGCATATTGTCAGATTCAACCATCGGAACCTCCCTCAGGTCTCAATCGTATCGGATTGTGACCCCGCGGCGCCCCACGGAATCCGAATCACCCGGGCCGTCTCCCGGACGTAGACAACCCCGGCCCACCAGTAGAGGAACGCGCCCCAGAGCGCGAAAGCCCAACCGAGCGGATTTGCCCACCACGCAATGGCGTCAAATGCCTGCCCCAGCATGATCAACGGAAGGGCGTAGTAGAGGCAGAATGTCGCCACCTTGCCCAGGTGATGCACGGGCAGGGGGCCGAATCCGTGGTTTGCCAGAACGATCCCGAGCACGGCGAGCAGAACGTCGCGACCGATGATCACCGCGGTGAGCCACCACGGCAGAATCTCGCGAACGGACAGGCCAATCAGGGCGGCGAAGATGAATAGCCGGTCTGCTGCGGGATCGAGCAGCTGTCCTAGCCGGGTGATCTGGTTGAATTTGCGCGCGATCACCCCGTCAAGAAAGTCGGAGACGCTCGAGAAGACCAGGACAAGCAGGGCCGCGACATCCTCCCCCGCGATCAGCAGTACCAGGAAGACCGGAACGAGGGCCAGGCGCAGAAAACTCAGGATGTTGGGCACGGTGAACACCCGCGAACTCATCGGGGTCTGCTCTGCCACAAAAACCCATCCTATCGACCGTGTTCATCCAGGCGACGCGCTCAATAGATGAAGATGGCCAGCACGTCGGGATTGTGGGCGTGCACGAGAGCCAGGAAGAGGACGAAATCGAAGATCAGGTGCACGCTGACGACGTAGCTCAGCGAGCGGGTGATCCGGAAGGTGTACGCCTGAAGCAGAGCGAAAGGAAACGTGAGTAGCGGACCCCACGAGCGGTAACCGATCTCCCACAGGAACGAACAGAAAATGACGGCCTGAAGCAGATTGGCGAGCCAGTCCGGAAAGTGGCGGCGCAGCAGAGTGAAGGTCGTGCAGACAAAGAAAAGCTCGTCCCAGATCCCGACAGCGTTGACGCCAACGAACAGTCGGAAGAACGTGTCGGGATCGTTGGGGTTCGGCCAGTTCGTGTAGACCCCGGTGCTGATGAGGTAGACCGGCAGCACGGCGTAACCGAGCAGCACCACAAAGCCGAGGTAGGCAAACTCTCGTCGGGTCCAGCGCACCCCGGTGTTGACGGGAAAGCGGATGACCCGCTCGCGGTACACGAACCGGGACACGACATACGGCACCACCACCGCGAGAGTGAGAACGGTCCCCATGGCGGCCATGTGGCCGAGGCTCAGGTCAGCGTTCAGTGGCACCGAACTCACGATCACCACTCCCGCCCCGATCAGGGCGAGGTCCCGCATCAATGGTCGGTCGATGATGGCTGCCGAGGCGAGACTGGCCACCACGACGAGGTACCCGGGCACCGCGGCATCCACCACAAAAAGGAGTATCCCGGACGCGGACATGAGGGCGGCGGGGAGCAGTTTCCAGGTCACCGCACCAGCTTGCCCAACTGAGGTCACCGCCTCAAGTCGGTGTTCGGGCGCCGAGGCCGTGCGGCGGGCATAGAGTCGGATGATGGACGAAACATCCGCCCGCGTGGACAGCTGGGTCTGGGCCGTGCGCCTGATCAAGTCGCGCTCGCTGGCGACCGCCGCATGCCGGGCCGGCCACGTGCGGGTCAACGGCGAGAAAGTGAAGGCCGCCCAGCCCGTTCGGGTGGGAGACGAGGTGCGCGTGCGCGAGGCGGGCTTCGATCGGATCGTGACGGTCAAGCGCATCCTGGTGAAGCGGGTGGGCGCGCCCGTCGCCGCCGAGAGCTACACCGACAACACGCCGCCTCCACCACCCCGTGAGGAGGTCGCGCTCGCCCCGATGCGCGACCGCGGGGCAGGCCGTCCGACCAAACGCGAGCGACGCGACCTCGAGAAGCTCCGCGGACGCGACGAGGCGTGACGTAGCCCGCGCTCGGGAGTCAGGCCGTCCAGGCAGCGATCTCCGCCAGCAGTGTCGCTTTGGCGTCCGCGCCGAGAAAAGACGCCTCGACCGAGAAGGCTGCGACGGCTCGGAGCTGTTCCGCGTCCAAGTCGAGCGCGCGGGCCACGGCGCTGTAGTTGTCGTCGATGTAGCCACCGAAATACGCGGGGTCGTCAGAGTTCACCGTGACCACCAATCCGGCCTCCAGCATGGCGGGCAGTGCATGATCGTCGAGCGACGCAACACCGCCGAGCCGCACATTCGAGAGCGGGCATACCGTGAGCGGGATTCGGTCCCGGCGGAGTCGTTCGACCAGCAGCGGATCCTCAAGACTCCGCACCCCGTGGTCGATCCGCTCGACCTTGAGCAGGTCCAGCGCCTCCCACACATACTCGGGCGGGCCCTCTTCACCCGCGTGGGCAACCACGTGGAGTCCGAGTTCGCGGGCACGGGAGAAGACCGCCTCGAACAGGCTCGGCGGATATCCCACCTCCGCCGAGTCCAGGCCCACGCCGAGGAGGTCGGCGCTGCGCGCGGCGACAGACTCGAGGGTTGCCATCGCGTCTGCGACCGGCTGGTCACGCAGGAAGCACAGGATCAGGCCGCCGGTGATGCCGTTCTCTGATCGGGCCGTAGCAAGGGCGCGCAGCAGGCCGTCGATCACGGTGTCGATTGCGATGCCCCGGGTGGTGTGGGCCTGCGGGTCGAAGAACAGCTCGGCATGACGCACCCCCTGCTCGGCGGCGCGTCGAAGGTAGGCGCCGGCGAGCTCCGCGAAGTCGTCTTCTGTCTGCAGCACGGCCATGCCGGCGTAGTAGAGGTCGAGGAAGGATTGCAGGTCGGTGAAGGAGTACAGTCCGCGCAACTCCTCGACAGAGGACCACGGCAGGGCGATGCCGTTCTTCTCCGCGAGAGCGAACACCATCTCGGGCTCGAGCGTGCCTTCGATGTGCAGGTGCAGCTCCGCCTTGGGCAGAGAACGGGTTGATATGTGCGTCACAGTGGACTCCCTTCGGTACTTGCACCCTATCTGCAGGCGAGGGATTGTCGGGACCGCGTGCCGCGCGGCTAGGCTCGCTCATGGGCACGTCGGATTGCCCCGCCGTGCCTGCGCCACGGCGCACGGCGAACCACATGGTTCGTACCCGATACTTGTGTCTCAAAGCCGAGAGGATCGCATGACGCGTTACGACCAGAAACCATGGCTCACCTCGTACGCAGAGGGGGTGCCCCATGAAATCGAAACCCCGACTGAGTCTCTCGTCGACATGATGGATGCCTCTATCAAGCAGTTCCGCAAACACGTTGCGCTGGAGTTCTTTGGTGCTGAGACGAGCTACGCCGAACTCGGTGACCAGATTGCGCGCGCGGCCGAGGGGCTTCGGCGCCTGGGGGTGAAGAAGGGCGACCGGGTCGCCCTGGTGCTTCCCAACTGTCCGCAGCACGTGGTCGCTTTCTACGCGGCCTTGCGTCTGGGTGCCATCGTCATCGAGCACAACCCGCTCTACACCGCGCGGGAGCTGCGCCACCAGTTCGAGGATCACGGCGCCAAGGTCGCCATCGTCTGGGACAAGGTCTACGACACCGTGGCTGACTTCCCGTCGGACATCCGCCAGGACCGCCTCATCTCGGTCGACATGACCGATGCCTTTCCGCTCGCCAAGCGACTCGCCCTTCGGCTTCCGATCCCCGCGGTCAAGAAGAAGCGCGCTCTGCTCACCGAGAAACCGGCGGCGCGGCGCGTATTCGCCTGGGACAAGCTGCTGGGAACCCGCCGCATCTCGGCGCGGCACCCCCGACCGTCCGTGGACGATATCGCCCTGCTGCAGTACACGAGCGGCACCACCGGCACTCCGAAGGGTGCGATCCTCACCCACAGCAACCTGCGCGCGAACGCTGCCCAGGGACGCGCCTGGGTTCCGGGGCTCCGCCTCGGCAAGGAAGCCTTCTACGGGGTGCTGCCGCTGTTCCACGCCTACGGCATGACCCTGTGCCTCACCTTCGCGATGAGCATCGGTGCGCGTCTCGTGCTCTTCCCGAAGTTCGACATCGATCTGGTGCTCGGTGCGGTCAAGCACACTCCGCCCACGTTCCTGCCCGCGGTACCCCCGATCTACGAGGCGCTGGCACGCGCGTCGGAGCGGCGCGGCGTTGACCTGTCCAGCCTCCGGTTCGCCATCTCGGGTGCAATGAGCCTGCCGGTCGCGACCGTGGAACGCTGGGAGGAGCAGACGGGCGGATTGCTGGTCGAGGGTTATGGAATGACCGAGTCATCCCCCGTCGCCCTGGGAAATCCCATCGGACCAACCAGACGGCCTGGCACGGTGGGCGTGCCGTTCCCCAGCACGGAGATCAGGGTCGTCGACCCCGCCGACCCGTTCGTCGACCGCCCGGACGGCGAACCGGGCGAGCTGCTCATTCGTGGGCCCCAGGTTTTCCGGGGCTACTGGCGGCGCGCGACGGAGACGGCGGCGACGCTGCTTCCCGGCGGATGGCTTCGCACGGGCGACATCGTGACCGTGACCCCCGACGGCTTTGTCACCGTGATCGACCGCATCAAGGAAATCATCATCACGGGTGGGTTCAACGTGTCACCGTCCGAGGTCGAGGACACGCTGCTCGCCCACCCCGACGTGGAGGGCGCCGCGGTTGTGGGCCTCCCCCGCGACGGCGGCGACGAGGAAGTCTGCGCCGCGGTCGTTCTGCACTCAGGCTCGACGTTCAACTCCGATGCGCTGCGCGATTTCTGCCGCAGCCATCTGACGGCGTACAAGGTACCGCGCCGCATAATCGAGGTGGATGAATTGCCGCGGTCACTGATCGGAAAGGTGCTGCGCCGCGACGTCCGCGACACCATGCTGCGACACAAAAACGGCTAAGCCCACCGCCGACGGCGCTCCACCACCCCCACTTCGGGGGCGGCGGGGCGCCGTCGACGTATTGTCATGTAAAAATGAGGTCATTCTGCTGACAGTGGCCACGTTCCACTCGCCCGAAAGTGACCACACCCATGCACGCTCCTATGCCGCGCCTCGCAACAGCGAGCGTCATCGCACTTATCGCCCTCGGCCTCTCCGGATGCAGCACTGCTGGACTGTTCGGCGACTCCCCCCTGAGCGCCGCATCCGACGTGGAAACGACGGCACCAGCCCCCACGGCTGAGCCGTTGGTGTTCAATTCGGTGTTCACTGACATGGGATCCGTGCACCAGAACACCATGGTTGCCAACGAGCTTCAGCTGCAGCTCGACATGTGGACCGAGCAAAAGACGCACGAGTGGTTTACCGACGCGCAGAAGTCGTTCTCGTTTGTTATCGACGTCACCGACATGACGGTTCCCGTTGAAGCCCCGTTCGCGAGTAAGCGGCAGGTATTTATGTCGAGCCTGTCGGTCACCGCGACAACGACGACGACCAGCGGAGTCGTCGAAACTCCCCTGGTCCTCAGCGTCAACCCGGTCGACGCAACGCTCGACCCTGAGGCACTCTCCTCGCCCTACGGCCTGCTCATCACCTCGCCCAAGGGTGGCCTGCAGATGGTCAACAACGTCATCGGGCCGCTCGTGGACGACACCTACGGCCTGATTCTCGACTTTTCGATGATCGTGAGCAGCGAGGCCACGCCCGGAACCGGGTCGTACGTGACCCAGACAATCCACCAGACGGTCCCGGTCGCGATCTTTCCGCGGGTATAGCGCCGCGGGGTATTGGGTCACGCCCCGCGGGTTATTGGATACCGCCCCGCGGGTTATCTAGATCGCCGAAGCAGAATCGCCCTGCGCTGCCTGGCCGGGAACGTCCGGACGATCCGCCAACGCTCGCCCCGCCGCAGCCCCGGTCGCACGGCCGGTCACGAGCTCTGAAATGTCGATTCCTACCAAGTCTTTAATGATTTGAGTGGATGTCGCCAGCTGACCAGCGACGCTGTGCCCTACCTGGTTCGCGCCGCTTCCGTCATTGGAGATAACCGTCATGTTGGCGATGGCCGACAGCGGTTCAGACGCTGCGCGCACGATCGCGGGGAGCTGGGTGATGATTTGCTGGCGCAGTAGGTCATCGGCCCGCTCCTCGAGCGCATCAGCCTGCGCACGCGTCGACTCGGCCTCGGCCGCGCCCTTGACCCGAATCGAGTTGGCCTCGGCCTCGCCCTCTGCGCGCAGTGCCTCGGCGGCGGCGATTCGGCTGTCCCGGTCGGCGTTCGCTGCAGCCACGCGCGCGGATGCTGACGCCTGGGCGTTCTTTTCCAGTGCGTAGGCGTCGGCGTCGGCGACGGCGCGGATCTCGGCATCGAGCTCCTGCTTGCGCAGTCCGACTCGCTTGCCGGCGGTCACCTCCTGCTGCGAGATAACCTCCTGCTGGGAGATCGCCTCGGCCAGGGGGCGAGATGCGGCCGCTTCGGCGCGTGCCTTGTCGGTCTCTTTCTGGATCTCGGCGTTTCGCAGGTCGAGCTTGCGCTGCTGCTCGGCGACGGCCTGCTCGGCCCCGATGCGCGCTTCCTCGGACGCTTGGCGCGACACCGATTCGGCGATCTCCGCGACCTGCTTGACACGGGCGGCCTCCCCACGACCCAGGTCGCGGATGTAGCCGTTGTCATCGTCGATCTCTTTGATCTGGAGTGTGTCGATCTGCAGGCCCTGCACGTCGAGTGACTCGCGTACAGCCTCCAGCACCTGCCCCTGAAGCGCGGACCGGTTGGTGATGATTTCGGTCACCGTCAGCTGGCCAACAATCGATCGGACCGATCCGCTCAGCACCTCTTCGGTCGATGTTTCGATCTGGTCCTGTTGGTTGAGGAATCGTTGGGCGGCGGCGCGCACCATCGATTCCGACCCGCCGACCTTCACCACCGCGACAGCGTTGACTTTGATCGTGATGGCGTCCCGCGTCTGCGCGGTCGCCTGCACGTTCAACTGGCGGCTCCGCAGGCTCAGCTTGAAGTGAGCTTCCACGATCGGCATCACGAAGACACGCGAGCCGAACACAACACGCTGGCCGGCGTTCTCCGTCTGGAGGTCGCTCTGCACCGAGCCTGGCTTGACCGTCTTCTGGCGTGACGTGACGATGATCGCCTCGTCGGGCTTCGCTACCTTGATGCCACGCAGAAGGGTGAACAGGACGATGAGGACAACGATGATCACTACGCCGACCACAAAAAAATCGGTTAAGAAGTCGGGCATTATGACCTTCCATACGAAATGAGAGAAAACTGACGCGAGCTGTCAGCTATCGGGATCGACGCCCACGATTCTGGATCGCGCCGCGCGGAGCTGGTCTTCAGTATGACGGACCCCCGCGGCATCCGATATATTTCTCATTTCTTATTGGCGGCAGGCGGAGGTCGGGACTTTAGTCCCTATCACGGCAGGAGTCGCTTGATTCGGGGCGATCGAGGCGCCGAATCATCCCCCGATCGGGACTTTCTGCCCTAATCGGCCGACAACACGCGCGTAGCCTCGAGAACGAGGACGAATCACGGCGCAAGGTTGCACCCGGCAGTGCCTCGTGATCGCCCCCACTGGGCTCGTGCACATCTGCAATCCGGATGTGCCGGGAAACTCATACACCAATAGGAGGGCGATCGAGTTGACGATCACAGAGAACATGCACAGCGAGAGCCGTGAGCACAACGAATCTCAGGCGGGCTGGGCGGGATTCACCCCCGGCGTCTGGCAGGACGGCATCGACGTTCGTGACTTCATTCAGAAGAACTACACCCCGTACGAGGGCGACGCGTCGTTCCTCGCCGGAGCGACTGAGCGCACACTGGGCATCTGGAAAATCCTCTCCGACAAGTTCCCGGAAGAGCGCGCGAAGGGCGTCTACGACGTCGATGCGCTGACCCCCTCGACCATCACGGCGCACAAGCCCGGCTACATCGATGAGAAGAACGAACTCATCGTCGGACTCCAGACGGACGCCCCCTTGAAGCGCGCAATCATGCCCTACGGCGGATGGCGGATGGTCGCTACCTCGCTTGAGACCTACGGCTACGACGTCTCCCCCGAGCTGGAGCACATCTTCACGACCTACCGCAAGACGCACAACGAAGGCGTCTTCGACGTCTACCCGCCCGCCGTGCGCCGTGCGCGCAGCAGCCACCTGATCACCGGCCTCCCCGACGCATACGGGCGCGGCCGCATCATCGGCGACTACCGCCGTGTCGCACTGTACGGAGTGGACGCACTCATCGCCGCGAAGAAGGTTGAGCGCGCGACCCTCGACATGGGCTTCTCCACCGAGAACACCATTCGCGACCGCGAAGAGAACGCCGAGCAGGTCAAGGCGCTCAAGGAACTCATCGCCATGGCGAAGACCTACGGCGCCGACATCTCGCGTCCGGCCGCCAACGCCAAGGAAGCGGTGCAGTGGCTGTACTTCGCCTACCTCGGTGCAATCAAGGAGCAGAACGGCGCAGCGATGTCGTTCGGTCGCAACACCGCGTTCCTCGACGTCTACATCCAGCGCGACCTCGACGCCGGAGTTCTGACCGAGGAAGACGCCCAGGAGCTCATCGATGACCTCGTCATCAAGCTTCGCATCGTGCGCTTCCTTCGCACCCCGGAGTACGACGACATCTTCGCCGGAGACCCCACCTGGGTAACCGAGTCGATCGGTGGCGTCGGTGAAGACGGGCGCCCGCTCGTCGTCAAGAGCGCGTTCCGCTTCCTGCAGACCCTGTACAACCTTGGCCCTGCCCCCGAGCCGAACCTGACCGTTCTCTGGAGCGAAAAGCTCCCCGAGGGCTTCAAGCGCTTCTGCGCCCAGGTCTCGATCGACACCTCGGCAATCCAGTACGAATCCGATGCTCTCATCCGTGATGCCTGGGGTGACGACGCCGCGATCGCATGCTGCGTTTCCCCGATGCGGGTCGGCAAGCAGATGCAGTTCTTCGGTGCCCGCGTCAACACGGTGAAAGCCCTGCTGTACTCGATCAACGGTGGACGCGACGAGAAGTCTGGCAAGCAGATCGCCCCGGCGACCACGCCGTTCGCGGGCGAGGTCCTCGACTTCGACTCCGTGTGGAAGAACTACATGGTCACCCTCGAGTGGCTCGCCGAGACCTACGTCGACGCGCTTAACTGCATCCACTACATGCACGACAAGTACGCCTACGAGCGTCTCGAGATGGCGCTGCACGATGGCGAGATCCTCCGCACGATGGCCTGCGGAATCGCCGGCCTAAGCGTCTCCGCCGACTCGCTGTCTGCCATCAAGTACGCCAAGGTCAGCGTCGTTCGCGACGAAACCGGCCTCATCGTCGACTACACCATCGACGGCGAGTTCCCGGCATTCGGCAACGACGACGACCGGGTCGACGCGATCGCGGTGGAAATCACCACGGCGTTCATGACCATGATCCGCAAGCACAAGACCTACCGTGACGCACTCCACACGCAGTCTGTGCTGACGATCACCTCGAACGTCGTCTACGGCAAGGCCACGGGAAACACCCCAGACGGTCGCCGCGCCGGAGCGCCCTTCGCTCCCGGTGCCAACCCGATGAACGGTCGCGACACCCACGGGATGCTCGCCTCCGCGCTTAGCGTTGCGAAGCTGCCGTACGACCAGGCACAGGACGGCATCTCGCTCACCAACACGGTCGTTCCGACCGGACTGGGTCGCGAGAAGCCCGAACAGATCACCAACCTCGTTGGCCTGCTCGACGCAATGGTCGTCTCGAACGGTTACCACGCGAACATCAACGTGTTGAACCGCGACACCCTGCTTGACGCAATGGAGAACCCGGAGAACTACCCGCAGCTGACGATTCGTGTATCGGGCTACGCGGTCAACTTCGTTCGTTTGACGCGCGACCAGCAGATGGATGTCATCAGCCGCACGTTCCACGCCGGCGTCTAGTTTCACACCCGCACCACAATCGGATCGGGGTCTGGATCCCGCATTAGTTCCGATCCACACAACCGTGGCCGCCGAGGTAACTCGGCGGCCACGCCCAATATAAGGAAGTATCTGATGACGGCTGTCAACTTGGGACTGCCCACACTCGCGTGTCCGGTGGTTTCCATCGAAGACCCGGAGTTCAAGGACCACACGGTAGATAACTCCGTCGAGAAGCCGCAGCTGTCCGCGGACGTGCGGCACCAGGAACTCGAGGCGCTGCGCACCGGCGGCGTGGCCAGTGTGCACTCGTGGGAGCTCGTGACGGCCGTAGATGGCCCCGGAACCCGGATGACTCTCTTCCTTTCTGGCTGCCCCCTGCGCTGCCAGTACTGCCACAACCCCGACACCCTCAAGATGCGCGATGGGCAGATCACCACGATCGAAGAGATCATGGGACGCATCGAGCACTACCGCGGCATCTTCAAGGTAACCGGCGGCGGAGTAACCATCTCCGGCGGTGAACCGCTGATGCAGCCCGCGTTCGTAAAGCGCGTTTTCGCCGAGTGCCGTGCGCTCGGCATTCACACCACTCTCGACACCTCCGGGTTCCTGGGCAAAAGGGCCTCAGACGCTCTCCTCGACAACGTCGACCTCGTACTGCTGGATGTGAAGTCTGGCCTCCCCGAAACGTACAAGGAGGTCACCGGGCGCGACCTGGCTCCGACCATTGAGTTCGGCGATCGCCTGGCCGCACGGGGCATCAAAATTTGGATCCGCTTCGTGCTGGTTCCCGGCCTCACCGACGCGGTCGAGAACGTCGAGGCCGCCGCCGACATCGTCATGCGGTGGCCAAGCGTCGACCGCGTGGAGGTTTTGCCCTTTCACCAGATGGGCGAAGACAAGTGGAACCAGCTGGGCCTCGAGTACAAGCTCCACGGCGTCACTCCCCCGGACAAGGCGCTGCAGGAGCGCGTCCGCGACCAGTTCCGTGCGCGCGGGCTCACGGTCTTCTAGCGGCTCACGGTCTCATCGCGGGCCGGGTTCTCGCACGGTTCTAGTCGGTCACGGTCAGCGTCGGCGACTGCGGCGCGGCCGAGGCCTCGACCTGAAGCCCCACCGTGTGTGTCTGACCCGGAGCGAGCGACGCAGCCCAGTCGACACCCGTGCACGTGATCGAGCTGCCCACGGCGACCGTGCAGCTCATCCCCCACGAGTTCAGCACCCGGGTGACCGCGGGATCGTTCCAGCTGACAGTCCATGAGCTCGCTCCCGTGGCGCTCGTGATCTTCACGTCAGCCACGTAACCGGTCTCCCAGGAGCTCTGCAGCGCCCATTCGGCCTGCACGCTCGGCACGCCGATCGTGCCCGTTCCCGGGTTTGTCCCCGGGTTTGTCCCCGGGGAGCTGGGGACGGGTGCTGGCGCGGGGCGGGGCGTCGCGGTCGGAGTGGTCCGGGTCGGAGTGTGCGGGGTCGGAGTGTGCCGGGTCGGAGTAGACACGCTCGGACTGGGCGCGGCCGGAGCTTGGCTCGGGCCGAGCAGAGGGGCGAGCGCGGCGAGCTTCGCAGCCTGCGGTGTGACCCAATCGTCCTGCACCAGTCCACCCGTGTCGCCGCTGTTCGGGTTGAACGACCAGTAAGCGAAGCTGATTCCGGTGTCGCCGAGGTAGTTCACCAGTGCTGCCAGCCATTGCTCGTCCGAGCGGGTCTGCAGCGTCGTGCCGAACTCCCCCAGCAGCACAGGAGCAATGCCGGATTTCGCAATGTAGCCCCAATTGGCGTCCCACACCGTGGTGAGGTTGTCGGGGTAGTTCGCGGCGGAAAACCACTTCTGCTCGTAGACCGACGCCGGGTAGTCGTGCGGCGAATACACGACTTGGCCGGGCAGGTCGAGAGTGACGGGAGCCGTCTTCACGCCGGAGAGCCCACCACCCCACCAGGTTGATGAACCGTTGGACTGCCTTTCGATTCCCTCGACGATGACGAGCACGCGGGGGTTGATGGCCAGCACGGCGTTGCCCGCACGGGTGGCCGCGGCCTGCCAGTCCGTGGCAGGGTCACCGCAGCCCCAGCACGCCGCGCCGTGAGGTTCGTTGTGAAGGTCAAAGCCCACTACCGCGGGCTCGTCCCGATAGCGCGTGGCCAATGCCTGCCAGTCGCTGATCCAGCGCGCCTCGCTATACCCGTCCGTGTACCAGAGCTCCGACTGCCCCGCCGAGTCCGGACGGTGACGGTCGAGGATGACGCTGAGGCTGTGCGCCTTCGCAGTCGCGATCACAGCGTCCATCACGTCTACTGCAGGCTTTCCCGCGAGCGTGGGGTTGAGCTCGTAGTTGATCGAGTTTGTCGACGCAGAGGCCAGGCACTCGTTCGAAAACGGAAGTCGAACGGTGTTGAACCCCATCGACTTTATGTGGGCGAGTCCGGCGTCGAGGCTGATCGCCCACAGTCCGTGCGGAGCACAGTTGGAGGTCTCCATGCCGAACCAGGACACCGCACGGATAACATACGGCTCGTTGTCTGCCGTGCGCAGTGTCGCACCATCAGCGTGCAGCCAGCCCGCGATGGCAGTTGTCGATGCGGGAACAGCAAGCGGACCTGCGCCTGCTGCTGCTGCCGCTGCTGCCGCGGAAGCCGCTGCCGCTGCCGCCGCTGCTGCCGCCGCCGAGAACTCCGTGGTGATCGCATCCCTCTTCGCGTCGGGGGTGAGAGCTTCCTGTGACGTGCGCTCGCTCGGTGAATCCGATGCGGGCACGCGCGCTGCGAGAGCAGCGGATCCGGCACCAATGATCAGAACCAACCCGAGCGCTCCCGCGATAACCCGTATTCGGCGAGAGGACAAACCCACTGCGCTCTCCCCGTTACGTCGTTGGCGAATTTTTTGTTCAGCCTAATACGCCGGCGATGGGGCGCGGGCGGGCTTAACGAGAAAACCACGCGCCACCGGCTGATGCCGGTAGCGCGTGGTTCGCTTCTCGACTGACTCGAGAGTGGAGGTGGTTACGCCTTGTTCTTCTTCGAGGCCGGCACTGCTGAGATGATCGCCCAGCCGAAGAGACCGAAGAGGAGGCCAACGCCAATGACGAGGGCAGACACGCCGTACGACACGACGGAGGTGAAGAGCGAGGCCCGGAGGAACGAAGCGTTCATCACGGTGGCGCGGGTCGGGTCGTCCTGCTCGAGCTCGGCGTAGGTCTTGCCGTCCGACATTTCAAGCGCGTGGTGGTTGATGATCGTCGCCTGCGCGTAGGCGCTGAACGGGCCCTGAACCGCGGCGCCGGGCATGAAGTCCGCGTCCTCGCTGACGGTGATGTTTTCGGCCTTGAGCTGGCTGGTAACGATGCCCCAGACCGTGCCGCCACCGATGATCATGACAAGCGCTCCGAGGAGAGCGGCGTAGCCGATCCACCGCACGACGATTGCCTTCGTGGGGCTGAGCGTTAGCGCGGTGGCAGTGGTTGCGGGTGCGAGTGTGGTCGACACGGTGTTTCCTATTCGTCAAGGGTTGCTTTGTAATTCATAGTCAACCTATATCCACGCGTCAGATTCAGGGCCGAAAGTCCTGAACTTTTCACAGTTATGGCGCGCTCAGGCGAGTTCGGTTGCCCTTCGGCGCCGCGCCCCTCGAGCCCGACCCGGCCCCGGCCCCGACAGCGGCTCAACCTCAACCCCGGCCCCGACTCAACCTCGACCCCGACCCAACCTCACTCTCACCCCGAACCAACCTCACCCTGAACCCCGGGTCAGGCTGCGGTCATCGCGAACGTGGTGGCGGCGAAATAGAGGCTGCCTCCAATGACCGCCGCCATGAGCAGCAACCAGATCGGAGACGGGATACGCGTGCGCTGGTAGAGCAGGTAAGCGTCGGAGCTCGCCAGCTCCCGGCGTCGCGAGGTGTGCACGGAGACGACGCCCACAAATGCGCGGACCGAACCCACCATCAACGCGACTCCGACCACGAGCAGTGTGTAGCCCTGTACCGTGGGCGAACCGTAGAGCCAGATTGCCGCGCTGGTCGCGCCCGAGATGACAACCACGAGCGCGCCAAACCAGTTTCGGATGAACAGCAACGTCAGGGCCACCACGACCGTTCCCGCCACCAGCGCCACATTCTGGTACCCGGTGAGCACGCACCAGAACAGCACGGCGCCCACCAGTGCCGGGGTCGGATACCCAAAGAATCCCGAGATCACGGTGCCGAGCACGCCCCGCCCGACCGTCCGCGCGGAACCCGCATGATTGCGATGAATACGGATGCCACTCACCCGACGACCGCTCAGAAGCGCAGCGAAGGCGTGGCCGAGTTCGTGCACCAGCGTGGTGAACAAACCGAAATATTGCCAGCTGAACCGCGGGAGGCTCAGCGCTGCTGCGCCGACGAGAAGAGCGACCATGACGGCGGTTGGCACGTCCAGTGGCTGCGTCCGCCCCAACAGCGCGGGAACGTCGACGCCGTCGATCGGAAACCCTGCCGTTCGTACCGTGTCAGGCGCGACGGTGGCAACGGCGAACGGACCGGCGGGCAGGATGTTGGTGAGGGAGGCGATGCCCCAGTATCGCACTGCCTGCGCCGTGGCATCCTGAGTGATATCCCGCTCCCGAACGGGCTTGCGCCTTAATTACCCGGCGCCACACCGTTGATCGCGGGGCCGTTCACAGCGGGGCCGTTGGCCACGGGGCCGACGATCGCGGGGCCGGCGATCGCAGAGCCGTCAGTCGCAGAGCCGTCGATCGCGGGGTCGTCGATCGCCAGCGTGGTCGTCACGAACCCGATGGCCCGTGCCGCCACGTCAAGCACCGCGGGATCGACGTTCGCGAGACGATCGCCCGCCGTGTGGTAGTTCGGATCGTGTGGCAGGCCAGCTGTTCCGCCAAACAGCGCGGCCTCTGCTGGTGTTTTGATGCCGTCCGCTCCGGTGAACAGTCCGCCGGAGGGCACTCCGGTGAGGAGGAACCCGAAGTAGTCGCTTCGCCCGTCAAACGGCGTGTCCACCCACGGCTGGCCGATCGAGTCGAAGTAGTCCGTGAACAACTTCTCAATTCGCAGCGAACCCGGTGGCACCACGAGAGGGGCAGCATAGCTGGACTGGTTTGCGTCATACACGCCCATGATGTGGTTGGGCGAGCCGACCATGTCGAAATTCAGGTACCCCACCATGTGCTCAAGCTCGCTCGGGTCGTTCTGGAGAAGCTCGCCGACGTAGTTGATCGACCCGACCAACCCGACTTCCTCGGCACCCCACCACGCGAAGCGCATCTGGTTATTCAGTTCGCCGGATTTCGCGAGCACGAGGGCCGTCTCCAGCAGCGCCGCGGATCCCGACCCGTTGTCGTTTATCCCCGCACCGGCGGGAACGCTGTCGAGATGGGCGCCGGCCATCACGGTGTTGGTGCGGTGCCCGGTGGATGTCTCCGCGAGCACGTTGAAGGTCGGAATACGAGTGGTGCGCTCAACGATGGTGATCCCGAGAACTGTGCCGGCGGTTGCGGTGAGTGCTGCCGCCTGGGTTCCACTCACCCCGATGGTCGGAATGGTGAGTGCGTCCTGCTCGCTGAATTCACCGGCGAGTCCGACGTCCGCGGTGTTGGCCACGATGAGGGCGTCGGCGCCCGCCGTTGCCGCGGCCATGGACTTTTCGAGGAAGCTGCACGCACCAAGGGTGACCAGGGCGATCTCGCCGACAGCGTCGACCCCGGCCCAGTCGCTCGCCCGACATCCCTCCCCGGCCAGATCCACCGGGCGCACGATTGTTCCGTCAACGCCGTCCGGGCCGGTGCCGACGGTCGCGCCGAACGGCACGCCCATTGCTGGCGCGGAGGTGATGCCGTCGACTGTCACCGCGTACTTCAGGATCTCCTGAGAGACAACCTCGAATTCGTCTCTCTTCGTTGTGTAGCCGGCGCCTTGCAACTGCTGTTCGATGTATTGCGCGGTGAGCGCGTAGCCCGGCGTGCCGAGGGCCCGGCTACCGCCGTGCGCGTCTGCGATCGCTTGAAACTGCTCCAGGTGGCGCATAACCGCCTCGCCCGTGATCGACTGCGCCACAACAAGTGGGTCCGCTGGCGGGACAGGTGCGGAGGCCACGGGTGTGGCTGGGTCTGGAGCGGCTGGCACGGGAGTGGCTGGCACCGGAGCGGCTGGGTCTGGAGCGGCTGCCACCACGGGTGATGCCGCGCCGACCACCCCCGCGACCAGAACCGCAGTTGCAAAACCGAAACCGAATCTGAACCCGCCGCCACGCCGTGTTCTCACGTTCACCTCACCCTGTCCGAACTTGCTTCCGGTCGTCTCGCCGTTGGGGCCACCGTAACGAGCCACTCGCGCCGCCAACAGGGCTGGCAATTGGCACTTTTCCGCCGTATCCCGCCCTCGAAGACCGTTTTATCGGGCAGACTGGAACCACCCGAACGACCGGCATCATTCCGCTGCCGCCGACCGTGTCGGCGGTTCTGGAGCGGGGGCGACATGGATGAATTGCACGGCGCGGCTAGCCAAGAACGCCAGCCCCATAGCAGCAGCCCCCACCGCAATCGACCCCACCGCAATCGCCGCTGGATCATTGCTGTGGCCGCCGTTCTCGCGCTCAGCGTCGGTGGCGGTGCCGGTTTCGTCGGCCTCAGCGCGGCCAGAAGCGCGGCACAATCGGTGTTTGACACGCAGTACGCGGAGTTTTTGAGCACCAGGGCCGACGCCGGGGACGCGTTCGACTCTGCACAGTCCGCGCTGGAGAGCGCCAAAACGACCCTCGCGGACAGCGAAGGGAAGGTGCTCACGGAAGACTCCCGAACAGCGTTGGCCGACGCAATCACCGCCGCGGAGAGTCGTGTGAAGGACGCAGCGGGCGAATTGACTGCGACCAGCGAGCGCGCGGAAGCCGCCGCTTTCGTTGAGGTTGGCGTGCTGGACTCGGGATCAGGACTCCGCGAGAGCGCCGCCACGTTGGCTTCTCTGAGCCTCACGACCGTGACCGATGTATCGACCGTCGCTGATCAACTGGCCGGTCCGGTGGCAGCGGTCACCGCCGCAATGGCTGTTTGGCAGAGCGAGCAGGACCGCATCCTCCGAGAGAGGTATACCAACCATGTGCACGCGGTCGGGTGGATCCCCGAACTGGACGAATGCAAGGGATCGGTTGACCTGACCGCGCATTACGGCACCCCCGCTATCGCTGAACACTGGTCGTGCGGCGGCAAGAACTTTCCGGACGAACCGGGCACAATCATCACCCTGACGGGAGAACGCGCCGGCACCTACCGGGTAGATGGGATCGTGATGATGTTGAACCAACGCCGTGCAACCGTCGCCGACATCCCCCATGGATACGATCTCATTTACCAGACCTGCCAGAACGGACAGTCGTCGACGATGTCGCTGACGGCGCTCACCAAACTCGACTGACCGCGGGCTATCCCGCGTCAGCGGCGGCCTGAAGCTGGGCGATGTCAAGCTTCGTCATCTGCAGCATCGCCTGCATCACCCGACCCGCCCGGGCCGGATCGGGATCGGACAGCAGCTGTCCGAGAATCGGCGGCACGATTTGCCACGACAGTCCGAACTTGTCTTTGAGCCAGCCGCACTGGGAGGGCGCTCCGCCGTCGGCGGTGAGCTTGTTCCACAGCTCGTCGATCTCCGGCTGGGTCGGGGCGTCAACGAGGAACGAGACGGCCTCGGTGAAGCTGAACGCCGGACCGCCGTTGAGCGCGGAGAAGCGTTGGTCTCCAATCTGGAAGGTCACGGTGAGGGCGGTGCCCGCCGGTACCGGCCCACCCTCGCCGTATCGCGAGATGTCGAGTATTTTCGCATCGTCGAACACTGAGACGTAGAATTCGGCGGCCTCTTCCGCCTGTGTGTCAAACCAGAGATACGGGGTGATTGTCGGCATGGCGCGCTCCTGCAGGGCTCGGTGGTGCACTGGGTCGTGGGGTGCTTTCCCGCCATGGTAGGAGCGCCAACCGTCACGAACAACGCCCCCTGGTTCAGGATCGTGGTTCAGGAGCGTGGTTCACGACTGCGATTCAGGACCTGCGATTCAGGACCGTCGATTTATGACGTGGATGCCGTGGTGATGAAGCGCCGCGCGAACAGCACCACGGGGATCAGCAACGCGAGCGGGATCAGGAACCCCGTCGCAAGGCCCGGACCCTCCGCGAGCAGCCCGACCAGGACGGCTCCGAGTACCGCGCCCGCGTAGTTGAACAGGTTTACCCGGGCGATGATCTCGTCGCTGCGTTCCGGGTCAAGTTCGCCCGCCGCGCTGAAAGCGAGCGGCACGAGGGCGCCCACCCCGAATCCCGCGAGAGCGAAACCGAAGACCGCTGCCCAGACCGACGGCACAGCAGCCACCAGCGCGAGCCCGACCATCGCGAGGAGCGCGGTCGCGATGGCGAGCACAACCCGGCCGTACCGCCGCACCACACGGTCGGCGCCGAGGCGGGTGACCAGAATGGCAGCCTGGTAGGCGGCGTAGCCCAGCGGCGCGACCGCGGCGGAGCTGAGCAGCACGTCGTGCAGGTAGACGGTGCTCCAGGTGCTCACGGCCGAGTCGACCACGAATGCGGCAAGCACCACGAGGCCGAACACCGCAATGCCCCGCCGCGGCAGGGGTGGTCGTCGAATCAGCACCACGCCGTTCGCTGCGCCGTTCGCTGCGCCGCTCGCTGCAGCCGAGGCGGATGCCGCTGCGCTCCCGTCTGCGGCCGACGCAGCACCCTGCACTCCGGTCAGGCGCGCATCAAACCAGCCGCGGCACACCAGTGATACCGCCAGGGCAACAACGGCGGCCGCGACCAGCGCAACGCTTGCGCCGAGCGCGCTCTCCGGCAGCGCACTCCCGGAGAGCACAGACATCAGCAATGCACCGACGATGGCTGCAGCGGTGTAGCAGGCGAAGAAACCCGCCATTACCGACGCGCCGAACCGCCTCTGGACGAGCACCCCCTGCATCGCACCGGCGGCATCCACCATTCCCAGCCCAACGCCGTACACGGCGAAGGCGGCCACGAACACGGGCAAGGCGACCGGCGCCGCGATGCCGGCCAACGCGACGGTCTGCAGGATCAGTCCGAGCGCCAGTGCCGTTCCACTGCCGCTGCGGGCCGCAAGACGATCTGCGCAGACGGATCCGGCGGCTGCGGCGATGCACACCAGGAGGATGATGAGCGACACCGCGGTGTCATCGATCGCCTGCCTTCCCTTGAGCGCGGGCAGGGCGGTGACAACAACGGCGTACCCCAGGCCCTGCGCAGCGTAGGCAGCGCTCACCGCGAGGCGGGTGCGGCGGAGCGATACGACCCCGCTCGCACTTTTACCGGGCAGGCGCACCCGCGGCGACGCCGGGCTCACGCCGTCGCCACCAGTTCGGGGTGCCGGGCGCGCACGATCCCGAACGCCTCGTGAGCGATCTCGAGGGTGTGGTTGATGTCGGTCCGGGTAAGCGCGGCGTTCATGAAGTGGTTGTGGTGCGAGGTGAAGAACACTCCGCGTTGCACACATTCCGCCACCCACTCCTGGTGCAGCATCAGCGAATCGTCGTCGGCGATCCTCAGGTAGAAGAGCGCAGGTGCGCCGGAGGTGATCAGGGTGAATCCGTTTTCGGCAGCCGCAGAAACCAGCCCGGTGGTCAGCTCGGTGCCCAGTCGCGCAAACTGCGCGGGAGCGTCGAGCTCTTTCAGTTTGGTAACTGTGGCAATGCCCGCGGCGAAGGGCACCGCGCTCATCCAGTAGCTGCCGGTGTAGCTCAGGCTGCTGACGGTGTCTTTCAGCGACTCGGTTCCGCAGAGCGCCGACACGTTGTAGCCGTTCGCGAGGGCCTTGCAGAAGCAGATCAGGTCGGCCTTGAAGCCGAAGAAGTGATCGGATCCGGCGAGGTCAAGCCGGAAGCCGGCGCGCACATCGTCGATGATCAACACGATGCCGTGGCTGTCGCAGAGCGCACGCACTGCCTGCCAGTATCCCGCAGCCGGGAGGGCGTTATCGACGAAGTTGCCGTGCATATAGGGCTGCGCGATGAGGCCGGCAATTTGCCCGCGGTTCTCCGAGAGCAGCCGCTCCAGCGCCGGGAGGTTGTTGAAGTCGACGTAGAGGTTGTTCGCGACCTCCTCCTCGAGAACCCCCGGGTAATCCAGCTTCTGCGTCCAGGGGGCGACTCCGTGATAGAAGCCTTTGATGAACACAATCTTCTTCCGTCGGGTCGCCGCTCTCGCGGTCATCACCGCGAGAGTGGTGACATCCCCTCCGTTCTTCGCGAAAAACGCCCAGTCGGCGCTGGCGACCGTGTCGACGAGCAGTTCGGCGAACTCGACCATGATCGTCGACGGAATGGTGGCCACATCTTCGAGTGCGCGTTGCGCGGATGCCGCGGCCTCCACGTCCGGATCGCCATACCCGAGCACGTTGGGTCCGTAGCCGCACATGTAGTCGATGTATTCGTTTCCATCCACGTCCCAGAACCGGCTGCCCTCCGCCCGCGCGGAGAAGAGCGGGTAGGACGACTGGGGAATGTAGCATCCCTCGGTGGGACCCTGATGGCCGTAGATGCCTGAGGGGATGACTTTCAGTGCCCGGTCGAATGCCGCGCGGCTGTTGGTGTACTGGTAAGGCGTTGTCATGTTCACTTGCTCCCGAGATAGTGACCGACGCGGTCGAGGATACGGTTGACGTTGTCGACCATCGCGATATACCCGCGCATCGACAAGCGACCATCGCTGATACACACCACCGCGCTGAGGTCGCCGGAGAGTATCCCGCCCGCGACTTCGAGGCTGGAGAACGTCAGCACGCCGCGTGGAGACGGTGACGGCGTGGCGACAAACGTGGCGTGGTGATCGCGCATTCGGAGGTGATAGGCGAGGGCGCCGGTCACCTCGAGCGCGACGTCTCCGTCCGGAGTGTTGTGTGCGCTGAACTTGCCGCTGCGGTCTTCATTGGCCACCTGCGCCAGGGCGGACGCCGCGACATGCATCGTCAGAATGATGCTGGTTTCGCGACGCTCCGGGTCGGCGAGAAACTCGTCGGTCGGCTGAAGATAGCGACCGAGCAGGTCGGTCAGCGGGCTGAAGACCGCGGTGAGGAACCGCAGCTGCGCGGGCAGTCCCCACGGGATCGGCTGGGCGGTGCCGGCAATGACCCGGTTGAAATGTGTGACCGAAGTGAAGGCGAGTGAAACGGCCGAGGCCCCCGGTGCGCTGCCAAGCCGCACGTCGTTCCGGGTGAATGTAAGCGATTCACGTGGTCCTCCGGCCACCCGGAACGCAATCGTTGTGGGATGTTTTACGCCGGCAAGGATTGATTTTGCTTCGGGAACCAGCTCGGCCAGCAGCGGGAGCGTCCCCAGGACCGAATACATGTTGATGTAGGCGGTGACGCGTGGATCCGTTTCAGTGAGCATCAGCGACTCTCCGTCGCGGGATGGGACGAAAACGTGGGCGGTTCAGTCGGCACGGGCGAATCCTTCTGTCGTGGACGGTGCGATGGAGGGTCAGGCGGGCGAGGGTCAGGCGGGAGAGGGTCAGGCGGGAGAGGGTCAGGCGGCGGAGGGTCAGGCGGAGGTAGACGGGAGCGATGGTGGGTCAGGCGTAGGTTGATCAGGCGGAATTAGACGGCGCGGCGGCGAGCGCCGCGAGCGCCGCTGCCGCGAGAGCTGCCGACCGCCGAGCCGCCGCACCGTCGCGGTCGGCGAGCCACGTGGTGGTGATCCCGTCGAGCACAACCACCAGGAGCCGGGCGGCTTCTGCCAACGGCACGGTGATTTCCTGGGCGGCGGCGACGCTCGCCAGCTGCAGCAGGTGCTCGGCCGAGCGATAGTAGGCCCGGTACTGCCCGGTGGCCCCGGCCACAGACTCGCGGCGGCGTGTTGCCCAGAGGTGCAGCTCGAGCAGCGCCTGCTCACGCTCGGGATGCGCCTCCAGAATCTCGATGTAACGCTCAATGCCGCGCAGCAGCACGGTGTGCAACTGCGGGCGCGTGCCCCCGGTGACCAGGGTTGCTTCTGCGGCCATCCTCTCGTCGCCGGTCACGCGCTCAATCACCGCTTCGAGCAGGGCGTCGCGGGACTCGAACGCATAGTGGAAGCTCCCGAGCGACATCCCGGCCTCCGCGACGATCGCCCGAGTGGTGCTGGCGGCAAGGCCGTCCCTCGCGATCACCACAATTGCAGATTCGATGAGGATGTCGCGGCGGCCTGCCACCGGCATGCGACGCACGGGCGCGGCGGCGTTCACCGGCACTCCGGCGTTCACCGACATCCCGGCGTTCACCGACATCCCGGCGTTCACCGGCACTCCGGCATCCACAGGCACTTCAGGGTTCACATGCACTCCAGCATCCGCGGGCACTCCAGCGTTCATAGGCACCGCGTTCAATCCCGGGACCCACGCGATCGAGTGGGTCGAGCGACTTGGTCAACTGACCAACTGGACTAAATCTCGCCTAACCACGGCATCCCGCGCAACGATTTCCGCGAGGTTTTACGAACCCGAAACAACGTCACAAGCTGGAAACATTGTCACTGGGCCGGTCCCGAGACCGAGCTAGTCAGACGATGTCTATTCAGCGCCCGTGGCCAGGCGTTTTCTATGAGGAACCTATCCGCGAGAGGTGAAAGATGCCCACTAGTCTGAGCTTGTGACAGAGCCCGCTCCGCAACCTCGCACGAACGCATGGAGGGCACGAGCGATCCGGCTTTCCGACCGGGTCCCGACGAAGTGGTTCATCACCGGGCTGTCGATCCTGTTCCTCATCGCGTCAGCCGCATTCGGGGGGCTGGCGGACGCCGCCACGCCCGCTCTCCCCGAACTGAAGCCGGGCGACAGCTTCGCTGGTTCCGAGTTGAAGATCTCCGTGGTGGGCGCCGTGCTGATCGACGCGTTCCCCGCGCAATCCATTGAACCCGCCGAGGGCAATCGCCTGCTGGTGGTGCGCGCGGTCGTGGAAAACCTCTGGGACAAGCCCGTACCCACCCTCAATGGCGTCGGCGCCGCAGACAACCTGCGTCCCGTGGACGTGGACGGCCTCGACGCCGACGAAAAGCCACTGACCGTCGCGATCGTGAGCGATGGCACGATCTCTCCCGCGCTCCAGCCCGGCGTTCCCGTCGAGCTTGCGTTCATCTGGGAAGTTTCCGCCGGTGCGCTCAGCGACGAGGCCAGGCTGCGAGTCAACATCTTCGACAAGGTCTACTCGCGGGGTGGAGGGGTCGCCTACGGCGAGCGCTTCATCGATCCCTTCGTCGCGGCGTACACGGAGCTTGCCGTCAATGATGTCGGCGCAGGTGCCACCGCCGAGAGTGAGCAGAACCCGTGACCGCGCGCCGTCTTGCCAACCGACACCACAGGCTCCGTCCACGCTCGCGGAATCAGCACTGGCTCGGTCAGGTCGGCCACGCCGCCGGATTCATCGCCCTCCTCGTGGCCGCAGCAGTGGTCACCGAAACCACGCCGTCGAACGAATTCTGGCAGGGCCCGATTCCGGTCCCCGGCGAGATCAACGAGACGCTGACCGGCCGGAACATCGAAGCCACGGTGTCCGAGGTGCGTGTCGCACGTTCGGTGAGAGCCGACACGGGATGGCTGGGCGAGACCTCGGGCATCTGGGTGGTGGTCGACGTGAGCGTCGCCGCGGTCGTCGATGACAACCGCGCTGTGCTCGGAACGGCCGAACTCGAAATCGGATCGGTGGTGTACAGCGCCTCGACCCGGCCCGCTACTGCCAGCCTGGCGCTCAAGCCCTTGGCAACCGGGATTCCACGACGCGGGACACTGGTATTCGAGATTCCCGAGACCGTGCTCGAGTCCGAAGCGGCCGGGGACACCCACATCCACCTCGCCGCCAACGGTGATCCGCGGAGCGACTCGCTGATCGTGGTCCCCGTGGACCTGACCGCCGTGACCGTCGAGGACACCCTCGCCATCGAAAGCCCGGAATGGGACGCCCGATGAAACGCTGGCTGCGCAGGAACTTTCTCGGCCTGATCGCAATCGTGTTGTTGGTGCCGGCAACCGTGGCGATCACCTTCGCAAACGAACTGGGTTCGTACGACCGGTCCCGCGCTACGGAGGCCATTTCCGTGGCAGCTGCCGACCCCGCGGACTACGCGGGGACCGGCTGGCAGCTGACGGACGTGCGTCGAATTCCGTGGGGCAGCGACGAGGGCGCGGATGCGGGTATTCCCCGGGGTACCGACCTGGTCCTTGTCACGGTGGAGGTCACTCCAGACAGGTTAGACGCAGACGGCCTGCCGCCCCTCTGCATCGTTCGCCTCGACGAGATGGACGGCACCTCCGTCCAGCGCAGCTGGGCAAACGCCTCCTCCGACCTCAGCGACTACCGCGCGAGCGAGGGTGTCGAGTCGTATTGCACACGCGAAACGGTGGACCCCTACCTCCTGGAGTCGATCTTTCTGGTGCCCTCTGATGCCAGCGACGAGCTGGCTATGGGGGTGCAGGTAGAGCAGGAACTACCCCGCTACCTCAGCCTTCGGCTCTAGATCGGCGCCGTCCTCGCGGCGCTCCTCGAGCCGGCGCAGGCAGAAGTCGTAGGCGGCCGCGATCAGGCAGATCTGCAGGGGCTCGAGGATCACGTTGACGGCGAACAGCAGCATCCCGTCGAAATGCATCCACCAGGACACGAGGTCGTGGGGGCCGATGATACGAACGCCGGCGAAGAGCAGCCACGTTGTCGCGGACTCGAGCACGGTGTGCGCCAGCACGAACAGCCCCATCGGGAGCACGCCGGCCTTCCAGATCAGCACGAGAGCGTTGGCCAGGGGTGTCCAGCGGCCCACAAAGTCGGCCCCGATGTCCTTGGCCCTGCGGCGTACCCCCTGCGGCACGGCCTGGATTCGGCTGCGGGCGCCGGTGTAATAGCGGTGCGTCGTCGGGAAGGCCACCTTCGGCTTCGCGAGGGCCCGCCCGTACACGATGCCGGCCAGGGTGAGCCACGCGATCGGGAAGAGCAGCAGCCCGCCAGCCTGGGCGACCGCCCATTCGAGTCCGCCCATCGCCACTCCGAGCGGGGCAAACGCCGCAGCTATCGACGCGACGAATTCGTCGAACGTCTGGGTCGCCGTCCGGGAGGCGACCCAGCCCTGAAGGTCCTTGGTGTACGTGCTGATGAGAAAGAGGGTGAGGTAGACCCAGACGGACTCCAGGTATACCGCTACGAGGTTGGTCCACCGCGGCAAGCGGGAGGCATACCGCTTGAGCAGGTACCGGCCGGCGTAGGCGATGACGATGACCGAGATGGATGCCACGTTGAGTTCGAGTTCCAACGGGCGGCCACCGGGTCTGTCATCGAACACGTTGACCTTGGACAGGGCGGATTGCGCGTACTGGATCGTGTCATCCGCGAGGAGCTGCCAGGCCGCGTAGAACGCGAAGAACGGCACGATGGTGACGAGGAAGATGTCCTGCACCCGGCCGCGCGGGTCAGGCAGCGCTGTGTCCTCGGGGGCGGCCGCACGGTCGACGGCATCCTCACCCTTGCTGCGCAGGTCAGTAAACGCGGGCATCGCCTCCCTGAGCGTCAGGAACATGGCGATGTAGCTGGCAAGCCGCGCAAGGATGGCCAGCGGCATGATCAGCAGCCCGGCCAGGGCGCTGGTCGCGCCAAAAGTGGCCGCCAGCTCGATCAGCAGGTACCGGGCCAGCCACCCCGCGAGATACCACGCGAGCAGCACCGGCCACCGGGCAGCGACGAGTCGCGCGGCGCGAGTCAGAATCGTGAACACGGGCTCAGGCTACAGGTGCGCTGACCCTGGCGCTGCACGGCGCTGCACCACGCTGCATCAGGCCGGGTCAGGGGTGACGAGGCGCAACGCGCTGGAGCTGGAGCCGTCGTTCGCAGTAGACGTAGAGCCAGGCGTACCCGATCACTGCGGCCCCAATCATCCCCACGAACAAGGGCGACGCGATTCGCTCGCCGCGGAGATCACTGCCGGAGAGGAGCAATGCCAGCACTATGAACGCGAGGCTGACGAGTTGCGCCTGCATCATCCACTTGAACGAAGTCCACCGGTCGTCCACCAGCATCCAGGCGTTGACGGCGCCGGGCAGCGTCAGGATCGCGCCGACCACCCGCCCGGTCAGGGGCGTCACGTCCCATGCCCACACGTCCACTACCGCGGCGGGAAAGACGAACAGCAGCGCTCCCGCCAGCAGTGATGCCAGGCCGAGCGACGCGAAGGCCAATCGTGCGAACAGGGGAATGCGGATGTCGGTGTCCTCGGGTTTCCCCGTGTCCGCGGTGCGGTTCAGCACCCACACCACCACGATCAGCACGGGTGTGGTCACGTAGAGCACGGCCCAGACAATGAACGAGAGGTGCCCGGGATGGAATCGGTCCCAGTGCAGCAGCGTCGCGATTGCCAGCAGCGACGCGAACAGAAAGACGGCGGGAATCCCGTACTGCACCCGGTGCCACCGGCGCAATCGCAGCAGGTTGGCGAAATAGACCAGCCCGCCGACGTAGGCAGCACCCAGCAGCATCGCGGTGAGGGGAGGCGCAATCGTCCACGCGAAGAGGGCGTCTGTGCGGGTGGCGAACCCGATCAGCAACACCGCGGCCACCGCAAGAAACGGAAGGATCACCAGCGCCACCACGCGCGTGAAGGGGTGGATCATGTCACGTTCCATCTCGCCGCCTACACCCGTAACGCCAGATCGACGGCTTCCGCGGACGTCAGCGCTCGCCCCGCCGTCCGCGCGGCCTCGAACTGCTGCGCCGTCGCTGGCCCACGCAGCTGCTCCACAAACGAGCTGTGGAAAGAGAAACTGCCCGCGTTATAGATTCCGTTCAGTTCCCTCAGGCACTCTGAAGCGCCGAGGAGCGCACCCGCGGTATCGACGTCCCCGCCGGCTGCCGCGACAGCAACGAATCCCTCGAGCCCGTAGGCGATGCCCTCACCGTGCGCCAGCCGTGCCGACAGAATGAGACTTTCGCTGAACGCGTTCCGAGCCGCGTCCCGGTCACCGAGAAACAGGCTGGCCCATCCGAGGTGGTTCAGCGCGACGCCCTCGCCCAGTTCGTCGCTCACCTGTCGCGCCAGGGCCAGACTGCGGCGGAACCGTTCGAGAGCCTCCGTCGTTCGCTGTTGCAACAGCTCGACTCGCCCCATGGTGACCAGGGCCATCGCCTGGCCCCACAGGTTGCCCGAATCGCTGAACAGCTTGAGACTGCGTTCCATCACCTGCTCGGCCCGCGGCGGATCGGGGGTGCGCGCTACCAGCATCGCCAACGCGAGAGAAACGAGCGCGAGCGCCTCCCCCGCTGCATCCCCCTCTTCGTGGAACAGCTCGGCGGATTCGGTCAGGCCGGGCACCACCCGATCGTCCGGGTCCTGCCAGAAGGAAATCGCGCAGGTGTAGTAGAGCGCGATCGCCCGGGCCAGGCCATCCAGCTTCGCTCCGTCACGGGCGCCGGCATCGAGCACTTCCTGCATCCAGCCGACTACCTCACCGCGATTGCCATCCACCCACCAGTAGATGTACAGCGACCAGGCGAATCGGGTGGCGGCACGAAGGTCGTTTTTGTCGAGCAGGTACCGCACCGCACTTCGCAAGTTATCGCGATCGTGACCGAGTTGCTCCACCCAACGCCCCTGCTGTGCCCCGAGCAGCTGACCGGAGGCCGCCGTCGCGAGAGCGACGAAGTAGTCTGCGTGGCGCCGCCTGAGGTACTCCAGCGTTCCCGCGCGCTGCAGTTCTTCGAGCGCGTATTCCTTGACGGTGGAGAGCATGGAGAAGTACGCGTGCTCGCCTCGATCCTCCTGGCGCACCAGCGAGTTGTCGACGAGTCGTCCGAGCAGGGTGAGGATGTCGGTCGGCATGGTTTCCGGAGCCTCGGCGGTCATCGCAGCGACTGCCTCGACTGCCTCGAGGGAAAATGCGCCGTCGAACACACCGAGGGCGGACAGCAGGTTCTTCTCCTGCGCATTGAGCAGCTGCGTGCTCCACTCGATCGTGCGCCGCAGGGTTTGCTGGCGAACGGGCAGGTCGCGCGGGCCGCCCTCGAGCAAAGGTAGCCGCCGGTTCAGGCGCGCGAGCATGGCCGCTGGTGGCAACAGTCGCACTCGGGCAGCGGCGAGTTCCAGCGCCAGCGGAACTCCGTCGAGCGCGACGCAGATCTTGCCGATGGCGATGTAGTTCGACTCTGTTACCTCGAAGTCCGGCTTGACCGAATGGACGCGCTCGACGAACAACGCGACCGCGGGTGCCGCGATCACCTCAGCCAGACTGGCCCGCCCGCTCAGGGCGGGCAGCTCGAGTGGACCGACCTCAAAACCCCGCTCAGCGCTCAGGCGCAACAGCGTGCGGCTCGTCAGCAGGAGGTGAAGCTGCGGCGCTTCGACGAGCAGTTCGCTGACGGTGTCTGCCGCATCGATGATCTGCTCAAAATTGTCCAGCAGGAGCAGCATCTTGCGGGAGCGCAGCGCGCCAATCACCTTGGCCTTCAGCGGGGTGTCCCCCGCATCGCGGATGCCGAGAGCGTCCGCGATGGCGTTGACAACCAGGAGTGGGTCATGAACCGCCGCGAGGTCGACAAAATAGGTGCCGCCGGCAAACTCGCCGGAGAGCCGGCTCGCCACATCGATTGCGAGCCGACTCTTGCCGATCCCGCCCGGGCCGGTGACGGTCACGAGGCGGGCACCATCCACGCCGATCATGCGCTCCAGCGCTTCGACCTCGGTCTGCCTGCCGATGAGCTCGGTGAGTGGCACCGGAAGTCTCCGTGCTTCCTGACGGGCGGGCGCCGGTGTCGGCGCGGGCGCGCTCGAAGGCGCTGTCTCGGTACGGCGGCTCTGGTCGAAACGCTCGGCGAGCAGGGTCGCAAGGTCGCCCTCCACGAGCACGGCCAGCTCGCGAGCGGTCGAGAAGTACTTGAACGACGCGGTGTCATCCTCGCGAATCTGGTTGAGCAGCTCGCCCAGCCGTGGCTCGCGCTCGCCTGCCGTCTCTTTGATATAGATCAGCTTCGGCAGGGCGGGAGCCAGGATGTACTCGTCCTCGAGGCCCGACACCGTCTCCCCGGGCGCCACCCAGCCGTATCGTTCCCAGTAGAGGCCAACAAACACATCGCTCTGCGCGAGGTACGCCCGATACAGCTCCCGCGGCGGGTGAGGCCGGGCGCCGAGCTCGAACATCACCGGCGCGAGGTGCAGCCGCTCCACCGCTGAGCGGGTCGACTTGCGTTCCTCCGCGAGCTCCTTGAGGGTCGAACTCACGAACACGCGGAGCCGTTGGTCCGGCGTGCGGATGCCAAGCGGAGCAGTCGTCATGTCAGGAATTCTGAGGGTCGGGGGCTTCACCTGTCCACCCCCGTGCGGGTTACACTCACAGCTATTCAGTGACGAAGCCGTAGTAAGAGATGCCGCAGTAAAAGATGCCGCAGTGAAGAAGCCGCAGTGAAGAGGCGCACCCATGACGGAACCAGCTCCCTCGAGCCTCCCGCTCATCGTGCTGTCGGCCGGGTCTGCCACCGCCCGGTCCCTGGTCGCCGGGCAACTCCAGCGGCGCTACCCGGCGGATTACCGCATCGTGGTTGCTGCGAATCCCGCGAACGCGCGGGCGACCCTCGACCAGGCCGGCGCGGAACACCAGCAGCTCGCCCTGCTGCTGTCGGACGGCGACGAGCCTCTCTTCGCCGCCGCTCGTCGCCTCTTTCCCGATTCCCGTCGCGGGCTGCTGATTGACTGGGGGTCGTGGTCCGAACGGTCAACCGCGCGTCGGGTGCTCGAGCTGATGGCGACGAATCACATCGACTCCTACGTGGTGACACCGCGCGAGAGCCGCGACGAGGGTTTCCACCGCACCGTGACCGAGTTACTGCACGAGTGGGAGCGTGCCGCGGGCGCGCTCCCGGGCGGCCGACCCGACATCACCGTGGCCGGTCATGACGCACTGCCGCGCACCCACGAGATCCGGCGCTTTCTGTCGCGGGCGACGGTACCTTTCGAGTCGGTCACCCTGAACAGCGCGGCATCCCCCAATGTGCGTCTGGGAGACGGTCGGGTGTTGGTCGCACCCGACAACACCCAGCTGGCCACGGCCATCGGGCTCGACACGTCCGTTCCCACCGACGAACTCGTCGACCTCGCGATCGTTGGTGCCGGACCCGCCGGGCTCGCCGCGGCAGTGTATGCCGCATCGGAGGGGCTGAACACGCTGGTCGTCGAGCGGGACGCCGTCGGAGGGCAGGCGGGTTCGAGCTCGTTGATCCGCAACTACCTCGGCTTCTCGCGGGGCGTGTCCGGCGCCGATCTGTCCCAGCGCGCTTACCAGCAGGCGTGGACCTTTGGCGCCCGGTTCGCGCACACCCGGGAGGTAATCGGTATGTCAAGCGAACGGGACTGGTTCGCTCTTCGGGTGTCTCCCGAAGACACCGTGCGCGCTCGATCGGTCGTCCTGGCCACGGGCGTGACCTACCGCAGGCTCAGCCTCGCCGGGCTGGAGCCCTGGGTCGGATCCGCAGTCTTCTACGGCGTCTCCGCGGTCGAGGCCAAGGCTCAGGCAGGCAGGATCGTGCACGTTGTCGGCGGGGGCAACTCTGCTGGCCAGGCCGCGCTCCACCTCGCCCGGTACGCGTCGTCTGTGACGATCATCGTGCGCGGCGCATCCCTCGCCGAAAGCATGTCGCAGTACCTCATCGACCAGCTCACAGCGGCCGGGGTGGTCATCGCCACCGAGGCGAAAGTCGTGGGGGGCGGGGGTTCGAACGACGGACTCGATCACCTCGTGGTGCGCAATCGCCAGAGTGGGGCGGATGCCACGGTTCGAAGCGACGCGCTGTTCATCACCATCGGGGCCGCACCACACACGCAGTGGCTGCCCGACGAGATACTGCGCGACCAGTGGGGCTTCGTCCTTACCGGAAACGACGTTCTGGCCGAGGGCGGCCGCCGGGCGTGGCCGCACAGCCGGCCGCCGGCCGCGCTCGAATCATCCGTCCCCGGAGTTTTCGCCGTCGGCGACGTGCGGCGCGCCTCGGTCAAGCGGGTCGCGAACGCGGTCGGTGAGGGATCGGTCGTGGTGTCGGCGGTGCACGCGTTCCTGGCGGAACGGGTGCCGGCGGGCTAGCTAAGGTTCAGCGCTGCTGCTCAGCTCGGCAGCCGGATCTCCGGAAACTGGTCATCGCGCCACTCGCCCTCAGGGGCAACGCCGGCAGCAGCCGCGCTGATCTCGAGCTCCCGGAGGTCGACCCGGCGAATCTTGCCCGAACTGGTTTTCGGCAACTCTGCGAACTCCACCCGCCGAACCCGCATGTAGGGCGGAAGCGCCTCGCGGGCGTGACGCAGCACCGCCGAGGCGGTCTCCGCGGTGTTCTCCCACCCCGGGGCGAGGTGGATGTAGGCCTTGGCGACGTTCAACCGAGTGGCATCCGGCGCCGGCACAACCGCGGCTTCGGCGACCGCGGGGTGTTCGAGCAGCACGCTCTCCACCTCAAAGGGCGACACCTTGTAGTCGGACGATTTGAAGATGTCGTCGGTGCGCCCGATGAAGGTCAGGTACCCGTTGGCGCCACGGCTGGCGACGTCGCCCGTGTGGAACAGGCCATCGCGGGTCGCCTGCGCTGTGCGCTCGTCATCGCCGTAGTAGCCGATCATCAGGTTGACCGGACGCACGGCCAGGTCGAGGCACACTTCACCCTCCTCCGCGGCCTCCCCGGTGAGCGGGTCCACCAGGCGAACGGTGACTCCGGGCAGGGGCAGCCCCATCGAGCCCGCCTTCAGCTCGCTGTCCGGCCCGTTACCCACGATCGCCGTGGTCTCGGTCTGCCCGTAGCCGTCGCGGATCACCAGCCCCCAGGCGCGCTGCACCTGCGAGATGACCTCGGGGTTCAGCGGTTCTCCGGCCGACAACAGTTCGCGCATCGCTTCCGGCCGTTCGCCGATGTGCGACTGGATCAGCATCCGCCACACCGTCGGCGGCGCGCAGAACGTCGTCACGCCGGCCCGGTGGATCTGCTGCACGAGCGCGGCGGGATCGAAGCGGGAGTAGTTGTACACAAACACGGTCGCTTCGGCGATCCACGGGGCGAAGAAGCAGCTCCACGCGTGCTTGCCCCAGCCGGGCGAGCTGATGGCCAGGTGGATGTCGCCGGGCTGCAGCCCGAGCCAGTACATGGTGCTCAGGTGCCCCACGGGGTACGAGGTCTGCGAGTGCACCACCATCTTCGGTTTGCTGGTCGTCCCCGAGGTGAAGTAGATCAGGGAGGGGTCGTCGGATGCCACGGTGTGAGCCACCGGGCGAGGTTCGACATCCCGGCTCTCAGAGAACCGAGTCCAGCCCGGGGTCGGCTCGCCCACGGCGATTCGCCCGAAGGTGCCGGCCACGCCGTCGAACTTGGCCGCGTCGTGGGAGTTCACAATCACGTGGGCGACGTCTCCCCGGCGCACGCGATCGTCGAGATCGGCCGTGCCGAGCATTTCGCTCGTCGGCAGGATGACGGCGCCGATCTTCATGATCGCGAGCATCGCCTCCCACAGCTCGACCTGGTTGCCGAGCATGACCATCACGTGGTCTCCACTGCGAATTCCCTGGTCGGTGAACCAGGTCGCAACCTGGTCGGAGCGGTGCGCCATTTCGTCGAAGCTGATCTTCTGCTCGCGACCGTCTTCTTCGACGATCCACAGTGCCGTTCGCGCGTTGCCCCTGGCTATAACGTCGAACCAGTCGGTGGCCCAATTGAACGAGCCCCCGACATCCGGCCAGACAAATTCCGCAGCGGCCCGCGCCTGGTCGGTGCGTAAAGCGACCAGGTGGTCCCGTGCTGCGCGAAAGTTCGAGGTCTGGTGCGAGGGGTGGTCCATACCTCTCATCATCTCAGGAGAACTGTTCGACGAATTTCCGCACGATCGTGGCCGGCTCCGTGACGGATGACCGGGTCACTTCTGCAATCACGTCATCGAACTCGGAGGGATCGAAGTATCCGCTGTTTTTGTAGATCCGGATCCGGGTGATGATGCTCTCCTGCGTCAGCTCAGGATGGAACTGCGTCGCGTAGACGTTCCGCCCCATCCGGAAGGCCTGCACCGGGCAGCGTGGGCCGGAGGCGAGCAGCACAGCACCCTCCGGCAGGCGGCTGCACGCTTCCTTGTGCCCGACAAATGCGTCGAAACGGGGAGGAAGGCCGCCGAACAGTTGGTCGCGGGCGCCAGCTGCGGTCAGTTCCACCGCGGTCGGTCCCGGTGGTTCCGACCACTGCCTGTCGACCACGCCGCCGAGGCGGGCGGTGACCAGGCCGATGCCGTAGCAGGCGCCCAGGAACGGGAAGTCCGCTGCGATCACCCGGTCGAGCAGATCGCCGAGTTCGTTTTCAACCCGCAGCTGGATGTCGCTTTTGCTCGCGACCGGGTCGCTCGTGTTGAACGAGCTCCCGCCAACAATGATGCCGGAGTACTCGTGCACGTCCAGTTTCCCCAGCGGCGCCTTGTCCAGGCGCAGCCGGACGAGCTGGTCTGGTTTGAGGCCACCCGCCTCGAGGAACCCGCGGTACTCGTCGTCGGCGGCTTCTTCTTCTGCGCGGGTCGCCAACAGCAGAAAGGGCTTCATCCCCCCATGGTATTGCGGCGAGAATTGCGGCGGGTGTGCGGCGGGTGTGCGGCGGGTGGGCGGCGGGTAGGGCCGCCGCGCTTACCGACTGCTGCTACGCGACTTCCTGCGACACGGACTCGCCGGCGGCGGCTGCGTCCGTGTACGTCGAGGTGACCAGGATGGGCATGTGGTCGGACTGCCCCTGCGGCAGCGTTTCGACGCTATCGATCGTGAGACCCACCGATGTGGCGAGGTCGAAGTGACCGCGGAAGAACTTGTAGCGCGTGTAGGTGCGACTGTCACTCAGCGTCAGATCGTAGCCCGACTCCTTCACCCGGTTGCTCAGCTGGCGCTTGAAGACCGGGTAGTTGTAGTCACCCACCATCAGCGTGGGGAGATTCGGGCCGAGGACGTTCAGTTCCTCGTGGGCGGAGCGGATCTGGTTTCGGCGCAGGGAGTTCAGTGCCGTGAGCGGTGCCGCGTGGAACGATGCCACGACCAGCTCGCGGTCCGCGGCGATGTCGTGCAGTCGCGTGCCGATCAGGCGCTCGTGTGCCGGGCGGAGGACGTGGTCGTGCAGCGACTTCTTCAACTCAAACGCGCGGGTTTCGAGGGCGGAGAACCGGTCGCGGCGAAAGTAGAGTGCGAGGCCCAGGCGGTTGCGCTTGGTCGAGTCGACGAGATGGAGCTGGCCGATCTCGCCAGGCATTTCGAGAGTGTCGCATTCCTGCAGACACAGTACGTCGGGCTCGTACCTCTCGGCCAGGGCGATGAGTTCGCCAACAGCGCTGTTCTTGCGGAGGTTGTAGCTGATCACTTTCACTGCAGGCCTGCTTCATGCTCAGTGGACATAGAACAACTGTACGTTCGGGTGCCATCCATGATTGAACGCACGCAGGGATCTTATCGAGTTCCCAGCGTACGGTTGGAACATGAGTGATTCCCTCGCAGGCACAGCCGAAGTTGAACCCGCCGCCGCACAACCGGGCGCTGCAAAACCCAGCGCTGCAATACCCAGGTACGTCGAGCCCGGACAGCCGTTCAACCGCGACACCAACTACATCGAAGACCGAATCACCCGCGACGCGCGCGATGGGTGGCCGGTGGAAGCCGGGCGCTATCGCCTCGTCGCGGCGCGCGCCTGCCCGTGGGCGAACCGCACCACGATCGTTCGCAGGCTCCTCGGACTCGAGGGGGTCATTTCCCTCGGGCTGCCCGGTCCGACTCACGACAAGAACAGCTGGACCTTCGACCTCGATGAGGGCGGCCTAGACCCGGTACTCAAAATCGAGCGGCTGCAGCAGGCTTACTTCGCCCGTTTCCCCGACTACCCGAGGGGAATCACGGTCCCCGCGATCGTGGAGGTCGCCTCGGGCAAGGTGGTCACAAACAATTACCCCCAGATCACGCTCGACTTTGAATCCGAGTGGGTCGAGTTCCACCGCCCGGGCGCGCCGGACCTGTACCCCGAGGCTCATCGCGCCGAAATCGACGAGGTCGCCGAGCTGATCTTCCACGATGTGAACAACGGCGTCTACAAGTGCGGCTTCGCCGGAAGCCAGAAATCGTACGACCGTGCGTACGACGCGCTCTTCTCCCGCCTCGACTGGTTGGAGGATCGCCTCAGCACCCAGCGATTCCTCGTCGGGGACACCATCACCGAGGCGGACGTGCGGCTGTTCACCACCCTCGCGCGCTTCGATGCGGTGTACCACGGCCACTTCAAGTGCAACCGCAACAAGCTGAGCGAGATGCCCGTGCTCTGGGCGTACGCGCGCGACCTGTTCCAGACGCCCGGGTTCGGCGACACCATCGATTTCGACCAGATCAAGGCGCACTATTACGTGACGCACGTCGATATCAACCCGACCGGGATTATCCCGAAGGGACCGGATGCCCGCGTCTGGCTGGAGCCGCACGGCCGCGAAACGCTCGGCGGACGCCCCTTCGGGGACGGCACCGCTCCCGGCGCACCCGCCGCGGGCGAAGAGGTGCCCACGCTCGGCTAGCCGGGCCCCTTGGCTAGTAGTGCCCCTCGGCTAGTAGTGCCCCTCGGCTACATCGCCCTGCTCAAAACAACCCGGTGATACGACCGTCGTCGGTGATGCCGATGGTCTCGGCCGCCGGCACCTTCGGGAGCCCGGGCATCGTGAGGATGGTTCCGGTGAGCACAACGATGAAGCCTGCGCCGGCGCTGATCTTGAGGTTTCGCACTGTCACCGTGAATTCCTCGGGGCGGCCCCGGAGGGTCGCGTCATCCGAGAAAGAGTATTGCGTCTTCGCCATGCAGATCGGCAACTGACCAAACCCGAGTCGCTCGAGCCGGGTGAGTTGTTCCTGCGCGTCGAGTGTGAACGAGACATCCGCCCCGCCGTAAATGCGCGTCACCACTTTTTCGATCTTGGTGACAATCGTGTCTTCGAGTTCGTACGCGTACTCCAGAGTGCTGGGCTGTTCGGCAAGGGTGATGACCTCGTGCGCGAGCTCCTCCGCCCCGGCTCCCCCGCGCGCCCATACCTCGGACAGCACAACGCTGACGCCGAGCGCACGGCAGCGGAGCTCGACCCGCTCCAGTTCCGCGGCCGTGTCGGTCGGAAATACGTTGAGGGCAACCACGGTCGGCACCCCGAATACCTCGGTCATGTTCTCGACGTGGCGCAGCAGGTTCGGCAGTCCCGCCTCGAGCGCGTCGAGATCTTCTCGCGCGAGGTCGGCTGCGGCCACCCCTCCGTGCATTTTCAGTGACCGCAGCGTGGCAACCACCACGGTCGCCGCAGGGGTCAGTCCGCACATCCTCGCCTTGATGTCGATGAACTTCTCCGCGCCGAGATCTGCACCGAAACCGGCCTCGGTCACGACATAGTCGGCGTGCTTCAGCGCCAGGCGCGTCGCGGCGACGGTGTTGCAGCCGTGCGCGATGTTGGCGAACGGTCCGCCGTGGATAAACGCGGGCGTGTGCTCGAGGGTCTGCACGAGGTTGGGGCGGATCGCGTCCTTCAGCAGCGCCGCCATCGCGCCATGCGCTTTCAGGTCACCCGCCGTCACCGGACGGTCATCGGTGGTGAACCCGACGATGATGCGCTCGAGCTTTGCTTTCAGCTCTCTGAGGTCCCGGGACAGGCAGAGAATCGCCATCACTTCAGAGGCGACGGTGATCTCGAAGCCGTCGTCGCGGGGTACGCCGCTCTTCGGTCCGCCCAGTCCGTCAACGATGGATCGCAGCTGGCGGTCGTTGATGTCGACGGCGCGGCGCCAGCTGATCCTGGCGGGATCGAGCTCGAGCGCGTTGCCGTGGAAGATGTGGTTGTCGACCATGGCGGCAAGCAGATTGTTCGCCGCGCCCACTGCGTGGAAGTCGCCGGTGAAGTGCAGGTTGATGTCCTCCATGGGCACCACCTGCGCGTAGCCACCGCCGGTGGCGCCGCCCTTCATCCCGAAAACCGGGCCAAGGGAGGGCTCCCGCAGGGCAATTGCCGCACTCACCCCGACCCGGCGGAGCCCGTCCCCGAGCCCGACGACGGTCGTTGTTTTGCCCTCCCCTGCCGGGGTCGGGGTCATCGCGGTGACGAGGATGAGTTTGCCCTCCGGCCGGTCCGCGAAGCCGTCGATGGCACCCACGTCCACTTTGGCAATGTGGTCGCCGTGCAGCTGGAGCGCGCCCCGGCCGATCCCCATTCGTCGCGCTATCTCTTCGATCGGCAGCAGCGTCGAGCCGGACGCGATCGCGGCGTCTGTGCTTCCGACCAGCGCGCTGTCAACCGACGCGCTTTCAACCGGAATATGTGCAGCCAATGGGTGCCCTCCCGCAGCGAGCCCCGCTCCGGCACCTGCCCTGAATGGACGCCTGCCCTGATCGAACCCGTGCTGTGACCATTGTCGCGCAGCCGCGGGTACCCTCGAACCGTGCCCACCGCCCCGATCGCCGAGCTTGTGACCCCCGTGTCAACCACGGAGCTTTCGGCGAGCGCCTGGCACGATCGGGAAGCCGCGCACCAGTCGCGTGCCGACGAATTCACCCGGGGTCGCCGCGAACGCTCCTCCGTCGGGGCCACCCACCCGGTCGACGACTTCCTGTTCACGTATTACCCGTTCCGCCCCGGCCTGCTGCGACGATGGCACCCGGGCGCCGATGTGGTGTTGCGGGATGCCGCGGGCGAGAGCCGCGCGAGCTGGAAGTGGTACCGCTCCCAAGGTAACGACGTGAGCGTCGATGCTGTGGCTTTCACGGAGGCTAACCGGCGTAGCATCCGTTTCATCCTCGGACTTCTTGCCTCGACCGCCACGCGCCAGGCGAGCTTTGGATGCTTTGGGCTGCACGAGTGGGCAATGGTGTACCAGAAGGACGAGCTCCGCCACGAGGTGCCGTTGCGGCTCGGGCAGCGCGACACCGACGCCGTGGTGAAGTCGCACAACATCGTCTGCACCCACTTCGACGCGTTCCGGTTCTTCACTCCGGAGGCCGTAGGTCTGAACCGGCGCTACCCCACGCGCGAGAACCAGCCGGAGCTCGAACAGTCCGGATGCCTGCACGCGGGGATGGACGTGTACAAGTGGGTGACCAAGCTCGGTCCACTTATACCCGGGGAGCTGCTTCTCGATTGCTTTGAGTTGGCCCGTGACATCCGCCAGACCGACATGCGTGCCTCGCCCTATGACCTCAGCGACTGGGGTTACGCTCCGATCGCGATTGAGACCGCGGACGGCAAGGCCGAGTATGTGCAGAGCCAGCGACGCTACACCGAGCGGGGAAACGTGTTGCGCGCCCGGGTGATCGCGACCGTTGAACCCGTGTTGAGTTCGTTCAGCGCCTAGTCGAACCTTCCGGCGGCATGCGCACCGCAACCAGCGCCGCGACGACCATCAACACGCCAGCCGACGCGAAAGCCACGGGGAACGAGAATGCGTCGACCAGCAGCCCGGCGACGAGCGGACCGGCGATCGCTCCCACGTCGGCGAAGCCCTGGAACACCGCCACCGGCATTCCTCCGCGCGAACCGGCGGCGTCGCCCACCGATGCCGCCGGAGCCGTGCCCATGAACGCCGCAGCGACGCCGTACAGGCTGAGCAGCACGATGAGCAGGGTGATGCTCGTGACGAAGGGAATCAGCACCATGATCACCGCGCCCGCCGCGAAGGACCCGATGATCGCCGGCCGACGCCCGATGGTGTCCACAAATCGTCCAGCGGGACCGAGCGCGAGTGCCTGGGCCACGGCAGCCACGGCGAAGGCGATTCCCGTCCAGGCCGGCTCCCGGTTGAGGCTCTCGACCACAAGAACCGGGATCAAAGCCCCGCGCACTCCGAGGGCGGCCCAACCCTGCGCCAGGTTCGCGACGCAGGCGGCCTGGAAGCGCCGGTCGCCCAAAACCGAGCGAAGGGGGATGACGGGAGCCGCGGCATCCCGCACCGCCTGCTTTTTGCCCTGCAGCATCACGAGTCCGACGGCGCCCGCGACGGCGAGGGTGATGGCGTAGAAGAAGAAGGGGGCGCTTAGCGAGATGGTCGCGAGCAGGCCGCCAACCGCGGGCCCGGCCATTCCGCCGATCAGGAAGCCGCCCTGGTAGAACCCGACGGCGCGGCCGCGGGTCGAAGCCGAGCTCGACGCGAGGAGCAAGGTCATTGCGGAGACGGTGAACATCGCGGACCCGATTCCGCCGACGCCGCGCAGAACCAGCACCTGCACGTAGCTGTCGGCAAGGCCGACGAGAGCGCTGGACGCCGCAACGATGCCGATACCGGTCGCGAGGATGGTGCGCTCCCCCGCCCAGTCGACCATCTTGCCCACAAACGGGTTCGCCACCAGGCGCATCACGGCGAACGCCGACACCACGGCGCCCACCTCGAGGTAACCGACACCGAAGCTGCGCACGTACACGGGGAGCACGGGAACCACCACGCCGAAGCCGACCATCACGAAGAACGCGACGACGCCGAGCACGACCACATCGCGCGGCAACGGTTGGGTCGACGTGACCCCGGACTTTTTACGCAGGAACGACAACGGGGGCACCCATCAAGCGTACGGCGAGCGGCACCGACGCGTGCGCCAGCAGTGTCTGCCAGCGGGATCTGTGCGTGCGCTGGCGAGCGCGCGCCAGCAGGATCTGTGCGTGCGCTGGCGAGCGCGCGCCAGCAGTGTCGCAGGAGGGTCCGTGCCTGCGCCGGCCATCACGCGCGAGACCCCTCGCGGACACAGACGGCACTGGTTACAGTGCTCGTATGGCTGGCAGCGATCACCTCTCCCACCCCTTGAAGAAGCGCGTTGCCGGGCTCGTTGCAGTGCCAACCGAAGACAGCCACACTGCCTTGTCGGGCCGCTACGCGATCATGGGTGAACCCGCCATCATCGTGCGCCCGGCGACGGCAGGCGATGTCGCAGAAGCGATCGGATTCGCCAAGGACGCGTCGCTCGCGATCGCGGTTCGCAGCGGAGGACACAGCGGACCGGCCTTCGGCGACTACACCGACGCCATGGTCATCGACCTGGGCGCACTCGATCGCGTGGTCGTCCGCGGCGGCGGCCTGGTCAGTGTCGGCGCTGGCGCAACCTGGGGCCAGGTCGCCGCCACCCTCGGCGCCCACGACCTGGCGATCACCTCGGGAGACACACGGAGTGTCGGCGTCGGCGGCCTCACCCTCGGCGGGGGCTTCGGGTGGTTGGTGCGAAAGTACGGGCTCGCCCTCGACGCTCTCGAGGCAGTCGAGATTGTGACCGCCGCCGGCGAGGTCGCCATAGCGAGCGCCAACCTCAATAGCGACCTCTTCTGGGCCGTGCGCGGCGGAGGCGGCAACTTCGGCGTCATTACGGAGTTCTCGTTCCGCGCGCACCCGCTGCCCGGCGTCGTGGCCGGTGCGATCAGCATCAGCGCCGGGACTTCCGCCGCGGCATCCACCACACCATCAACAGAACCGCCGTTCGCCGCCACCCTCCGGCAGTGGCGTGACGTGATGCGCACCGCGCCGGAAGAACTGAACACCACCTTCTTCGCCATGCCCGCGCCGGTAGGGCAGGAACCGTCGGCCCAAATCGTTGTCTGTTATGGCGGCGCCGACGAGGCGGCGGCGAGCGCCGCGATCACTCCCCTTCATTCGGTCGCCGGTGCCGGGTCCCACACGATCGGGCCGAAACGGTATGCCGACGTGCTGGATGATCCGCCCCCGCCCAACGCTCCCGTGAGAGTGGTGGCGCTCAACAGCTTCTGCGACGACCTCAGTGACGATGCGATCGCAGACCTGACCGCGGTGCAGGCCCAGCTCGGAGGCGTGTTGATGATCCGCTACCTGCGCGGCGCTTTCAACCGCGTTCCGGCGGAAGCGACGGCGTTCGCCCACCGAAGCGCGGAAGTGCTGCTCATTGTCGGCGTTTTCCTCCCCCAGGATGCCCCGCAGGAGGCCGCCGACCGGGTAATCGCGCTGTGGACCTCGCTCGAGCCGCACACCTACGGCACGTACGGCAACTTCACCCTGGCCACCGACGACATGATCACGAGCAAGATGTACTCCCCCGCTACGCTGCGACGCCTCCGCACGCTCAAACGGCGGTACGACCCCGAGAACGTGTTCCGACGGAACCACAACATCGTGCCGCTGTGAGTTGAGAGCTGCGGGCTGCGGGCTGCGAGCTGAGGGCTGCGAGCTGCAAGCCGTACGAGTTGCGACGTGCGAGCTGCGAAGTGCGAGCTGCGAAGTGCGAGCTGCGCGCTCTACGCGTGCGACTCCGTCTTCAGGAGTTGCCTGTCAAGATCCTCCGGCGACAGGTTTGCGTCGCGGAACGCGTCTGTGAGGGGCAGCTGCAGGCGCAGGTCGGTACCGAGGCAGAGCGATGCGTGTCCCGATCGCAGCTTGAAGTCCAGCACGTGACCACCCGACGAACGCTCATCGGTGATGAAGTGCGCGTGGCAGCCGGGAACGCCGATTCCCTTCTCGTAGAGCGGAGTGCGAAACCCTACGAGCACCCCCGAGACGTTGTGCAGCTCGACGATCTCGTCCTCGTCCGTGGCATCCATCATCGGACGGTACGGCTTCTGCTGCTTCACGACCGTGCGCATGGTGATCCACTCGAAATCGCCCTCGATGCGCAACGCGTACATGTAGTTTTCGGATGCAGTCATCCGGTCGATGAAGGCTGACGCCTCCGCACGCGTGACATCGCCCGGCAGGGCGCTCACCACGTGGGGCACAAAATTGGTTACCACTGCGTAGGGAGTGTGCGCACCGAGATCGGCCACGGAAGCACCGCCGTCGGCCCGCAGCTGGTAGCAGGTGCCGTCGACAATCAGCATCTCGCCGTCGAGCCCGTTGAAGGTGCCGATTCCGAAGCTGCCGTGACCGAGCAGGTCGCGCACGGTCATTTCGCCCTCGTACACGCCGTCGAGCAGCGCGCTCATCAGGCTGGTTTGAAAGATCTCGTGGCGGGTCACGGTGAAGTCGGTCATTGGAGCACGTCACTTTCCAGGTCGGCCATCAGCTCGTCCCTATTGTTGCGGTAGTCGACCCGCACGTCGATGATGCTCGGACCGGGTTCGGCCATTGCCGTCTGCAGCACAGCAGCAAAGTCTTCCAGTCGGGTGACCCGGTGCCCGTGTGCTCCGAACGATTCGGCATAGGCGACCGCGTCGTAGTCGCCGAGTTTCACCCCGGAGGTGCGACCGTACTTGCCCTGCTGCTGGAATGCCACCATGTCGTAGGTTCCGTCGTTGAAGATGACGTGCGTGAAAGTGGACCTGAGCCGTACCGCTGTCTCCAGTTCCATCGCGGAGTACAGAAAACCCCCGTCGCCGGAGACGGACAGCACGGGCGTTCCCGGGCGCACCAGGGTCGCGGCGATCGCCCAGGGCAGGGCGACTCCCAGGGTTTGCTGGCCATTTGAAAACAGCAGGGTGCGCGGATGATACGTGCGAAAGTGCCGCGCCATGTAGATGTAGTGCGACCCCACGTCGCACAGCACGGTGGTGTCATCGGGCAGCAGCGCCCGCATCGCGAGCACCAGCTCAGCCGGGTGCACTCCCTCTGACTCATCGTCGTGCAGTGCGCGATGGTCTGCATCCTCTAACCGTGCGCGCTGTACAGCGACTGCGGCATTCGCCTGAGGAGTGAGCTCCAGTCCGCTGATCTGGAGGGCGAGCGCGTCAGTCGACGCCGCGACATCCCCCCTCAATTCGACCGAAGGACGGTAGAAGTCGTCAAGATCGGCGGACAGCTCGTCGAGGTGGATGATGGTGCGCAGCTTGTCCTTGTTCCACTTCGACGGTTCGTACTCGATGAAGTCGTACCCGATGGCGAGGATCACATCCGCCTGATGGAGGAGGATGTCACCCGGCTGGTTACGGAACAGGCCGACCCTGCCCAGGTAGTGTGCCTCGAGCTCGTGCGAGATGACTCCGGCAGCCTGGAAGGTTTCCACCACGGGCAGTCCCGCCACGGTGAGCAAGCGGTGCAGGGCAGCGGTTGCCCGGTCGGAGCCGGCTCGCGCACCCGCCAGGATCACGGGAAACTTGGCCTCGCGCAGCACCTTTGCGGCCCGCGCGATGGCTTCGGCGGGCGCAGCGCCCAGCGAGGGCACGCGGTGCGGAGTGGTCATGGACACGGCGGTCTCTTCGACGAGGACATCCTGCGGGAGCACGACGGCGGCGGCTCCCTTCGGCTCCTCCATCGCACGCCGGAATGCGCCGGCGATCGCCTCAGGAACGTTGTCGGCGACGCTGACCTCACCGGCGGATTTGGTCACGGCAGTGAGCATTCCTACGGCGTCCATCGTCTGGTGGGTTCGCTTGAGACGGTCCGCGCGCGCCACAGCGCCGCAGATGGCGACCATCGGGTCACCCTCGGTCGTTGCGGTGAGCAGCCCGGTCGCCAGGTTGGATGTCCCGGGGCCGCTTGTGACGAGCACCACTCCCGGTTCCCCGCTCAGGCGACCGACCGCCGCAGCCATGAACGCGGCGTTCTGTTCATGCCGACAGACGATGAGCTCGGGGCCGTCGTCGACCAGGGCGTCGTACACGGGGTCGATTTTCGCGCCGGGAACTCCGAAGATCCATTTCACTCCGTACGCCTTGAGCGTCTCCACAACGCGGTCAGCGGACCTGCGCATGGCCGGGGAACCTGATGAGGTGAGAGTCACGATGTGCCTTTCGATCTGCCGGGGTCTAATTCACCCGCACTACCATGGTGCGCCTCTCACCCATAGCGAACAACGCCGAGTCATGATGCTTCCCATCTGCGAATGAGATGATTGCGCGATGGACCTACGACACCTCGAGTACTTCAGCGCGGTGGCCAGCGAGCTCAGCTTTACTCGCGCCGCCGACCGCCTCACCATCGCGCAATCGGCGGTGTCTGCCGGTGTCCGATCTCTGGAGAACGAGCTCGGGGTCGAGCTGTTCGACCGGAGTCGTCGACAGATCCGTCTGACCTCGACGGGCGAACTGTTGCTTCCCCGGGTACGGGAGGCACTCGATGCCGTCGGTGCGGTGCACGATGCGGCGCTGGACGCGACTCGTGCGTTGACGGGATCGGTCGTCGTAGGTCTGATGACCTCGGTCACCCTGGTTGACGTCCCCGGCGTGCTCGGTTCGTTCCGGACCGCCCATCCGGGCGTCGGCGTCCGGCTGCGCGCCGCGCGACGGGGCTCCGCGGGGCTCGTTGACGACCTCGCCAGTGGCGAGATCGACCTCGCGTTTCTCGCGCTCATTGGACCGATTCCAGCGGCGCTCACCGCCGATCCCGTTGCGTCGTCGCCCATGGTGCTCGTGGTGCCCACGGGCCATCGGCTCGCGCGAACCCGCATGATCACTCTGGCCCAGCTGGCCGACGAGGAGTTCATAGACCTCCCGCCAGGCTATGCGGCGCGATCGATAGTGGATGTCGCGTTTGCCAGCGCGGGGGTCGAGCGACGAGTGCTCATCGAAGTTGCGGATATCGGCACGGCCGCAGGGTACGTCGCCAACGGACTCGGTATTGCCCTTCTCCCCGAGTTCGCGGCCGTCAGCACCCGAGACGTGGAACGTATTCCTGTCAGCGGCGTGGCCGACTTCACGGTGTACCTCGCCGCCTCCCGCACGCGGCGGGCGTCCGCGGCCGTGCGCGCGCTGATGAACGTCGTGTTGGCTGACTCGCGCCCCGGCAGGCTCTGAGAAGACTTGGCCGGCCCCGAGAAGACTTGGCCGGCCTTAAGGAGATTTGGAAGGCCCCGAGAGAAGTTGGCAGGCGCCGGGGAGCGTTGGCAGGCTCGGGGAAGCGTTGGCAGGCTCCGGGAAGTGTGGGCAGGCTCCGAGAAAACGGGTTTAGATTCGCCGCAAAATCAAGCGGCAGCGCGCGGTTGTCGGAAAGGCGTACACGGAGATTCCCATCAAAGACCTGCCGCTGTACGACTCCGACTTTGATGCGGAATATCCGCCGGAAGGCGTCGCTCTCAAGGACGCGATTGCTGCGTCGGATGGCATCCTTTTCATTTCTCCGGTGTACAACAGGGCGATCCCGGGAGCGCTCAAAAACGCGATTGGCTGGGGGTCGAGGCCCTGGGGAACCAATTCCTTTGCTCGCAAGCCCAGCGGCATCATCGGCGCATCTCCCGGGGCAATCGGGACCGCCGTGATGCAGTCGAACATGCGCAGCGTGCTTAGCTTCCTCGACGCTCCCCAGTTGAACACTTAGCACTCTGCACTTAGCACCTGGCACCACGGCACCACGGCACCACGGCACCACGCACCCCGCACCCCGCACCTGGTACTCGGTACTCGGTACTCGGTACTCGGTCCTACTGCCGAATACGAGGCAGGCTGCGTCTCGGATGCCCCATGGGCTTCCAAGATTGGTTCGGATTCAGCCAGCGCGGCGCGAGAATCCACGGTTTGCCATTGTGCATTTCGATCTTAAAGGGCGACTTGTGAATCATGTGATGGTGCTCTGAACAGAGCAGGATCGCATTGTCCACATCGGTCGGGCCGCCCTCAGAATGGAACTGGACGTGGTGGACATTGCACTGTCGCGACGGCTTGGTGCAACCTGCTGTCGAGCAGGTTGGCCCATCCCTCACCACCACCGCCCGCTTCTGCGCTTCGGTGAATAGTCGTGGTTTCGGCCCCATCCAGAGCACTTCACCCGCCTCGCCCTGAATCAAGAGGCGATAGCCGGTTCCGCAGGCCAGTTCTTTGATGTGGTCGATCGAGACAGGCTCCTCGAGACCATCAATCCAGCCGACTCCCCGACCGGCCTCCAAGTCAGCGAGGGTAGCGACAGCAGTGACCTCGACAATCGGCTTGAATCCGCCCATCTCGTTCGCGCTGGCTCGGATGCCAGCTCGGATGTAGCCATCCAGGACGTCGCTGTCACGTTGTTCGTGCGTGCGGGTGTCTTTCAGATCGGTCACGACCCCGAACTCTTCACAGTCCACGCCCTCGATTGACGCCCCGTCTGTACCCTCTAGTGGGTCGCCGGAACCATCAAGGGTGTCTCCGGACAGGATCGCCGCCGTCTCTTCAGGGTCTGTAAGTGTCAGGCCCACGTGTTCCAGCGGGTTGTACCGATCGGTCGGGAGGAATCGCGGCTTTTTTGCCACACGCGACTCCTCGAGAATCTCCTGCAGCATCGCTGTCGTCTCACCCGTCGTGAACCATTCCCACCGCGTTACTCCATTACGTTCACGGCCGCGACGCAGCCCGCGGCGAGCGCGCACGTCCTCATCACGCATGGGCGCGCCATCCGGGTCAAGAGCACTCGCCCACGCGGACACTTGAACCCGCACGAGATCCTCCGGCTCCCGGACGGCCTCTGCAACCAACGCCTCTTCTGCGGCGGAGAGGTTTTCGTCGAACTCTCCCGGCAGCTCGTCGGCGCCGACGACGTGAAATTTCTGCGCCTGTCCAAGCCCCTGGATGATCCGTTGCGCGACCGACCCGCTGATCTGCCCGAGCTCCACTGCTTGCGCCACTGCCGGGTTGCGTGGGGGTATCGGCTCGCCGGTAATGGAGGTGGCTCTGCGAATGCTCTTGCCCAGCCGCACCCTGCCACGTGCATCGGCCTGACTGATCCGCGTGACCTGCTCAATCAGATGCTCGGCCCTACTGTGCCCGTACCGGGCCGCCAACCCGTCCGACACACCCCCATAATCGGAGCGTTCCTCCACAATTGCGGCAGCATGAACCTGCATTGCCTCTACGAACCGGCCAACATCTTCAATGTGCTTCAGCGCCGACAATACAATCTCGTCTGACTGCGAACCAAGGCCGTGTGACGACACGTCTGCGGACCACTTTGCGAGCCGCGCGAAGTCACTCACGATCGCAGTGAGCTGCTGTTCGAAATCCATGTTCCCATTTTATCGAACATACATTCGAATAAAAGGGATTGCATTTTCTTCGATTATCGAAGATAATTTAGGTGTAGAGCCAAGTGGGCTGGAGCGTAGGAGGGCAGGGGGCTGAGTGGGCATGGGGCTGAGTGGGCATGGGGCTAAGTCTGAATCGAACCAGCATTCGCACCGCCGCCGGCACCGGCATTAGCGGTAGCAGCACCACCAGTAGGAGCAGCACCAGTAGGAGCAGCAGCAGCAGCAGCACGAACACAAAGCACGTAAGCACCAAGCACTAAGCACTAAGCACTAAGCACTAAGCACTAAGCACTAAGCACTAAGCACGAAGCACGAACACTAAGCACCAGCACTACGCACGAACACTAAGCACGACCACTAAGCACCGACACCAACCCCCTAAAGCGTGGGCAGCACCTGCTCGCGCACCTGCTTGCGCAGAATCTTGCCGAGCAACGACCGGGGCGTATTTTCGATCTGAACGATCCTTCGCGGGATCTTGTACGCCGAGAGGTGCTCGCGGCAGTGCGCACGTAGTGCTTCCTCGTCGAGTGCGACGCCGGGCTCAAGCTCTACCGCCGCGACTACCATCTCGCCACCACGCTCGAGCGGTTTACCGAACACGGCTGCGTCGACAACCGCGGGATGCAGGCGAAGAACACCCTCCACCTCCGACGGAGACACGTTGAACCCGCCGGTGATCACCAGTTCCTTGGCCCGGTCGACAATGGTGGTGAAACCGTCGGCATTCACGGTGACGATGTCGCCTGTGCGCAGCCACCCACCCGGCAGGAGCGTCTTTGCCGTCTCCTCCGGGTTGTTCCAGTAGCCCTGGAACACTTGCGGGCCTTTCAGGAGCAGCTCACCTGGTTCCCCCTGCGGTACCTCGACGGTCGGATCATCCGGGTCAACAACCTTCATGAGGGTCGAAGGAAAGGGCACACCGATCGTGCCGGGGCGACGGGTGGGGTGGAAGGGGTTACCCAGTGCCACCGGAGACGACTCGGTCATCCCGTAGCCCTCGACGAGAAGCCCGCCGGAGACCGACTCCCAGAGTTCCACGACGTGGTCGGGAAGGTTCATCGCGCCCGAGATACAGAACTTGCAGGAGCGCAGCGAGATACCCCTTTCCTTCGCGGCCATGGCGGTGCGCTCGTAGATCGGAGGGACAGCGCAGTACACGGTTGCGGGCGACTTTTTCATCGCTGCGAGCACAAGATCGACGTCGAACTTGGGGAAGAGAACGAGCAGCGCCTGCTTGCGGATTCCGTAGGTCAGATACAGCGTCATCCCGAACGCATGGAACATCGGCAGGATCGCGTAGAAAATCTCCTTGCGGTATTCCGCGCCGGCCATCCACGCCTCGCCCTGCAGGGCGTTCGAGTACAGGTTGAAGTGGGTGAGCATTGCCCCCTTGGGGTGCCCGGTCGTACCGGAGGTGTACTGGATCGCCGCCAGATCGCTCACCACGGGGCGCGGATAGCTCGTGTCGATGGGTCCGTGGCTGAGAAGCGACTTCCACGGCATGGTTCCGGGAGCCGCTCCGCTCAGCGCGCTGCGAGACTCGCGAAGACTTTTCATTGGAAGCTGCAGTGCCAGCCGCTTGAGCAACGGGAACGCCTCGAGCAGGTTCACCGAGATGACGTGGTCGATCTCGATATCCGACGGGAACGATTTCACCGCTGCGGCAGCCTTATCCCAGACGATCACCACTCGCGCCTGGTGATCTTCAAACTGGTGGCGAAGCTCCCGCGAGGTATAGAGAGGGTTGTGCTCTACAACCACGGCTCCGATGCGCAGGGCAGCGTAGAACGCGACAACGTGCTGGGGGCAGTTCGGCAGGATCAGCGCGACCCGGTCCCCCGGACGAACACCGAGCTGGCGTAGCCCCTCGGCGGCGCGGTCAATCTGGTCACCGAGTTCCGTGTACGTGGTTCGGCGTCCAAAAAATTCGAGCGCGGGATGCCTTCCCGCCTCCGTCACGGACTTCTCCAGCATCGCAACCAGAGATTCCTCCGGCAGGTCGATCTCAGCGGGGACCCCCGGCTGGTAGTTCTGGACCCAGGGCTGTTGCTCAGTGTTGGCCATGCTGACATTGTCTCGTGATCAGCCCCGCGATCGGGTGCGACACGAGCCGTGAGCAGCGCTCCAAAAGAAAACGCTAAAAGAAACTAGCTCTAGAAGAAACTAGCTCTAGAAGAAACTAGCTCTAGAAGAAACTAGTGGAGGAAGTTGGCTCCCGGGGCGGTGATGGTTGCGATGCCGCCCGTTTCGTCGGGCGCCGACAGCTCAACGGCGTAGTTGTACTCGAATCCCTCCGTCACGGGCGCATTGGGGGCAGCGACAATCTCGGCTCGGGCCATAAAACCGGTTCCACCCTCGTCGTTTTGATACTTACTGAGGTGTCCTGCGTACTGGGCAGCGACCGCCGCAGCGGCATCCCCCACCTGGATTGCATCGGAAGTCTCAATCGAAATGCCCGCGAGGTCCGCAGCGTCAGCTTGCACGATGAACTTGTACATGTGGGGTTCGGTACTTACCGTGTCTGCGACCGAGATTCCGATACCGTCCCAGTCATAAATGCTGAACGGGCCCGGCTCCTCGTGCTCAGTCTGATGCTCGACCGCTGGCTCCGCACCCAGGGCGCGGGTTAGCGCTGCGATGGCTGCAGCGCCGTCGTCGTCGAAGTAACTCAGCTCGTCTACGCTGCCATCGGAGGAAACGATAGAGAGCGCGCTCGACCCGATAACGAGTCTTGCGACTGTGATCGGCGCAACACTGGGCACAACCGCGGGCACGGGCGAAGTACTTGGAGAAGTGCTTGGCGAAGTACTTGGCGAGATGCTCGGCGACAGGGACGGGCTGGGCTTTGTCGTGGCAGGCGCAGCATCAGAAGACTGCGATGCGCAGCCACTGACCATCGCGCTGAGAAGGAGGAGTCCAACAAGGGATTTACGAAACGTGTGCACAACTCACATTCTGCTGGCGAGCTAGCCTCGAGCGCCAGCCCCCAGCACCGCCATTCCGACAAATCGGCGACACTGTGATGCGGTCGTGACATTGAGGGGCACCAAGTTGGGGCCCGTCCGGGCGTTGAGACCGGGAAGCATACCCCGACCGAGTACCTTTGTAGGATGACGCCTCCAGAATCACCCACACAACCCGAGGCAGACGCCCCCGAAACTGTTCCTTTTTCCGAGCTCGGGCTTAGTGACGCCGTCCTCAAAGCTCTTAAAGACGTAGGGTACGAAACCCCGTCCGCAATTCAGGCCGCAACGATTCCGCCGCTCCTTGAGGGCCGCGACGTTGTAGGCCTCGCCCAGACCGGAACTGGTAAGACCGCAGCGTTTGCTCTGCCCATTTTGTCGCGACTCGACATGTCGCAGAAGAACCCGCAGGCCCTCGTGCTTGCCCCCACCCGCGAGCTCGCCCTGCAGGTGTGTGAGGCGTTCGAGAAGTACGCGTCCCACATGCGCGGAGTGCACGTGCTCCCCGTTTACGGCGGACAGGCCTACGGCGTGCAGCTCTCTGCCCTCCGTCGCGGTGTGCACGTTGTGGTCGGTACTCCCGGCCGCATCATGGACCACCTCGCCAAGGGCACCCTCGATCTGTCTGAGCTGAAGTACCTGGTGCTCGACGAGGCCGACGAGATGCTGAAGATGGGCTTCGCCGAGGACGTCGAGACGATCCTCGCCGACACTCCCGACGACAAGCAGGTAGCCCTGTTCTCGGCGACCATGCCCGCCGCGATCCGTCGCATCTCCAAGCAGTACCTGAATGACCCGGAAGAGATCACGGTCAAGAACAAGACCACGACCTCCGCGAACACGACCCAGCGATACCTCATGGTGTCGTACCCGCAGAAGGTCGATGCGCTCACCCGTATCCTCGAGGTCGAGAACTTCGAGGGCATGATCGTGTTCGTTCGCACCAAGAACGAAACCGAGACTCTCGCAGAAAAGCTCCGCGCCCGCGGCTACTCTGCGGCAGCCATCAGCGGAGACGTCGCCCAGGCCCAGCGCGAGCGCACGGTCAACCAGCTCAAGTCCGGCAAGCTCGACATCCTCGTGGCGACCGACGTGGCCGCCCGTGGTCTCGACGTTGACCGGATCAGCCACGTCGTCAACTTCGACATCCCGATCGACACCGAGTCCTACGTGCACCGCATCGGGCGCACCGGCCGTGCGGGCCGCAGCGGCGCCGCAATCAGCTTCGTCACGCCCCGCGAGCGTCGTCTCCTCGGCGCCATCGAGAAGGCCACCCGCCAGCCGCTGACCCAGATGCAGCTGCCGAGCGTCGAAGACGTCAACGTCACCCGCCTGAACCGTTTCGATGAGTCGATCACGGAGGCACTCGAAAACACCGACCGCATCTCCCGCTTCCGCGACATCATCGCGCACTATGTTCAGCACCACGACGTGCCCGAGGCAGATGTCGCGGCTGCGCTCGCTGTTATCGCCCAGGGCGATACCCCGCTGCTGCAGACCGAGCAAGAGGTACGGGCTGAGCGTTACGCCCGCGACGAGCAGGAGCGCGCCGAACGCCCGGCACGGGACGATCGAGCGGCACGCGACCGCCCGTCACGTGATCGCAACGACCGCAACGACCGCTCAGCGCGGCCCGAGCGTAGCAACCGCGAAGAGCGTTTCGACCGCGATGACCGTCCGGGCCGCACCGAGCGCCCGGAGCGGCGCTCACGCGATCACACCCGAGTGATGACCTCATACCGTATCGAGGTAGGTAAGCGCCACAAGGTGGAGCCCCGCCAGATCGTTGGTGCCCTTGCCAACGAGGGAGGTCTCAGCCGCGAGGACTTCGGCGCGATCAAGATCCTGCCGGACTTCTCCATCGTTGACCTGCCGGCGGACCTGTCCAACGACGTGTTCACCAAGCTCGAGACCACCCGCATCAGCGGAAAGCTCATCGAGATTCACCCGGACAACGGACCGGCCCGCCGAGCGTAAGCACTCGCTCGCAGGTCACACAGCGCTGTCCTGAATTGCCGGATGCCGGGCGCCCACAGCTGTGGGGCGCCCGGTATTTTCGGGCGCCCACAGCTGTGGGGCGCCCGGTATTTTCGGTCGCTGGGTCTCGTCGGGGGCGGCCGTGCCTTCGCGCTCGCGCTGTGACGCAGAGAGCAGGGCAAGCCCGGAGGGCGCGCGAGCCCTATCCCACCGGCACAGGCCAAGTTTTCGTGCGTGGGGTTGGCACGAGCGAGCTGTCGCGTGCGGCGCGCCAAAGGGCGGCGGCGAGGGCAACGGTGACGGGAGTCCAGAGCATCCGTTCAACAAACGACGGCGATGCGAGGTTCATCAGTGCCCCGACCGCCATCAGGGGTGTCGCCGCGTAGAGCACACGGCGTCGAAGGGTGGGGCCCGCCAGACGGGTCCCCGCCACCGCGCCGAGCGCCAGGTAGACGCCAGTTGCGACCCCACTGCTCACTCGCAGATTCTCGGGCAACACTCCCGGGTTGGCGCCGCCATACGCGGCCTCGCCCCAGGGTGCGCCAGCTGCGAGACAGATCTGGAATCCGACCACGACCGCGAGCAACCCTGCGGCGGTCTTGCCTGCCGTGCTGGCCCGCGGGTTGGTGGTAGCGAACGGTCCCATGATGGTTCTCCCTCGATTGGTCAGCGGTAGGGCTGGCAGTGACGAATGTATCTGCCAGATAGGTTACTTAGGAAGCCCGCCCATATCTAGCAGCAATATTCGCTCGCTCTGGACTGGAACGACGCGACGCGGGTTAGGAGCCGAAAGAGTTTCGAGCGCTGGGCGTCTCTGGTGCGTCGCGGTCGTCGGGCGTGTTCGGTGCTTCCGGCGCCTCGAGCATGACGGCCTCCGCCATCATGGCTAGCTCCGCGAGCGCTTCGTTTGCCCAGGCGATGCTGGCGCGGGCCGAGTGCTCCCCCGCTGAAATGGTGAGGAGTATGTACGGCGCCTGGTCCGCGAGGCTCGCGTCGTCCAGAAGCGAGCGCCTGGCGACATCCATCTGCGTCAATTGCGCTTTCGCCTTTTCCCGGGCGTCAAGAACGAGCCGCCGGGTCGCCTCTGCGCCGAGTTGGGACCCAAAAAAGAGCCGAAGCAGGAGGCCGTTTCGCGGCTTCTCCTGCTGCGGGGGCTCCGCAAGCAACTCGCGGAGCCGGAGGAGTCCAGCGGGCGTGAGGGCAAACGTGTGAGATCGCGAGCCGCCCTCCGCAGACCGTTCGACCAGGGACTGCCGTTCCAGCTCGGCGAGTGCCGGGTAGATCTGGCCGAAGCTCTCGCTCCAAAAGTGCCCGAGCGTGTCGCGGATTTCTTCGCGTAGGGCGTACCCCGTCATCGGCATGATGCTGAGCGCTCCGAGGATCGCTGTCTGTGTTTGCTCGGAACGCGGCACCGGTCTCCTCGGAGGATGTCTATGAGAGGGCTATATCTGTGAGATACAGTACGCCATTTCCGAAGACCTGACGAGAGCGCGCCCCTCGACTTCGCCGGATGGTGGAGCAGCTGCTACGGACGCGGCGCCAGGATGACGACCGGCCTCTCCCGTTCGCGAAGCTGGCTGAATGCGTCCACATCACCCCAGCCGGGGTATTCACGGAACTTCGCCCAGAGCCGAGCCCGCTCGTCGGGGGTCGCGGCGCGTGCGGTCACGCGGCGTGAGCCCCGACGAAGGTCGACCTCGGCTTCCGGTGTCGCTCTCAGGTTCAGCCACCAGGCCGGATCTGCGGCGCCCCAGCCATTCATGGCGAGTGTCACCAGCTCGCCTCCGTCTTCGAAGTAGTCCACGATCACCGCGCGCTCCTGACCCGATCGCCGCCCCGTGGTCCGAAGCCGCATCATCCCGGCATGACCGCCTCTGCGCGGTTCACGGAGCCCCAACCGACCGCGGCTTACGCGATACAGCGCCCGATGAGCGCGCCATGCGAAGCGGATGAACCAGCGCGGTGGCAGTCGTGGCGCAGCGCTCGACGACGGGTAGCTGGTGGGCATACTCCATCATGAGTCGTCTCTTCGGCCAGACGGATGTGCTTGACAGATGGCGTTGGCAGGTGGCGTTGGCAGATGCGGTTACGGAACCGGTTGTCAGATGCGGTTATAGAACGGCTTCCGGTTGAAAGGTGGGCTTGAACGATGTGGCTCACGGGTGCGCCTGCGCCACGCACCCCTTCTGGCTCCCGCCTATTGGTCGCGCGTGCAATAAACTGGCTCCGTCCCATCCTCACGAGTGACGGAGTCACACATCGGAATTCTGAGTTCCTCCGGCCGCGCGCCGGAGCCGAGGACATTGCTCGACATCCTCCGCGAAACGGCCACGTTGTACCCGGAGGCTTCGGCCCTGGATGACGGATCCGGTGGGCTGAGCTACCGCGAACTGATGGCCCGGGTGATCCAGACCGCAGCCCGATTGAGCGCCGCAGGCGTGCGCCGGGGCGACCGGGTTGGCGTGCGTATGCCGTCCGGCGCGCGGGAACTCTATATCTCCATCCTCGGCATCCTGGCGGCGGGAGCGGCCTACGTTCCCGTCGATGCTGACGACCCCGAAGAGCGCGCAGACCTCGTCTTTAGCGAAGCGGGCGTGTGCGGTGTGATCACGGGCAACGGCGACTTCACTGCCTCCGCCGCGCGGCCGAGCGACGCGACCAGCGACGCGCCTATCGACGCGCCTATCGACCCACCCAGCGACCCGCCCCGCAAGGCCACTCCCCTGTTCGAGGGAAACCCGCCCCACCCGAGCACTTCCTCACACGCCATCCTGCAGCCGCCCACACCCGACGACGACGCCTGGATCATCTTCACATCGGGATCCACGGGCACCCCGAAGGGCGTCGCCGTCAGCCACCGTTCGGCCGCGGCGTTTGTGGACGCCGAGGCGCGTCTCTTTCTCGCCGGCGACCCGCTCGGCACCTCTGACCGCGTGCTCGCCGGACTGTCCGTCGCCTTCGATGCGTCCTGCGAAGAGATGTGGCTCGCCTGGCGCAACGGAGCCTGCCTCGTGCCCGCACCGCGTTCGTTGGTGCGCAGCGGAATGGACCTCGGCCCGTGGCTGACGTCCCGCGGCATCACCGCGGTGTCGACGGTTCCCACCCTCGCGTCGTTGTGGCCGGCAGAATCGCTGGAGAGCGTGCGCCTGCTCATCTTCGGTGGCGAAGCGTGCCCGCCCGAGCTCGCTGAACGCCTCGCCGTCGAGGGCCGCGAAGTCTGGAACACCTACGGCCCCACCGAAGCGACGGTCGTGGCCTGCGCCGCGCTTCTGGACGGCACGGCCCCCGTGCGCATCGGCCTGCCCCTCGACGGGTGGGATCTCGCCGTGGTCGACAGCGAGGGATATCCCGTCGCCGACGGCGAGGTCGGTGAACTCATCATCGGAGGGGTGGGGCTCGCCCGGTACCTCGACCCCCAGAAGGACGCGGAGAAGTACGCGGCTCATCCCCAGTTGGGATGGGAACGCGCCTATCGCAGCGGCGACCTCGTGCGGTTCGACGTTCGGGGTCTCGAGTTCCAGGGACGCGCCGACGACCAGGTGAAGGTCGGCGGCCGGCGCATCGAGCTCGGCGAGATCGAATCCGCGCTGCAGGACCTTCCCGGCGTGTCCGGAGCCGCCGCAGCCGTTCGCCAGACCGAGGCGGGCAACCAGATACTCGTCGGCTACCTGGCGGTACGGGATCCGGATGCCTTCGACCGCGAGGCCGCGATCAAGGAACTGCGCGCCCAGCTCCCCGCTGCCCTCGTGCCACTGCTGACCGTCGTGGACGAGCTCCCGGTGCGCACCTCCGGCAAGATCGACCGCGCGGCGCTCCCCTGGCCACTGCCCGGAGTTACCGGCGGCGCTTCAGGAGACGGCGCTTCCGGGAACGGTGCCTCCGGACTCGAGCCGGCAGCAGAACGGTTGGCCCAGCAGTGGCAGGCGGTGCTCGGCATTCCGGTAGCCGATCTCGGCGCAAACTTCTTTGACCTGGGCGGCAGTTCGCTCGCCGCGGCCCAGCTCGTCGCCCGCATTCGCGAGGACGACCCCGAGTTCACCGTCGCCGAGATCTACAGCCACCCGCGGCTCGGGGCGATGGCCGACGCACTGGCCGCACGCGCCGCCGCTGCAGGTGCGGCCCGGGCCGGCTCGCCCGGCGACGTCCATCACGACTTCCACCGCGTCATCCCGACCCCCCGGCGGATGCAGTGGCTGCAGACCATCCTCGGCGTTCCGCTCCTGGCTCTCAGCGGCGTGCGATGGTTGCTCTTCCTCCTCGTCGCGGGCGCCGTGCTCGTTCCGTTCGGCGGATTCGACTTCCTGCCGGTCATCTTCCCCGCGGTGCTCATCCCCGCGTTTGTGCTGTTCGCAACGCCGCTCGGCCGCATGGTCATCGCCGTGTGCTGCGCCCGCGTACTGCTCGCAGGGCTGAAAGCCGGCGACTATCCCCGCGGCGGCAGCGTGCACCTGCGTCTCTGGCTCGCGGAACAGGTCGCACTCCAGATCGGGGCGGTGAGCCTGGCCGGGGCGCCCTGGATCACCTACTACGCCCGCGCGCTCGGCGCGAAGATCGACCATGAGGTCGACCTCCACACGCTGCCGCCCATCACCGGCATGCTCACGGTCGGGTTCGGTGCATCGATCGAACCAGAAGTCGACCTCTCCGGATACTGGATCGACGGCGACATCCTGCGCATCGGGGCAATTCGCATCGGCGCCCACAGCTCGGTCGGCGCCCGCAGCACCCTGCTGCCGGGCACCCGCGTCGGCAAACGGGCCGAAATCGCACCCGGGTCTGCCGTCTTCGGGCGCGTGCCCGCCGGTCAGCGCTGGGCCGGATCTCCCGCGGTGCGGCAGGGTCGCGCCAATGCCTGGTGGCCAGAGCAGCGACCCGCCCGCGCCCGCCGCTGGATCGCCGCGTTCGGTGGTGCCTCCCTCGCCCTGTCTCTGCTGCCGGTCATCGCCCTCGCGAGCGGCGGCGTGGTAATCGCGCTGGCCATCCGGGATTCGCCCACGGCGGTCGATATTTTCTGGCGGATGTCGGGGGCCCTCGTTCCGGCAACCCTGGTCGCCGGAGTGATACTGGCCACACTCGTCGTCCTGGTAGTCAGGCTGCTCGGCATCGGGCTCCGCGAAGGCACGTTCCCGGTGCGCAGCCGCATCGGCTGGCAAGTCTGGTGCACCGAACGCGTGCTCGACCTCTCCCGCACCATTCTTTTTCCGCTCTACGCGAGCCTCTTTACCCCCGTCTGGTTGCGGATGCTGGGGGCCAAAGTAGGGCGCGATGTCGAAGCATCCACGGTTCTGCTGGTGCCGTCGATGACCACCATCCGCGACGGCGCGTTCCTCGCGGACGACACCCTGATCGGCTCCTACGAGCTCGGCGGCGGCTGGCTCCGGCTGGGGCGCGCCGAGATCGGCAAGCGGGCGTTCCTCGGCAACTCCGGCATGGCGGCAGGCGGCCATACCGTGCCCAAAGACGGACTTGTCGCGGTGCTGTCCTCCGCCCCGGCGAAGTCGAAGGCCGGGTCGTCCTGGCTTGGCTCCCCCGCGGTGCGTCTGCGACGGAGCGTCGCCGTCGCCGACGAGGGCCGCACCTTCCGTCCCCACGCGGGCCTGCGGGTCGCCCGGATCGCCTGGGAGCTCTGCCGCGTTGTGCCCGTGATCGTCACCTGTGCGATCGGGCTCGGCGTGCTCTTCGCGCTGGCCGTCCTCACCACGGCCTACGGGGCCATCGCCGCCGCGGTGCTCAGCGGAGTCGTCATGGCGCTCGCTGGCGCCGTGGCGGCGGGCATCAGTACCGCGGCCAAGTGGCTCATCAGTGGACGCATCCGCGTGGGCGAGCACCCACTATGGTCGTCATTTGTCTGGCGCACCGAGGTCGCTGACACCTTCGTCGAGATGGTCGCGGCGCCCTGGTTCGCGCAGTCCGCCGCGGGTACCCCGGCTCTGAACATCTGGCTGCGGAGCCTCGGTGCCACGATCGGTCGGGGCGTCTGGTGCGACAGCTACTGGCTGCCAGAGGCGGATCTCGCCATTCTCGGAGACGGTTCCACGGTGAACCGAGGCTGCGTTGTGCAAACTCACCTGTTCCATGATCGAATCATGAGCATGGACACGGTCACTCTCGACGCTGGCGCAACCCTCGGCCCGCACAGCGTCATCCTTCCGGCCGCGCGCATCGGGGAACACGGAACGGTAGGGCCGGCATCGTTGGTCATGCGGGGCGAGCTCGTTCCCTCGGGCAGCCGCTGGAGCGGCAACCCCATCGGTCCCTGGCGCGAAGTGACTTTCGCTGACTACCACGCGAAGATCTCCTGATGGCGAAGAAGCTTCCCGGCGCCCACCGCGCCGGTGACTCGTACATGCCCGGCAGTGGCAACGAGGGGTACGGCGTCGACTCCTACGAGCTCTCCCTGCGCTACCGGGTCGCAACCAACCGCCTCGCCGGCACCGCCGTGATCACCGCGACGGCAACCGAGAATCTCGCGAAGATCACCCTCGACCTGTCCCGCCTGCAGGTCAGCAAGGTCAAACTGGTCGGTTTCCGCAACGTTCGCTTCTCGCAGACAGCGAACAAGCTCATCGTCACTCCCTCGGAGCCCATCGCCGCGGGGACGAGCTTCGAACTCACCGTCGAGTACGCGGGCGCACCCGTTCCGCGTCCGAGCCGCTGGGGCCCGGTCGGCTGGGAAGAGCTCGAAGACGGCGTACTGGTCGCCGCCCAGCCCACGGGAGCGCCGTCGTGGTTTCCCTGCAACGACGACGTCGCCGACAAGGCCACGTACAGCATCCAGGTCTCGGCCGAGCAGGCCTACGCGGTCGTCTGCAATGGACTGCTGGTCGACCACCGCGTCGTCGCCGGCCGGGGCCAGTGGCATTATGTGCAGGATGAGCCGACCGCGACCTATCTCGCGACGCTGCAGATCGGCCGCTACGAACGCACACCCGTGATGTTCGCGGACGTTCCAGGCGTGCTCGCCTACCCGGTCGCCCTGAAGGCACGAGTGCTCGCCGACTTCGCTCCGCTGTCCGCGATGATGACGCTGTTCGAGAAGCACTTCGGCCCGTACCCGTTCGGCAGTTACACCATCGTGGTGACGGCAGACGACCTGGAGATCCCGCTCGAGTCGCAGGCCCTGGCCACCTTCGGCGCGAACCACGCAGACGGTCGCGGCGGCGCGGAACGGCTCATCGCCCACGAACTCGCGCACCAGTGGTTCGGCAACAGCGTGGGTCTCGCCACCTGGAGCGACATCTGGCTGAACGAGGGCTTCGCCTGTTACGCGGAGTGGCTGTGGTCGGAGGGCAACGGCGGCGCCAGCGCCGACACCCTCGCGCGACGCTTCCACCGCGGGCTCCGCGCCCAGCCGGAAGACATCATCATCGGCGACCCCGGCCCTGCCCTCATGTTCGACGACCGGGTCTACAAGCGGGGCGCCCTCACGCTGCACGCACTGCGCCTCACCCTCGGCGACCAGGGCTTTTTCGAGCTTCTCCGCACCTGGACCGCCCACAACCGATTCGGCACCGCGACGACTGCCGACTTCCGCGCGCTCGCGGCAACGTTCTCGCTGAAGCCCCTCGACTCGCTCTTCGGGAGCTGGTTGTTCGCTGGCGCGGTGCCGTCGCTGCCCTGAGTTGTCTTGCCCCGAGCTGTGTTGTCCTGGGTTGATGTCAGCCGCTGTCAGCCGCAGATCGAGGAAGCCACGCTCACCCGCACCCCGGGCGCAAGCTCGACCTCGATGACCCGGTAGCGGGTCGCGCTTCCCCGCACCCACCCCTCGACGGCACCGTTGACCGCGCTCAGCACCACCTCACCTGGGTCAACCCGCAGCCCCCGACCGTCTGCCTTGAGAATCGCTTCCACCCGGGTCCAGCGCAGCAGCGACGGTTCGCCGGTGAGCATTTCGATGGCGGATGTCGCCGCGGCCGGCTGGTCGAGCGGCTCGACATCCACACCGACCGCACTGTCCCACGCGGCGGCAGCGACCACCGCGTCAGCACTGCGCGAGAGACTCACCGCGAGCCGCGAGCCCTCGACGCGGGGTTGTCCGTGCGGACCCCCGCAGTCCGGGCACTGCGCCACCAGGGCAACAGCTGCGGGGTGGACGCCCGTCAGTTCCGAGACAAGCTGGCGCAGCATCCACCTGCCCGCAAGAAACGACTCTCGCTTCGCCTCGACCGTGGTGTCGTACCGCTGGCGCTCGGCCGGGGAAATCACCGCGAGCGCCGCGCTGTGAGCGTTCGCATCGAGCTGCGGTCGCATCAACTTCAGTACCGGGCTGCTCACCCGTTTATGGTGTCACAGGTTGATGCCGTCCCACGCTGATGCCGTCCCGCGTTTACGCCGTCACACTCTTATGCCATCACACTCTTATGCCATCACACTCTTATGCCGTCACACGCAGCACCTTCTCGAGCTTGTCGAGGCACTGTTCCAGGCCGCCCTGCGAGAGATCCCTGGACTGCTCGTCGGTGTACCCGGACTCGACGACGGTGACCCGGCTGCGGTCATCGCCGACGGCCTCGAAGGTGACCACGTGCGGAACAGCATCGGGCACGCCGGCGGGAATGCCCGCGTCGGCGGGACGGATGACTGTCCCGTCGCTGGTGGCGAAGCGCATCTCGTACTCGAGCCGGTGCGGAGGCTCGACCAGCCCGTAGGACCAGGTGTTGTACATATCGCCGCCGCCGAACTCGGCCGGGGCACGCATCGCGATGAGCGACACACCGCCGGGACGCACGTCCATCTCGGCCAGCGGGCAGGTGAAGCCCGTCGGTCCCCACCACCGGGTGACCTGGTCGGACTCCGTCCACGCCGCGTAGGCGTCCGCAACGGGTACGGGCAATTGCCTGCTGGCTCGAACCTCGAAGGTAGTGCCGTTTCCTGCCACTGTGTACTCCTTCCACTTGTTGTGACAGCAGCGTAGGTAGCCCGCTACGGCGCAATCAAGGCCCGCGCGATCAACGCCCGCCCCGCCCCCGCCCCGGCTCCGCCCCGCCCCCGCCCCCCCCAGCCCCGCCCGAGGGCTGGATAGCGCGACGCATCTCTGGGAAGGTACGCCATGGGCAGAAACACCTCGATCGAGGACGATCTCCTCGCTGTTGCGAGAAACTGGGCCGGCGCAATCGTCGCCAACGATGCAGCCCGCATGGCGGAGTATGTGACGGATGACTGGGTGATCGTTTCCGCCTCAGGCGTCTCCCCTGGCCAGCACCTGCTTGAGCTGGTCGCCTCCGGAGCTCTCACCCACGATTCGATGGATGTCGCGGGGCCAACCCGCGTGCGGGTGCTGGGTTCCACCGCGATACTCACCGCCCGCATCATCACCGTCGCGCACTACCGCGGCGAACGTAGTGACGCCGACGAGTGGACCACCGACGTCTTTGTGCGGCGGGCCGGCCGCTGGTTGTGCGAACTCACCCACTACACGGTGGCGGACACCGGCGGATCCTGAGCTGCCGGGCCTCCTTCGAGGGATCGGGGTCTGCTTCGAAAGATCTGGGCCTACCTCGAAGGATCGGGGCCTACTTCGAAGGATCGGGGTCTACAGCGACGGACTGGTGCTCGGTCCGGGTGTCCGCCGGGTCGCGCTGGCGGCGACTGGCCAGCAGGAACGGCACCCCGATGAGCTCGATCACTCCCCCGATGACGAGAGACGTGCCGTAGCCCCACAGGTCGGCGGAGCGACCGAGGGCCGGCTGGATGACAACCCCGCCGAGACTGCCGAACAACGAGTCGAACGACAGCACGGTCGCGCGCTGCTTTGAGGGGATCATGTCGTTGAGGTAGGCCTGACGCACCGGGCCGGCCAGCGCGAACACAAATCCCCACACCACCAGGAACACGATCGCGACCCAAAAGACGCTGTTGAGGCCGAGAACGATCAGGGCGAGAACACTCGCGAGCGACGCAGCGATCACAGTCGTGGTGCGCTTGGAAAACGCCGTGCGGATCTTCGGTGCGAGCAGTCCGCCCCCGATCTGCGCGAGCGAGAGCATCGCGGCCGCCAGCCCGGCGACCGAGTAGGCCGACTCGTCACCGTAGAGCTCCAGCAGGTAGGGCTGCAGCGCATAGAACGCGTAGAACCCAACCCCGGAGGCGAACGGCGCCGCGAAGATCATGTAGCGCACCGAGCGCTTCTTCAGCCCGTGTTCGACGGACTGCTCCAGGACGTTCCTGGTCGCCTTGAGTGGACCCATCGAGCGGTCGGGGGTGAACCCGAGATCCTTCATCACGACGAAAGCAAAAACGAACATTGCCACGAGCACGCCCGCTCGGAGCAGGAAGGGAACACCTAGGTTGGTGGCCTGGGCGATGACACCGCCCAGCACCGAACCGACGAACATCGCGATCCCTTCGACCACGAGTCCGCGGCCGAACACGGTTTCCAGATTGCCGGTGAATCCGGTCGCCGTCAGGGCGTCGACCAGCCAGGCTTCGACTGCGCCGGAGAAGAAGGTGAAGCCGAGGCCGAGCAACACCGACACCACCGCCCACCAGAAGAACGGCGCATGCCAGACCCACAACATCCAGTAGAGGCCCGTGGTCACCGACAGGGTGATGGTGCCCAGCAGGTACGAGAACTTCCTGCCCACGGTGTCTGCGACCACCCCGGTCGGAATCTCGAAGATCACCATGCCCAGGGTGAAGAACGCATTCGCTGCGAAGGCCTCAAAGTTGGTGAGACCGGCATCCAGCAGAAATATCGTGTTGATGCCCCAGATGAACGAGGCCGCAAGAGTGTTGCCGAGCAGCAACACGTAGTAGACACGCTGCACTGTCATGCGTACAAGCTTTGACCGTACCCGCACGAATTTCTAGCCGTTTTTTGGGGGCGACTATCCCTCGTCGGTGGCGGGCGGAGCAGCACAGGGCGTACCCGAACGGGCTGTGATCGCCCAGCTCGGAATGTCGCTGCTGAATGCCTCCCGCACGGTGTCCGATCCCGCGATAGTCCAGTCGACGTTTGCACCGACCTCAGACTCGAACTTGTTCCATTCAAACCAGTTGATCATGTGCAACTGGGGAAACTGCGTCGCGATCTCGTCCGAGAATACCTGCTGCCACCACGCCTGTTTGATCGAGAGTTCCAGGGCTGCGTCGCCGTTCGGAATAACCAGAGCGGCAGTCTCGGGGATAGCCACCGGCTTGCCGTGCTCGACTCCGTAGGTCTGGTAGAAGTTGGGCGCCGCGGTATCGTCTCCGCCAAGACCGTTGTACTCGCCGGCCAGCTGAGCGGCGAACTTGCCGCTTTCGGGAACCTCGTTCTCGCCCCAGGGATGAACGGAACCCCAGTGATACAGCGACATTCCTACCCAGTCGACGACATCGTCACCCGGGTAGTAGGGAGCATAGGGGTCGTCGGCAATGGTCAGCACGCCGTCACCATTGGTATCGAGGGCGATGAAGTCGGCGGTACCGGGCGTGGCCTGGTACTCACCCCCGGCGAATGGGTATCCGCCGGCATAGTTCGGAGCCCACATCATTGATGAGCCGGGGGCCGCCTGCCGCAGTGCGCTGGCAACGTCGCGGAACGCCGCAACATAGGCGGTCGGCTGCTGACCCCACGCGTACCAGGATCCGTTCATCTCGTGAGCAAAACGCACGATGACGGGCACCCCCGACTCGTTGTACCGCGCGAGCTGCCCCGCGAGTTCGTCTGCGGCTTCGGCCGTGACCGCTGCCAGGCCCGCACTCGGCTCGAGGGTGAGCAGCAGCGTGCCGTTGATCGAGCGCACCTGGTCGACCGCGGCGGCAACGTTCACCAGGTCATCATCGCTCAGGGGCAGATCTGCGAACGACACTGCGACCGCGGGCCGCAATCGGAGCCTGGCGCTGTAGTCCTGCAGGGACTCGGCGCTCCAGTCGAGGTTCACCCCGAGTAGTGCACCGCTTTCGGGGATCACTTCGGCGGCGGAAACCACCGTGCACGCGGCCGCGTCGTCGGGCGTCGACGGGTCGGTCGCGCTGCACGCGGTGATCGGAACTACCGACACGAGCGCCGCCACCGTCATTAGCTTCCGAAGGTTCATTGGTACTGAGCATATCGATACAGTGCGTATTGAAGCTCGCGCATCGAAGCTGCACTACGTCGGTATCGAAGCCACCGCTTCAATCTCAACGAGAGCACCCGGCCGGGCGGGAGCGACCGCGACCACCGTGACCGCGGTGCGCCGGTCTCCCCACACCGAGCCGGTCGCGGCATATGCCGCGGTCGGGTCAACCGAGGGGTCGAGATAGATCGTCATCTTCACGACGTAGTCGGCGCTGGTTCCGCCCGCGGCGAGCACGGCGAGCACGTTGCGCAGCGCCTGCTTGGTCTGCGGCCCGAGCCCGTCGACCAGAGCGCCCGAACGGTCGGTTCCGTTCTGGCCGCCGACGTAAAGCATCGGTCCGGCCGGGGCGATCATCCCCTGGGCAAAGGCGGGACTGGAGAATAGTTCCGGCGGCTCGACGGGCGTGGGATGCGCGGGCGTGGGATATGCCGGCGTGGGATGTTCGGTCACGGGACCGTCCTTTCCTTCGGTTGCGACGAGTATCGCTCCGACGCGCACCCGTTCTCTAGCCTCTGGAGCTAGCCTCTGGAGCTCCTGCCAGACCCTATTCCTGTCCGGGACGCTGCCGCTGACGCTTGGTTTCCGAGCGCTGCCCCTTCGCAGCCAGCCGCCGCCGGGTCGAACCCCTGGTCGGTTTTGTCGCCCGTCGGGATGGACCATCCGGAGCAAGGGCGGCACCCAACAGAGCGCCGAGCTTGCCGAGTGCAGTTTCGCGATTGCGCAGTTGCGATCGCTGCTCAGAGGCTGCAACCGTGATGACCCCGCCCGTGAGCCGATGTCCCAGCCGCTCCAGCAGCACCGCCCGCTGGTCGTCGGACAGAACCGCGGAGTCGACAACACTCCATGACAGCTCGACGCGGCTGTCCGAGGTGTTGACGTGCTGGCCGCCCGGCCCCGACGACCGGGAGAATCGCCAGGCCAGTTCCGACGCCGGAATCGTGAGCGCGGGCGATACCTCGAGATCCATACGGCAAGCCTCGCACGAGAGTGGAGCGGTTCAGCGAAGCGGAACAGCCCTAAAACTAGAAGAGCGGCCAGGGCACCGCGGGCATCTCGCCGGTCGGCGCAGGAAACCGTCCATCGGAACGGAGCGCCTCGCAGCGAGCAGCAAAGGCCACGACCTCTTCCTCGCTGAGCAACTCCGCCAGGGTCGACCCGAGCGGGCCCGACAGCAACCCGCCGACGCGGTCGATCCCGAGAAGCTCCTCGGCGGTGAGCGGCTCCCCCAGCCAGCCCCACAACACCGTGCGCAACTTGTGCTCGGCGTGGAAGGTCAGTCCATGGTCGACGCCGTGGCGGTGTCCGTCCGGCATCGCGAGAATGTGATCGCCCTTGCGGTCGGCGTTGTTCACGATGACGTCGAAGACGGCCATCCGCCGCAGGGTGGGGGTGTCTTCGTGAATGAGGGCAACGGGACGATCGTGTTCGTCGCTGCCCTCGAGCACCTGACGCCATCCGACCACAGGCACATCGGCCGCGGGCACCAGGTCGACGGCATCCTGATCCGGGTCGGAGTCCTGCCAGAGCTGCACCATGCCCACGCCGAGCGGGCCGTCGCGCAACCACGTGCGGGGCACAACCCTCCACCCGAGCGCTTCGGAAACCAGGAACGCTGCGGCCTCGCGGCTCGCGAGATTACCGTCGGGAAAGTCCCACAGCGGCTTCTCCCCCTCGATGGGCTTGTACACAACGGAAACTCCGCCGATGCTGCCGAGAAAAGTCGCGTTCGATGCCGTCCTGATGCGACCGGTGAGCGTAAGTTCGCCCTGCTCCAGATCAGCACTGCCCAGATCAGCACGGCTCAGATCAACGCTGTCCAGATCAGCACTGCTCAGCCCAGCACTGCTCAGCCCAGCACCCTCGGAATCGACACCCATCGGCATCAGAACCAGCCCTTTCCGCCCAGCACTCGTCTACACACGCTGCACGCTACACACGCTGCAGGCTACAAGCCGCTGGCGTCGGGACAGTTGTGCCCGTCGGGATCCATGGGGTTGCCACAGCGTGGGCAGATTGGCCGACCGGCTCCCACTACCTCACGGGTGCGTTTGGCGAACGCCCGTGCTGCGCCCACCGGCATCCGCACCAACAGCATTTCGGACGGCTCTGCCGCGAGCGCCTCGAGCTCGTCGAGATCCTCTTCGGCAACCTCGATAATCGGGGAGGCCTCAATCACGATCTGCACGGTAGACGGGTCCCAGCCGAGGCTCATCACGCCGGTGCGAAACTCCTCCGCGACCGGCTCGAGCGGGTCGTTGTCGACCAGCTCGACGGGCGTTATCGACGGAACACTGAATGGATTGCCGTCGGTCACCATCAGCTCGTCGAGGATTTCGTCGATCTTCTCGGCGAGCAGCGCGGACTGTTGCTTCTCGAGGGCCACGCTGACGAGCTGGGCTCCGGCGCGAACCTGCAGGTAGAACGTGCGTTCGCCGGGTATACCGATGGTTCCGATGAGCACGCGGTCCGGCCAGTCGAACTCGTGAACGATTGTAGGCATAACGATATTTTAGGTGGCGGATGTCGGCGGCGCCTGATGACCGGCCCCACCACCGACCTGCGCCTCACCCGAAGACCCGCTGGCGGCGAGCCACGAGAGGTCGCCCGCGTCAGTATTGGTCGCCAGAACGCTCGGACGATGGGCGCCGTACTGGATGATCGAGACAGACGCGGGGCCGACGCTAATGCGTTGAAACAGGTCAAGATGCATGCCGAGGGCATCGGCGATGACCGACTTGATGATGTCGCCGTGGCTCACGGCCACCCATACCGCTCCAGGACCGTGGAGCTCTTCGAAGGCAGCGTCGTGGCGACGGATCGCGGCAACCGACCTCGCCTGCATCCCCGCCATCGACTCGCCGCCGGGGAACGTGACGGCGGAGGGGTGGTTCTGCACCACAGACCAGAGCTTTTCTTTGTTCAATTCTTTGAGTGGGCGACCTTGCCAGTGTCCGTAGTCACACTCGGTGATGCCATCCTCGATCGGCGTGAGCGGGGAGCCGGACTGGCGGGCAAGGATCAGCTCCGACGTTTGCCTGCACCGCTCCAGCGGGCTCGAGACCACTCCAACCAGCGGAACTCCGGCCAGCCGCGCACCGGCAACCTCCGCTTGCTCAACCCCGACGTCGTCGAGCCGAACGCCCTCGGTGCGCCCGGCCAGTACGCCAGAGGCGTTCGCGGTGGTGCGTCCGTGCCGTACGAGGATCACTGTGGCCATGCGTACAGCCTAGAGACCCTCGCCGACTGGGCTTGCCGGTTGCTGCGCGTGGGTCTCCCAGCTGCGTCCCGGTATTCTGACCTTATTGCCGTCGCCGTGTACGAGGACGACGCCCATCCGAGGAGATCCAAATGTCGGTCGGCCTACTCGCGATTGTTGATGACATACTCGCCGCCGCACTCAAGGCGAGCGCCAAAACCGCGGGTGTTGTCATCGATGACGCGGCTGTCACCCCGCAGTACGTTCAGGGGTTGTCGCCGGCGCGCGAGCTCCACGTGATCAAGTGGATCGCCCTGGGCAGCCTGTTCAACAAATTCATCATCATCATCCCGTTCGCTCTTCTCCTGTCGGCATTCGCGCCGTGGGTGTTGCCGTGGCTACTGATCATCGGCGGCACCTACCTGTGCTTCGAGGGAGCCGAGAAGGTTACGGAGTGGTTTGGTGTCCATCACGGCGCCGCGGAGACCGAGTCGCGGGATGAGAAGAAACTCATCTTCGGCGCCATCCGCACCGATCTCATCCTCAGCACCGAGATCATGCTCATCTCGCTGGACGGCCTCGATCCCGACTTCGGAGTCTGGATGACACTCGGCGCCCTCGTTGTGATCGGCCTGGGCATGACGCTGCTCGTCTATGGCGCGGTGGCCCTGCTCGTCAAAATCGACGATGTCGGTCTCGCGCTGATGGAGAATCCTGCTCAAGGACTGCGCCGCACCGGCGCACGGATCGTTGCGGCGATGCCCGCCGTATTCCGGGTGATCGGCATCATCGGGACGGTTGCCATGTTGTGGGTCGGCGGCCACCTCGTGATCACGAACCTGGCGGAGACGTTCTGGCACGGCCCCTACGACGTGCTGCACACCGTGACGCACGCGGTCGAAGCGGCCGGCCCGGTCATCGTGTGGATAACCGACACTGCGATGTCTGCGGTGTTCGGACTCCTTCTCGGAATCATCATCGTCGCGATCGTGACGGGAATCTCCCGCCTGGTGAAGCCGAAGCAGCCCGTCGGCGCCGCGCACTGAACGCGTTGCGCTCACTGAACGCGTTCCGCTCACCCACCCGGCTCACCTCAGAGCTTTGCGCGTCCACACGGCGACCGCCTCGACGGCGAGCACAGTGACCAGCACCATCACGATGATGAAGGTGACGACGTCGAACTCCTGCACCCGGCTTGCGTTGAGCAGGTAGAAGCCGATGCCGCCGGCGCCGACGATACCCAGCAGCGTGGCTGAACGGATGTTGACGTCGAGCTGGTAGAGCACGTGGGCGATGAACTGCGGCGCGGCCTGGCGGAGCGTTGCAGCGAAGAACACCTGGATCGGCGTCGCGCCCGTCGCCCGCACAGCATCCTGCACGCGCACATCGGTCTCCTCGAGCGAGTCAGCGACGAGCTTGCCCAGAAGGCCGACCGATCCGATCGCGAGCGCCAAGGTACCCGCGATGGGCCCGAGGCCGGTGATGACGATGAACACGATCGCAAGGATCAGCTCGGGCAGTCCCCGGATGATCACGATGATGGTGCGAAACAGGTTAGCGACGAAGCCACTCGACGCAACGTTCCGCGCAGCGAAGACGCCGATCGGAAGGGCGAGCACGAGGCCGAGCAGTGTCGCTGCCAGTCCGATCTGGACCGTCACGAGCATCGCCTCGAGAAGGGTGTCGATCAGGTCCTGGGGCGAGGGCGGAAGGAACGTACCGAGCACCTGCGGCAGCGCAAGTAAATCCTCGGCAAGAGTGGAAAAGTCGAGGTCGGCGTAAACGGTCGCCAGGGCCACGATCGCTATCGTCAGCGCGACGCCGGCAAACCGGCCGATGCGCTCCCTGTCCCACTGCGGAGCGATCCGCACTCTGCCGTCTTTTCCGCGTTGCAGCTCGCGACCACCGCGGGGCGCGGTGATCCAGCCAGCGGCAACCCGGTCGATGAAGCCGAGCACTCCCCGACGATTCGCCGGCACCCGTCCGAGCAGGCTCGCACGAATCGCCCCGGACAGCATCTCCAGCGCGATGCACAGCGCCAGGATGACGAGCGCGAGCGCCATGCCGCGTTGGTATTGCATGGTGCGCAGCGCATTGGCGAGCTCCAGACCGATGCCACCGACGCCGACATAGCCGAGCAGCACCGAGGTGCGCAGGTTGATGTCGAAGCGGTGCAGTGCCGTCGCGATCAGCTGCGGCATCACCTGCGGTATCACCGTGCTCGTGATCCACTGCAAGCGACTTCCGCCGGCGGAACGCACGGCCTCCGCAGGGCCTCCGTCGAGTTCCTCGATAGCGTCCGCGTAGAGCTTGCCGACCATGCCGATCGAGTGCAGGCCCAACGCCAGAATTCCCGGCAGCGCGCCCAGACCGAAGAGACGAAAGAGCACAATCGCAAAGATGAGGTCGGGCACGGCGCGACACATCACAATGATCGTGCGGGAAACCCCACGCATGACCGGGCCGCTCGTCGTATTTGCTGCGGCGAAGAGCGCGACGGGCAAGCTCAGCACGACCGCGAGCACCGTAGCCACGACCACGATCGCGAGGGTCTGTCCGGTCATGACCAGCAGTTCGCCGAGCGGCGGAAAGTCGAGCGGAAAAATACGCGAGACAAAGTTGCCCGCATTGTCGAGGCTGCGCACCATCGAGGCGACGTTGATTTCGAGCGCCACGACTGACCAGATCGCCGCGATCAGGATGATGACCAGCGTGCTCCCCGCCGCGATTCGGTTCGCGCTCGGGCGGGGACGCGGGGGCAGGGGGACCTTGGCGTGCGAGGTGCCGGTGTGCGAGGCGTCGGTGTGCGGGATGCCGGTGTGCGCCGAGTGGGACGCGTCCGTGTCGACGGTCATCTACCCGGCCAGTTCTGTGCGCTCGTCCACCGGGATCGGCGCGTAGATACCGTCCACGTCGTCGTGGGTCATACCCGCAGCCGGGCGGTCGAGTACCACTCGACCGGCGTTCAGGCCGACGATGCGGTCCGCGAACTCAAGGGCGATGGGCACCTGATGCAGGCTGCAGATGACGGTGAGATTTTCTTCCCGGCTGATCCGGGTGAGCAGCTCGATGACGCCAGCGGACGACAGCGGGTCGAGGGACGCGACCGGCTCGTCCGCGAGCAGCACGGTGGGACGCTGGATGAGCGCCCGTGCGATGGCGACACGCTGCTGCTGACCACCGGACAGGGTGCCAGCACGTTGAAACGCCTTGTCGGCGAGGCCGACGCGAGCAAGCTGTTCCATCGCGGCCTCCCGAACCGCGCGCGGATAGCTCCACAGTCCAAACCGAGGCCCGCGCAGCGAGCCGAGTTTGCCCGTGCAGACGTTCTCGAGAACCGACATCGACTCGACGAGGTGGAACTGTTGGAAGATCATGCCGACGTCGTTGCGCAGGCCGCGCAACGTGGCTGCGCCCGCCGAGTGCACCGGGGTACCGAGGGTCCAGACGCCGCCCTTGGATGGCTTGTGCAATCCGTTGATGTGGCGCAGCATCGTCGACTTGCCTGACCCAGACAGCCCAAGCAACACGTTGATCTTGTTCGCGGCGAAAGACACACTCACGTCGTCGAGTGCGGTAACGCTGCCGAATGTCTTGGTCACGTTCTCGAAGCGAATGGCTCCGAGTTCGGGAATGTTTCTGTTCGAGGTAGCGGCGGTCATCGGTGATCTCGTTTCTTCTCGGTTGCGGGGCAGGCAAGCGGGTGGCTGGCGTATGGCGGGCGTATGGCTAGCGGACAAGAAGCGGTGAAACCGGTGTGGACCGGGCAGAGCCCGATCCACACCCTTGGGTACGATCAGTTCAGGATCAGACGAGGATCAGACCTTGCAGGCCGCTGCCTCGGTGATCTCGCACACGGCGCGCACGCCGTCGTACAGCGAGTCCTCAACCGGGATGAAGCCGTACGCACTGTCCTCGGGAAGACCGCAGTCCGACTCAGACGCGCAGACTCCAGACTCGACCAGAGCCGGCACGTTCAATTCATTTGCGAAGATATCCTCGAGCTGCGCAAGGAGGTCAGCGGGCAACTTGTCACTCGCGACGTATGGGCTACCGGCGATGATCTCGGACTCCCATACGACCTCAAGGTCGCCCTCTTTCAGGTCGCCGGAGTCGATGAGCTCGCTCGTGACCATCGTGTCGTAGGCGAAGCCCGCGTCACAGGTCCCGTCCGCGACCGACAGGGCCGATGCGTCGTGGCCGCCGGCGAAGACCGGTGTGATGTCTGCTTCTGGATCGATGTCGAGCTCGAGCATTCCCGCGGTCGGGTACAGAAAACCGGAGGTCGACGTCGGGTCAACGAAGCACACGGTCTTGCCCTCGAACCCCGCGAGGTCCGTGATGTCGCTGCCGGCCGGCACGATGCCGTACGACTGGTAGCCCGGTTCCTCGTCGGGAGCATCAACGAGAGCGCCGAGCGCCTCGACGCCTGCACCGCCGTCCTTTGCGACCATGTACGAGAATGGGCCGAGGCCCGCAATCTGCACCTGGCCGGCACGCAAGCCCTCGATGACTGCCGCGTAGTCCGTGGCCTCCTGGATCTCAACCTCCAGGCCAGTTTCACGCTCGATGACCTCGATGATCGCCTTGTTATCCTCGGCAATGCCCTGGGCGGACTCGCTCGGGATCTGGGCGAACACGAGCTTTTCGGGAGCCTCGGGCGTTTCGGCCGAGTCGGAGGTGGTGGCACAGCCGGTGACCATGGCGAGGAGCGCGACGCTTACTGCGAGAGCGCTGGCTTTAGTTCGGAAATACATCAGAATTACCTTTCGTGAGTACGGCCCGACGGACGTCGGTGGGGTGACACGGAAATAGTTCGGTCTGTGGGTGGGTCGGTGCGAGGGTCTGTAGGTGAGTCAGGAAGTGAGTAAGGAACGGGAAGGCTGCAGGCAGCTAAAGTGCGGCTCTGGCGGCATCCCGCATGCTGGTCAAAAATGCAGCGAGCTGGGCACTCGCATCCTCGATCGTCCCGTCGTTGACGATCTCGAGGTCGGCGGGATAGTCCGGCGCGGGGTCCAGGCGTGCGACACGCGATGCGGCGGCGATCGCGTCCTCACGACCGCGCGCGACGATGCGTTCAAGCCGCACTTCCTCGGACACGGTGACCCGCACGACCCGCACGTTCGCAAACAGGTTCGGCAATTGCGCGAGTACTCCGCGCGAGACGTTCGCCACAACCACCCCTCCCGCCTCTACGACATCGAAGACGTTCGCGGGGATGCCATACGCGAGGTCGTGGGCGCGCCAGGTCAGCGCGAACTCGCCTAAGCGATCCGCGGTGTCGAATTCGCTCTCGCTCACCGGGATGTGGTCCTCCCCCGCGCCAGAGGGCCGGGTGATCTGACGCCGCGGAAAAACGATCGCTCCGCGTCCCTCGAGGACCGCCCGCGTGTGCTCGATGATCGAATCCTTGCCCGAACCACTCGGCCCGACGACCGCGACGAAGGCGCCGGTCATGCGACCCGCCCTCCCTGGCGCCAGACGCCGCGAACGATCGGCATCAGCGAGCCAAGGGGGTGCTGCTCGAGTGAGGCCCCCGCGTACGTCTGCACACGAAGGACGTCCGCGCGTTTGCCCACCGCGATTACCCCGCGGTCGTCGAGACCGGCAGCGCGCGCGGGGTTGGCGCTCACGAGCGCGGCACCCTGCGGAAGCGTGATTTCACCGCGCCCGAAGAGCAGGAAGACCGCCTGCAGGGGGCTGGCCGGCACGTAGTCGCTCGAGAGGATGTCGAGCAGTCCCAGTCGCAGCAGGTCGGCGGCTGCCACGTTGCCTGAGTGGGAACCCCCGCGAACGATGTTCGGCGCGCCCATGACCACGAGCTGCCCGGCGGCGCGTGCCGCTCGCGCGGCCACTATCGTCGTGGGGAACTCGGAGATCCGCACTCCTGCGGCGGCCGACTCGTCAACGTGCTCCTGGGTCGCGTCGTCGTGCGCGGCGATGGTGATACCGCGCTCCCGTGCACGCTCCGCCATAAGACGACGGTTGTCGTCGGAGTGCAGTGACGACAGCACGTGAAGCTCGGCGACGTGCTCGTCGAACTGGGCATTGCTCATGCTGTGCTTGCCCACCATGTAGGTCCGGAACGACTCGACGTCTGCGTATTGGCGCTGCCCAGGGGTGTGGTCCATGAGCGAGACCATTCGCACTCGCTCGTGCCCGCCCACCTCGTCGAACACCTCGACGACGTCCGGCGTCGCAACCTCGCACCGCAGGTGAACGTAGTGGTCGGCACGGAGCAGGCCCGACTCGGCGGCATGAATGACCGCGTTCACCAGCGTGCGCGCGTTACCGCTGATGCGGTTTTCGCCCGGGCCGCTGCCGATGCGCAATGCGTCGAGCACAGTCGTCACGCCCGAAGCCGCCATCTGCGCGTCGTGGGCTATCACGGCCGGGATCGGATCCCAGAACCTCTTGGGGCGCGGCTGGTAGTGCGACTCGACCTGGTCGGTGTGCAGTTCGACGAGGCCGGGCAGGAGGTAGTCGGCTCCCAGGTCTTCGGTGGGCACGCCGTCGATGACGAGGTGCGGGTCGTCGGAGACCTCGACAATGATGCCGTTGTCCATGTGGACGGACCCGTGCATGACTCGGTCCGGAAGGACGATGTGGGCGTTGGATAAAACGAAGGACATCAGGCGGTCTCCAGTGCGGATCGGTCTGCGAAGGGGTGGACGGACAGAAGTTCGAACGGTGCTCCGGGCGTGGGCTCGACGCTGATCGCGATCGCGGTGAGTGGCACATCGATGCCAACGATGGCGGCGAAGTGCTCCTCAAGTGCGGAGTCGATTTCGTCGGCCCGCTCCGGCGGCACGGGGTCCGTGAGGGTGAGGTGAAAGCGGAACTCATCGAGCACGTACGGGTAGCCCCAGCGCTCGAAGAGCTCGCGCTGGCGCGGGGTGAAACGCTCGGGACGTCGGCGGCGGATGTCGGACTCGTCGAGCGGCGCGCGGAAGTCGTCGAACTCCTGCACGGCGGCCGCGGCCAGGGCATGTAGAGCCTCATGGTCACCGCCCTCGTATTCACCGCCCTCGTGGTCACCCTGCGGCACCAGGGCACGGAAGTGCCCAATCGTTGCTGGTCGAACTCCGGGAATTACCAGCGGTGGGCGCGCGGCAGCGAAGACGTCGGCCGCCGTGCGCAGCTGCGCCTCGGTGCGTCCGTCGGCGAGACGGATCGGTGCCACGAGCGTCGCGTGAAACCCGTAGCGGCGCGCGTCAATCGTGAGTTCCTGGAGTTCGTCGCGGCGGTACCAGGCCTCGACCGCATCGCGCAGCCGAATCGCCTCTGCTTCAGCGCCCTCGTCGACTCCGGGAATGGCGTACACGGCATATCGGCTCACGCCGTCACCTCCTGGCGCACTGCGGTGAACGATTGCACGTCCACTGTGTGATCGGCGACGGCTTCGCGCACATCCGCGTCGTGGAAGATCGCCAGCATCCCGGCCCCGCGCCCGAGGCTCTCTCGAATCAATTCGATCACGACACCGCGGTTTCGTGCGTCGAGCGATGCGGTCGGTTCGTCGAGCAGCAACAACGGCCGCTCGATGACGAAGCCGCGCGCGATGTTGACCCGCTGCTGCTCGCCGCCCGAGAACGTGGCCGGCGGTAACTTCCACAGGCGCTCAGGGATGCTCAGTCGCGCAAGCAGTTCGCCCGCTCGTTCGCGCGCCGCTTCACGGTTCACCCCGCGCTCGATGAGCGGCTCGGCGACGACATCGAGGGCCGGCACCCGAGGCACGGCGCGCAGGAACTGGCTCACGTACCCGAGGGTGTCGCGCCGAGCGGAGAGAACCTGTCTGGGCTGCGCCGTGGCCAGATCCAGAATCGTGTTCTGGTGGCTGAGCAGAATGCGCCCGGAGTCGGCGCCGTAGCTGCCGTAGATCATCTTCATGACGGTGCTCTTGCCCGCTCCCGAGTCACCGCCGAGCACCACGCACGCCCCGCGCGGCACGTCGAAGGTCAGGCCGTGCAGCACCGGGAGCCGCAGCGAATCCTGCAGGTGCAGGGTGAACGTCTTATCGACGTTCTGCACGGACAGCACGGCGTCGGTCGGCATGACATCGCCCGGGTTGAGGGCGTTGATGGGGTTGAGGTCGTCGATGGAGGTGGCGGAGGTCGTTGCGTTGGTCGCAGTGTTCGCGTTGGTCACGTTGTAGGTCACGGGAATCAGCCCTGGAGGATCGAGGAGACGAGCAATTGGGTATAGGCGGCCTGCGGGTCGTCGAGCACCCGATCCGTAAGGCCGGACTCGATGACGACGCCGTCCTTCATCACCAGCGTGCGGTGCGAAATGAGCCGGGCGACGGCGAGGTCGTGCGTGACAACCACCACCGCGAGGCCCAGCTCCGCGACCAGCGAACGGATGAGGTCGAGCAGGCGGGCCTGCACAGACACATCCAGACTGCTGGTCGGTTCATCCATGAACACCAGCCGCGGGCCGAAGACGAGATTGCGCGCGATCTGTACCCGCTGGCGCATGCCGCCCGAGTAGGTCGCGGGAGCCTCGTCGATTCGATCGGCCGGAATCTCGACCCGGCGCAACCACTCCTCGGCTTCCGCCCTGATCTTTCCGTAGTGGCGCCATCCGTTCGCCATCAGCGGTTCTCCGACATTGCCGCCCGCACTCACGTGCATGCGCAGTCCGTCTGCCGCGTTCTGGTGCACGAAGCCCCAGTCGGTGCGCCAGAGCCGGCGCACTTCGCGTTCGCTCAGGGTCGACAGGTCCAGGAGGTCTTCTGCCATGCGTTCGTCTTCGCCCGCCCCACCCAGGTCAGCATCACTCAGGCGAGCGGTCCGGTAGCGGATGGTTCCTTCATCGAGCGTGAGGCGCTGCGACAGCATGCCGAGGAGGGTCGACTTACCCGACCCCGACTCGCCCACGACCGCCAGCACTTCACCGGGCCAGAGGTCGAAACTCACGTCGCGGCATCCGAATCGATCGCCGTAACGGTGTCCCGCCCCGGTCACACTCAGCAGGGGTGTCTCGTTCTTCATGCGCTCACCTCGGTAGTTTCGTCGCGCACGCTCGCCGTGGCGGTGCGCTCGCAGTGGTCGGTGTCAGAGCAGACGAACATGGCGTTGCCCCGATCGTCGATGATGACCTCGTCGAGGTACACGCCGACGGACCCGCAAATCTCGCAGGGCTGGTCGAAACGTTGCGGTTCGAACGGGAAGTCCTCGAATCCGAGGCTCTCCACATCGGTGAAGGGCGGGATCACGTAGATGCGCTTCTCGCGCCCGGCGCCGAACAATTGCAGGGCGGGACTCTGGTGCATCTTCGGATTGTCGAAGCTCGGAATGGGCGACGGCGCCATGACGTAACGCCCGTTCACCAACACTGGGTAGTCGTACGTCTTGGCGATGTGCCCGTATCTCGCGATGTCTTCGTAGAGCTTGACGTACATCAGCCCGTACTCCTCCAGTGCGTGCAGACGCCGCGTCTCGGTCTCGCGCGGTTCCAGAAAGCGCAGCGGCTCCGGGATCGGCACCTGGTACACCAGAATTTGCTTCTCGGCGAGAGGTGTTTCGGGGATTCGATGGCGGGTCTGGATGATGGTGGCCTCATCCGTGCGGGTGGTGCTTCTAGCGCCGGCAACCTTCTCGAAGAACGCCCGGATCGACACGGCATTCGTGGTGTCGTCGGCGCCCTGGTCGATAACTTTCAGCGTGTCGGAGGCGCCAATCACCGCCGCGGTAACTTGCACCCCTCCGGTGCCCCAGCCACGCGGCATCGGCACCTCACGGGAGGCAAACGGAACCTGGAATCCGGGGATGGCCACGCCCTTGAGCAGCGCCCGGCGGATGACCCGCTTGGTCTGCTCGTCGAGGTAGCCCTCGTTGTAGACGATGTGCGGGGCGCTCATACGTGCTCCTCGATCGGGTTGCTGTTGCTGTTGCTGTTGCTGCTGTAGCCGGTGCTGCTGTCCCTGTCATTGGACGAAGCAGGCGAGGGAACCGCCGCCGCCTGGCGCTCCTGAAATTCGCGGCGCAGCTTGCGGATCAGGCCAAGTTCAGCTTGGAAGTCGACGTAGTGCGGCAGCTTCAGGTGCTCCACAAAGCCGGCCGCCTGCACGTTGTCAGAGTGAGCGATGACGAATTCCTCATCCTGCGCGGGCGACACAGCGCGCTCGTCGAACTCCTCGCGCCGCAGAGCCCGGTCCACGAGCGACATCGACATGGCCTTGCGCTCTGCCCGCCCGAAAACGAGACCGTAGCCCCGCGTGAACTGCGGCGCCTGGTCGGCGCTGCCGACGAACTGGTTGACCATCTGGCACTCGGTCAGTTCGATGCGCCCGATCGGCACGGCATAGCCGATCTCCGGAGCGTCGAACTCGACCTCGACCTCGCCAACGCGCACCTCACCGACGAAGGGGTGTGTATTACCAAAACCGCGCTGCGTGGAGTAGCCGAGCGACAGGAGGAAGCCCTCGTCACCGCGGCTGAGGGCCTGCAGGCGCTCGGCGCGACTCATCGGAAAGACGGTCGGCTCGCGTGTCAGGTCGCCCGGATCCGGATCCGTCCAGCCCTCGGCGGGCCGGTCTCGCTCTATCAGGCCATCGACACCGAGCAAATCGGTCACTCGCGGCATCGGTTCGGCTTCCGGCGCATCCGGGGTGGGCACCTCCGGGGTCTCGAGTTCCTCGGCCAGCAGGCGGTGGGTGTAATCGAATGTCGCGCCGAGCTGCTGGCCGCCCGGAATGTCCTTGAACGTTGCCGACACTCGGCGCTCCGAAGGCAGGCCTGCGGTGTCGACCGCGATCGTGACACCGAACCGCGGCAGCGTCGTGCGGTACGAACGCAGCAGAGTGACCGCTTCGAGCACGTCCCCCTGTGCCTGCAGCAGCGCTTTAGCGGCCAGGTCGGGGTCATACAACGAGCCCTCGGCCATAACGCGCGCCACGAGCACGCCCATCTGGTCGCGCATCTGGACGTAGTCGATGCGCGGGGCGTCGGCTCCGCCGCGTCCACGTTTGGCGAGCAGTGCGTGCGCGTTGGCGATCGCCTTCTCGCCACCCTTAACGGCAACGTACATTAGGCGCTCCTCTTCTCGGTTGTGTCTGCGGTGTGGCCCACGTGTTCGCTGCCCGTGCGCTCGTTGCCCGAGCGCTCGTTACCGCCCGTGGACTTGCCCGCGACGATCAGCGCCGTCGTGCGCGGCAAGCCCCGCACCACGGAGTCAGCCGCGAGGACGATGTCCACGCCGCGGGGAAAAAGCGCTCGGTTTTGCTGCCACTGGGAAACGAACCCGTCGGGAAGACCCGCTCCGTCCCAGTCGACGGCGCCCTGAATGCCGGGGCCGGTCGCCACCAGCGCCGCGATGCCGGGCGAGCGGGTCATGCCAGTCGCGCCCACGTCACTCGCTGCGCTCGCGCCGATGACGAGCGTGGCCGAGCGGTGCGGCTCTTCGTCGGTGCCTAGCAGGAGGTCGGCCAATCGGGGCGCCGTCGACGGTGACGACGCGATCACGAATAGCGCGTCGCCGGCACGATCAACGATGCGTGCGCCGGTGTGGAAGGCAATCCAGGCGCCAACTTCGGGTGACTCGCGAAGGTAGTGGTCGAGCCAGACGGGGGTCTGTTCGTCGCAAAGCGCCAGGATGACGGCGCCGGCGGTCATCCCCAAAGGCTCGGGCGTCTGGATTTCGACATCCACGCGCTGCGGTGTGGTCGGGCGTGCGAACGCCTCGAGCACGGCACGGAACACGTGCTGCGCGTCACGCACGGGGTTAGCAAATCCGGGTACGCGGCTCTCGGCCAATTGCGTGTTCATTCATGCTCCCTTGCAACGGTGAAGAAGTCGACGACCGTGCTGCGTGCGTCGGCCTGGGCCGCGGCGTCGCGCTCGGTCTGGCGGCGCTCGAGCGGCTCGATCACGCCGGCAAGGACGCGGTCACGCTGCGCCGGTGCGGCCAGAAGTGCATCGAACACGGCCGCGAGGCCTGCGTGTTCCGGGTGGCTGCCCAGCACGTAGGAGGTGCCACTCACCTCGTCGACTCCGGCGCCGTGCAACATCACGGTTGCACGCGTGACGGTCGCCTCACCGAGGTTGAAGCGATCGCCGGTGCCACCGACTCGGCCCTGCACCATGACGAGGCCGGCTTCCGGTCCCCGCAGGTAGGTGACCTCTGGCTGCTCGTCCCATGCCGCCCACAGTTCGGCGAGTTCAGCAGGGGCAGCGCCCGAGAGCACCCGCGCGGCGCGGCGGCGATCGACGACAATGCGATCGACGATGGTGCGGTCACCCACACTGCTCTCATTCGCAGAGCGCTCGTTCACACTGCGCTCGTTCACAGTGCTCTCATTCGCAGAGCGCTCGTTCACACTGAGCTCGTCCGCGCTGCTTTTGTCTGCACTGCTTTTGTCTGCACTGCCTCTATCAGCACTGCTTCGGTCAGCACTGAATCCTGATGCACTGTCGATGTCTTCCACGCCAGACGTCCCTTCAAGTTGTCTACTTATCTAGACAACCAAAATTCTAGGGCCGTAAGCTCGAGAGCACAGGCTTCCCGCCCGACGGGGAAGCCACCACTGGATGAACTTCCGGTAAACCGACCAGGAGGACCCGTGACGGACCGCACACCCGGCACCCGATCGAGCAGCGGCTACTCTGCCTGGCGTTTGATCGCCGAAGAATTGCGCGCCGAGATTGGCGACGGCAGGCTGCGCGCGGGCGACCGCCTGCCCACCGAGGCCGCACTCGCAGAGCGCTTCAGCGTGAACCGACACACCGCCCGTCAAGCAACAGCTACACTGGCAGAGGACGGCCTCGTCGAGTCCCGGCGCGGCAGCGGCACCTACGTGACTGGCGAAGCCATGCGGCTGCACCGGATCGGCGTACGCACCCGACTCACAAAGAGTCTTGGCGAAAAGGCAAGTGCCTCGGGCAACCTACGCGTATTGAACAGCGCCGTCGAAGACGCGCCCACCGACATTGCCCGCAGGCTCGCGCTCGACGGCGGCAAGGCTGTAAGAATCGAGACCACTCGCTCCGCAGGCGGACAACAGATCTCGATGAGCACGCACTGGTTCGACGTTTCGCGCCTGCCCGACATCGCGACCGTTCTTCGGCGCACGGGATCGGTCACCTCAGCGCTCCGCGAGAGCGGCGTCGACGACTACGTTCGCACCTCGACGGTCGTGGGCGCGCGGCATGCCACCGCGTCAGAGGTGGCCGTTCTCGATCTCGGCCAGGGTGCGATCGTTCTCGTGACCGAAGGTCTCGACAGCCTGACCGACGGCACCCCGCTCCAGCACGTTGTGACGCGCTTCGCGGCGCAGCGCGTCCGTCTGGACATCGAGCACCCGCGCGCGGATTAGGTTCGTTCCGTCGCGTCGATCTGCGACAACCTGCATCGATCCGCGTCCGCCGTGCGCAACCCGCACCAGCCGTGCGCAATCCGCGTCAGCCGCGCTTGACCCACCTCAGCTTGCCTCGACCACCCTCTTGAGCCTCTCCAGATGGTCACCGTCTTCTTTCTTCAGCACGGCGACGACGAGCGGAAGCATCATTCTCTTTGCGCCACTTGCCGTCACGACACAGTCGAGCTCCACGCGCGTCCCGTTCGCCTCAGGGACGAACGTGTACTCATAAACGGTTTCGATACCCTCTGTCACGTTCTTGACGGCGTACTTCTCGCCGGGCTCATAAGCAACAACTTCGAGTTCAGCCTGCTGCTCCCTATCGTTCTTGAGCGGGCCCTTCATCAGACGGGTCTCGCGAAATCGCGTTCCCACACCAATCGGTCCATCCGTAATCTTCACCATGCTCTGCACGGACTGAACTACCTTGAGTGCATTCTGCGGTGCGGCGATGAAGTCGAACACGGCGAGCGGCGGACGAGACATCCATTCGTTCATTGAAAATCCGGCCATCATGTACTCCCGGTTGCAGCGTTCTCGTTCACTCGATCTTCTTCACTCGATCTTGTTCACTCGATCGTATTCAGCGGGGCGTCTCAGCCGCTACCGCCCTCAGCTACCTGCCACGCTCCGGGCGGTTTGTCGCGGCCCAGCCGGTGTTCTGTCGCAGCCCCGGTTCCTGAGGACTGCGCCCTATATTGAGGCCCAGCGTCTGGCACAGCACGAGACGTGACCCGCACATCGAGTCGCCGTTGGCGGCGCTATCGAAGGAAGTCGATCGCCAGAAAGCAGCAAGCCGACCATCGTCCTTGTGCACGGCGCATGGGCCGACGCATCCCGCCTGGCGTCGTGGAGCAAATCTTCGCTGAGCGAGTACTCGCTGACCGAACCACCCGGTGGTTACACCGACGCGAAGAACTCCACAATGCAGGTCGCGGCGGCATGCGGCTCTTCGTCCGCAACAAAGTGACCGGCACCCTCGATGAGCGCGAGACGCGCGTCAGAGCCGATTGCATTCGGACTCGCGAAGATTATGCGGGTAACGGACGGAGGAAATCCAATGTCTTCAGTGCCGAAACAAAACAGGGACGGCATAGTGAACCGCTCCTGCCGGTACACCCCTCGGATGATCCTCCCGAGCTCCGGGAGCACCATCCGGCGGCACAGGGGGCCCGCGGCCCGCGAAAGCTCGGGATCCTGCAGCAACGCGACGTAAACCGCGACGACCTCGGGGTTCAGTGGTCGCGCCGCGAAGTGCGAAAACAGCAAGCGCGGCAGGCGTCCCGCTCGTAACAGCGAAGACCCAAGCCCGGGAATCGCGAGAGCCTCCTGGTGCCAGAGGTGCCGCATGCCCGGGACCATGTCGAACGAGAACCGCATCTGCGGAGGTGGTACGGACAGCATCACCTGCGCGCTGAACCGATCTGGCGAGTTCAGGGTGAGTTGAAAGGCGGTGATCGCGCCCATGTCGTGGCTCACGAGTCGAACCCGGTCAAGCCCGAGCATGTTGAGTAGCGTGATGATGTCCTCTGCGCGGCGCGTCCGGGTGATCGCTTCAAAGGGCAGGCTGCTCCAGCCTTCGCCTCGCAAGTCCGGAGCGATAGCCCGATACCCGGCAGCGGCGAGCGCAGGCATAAGGTCGCGCCATTCCCACCACGTCTGCGCGTATCCCGACAGGAGGAGCACCGGGTCGCCCGAGCCGAGAGTCGCGACGTGCATGCGCCCGTCCGGCAGGTCCACAAATGAATGGTCGACCCCGGCGACAATCGGCATCGCGGGCTTGGCTGTCGTCGTGAACGTCATGTCGCAGCTCCTTCGCAGCTCCATCGCTACTACGTTTGTAGTGACCACTTCAGGGTAGCACCCGAGACACTACGTTTATAGTCGCGCGTCCAAGTAGAGCGGGCTCGACTGTCGCCCGCGAGCTCGGCGTCAACGAAGCAACGCTCGGCCAGGCGCGAGACGGCGCAGCTAAGCCGATATTCGCGCAGCTGAGCCGATGTTCCCGCGAATAGTGCACACACTGACTCGAACGTACGCTGTCAGGTCACGTCGGCGGCGGGTGCCAGAGTGAGTGCATGGCAAAACCGAGCACCCATCCCCCGCGTCTTGACGCACCTCGTGCCCTCGAGCTTGCGGAGGGCGACACCGACTCGCTCCAATCGCACGATGGTCGCGATGGTGAGCGTTACAGCGGCGCCGATCTGAGCGAACGGGACCTCGCAGGCGCGACGTTCAGCGAGTGCGAGTTTCTCGACCTGACTGCCCACGAGACCGATTTTCGCGCCAGCGAATTTGTCGACGCTCGCTTCGATCGACTGAACGCCCCCATCTTTCGGGCGCCTCGCTCCCGCTTTCGCGACGTTACCATCGAGAACTCGCGCCTGGGGTCGGCGGAGTTCTATGAGGCGTCGTGGCAGTCCGTGCACTTTCGTAACTGCAAACTCGGCTACATCAACCTGCGCGGTGCGAACCTGCGTGACGTCTTGTTCACCAACTGCCAGATCGAAGAGCTCGACCTGGGCGGCGCCAAGGCACTGCGGGTCGCGTTCGTCGACACCGTCATCATCACCCTCGACGTCACCCGGTCGCAGCTGGAGCACGTTGACCTGCGCGGGGCTGACATGCGTGCGCTGTCCGGCCTCGAGGGGTTACGCGGCGCAACCGTGAATTCCTATCAGGTGACGGAGCTGGCGCCGATCTTCGCGCGCCAGTTCGGAATTCGCGTCGAGGAGTAGCTCGTCCAGGCGGCACAACGAAGGTGGGCGCTTCACCCCGTCGTCTGCGCGCGCATTGAACGCTGGATCACCAGGGCAGCAGCCAGCATCAACACCAGGGCAATGGTCGCCGTGGCCCCGACCCCACTGTCGAATGCCGCCTGCGCCGACGAGACGAGGGACGTCGCATCGGTGCCGGGCAGGTTTTCGGCGACGCCGAGCGCCCCGCCGAGAGTTTCGCCGGCGGCGGTGGTGTCGGTCGCCGACAGTCCGGCGGGCACGGCGACGTTCGCGCGGTAAAAACCGCTGAGGATCGCGCCGAGAACGGCGGTTCCGAGAACGGCACCGAGTTCGTAGGCTGTCTCGGAGATTCCCGACGCTGCGCCGGCCTTGTCGGCGGGCACCGATCCGAGAATCACGTCATTGGAGATGGTCTCGGCCGTGCCGATACCGAACGACAAGATCACAAACGCAATCGCCACCACGATGGCGTTGAGGTCGTCACGCATCGCGATAATAAGCAAAAAGCCGCTAGCGCTGAGCAGGATGCCAGCGATGATCACACGACGCGGGGCGACACGGCGCACGAGGGCAGCGGCGCCGAGGCCCGCAATGATGCCGCCGACCGCGCCGGGGATGAGTAGCAGTCCGGCGTCGAGCGGGTCCAGTTCGAGTACGAGCTGCAGGTGCTGCGAGACGAAGAACAGGAACCCCACAAGCGCAAACACCGACAGGAAGTTCGCGAGCACGGCGCCCGAGAAGAACCTGTTCGCGAACAGCGACAGGTCGAGCAGCGGGTTTTTGATCCGGCGCTGGCGCAGTACAAACAGCACTCCGACAACAACACCAACCACCAGGGCGGTCACACCGACCACGGTGATGCCGTCGTGCGCGAGGGTTTTGATCGCGTACACAAAGGGTGTGAGCGCGGCGAGCGACAACACAATGCTGAGGTAGTCGATCTTGTGGGGATTCGGGTCGCGTGATTCGGGAATCAGCGACGGACCGAGAATCAGTAGCGGCAGAAGGATCGGCACAGCGAGGAGAAATACGGATCCCCACGGGAAGTGCTGGAGCAGAGCGCCTCCGACGATGGGGCCAAGGCTGGAACCGGCCGAGAATCCGCCCGCCCAGATAGCGATCGCGAGGGTACGTTGGCGGGGGTCGCTGAAGATGCTGCGCAGCAGCGAAAGCGTCGACGGCATCAGCATGGCGCCGAAAAATCCCATGATGGCACGGGCGAGAATCAGCAATTCAGCGGTGGGCGCAAATGCGGCGGCGGCCGAGACGATGGCGAAGCCAGTGGCGCCAACCAGCAGCAGGCGGCGGCGTCCGACGCGGTCGCCGAGGGTTCCCATGGCAACGAGGAGTCCGGCGAGGACGAGCGGGTAGACGTCGACGATCCAGAGAAGCGTGGTGCTGCTGGGGCCGAGGTCCCGGCTGATCGCCGGCAACGCGAAGCTGAGCACGGTGTTGTCGACGGAGACGAGCAGCACCGGCAACATAAGCAGGGCGAGGGCGACCCAGCGACGCCGTGAACCTACGGCCGGGCTGGCAGCTGGGCTGCCGGTGGGGTTTGCGCGCGGGATGCTCGGCGTGCGCGAAGTGCCCGGCGTGCGCGGGTTGGTTGGGGTGCTTGCGGAGACGGATGCTGCGGAAGCGGTAGCGGGCGATGACGAGTTGTTGCTCATAGCGACTTCAGTTTCATAACTAACCGGTTGTCGAACCGGGGAGGTGGGGCGGTTTACTGTACCGACAGGTACAGCGATCTACTATACCAACAGGTGAAGTAAAATGGGGAGAAAGTGTGCGGCGCAGCATCCCGTCCCTACCAACCCGCACCTCCATTCCGCGAACGGAGAATCGATGACCCAGCACCGCCTCAGTGCACGCGAGGACATTCTCAGCGCGCTCGAGAACGTGCTCATCGAGAGCAACGGTGCTGGCGCGACACTCGATGAAGTCGCCAAGCGCGCGGGCGTGACCAAGGGCGGTTTGCTCTACCACTTCGGGTCGCGAAAGGTTCTCGAATCGGCACTGCTCGACCGGTTCGAGGAGCTCGCCGAGGCGGAGTACGTGCGGATGGCTGCGGCTCCGAACGGGGCGGCCGCGTACTACGCCGAACTGGCGGAGTACATCGGCAGTGCGCTTGAGCGTGTGACGATCGCGGTCGGGATGCTCGCAAAGCGCGATCCCCGCGCGGCCGACCTTATCCGTCAGATGCGCACCACGCACTTCGACCTGATGAACGTCGACCTCGGGGATCCTCAGTTGGCGCGGGCGACGATGCTGATCATCGACGGGATGTACTACGACCTGGCGACCATCGGCGAGCCATTTACGCCGGAACTGGATGTCGCGGGGTTCCTGACGCGCATGCTGGCGACGAAGCCGGGCGGCACCAAATAGCCGCTCACCACTCGATGCGTGCAAATGCCGCGCGCAGTCGTGGCCCTCGTGACGGGTTGACCGACTCCATCCAGGAGATGCGCCCGAGCAGGTGCGCGCGAAAATCGGAATGACTGCCACGATTTTGTGAGTCTGGCCCCTGGGTGGCCGCGTTGTGCAGCACGGACCGCAGCTGGTCGAACTCGCGGCGGGGTGTATTTGTGCGCTTGTTGACCACCACACCCGTCACCACCTGCCGCACAATTGCTGCACGTACACGAGTTTTGCGGGGGTTGATGGTGTGGCCCTCGTCCTCAACAATCCGGGTTATGCCGCGGATGGCCGTGTCAGCGCGACGGGCGAGTTCGGGACCACCGCTGAACGCGAGATCGTCGGCGTAGCGGGTGTACTGGCCGCCCGCGGCATCCGCCCATCCCGCCAACCGCGAATCGAGGCGACGCACCGCCAGATTCGCGAGCGCGGGGGACGTCGCGGCGCCCTGTGGGAGATGCGGCACAGCGAGTACTTTCCGCAGCGCAAACCGCTCTCCCGGAGAGCCGCCCGGCGGCATCTGAGAGAGAATGTGTGGCGGCACGGCGTGCACCGCGAGCCCCACAAGGGTGTGTGCGACAGCTTCGGGAAGGCCAGCCTGGCGCAGCACCCCGTAAATCCGTCCTGCGGTGACGCGGGCGAAAAAGCTGGTCAGATCCAGGTTGATCACAACTGCCGCACCGGTGTGCACCGCTGCCCCCGTAACGGCGCTGCGTGCGGCGACAAACCCGTGCGCGGCGGGGTGCAGCGGGATAGGCGAAAGCACCTCATCGAGCACTGTGCGTTGGATGGCGCGGAGCCGCTGGCCCGGCACCTCGAGAAGTCGCGGAGTGCGGCCCGGGCGCTGCCGCCACTCGTAGCGGTAGTGGTGCAGACGTCCGGGGCGGGCACGGCGGTTCCAGAGGCGGACGTCGGCGAACCAGTCGAGTTCGCCCTGGGTGAGGTCGAGCAGTGCGGCCAGGTCGACGAGCGAGTCGAGGCGGGTGACGGTGTGAGCGCTAGGGGTGTGAGCGCTGGCGGGGTTGGCGCTGGCGGTGTGAGCGTTGGCGAGGCTGGCGAGCGCGAGCTCGGCGCTGACTTGGTCAACCCTGATACGCGCCTCGGTTGGGCTGGTCGGATGGTGGATGATACGAATCGCAGCCTGGCGTTCGACCGACACTTCTATCGCAGATACAAAAGACGGGGCACTCCGAATGACCGCCACAAGTTCACGCGGAGCATCGGTTGGTCGGCTGCGGTAGGTGGCGAGAATCTCGCGGGCGAGGGGGCCTAGCCACCTGCGGCGGGCCCCGAGCACACTCGCGCCGGCGTCGAGAAGGGCGGGTTTCATCCAGGTGTCGGCCATGAGGAACGCGTGCGCGAGTGCCGTTGCGACAGTTCTGGTGTACGCGTCGAGGTCGCGGGCGTTCACGGGTGCCTCATCGTCGGTCTCGGTGCTGCGCGGTGTGTGAGGCGGTGGTGTCTGATGCGGTGGTGTGCGACGGCGCCCGGTCGACTCGTCCGTCTGTGCGGGCGCTGTGGTGCGCGAAGCGCACTCAGGCGCCTGCGGCGCGTGTTTCTGGTGTTCTGCGTACCCCGGGGTATCCCCGGAGAGGGTGGCACAACTCGTGAACCACCCACCTCAACCGGACGCCATCGCACCCTCACACGCTAACGGGTGACCACGAGAAAGTGAAGGATCCCCGAAACTGGACGAAAATGGCTGGACGAGCGGTGTCGCACTCGCGATTGCGGCAGCTGTCGGTGCAACGCTGTTCCCGGAGGACGAGTTGAGGGACCCCGCAGCTCAGGCGTTAGCCCGCGGTTCCTCGACGGTGTCGCTCGTAGAACTCGAGTGCAAGCAGATCGACGATTGCTTTCTGGACCCATTTACCCCGGGAGGGCGCCCCGCCCCCAGCAATCCGGCGCGCCGTAAAACTCGTGAAGCCCGCAGATGCCGTAAGAGTCGGCAAGCCCTCCCGCATCTTCGCGAAGCCTTCACTCGAACAGCGCCCACGCCAGAAGGAATCCAGCCAGCTCACCCTGGATCGTGCGAGACGGATGTCCCGGTCGCGACTCTGGCGACGACCGGCATCCACATAGGCAATCTGATGAATGGGCTGCCGGGGGTCGACAAATCCGCTTCTATGAGTATCGTCAAGATCATGCTTGCTCCATCAGCAAGGAGGCTGCGAATGCGTGGGTGTCTCGGGCTCGATCCATCGCACTTGTGGCGGAGTCGTGAGTGATGCTGGCACGACCGAGAAAGAAACCACGCCGGTACGGTCAAAGCTTGAGCCCCTGAGCAAGAACGTGGCACGGACGCCGATTTCTCATCGGGTAACCCAGAGCGTCCCCCTTACAATCAGCATTTTGTCGATCCTCATCGCCGCAGCGTCGGCCTTCTTCGCCTATGAAGCGTCGAAGGACGCGTATGTCAGCGACCGCAGAAGCGAGTTAATCGATGTCGTCGCCCAACTCAACGTGAGTGTGCAGAATGGTGAACTCGAAGAAGAGTCAGCGTTCCTGATCGCTCAGGCCATCTGGCTGACAGAGACCGTGCCCGATGTGCCGGCTGTGGTGTACCGACAAATTGCAGAAGCGATCGTCATCGAAACCCCGGTCGACAAGGAAAATGCTCTGCCGCTTCTTGAGGAGGCCATGAAGCGCGCCGGCGCAGACAACAACGAGTATGAACAGGTTTCCGTCCTTCAAGTGCGGGCTGGCATCTACGAAGATCAAGGTGAGCTGGAACGGATGCGAGACGACTATGAGACGGCGGTCCAACTGTCCGCCGCGTATGACGGGCCAAATCTTTTGCGGCAGCACGCCGTTCCAGCGTTTACACACGTGTACTGGGGTCGCGCGGAGGTCCGAGCCGGAGAGTGCGCGGCGGCCGTGGAACAGCTGTCGGCCGCGCGCGAACATGCAAGCTTTGTCACCCATACAATTTTGGAGGAGTGGATGACGGGTCTCGACGAACAAATTGCTGGCTGTTCTCAATGATCTGGAGCCGCGCTCGAGGCGGCCGCACCCGGTGCTGCCAGCCATGGGATTAGCGCTCGAGGGGGCACGCAACCACAAAAACGCTCCTGGGACCATTCATGAGCGAATTGTTTGTCGCTGTTCAGACTGTTTCGCGAGAATCGCGCGAACGGCCCAATCGTGGGGTACTCGGGAAGCCCTGAAATGCACGGGAGTTGAGTGCAGACATCCTGTCATTCCGCCGAGCCCCCGATATCGCCTCACATGACAGCCTCGAGCCGCTCCCGTGATGCACCACGCTCCCTCGTCCACGATCGGGCGACACCTTCTCAACGCTGCCCGCGCCTAGCGGGACCGCGATTGGCATAATCGCTACACCGACACCTACCCCCGTCGGAGTCCCGCGACCAGCCGACGCTAAACGCCGCAGCCGACCGACGAGACCGACGGGCCACCGCTTTGCACATAACCGTTCCGCTTCGGAACGCTGTCACTGCCCGAGAGCCCCCGGCGGAGTGGACGATCCGGCGCGCGGCAATACTCGCTAAGCGGTCGAATACCCTCCACTCTGACCGCCATCAGCCATGCAGCGGCGGCAAAACCCCGCGAAAAGCTGCCGGAAACGAAGAATCGCTCCTGAGATATCTCAGGAGCGATTTTTCATTGCGTTGCTCAGACCGTTTCGCGAAGAGTTTCGAGAACGGCCCAATTGTCGGGCTGACAAGATTTGAACTTGCGACCCCTTGACCCCCAGTCAAGTGCGCTACCAAGCTGCGCCACAGCCCGTGACAACTCCCCTAGCTTATCCTGTCCGAGCGCCCGCGCCGAACCATTTCGGCAACTGTGGCCATTTCGGCAACCGTGGCTATCTGGGCAACCGTGGCTATCTTGGCGGCTGCAACCACTTCGACAGCTGCACCCTATTGCGACTGGCCGAGCCTCGTCAGAAACGAAGCAGCGTTCGCAGTTGGGGCCAGGCGGTCGCGAATGCCGGATGCAAGGGCAGCTCGTCGACCAGCGCAGGGGTGACCCATTCCAGCGCGACGCTCTCCGCGTCTGCGATGACCGGCTGGAATTGCTCGGCTGCCTCGACTACGACGGTGGTGTACGACCAGAAGCCAAGGTCGAGGATCACCGTATCGATCACCCGCAATAATTCAGGTGGCACAGATGCCTCTTCGGCAGCTTCCCTCAGGGCGCCGTCGAGTGCGGACTCCCCCAGCTTGCGGGCGCCTCCCGGCAAACCCCAGGTTCCGCCGTGATGGCTCCATTCCGCGCGATGCTGCAGCAGCACGCCGAGGTCACGGTTCCACACCAGAAGCCCCGCAGCACCGAACTTCCCCCAGAACTTTTGACCATTCGGGCCGTACACCCAAGCGTCGCCCGGATCACGCAGGTGCGCGGGAGGGAATTCGTGGGCCATGGTCTCAGTCTGCCGCACTCACCTGTGGGGCAAGGTGGAGGTCAGGAGCGGCGCTCCGCTGAGGATCGAGGAACGCACCGATTGCTGCGGTGAACGCCGCCGGGTCTTCGGCCGAACACATCTCACGCGCGGAGTGCATGGAAAGTACGGGCATGCCGACATCCACCGTCCTAATTCCCAAACGAGTTGCGGTGATGGGGCCGATCGTGGATCCGCAGGGCATGGAGTTATTGGAAACGAACTCCTGATAACTGACACCGGCCTGGGCGCAGGCCCGCGCAAACTCCGCGGCGCCGAGGGCATCAGTGGCGTACCGCTGGTTCGCGTTGATCTTGAGCAGCGGACCACGTCCGACCAGCGGACGGTTCGCGGGGTCGTGACGTTCCGGGTAGTTCGGATGCACCGAGTGACCCACATCGGCCGAGAGGCACCAGGACCCTGCGAACGCTTGCAAGCGCTGCTGCTCGGTCGCGCCGAGTCCCGCGGCAATGCGCGACAGAATGTCGATGAGGAACGACCCGCCGGCACCCGAGCGCGAGTCCGAACCTACCTCTTCGTGATCGAACGCGGCGAGCATGGGGATCGCGTCAAGTGTGGTTTCGGCGACTCCCAGGAGCGCCACTACCGAAGAATGGACGGATGACAGGTTGTCAAGGCGACCCGAAGCGAAGAACTGCTCCCCCAACCCGAACAGCGCGGGCGCGGCGGTGTCGGCAACGATGATGTCGTAGCCGGCGACATCCGCCCCCTCACGCCCCGCGAGGCCGGCGAGGTGACCGACCACGTCCGCGCTGCTGGGATCGCCAACACCGATCACGGGGTTCATGTGCACTTGCGGGTTGAGGGTCAGGCCATCGGTGTTTACGCCGCGGTCGAGGTGCACGGCGAGCTGCGGGAACCGCAGGAATGGTCCGGTGCGGACGAGTTCGGACGAGCCGTCGCTGAAGACCAGGCGTCCGGCGAACTCGAGCTCGCGGTCGAGCCAGGAATTGAGCAGCGGTCCGCCATAGACCTCAACTCCGGCCTGGATCCAGCCGTGGTTTCCGATGGTCGGTTTTGGCTTGAGCTTGAAGCCGGGTGAATCGGTGTGCGAACCCGCGATGCGGAAGGGCGTGGTGGCCGTTGCGCCCGCTGGCTGGATCCACGCGATGATGGCGCCGTCGCGGATGACGAAGTGTTTCCCGCCAGGGGCTGCATGCACGTCCGACGGCCAGGCGGATGACTCGGCGAGCTCCGTGAACCCTCCGTCCGTCAACCGGCGCGCGACTTCGGCGACAGCGTGAAACGACGAAGGTGAAGCCTGGATGAAACGGGCGAGGTCCTGCAGGTGCGAAGAATTGGTCACGGCTCAATTCAATCACTTCGAAAATGAGACAGCGGCTGGCGGGCATCTTGGCGCGCATGCACAGGCACTGGCACCGCGGTGCATCGGCAGCAGGCGCTATTGCCACTGGCCGCCATCGTATGCGCGGTGGGGTTACCGTCCGGGCAGGCCCAATCGGGCTCGATGCGAATTCGGCTCGATCCCTCATCAAACTGGTCAGAACGGATGTGGCCCCTCGGGCTGCGGTCGGTACCAATCGTGGTCCGCGGGGTTGAAGTTCGGGTCCGTCATCGCGTCAAGGTTGCTCCAAACGGTGGCGGAAGAGTCGACTTCGGGTTTCGGGAATCCGATCGACACAGCGGGTTTGGTGATGTGAACCTTTTTCGCGGGGGAAACCCATTCGAGCATCCCGTTACCGAGGGCACGGACCTTCCACCCGGTGTAACTCTTCACGTTGTGATGGGTCGGACAGAGATGTTGGAGATTGTCGGTACTGGTGTGGCCGCCGTACTGCCATTCGATTATGTGATCCAGATCGCAAAATTTAGCGGGTCGAGCGCAGCCAGGGGCGCGACAAATCTCGTCGCGCAGCTGCAACCACGACCGCATCGCCGCCGGGACCTTGTACCGGTCCTGACCAACCGAGAGCACAACACCGGTTTCGGGGTGAGTCAGCACCCGCATCCACGACGGTGCGCCGGCAGCCAATTCCATCGCCGTGTCTCGGTCGATCGGGCCGTACCCCTCCACGGTCGCCGGTTCGTCACTGCGCCCCAGCAGTGTCAGTGCCGGAACCATTACCGTTACGGTGGCGCGGATTCCGGTTGCCGCACCTCCCGCCAACACCTCAGCACCATCGGCAGCACGGCGGGCCGGGGAGCTGGCAGGAATCTCCCCATTCAGGAGCAGGTCACGAAACACAGCCGCTTTCAGCTGACCCAGCGGGCGTTGCTCATCAGGGCCCTGGAGCCGGATAGCCGTCTCGGTGCAACGGTTGTAGATGCCAATAGCGTCTGCGGCCGGAAGCTGCGCCGAGATCACTGCCATCCCGTCCGCTGCCGGATCTACTGCGAGGTACTGTCTCTGGCGAGCTTTCTTGTTGCGGTCCTCAATCGACTCCGGGTGCATCCGCTCACGGATAACCCGCGCGCGTTGCGTCAGCCGCGGCACCGTCGCCTCGACCGCGATCGGCAAGACCGCCTGCTCAAACGCAGCCCGTGCCTCTTCAGGTAGCTCTGCCGCAAGGGAAGCGATCACGGCCGCGTGCCGATAAGTAATCTGCCCGCGATCGAGCGCTGCCAGCGTGTTCGGCAAGAAGCCGACCAGCATCGCCGCCTCAGCGACCTGCATCGCGATTTGATTCTCTGATTTCCTCAGCGCCGCAGCCAGCTCAGTAGTCATCTCCCGGCGGGCAATGACCTCGTCCGACCAACCGGGCTTTGGCTTGCCGGGACCACCCGGAGCGCTTTCACCTTCGACCGACTCGCTTTTAGCGCATGCACTCTCGATGAGTGCAGTCTCGGCCCGGGCATCCGCGACCGCAACCTTCTCGGCACAGGCGCGGCGATACGCGTCCAGCTTTCGGGTGCGCTGAGCGTGCAGTTCGGCTTCGGCAGCCTCCAGGGCCAGTATCTCGTCAACCATCGCCAGCCTGGTGAGGTGCATTGCTTGAGGCGAACTCGGGTCTGGATCTTCACCCCACGCCGCTCGCCAGTCCGCCATCGACCAGCCCTGCGGGTGAGGATCATCCGGCACTCGGTCGAGGTCGATGTGCACCGGTCCGTTGATGCGGTCGTACTCGATCATTTGCCGACGCAGTTCGGCCATCTGCGCCTCCTCCTCAGCCTCCGACTGAACGTCCTCAGGCAGAAGGTCGTCGGGCAGGAGGTAGTTGAGCAGAAGGTCGTCGGGCGGGAGGTCGTCGGGCGGATACTGGGTGGGCGGATGCTGGGTGGGCGGATGCTGGGTGGGCGGATGCTGGGTGGGCGGATGCTGGGTGGGCGACTCACCCGAAGGCTCCTCTAGATGCGTCATACCAACACGATTCACCCGGCCACTGACATTCACGGATATTTCGTCGAATTCGGGCGCAGGGGTTGACAATGTTGATGAAATAGCTGGTCAACCGCTAGTTCTACCCCAAACGGGAAGAGACAAGCCGGCACGCAGAACGAGGGAAAGCGAGACCTGAACGAGCCGGGAGTTAGATCGAGAAGAAGTGGGCAAAAGCACACGCGCGAACCAAAACGAGCCCGGCACCACCGAAGTGGGCCGGGCTCGTTGGGCTACGCAGCTGGAGCCAGCAAAGGGCCGTATATCGAGCAGCTGCAGTTGCAGGCAGCGCGCCTACCCACCTACTAGCGCTTGCGCTTCTCGCGGACGCGCATGTTGACGTTGATCGGGCTTCCCTCGAAACCGAAGATCTCGCGCAGGCGGCGCGTGATGAAGCGGCGGTACTGCGGGTCGAGGAACCCGGTGGTGAAGAGCACAAACGTCGGCGGACGCGAGGCGGCCTGCGTTCCGAAGAGGATGCGCGGCTGCTTTCCCCCGCGCACCGGGTGCGGGTGCTCGGCGGTGAGTTCTGCCAACAACGCATTGAACTTTCCGGTGGGGATGCGGGTGTCCCACGACTCGAGGGCGATCTCGAGAGCCGGAACCAGCTTCTCCATGTGGCGACCGGTCTTCGCGGAGATGTTAACCCGCGGCGCCCAGGCAACGTGGCTGAGGTCCTGCTCGATCTCGCGCTCGAGGTACTTGCGACGTTCGTCGTCGAGGAGGTCCCACTTGTTGAACGCGAGCACGAGCGCGCGGCCCGACTCGAGAACCAGGTCGATGATCTTGAGGTCCTGCACGCTGATGACCTCGGAGACGTCGATCATGACGATCGCGACCTCGGCCTTTTCCAGCGCTGCGCTGGTGCGCAGGGTCGCGTAAAAGTCGGCGCCCTGTGACAGGTTCACGCGGCGGCGGATACCGGCGGTGTCGACGAAGCGCCAGAACTTTCCACCGATCTCTACCTGCTCATCGACCGGGTCGCGGGTGGTGCCGGCCATCGCGTTGACGACGACCCGCTCCTCTCCGGCGGTCTTGTTGAGGAGGCTGGACTTGCCCACGTTCGGGCGCCCGAGGATGGCGACACGACGCGGTCCACCAACTTCTTCCTTAGCAACGGCAGAAACCTCGGGAAGGACGGTCATCACCTTGTCGAGCAGGTCGGCAACGCCGCGACCGTGCACGGCCGAGACGGGCCAGGGCTCGCCGAGTCCGAGGCTCCAGAGGGCCGCAGCGTCTGCTTCCTGGCGCACGTCATCGACCTTATTGGCGACGAGGATGACCGGCTTCTTGGTACCGCGGAGCATGCGGACGACGTGCTCGTCAGTCGAGGTGGCTCCGACCGTGGCATCCACCACAAAAAGAACGGCATCTGCGAGGTCGACGGCGATTTCGGCCTGGGCCGCGACGGACGCATTGATGCCCTTGGCGTCTGGCTCCCAGCCGCCGGTGTCGACGATGGTGAACTTGCGTTCGGCCCACTCGCCCTTGTAGTTGACGCGGTCGCGGGTGACGCCGGGGGTGTCCTCGACTACGGCCTCACGGCGACCGATGATGCGGTTGACCAGAGCGGACTTGCCGACGTTCGGCCGACCCACGATCGCCAGAACCGGCAGCGCCGGAAGGTAGACGATTGCGTCGGGGTCGTACTCCGACATTTCGAGGACTTCGTAGTCGTCGTCGTCGAGGTCGTAGTCGGTCAGTCCCGCGCGAAGCGCGTTGGCGCGCATGGCACCGTCTTCTTCGCCGAGCGCGTTCAGTCGCTCAACGACCCCGGAATCTAGTTCGGGAAAGTCATCGTTTTCGTCAGCCATTGTTTCCTCAGTTCGTGGGGATCTCCGCGCGGCCTTCAGCCACACGTACAAGATCAACGACGGCAGCCACCGTCTGATCGAAGTCGAGATCCGTTGAATCGACGGTGATTACTCCGTCTGCGGCGTTCATGAAGTCGACGACCCTCGAGTCTGCCGCATCCCGCGAGGCGAGTTGCTTAGCTGTCGTCTCGGCGGATTCCCCCGAGATTTCCGCTGAACGCCTTCCCATTCTAGCCTCCTCGGAGGCTGTGAGCAGTATCCGCAGTTTTGCGTCGGGAGCCACGACCGTGGTGATATCCCTGCCCTCGACGATAATGCCGGATTTTGCGCTGGCCGCGATGATCTGCCGGAACAGCGCGACGAGGTAGGCGCGCACCTCCGGCACCCGTGCCACGGCGCTCACGACGGCGGTGACGCGGGGCTCGCGGATGGCGTCGGTTACGTCTTCTCCCCCGACACTGACGAAGTAGTCGGCCGGGTCAATGCCGATCTCGTAGTCGAAATCGACGAGCTGCGCGATGACCGCATCGGGACTGCTGGTGTCGATGCTCCGGGCGAGGCAGGCGAAGGCGAGCGCCCGGTAGGCGGCGCCGGTGTCGAGGTAGTCGAAGCCCAGACTGGTCGCGGTCGCGCGGCTGACGCTGGACTTGCCGCTGCCGGCAGGGCCGTCGATCGCGACAACGAGGGGGGATGCTGTGTCGTTCACGGCGATGTTGTTTACGGCGGTGTTACTCAACTGAATGCTCCTGCGATCTGCCAGCCGCGAGCTTCGAGCTCCTCGACCAGACGTTGTTCTTCCTCGGGGAGGACGCTGATTTCTGCGAGGCCGATCTGGGCCCGGGGTGAGTGCTCGAGGCGGAGGTCCTCCATGTTGACGCCCACCTCGCCGATCTCCGTGAGCAGCTTCGCGAGTTCGCCCGGCCGGTCATCCACCTTGATGACGATCTGGCTGAAGTGCTTCGCCTGCCCGTGTTTGCCGGGGATGCGTGCGACCCCGATGTTTCCATCCGCGAGTGACTCGGCGAGGGCTCGACGTGCGCCGGGCACAGCCGGATCAGACAGAGAGCGGATGACCCGGTCGAGGTCATCGCGCAGAGCCTCGAGCACCGCGCCCACAGGCTGGGCATTGGCCGCAAGAATCTGCACCCATAACTCTGGGTCGCTCGCGGCGATGCGGGTCATGTCGCGCAATCCCTGGCCGGCGAGACCCACGGTCGCGTCGCTGGCGTGGTGAAGTCGGGCGGCCAGAAGTGACGACAGCACCTGCGGCACGTGCGAGACCATCGCCACAGATGCGTCGTGCTCCGCGGCATCCATCTCAAGGGGAACCGACCCCAGGTCAAGGGCGAGGTCTTCGACGGCGGCCGCTCGCCGGTACGTGATGTCATCGTGGCCCGCGATCACCCAGGGCCGACCGATGAACAGGTCGGCGCGGGCGGAGATCGCTCCCCCGCGCTCGCGTCCGGCCATCGGGTGGCTACCGATGTAGCGCGACAGGTCGGCGCCGAGAGCGCGCAACTGGAGCAGGGGCGCAAGCTTGATGCTCGCGACATCCGTCACCAGCGCGTCCGGGTAGGCGTCGAGCTCGAGTGCAACGGTGGTCGCGACCACATCCGGCGGCACGCACACCACGATCAGCTCGGGGGCGTCCCCCACCGCGGCAGCGCGCCCGGCGCCGTAGTCGATCGCCAGGGTGAGGGTGGCGGGAGAAATGTCCGACAGGATGACGTCGACGCCACGTTCGCGCAGCGCCAGGCCGATGCTTGCCCCCAGCAGCCCTGCCCCGACAATTCTTACCGGGCCGCGCAGGCGGCGGTCGGTCACGACTTGCTGTCCTGTTCGGCTTTCGCCGCGCGGGAGATGGTGAGCAGCTGACCGAGTTCGGCCTTCGTGAGGTCGCGGATGTTTCCGGACGGGAGCGAACCGAGGTGGAGCGGTCCGAACTGGCGACGCACCAGATCGATGACGGGGTGGCCGACGTGCGCCAGCATGCGGCGCACGATCCGGTTGCGGCCGGAGTGCAGCTCGATCTCGACCATCGACTGGCCGCGACCAAGCTGGCCGACGACCCGCGCCTTGTCGGCGGCGATGAAACCGTCTTCCAGCTCAATGCCGTTCATGAGTTCGCGCATGGTGGTCGAGGCGACCTCACCGGACACCTTGGCAATGTACGTCTTCGACACACCGAACGACGGGTGAGCGAGCACGTGGGCGAGCTCACCATCGTTGGTGAGCAGCAGCAGGCCGCTGGTCTGGGTGTCGAGGCGGCCGACGTTGAACAGGCGCTCCTCGTAGCGAGCCGTCCAGCGGTACAGGTCGGCCCGGCCGTTTTCGTCGGCGAGGGAACTGACGATGCCCACCGGCTTGTTGAGCATCAGGTAGCGGCGGCTCGTGTCGAGCTGCACCGCGGTGCCGTCCACGGCGATCAGGTCGGCGTCGGCGTTGACCCGGCGCCCGAGCTCGGTGACGACCTCGCCGTTGACGGTTACGCGGCCGGCGGTGATCATGTCCTCGGAGACGCGACGGCTCGCGACGCCCGCCGCGGCCATTACCTTTTGCAGGCGTTCGCCCTCATCGCTAGGAGAGTTCATCGAATCCGTCCGTTCCATCGTCAAGCAGGGGAGAAATATGGGGCAACTCGCTGAGCGAATTGATGCCGAGCTGGCTGAGCAGCACGTCGGTGGTGGCGTAGTTGATTGCGCCGGTCTCGCTGTCGGCGAACGCCTCGGTGATCAGGCCACGTCCGAGGAGCGTGCGCACAACCGAGTCGACGTTCACCGCGCGAATCGAGGCAATCGACGCACGACTGATCGGTTGCTTGTAGGCGATCACGGCGAGAGTTTCCAAAGCCGCCTGAGACAGTTTCGTTGGGTTTTGCGTCACAACAAAATCGCGGGCCACATCGTCGTACTCCGCGCGCACGTAGATGCGCCACCCGCCGGCGACCTCGCGCAGCTGGAACCCCCTGCGGATGCCGCCATTTTCGCCGTCAAAGTCAGCAACAAGTCGTGCGATCGCCTTGCGTACAGCAGAGACCGGAGTGCTCAGCGTGGACGCCATGCCGACGAGGGACTGCGGTTCGTCCGCGACCATGAGGATCGCCTCGAGCGCGCGATCGAGGTCGAGGAACCCCGGCGGCACGGTGGCGCCGTCACTCGCCTTAGCGAAAACGTTAACTGTCATAGTCGGCTCCCAGATTGGCCAGAGACTTATCGGACCAGTTCTCCGCGGTCCACCGCACGATCAATTCGCCGAGCGGCTCGAGCTGCTCGAACGAAATCGCGGCATGCCGGTACAGCTCGAGCACCGCGAGGAACCGGGCAATCACGACGCCCTTGCTGACGATCCCTATGCCCTCGGCGCCCGCGATCAGCTGCCGGAAGCTCAACGGTTCGCCCCGTTGCAGCATCGCGACGATGTGGGCGGCCTGTTCCCGGATGCTGATCAGCGGCGCGTGAAGGTGATCGAGCCCCACCGTCGGGATCTCATTCGGGGTGAGCGCGAGCGTCGCGATCGCGGCGAAGTCGTGCAGGCTCAGCGTCCAGACGAGCTCCGGCGTCTGCGCGCGATACTTCTCCTCGAGCCGCACCGCCCGAAACCGGCGGCTGAGCTCGTTCTCGAACCTGGCCGAAAACCACTGTGATGCTTCCTTGAACGCGCGATACTGCAGCAGCCGCGCAAACAACAGGTCGCGGGCCTCGAGCAGAGCGACATCCTCCGCATCCACCAGCTCCCCCTGGGGAAGCAGGCCTGCGACCTTGAGGTCGAGAAGAGTCGCGGCAACAACAAGAAACTCGGTCGCCTGGTCAAGCTCGGCTTCGGTGTCGACGCCGCGCAGGTAGGAGATGAACTCGTCGGTGACGCGGCTGAGCGACACCTCGGTGATGTCCATCTCGTGTTTGGAGATGAGCGACAACAGCAGGTCGAATGGGCCGTTGAAGTTGGAGAGGCTGACGGAGAAGCCGCGCGAAGGGCTCGCGGTCTCCGCCTGCGTGAGCGAGGCCTCGCCCTTAGGCGACTGCACCACGGGAGATCAACTCTCGGGCCAGCTGGCGGTAGGCCTCGGAGGCCGGGTGTTCCGGAGCGTAGGAGGTGATCGGGATGCCCGAGATGCTCGCGTCCGGGAACTTCACCGTACGGCCGATGACCGTGTCGAGCACGTCGTCGCCGAAGGCCTCAACCACGCGTTCGAGAACCTCACGCGCGTGCAGGGTGCGCGAGTCGTACATGGTGGGCAGGATGCCGTCGAGCTTGATCGACGGGTTCAGCCGGTCGCGCACCTTGTCGACGGTCTCCACCAGCAGCGCTACCCCCCGGAGGGCGAAGAACTCGCACTCGAGCGGGATCAGCACGCCGTGGGCCGCGGTCAACGCGTTGATGGTGAGGAGCCCGAGCGAGGGCTGGCAGTCGATGAGGATGACGTCATAGTCGTTGGCGACCTGGCGCAGCACGCGCGACAGGATCTGCTCGCGGGCGACCTCGTTGACCAGGTGCACCTCCGCGGCGGAGAGGTCGATGTTCGCGGGGATCAGGTCGAGGTTCGGCACGTGTGTGGCAACGACCGCGGACCGGGTGTCTTTGACCGTGCCGAGAAGCAGGTCGTAGATGGTGGTCAGCTCGTGGGTGTTGATGCCGAGTCCCGCGGACAGAGCGCCCTGCGGATCGAAGTCGATGACCAACACCTTGCGGCCGTATTCGGCGAGCGTCGCGCCCAGGCTGATGGTGGTCGTCGTCTTACCGACGCCGCCCTTCTGGTTGCAGAGGGCAATGATGCGGGCCGGACCGTGCGTTCCCAGCTGCTCAGGCACCGGGAACGATCGAATCGGACGACCGGTCGGACCGACCTTCGGAGTTTCGAGACCCGAGAGCTCGCCACCCTCAATTTTCTTGGCCGCCACAGACGTTGCTCCCGTTCCTGCCGACCACCGCTGGGCCGGGTGTTTCCACTGTACTGGGTCGATTCGCCGCTCCCGGTAATGACCGCGCGGTTCTGAAGACCGAACGAATGCTCAGGCCTCGCGGGCTCGGGGGTGGGCCGTGGTGTACATATCCCGCAGCGTGTCCGCCGTCACCAGGGTGTAAATCTGGGTCGTCGCGACGGATGAATGTCCGAGCAGTTCCTGCACCACCCGCACGTCCGCACCGCCGGCAAGCAGGTGGGTCGCGAAGGAATGCCGAAAGGTGTGTGGCGAGATCGGGATTCCGAGCTGGGAGCGCTCGGCGGCAGCCTTGATGATCAGCCACGCATTCTGGCGCGATACCCGCTGCCCGCGCAAACCCAGGAACAGGGCAGGAGTCGCGGCGCCGCGGGACGACAGCAACGGACGCACCCGCACGAGGTACTCGTCGATCGCGGTGCGTGCGTAACTGCCGAGCGGCACGATGCGTTGCTTGCCGCCCTTGCCGAACAGGCGCACCACGTCGTTGTCGATGACGTCGTCGACGTTGAGCGCGACCGCCTCCGAGATGCGGGCCCCGGTCGCGTAGAGCAGTTCGAGCAAGGCACGATCCCGCAGCTGTTGCGGGGCGTCCCCCTCGGTACTCGCGAGCACCGCGGCCATCTGCTCGACCGTGATTGCCTTGGGCAGCCGACTGGGGAGCTTCGGCGGGGTGGTGTCGGACGCGACATCCGCCTCGACCTGCCCCTCACCGACGAGGTAACGATGAAAGCTGCGAACGGAGGAAAGCATGCGAGAGACGGATGCCGCGGTCAGCGGCACATCGCCGCGCGTCGACAGGGCGCGGGCGAAAGCCGAAACATCGGACGCAGCGACATCCCCCGGCCGAGTTACCCCGGACTCCGCCAGGTGCGCGAGGTACACCCCGAGATCGCGGCGATACGCCAGCACGGTGTTCGTCGCGAGCCCACGCTCGATCGACACGTACCGGAGGTACCGCTCCAGGCTCGCTGCGAGGGTGAGAGCGGACGTCCTGGGCCCAGGCGAAGTTAGCTCAGACGTGGGCCCGGGCGCGTTCTCAGAAGTGTTCTCAGAGGCGGGCATGGGCGGCGAGCACCGCGATCATCAGGATGGAGTTGGTGAGGCTGCCCGCGAGGATCGCGGCCACGACATCTTCGAGCGGCACCCAGCCCACCACGATGTCCGCCTCCTCGTCCTCACGGTTGAAGGTCGGTGTTGCACTGATCCCGCGGGCGAGGAACACGTGCACGATCTCGTTGCTCCCGCCCGGAGTCGTGTGAAAACTGACGAGCTTGCTCCAGTCGTCAGCCTTCAGGTCGACTTCTTCTGCCAGCTCTCGCTGTGCGGCGGCCAGGTTCGACTCGCCCTCCGCGTCGAGGAGTCCGGCGGGAAGCTCCCAATCGCGCATACCCACGGGGTGACGGTACTGCTGGATCAGCAGCACGCGGTTCTGGTCGTCGAGCGCAAGCACCGCGACCGCGCCGGTGTGGTCGACGTACTCGCGGGTGATCTTGTTGTCCCGGTAGGTGACGACGTCACGCCGGATGTTCCAGACGGCGCCTTCGAACACGACGTCGGAGGACACCACGTCCTCGGCGGCGGCGACGTCTGCGAGGGGCAGGGCGTGAGGCTGCTGCTGGTGGTGCTGATCCTGGACTTGGTCCGACTGGTTCAGATTAGACATCGGCGGGCTCCGCAACCGGCGCGGCCTGGGCGACCGGCGCGGCCTGGGGCGACCCGACGATGTCCGCCTCGGCGACCTCGAACAGGCGGCTCGCGCGCTGGCGGTCGAGGGCGGCACCGACGAGTCCGCGGAACAGCGGGTGCGCGTGGTTCGGGCGCGACCGCAGCTCGGGGTGAGCCTGCGTTCCCACGTAGAACGGGTGTACCTCGCGGGGAAGCTCCACGAACTCCACCAGCGTGCGGTCCGGGGAGATGCCGGAGAAGGTCATACCCGCTGCCGCGATCTGGTCGCGGTAGGTGTTGTTGACCTCGTAGCGGTGGCGGTGGCGCTCGGACACGCTCGTGGCGCCGTACAGTTCGGCGACGATCGAGCCCTCCTGGAGCGAAGCCTCGTACAGGCCGAGACGCATCGTGCCGCCCATGTCGCCGGTCGCGATGATGTCGACCTGCTCCGCCATCGTGGCGATGACCGGGAACGCGGTCTCGGGGTCAAATTCGCTGGAGGAAGCCCCCGGGAGGTTGGCCTTGTTACGGCCGTACTCGATGACCATGCACTGCAACCCGAGGCACAAACCCAGCACCGGAACGGCGTTCTCGCGGGCGAATCGCAGGGCGCCGAGCTTGCCCTCGATGCCACGGATACCAAAGCCTCCTGGCACGCAGATCGCGTCGAGCTCGCCCAGTAAGCGGGCCGCGCCCTCCTCGGTCTCGCACTCGTCGGAGGGAATCCACTTGAGGTTCACCTTGGTCTGCTGCGCGAATCCGCCGGCCTTCAGGGCCTCGGTGACGGAGAGGTAGGCGTCGGGCAGGTCGATGTACTTGCCGACCAGGCCGATGGTCACCTCGTGCTTGGGGTTGTGCACGGCGGTCAGCAGGTCGCTCCACCCGTCCCAGTTCACGGGGCCGGCTTCGAGGCCGAGCTGCTCGATGATGTAGGCGTCGAGGCCCTGGTCGTGCAGCATGCCGGGAATTTCGTAGATCGAGGGAACGTCGATGCAGTTGACCACCGCCGACTCGTCGACGTCACACATGAGCGCGATCTTGCGCTTGTTGCTCTCGGAGACCGGACGGTCGGAGCGCAGCACCAGGGCGTCGGGCTGGATGCCGATCGATCGCAGCGCTGCGACCGAGTGCTGCGTCGGCTTCGTCTTCTGCTCGCCCGAGGCGTTCATAAACGGGACGAGTGAGACGTGCACAAAAAAGACATTGCGGCGGGTGAGCTCGTGGCGCAGCTGACGCGCGGCCTCGATGAACGGCTGGCTCTCGATGTCGCCGACCGTTCCACCGATCTCGGTGATGATCACATCCGGGCGGGGCTCGTCGGTCGTCTGCAGACGCATCCGACGCTTGATCTCGTCGGTGATGTGCGGGATGACCTGCACGGTGTCACCGAGGTACTCGCCGCGGCGCTCCTTGGCGATCACGTTCGAGTAAATCTGCCCGGTCGTCACATTGGCGGCCTGGTTCAGGTTGATGTCGAGAAAACGCTCGTAGTGCCCGATGTCGAGGTCGGTCTCTGCGCCGTCGTCGGTCACAAAGACCTCGCCGTGCTGGAACGGGTTCATCGTTCCGGGGTCGACATTCAGGTACGGGTCGAGCTTCTGCATCACGACGCGAAGACCCCGCGCCGTCAGAAGGTTACCGAGGCTAGCTGCCGTGAGCCCTTTACCAAGGCTCGAAACGACTCCCCCGGTGACGAAAATGTGTTTTGTAACTTGCCGCTCAGAATTGTTCACCACGGGATTACAGCGTATCCCACGCGCGAGGGTTTCTGCTCGCTCGGGCGTTTTGTTCACAAAACTGACACAGTTCCGGGGTGGCGACGCTAGCCTCGATGTGCCATTTCAAGCAGCTCCCTGGCGTGCGCGAGCCCGCTCTCCGAGTCGGGTAGACCAGACAAAAGCCGCGCCATCTCGGCGATTCGGTCTTCACCCTCGAGCTGCTGGACGCTGCTCGTGGTCACCGAGCCATCCACGTCCTTGACGACGCGCAGGTGATTCGTCGAAAATGCCGCGACCTGGGCGAGGTGGGTCACCACGATCACCTGGGAGGTTTGCGCGAGGGACGCGAGCCGACGCCCGATCTCGATCGCACTGGCACCGCCGACACCGGCATCCACCTCGTCAAAGATGAACGTCGGCACGGGATCTTTGCCCGCGATGACGACCTCGATCGCCAGCATCACGCGGGACAGCTCGCCGCCCGAGGCTCCGCGGCCGAGCGGAAGCGGATCAACTCCGGGATGCGGCTGGAGCAAAAACGTGACCCGGTCCTTACCGGAGAGGGAGACCTCATCCTTGTCCTGTACGTCCACGGTCAGCCGGGCATTCGCCATGGCGAGGGCGCCGAGCTCCGCGGTAACGCCCTCGGACAGCCGGACAGCGGCGGCTCGGCGCAGTGCACTGACGTCGTCGGCCAGGGCGAGGATCTGTTCCTGATCGGACTCTACCTGGGCGGACAGGGCGGAGATGCGGTCGGAGTCGTTGTTGAGTTCAAGCAGCCGGCTACTGCCCGTGTCGAGAAAATCGATCGTGTCCTGCAGCGTCGGGCCGTGCTTGCGCACCAGCGCTGTCAGTAGTGCGCGGCGTTCCTGAAGCGTCTCCAGCTCGCGCGCGCCTTCGATGTCGAGGCCGCCGAGGTAACTCGAGAGCTGCGCGGAGATGTCGTTGACCGCGAAGGTTGCCGCTGCCAGTGCTTCGGAAATGGGCGCCAGCTCGGTGTCGTGTTCGGAGGCACGCTCGATGAGTCGGCGCGCGGCATCCAGCATCACCAACACGTCCCCGGTGTCCTCGAGGGTCTGCGCGGACAGCAACTCCTGCGCCTGCGAGGCGGCCAGGCGGAGGTCTTCGAGATTGGTGAGCCGGTCGATCCGCTCCCCCAGCTCAACGTCTTCGTTCGGCAGCGGCGCGGCCTCCTCGATCTCCGCCAGGGCGAGGGTGAGATCCTCGGCTTCGCGAATGCGACGGTCGCGCTCGGCGACAAGCAGTTCGAGTTCGGCTTCGGCGCTTTGCCAGCGGCGATAGACGCCCTGGAACGTCGCGACCACCGCGCCAAGGTCCGCACCGGCGAAGCGGTCGAGCGCGGCGCGCTGGGCGGTGCCCGAGCGCAGCCGTACCTGGTCAGACTGGCCGTGGACCACCACCAGCTGGTGCCCGATCTCGCCGAGCACCCCCACGGGAGCCGCGCGACCGCCCACCACGGCCCTGCTCCGCCCCTCGGCCGACAGGGACCTGCTGAGCAGCAGGCCAGCGTCGGAGCTGTCGGGGATCTCGTCGAGGTCTCCCCCGGCGTCCCGCACCCGTTCGGCGACCGGCCCGTTCGCGTCGACCAGCCACTGTCCCTCGACGACCGCTCCCGACGAGCCAGAGCGGATGGCTGAGCTGTCCGCCCTTCCCCCGAGTAGCAGGCCGAGCGCGGTGACCACCATGGTCTTACCCGCGCCGGTCTCGCCGGTCAGCGCAGTGAAGCCGGGGCCCAGGGGAAGGCGCGCATCGCCGATGACGCCAAGACCGCGGATGGAAATCTCTTCGATCATGGACGGGTCCCCTCGCCCACAGCTCCTCGCCACCCCGTGACCGGCAAGGCGAACTTGTGCACGAGGCGGTCGGTGAAGGGGCCCTGCGACAGGCGGGCGAGGCGCACCGGCACTGGCGACCGTTTCGCCACGACCCGCGCGCCGCGCGGCAGATCCTGTGTGCGGCGTCCGTCACACCACAGCACACCAGAGCCCTGGGTGCGGTCGAGCACTTCCACCGCGAGGGTGGAGTTTGGCCCGACAACGAGCGGACGCGCAAACAGCGCGTGGGCACTCAGCGGCACCATCAGCATCGCGTCGAGGCTCGGCCACACGATGGGTCCGCCGGCCGAAAATGAGTACGCGGTCGAACCGGTGGGGGTGGAAATCACGACGCCGTCGCAACCGAACGACGACAGCGGCCGCCCGTCGATCTCGATGACGACCTCGAGCATCCGTTCGCGGCTGGCCTTCTCGATGGTCGCTTCGTTCAGCGCCCAGGTTTCGAAGATCATCTCGGAGCCGACCCAGGCCTGCACGGCAAGCGTCATCCGTTCCTCGACCAGGTAGTCGCGGGCGAGAACTCGGACGACGGTGTCGGTGAGGTCTTCCCGCTCGCTCTCGGCGAGGAAGCCAACGTGGCCAAGATTGACACCGAGCAGCGGCGCAGAGCAGCCCCTGGCGAGTTCAGCGGCCCGCAGGATGGTGCCGTCGCCGCCGAGTACGATGACGATCTCGAGGTCGCCGACGTCGATGGTCTCGCCGAGGATGTCGACGGGCGACAGGTCACCGGCCGACGTTTTCATATCGTCGAACTCGTCGCGGGATAGCACGGGGGTGATTCCTGCGGCTTGCAGCTGGCGACACACTTGAATGGCGGCCGCGAGCGAGTCGGGCCTTCCGGTGTGGGCAACTATCAGGATGTGGCGGTCGGAAGTCACGGCGGGGATGCCCTTCAGTACGCGGTGCAGCGATTTGTCACGCAAGTGCTGCGATTCGCTGTATCCATTCTGTCGGATTCGTACCCGACCCCGCGCTCAACCAGACCAGATACTCGAGGTTTCCTGCATTGCCGGCAATCGGTGAGGGGATGAGTCCGGCCGTGCCGAGTCCAAGGTCCCACGCTGCCCAGAGCACCGCAGAGACGGCGTCCTGGCGCAGTCGCTGGTCGCGCACGATCCCCTCACGGATACCGCCGCGTCCGACCTCGAACTGTGGCTTTATCAGCAGCACGAAGTCTGCATCACGACCAACGGTGTCGACCATGGCCGGCATCACGGTGGGCAGGGAGATGAACGACAGGTCGGCCACCAGCAGCGTCGGGATCTCGGTCACGCCCGAACTGTGGGCAAGCTGCACGGGAGTGAGGTAGCGAGCGTTCTCGCCCTCCACAACAACCACCCTGGGGTCGTTCGCGATCTCCGGCACCAGTTGGCCGTGCCCCACATCAAGGGATATGACCCGGCGCGCGCCACGTTCCAACAGGACCTGCGTGAAACCTCCGGTCGACGCGCCCACATCCAGCGCAAGTCTGTCGTGCACCTCGATCGGGAATGCATCTAGCGCCGCAACCAGCTTGTGCGCGGCGCGGCTGACGTAGTGGTCAGATTCAGCCACCTCGACAACCTGTCCCTCCCGCACCCGAAAAGACGGCTTCACCTGGGGCTTGCCGTCGACCGTGACCAGCCCGTCGGCGATCAGCCGCGCGGCGTGGGTCCGCGAGCGGGCGAGCCCGCGGTCGCCGAGCACGGAGTCGAGCCGAGAGTCAGACATCGCGCGGGGTCACGTTTGTTGAGGCGTCTGTTGGGGCGTCTGCCGACTCGCTTGCTGGCGCGTCACCGGCTTCGCTGGGGCTCGCGTCGTTGCCCTCGAGCAGTGACTGCAGCTGGCCGTGCAGCTGCGCGAACTCGTCCGCGCGTTCCCCGAGGGGCAACTCGTCAATTTGTGAGAGTCGCTCTCGGAGCGCGTCGGCGTCCTCGCCGGCACTGTCGCCTTTACTGGCACCCTGGGCTACATCGCTCATACTCACGAATATAGTTCTGGCGGCACCTGGAAGGCGTGGATACTCGAACCCGAGCTCCAGATCGCTGCGGCACCCGCGCGCAGAAGGTCGAGTTTGTTGGTTCCCTCTGCTTCTACACGCAGGGCGTTGCCTGCCCGGCGCACGATCGCGTCGCCGACTCGCGTGATTACGGCACCGTGCGCATCGATGATCTCGATGGTCTCCGGGTACGGCTCCGAGAGCTCGCGCAGGTCGCCCAGGATGTATCGAGGACGAGAGTTGGCATCGGCGGCCAGAACCTGCTTGGCCTGGTCGATTCCGGTCAGCACGAGTGCTGAGTCGATTCCTGCGCGATTTGACCCGAGGATGTCAGTATCCAGGCGGTCACCGATAAAAAGTGGGGCGGATGCGCCGAAGCGCTCGACGGCGACCTCAAAAATAGCGGCCTCCGGCTTGCCCGCGACAACGGGAAGCCGTCCCACCGCCGTGTGCACCGCAGAGACGAGCGTTCCGTTTCCCGGGGCGGTTCCGCGGGCGACCGGGATTGTCCAGTCGGTGTTGGTGGCCACCCAGGGAATGCCCGTGTGCAGCGCGAACGCGGCCTCAGCCAGGTGCACCCAGCCGATCTCCGGGTAATAACCCTGAATGACCGCCGTAGGGTCGTCGTCCGCCGAGAATGTGGCAACGAACCCGGCCTTCTCGACTTCCTCGATGAGTCCAGCACCACCGATGACCAGAATCTTCGATCCCGCGGGAACGATCCCGGCGAGAAGACGGACAGCGGCCTGCGGCGAGGTGATGACGTCGTCGGCCGCCACCGTGAGGCCAAGGCTCGACAGGTGTTCGGCCACCGACTGGGCGGTGCGCGACGCATTGTTGGTGATGTACCCGATTCGCGCGTCCGCGGACGCAAGGTTCATTGCCTCTACCGCGAACGGGATCGCATCCGCGCCCTTGTAGATAACTCCATCGAGGTCGGCAAGGACAAGGTCGACGCCGTCGAGCGGTGAGCGGCGCTTAGCGCTCATCGGAGACGCCTTCTGCCGCAGCGGAATCAGTCGCGGCGGAATCAGTTTCGTCAGGCCCTGAAACTTCACTCGCTGCATCCGTTTCTTCGATTGGTTGGTCGTCTTCTGTAATGCCCTCGAGGTCGACTTCGCGCACGTCCTCAAGCTCGACCTTGAGATCGTCTTCGTTGTCGTCTTCGTAGTCGTCTTCGTAGTCGTCTTCGTAGTCGTCTTCGTAGATATCGATGGTCTCGCCATCAATGCCGAGGTCGCGCTGGTCAACCGCTTCCTGAGCGGTGTCGGCGTGTGCCCACCAGACCGCAGCGTCCTGCTCGCGACCGAGATCTTCGAGGCAGGTCGCGTAGGCCGCAAAGAGGTCGGGCGAGTACGAAAAGACGTGGGTCGGGTCGAGCTGCGGAATAGTGACTTCCTGCAGCGCTGCCTTGGCGTCGCCCTGGTCAAGGCGCGCGCCGGACATCGCGATCGCGAGTTCCACCTGCACAGGAACGGACAGCTTCGACTTGGGGATGCTGCGAGCGAGCTCCAACGCCTTGTCCGGCCGGCCCAACGCACGCTCACAGTCGACCATCAGGGGAAGCTGGTCGTCGCGCCCGGTGATCCTGCGGTGCGTTCGCAGCTCGCGCAGGGCAAGAGCGTAGTCTCCGGTTGCGTAAGCGGTGATGGCGAGGGTCTCCCGGACCACACCGATACGACCGGCGCGGCGGGCAGCGGAAACAGCATGAGCATGCGCGAGCGTCGGGTCGGACTCGATCAGGCGCGCTGCCATAGCCAGGTGCTTCGCCACTCCCTCGGCATTGTCCTTCGCGAGCGTCTTGAGCTCGTTTCGGGCAACACGGTCCAGTTCGTCGGGCAGGACGTCTTCCGGAATGACCGGGTCGTCGTGCCGGCTGCGCACACTGCGGGTGTTGAACGGATCGCGGTCTTCCCACTCGGCGGCCGCGGCGGCATTAGCGGCGGCGTTGCTCGCTCCCGCCTCCTTGTTTCCTCGTGCGGGGGCTCCGCGATCGGTCCAGAGTTTTTTGCCGTCACCGCTGCGTGCGGGGCGAGCACCACGAGCGGCACGGTCCCGATCTGAGGTGGGACGACCGGGCTGTCGGTCGCTCGCGCGCGCGGGACGGTCAGGACGGTCCGGACGATCGCTGCTCGGGCGATCACTGCTCTGCCGAGCAGGACGGTCGCCACCATACGTACGCGCGGGACGGTCGTCGCTGGAGCGAGCAGGGCGCTGTTCGCTGGCGCGAGCAGGGCGGTCACCGTTTGACGGGCGAGCAGGGCGGTCATCGCTGGAGCGAGCAGGGCGGTCACTGCTAGTCGACCGGGCGGGACGCTCGCCGCCGGTACGGTCGTTGTTGCGGGCGGCGCGCTCGTTGCTGCGCGTGGTGTTGCGATCGGGGCGATCGGGGCGATCTGGACGGTCTGCACTCGCACGGTCTGCACTGCTTGCACGGTCCGGACGATCTACACGGTCCGGACGATCGGCACGGTCCCCGCGTTCGGTTGGATCGCTCATCGCGGCTCACTCCCCCGCACCCATTCGGTGCTGCTCTGCTGTTGATTTGTTGGGTGTTGATTTGTTCGGTGTTGATTTTGTTAGGCGGATGCCACGGCGTCGACATTAGCGCCGCCTGAAAGCATCTCGTATCTGACCATTGTCCCTTACGGAACGAGAAACGACGCACTAACCAACCTGCGCCGTGTGTTAAAGCGGAATGGCCACCCCGGTGGGGTGGCCATTCACTGGTGATGCAAAGTAAGTCCGGCGGTGTCCTACTCTCCCACAGGGTCCCCCCTGCAGTACCATCGGCGCAGAGAGTCTTAGCTTCCGGGTTCGGAATGTAACCG
>NZ_PVTL01000005.1 GCF_003003265.1 Glaciihabitans tibetensis
CAGCTGTTGCGTCTCGGCAAGCTGGGGTCGTTCGACTTCAACTCCCGTTTCTACGCCGATGACGACCTCATCGTCGGGGCAGCGGACCCGTTCCAACTGTTCCGTATCCTCTACGAAGTCATCCGCGGCGGCGGACTGGCCGAAGACTCCCCGGTCGCGTTCATGCTCGACCAGTGCCACAACGTCGAAGACAAAATCCCCGGGCAGATCCGCTCGGTCCTGAACGTGCAGGAAATGACCGCGCGGGCCTTGCTCGTCGACCGGGAGGCACTGACCGCGGCGCAACTCGCCGGCGACGTTCTCGGCGCCAACGGGATCCTGATGGACGCGTTCTACACCGACGTGCGACCCGACCTCGCGACCTGGCGACAGTCGCGGGGACTCGACGGCGACCCGATGGCCGCCTACGCGGCATCCGGCTACCAACAATCCATCGCCGACACCCGCGTCGGGGGCCAACAAGCCTCCTGGGGCGCCTAACCCACACGCCCGGCGCGGAGAAACCGGCACCCGGACGAAGAAACCTGCCCTCCCGGACGGAGATACCCGCTCCCGGACGGAGTTACAACTCCCTCTGGGAGCCGGTTTCTCCCTCCGGGAGCTAGCGGGACCAGCCACCCGACATCCGCCCCACACCGCAGCGACCGCACCGCCGGCACCGCACAGCTCACCCGCACCGCGCCGCACCCAGACCTAGACCCAGACCCACACCCACACCCACACCCACCAACGCAGCACCGCACCAACGCCGCACCGCACCGCACCGCACCGCACAGCCTCCACCTTCACCGCTCACCGCCGCAGCAGCCGTCACGAACCGAAGGACACCCGCAATGACGAATTCGCAGACCCCGCAACCGACTCCCCCGCAGACTCTTCCGCAGACTCCCCCGCAGACCGCCCAGACGACATCCCAGACGAACCCCGCCGCGGCCGACCTGATCGCGCGGAGCAATCGCCTCGGGTCCGACCCGCGCATCACCAACTACGCCGGCGGTAACACCTCCGCGAAGGGTTCCGAGATCGATCCGGTCACGGGCGAGCAGGTGGAGCTGCTCTGGGTGAAGGGATCCGGCGGCGACCTCGGAACCCTGAAGGAGTCGGGGCTCGCGGTGCTGCGCCTCGATCGGCTTCGCGCGCTGAGCTCGGTGTATCCCGGGGTGGAGCGCGAGGACGAGATGGTCAGCGCCTTCGACTTCACGCTTCACGGCAAGGGAGGCGCCGCGCCCTCGATCGACACGGCCATGCACGGCCTCGTCGACGCGGCCCACGTTGACCACCTGCATCCCGACTCGGGAATCGCGTTCGCGACCGCTGCTGACGGCGAGGCGCTCACCGCGAAGGCCTTCGGAGACAAGGTCGTCTGGGTGCCGTGGCGACGTCCCGGGTTTCAGCTCGGACTCGACATCGCCGAGATCAAGCGCAGCAACCCGCAGGCGATCGGAGTAATCCTCGGCGGCCACGGCATCACCGCTTGGGGCGACACCAGCGACGAAGCCGAAACGAACTCGCGCTGGATCATCGACACCGCCGAGCAGTTCATCGCGGCAGAGGGACGCGAACAGCCGTTCGGCCCCGCACTCGACGGCTACGGCGCCCTGCCCGAGGCCGAACGCCGGGCGAAGGCCGCGGCACTGGCGGCGCACCTGCGCGGCATCGCATCCAGCGACCGCGCCCAGGTCGGCTCCTTCACTGACGCCGCGGTGGTCACCGACTTCCTGGCCAGCGCCGAGCACCCCCGCCTGGCGGCACTCGGCACAAGCTGCCCCGACCACTTCCTGCGCACCAAGGTGCGTCCTCTCGTACTCGACCTGCCCGCGGACGCCTCTGTCGAGGAGTCGATCGCGCGTCTCGACGAGCTCCACGCGCAGTACCGCACCGATTACGAGGCCTACTACGCGGCCTACGCACCCCTGCTTGAATCCGAGCTCGCAGGCTCGCTCGGCACTGGCGTCGCGGGATCGCTTCGCGCTCCCCATAGCTCCAGCGTGCCCGCCATCCGCGGCGCGGACCCTGCCATCATCCTCATCCCCGGGGTGGGCATGTTCAGCTACGGCGCGACGGCGCAGACCGCGCGCGTCGCCGGCGAGTTCTACATCAACGCCATCAATGTGATGCGCGGCGCGGAGTCCCTCTCCACCTACGCGCCCATTTCCGACGAGGAAAAGTTCCGCATCGAGTACTGGGCGCTGGAGGAGGCAAAGCTCAAGCGCCTTCCCGCGCCGAAACCCCTCGCCTCCCGAATCGCCCTGGTGACGGGAGCAGCCTCCGGCATCGGCAAGGCGATCGCCACCCGTCTCGCCGCCGAGGGCGCCTGCGTGGTCATCGCCGACCTCGACCTGGAGAAGGCGCAGGCCGCGGCAGCCGAGATCAGCGCTGGCTCCCCGAACCCGGGCGACGTGGCCATCGGCGTGCAGGCGAACGTCACAGATGAGACGCAGGTGCAGCAGGCGGTGGATGCCGCGTTGCTCACGTTCGGCGGCCTCGACCTCGTCGTCAACAACGCGGGACTCTCTCTGTCGAAGTCGCTGCTCGAGACCACCGTCGCGGACTGGGACCTCCAGCACAACGTCATGGCAAAGGGCTCCTTCCTGGTCTCCCGTGCCGCGGCGAAGGTGCTGATCGACCAAAAGCTCGGTGGGGACATCATCTACATCTCGTCGAAGAACTCCGTTTTCGCCGGCCCGAATAACATCGCCTACTCCGCGACGAAGGCCGACCAGGCACACCAGGTGCGGTTGCTCGCCGCGGAGCTTGGTGAGTACGGGGTCAAGGTCAACGGCATCAACCCCGACGGGGTGGTGCGCGGATCCGGCATCTTCGCCGGCGGCTGGGGAGCCAAGCGCGCCGCGGTCTACGGGGTACCGGAGGAGGAGCTCGGCAAGTACTACGCCCAGCGCACCCTGCTGAAGCGCGAGGTGCTGCCGGAGAACGTCGCGAACGCGGTGTTTGTGCTCTGCACGTCTGACCTCAGCCACACCACCGGACTGCATATCCCGGTGGACGCCGGCGTCGCCGCTGCCTTCTTGCGATGAGTGCCCGCACGAGCTCCAGTGCGGTCGCGGCCGTCGACCTCGGCGCCACGAGCGGCCGGGTCATCCTGGGCCACGTTTCGCACAACGAGCTGAGCATCATGCCGGTCGCCCGGTTTCCGAACACCCCGGTGCGCACAATCGACGGGCTGCACTGGAACATCCTCGAGCTGTACCGCAGCGTGCTCGCCGGGCTGACCGTCGCCGCCCGCGAGGAGCCGGCGCTCTCGAGCATCGCCGTCGACTCCTGGGCGGTCGACTACGCGCTGATGCGGGGCGGGCGCATGCTCGGCGTTCCCTACCATTACCGCGACGAGCGCACCGCGGCCGGAGTGGATGCGGCCCACCGTCGGGTCGACCCGCAAACCCTGTACGCGACGAACGGCCTGCAGCACCTCCCCTTTAACACCCTGTTCCAGCTGGAGGCAGACCAGATCGCGGGCAGCCTCGACGCGGCAGACGGGCTCCTGCTCGTGCCCGACCTGATCAACTACTGGCTCACGGGGGTGGCCGCCGCCGAACGCACCAACGCGTCCACCACCGGCCTGCTTGGGGTGCAAAGCGGCGAGTGGGACGACGACCTGATCGCCGCGCTCGAGCTTCCGCGCGCTATTTTTCCTAAACTGGTGGATGCCGGCACCTCACTCGGACCCGTGCTCGGCCGGGTCGCCGACGATCTCCAGCTCGGCCCGCACACGCGGGTCACCGCGGTCGGGTCGCACGACACCGCCTCCGCGGTGGTCGCCGTTCCCGCCACCGGCGATGACTTCGCCTTCATCTCCTGCGGCACCTGGGGTCTGGTCGGGGTCGAGTTGCCCTCCCCGGTGCTCACAGCCGAAGGACGGCTCGCGAACTTCACCAACGAGGGCGGTGTCGACGGCCGGGTTCGATACCTGCACAACGTGATGGGGCTGTGGCTGCTGAGCGAGTCGGTGCGGATCTGGGAGAAGGACGGCGAGAGCATCGACCTTGCCGCGCTCCTCGCTGGGGCTGCTGCGCTGACCACCCCGGTGAGCGTATTCGACGCCAACGACCCCGTTTTCCTCTCGCCGGGCGATATGCCCGCACGGATCGCGCAGTGGTGCAGCGAGCACGGCGTCGGCGCACCGGGTTCCCGGGTCGAGTTTGTGCGCAGCATCGTCGAGTCACTCGCCGAGGCTTTTGCGAGCGCCGTGCGGCGGGCCAGCGAACTGTCGGGGAAAACCGTGTCCGTCATCCACATCGTGGGCGGAGGCTCGCTGAATTCGCTGCTCTGCCAACGCACCGCCGACCGCAGCGGGCTCCCGGTGCTCGCCGGTCCGGTCGAGGCGACCGCGATTGGCAACGTGCTCGTGCAGGCGCGCGCGCAGGGCATGGTGAGCGGCTCGCTCGAGTCGCTGCGTTCACTCGTGGCGCTTGCTTTTGCACCGCTGCGCTACACGCCGACGGCCGACCGGGCACGGTAGCCGACATCCGCCTTCATTAATCACGAAGAATAAAGCCAGAAGACCACGAGAAGACCAGCTAAGGAATCCCATGCTCGAGCGACGTATCCCCAAAGTGCGCGACCTCGCACCCCTGATGCACTTCAAAACCCCCGAGCTCAACGGGCGCAAGCGTCGCCTGGCGGGCGCCCTCACCATCGAGGACCTGCGCACCATCGCCAAACGCCGCACGCCCAAGGCCGCGTTCGACTACACCGATGGGTCGGCCGAGGCGGAGCTGTCGCTGCGGCGCGCGCGCCAGTCGTTCCGGGACGTGGAGTTTCACCCGGCGATCCTGCGGGACGTGTCATCCGTCGACCTGTCCTCAACCGTTCTCGGGGCCCCGTCCGCGCTGCCCTTCGGAATCGCGCCCACCGGCTTCACGCGCATGATGCACGCCGAGGGTGAGGTCGCCGGAGCGGGTGCCGCCGGGGCAGCGGGCATTCCGTTCAGCCTCTCGACCATGGGCACCTCGTCGATCGAAGACGTCGCCGCGGCCAACCCCCACGGCCGCAACTGGTTTCAGCTCTACATGTGGAAGGACCGCGAACGCTCGATGGCGCTCGTCGACCGAGCAGCGAAAGCCGGGTTTGACACCCTCCTTGTCACGGTGGATGTCCCGGTCGCGGGCGCTCGGCTGCGTGACAAGCGCAACGGCTTCTCCATCCCCCCGCAGCTCACGCTCGGCACCGTGATCAATGCGCTGCCGCGTCCGGAATGGTGGATCAACTTTCTCACCACCGAACCGCTCGCCTTCGCGTCGATCGACCGCTGGTCGGGCACGGTGGCCGAGCTCATCGACACGATGTTCGACCCCACGGTCACCTACGACGACCTCGCGTGGATCAAAGACCAGTGGCCGGGAAAGCTCGTGGTCAAGGGCATCCAGACGGTGGACGACGCGAAACGAGTCACCGCTCTGGGCGTCGACGGCCTCGTGCTCTCCAACCACGGCGGGCGCCAGCTCGACCGAGCACCGATCCCGTTCCACCTGCTGCCGGAGGTCGTGCGCGAGGTCGGCGGCGACACCGAGGTTCACCTCGACACGGGCATCATGTCCGGCGCCGACATCGTCGCCTCGATCGCCCTCGGCGCGAAGTTCACCCTCATCGGCCGCGCCTACCTCTACGGGCTGATGGCAGGCGGACGCGAGGGCGTCGACCGCACCATCGAGATCCTCGCCGAGCAGATCGCCCGCACCATGCGCCTGCTCGGGGTCACCAGCCTCGCCGAACTCACTCCGGAGCACGTCACCCAGCTCGAGCGACTGGTGCCGCGCGCCCGGTCATAGCTGGGGCCGCAGTCCCGTTCGTCGCGGGGGCCGCAACCCTGTTCGGTTGGGCCCTCGCGGTGGTGGACGCACCCCCAGTTCTGGGAGCGCGTCCCCCATTTCGCCTCCGCCATGTCCCCCATTCGCCCTCAATGACGGGTTTTGATCCCCTCACAGTGCATGCGCGGGTTCTGGGGCGTTGTGAGCGGTGTCACCGCACCCTAAGCTGACGGAAATTCGCCTCCAGAGTGGTGTGGCGTCGAATCACACACCTGGGGGCCATCGTGATCCGTGCTGCGTTAGACGTGTGCTCCGTGACGGTTCCGTCGGCATCCGGCACCACAAACTCCGGGGTGGCAGGAGGGCTCGCATCCACCGGTCTGGGCAATGTTGTCACCGTTCTCGTTGTCGCCGCGCTTCTGTTGCTCGCAGGCACACTCGTGTTTGTTGTTCGCCCCCGGTTGGCCGCCCGCACGCATAAGCGTCAGGGCGCAGGCGCCGCCCTCGGCCTACTCCTGGTGGCCCTGGTCGCCGGTGGTGTTGTACTCACCCCGCAACCCGCCTCCGCCGTGACCACCACCGCCACCGCCACCCAATCGTGCGAGCTGTTCACCATCGACGACGTTGTGCGCGCCACCAGCGCGGGTGCCGGGGCACTTCCCGGCGACACGGTGGAGCCCCTGGCTTTCACCATCAGCAACCCCACCCGCTTCCCCATCACGGTTGTTGTCGACACCACGGTAACCCTGGATCCGGCCGGTGCCGCTGCGCTGTACCTGGCCGAGCTGTCCGACGGCGGCTCCGCGGTGCTCACCCGCGGCCCCCTCGACGCGGTGCCCTCCACCGCAGCCATCACCATCGCTGCGGGCGCCGAGCTCACCGTGAGCTATGCGCTCACCCTCGACCCCGCCGCAACCAACGCGGTGCAGGGTTCCGTTGTCGCATTCGACTCATTGATTTCCGCCTCGTCCGAGTAGTCCAGACAACCCCACACTCCCGTTGCTCCTCGTGCTCCCCTTGAAAGGTTTACTCATGACTCCCACTTCCCCAGCCGCAGACACCACCACCGAGTCCGTCATTACGACTTCCCCCACCCGCGGCCGCCGACGCGCAGTTGTCGGCGCAAGCGCCGCAGCCGCGGTTGTGGCGATCGGCGCCGGTGGTTTTGCCGTCACCTCGGCCTACTTCACCGACCAGGAGACCATCACCGGCAACACAGTGGGCACGGCGACCCTCACCATCGGCACGGTGACCGGCATCCCCATCACGGTCGCCGACCTTCTCCCCGACCAGACGAGCGGCCCGGAGACCTTCACCTTCACCAACTCCGGCAGCGTCGACTTTGACTACAGCATCACCCTCGACAACGTTGTGGTCAGCCCCACCCAGACCCCCACCGACCTCGCCACAATCACCAGCTGGCTCGAAGTCACGCTTGCCTCGGGCACCAGCACCGACAGCGGTTCGCTCGCGAGCGTGCCGGAACTGGTGGGCGCCGGTACCGTCGCCCCCGGTGCCAGCGGAACCGCCACCATCGAGGTTGGCCTCAGCGATACCGCCACCAACCTCGCCCAGGGACTCGACATCACGTTCGACGTCATCATCGACGCCGCCCAGTAACAGCACCACCGCTGGCGCCCCTGATCACACACTCGTTTCTGCCTGGAAGGCATCCCCATGATTCGCATTCGCACACGCGGTCGTCTTCGCGCAGCGCTGCCCACCGTGCTGACGGTGGCCTTTGGGGTGAGCCAGGTACTCGGTGGTGGTGGCGGCTTCACCGACCAGGCGACACTATCCGGAAGTAGCGCCGGCACCGCCACTCTGGCCGCCAGCACCCCCGCGCCGACAGGCGCCACGGCAACCTCCCTCGACCTGGCCTGGGACGCAGTTCCCGCGGGCAACACCGCTGCCGAATTTGCGCTGCAACGCTCCGCCAGCGCCGACGGCGCCAACCCCGCGACCGTCTACACCGGCACCGACTCGTCCGCGATCGACCCGGGCAACATACCCACGGAATTAGGCGCTAGAACCGTCACGGCCGTCAGCGTCAGCTCGTCGCGCGCCTGCGCCATCGCCGACGGTGCCGTGTATTGCTGGGGTGACAACTACTGGGGTGATCTCGGAGACGGAACATCCACTAACTCCTCGATCCCCGTCGCCGTTCTTGGACTCACCGGCAAAACAGCCACCGCAGTCTCCTCCAGCGACTATCACTCCTGCGCGATCGTCGACGGCGCCGCGTACTGCTGGGGTTACAATTACCGCGGAATTCTCGGAGACGGCACAACCACCAATCCCTTCTCCGCAGTCGCCGTGGTCGGTCTTTCCGGAAAAACTATCACCGCGATTACGGTTGCCAGATACCACGCATGCGCCTTGGCCTCCGGTAGCGCTTACTGCTGGGGGATAAATTCGTCTGGCCAACTTGGAAACGGAACCACCACCGACTCCATTACCCCGGTCGCCGTCACCAACCTCAGTGGCAAAACCATTACCGCAATCAGTGCCGGTCCCTTACATACCTGTGCAGTTGCCGACGGCATTCTCTACTGCTGGGGTGAAAACCGACTCGGGCAGCTCGGCAACGGCACAACCACAAACTCCACCACCCCGGTCGCCGTCACCAACCTCAGTGGCAAAACCATTACCGCAATCAGTGCCGGTTCCGACCATACCTGTGCGACTGCGGACGCAATCCTCTACTGCTGGGGAAACAACTCCTACGGGCAGCTCGGCAACGGCACAACCACACAGTCCCCGACCCCCGTCGCCGTCCCCGGCGTCAGCGGCAGAAACGTTAGCGTGATCTCCGCGAGCAATTACTACACCTGCGCGGTCGCTGATAGCACCGCGTACTGCTGGGGAAGGGATTGGCGCGACCAACTCGCCGGTGGAATGGTCTTCAGCTCGCTCACCCCCGTCGCCGTCCCCGGCCTCATTGGTGAAAACATCACCACCATCAGTGGCGGCGGAAGCAGCGCCTGCGTGCTCTTTGAGGGGTCGTCGTATTGCTGGGGCTACAACTCCTCGGGGGCTCTCGGAGATGGTTCGACAACCAACTCGTTTGTGCCCGTCGCGACATCTCCGATACCTGGCCAAGTCTGCGCCGCGGGTGCCACGTCGCTGACCTCAACCCTTTGTTCGCTCACCCCGGACACCACCTACTACTACAAGGTCGACTACGGCATTGCGAACTGGACCGCCCCCCCTAGCGCCTGGGTCGCTGCCCGCACCGCACCAGTGACGCTCACCGCGAGCGCTCCCGCGGCGGCGACCAGCGGCACCACGACCGTTGGCCTCGCCTGGGACGCGGCGCCCGCCGGCACCACTGGTGCCGAGTACACCGTGCAGCGCTCCACCTCGCCCGACGGCTCCGATCCCGAAACGGTGTACACCGGCACGTCGACCAGCACCACAGACCTGGGCAACATTCCGCCGGAGTTGCGCACCAAGGCCGTATCCACAATCGCCGTCGGCGATTACCAAACCTGCGCGGTCGCGGACGGCGCCGCCTATTGCTGGGGTGACAACTACGCCGGACAACTCGGCAACGGCACCACCACAAACTCCAGCACCCCCGTCGCGGTCACCGGCCTCGCCAACAAAACCGTCACCAGCATCAGCACGGGAATCAACCACTCCTGCGCGATCGCAGATGGCACCCCGTACTGCTGGGGCAGCAACGGCTATGGGCAACTGGGCAACGGCACCACCACAAACTCCAGCGTCCCCGTCGCCGTCTCCGTCCCCACGGTCGGGGCCGTCACGGAACTCGCCACAGGCTTGTCCCACTCGTGCGTACTCACCGCCGACGGTGCCGCCTACTGCTGGGGCTTTAACCGGACCGGGCAGCTCGGAAACGGCACAACAACAGACTCCAGCATTCCCGTCGCTGTTACCGGCCTCGCGGGCGAGGCCATCACCGACATCGCCGTCGGAAGCATCCACTCCTGTGCCGTGGCCACCAACGGCACCGGCTACTGCTGGGGATACAACGAATACGGGCAGCTCGGAAATGGCACAACCACAAACTCCAGTACCCCCGTCGCTGTCACCGGGCTCGCCGGCACAACCATCACCGACATCGCCGCGGGGAACTCGAGCGCGTGTGCACTCACCTCCGACGGCATTGTCTCCTGCTGGGGCTATAACCTCGTCGGGCAGCTGGGCGACGGAACAACGGGGTATCCCACCGCTCCCGTCACCACGCCTGTCACCGTCGCCGGGCTCACCGCCAAGTCCGTCACCGGCATCACCGTGGGCGGCGACAGCGCCTGCGCACTTATATCCGACGGCACCGCCTACTGCTGGGGTAACAACAATTACGGCCAAGTTGGCGACGGTAAGATCCAACACGTCAGAACCGCCGTGCCCGTCATCGGCCTCGCCGATGTGGTCGGCACAACCATCACGACCGTCACCACCGGCCAATACCACTCCTGCGCCGTGACCTCCGACGGCATCGCCTACTGCTGGGGCTTCAACGGGCGCGGCGAGGTCGGAAACGGTACAGCGGGACAGCCGGTGCGGGCTCCGGTGCGGATGACTCCGATAGCCGGCGTCGCGTGTGAGACGGGCGCAACGCAGTTCACCGCCACCACCTGCTCCCTCACCCCGGGCACCACCTATTACTACCGAGTCGACTACACCGTCGGCACGCGCACGTCCCCGGCTGGTGCCTGGACCGCGGTGGCGACCCAGCCCTGATGACCCCACGGTTTGCCCTGCCGGTGTGGCCGCGGGTGATTCTGTTGGCGCTCATCGCGCTTGTTGTGGTGACGCCCGTTGCGCTGCCGTCGGTCACCGGTACCCGTTGGATCGTGGTCGACGGCGGCTCCATGGAGCCCACTTTTGCGGTCGGCGACATCGTGATGGTCGCCCCACTGAACGCGCGACCGCTCGAGGTTGGGGAGGTCGTAACGGTGCGGCGCCGCGACGGCCAGCTCTACACGCACCGCATTACCGAGATCGCCAGTGCTGGCGCGATGACCACCAGGGGAGACGCCAATACGTTCAACGACCGCGACCCGGTGAGCCCCGCGGACATCGCGGGACGGGTGACCGGCGTGCTCACCGGTGCGCCAGCCGCCGTGGTGCGGGCTTCGGGTGAGCTGCCGCTGCGCCTCGCGCTGGCTCTCGGTGTGCTCGCGTTGTTTGTGCTTCCGGTTCGGAAACTCGAAAGCATACCGATCGGCGTTGCCGCGTCAAGCGCTTGAGGCGTTGAGGGCTCAAAGTTAGCCTTTTTCACCTACCCGCTTACCTGTTTACCCGAGCCGCGATACCAAAGGAACCCGAAGCTGATGGTCGCTAGAACTCCCTTCGCTCTGCCCTGTCCCCATCTATCCCCCACCCGTTCGTTGCTGCACCCAGGTTTGGTGCGGGTGATCGAATGTTCTGGCTTGGCATAGTTTTTGTCAGTGCCTTTCTCGTCCTTCTCGTCGGCGCAATCACCCAGGCCGTCTGGATTCAGAGGCACATCCGTCATCCCCGCACCGTGATGGCGCTGATCGTGTTGGCGTCGTTAGTTGCCATTCCGGCGAGCCTGTCGATTGCGCTGGCTGAACCCGATCACTTCGTGGGATGGGCTCAGTACGTCATCGGTGCCCAGACTATTTTTCTCGTGGGTATCACGGTCGTGGTGTTTGCCCTGCGGCATCCCACGATCCAGCCTCCCAAGGTGCGCCGCGTGCTCGCGATTGGGGCCCACCCCGACGACCTGGAACTCGCCTGCGGCGGCTCCCTCGCCCGATTCGCAGACGAAGGTCACGAAGTCATGGCCATCGTGATGAGTCACGGCGCGAACGGCGGCCGCGACGAGGTGCGCGAGAACGAGGCGCGCTTGGGGGCCGACACCCTTGAGGTCGCGAGCGTGTCGGTGCAGGACTTCACCGACACCAAGATGGCCACCGAGATGGAACGGATGGTGAAGGTCATCGAGCTGGCGGTCGAGCTGTTCAAACCCGATGTGATCCTCACGCACTCCGAACACGACCAGCACCAGGATCACCACGCGGTGCACCTGGCAACGCTGCGTGCGGGTCGGCGCAGCTCGACGATCCTGTGTTACGAGTCTCCATCAGCGACCCGGGACTTCGCACCGAACTACTTCGTCGACGTGGCGCCGTACATGGATGCGAAAGTGGCGGCGGTGAAGCGCCACAAGGACCAGGCCGGCAAGCCCTACATGGGTGCGAAGGTGTTGCGCGGCGCCGCGGTATTCCGCGGCAGCCAGGCGCGCACGGAGCAGGCAGAGGGATTCGAGGTGGTCCGGGCGTTGTCGTCCGGACTCGGCGACCTGTAACGCGCTGCCGGGGGCCGTCCTCCGAGAGGCGACCACCGTAGGCCGGGCCGTGCAGGGTCCGGCCTACGGTTGTGCGCCGTGCAGGGTCCGGTCTACGGAAGCGGACCGAGCAGATTCGCCGCCACCGTGGCGTGCACCGACTCCGGGTCGCTCGGGTGAAAGATGCCCGCGGCGACATCGCGATACAGCCTGGCCAGTTCGCTGTCCGCCCGGTAAGAGCTGCCGCCCGACACCCGGATCGCCTGGTCAACCACCCGCCGCGCAACCTCGGTCGAGTGATGTTTCACACCCACCAGCCGACGAAACCAGTCGCGCCCGTGGTCGACGAGTCCGTCGACGTCGGCGGCAACCCGTTCAAGCTGCGGACCGACGGCGTCCAGCGCGAGCGCCGCGTCTGCAATTCTCCAGCGGATGTCGGGGTCCTCGGCATAGGGACGGCCCCCACTTTTGCGGCTGATGCGACGCTGCACCGCGGCCACGGCAAGCTCGAGCGCGCGATCCGCGATCCCGGCGTAGACGGCGGCGATCAGGGTCTCGAACGCGGCGAAGATCGCGAAGATGAATGGGTCTGCGCTGGGGCCGACGGGCACCGTGCGCACGATCCTGGCTGCCGGAACGACCGCTCCCTCGAGCACCGTCGTGTGACTCTGGGTAGCGCGCTGGCCGAGGGTGTCCCAGTCCGCCAGGATCCGGTAACCGGGATCGCGGCGCAGCAGAAACCCGTGCACCAGGACCGGATTGTTTGGGTCGCTGTCGTCGCGGCCAAATACACCTAGACGGGTCCACGCGGGCGACAAGGACGTGAAGATCTTGGTGCCGGTAAAGCGGTAGCCGCCGGCGCCATCGGGCACAGCTGCGGTGACGGAGTCCTGCAGCACCAGGTCGTTGCCCGGTTCGCTGTTGCCGAACGCGAAGACTTCACCCGCCTCGGCGTCCGCGAGAATCCAGGCGAGCGAATCGTCGCCGCGCTCACGCAAGATGCGGGCGACCGCCGTCCAGACCAGGTGCATATTGATGCCCAGCGCGGTCGCGGGCGCGTAGGCGGCGAGCAGTCGCTGGTCGGCCGACGCGTCGGCAAGGCTGCGGTCGCAGAGGTATCCGGCGGCGGTGAGTTCCGCGAGGTCATCCGTAAAAAAGGCATTGTCTCGGTCGTACCCCGCCGCGCGCGAACGGATGCGGTCGAGGAGGTCGCCATCGAGTACGGACACAACCCAAGTTTATCTCGACGGCGCCCGCGCACACCCTAGGCTGCGACCATGAACGAAACAGTGATCTACAACGGCGGTGGGTGGTGGTTCGCGCTCGCTCTGGTCAACGCGGGTCTGGCAGAGGGAAAGGGCAGAGGCAGGTTGGCGTGGTTCCTGCTGTCGCTGCTCCTTGGACCGTTTGCAACACTCATCATTGTTGCGTCAGCCCCGTCGCGACGCTGACGGAACGCTCACGCAACACCGTCGCAACGCTGACGCTGACGCTGACGCTGACGCTGACGCTGACTGAGCTTGCCCCTGCTGGATCAGACCGCCTCCCCAACGCTATGGTTTCGCGCGGCTCGCGATCGTGAGCGCGATCACCAGCACGCAGACGAGTGCAATGCCGATCACTTCGGGGCCAACGCCCCATTGCGCGGTGAGCAGCGGCATCGCCAGCACGAGCGCCGCAGCCGGCAGGATCACCGCTGGGCGGATCACCGGTTGCTCGACCACCGGAGCGTGAATCGCCCAGAGTAAAACGAGAAAGAGCGCGACCGGAATCGCGAGGGCGAAGCCGACGACGAGCGCCGACACGTCCAGGTGATGGCCGGAGTACTCCACCGCCACCTCGAGCCCGGCGCCGAGTGCGGCGAGCGACGCGAACACCCCGTAGTGACCGTATCCCCAGAAGTAGGCGCGATGTCGTCTCGCGGCCAGGCCATCGGCGGCCGGTTCGAGAAAGTACAACCACCACAGCGCGAAGAGCAGCACGAGGCCGCTCAATGAGATCGCGACCAACTCGGCGCTAAGGCCGTCATTTTGAACAGCCGCCTGCACGCCGGTCGTAGCCGCGAACACGCTCTCGCCGAGCACGATGATCGTGAACAGGCCGTACCGTTCGGCGATGTGATGGGGATGCCAGCTCGGCTCTCCCTTGCGCGCCGCCCAGATCGGCACGGCCAGTTCGAACGCCACCAGAACAGCGAAGGACGCAACACCGAAACCCTCCGGGAGCAGCTGGCGCAGCAACCAGCCGACCTGCACAACGGCGATGCCGCCGGCGTAACGCAATGCCGTCGCCCGGCCCGCCGGATGTTCTATCGCAACGCGCAGCCACTGCGCGACGAGCCCGATCCGCATGATCACGTACCCCATGACCACCATGATGAAGTTGCCCTCGGCGAACGCGGTGGGCACTCCAGCGGCAAGCGTCAGAACGCCCGCCATCTGCACCATCGTCAGCACGCGGTAGGGAACGTCGTCGGTGTCGTAGGCGGAGGCGAACCAGGTGCAGGTCACCCACGCCCACCAAATCGCAAAAAAGACCATGAGGTAGGGCACGAGCACCTCGCCCGCGTGCCCGTCCGCGATGCCGTGGGCCAGCTCCGCCGCGATCTGCGCGATCGCCACAACAAAGGTCAGGTCGAACAGCAACTCGAGCGGGCTCGACGCTCGGTGCGGCTCGGTCTGACTGCGGGCAACCATGGGTACGCGAAAGCGGGGAGCGGGAGCGTGCGTCATCCGCCCAGCATATTGACGACGGGATGCCGGGGCGACGCCCAATTGCGGTGGTAAACGAAACGATCGCGACGGTCAGGCCAGACGCTTCTTGACGGTCGGGCGAGACGCGGCGATTCGGATGATCAAACCAGGCTTGCCGCTTCCCAAATACGGGCGCCCGGGTGATCCGGAGCCAGCCGGGCACGGCCGTCACCGCGGATTCGGCCGCGCAGGGTCTCCCCGACCTGAGGCTCCACGACGAGCCCGCGAGCTCGCAGCTCCGGCATGACGAGCTCGAGGAAGCTGTCGAACGTGCCGGTCGCATCGGGCTGCACGAGGAAGCCGTCGGCCCCCGTCGCGGCCATGGCGGCCTCGGCCTGGTCGACCACCTCTCCGGGATCACCGATAAAGGGGGCGCCCATAACACTGTTGCGCTGGAACTCTTCAAGCACCTCCCGTACCGTCGGCGCATTCGGCCCGAGGAATCGCTCCAGGTTGGTACGCCCGGTCTCGGTTACCGTCGACGGGTCGATGGGCTTGTCCGGATCCATTACGGAAAGGTCGACGCCGGTATAAAAGGAATAGGACGCGGCGGCCTCATCGAGGGTTCGTGTGGCGATCTGTCGGGCGCGGAGCTGATGCGCCTCTTCGCTGGTGGGCGCGACAATGAAGGTGCCGGCCATGAGGAACTTGATCGACTGCGCGTCCCGTCCAAACTCGGTGGCACGGCGGCGCATATCGCTGATCTGCTCGGTCATCGCCGACACTTCGGCCGCGAGGAAGACCCCCTCCGCGTACTTTGCCGCGAGATCGCGGCCGGGACCCGATGCTCCGGCTTGGAAGAGCATCGGCGTGCGCTGCGGCCCCGGGGGAACGTTGAGTAGGCCCTTGGATCGGAAGTGCGGCCCGTCGTGCTCGATCTCACGCACCTTCGCCGGGTCGGCGTAGACGCCGGCCTCACGGTCGAGGACGATCGCGTCGTCATCCCAGCATCCCTCCCAGAGCTTCAGCGAGAGCTCGACGTGATCGGTCGCGATCTCATAGCGGCGGTCGTGCTCCACCATCGGCGCGCCGAACAGGCGGGCAGAGGCATTTTGCCCGGCACCCGTGACGATGTTCCAGCCGATGCGACCCTTCGTCAGGTGGTCGAGGGTCGCCATCTTGCGCGCCACCATGGGCGGCTTCTCGACGGAGGTGGACAACGTCGTGACCAGGCCGAGCCGCTCGGTGACGGCGGCCAGTGCGGGCAGGATCATCGAAGGATCAGCCTTCGGGGTCTGTATGCCGTTGCGGATTGCCGCCGGCGGGATGGTGTCGTTCACGACGGGGTAGCCGTAATCGTCGGCGAGGAAGAGGAAGTCCACCCCCGCGGCCTCGCAGCGCTTCGCCATGTCGATCCAGTGGGCGAGATCGAGGAAATCGGTCGAGGTGTTCTCCGGCAACCTCCACGAACCCATCAACATCGCAGATTGGAACATCCCGATTTTCCAAGGTGTCGTCATCATTCTCTCCTGTCGTCAGGGTTGTGAACTGAATAGTTCACACTGTAGGTGGCGGATGTTTCGCTCACGTCACGGCTGCGTGACAGTGCGGGTCACACGCTCGAATATCCGTGTGACCTGCGCACGGACGAGGCACCTGATTAGTCGCGCGTCGCGCCCGGAGTGCGGATCGCGTCGAGTTCCTCGACCAGTGTGCGCACCCGCGCCGCGTAGGCGAGCGTCAGCTCGTCAACGCTCAGGCCGGTCAGGAGCAGGATTTGGAGGCCGCGCCAGAGCGACAGGATCTCGATCGCCGCGGTGCGGCTGCGCTCTTCGCCGTATCCGTCACGGCGAAGCTGGCCTGCCAACAGGTCAAGCCACTGCGTCGCCGAACGGGTCATAAACGGTGCCCAGGCGTGGGTGGCATGGATAGCGATCCCCAGCTGCTGAAAGTAAAGCCGCAGGTACGGCAGGTGCTCCGGCGCCGACAGATCCTCCCAGGCGCGGATGAGGCGCCCTTCGAGACCGCCGGGTTCGCTGAATCTCACGAACAGGTCGCGCAGACGGGGGAAGCGTTCGAACGCACGCACGGCGGCCTCGTCGAGCAAGTCTTCCCGGGACCCGAAGTAGTACAGCAACATCCGATTGTTTGAGCCGATGCTCCTCGCGATACCGCTCAGGCTCATCTGAATCATGGTCTCATCGAGGATCCGATCCACCACGAGATCGAGAAGTCGATTCCTCTCCGCTGTGCCTGCTCCGCCGTCGGCGCGACCCGGTGCGCGCAGCCGGGCAGAGACTCCCAGTGACTCGCTCACAACAACCAGGCGTCGATGCGTCGACGCGCGGCGCTTTTGACTTCGTCGGGCGCAGCGGTCGTCTCGATCGACGTCCACGCGCAGTCCGCGAGCTGTTCGTCGGTGAGACCGAGTTCGGCGCGGCAGAGCTCATACTCGGCGAGGATGTTCGGCCCGAAGATAATCGGGTCGTCCGCGTTGATCGAGCAGCGCACGCCCGCGGCAAGCAGGCGGGGCAGCGGGTGCTCCGCGATGGTATCGACTACGTCCAGCAGCACGTTCGAGGTCGGGCATACGTCAAGCGTGATGCCTCGCGCGGCGAGTTCCGCGACCAGTTCAGGGTCTTCGATCGCGCGCACTCCGTGAAGTACGCGGTCGGCGTGGAGTACATCAATGGCCTCGCGGACCGACGGCGGACCGACCAGCTCGCCCGCATGGGGGGTCGAGTGCAGTCCCGCCGCCTTCGCGATCGCGAATGCCTCGGCGAAATCGGCGCACGGGTGTCCGCGTTCGTCGCTCGCGAGCCCAAGAGAGACGACTCCCTCTCCGGCGAAAAGCGCCGCTGCCTCCGCGATGAGTATCGAGTGCTCGATGCTGGCTGTCCGGTCTATCGTGACCATGAACCCGAAGGCAAGTCCGTGACGTTCGGACGCCGTGCGCGCGAGCCCCAGCATGACCTCAAGCGCTCGGGAATGAGATCCATAGCGCTCCACATAGAACGACGAGTCGACCCCAAGCTCGAGGTAGACCACCCCGTTGGCGACCTGATCTTCGAAGATTTGGTCCATGAGCGTGGCCAAATGCGTCGGTTCCTGCAGCACAGCCAGGAGCGTGCGGTACACAATATCGAACTGGCTAAACCCGCTGAAGACAGTGGTGTTTGGCGGCTCAATGCCCAGCGTCGCTGCCATCTCATTCAGGGTGGATGGTCGGATTGCCGCCTCCATGTGGAGGTGAAGATGGCCCTTCGGGAGGTCCCTCAGGTTGCGAGGGGCAGTCTGGGTGGGCGGGATCACGGTCATGGTCTAGAGCTCTCTCATTGGTCCGGGTGCAACGCTGGGGTGTTCGGGGAGCGGGTGGGGCAGCGCGCCGGGCGCGTGCCCCACCCACTCCTCTCATTCAGGGCCGGCAGCCGCCGCTTCAAGATATGACATGTCGATGTAGTCGGATGGAGCGGGGAGGTCCTCATACCCCGCGGCCTCGAGGCCCGGGTACATCTCGTCGGTCATCCTATCGACGTCCATCGTGAACAGCGGGTCTCCGGTCGTGCCTTCGACCAGCGGCTGTTGTAGCTCGTTTTCCCGCGTCTGCTGGGTAAGGTCGAGGCCAAGGTCGGCGCCATACTCGTTCACCGACAGCTCCGCCGCCACGGCCGGGTCAGTGCCGTTCTCCTGCCACCCGCGAACGGACGCCCGCAGGAAGCCCTCCATGTCGTCACCGTTGTCCTCGACGTACGCCGAGTCGCCGTAGATGATGTTGCCGTATGTCGGAATACCGAGGTCGGAGTAGAGCGTGACGACGTATTCGTCGGACTCGAGGCCGTATTGCTCTTCCAGCGTGATGGGCTGGTTCGTGGCGTACGCGGTGTAGGCGACGCCCTGCCCTTCAACCAGTGGCGCGATGTCGAAACCGGCCGGAATGAACTCATAATCCGGCTCAAGGCCGGCGACCTTAAAAATCGCGTCGTAGTCGATCTGCGTACCTTCCTGTCCAAGCACGGTCTTGCCCACGAGGTCCTCGGCCGACGTGACCGGATCACTCGCGAGCGACACAATGGAGGCAGGGCTGTCCTGGTACAGGGCGCCGATGGCCGTCCAGTCGTTGCCGTCGGCGAAGCTCGCGAGCCAGGCCTGCGCGCCCGGCTGGATGCCGAGGTCGGCGTCACCGGCGGCGACGGTCGCCATGGTGGTCGGCGCGTTGGGGCCGCCACCGATCCATTCGATATCGAGGCCCTCCTCGGCGTAGTAGCCGTTGGCATCGGCGAGCCAGAAACCAGCCCACTCGACGTTGGTAATCCATCCGAGCGAGACGCGAACGGTCTTGAGGTCTCCGGCCCCGGGTTCGGCGGGCTCGGCGCTCGAGCAACCGGCGAGAGCGGCGGCGACGGCGGCGACAAGACCGACGCCGGCGGCGCGGATGACGCGCGGCGAAGTAGTGGCGAACATGGTGCTCCTTCTGGGACTAGTGGTGCAGATGGTGTTGTGGGTGGGCAGGCGGCGCCGTAGTAGCCGGCAGCGCTCTGTATCCGGCTGCGTTTTGCGCGACCGGCATTGAGGGTCTCGTCACATCGGCGACGCGAACCAGATTTGTCAGGTCACCCGGGCGACGACGCGATTCTCCAGGGCTCGGGCGCCAAGGAAAACGAAGACCGACACCGTGGTCGCAACAAGGGCGACGCCCCAAGCGCGTTCCATATCCATGTAGCTCCGCGACTCAGAAAACAACGCCCCAAGGCCGTGCGCGCCCATCAGGAACTCGGCGAGCATTGCCGCAAGAACGGCCGTCGGAGCGGTGATCCGCACCGAAACCATCAGGTTAGGCACGGCATAGAGCACCCCGAGGCGCGCGAGCACCTGCAGCTTGTTCCCGCCGAGTACCCGAAAGAGGTCATGTCCAGACGCGGGAATTGCAGCGAGCCCGGACAACGTGAACACAAACGCGGGAAAGAAACAGATGAGCACCGTAGAAGTGAGCACAGCCGGGTCCCCATAACCAACGATCCGCGCGATGATCGGTATCAGCGCGGTGATCGGTACCGATCGGATGATCAGTGCGGCCGGCGTCACGACACCGGCGAGAGCCGCGGACGACCAGACGACAACCGCTGCGGCAAACCCGACAAGCGTTCCTCCCAGCAAACCCACGAGGGCGACGCCGAGGGTGTAACTGATGTACGGCAGGTATTCCCCGAATCCGATGACCACGTCGGTCACGACCGGAAACGGTCGAGGTGCGACAGTCGAGGTGTATCCGTTGAGGACGACCCAGGCATCCCATGCAACGAAGACCAGGACCACGGGCCACAGGTGCACGAGGCCCCGTAGGAACGAGAGGGCGCGAGTCATCCGAATCTCCTGACGGCGATGCGCTGAAATTGCACGAAAACGATGTACGCCGCGAGCGACAGTGCGGTCGCGACGAGTGCCGCAGACCACAGCAGCGGCATCTGGTAGTTCTGCATCGCGCTCACGAGGAGAAGGCCCAGCCCTTTCGGAGCACCGAACCACTCGCCGATGGTCGCCCCGAGAATGGCGGCGGGGGCGCTGAGGGTTAACCCGTCAAAGAAGGACGGCACGGCCCGGGGGAGTTCGAGGCGCACCAGGCGCTGCACTCGACTCGATCCCAGCACAGTAAGGACGTCCGAGTGGGCAGCGGGAACGTTCGCGAATCCCGAGGTCATCGTCACGAACATCACGAATCCAACGCTGAGCGCCGCGATTACCATTGGTGTGTCTTCCCGACCGGCTGTGGTGATGAGTAGCGGCGCGAGCGCGATCGTTGGGAACGCGTTGAGGATCGCGGCGAAGCGCTCAAACCCGGGACGCAGCATAGGAACTACAAGAGCTAGGGCGGCTCCGAACACGGCAACCACCACTCCCAGCAGGAGACCCTGTGCCGCCGCGGTCAGCGTCACCAGCCCGTTGCGAAGCAGCAGGCCCGATCCCGCGGGCGTCGTGACATAGGCGAGGACGTCGGTGAGGGGAGGCCATGCCCGCCCTGCGAGCTGGAACTGACCGACAAGCTGCGCGGCCACCACGACAAGGAGCGCGCCGCCTATTCCGAATAGGGCCGCCGTCCCGGGACGCGCGGCCGCGGTCAATCGTCTACCCCCTCGACCTGGTCGAGCAGAGCGGTGAGCTCGTCGACGAGGTCGTGGAACTCGGGGCTCCGCGTTGTCTCGAACCCACGAGGGCGCGGGAAGTCGACTTTGGCGATTTTGCGGATCCGGCCTGGCCGGCCCGTCATGACAACCACTCGGTCGGCGAGGATGAGAGCTTCGTCCACATCGTGGGTGACGAGAATCGTGGTGATCTTCTCTTCGCCCCAGATGCGAGCAAGCTCCGCGTTCATCCGGCGACGGGTCACCGCATCCAAAGCGCCAAAGGGCTCGTCGAGCAGGAGAAGGTCGGGGCTGAGCGCTAGTGCACGAGCAATCGAGGCGCGCTGGCGCATTCCTCCCGAGAGCTGCTTTGGTCGCGCGTCCTCGAATCCGACAAGTCCGACAAGCTGAATCAGTTCGTCCACCCGGGCCTTGTCAACGCGGCGACCGGCGACCTGGAACGGCAGCGCGATGTTCGCGCGCACCGATGCCCACGGCAGGAGCGCGTGCTCTTGGAACGCAACGCCGAGACGGTGCTGTTTCGCGAGCCGGTGAGGGTCGTCTCCGAACACCTCGATTGCCCCGTTAGTGGGTGTGTCGAGTCCAGCTGCGAGGCGCAACACAGTTGACTTGCCGCAACCCGAGGGCCCGATGATGGCCACAAACTCCCCTTCGGCGATCTCGAGGTCCACCTCGGCGAGGGCCTGAAGAGTGCGACCGCGGCCGAGCGAAAAAACCTTTTCGGCCCCGCGGATGGTGACCGCCGCGCCGGGACGCGCCGCTGGGCGGTCGACTTCGGCTTGAGCCGTGCGTATGGTGCTCGTGGACATTCCACTTCTCCGTCGGGTTTGATACAGCAGAAGCACCTAAGCGCCAGCGAGTGAATCGAATAGTTCAACCGTAAGAGCCGACTGTTTCCGATAGATTTCAGTTCGGTGCGGAGTGTGTTACATGTCGATCGCGGGGCGATCCAACCAACGCGCGCGTCAATTTTGCGTGGTCGTGGGCCCGGGCAGTCCGGCTTTCGAGGGGTGTTTCTCGTCCCCCGCGGCGCTTATGAAGCGAGTTGGCGAAAGGTGGCGCCGTGGTAAATGAGTGGCTCCTGGTCGGCTTCCACTTTGAGCGCCTTAACTTCAAGGAGAACGATGTGGTGGTCGCCCGCTGCCGTTTCCGACAAGATCTCACAGTCCAGCCAGAGCGCGGAACCGTCGATAAATAGCGCTCCTTCATCCGTCGCGACGACGGGGACTCCCGCGAATCGGTCTCCGGAACGCGAGGCCAGCTGATAGCACAGCTGGGCGTGTTCGCTTCCGAGAACCGAGACGCCGATCCGTCCGTGGCGGCGCAGGGTCGGCCACGTGGTTGAGCTGTTCTGGACTGAAAACATCACCAATGGGGGGTCGAATGACGCTCCCACTGAAAAGGACGACGCAACTATCCCTACCGGGGCCCCGTCAACGAGAGCGCTCAGCGCGGCGATACCGGAGGGGAACCGTCCGAACGCTGTGCGTATGACGGCGGGATCTGTGCTGACGGCTTCAAAACCGTGCTGAAACTGCTGGTCGAGAGGCTGGAGGTACGTCATCGGTGGGCTCCCGCCGGCTCAAGTGCTGGTTCAGTGCCATCGGTGTAGGCCGCGGCGCCGTGGATGAGCGGGAGCAGCAGGTTGAGGACCTCGCTGGCTTCACGAGCCCAGGCGTCGGCGATCTCATCGAGGTGGTCCATTTGGCTTGCAACGAAGTACAGCCCGCTGGTCGGAACGCTGGCGCCTAGCTCGACAAGCAGGGGTCGCAGATGAACATCGGGGCCCATGGAGTGGCTGAGGTCGGCGCCGGTCATCACGGGAATGGCGATGACCCCGCGGAGGCCCTTGTTGGAGTAGCGATCGAGGAACGCCTTCAGTAGGCCGGTGTAGGTGGCTTTGTACGTCGGGGATGCAACGACCAGCAGGTCGCTATCGGCCGCTGCCTGCGTGAGTTCGTTCATCTCGGCGGAGGGCCACGTGAAGATAGTCGACGAATAGTTCGCCAGGTCGATGACCGTGAGCGTGTAGCTGTCCTCCGCGAGGAGCTTCACGACCAGGGTTTTCGCTATGCGCAGAGTGCGCGAATCGGCTTTGGGATTACCAACAAGAAGGGTTACTTTCAGCACTATGTCTCCAGCGTTTGAGCGGGCGGTCAGAAGTGTCACAGACTCAATCGCCCGGAAGTCGCCGAGGGTCAGCGATAAGCCGGATGATCAATGTCTTTGACGCATCGTCGAGTTTTTTTGTCCCGACGGGCCACAACGGCTTACGCTGCGATCCCAACGTAACCGCAGAATGTAACGCCCACCCACGATTTACGTTTCACGTGTGTTTCTTTTTGCTGAGAAGGAGACCGAGGCGACGGTCAGGAAAGACCGGCGCGACGGTCAGGCCAGGCGGCGGCGCGACCGTCGCGCGAACAGCGCGTAGCCGATAACGCTGACCGAAAGCCCGACCACGAGAAACGCGATCTCGACGTAGGGCAGGGCCTCGAGCCCGACCCCGTCGAGCAGCAGCCCACCGAGCAGGGCGCCGCCGCCGATGCCGACGTTGAACGCGGTCGTCTGCAGCGCCGCAGCCAGGTCCCGTGCCCGGGGCGATGCGGTGCGCAGCAGCCGGGTCTGCAGCATGGCGGGCACTCCCCCGAACGCGATTCCCCAGACAACAAAGGCGACCAGAACCGCCGCGGTGGTGCCGGAGGCCAGGGCGAGCGCCAGCACGGACGCCATCACCGCGAGAATTCCGACCGCGAAGCCCCGCTCGGGAAAGCGGTCGGCGGCGAATCCCGCCAGGAACAATCCCACCACGCCTGCACCGCCGAACAGAAACAGCAGCCCCGCGATGGAACCGGATTCGAACCCTGCTACGTCGGTCAGCCAGGGGGCGATGTAGGTATAGAAGGTGTTCTGACCGGTCAGCACGATCAGGATCACAACACACACGATGATCACCCCGGCCAGCGTGGGATCCTTGCGCATCGGTAGCGCGATCTCGCCTGTCGCGAGCGGCACATGGTGGTCGACCGGCGGCAGGAACTTTGCGACAGCGAGCACCAGCACAACCACGACGACAGCGATGATGATGAACGCCACGCGCCAGCCGAGCCAGTGGCCGAGCGCCGTGCCCACGGGAACACCGAGAACAAACGCGGCCGATCCGCCACCAGCGGTGATCGCGACGGCGCGACCGAGCTGGTGCTTGGGAACCAGGTGGGCCGAGTATGCGGCGACCACGGCCCAGAACAGTCCGTGCGCGAGGCCCCCGAGGATCCGCGCCCCCACGAGGAACGCGTAGCTGGGCGCAATCGCCGCGAGCACGTTGGCCGTGGCGATCACCAGGAGCACCACGATCACCAGCTTCTTCCGAGAGTAGCGGCGGGTGAGGGCGGCGAGTGGGGTAGTGGCAACCACGACGGTGCCCGCGAACACGGTGACCAGGTACCCCGCGGTCGACAGCCTCACGTCGAGGTCGCGGGCCATGTCGGGCAGCAGTCCGGTCGGCAGAAATTCACTCGTCACCGACACGAAGATGGCCCCCGCCAGAGTCAGCAACCCGATCCACGGGAAGGGCGCTGTGGTGGTCTGCGTCGAAGGCACGGACATTCAAGGGTCCAATCGAGGGGGGCGGATGCCGGCGGCCGCCACCACGGAGCAGCACACACCAACCGCCAACACTAGCGACACCCGGTGACGCAGGTGTGGATCTGCGCAGCTCAGCGCACCCCGCGCATCAGCTTGAGCACGGGTCGTGCGCCGACGATGAGGGCAGCACCCAGCACGATCGCGACCGTACCAAGAACTCCGAAGTAGGGCGCTTCGTTGTCTGGGTCGTAGTAGCCGGCGAGGGAACCCGACAACGCGGTCCCGAGCGCGACAGACAGGAAAAACAGGGCAACCATCTGGGCCCGAAAACGCTCGGGCGCAAGCTTCGTCGAGATCGACAGCCCCACGGGAGACAGCAGCAATTCGGCGATGGTGAACAGCAGCAGTATCACGAGGATCGCGTACAGCGGCGTGCCGTTGTCCCCGGTTCCACTGAACGGGATGAACAGCAAAAAGGCCACGCCCATCCCGATTGTGCCGAGGGCGAATTTGACCGGGGTCGAGGGTTGGCGTGTACCGAGCTTGGTCCACAGCGCCGCGAAGACTCCCGACAGCACGATGATGTAGACGGGGTTGATCGACTGCACCCACGAGACCGGAAACTCCCACCCGAACACGTCGCGGTTGAGCCGTTGGTCGGCGTAGAGGGTGAGCACGGTGAATTGCTGTTGGTAGAGCGCCCAGAATGCGACACTCGCGATGAACAGCGGGATAAACGCGTACACACGACTGCGCTCGTCCGCGTTGATAACCCGGGACCGCAGAATCACCACGAAGTACGCGATCGACGCGATTGTCGTGAGGCCAACCACGATGGTGGCGAGGTTGTCGACGGTGATCCACCCCAGCGCAACCGCGACGACGATGATCACGATCGCCGCGGCAAAGATGGTTGCCATGCGCGGGTAGTCCTTGCGCGGAAGCGGGCTCGGCACCGTGCGCGCCTGCGCCGGAAGCCGCTTGCGCCCCACCGAGTACTGGATGAGCCCGATCGCCATCCCCACCGCTGCAAGTCCGAAGCCCAGGTGGAACCCCGCGGTGGTTTGCAGCAGTCCCGTAAGCAGAGGGCCCAAGAAGGCACCCAGATTGATGCCGAGGTAGTAGAGCGAGAATCCAGCGTCCCGACGGGTGTCGCCGGGCGAGTAAAGCGCGCCCACCAGGGTCGTCGCCGTCGCCTTCACGCCGCCGCTGCCGATGGCGATGGCGATAAGCCCGACCGCCACCCCGGGAACCCCGGGAATCACGGCGAGCGCGATGTGGCCGAACATCACCACGGTCGCGCTGATAAAGAGGGTGCGCTCGGCACTGAGCACCCGGTCGGCGATCCAGGCGCCGAGGATGGTTGAGAGGTACACCCCACCGCCGTACGCGCCGACGATGCCGGCCGCCGTCGCCTCCGGGATCGCCAGACCACCGTCGGCTACTGAGTAGTACAGGTAGAGGAGCAGGATGCCCTGCATGCCGTAGAAGGAGAAACGCTCCCACAGCTCGACCCCGAACAGCGTGGCCAGCGCCCGCGGCTGACCGAAGAAACCCGTGTCTGGGCCGTCCTGGGTCTCCGCGGACGGCTCAACACTCATAGGTACATGGTCGCACCGACGACACGATCCGACAATCTCTGGCAGCTGGCCGGCGCCCACCTCCGACAATCCCCTGCCCGCCGTCCAGAGCCCACCTCCGACAATCCCCGGCGGTGGCTGGCGCCCGCGTCTGGGCCGTGCCTAGGGTGATTTATGACCGAGACAAACCGCACGGCTGCAGCTGCACTGCGTGGCCTCGCCACCGTCAGCCTCTGGGCCGAAGACCTCCCTGCCGCCGTCGAGTGGTACCGCACGGTGCTCGCGGTTGATCCATACTTCGTGCGCCCCGAGCCGCCCGAAGCCCCAATGTACGTCGAGTTTCGCATCGGTGACAGCGAGGACGAGCTCGGCATCATCGACCGCCGCTTCGGCCCGCCCGCAGCTCCCACCGCGCCGGGAGGTGCCGTGGTCTACTGGCACGTCGACGACCTCCAGGGCACCTACGACCGATTACTCGAGGCGGGCGCGACAGAGTATGAACCACCCACCCCGCGCGAGGCGGGCTTTGTTACCGCCGCGGTTGTCGATCCATTCGGCAACGTCCTCGGCGTGATGTACAACCCGCACTGGCTGGAGCACTCGAAGCTCTAGCCGCGAAGCTCCTCGAGCACGGCGGAGAGCTGTTCGACGGCCCACGTAAGGTCCGCGGCATCCACCACAATCGGCGGCGCGAGCCTGATCGTCGAGCCGTGCGTGTCCTTCGCGAGCACGCCGCGGGCCATGAGCATCTCGCATACCGTGCGTCCGGTCGCCAGCGAAGGATCGATGTCGATGCCCGCCCAGAGTCCGGCCCCGCGCACGGCAACCACACCGTGTCCGACGAGGGCGCGCAGGTTCTTCAGCAGATCCTCGCCCAGCACGCGGGCGCGCTCCTGCATTTCGCCGGTCTCGAGCAACTCGACCACGGCCAGCCCCACTGCTGTCGCGAGCGGGTTGCCGCCGAAGGTCGAGCCGTGTTCGCCGGGGCGCAATACCCCGAGGATGTCGCGATTGCCAACGACCGCGCTGAGCGGCACGATCCCGCCGCCAAGCGCCTTGCCGAGCAGGTACAGGTCGGGAACAACGCCCGCGTTGTCGCACTGGAACGTCGCCCCGGTGCGCCCGAGGCCCGACTGGATCTCGTCCGCGATGAACAACACGTTGTTCTCCGTGGTGATGCGGCGCACCTCGGGCAGGTAGTCGGCGGGCGGAACCACGATGCCCGCCTCACCCTGGATCGGTTCGAGAAGTACGGCCACGGTGTTCTCGTCGATCGCGGCCGCCAGCGCCGCGGCATCCCCATATGGCACGCTGATAAATCCCGGCGTGAACGGCCCGAAGTCCGCACGTGCCTGCTCGTCGTCGGAGAAGCTGATGATGGTGGTCGTGCGTCCGTGGAAGTTGCCGTCGGCGACGATGATGTTTGCCCGGTTCTGCTCGACCCCCTTCACGCGGTAGCCCCAGGCCCGCGCGACCTTGATGGCCGACTCGACGGCTTCGGCGCCGGTGTTCATCGGCAGAACCATGTCCTTATGGGCGAGGCGGCTGAGCGCGGCGACGAACGGTCCGAGCCGGTCGTTGTGAAACGCCCGGCTGGTCAAAGTGATCCGGCCGAGCTGGTCTTTGGCGGCGGCGATGAGGGTGGGATGCCCGTGTCCGAAGTTCACGGCGGAATAAGCCGCGAGACAATCGAGATACCTGTTGCCGTCGACATCCGTCACCCAGGCACCTTCACCGTGGCTGACCACCACTTCGAGCGGGTGGTAGTTGTGGGCGGCGTGCTCGTTCTCGTCGCGGAGGAACGCTGCCGCGGTGGACGACTCCCGCACTGCGCTCATGACCGCAGCTCCAGGGTGCAGCACTTCACTCCGCCGCCGCCGAGGAGCAGCTCGGAGAGGTCGACGCCGATCGGGTTGTAACCGTTCTCGCGCAGCTGGCGCTCGAAGTCGGTGGCGCGGGCGGCGATCACGACGTTGTAGCCGTCGCTGAAGGAGTTGAGTCCAAGGAAGGCGGCGTCGGTTTCGGTGACCAGGATCGCGTCCGGGTAGCGCTGCTCGAGGATGGCCAGGCTCACCGCGCTGAAAGCCGAGGGAAGGTACGCGATGTTGCGCTCGTCGAGCACAGCGATGGCGGTGTCGAGGTGGTAAAAACTGGGGTTTACCAGCTCGAGCGTGATCACCGGGCGGCCGAAGATGTCGGCCAGTTCGGCGTGGCTGTCCGAGGCGCTACGGAAACCGGTGCCCGCGAGAATCACGTCGCCGACCAGCAGGAAGTCGCCCTCGCCCTCGTTGATGTTTGCCGGTTCGCGAACGTCGAACCCGGCGCCGCGGAACCAATCCATGTAAGCGGGACCCTCCGGCTGGCGCTCGGGGTGAGTGAAGCTGGCGCCGTAGGCGATCCCGTCGAGCACAAACCCGCCGTTGGCCGCGTAAACCATGTCGGGCAGGCCGACCACGGGATCGACCAGCTTGACGTCGAATCCGAGGTCGAGGTAGGTCTGGTACAGCGTTTCCCACTGGCGCACCGCGAGGGCGGTGTCGGTCGGCAGGGCGGGGTCCATCCACGGATTGATCCGGTAGACGACGGTGAAGTGGGTGGGGCGGCACATCAGCACGGTGCGCGCACTGGGCACGCGCACGGGCGCGGCAGAGGTGTCAGTCAAGGTCATGCCCTCAGTGTCACACGCATCTATTGACAGTTTCTCGCCATTACGCGCACATATTCGCCGTCTTTGTCTGGTCGGACACAACTATTCGCCGTAGAGTGAGGCGATGGACAGTCTTGACTACGGCATCATCGACCTTCTTCGCCAGAACTCGCGGGCGGGTTACGGCGACATCGGCGAAACGATCGGGCTGTCTGCTTCCGCCGTCAAGAGAAGGGTAGACCGCCTTGTGGCCGACGGAGTCATCCGCTCCTTCACAATCCAGGTTGACCCCGCCGTCGACGGAATGAGCACCGAGGCGTACGTCGAACTGTTCTGCCGTGGCACCGTCGCACCGGACGAGCTGAAACGCATCCTGTCCGGTATCCCGGAGGTCGTCGACGCGGGAACGGTAACCGGCTCAGCCGACGCGATCGTGCACATGCGGTCGCGGGACATCCCGTCGCTCGAGATGGCGCTCGAGATGGTGCGCGTCGCCCCCAACGTCGATCACACCCGCAGCGCGATCGTGCTGTCCAAGCTCATCCACCGTCCGCACGAGTAGGGCGCGAGCGGCAGGAGTAGAGCGTCGCTTGAGTACAGCGTCGCTCGAGCAGAGCGTCGCTTGAGCAGAGCGTCGCTTGAGCAGAGCGTCGACCCGGCTAGAGCGCGGCTCGAGTAGAGCGTCGCTTGAGCAGAGCGCGGCTCGAGTAGAGCGTCGCTTGAGCAGAGCGCGGCAGGAGCAGAGCGCGGCGCGCGTCCCGCCGGTCGACAAGTCGTGACACTTCAACCCCACGAGGGCCGCCGCCGCGGCGAAGGGTCTCACGTGGTCGCAACTCGTCGTGAAGTTACGACGAATCGTGTCACGTCAGCGTTGACACTCGACCAATCGGGACACTTCACCCGTGGCGCTTCGACGAATCCTGACACTTCAGATTCCGGCAGAGACACAACGCGACACCTCGGTTCAGGGGCAGAGACCAATCGCGACACCTCACCCCACGCGCGGGGTCACTCGGCGTCGGCCGGGCCAAACGTGTACGCGAGGCGGCCGCGAGTCGCGGTCGGGATCGCGAAAATCGCACCGGAGAGCGGATTGCCGCGCAGCTCCTGGTCGCTGAGGTTCTCGCGCGCCGAAGCCACGAACAGCGTCGAGAGGTCATCCCCGCCGAAGGCGACCGAGGTCACATTCGGAGCGGGCAGTGGGATCGAGAGGTCTTCCCGTCCGTCTGAGGAATAGCGGATGACTCGTCCGCCACCGTAAATGCCGCTCCAGAGGTACCCCTGCTCGTCCATGACGAGGCCGTCGAACATTTCGCCCGCGACAAACACCTCGACGTCCGTCAGTCCGGTGTCGCGACTGTATGCCCCGCGGTAAATCGTCTGCACCGCGGTGTCGGTGAAGTACATCGTGGTGCCGTCGGGAGTCCACTCGAACCCGTTGGCCGTCCCCAACCCGCCAATGAGCTCGGTCGTGCCGCCCTCAGCATCGATGACGTAGATCGCGCCGTTAGGTTCGCCGTCGGGATCCAGCGATCCGGTCACCCAGCGCCCAAACGGGTCGACCTTGCCCTCGTTGAGGCGCATGCCGTCGTTGGCGTGGTCAATGGCGGCGAGCTCGCGCAGTTCGACGCCCGCCTCGTCGATCAGGATGACGCGGGACCCAAGCGACACCACGTGGCCACCCGCTGTCGCGCGGTGGAATGACGCTACGGGTGCGGGCAGCGCGGCCGTGCCGTCTTCCGCGCCGAATGGTGATCCGTTGGAGGGACTGCGGTGCAGCGTCCCCTCGGTGATGTCGCACCAGAGCAGGTCACCCACCGGATCCCAGACCAGGCTCTCGCCCAGGGTCGCTTTGGCGCTGCGGAACAATCGGGCCTCGCCCGTGACAATCGGCATTGGTCCAGCCTACGAAACCGCGCTGGGTACCCTGTGAAGATGAAGCTAGATCGTCGCCTCGTGGCCTGCAGTGCGCTCGTTGCTGCGGCCGCGCTGCTCGGGGGGTGCGCGAGTACGCCCGCGACATCCACCGCCACAAATCCCAGCGAAGCTGATGCCGGCCAAAGTGATGCCGGCGAAACGCGGACGCTGCCCACCGACGTGCAGGCCGACTACCAGCTCGGCGGAAGCTACGAGCCGCCCGCCGGCGTTGGCCTGGTCGTTCGGGACAGCGGCGATTACCCGGCCGAGGGCATGTACTCGATTTGTTACGTGAACGGGTTCCAGACGCAGCCGCAGGATGCCGCGGTCTGGCTGGCTGAGCACCCCGAGCTGATCCTGTGGGAGGGCGGCGGCAGGGCGGAAGGCGTGGACGGGGCAGGCCAGCCGGTCATCGACCCCAACTGGCCGGACGAGATGATCCTCGACACGTCCACGGAGTCGAATCGCACGGCCATCGCCGAGGTCATCGGCGAGACCATCGCTCAGTGCGGCGAGCGCGGATTCGACGCGGTGGAGTTCGACAACCTTGACTCCTGGTCGCGGTCGTCCGGCGCCCTCACCCTCGACGACAGCATCGCCCTGGCCACTCTTCTCGTCGACAAGGCCGCGGATGCGGGACTCGCCGCCGGACAGAAGAACAGCGCCGAACTCGCCACCCGCGGACGCGACGAGGCCGGCTTTCTCTTTGCCATCGCGGAGGAGTGCGCGGCGTTCGACGAATGTGACGCCTATTCCGACGTCTATGGCACGAATGTGATCGACATCGAGTACCTCGAGACCAAATATGCAGATGAGATGGATGTCGCCTTCGCCGAAGTCTGCGCCGACCCCTCAAGCATTCCGTTGACGACCCTCCGCGACCGCGACCTCGTCACCCCGGACAACCCCGACTACGTCTTCGACGCCTGCTGAGTTTGGGGCACTGCGAGCGCGACGCGCACGGCTGGTTGCCGTCGACATATGCACGAATATTCTTGCATACAGCTATGCCGTAATATTCTTGCATCGCTCAATGCAAGAATATCGCCACATTGAGCCATGCACGGATATAGTTGCTTGCGGGGATGCAAGAATATTGAGGCATTGAGGAGGGATAGACGATGACCACGACGATACGTGTGGGTAAATTTCGCGATCTTGGCGCGATAATCAAAGCTGTCCGCGAGTCGCGTGGCATTCGGCAGGAAGACCTGGCGGAACAGTTGGCGATGTCGCGAAACTATCTTCAAGACCTGGAGAAGGGGAAACCCACCCTCTACATCACCCGGCTCTTCCGGGCCATGAACGTGCTGGGCATCACCGTCAGTGTGACCTACACCCTCAAGCGGGAGATCCATCCGCCGGCCGAACGACCGGAAGCTCCCGAGGCAATCGACCGTGACTGACGCACTCGCAGTTTTTCTGCACGACGACTTCCTCGGCGAGGTCACCCCTTATCGCCGAGCCAAGAACGACAAGTCGCGCATCTCGTTTGACTGGGGCAGCAGCTACGCGCCCGGAGAGATCACGCTTACCGAGTCATTTGCGGCAATCCCGGGCGTCACCCCCAATGCGTCACTCGTGTCGAACTTTTTCGGTGGGTACACCCCCGACGGCAATCAGCGAGTTGCGATGGCGAAGCATCGGGGGATCGATCCGGACGACCTCTTCGCCGTTCTCCGTGAGTTCGGTGGGTCTCTTGGCGGGGCGCTGACATTCCGTGACCCCGCCGAGCCAGCGAATTACACACCCAGCTACCGCCTGCTGGACGACGACAGCGTCAGCAAGCGGCTCCGACAAGCAATCGAGAAGCACGACCTGGGCGTGCAGGACGATGGCCGGTCGATGATTCCTGGTTTCCAGCCAAAGCTACTGCTGGCTCGGTTTGATGGCGACTGGTATGAACCGCACGGCCGCGCTCATTCAACCCACATCCTCAAGCCGCAGCTCCCATCGCGCCCAGGCAATATCTACAACGAGTTCTACAGCCATGAACTTGCGCGCCATATGGGACTGTCTCATTTCGCGAGCGAGATCGCGACTGCTGGGCAGACCACATTTCTCGCCATCGAGAGGTTCGACCGGAAAGTAGACAATCACGCGGTGAGTCTCGTGCACCAGGAAGATGCCGCGCAGGCTCTCGGCCTCGATTGGAAGGATTCTGCGGTGAAGTTTCAGGACCCGGATCGACCTAACCTGCGGTCGCGGCCCAGTGCATTTCGAATCGCCGAATTGACCGGCAGCCTGCCCGAGTCGTCAGCGGCCACAACGAGGTGGCTCGAGCAATTGGTGTTCCACGTTCTCGTGGGAAACAACGACGCTCATGCGAAAAACGTCGCGTTCCTTCACACCACTGCAGGCACAACTATCTCGGAGCTGTACGACGCGGTGCCGAACTTTTTTCAATCCGGACGGATCGACTGGAGTCTGGCGATGGCCGTCGATGGGATCTTCGATCACCGTCGCATCAGCACCGAGCGGCTTGTCGCGGAGGCAACATCGTGGTCCGTGCTCGGACGCAGCGCCATCGAGTCCACGGTCGAGTCGACGATTCGCGCCTTTAGGGAGGCGCAGGCGGCGACCACTGCACTGGCACAGACTGATCCGGGGGTAGTCGAGAGGCTCGACTGGAACGCCGCGCGCCTCGCCGCCGGAGACGAGATCAGTCAGCCCAAGGAGCGGGCTACACCGTAGAGCACACCCCGAGCACATCTGGAGCGCGTCACGGAGCACATCACGGAGCGCGTCACGTGCCCTCCATGATGAGGTAACGGCCGCACGCTACCATCGGGATCCATGGCTCTCTCACTCGACCCGAACTCGACGGTTCCGCCGTTCGAGCAATTGCGCGTGCAGTTAGTTGCGCAGATCGCCGATGGATCGTTGCTCGCCGGGACCCGGCTCCCGACCGTGCGCGGACTCGCCGATGAGCTGAACATCGCGCCCAACACCGTGCTGCGCGCCTACCGCGAGCTGGAGGCGGATGGCTTTCTCGAGTCGCGTGGGCGCAATGGCACGTTCGTGAATGCCCGGGCGGATGTCGCGGAGCAGCAAGCACAGCTCGCCGCCCGCGCGTACGCCGACCGCGTGCAGCAGCTCGGCATCAGCCCCGCTGCCGCCCTCGCGTATGTCACCACGGCACTGAAGTAACGGCGGGCTAGCCGTTCTCGCGCGCCGAGAGGACAGCAACCGCTACCTCGCCACCGCTCCTCCGCATCGAGAGGACAGCCGTCGACCACTTTTTCGCGATTTCGCCCCCAGAAGTGGCCGGTCGACGAGGGTCGGAGTCGACACGTGGCCGGTCGACGAGGCGAGCGGCAGTGAAGCCTCACTCGGCCACCGTGACCGAGACTGAGACGGCGGCGGCATCGCGAAAGTGTCTGGTGCGGGCCCTTATGTCGCCCGAGTCTGGCTAGATCAGGCGGGCGAGTGCTTCCTCGACCGTGATCCCGTCGCGGGCGGCGATCGCGCGGAGCTTGTCGTACCGCGGACGGTCCAGAGTGAGCGAAACCTCGACCGCTGCGGCATCCTCGCCACTCGCTACCCCTCCTGAGGCGTCGAAGTCGAAGAGACTCGGGGCCGACTGCCCGGTGCGAGCCCGTCGCGCGGCGGTTGCCGGCTGAGTGGACGAAAGCGGCTGGCCCGCGGCAGCGTTGCGCGCGGCGCGGGCGGCCGCGGTTGCCCCCGGGACGACGGCCGCGGAACTCGCGCCCGACGCAGAACCTGCGACCGAGGCAGAACCCCCGGCCGCGGAGCCAGTGCCCGACGCGGAGCGCGTGCCCAGCGAAGCGCTCGCGCGACCAGCGACCGCGCCACCGGCGTTTGCGGGGAGGCCGCTGCCGTCGGCGGGGGCGGAGACGGGCGCCGCGGCATCCCCCTCACGGGTCCAGCCGGGTCCGGTGGGAATCGGACGTCCGCGCTGGAACGCCTCCGACACGGCCCGCGCCCGCGAGTCGGCCGCCTCGTTCAGCGGGTGGTTCGCGTGGCCCTTGACCCACTCGAAGCGGTATTTGCGTCCGACGAGGGCCGCATCGATCTCCTGCAGCAACTCGAGGTTCAAGACGGGCTTGCCGTCGGCCTTCTTCCAGCCCTTTTTCTTCCAGCCGGGCATCCACTTGGTCACCGAGTTGATCACGTATTGGCTGTCGCAGAGGATCAGCAGGTCGTCATCGAGATGCGCGGTCGCGCGGAAGAACTGCAACACCGCCATGAGCTCGCCCTGGTTGTTGGTGGCGTGGCGCCAACCGCCGGCCGCCCAACAGGCGTCGTCGACGTACCAGGCCCAGCCGGCCGGCCCGGGGTTGCCGAGCGCCGAACCGTCTGCCGCCGCGCGGATCGTCATGGGGGTTCCTTCGTGCGTGAGGATGCAGAGCGTGATGATTAAGTCTGCCCTACAGCCGAAGCCCGCTCAGCTCCGGGTCGAGGGTGCCGAACCGGTGCGCCGTGATGCTCACCGACTGCTCCCGCAGGAAGGTGAGGAGTTCGATCCGTCCCGCAGTGGTCACCGGACCCGCGTAAACCGCGATATCAACCCGGTCGCCGAGCGCGAATGCGAGCTGCGCGGGGTCACCTCCGATGAGTCTGATGCGGGATGTCTCGACCGCACCGCCACGCACCCGCTCGAGCCACCGCGCATCACTCTCGACGGTGACCGAGTTCACGGCAACCGGGCTGGCCTTCGCCTCAAACAGCTCGACCAGGCTGGCGGGCAGGGGAAGCGCCGACGAGATCGTGAGCGGAGACCGGGTGCGGGCCGCGGCGGCAATGAGGCGCACGAGGTCGCCGAGCGCGTGCTTCTCCGACAGCCGCAGGGTCACCGGGGCCGGCCGGTAGCGCAGGACGTTGCGCTCGATGACGAGTCCGCTGACGTCGCGGGCGAGTCCGAACTCGCTCACCCAGGCCGCCTCGTCGTTCTGTGCCGCGCGGCGCACCCGGTCGAACTCGTCGTACTGCATGCCGACCTGCGACACCTTGATGACCTTGCTCACCTGCCGACTGAGCCCGTCGAGCCGAAGGTCGTCGCTCGGGGGCGCCTCGAGGGGAGCCCAGTCGCCGAGGGCGAGCAGGTAGTTCGGACCGCCGGCCTTGGCGCCAGTGCCCACCGACGACCGCTTCCAGCCACCGAACGGCTGGCGCTGCACGATCGCTCCGGTGATGCCCCGGTTGACGTAGAGGTTGCCCGCCTCGACCGTGGCGAGCCAGCGCTCCACCTCGTCAACGTCGAGCGAGTGAATTCCGGCAGTGAGACCGAAGTCGGTGCCGTTTTGAAGAGCGATGGCATCCTCCAGGGTGTCCGCGGTCATCACACCGAGGACGGGACCGAAGTACTCGGTCTGGTGGAACGCGCTTCCCACCGCAACGCCGTCACGCACCCCGGGCGACCACAGTCGACCGGTGTCGTCGAGTTGCCGCGGGGTGACCAGCCAGCGTTCGCCGGGTTCGAGCGTGGTGAGGGCGCTGCGGAGCTTGCCTTCGGCCGGTTCGATGAGCGGGCCCATCTGCGCCGCGAGATCCTGGGGATAGCCCACCGGCAGCGACGTCACCGCGTCGACCAGCTGGCGGCGGAACCGGTCGGAGAGCGACGCGGTGCCCACGAGAATGACGAGGGATGCCGCGGAGCATTTCTGGCCGGCGTGGCCGAACGCGCTCCTGACCACGTCGGCGACGGCGAGGTCGAAGTCGGCGCCCGGAGTGATGATGATCGCGTTTTTGCCGCTGGTCTCTCCGACCAGTCGCAGCTCCGGCCGCCAGCTGTGGAACAGTTGCGCGGTCTCGAACGCGCCCGTGAGGATCACCCGGTCGACCTGCGGCGATGACATCAGTTGCTGCCCGAGGTCCTCCTCCTCGACGTCGATCAGGGTGAGCAGATCCTGCGGCACCCCGGCCTCCCACAGGGCCTCCATCAGCACCGCGGCCGAACGCCGGGCGAGCGGCGCGGGCTTGAGGATCACGCCGCTGCCCACCGCAAGCGCGGCGAGCACTCCCCCGGCGGGGATCGCGACGGGAAAGTTCCAGGGCGGTGCGACCACGGTCAGGCGCGGCGACACAAAGCGCGCGCCGGTGATGCCGTCGAGGTCGAGGGCCCGCTCGGCGTAGTAGTGCGCGAAATCCACGGCTTCGCTCACCTCGGCGTCGGCCTCGGCGATGGTCTTGCCGGTCTCGATCGCCATTACCTCGACGAGGCGCCCGCGGAACGCCGCGAGCACGTCGCCGACGTCGTGGAGGAGGCGGCTGCGGGTGATCGCCGGAGTCTGCGCCCAGCTCTCGCCGGCGCGGGCGGTCACGTCGATGAGCCGGTCGAGCCGGTCGGCGCTGACCACGCGCGCGACCGCGATGGTCGCCCGCCCGATGGTCGAGTGCCGGCTGCGCTCCATGACCCTGCGCCCCCAGGCCCGGTTCGCCGCGATCGCGGGGTCGGTGTCGCGCTCGTTGCCGAATCCGCGAGGCCCATCGCCAGTGGGAGCGACCGGGGCCTCCAGCGCGACCGGATCGTCCGCGGCGACCGCGGGAGCCCCGGGCGCCCCGGGAGCCACGGCGTGCTCGCGATGCTGCACCCGGTGCGACGCCGGAACCTCGCCATCGAGCTGCGCCAGTGAGGCACGGAAACGGTCGGCTTCCCGTTGGAACAGCCCCGCATCATCCGCCAGTGAAAAGACGGCACTCATAAAGTTCTCGCTGCTCGCGTTTTCTTCGAGGCGGCGCACCAGGTAGCTGATCGCCGAGTCGAACTCGCGCGCGTGCACGACGGGCGTGTAGAGCACGAGCGTGCCGACATCCCGCCGCACCGCCTCGGCCTGCGCGGTCGCCATGCCCAGCAGCATCTCGAAGCCGACCGCGTCCTCGACCCCTCGCCGTTTGGCGAGCAGCCAGGCGAACGCCACGTCGAACAGGTTGTGGCCGGCAACGCCGATGTGCACGGCGGCGGCGCGCTCGGGCGTGAGCGCCCAGTCGAGCACGCGTTTGTAGTTCGTGTCGGTGTCGACCTTCGCCGAATAGGTGGCGAGCGGCCACCCGTGCAGCGTCGCGTCGACGCGCTCCATCGCGAGGTTGGCACCCTTCACGAGGCGCACCTTGATGGGCGCACCCCCGGCGGCGCGGCGGGCCGTAGCCCAGGCGGTGAGGCGCTGCAGTGCGGCGAGCGCGTCGGGAAGGTACGCCTGCAGAACAATCCCGGCCTCGAGCGCGCGCAGTTGCGGCTGGTCGAGCAACCGCTGGAACACCGCGATCGTGAGGTCGAGGTCGCGGAATTCCTCCATGTCGAGGTTGATGAATTTAGGGGTGGATGCCGCGGCCGCCAGTTCATAGAGCGGAATCAACCGCGCCACCACGCGGTCCACGGTGGCGTCGAAGCCCCACAGGGAGAGCCCGCTCGCGATCGCCGACACCTTGATCGAGACGTAGTCCACGTCGTCGCGCTTCAGCAGGGCGACGTTGCCGGCCAGGCGGCGGTCGGCTTCCTTGGTGCCGAGCACGGCCTCGCCCAGCAGGTTGAGATTCAGCCGGGTTCGCTTTCCGGGCGTTCCCTCGCTCGGCGTTCCCTTGCTCGGCGTTCCCTCGCCCGGCGTGCCTTCTCCCTCGCCGCGGAGCCGCGCGAGCGTCGCTCCGAGCTGGGCGTCGCTCGCGTCGACCACGAGGTGGCCGACCATCCGGCGCAGTACCCTCCGCGCCAGGGGAACCACGAGCCAGGGGAACTGCGGAGCGAAGCCGCCGCCGAACGAGATCGCAGCGCGCTCGTACCAGGGCAGGAACGAGGGGATGCTGCGGCTCAGCCGTTCGAGATTGCGAGCGGCAACGCGCTGGTCTTCCGGCCGCACGACCCGGTCGACGAATCCCAGGGTGAAGTCCAGCCCGCGGGGGTCGGCGAGCAGACCCGCGAGACGACGCGCACCCGGATCGGGGGTGGCCTCAGCGGATTCGGACAGCCAGCGGCGCACCACTCGGATGGCATCTTCGCCGAGCTCCGCGAAGAGCGACCCTGCGTCCGGCTGCTGCGTAGACATGCTCACCGCACTAGCCTCTCACTGCGCCCCCCAAAAGTCGGTCGATTGTCGTCCCGGGTGTGCCCGCGTGTCACCGGCCCAGGCCCGTTGCTGAGCGTTTGTCCAGCACTGGGTGACGCGTCAACCAGCGCCCTAAGCTGAGGTTATGACGGAGGTATCGCAGTTCACCGACGCCGAGTGGGACGTGTGGCGATCCTTCACCACCATGCGGCGCCAACTCGACCACGCCCTCGAGAAGCAGTTGCAGCACGACGCGGGTATCTCGCGCCCCGACTTCGAGGTTCTGCTCGCCGTGTTCGACGCTCGCGAGCGGCAGCTGCGCTCGGGCGAGCTGGCCGAGATTTTGGGCTGGGAGAAGAGCCGCGTCTCCCACCAGACGACCCGGATGGCCCGCCGCGGGCTCGTCACCCGCCGCGACTGCGACTCCGACGGTCGGGGCACCTGGATCGGGCTGACCCCGGACGGCATGCGCGCGGTGCTCGGCTCGATGCGTGACCATGCGGCGACGATCCGCCGCTACTTCTTCGACGTGCTCAGCGCCGACGAGCTCGAAGCCGTGCGCTCCACCTCACACCGCGTGCTCGACGCGATCGATCCGCCCGTCTGCCGCCGCGACAACGACAACGACAACGACAACGACAACGAAGAATCCGCGTAGCGGCACGCTGATCGCGCAAACACGCGCGCAATCGCAATATATAGCGGTCGGCTCCCACAATAGGGACTAAATATAGTATTTTGACGAGCCGCCGGTTCCTAGGCTGGAGCGCATGAACCCGCGCTCCACAGAACTAGCCCCCGCGACATCCGCCTCACAAGCAAGCACCGTCACCGTGATCAAGCGTGACGGACGCCGCACCACCTTCGACAATACGAAGGTCTACGACGCTCTCGTCAAGGCCGCGGCCGGGGTGCACGAGGTGATGACGCCGCTGGTGTACCGCGCGATCACCGACATCGTCACCGCGGTGGATCGCGAGATCGCCACTCGGTTCAGTGCCGACATCAAGATCTACGAGATCCAGAACATCGTCGAGCATGCCCTGCTGGAGAGCCGCGAGTACGACCTGGCCGAGGCCTACATCGGCTACCGCACGCAGCGCGACTTCGCCCGCAGCAAGTCGACCGACATCAACCACTCGATCACCACCCTGCTGAGCAAAGACTCGGCCGTGGTCAATGAGAACGCCAATAAAGACAGCGACGTCTTCAACACCCAGCGCGACCTGACCGCCGGAGCCGTGGGCAAGGCCATCGGCCTCAAGATGCTGCCACCCCACGTCGCCAACGCCCACCAGAAGGGCGACATCCACTTTCACGATCTCGACTACAGCCCCTACGCGCCCATGACCAACTGCTGCCTGATCGACTTCGCGGGCATGCTCAGCCGCGGCTTCCGCATCGGCAACGCCGACGTCGAGCCGCCCCGGTCGATCCAGACCGCGACGGCTCAGATCTCGCAGATCATCGCGAACGTCGCATCGAGCCAGTACGGCGGGTGCTCGGCGAACCGCGCGGACGAACTGCTCGCCCCCTACGCCGAGGCCAACTTCGCCAAGCACCTGGCCGACGCCGAGCGCTGGATCGACGACGCCGCCAAGCGCCGCCCGTATGCGGAGGAGAAGACGCGCAAGGACATCTATGACGCGATGCAGAGCCTCGAGTACGAGATCAACACCCTCTTCACCTCGAACGGCCAGACACCGTTCGTCTCGCTGGGATTCGGCCTCGGCACCACCTGGTTCGAGCGCGAGATCCAACGCGCCATCCTGCAGATCCGCATCGACGGACTCGGCAGCGAGAAGCGCACCGCCATCTTCCCGAAACTGATCTTCACCCTCCGGCGCGGCCTCAACCTCGAGCCCGACGACCCGAACTACGACATCAAGCAGCTGGCGCTGGAGTGCTCGACCAAGCGCATGTACCCCGACGTTCTCAGCTACGACAAGATCGTCGAGATCACCGGCAGCTTCAAGGTGCCGATGGGCTGCCGCTCGTTTTTGCAGGGCTGGACCGACGAGAACGGCATTGACGTGTCCGAGGGGCGGATGAATCTGGGCGTAGTCACCCTGAACCTGCCCAGAATCGCGCTCGAAGCCGCGGGCGACCCGGCCAAGTTCTGGAAGATCCTCGAAGACCGGCTCGGGATTTCCCGTGACGCCCTCGTCTACCGGATCGAGCGCAGCAAGCAGGCGATCCCCGCGAACGCCCCGATTTTGTACGTCTACGGGGCATTCGGGCAAACGCTGGACCGCGCCGACTCGGTCGACACCCTCTTCGCGAACGGACGCGCCACGGTCTCGCTCGGCTACATCGGCCTGTACGAGGTTGCGGCGGCGTTCTTCGGAGGCGCCTGGGAAGACAACTCGGAGGCGAAGGACTTCACCCTCCAGATTCTGCGGACTCTCGACATCCACACGAAAAAATGGAGCAGGGAGTACGGCTACCAGTTCAGCGTCTACTCCACGCCGAGCGAGAGCCTCACCGACCGGTTCTGCCGCCTCGACACGGCGAAGTTCGGCCGGGTGGAGAACATCACCGACAAGGATTACTACACCAACAGCTTCCACTACGACGTGCGCAAGAACCCGACGCCGTTCGAGAAGCTCGACTTTGAGAAGGACTACCCGCCCCTGTCCTCGGGCGGGTTTATCCACTACTGCGAATACCCCGTTCTGCAGCAGAACCCGAAGGCACTCGAGGCGGTCTGGGACTACGCCTACGACCGGGTCGGCTACCTCGGCACCAACACCCCCATCGACCGCTGCTACGCCTGCGGCTTCTCCGGCGACTTCGACGCCACCGCGCGGGGATTCGAGTGCCCGGACTGCGGCAACGGCGACCCGCAGTCCTGCGATGTCGTCAAGCGCACCTGCGGCTACCTCGGCAACCCGCAGGCACGGCCGATGGTGCACGGTCGCCACCAGGAGATCGTGTCCCGGGTCAAGCACATGACCGGCGCGGCTGGCTGAGCGACCGGCCTGCACACCGCAATGCGTACTCCAAAGCCCCGCCAGTGGCGATCAGACACCCTCAGCCAGCGCTACATCGCGGACTACAAACCGTTCGTGTTCGTCGACGGCGAGGGCGTGCGCTGCAGCCTGTATGTGAGCGGATGCCTCTTCGCCTGTGACGGGTGCTTCAACCAGTCCACCTGGAACTTTCGCTACGGCACGCCCTACACCGCAGAGCTCGGGGACCGCATCATCGAGGATCTCCGCCAGCCCTACGTGCAGGGGCTCACGCTGCTCGGCGGGGAGCCGTTCCTCAATACCGGCGTCTGCCTCGAGCTCGTCCGCCGGGTGCGCGCGGAGTTCGGCGACAGCAAGGACATCTGGTCGTGGTCGGGCTATACCTACGAGCAGCTTTTGCTCGACACCGACGACAAGGTGGAGCTGCTTCGCGGCATCGACGTGCTCGTCGACGGCCCCTTCGAGATCGGCAAGAAGGACCTGGGGCTGCGATTTCGGGGCAGCAGCAACCAGCGGGTCATCGACGTGGCGAGTTCGCTGCGCACCGGAAACGCCGTGCCGTATTTCACCCCGGGCAGGTGACGATCTTCGCGACCCGACCGTCCACGATGGCCGTGGCACACGCCTACCAACGAAGAAGAAGCGGAGTTACTCATGACATCCGACATCGATACACCGGTGGACCTCTACATCGCGACCTATCCCGACCCGGACTCGGCAAAGGGCGACTGGGAGGCGATCAAGCAACTCGCAGACGATGACCTCATCGAGGTGAAGGGGCTCATCCTGGTCAGCCGCCAGAAAGACGGCAAGATCCACGTCGACGACGACTTCCACACCGCGCGCAAGGGTTCGGCCTGGGGCGCAGTCGGCGGCGCTGTAGTCGGACTCATCTTCCCGCCGACCCTGCTCGCCGGCGCGCTCGTCGGTGCGGCAGCGGGCCTCGGTATCGGCGGACTTGTTTCCCACCGGGAGAAGGCCGAGATCAAGGCCGACGTCGAAGAGGCCCTTCCCCCGGGCAGCTCCGGGATCGTCGCGCTCATCGAAGAGAAGTGGGCCGCCGAGGTGAAGAAGTCACTGGCGAAGGCGACCAAGGTCACCCAGGAAAAGGTCGACGCGGAGAACGCGAAGCAGGTCGAAACCGAAGCGCAGATCGGCTCGGTGCAGAACTAAGGCAACTCACGGCGCAGTGTCAGACTTGCGAGCCTAGACTCGCGCAATGACGACTGCTCAACTCAAAATCCCGTCCGGATTCGGCGCACGCACCACGGCCACCGAAGTACTCGAAGGAATCGACCTCACCGGCAAAATCGCCGTCGTAACCGGCGGCTACTCCGGCCTCGGCATCGAAACGGTTGCGGCCCTAAGCCACGCCGGGGCGCACGTGATCGTTCCCGCGCGGCGCCCCGAGGTGGCCCGCGAAGCTCTCGCCGAGCGTGGCCTCATCGGCGTGACGGTGGAGGAACTCGACCTGGGCGACCTCGCCAGCGTTCGTGCGTTCGCGGAGCGTTTTCTCGCCAGTGACCGCAGCATCGACATCCTGATCAACGATGCCGCCATCATGGCCGCTCCCGAGGCACGGGTCGGCGACGGCTGGGAATCGCAGTTCGCCGTCAACCACCTCGGCCACTTCGTATTGACCAACCTGCTCTGGCCCGCCCTCGTCGCCGACGGAGGAGCCCGCGTCGTTGCGCTGTCGTCCACCGGGCACAAGCTCTCCGGCATCCGCTTCGACGACCCGCAGTTCACCACCGGCTACGACAAGTGGCTCGCCTACGGGCAGGCCAAGACGGCGAACAGCCTCTTCGCTGTGCAGCTCGACAAGCTGGGTGTCGAGCACGGCGTGCGGGCGTTCGCCGCCCACCCCGGCGGCATCATGACCCCGCTCCAGCGTCACCTCCCCCGCGAAGAAATGATCGCCTCCGGGTGGATGACCGAGGACGGCACCGTCAGCGACCGGTTCAAGACGCCGCAACAGGGCGCCGCCACCGCAACCTGGGCCGCGACATCCCCCCTCCTCGACGGCAAGGGCGGGGTCTACTGCGAAGACTGCGACATCGCCGAGCCGACCGTGGCCGATTCCCCGGATGCGAAGATCGCCGGCGTAAACCCGCATGCGATTGACGCGGATGCCGCGGCTCGCCTCTGGGCGTACTCCGCCGAGCTCACCGGGGTGAACGCCTTCGCGTAGACGCGCTAGCCGTACCACGCGCTAGCGGTACCACTCCTCGTCGATGGTCGCGAGACGCGACGGGTGCACCTGCGCGCCGAGTCCATAGAACTTCTGGAAACTCATCACCAGCGGACGCCACCGGTCTGGGTCCACACGATTAGTGGTCCCGGGCTGGCGGACAGAGGGCAGAACGTGCTCCCGCTCGATCGCCACCTCAAAGAGGTAGGTCGCAGGGTCGTCGAGCATCGCGGGCGCGAGATCGGCTGGCGCGAGTTTGTGGTGCGCGACGAGCCGCCCCTCGAGATTCACGGGGCACTCCGCGATTCGCGGCGCGCGCCCTGAGACGGCAGGCACGGGAGTCAGGCCGGCCCAGCCGAACTTGTCCGATTCGTGCCGGTAGCCCACCGATCGTTTCGACGCGGCCACGTCCGCGCGCCCGGTGGTCAGAGCGAGTCGGTCCACCGCGTCGACCTGGTCAACCGACGGCAGGTTGAGAACACACTCGCCCGTGGCGAGAAGATTCCGCGCGGTCTGCGATCGGCCGCCCATGCCGAGGATCGCGGTCTTTCCCAGCCAGAATACGGATGACATCGGCGCCAGGTTCGGCGTGCCATCACCCGCGACGGTACTGAGCAACACCACCGGAGTGCCGAAGTTGAGGATGGCGGGATCAATGACGTCATGCGTCACAGCGGCAGAGAGGTTTGTCTTCACTCCGTCAGTCTTGTGAACAGCTCACCTCTGCGCTGGCGGAAAACGGCCCTCACGCTGCGGATGCGCTGTCCTCACCCCACGCCACCGAACCTTCAACCCAGCCAGCGGGCAGTTGTCGACCCGACCCGCTCATTTCGCGCGCCCAGCGGACAAGAATCGACGGCTTTTCGCAGAAAATGCGACGGGACTGGCCGCTCGGTGAAGGGTCCGGTGTTTGTCAACCTGTGTGAGACAGGGTGAGGGTTGGGGTTGGTGTGGTTTTGCCGCGTGGGTCGTTGATCGCGGAGTGTGTGGGCACCCGTGGTGGTGTGGGTGGGGTAGTAAACCGTTCCGGATGGATCGCGTAGGCCAGATTTAGGGTTCTGGTTCGTGCAGTGTCGATTTCGAGTGTGAGGCCTTCGTGGACATCGTTCGGGGTGTGATATCCGATCCCGGAATGGCGGTGGTTCATGTTGTATTCGTGGACGAACCAGCCCGCCCACTCGCGGGCGTGGGTGATGTTGTCGAAGACTTCGGGGAACTGGGGAACATACTTTCCGGTGCGGAACAACGCCTCAGAAAATGGGTTGTCGTTCGAGACCTTCGGGCGGGAAAATGACCGCGTGATGCCCAACCGTTCTAAGAGCAACGCGACAGGTTTACTGATCATCGCTGCGCCATTGTCGGAATGAAAGAACCGAGGTTCGGCGCCGTTGCTGGCAACAGCAGCGGTGATCATTTGCTGGGCGAAGGTGCCGTCTTCGTATTCGTCGAGCCGCCAGCCAACGATCTTGCGGGAGAAGATATCGATGATGACATACCAGTGGAACCACTGCCCATAACGGGGCCCCTTCAGCTTCGTGATGTCCCACGACCACACCTGGGTGGGTGCTGACGCGATCAGTTCCGGAATCTTCCGCGGGTTCTTGCTGGCCCGCTTTCTGTGTTTGCGTAACTCGAGCCGTGCGGCGCGGGCGATGCGATACCAGGTCGATTTCGACGCCACCCAGTGGCCGTCGTCCCAGGCGCGGAAGAAGATCTGTGACAGCGACAGGCCCGCATATTTACTGTCGCTGATCAACGCCAACACCCGGTCACGTTCGGTCTGGTCCAGCATCGCGGGCTGCGGGCGCAGGCGCTGCGGGATCGGATCGGTGACCGGGATGGCGGGGCCGGCGCGGTCGCGATAAAACGAGCCCCGGGGGTATCCGGCCAAAGCGCACGCAGCGACCGTGCTGGTACCGGCGGCGATCAGCGCGCAGACCAGCGCGAACAGGATTACTTGCCGCGCCGCCGCAGTGGCGGCAACGGCGGCGTCGGTGCCATCCGTTGCGGGGTGGGTTTCGAGCTCTTGGCCAGCGCGGTCAAGAGCTCGGATGCTTTTCCCAACGCATCCACCGCACCCTCAGCGCGGGCCAGCTCACGCCGCAAGGTGTCGTTTTCCTTCGCGAGAAGTTTCAGCTGCGCGGCTTGGTCGCGCTGCACGACTGCACTGCGGTGCTTAGCTTCGCGGCGGATGAGGGTGCCCTCGCGTCGCCGTTTCGCCCAGCCAGCCACTGTCGCGGGCCTGATCCCGAGACGGTGACACAGTGCGGTTTTCAGGCCCGGCTCTCCCGCCCTGTCCCACACCTGAAGGATGCGGATCTTCTCGTCATAGGAAAATCGTTGCTTGGGTGTGACCTGATGGGGTAGCTCTGCTGCCTCAATATCAAGATCCATTATGGGTACTCATTTCCCCGCCAACGTCGTCATCCCCGAGAGACTAACTGTCTCGCTGCGGGCTGGCACAGAGGGGTCACCTCGACAACTGGCCTCTCGACGGAGGGATGCCTCGACAACTGGCCTCTCGACGGAGGGATGCGTCGACAACTGACCGGTCGAGGGCCGGTATCGCGGTCAGCCACCGGGCGTCCGGGGCAATCGACCGCGAGATTGGTAGACGCGCGTCCTTTCGACGCGCGTCCTTTCGACGCGTCCAGCGGCGCGTCCGAGGGCGGCTGCGCGATCAGTGGCCGCGGTGGTCCTGGATGGTGATTCTGGGACCAAAGCGGGGCTTCGAGACGCCGCTGGCCGCAATCAACCGCATGATGCGCTGCCGGTGGCCGGCCCATGGGGCCAGTAGCTCGAGCATGCCGTCGTCGTCGACCGGTTTGCCGATTAGAGCCCAACCGACGAGCGACGGCAGGTGATAGTCGCCGACGCTCGGGGCGTCCGCGTCGCCGTGGGAGCGCTGGGTTGTCTCCGCGGCGGTCCAGATTCCGACGCCGGGCAGTGATCGCAGCCGTTTCGCCACCTCGGGTCCGCCGCGGCCGAGCGTGAGCGTTCGTTCGAGAGAGGAAGCCACCGCAGCGACACGCAGAATCGTCTGTGAACGCTGCGGACCAACGCCCGCCCGGTGCCATTCCCAGGATGGAATATGTCGCCAGGTGTGCGCATCGGGGATTACCCTCATCCCGTCCGGGGCAGGGCCGGGTGCGGGGGTGCCGTGAGACAAGACGAGCTGGCGCCAACTCCGGCGGGCCTCGACACCCGTCACCTTTTGCTCGAGGATCGCCGGCACGAGTGCCTCGAACACCGCGTTGGTGCGCAGCAGTTTCAGGCCCGGCGCGCGACGGCGGGCCTCGGCGAGGAACGGCGACCCCGAGACATCCAACTCGCTCCAATCATCGCCGTGCCCGCACAATTCGGGCACTCCCGCGATCGCCCGTTCGGCGCCCGGGCCCCAGGCGGTTGCGGTAATGCCGTCGGCCTGCGCGAGGTGCAGCGTTGCCGGGCCGTCCGCGGTGGCGAGGGTGCGCCAGACGCCGCGACCGTCCCAGCGAAGTGTCGGGTCGCCCGCCCCGCGGCTCAGTGGGCCGAGCGTCTGCCGCAGGTTCACGGGGTCGGCGGGTTCGTAGACGGTCGAGAGCGGCGGTGACGGCTGCAAGAACGACTGCGACGATGGGGGAGAGGCCAGCTGAACGCGCACGTTAGGAAAGGTTGCTGGCGTCACCGTCTTTCCGTACATCCTCCGAGCGTACGTGCATCCGCGCCGCCTGCGGCGCACCAGCCCGAGGAATCAAACTCTGCGCGCGCTAGTCGGATAATTGAGCCGCCGCTCGCTACCGACTTGGGCTGTTGGCCTGCTGGGCGATGACGAAGTCACCCGCGCCGAGTCAATGAACTCCGACAGCCCGCAGGCCTGCGGTAATGGCGGCCGCAACCAGCACGACAACGACGAATGGAGCCCGGATCGCGGCCGCGAGGGCGGTTACTGCCACTCCGGCGACGCGGGCCCACCCGGCGAATTCCTGTCCGTCGTAGAGCGCCCCAGTGGTCGCGACCCCCGCGAGAAGCACGATCACGGCCGGTTCGGTCCATTGCTCGAATTGTCGGGCCAGGCGAGACCCGCCAAAGCCGACCCCACCGAGTCTGGTGGCGTAGGTGCCGACAGCTAGAACGAGCACCGCGAGAAAAAGATTGACGTCAGGCACGATTCTTGCGCTTTCGAACAGATGTCAGGAGACCGGCTAGGCCCAGGATCGGGGCGAGGCCAGTCGCGACGAACGGGGTCAGGGCTGCGGCAATTGTCGCGCCAGCTGCTGCGGGCGCTAGTGCGCTGCGCCTGATGCATCCGCTGAGGATCGCAACAAAGATCGCCGGGAAGGCAGCATCCAAACCAAGATGGGCGGGGTCGGGCACGACGTATCCGACAAGCACGCCAATCGCCGCACCGACTGGCCAAGCGATCAAGATAGCGACCCCAACCATTCGAAAGGCGGCAAGTCGCTGTGCCGGTTTCTGCTGGGTCAACGCAAACGCCACCGTCTCGTCGTTGACAAGATGCGCGGTCAGATATCGCGCGATGCGCGGCGTCGGGAGGAACGAGGACGCGGAAATTCCGTAGACGATATTGCGAAGGTTCACCAGTAGTGCTGCTGCGACGGCGACCCCGGGCAGACCGCCGGCCGCAATGACCCCGACAAACAGCAACTCCGACGATGCACTGAGCACAAGAATCGCCGCGAGGATGACGAGCCAGGGTGGAAAGCCGGCTGCGAGCGCGGTCAATCCATACGCCACCCCCACTACAAGCACTGCGGTCGCGATGGCTATCGCGGACGCAACCGGGCTGGCCGTTCGATTGGATGAACGCATGCTAGTTATCCTGAACGGTCGGAGAGTGTTTGTCAAACTAATCATCCGTTCGATATAATGGGCCAATGGTTGAACAGCTCGGCTCCCGAATCGGATCAGCCATCAAGCGCGAGCGCACTGCGGCAGGTCTGACGGTGTCGGAACTCGCCAGGCGCGCGGGTATATCAAAGGCCACCGTCTCTCAGCTTGAATCAGGTGGCGGCAATCCGAGCGTGGAAACGCTGTGGGCACTCGGCGATGCGCTCGGCGTGCCATTTGCGCGTCTGGTCGATGAAACACCCGAACCCGTCACCTTGATTCGCGCGGCCGATGCGCCGCGTATCAGCTCGGCAAACAGCAGCTACGTGGCGGCGCTCCTGTCCGCCAGTCCCCCGAACGCGCGCCGGGACATTTACCTGGTGCACGTTGAACCCGGCAGTCCCAAATCGTCTCTTCCCCACACCCGCGGCACAGTCGAACACGTGATCCTGATGACCGGGACCGCGCTCGTCGGCCCCGCGGCATCCCCCCTCGCCATGTCTCCCGGCGACTACCTCTGTTACCCAGGAGACGCTCCTCACATCTTTGACGCGCAGGACGAAGGCACGACCGCGGTTCTCATCTCGGAAATCCGCTAGCACCAACAGGCACGCGCTGCGAGGGCTGGGCGCCCACGCTAGCTCCGCGACGGGGTTCCGCTGGCCACTCTGTGCTGCATAGGCTGTCGAAATGACCCTCCGGTGGCCCAATGGGCGTGTCATTCGGGACTCAGACGGTCTCGAATTGATCGTCGAGCGCGCCATCGAAGCCCCCGCCAGCGAGGTGTGGGAGTGGCTGACAGCACCGAGTCGCCTGAGCCAATGGATTGGCTCCTGGGAGGGCGAGCCAGCCGTCGGGGGCACCCTGTCGTTCACCATGAGCGCCGAACAGGGCGCCGCGCCTGAGCCGCTGACCGTCTTGATCTGCGACCCCGGCGTTCACTTTCTCTGCGACATGGGCGAAAACCGCTGGCGGATCGGGTTCTCCCTCACCGAGGTACAGGGACTGACCCTGGTCTTCTTCACCCAGCGAATGGCGGGCGCGGAGCAGGCGGGCAGCATCGGACCCGGCTGGGAGTACTACCTTGACCGCATGATCGCCGCCCGCTCGTCGCTGCCCCTACCCGTCTGGGCCGACTACTACCCGGCCTTCTCGCGCTACTACGCCCGCGTTGCGGCGACCCCGTCGTAGTTGCGCGCGGGGAGCCCGTCGCCACGCCCGCCCCAGTTGGGCTCCGATCGGTTGAATGACGGATGACGGGCGCCGTGACATCCGCCTCACTTAAACTGAACTCGTGGCTGTCCCCAAAATCCTGCTCTTCTACTGCTTTACCCCGCTCGCCGACCCTGAGGCGATCCGGCTGTGGCAGCGCGACCTCTGTGAGTCGCTGGGCATCACCGGGCGCATCCTGCTCTCGAAGGACGGCATCAACGGCACCGTCGGCGGGGAGCTGGCCGACGTCAAACGCTACCTGCGTAAGACCCGCGACTACCCGCCCTTCAAGACGATGGACGTGAAGTGGAGCGAGGGCAACGGCGACGACTTTCCGCGACTGAGCGTCAAGGTGCGCGATGAGATCGTGAGCTTCGGCGCGCCACACGAACTCGTCGTCGACGCCGACGGGGTCGTGGGCGGCGGCACACGATTGTCGCCCGAGCAGCTGCACACGCTGGTCGACGAGAAAGAGGTCACCTTCTTCGACGGGCGCAATGCTTTCGAAGCGGAGATCGGACGGTTCCGTGACGCGGTCGTGCCGGATGTCGCAACCACCCGCGATTTCGTCGCCGAACTCGACAGCGGCCGCTACGACCACCTCAAAAACACCCCGATCGTCACCTACTGCACCGGCGGGATCCGCTGCGAGGTGCTGAGCTCGCTGATGGTGACCCGCGGCTTCTCCGAGGTGTACCAGCTCGAGGGCGGCATCGTGCGCTACGGCGAAAAATACGGCAACGACGGCCTGTGGGATGGCTCGCTCTACGTGTTCGACGACCGCAAATCGATTGAATTTACGGGGGATGCCGCGGTGCTCGGTTCCTGTGTGGAATGCAGCACCGCGACCAAAAGAATGGAGAACTGTGGCGAGCCCTCGTGCCGCCAGCAGCTCGTGGTGTGCGACGAGCACGCCGACGCGATCCGGTGCGCGGTGCACCGAAACTAGGCCTTCGGACTCTAGAGGGGGTTTCTGAGCCGCCACGGCCCCGAAACTAATCGAATGAGCCTGCCCAAGGACGGCAAAACGCTCATGTTCACCCCGGCTGCATGCAGCAGAATGGGGACATGAGAATCGGAATCCTGACCAGCGGCGGCGATGCACCCGGACTGAATGCGGTTATTCGCGGAGCCGTACTGACGGGCTCGCAGACCGGCACGGCCGACTTTGTAGGGTTCCGTGACGGCTGGCGCGGACTGGTCGAAGAAGATCTCCTCCCCCTGGGCCGGCACGAGGTCAAGGGAATCAGCAAACAGGGCGGCACCATCATCGGCACCTCCCGCACGAACCCGTTCGAAGGCATCGGCGGTGTGGACCGCGTCAACGAGGTCATGAAGCGCAACGGTATCGACGCGATCATGGCCATCGGCGGCGAGGGCACTCTGGCCGCAGCCAAGCGCCTCACCGACGCGGGCGTTCCCATCGTGGGTGTGCCGAAGACGGTCGACAACGACCTCGGCGCCACCGACTACTCCTTCGGTTTCGACACCGCCGTCGGCATTGCGACCGACGCCATGGACCGCCTGCGCACCACCGGCGACTCCCACGGCCGCTGCATGGTCGCCGAAGTTATGGGTCGCCACGTCGGCTGGATCGCCCTGCACTCCGGCATGGCCGCCGGCGCCCACGTCATCCTGATCCCGGAGCGCAAGACCTCCTTCGCGCAGATCACCGAGTGGGTCACCAGCGCCAAGGACCGCGGCCGCGCGCCGCTCGTCGTCGTTGCCGAGGGCTTCGCGCTCGACAACATGAGCGACGCCCACTCCGAGCGTGGACTCGACACCTTCGGCCGCCCGCGCCTCGGCGGCATTGGCGAGATGATCGCCCCCATGATCGAGGACGCCACGGGCATCGAAACCCGCGCCACCACCCTCGGTCACATCCAGCGCGGTGGAACGCCCTCCGCATTCGACCGCGTGCTCGCAACGCGACTGGGCATGGCAGCGCTGCAGTGCGCGCTCGACGAGAACTGGGGTCACATGGTCGCTCTCCAGCGCACCAACATCGTCTCCGTTCCTTTCGCTGAGGCCCTCGGCAAGCTCAACACCGTGCCGGACGACCGCTACGACGAGGCCCGCGTCCTCTTCGGCTAGGCCTGTTCTGCCCGCTTCACCTGCACCACTTGCACCATCTGCTCCACTTGCTCCACCTGCACCACCTGCTCCGTCGGGTCGGCCGTGCACGTCGCGGCCGGCCCTTCCGCATCCACCCGCCAGGGCTGGCCCCGACGCGATGCCGAGGCAGCCAGAAACCAGGTTGCAATGTTCCGATCGATCTTCGTCACCCGAGCGGAAGACAAGTCGGTTCACGCCGCCCTCCGCGAGAACACCACGGACGACGACCTCGGACCGGGCGATGTCCTCATCGACGTGACCTGGTCGGGCATCAACTACAAAGACGGCATGGCACTCGCGGGCGACCGCGGCGTCATGCGCACCAACGAATTGATTCCGGGCATCGACCTGGTGGGCACGATCGCGCAGATCGGCGCGGGCACTCGCGCCGATTCTCTCGCCGCGGACTCGGCCCCGGACGATCGTTCTCCTGAGGCGGATGCCGCGGGCCTCCGCGTCGGCGACGCCGTACTTCTCAACGGCTGGGGCATCGGCGAGACTCACAACGGCGGGCTCAGCGAACGCGCCCGAGTCGACAGCGACTGGCTGGTGCCGTTGCCGAAGGGCATCAGCCCGCGTCGCGCGGCAGCGATCGGAACCGCGGGCTTCACGGCCGCACTGAGTGTGCTCGCGCTCGAGCGCGGAGGCTTGGGCCGCGGCGCTGCCGATGGCTCTGGCGAAGTGTTGGTCACGGGAGCGTCTGGCGGCGTTGGGTCCATCGCGATCGCGCTGCTCGCCGCCGCGGGTCACCGCGTCGTCGCCTCGTCCGGTCGCCCGGAGCACCGTGACTACCTGCTCTCACTCGGCGCCTCAGAAGTCATCGGGCGTGACGAACTCGAGAGCGCCGGCCGCCCACTGCAATCTCAGCGTTGGGCCGGAGTGATCGACGGCGTCGGCGGCCAGACCCTCGCGGCGGCGCTCGCGCAAACCCAGTACGGCGCAACCGTCGCCGCCTGCGGTATGGTCGGCGGCGTCGAGCTGCCCACCACCGTGCTCCCCTTCATCCTCCGCGGCATCCACCTCTCTGGAATCAACTCGGTCGAGTGCCCGCGCGAGCTGCGCCTGGCCGCCTGGGGTCGCCTCGCCCGCGACCTCGACCTCGACCTGCTTGACTCCCTCACCACCGAGATCCCCCTCGCGGACGCGATCACCGCCGGCGAGCAGATCCTCGCGGGAAAGCTGCACGGCCGCACGGTAGTAAACGTCCGCGCGTAGCTGCCGCGAGGGCCCCTCCTCACGCGAGCGCCCCGACCGCTCACGTGTCAGCTTTTGTCGACTCCCCGAACCCACGGCCATGCTCCACCCGCTCACGTGTCAGCTTTTGTCGGCACGACTCCGCCCCGACCGGCCGAAGTGTCGCGTTTTGTCGGCACGACTCCGCCCCGACCCGCCGAAGTGTCGCGTTTCGTCGCTTCGCCGCGGCGAGGGGACGGAATTAGTCGCTGCAGAAGCGATCCGAGCGACCATACGCGACACGTCAGCTCCCGCGGAGCGAAGTGCCAAGTTCGGTCGCTCGGCGAAACTCAGGTCTCAACTTCTGTCGCTCTGACCGAAGCAGACCCGACAGAAGTTGAGACTTGGCCCGCGCGACGAGCCCGCAGGCTGCGAACTACCTGCTCGGGGCGGATGAGGCGGATGCCCCGGGGCAACGTCACGGCCCGAGCACGTTGCCGACCCCGCGTGGTGGCCCCGCGTGGTGGCCCCGGCGGTTACGGCGCGGACGCGGCGGCCGCGGCCTTCGCCGCGGCGGGAAGCGCAGCGACGATCTGCCCGAGCGACTCGCCGTTGTGGGCCGCCGACACGAACCACGCCTCGAAGACTGACGGCGGCAGGGACACTCCCGCGTCGAGCATCGCGTGGAAGAACGGCGGATACCGGAACGCCTGCTGCGCACGCACCTGGTCGTAGGTGCGCGGGGGCTCGGCGGTGAACGCGAACGAGAAGAGGTTTCCCGCCCGCTGGACCACGTGCTCCACGCCCTCCGTCGACAGCGCGGCGGAGACCTCGGATGCGATCGTGTCCGCGGTGGCGTCGAGCCGGTCATAGACCGAGCGGTCGGCCGCGCGCAGGGTCGCGATTCCCGCGGCCACGGCCACGGGATTGCCGCTGAGCGTGCCGGCCTGGTACACCGGACCGAGGGGGGCGAGGAAGTCCATCACATCGGCACGACCGCCGAGGGCGGCCAGGGGTAGGCCTCCACCGATGACCTTGCCGTAGGTGATCAGGTCAGGTTCCCAGCCGCCGCCGTCCGGCACCACCAGCGACGATTCCAGGCCCCACCAGCCGGCGGGACCCACTCGGAATCCGGTGAGCACCTCGTCGATGATCAGCAGGGCACCAAACTCATGAGCTATCTGGGAGAGCGCGCGGTTGAAGCCGCGCGCCGGAGCGACAACGCCCATGTTGGCGGCGGCGGCCTCGACGATGATCGCCGCCACGTTGTGTCCGTGCTCCTCGAACGCCAGGCGTACCGCGTCGAGGTCGTTGTAGGGCAGCACGAGGGTCTGCGCGGCGGTTGCCGCGGTGACGCCGGCAGATCCGGGCATCGCCAAAGTCGCGAGTCCCGAGCCGGCCTCGGCCAGCAGGGCGTCGGAGTGGCCGTGGTAGTGGCCGGCGAACTTGATCAGCAGCTCACGCCCGGTGAAGCCGCGGGCCAGCCGGATCGCGGTCATCGTGGCCTCGGTGCCGGTGGAGACGAGGCGGATCTTCTCGACGGGGTTGCGAGTTTCTTTCGGGAGGCCGACAGCGCCGTCGCTTCGAACGCCGCCTCCGAGTCCAACGCCTCCGGGTCCGCCACTGCCGAGCCCTTCGCGACCGTGGTTGTTCACCCGGCCGCGCACCAGCTCCGCGAGTTCGGTCTCGCCGGGGGTGGAGGCGCCGAAGGAGAGGCCGCGAGCGGCGGCTTCCTGCACGGCGGCGACCACGGCGGGGTGGGCGTGCCCCAGGATGGCGGGGCCCCACGAGTTGACGAGGTCGGCGTAGCGGTGACCCTCAACGTCGGTGACGTAGGCGCCCTGCGCGGAGACCATAAAGCGGGGGGTTCCGCCGACGGAGCCGAACGCCCTCACCGGTGAGTTCACGCCACCCGGAATGGACTGCCGGGCACGAGCGAACTGGGTGTCATTGGCGCTGGCGTTCATTTGGCTCTCCGTCCGCCCTTGCGACCGCGGGTGGGCGTGCGCAGGGGTTTTTCTGACTGCAGCATTTGCGCGAACTCGACGGCGAAGTAGCTGAGCACCACGTCCGCTCCGGCTCGGCGGATGCTGACGATGCTCTCCGCGATGGCACGGTCCCGGTCGATCCAGCCGTTGGCCGCGGCGGCCTGGATCATGGCGTATTCGCCGCTCACCTGATACGCCCACACCGGCACCGGGCTGATCGCGGCGGTCTCTGCGAGAACGTCAAGATAGCTCATCGCTGGCTTGACCATGATGACGTCTGCGCCCTCGGCGATATCGAGCTCCACCTCGCGGAGCCCCTCCCGCCGGTTCGCGGGTTCGATCTGGTAGCTGCGGCGGTCGCCGACCAGCGACGAGTTCACCGCGTCGCGGAACGGGCCGTAGAACGCGGACGCATACTTGGCTGCGTAGGCGAGCACGGCGGTATCGGTGTACCCGTTGGCGTCGAGTACGTCGCGCACGGCGGCCACCTGGCCGTCCATCATCCCGCTGAGGCTCACCAGCTGGGATCCGGCGGCGGCCTGCGCCAGGGCCATGTCGCGATAGACCAGCAGGGAGGCGTCGTTGTCGACCCGTCCGGCGGCGTCCAACACTCCGCAGTGGCCGTGGTCGGTGAACTCGTCCAGGCACAGGTCGGTCTGCACCACGAGCGCGTCGCCGACCGCGGACGCCGCGATGCGTGTCGCGACGTTGAGGATGCCCTCGGGGTCGATCGCGCCCGAGCCGACGGCGTCCTTCTGCTCGGGGACTCCGAACAGCATCACTCCCCCGATTCCGGCTTCGGCGGCTTCGACCAGTGCGCGTTCGAAGCTGTCGAGGCTGTGGTGTTGAACGCCGGGCATCGACGCGATGTTCACGGGTTCGGTGATGCCCTCGCGGATGAACATCGGCAGAACCAGGTCTGCGGGGTGCACTCGGGTCTCGACGACGAGGCGTCGCATCGCCGGGGTGGAACGCAACCGTCGGGGACGGATGACGGGGTGGAGCGGGTCAGACAAAATCAGGCCTCCGGGGCACGGTCGTTCGTTGCGGTGTCGCTGTGTGTGGTGTCACTCCGTGGGGCAGCGCCGTGTGTGGTGTCACTGTGTGGCGCGGCGCGATGTGTGGTGTCGCTGTGCGTGGTGTCAGTGTGCGTGGTGTCACTATGCGCGGCGGCGTCGAAGGGAGCAGTTCCGCGCGCCGCGTCGATGTGGGCGGCGTCGATCTGGGCGGTGTCGAGGGGGCTGCGGCCCCCGACATCCGCGCTCTGGGCATACTCGGCGAGCGCTTCAACCAGCGAGTCCGCGGCCCGGAACTCGGCGATGATGTGCACCGACAACCCGGCCGCGCGCGCGTCGAACGCGGTGCGTGGTCCGATGCAGGCGACGGCGGTCTGCTCGGGAAGCGGCCCGAGTTGCAGCGCGATCTGGCGCGCGACGCTGCCCGAGGTGACCAGGATCGCCCGGATCCGCCCGGAGGCGACATCCGCTCGAATGGATTCTGTTACGGGCACCCCGACCGTGCGGTAGGCGGCAACGAATTGCACGTCGAGCCCGAGGTCGCTGAGGGCACTGACGAGGGTGGGGTCCGCGATGTCGGACTGCGGGATGAGGACGCGACCCGTGATTTCTGTGCGGGGCCATTCCTTCACCAGCCCGCGCGCGGAGTTGTCGGCGTCGGGGACGTAGTCGACCTGATAGCCGGCGAGGGTGAGCGCGGCGCCGGTGGTCTCGCCGACCGCGGCGATCTTTGTGGACGCGGGAATTTTTACGCGCTGGCTCATCAACACGTCGACCGTTGTGGCGCTCGTGACGACCAGCCAGTCGAAGCCGCCGTGCTGCAGCTCGGTAAGGGCAAGTTCGAGGGCCGGGGCGTCGTCCGCCGAGGCAAAGTTGATCATGGGCGCGATCACCGGCACGCCGCCGAAGCTGCGCAGGGTGGCGGCGACGCCGTCGCCCCACTTGCCGCCGCGGGGCACGAGTACGCGCCAGCCGGCGAGTGGTTTGGTGGCGGAGGCGGGGGTCTTCGCGGTCACAGCGCTCCCCCGAGGGGCGCGAGCGTTGCGGCGCCATCATCCAGAAGCTCGCGGGCGACCCGGCTGGCTACGTCAAGGGAGGGCTTCGTCACATCCGAAACATACAGGGCATGGGAGCTGGTGAGGCTCTCGGACCCGTCTATTTTGTAGACCCGGGCAGAAAGGAACAGCATTCCCTCCTCGATCAGGGCATTTGCGCCAATCGGGGCAGCGCAACCCGCCTCGAGCAGGGCGAGGACGTGGCGTTCGGCTTCCACCACCACGCGGGTGGGGCGGTGGTCGAGACCGGCGACCAGCTTCTCGTCGCCGGCACGCACCTCGATCGCGAGGGCGCCCTGCCCGGGGGCGGTCGGCCAGCCACTGATTCCGAGGTACTCGGTGATCGCGCCGAGGCGACCCAGGCGGGTGAGTCCCGCAGCGGCGAGGATGACGGCGTCGAGGTCGACGCCGACCCGGCCGAGACGCGTGTCGATGTTGCCGCGGATGTCGACGACCTCAAGGTCGGGCCGAAGGGCGCGGAGCTGGGCCTGCCGGCGCGGAGAACCGGTGCCGACGCGGGAGCCCTCGGGGAGCGTGTCGAGCGTGAGTCCGTCGCGCGCGCAGAGAGCATCACGCGCGTCTTCTCGGCGCGGGATTGCGGCGATCACGAGACCGGGATGCGGCGCGGTGGGCAGGTCTTTCAGGGAGTGCACGATGGCGTCGCACTGCCCCGCGAGCAGCGCATCCCGCAGCGCGCTCGCGAATACACCCGTGCCACCGAGGCTCGCGAGCGATTCCTTCGAGCGGTCGCCCTCGGTGCTGATGGGTACGAGCTCGACCGGCACGCCGGAGCGCGCCGTCAGGGCGCGACCGACCGATCCGGTTTGGGCGAGCGCTAGGGCACTGCCCCGGGTGCCGATCCGGATCGGACCGGTGCCCGTGGTGCCCACCCGGGTGGATGGTGCTGGGTCGGACAGGGTCATGGGGCCAATCCCGCGAGCGCGGGTTTGAACCCGAGCCGCACGTTCTCGCAGCACCCCGAGCGACAGACGTCGTACCAGGGTCCGAGGTCGGTCAGCGCCGGTCGTTCGGCCGTGGGGGTTCCCTGGACGCGTTCCAGCACGAGGTCGATCAGCCCGCTGACGTAGGCAGGGTGGATGCCGGGGGTAGGAACCCGCACCGCGAAGGCGCCGAGTTCTTCGGCGGTCTCCATGGCCTCGGTGTCGAGGTCCCACTTGACCTCCATGTGGTCGCTGACAAAGCCGAGCGGCACAATGACGAACGCCTTGGTGCCGGCAGCGGCGAGGTCGCGCATGGCATCGCTGATGTCGGGCTCGAGCCACGGCATGCTGGGCGGGCCCGAGCGCGACTGGTACACGAGCGACCAGGGCGCCGCGGTCTCTGCGGCGTCCATCACAACTTCGGCGACGGCCAGGTGCTGGGCCTCGTAGGCGCCGCCCGGTCCGAAGTTACGCGAGGCCGGGCCACTCTTGGCGGCGTCGGTGGAGGGGATGCTGTGCGTCGAGAAGAGCACGTGGGTCTCGGCCGGGGTGAAACCGGCGGCCGCGGCATCCGCAAGTCCCTGAATGACACCGTCGATGAAGGGGGTGACAAAGCCGGGGTGGTCGAAGAACTGGCGCACCTTGTCGATCTGGATGACGCCCGCGAGGCCGGTGGCGTCGAGTGCGTTCGCGTAGTCCTCGCGGTACTGGCGGCAGCTGGAGTACGAGCTGTATGCACTGGTGCCGATCGCGAGGAGCTTGGTGAAGCCGCGCTCGTGCGCTTCGGCGACGGCCTCGCGCGTGTACGGGGCCCAGTTTCGGTTACCCCACAGCACGGGAAGGTCGATGCCGCGCTGGGCGAGCTCCTCCTCGAGGGCGGCCTTCAGCGCGCGGTTCTGGGCGTTGATCGGGCTGATGCCGCCGAATGCACGGTAGTGGTGGGCCACCTCTTCGAGGCGCTCCTCGGGAATTCCGCGGCCGCCGGTGACGTTGCGCAGGAACGGAATGACGTCGTCCTGGCCTTCCGGTCCGCCGAAGCTGGTCAGCAGGATGGCGTCGTAGGCGACCGCTTCCTCGACGTGCTCGGGGCCGCTGGCAGCCGCCGGGGTGGCACCGGCAACAAGACCGTTGGTGATAGTCATCGCAGGACCTCTGCAATCTCCGTGACGGCGATGCGCCGGCCGGTATAGAAGGGGACTTCTTCGCGCACGTGACGACGTGCTTCGGTTTGGCGCAGGTCGCGCATGAGGTCGACCAGGTCAACCAGCTCGGGTGCCTCGAGGCCCAGGATCCACTCGTAGTCGCCGAGCGCGAATGAGGCGACCGTGTTCGCGAGCACCTGGCGGAACGCTGCACCCTGGCGGCCATGGTCGGCGAGCATCTGCCGGCGGTCGGCCTCGGGCAGCAGGTACCAGTCGTAGCTGCGCACGAAGGGGTAGACGCAGAGCCACGCCTCAGGCTCCTTACCGCGCATAAACGCGGGGAGGTGGTTGCTGGTGAACTCCGCGTCGCGGTGAACCCCCATGGCGTTCCACGTGGGAATCAGCGGGCGCAGCAGCGTGGTGCGGCGCAGCTCCCGCAACGCCCATTGCACCTTCTCCGGGTTCTCTCCGTGCAGCCAAATCATCAGATCCGCGTCGGCGCGCATCGACGACACGTCGTAGAAGCCACGGATGGTTACCCCGGCGGCCGCGATCTCGACGATCGCCGCATCGAGGTCGTGGGTGCTCGGGTCGGCGGCGGTGGCGTCGTGCACCTGGCCGTTGTGGTGGGGTGCCTGGAGGTCGTCGGTGGTGAGCGACGCGGAGGAGTGTGCAGGGTCACGACGAAGGACTGCCCAGAGGGTATAACCCAGAACGGCAGTTGGGGCAGCTTCGGCGCGCGGTTCAGCGCTGGTGTTCATGACCTCTATTCTCCCTCGCCGCGCGGAGTAAATCTAATTCACGCACCCCTTTGGGGCTGGGAGGTAGCCGAATGTCTCTCACTACGCCGAATGAGGCACCCCGCAACCATCCGCGGAGCGGGTTGCGGGGTACCTCAAGCGTGGTCGGGTGGTGCGGAAGCGCCGCCTCTGTTAGACGATCGCGGCGCGGAGCTCTGCGGCAGCTGCCGCGGGGTCGCTCGCGCTGTAGATCGCTCCACCGGCGACCGCAACGGTGGCGCCGGCCGACTGCACGGAGGCGATGGTGCTGATGTTCACGCCGCCGGCGACGGAGAAGTCGACGCCGGAGGTCTCGCCGTCGGAGAGCAGCGTCTGGAACGTGAAGCCCTCCTCCGCCTGCTCGTCCAGCCCGGCGTGCATCTCAACGAACTCGGCGCCGAGGGCGACGACCTCGCGGGCGCGGGTCACCTTGTCGGCAACACCGATGAGGTCGACGACGACGCCCTTGCCGTGGGCCTTGCCTGCCGCGATCGCTCCGGAGATGGTGCTGTCGCCCGCAACACCGAGAACGGTGACCAGGTCAGCGCCCGCCTTGAACGCGATGTCGGCCTCGAGCTCGCCGGCGTCCATCGTCTTGAGGTCGGCGAACACGATCTTGTCGGGGTGCGCCTCCTTGATGGCGGTGACGGCGCTCAGGCCGGCAGCCTTGATCAGCGGGGTGCCGAGCTCGATGATGTCGACGTGCGGGGCAACCTTCGCCGCGAGGGCGAGAGCGTCGGCGGTGGTCAGAACGTCCATTGCTACCTGAAGCTTCATTGTGTTCCTTCGTGTTCGTGATGATTCGTGTGAGGCATGTAGGTCGTGTGAGTCATGTAGATCGTGGGTTTTTTGGGCGAGAGCGGATGTCTCGGTGCTCACCCTCGCGATTACTCGAGGTTTGCGTGCCGCGGCCAGAGCTCGTCTGCCGAAGCTCCCGACGCTTTCCAGAGCGAGTGAAATATGGCGTCGCCGATCAGCACGACCGCCTGCTCGAACAGCCCGCCGGCGTACTGCACCGATAGCGTGCCGCCGTGGTCCTGTTTCTGGGCAGCGGGCACCACCACGGTCACGGCGGCGAGCTCGGCGAGCGCGGACTGCGGGTCGGTGGTGAGGCACACGATGGTGGCACCGACGTCTACGGCGGTCTGCGCCGAGCGCAGGATTCCGGCGGTAGCGCCCGAACCACTTGCGGCAACCAGCACGTCCCCACGGGCGATGGCGGGCGTGGTCACCTCGCCCACAACGTGAACGGTGAGCCCGAGGTGCATCAGGCGCATCGCGGTCATCTGCAGCGCAAGGCCCGAACGGCCCGCCCCGAGCAGGAACACGCGGGGAGCCGAGCCGATGTGCTGGGCGGCGGCGTCGAGCGCGGCCGCGGCATCCGCTCCTGTAAAGGACTCGACGATGCGCGCGGTCTCCCCCGAAAAGATCCGGAGGGAGTCGGCGACACTGGGAGTAGCTGCGCTGGGAGCGGCTGCGCTGGGATTGGCTGCACTGGGATTGGCTGCACTGGGATTGGCTGCACGGGGAGCGGAAGGCATCTCTCCATCATTCGTCGCATTGGGTGGGCGTGCGGCCCGCCGAGAGGACGGAATCACCCACCCATTCGGGTAGGTCAGGCCGCGTCGTGGCGCGGATGAGTAGGCTTTGGCAATGACTACCAGCGCCCGTCCCAGCCCGATCGAGCTGCTCGAGGGACTGCACGCCGTGTTGTCCCTGTCTCTGCTGGAGATCGCGGGCGCGTTTTCCGCAGTGCTTGCGCCGATGGTGGAGCACGGCGCGCTCGTGATCTTTACCGAGGATTGCACGGGCCGACCGCAGAAAAAGGCCGGCGACAAGCAGATCATCGAGGCGGTGTCGATCGCCGAGCTCGACGTCGTGCGTGCGGGTCAGCCGACCGACGGTTCCGCGCTCTGGGCCGTCGAGCGGACCGTCGGCGGTGCGCCGCGGCAGGTGGCGGTGTGGATGGCGCGCACCGGCGCACTGCTTGTGCTCACCGACCCCGTGCTGACGGAAGACACCGTGGGCGACGACGTCGTCGCGACCATCGGTAGTGCCTGGGAACTGGTGGCTCTGAGCATCCGGCACCAGGTGGGTGCCGCTCCTCCTGCCTACCTCGTGGATTCGCGCGCGACATCCACCGAACGCACCCGCGTCATCGCCGAGATGACCGAGGCACACGCGACGACGCTGGAATCACTCCTCGCGGTGCTGCGATCACGCACCACGAGTGACGCGGCCGCCCGGCAGGTCACCGCGGATCTCGCCGCCGCAGCCATGGTGCAGCTGCGCGCTGTCTCCGATCGAGACCGCGTGCTCAGCGAAGAACCGGTGGCACGCGCGTTCGAACGTCTGCGGGATGACCTGCGTCCGCTGGTGCGGTTCGGCGATCTCGATGTGCAATTTGTGGAACCGCCGGTGTCGGGCCGCGCGCTCCCCGGGGAGGTCGCCCACGCGGGCCGGGCGATCGTGCGCGGCGCCGTACTCGCGCTGGTCGAGCAACCGAACGTGGGCCGCGTGCGCGTGCAATGGGACTGCGACGGCAGCAACCTGCTCATCAACATCCGCGATGACGGGCCGGGAGACCTCAGCGAGGACGACCCATCGCTCCGCCAGCTGACGGCACGCGTGGCTGCCCTCGAGGGCAGCTTTTCGGTTGCGGCGACCGCCGGATGGGGATCCGAGCTGGATGTGTCGCTCCCGCTCGACGCCCCGCAGGTCGCGAGCTCGGCCGCCGCCGCGACTGCCTGGGGGTTGTCCGCGCGGGAGCAGGAAGTGCTGCAGTGGGTTGCGACCGGCGCCCGCAATCGCAGGATCGCCGAAGAGCTGTCGATCAGCGAAAACACCGTGAAATTTCACGTCGCACGGCTACTCCGCAAGGTAGGCGCAACCACGCGAGCGGAACTTGCAGCGATCACCCGCTAAGCGATCACTTTGGCGACACCTGTCGGTTACCTAGTGTTCGCCGGTAGGTTGCCGAGGAAACGTCCGGTTTCCGTAGATTCAGAGGGCTCACTGACCAGAAAGTCATGTCCTCCATGCTGCTTCCCCCCTCATCGCTGCTGCCCTCCCGCACCGTCGCCGTCCGCCTCGTCGCACTCGTCGCCGCAGCCACCGTCGCACTCGGGACCATCCCGGCCGGTTCGGCCTTCGCGGCAACGACGCCGGCGACGACGACACAGATAGCCGCGGGCGCGCCCCTTGCTGCGCCTGCGCCCGGAGTCACCGCGGTTCCGGCGCTGGTCGTCAGCGAAATCGTTGCCGACAACGTCGGGTACGACAACTTCGAGTACTTCGAAGTTCTCAACACCACCGACTCCGCGATCGTCACGGGAGCAGCTGGAGTGAGCTTCAGCTACATCTACGCGGACTCGGATGATCGCGCTCGAGATGTTCCTCTCACGGTACCCGCGGGAACGAGCATCGCCGCTGGCGAAACAGTGACATTCTGGGTCGACTACAAGACCACTACGGTAGACACGTCCGCGTTCACCGTCGAGGACTTCCTGGCGCACTTCGGCTCGACGGACTCCCACCGGGTTATTCGGGTCTCCGGACAGGGCGGGCTGGCCAACGGCGGCGGCCGCGGCATCCGCGTACTCGACGCAGCGGGCGCATCAGTCAGCTGGGCGTTCTACCCCGCCGGGTCCGTCGGCGCAGATACCAGCGTGACGTTCCAAACCCCCGCGGCCTCGGATTCGGTCAGTCTGGCCGTTCGCGGAACACTGCAGGTTCCCACGCCCGGAATTGTTGACCCCGCGGCCTTCGCCGTGCAACCGTCCGTTCCGACGCCGACGCCGACCGAAACGGCCGCCCCCAGCCCGACTCCTACTCCTACCCCGGAGCCGACCACCACACCCGCGCCGCCCGTCACGCCGGTCGGATCGCGGTCACTCATTGTCACGGAGATCCTTGCGGACAGCACCGGTTACGACAACTTCGAGTTTGTCGAGATTTACAACGCCTCGACAGCACCGGTAGCAATCGGCGCCGGCGGAGTCAGCCTCGCCTACACCTACGTCGATTCCGACGACCGCGCCCGCGATGTTCCCCTCACCGTGCCCGCGGGCACCTCGATCGCCGCCGGGGAAACAGCCGTTTTCTGGGTCGATTACGAAACGACGACAGTGGACACCCAGGCGTTCACCGTGGCAGATTTCCGGGCGCAGTTCCCCGCCGCCGGTGAGTACCAGGTCATTCGGGCAACAGGACAGGCGGGCCTGGCCAACTCGGGAAACCGCGGAATCCGCCTGATCGACCAGACCAATTCCGCAATCGGATGGTCGTACTATCCGACCGGCTCCGTTTCGGTCGGTACGACCGCCAACTTCGCCTTCCCTGCCGATTCGGCCACGAAGAGCATGACGGTGTTCTCCACCCTCGCGGCGCCCACCCCGGGCACGATCGACGTTCCTGCGGTCATCGGTGTCGGCCCGCAGCCCACCCCCACCGCCGCGCCGACGGCTGAGCCCACCGCAACGCCGATCCCGACGGCGACGCCGGAACCCACCGCAACGCCTACCCCGACGGCAACGCCGACCCCCACCGCGACGCCGACGCCGGAACCCACCGCCTCTCCCGTGCCGCTGCCGGACCCCACCCTCGTCACCTCGCCCCTGCAGATAACCGAGCTTCTCCCCGACAGCACCAACGTGGGATCCGCAGACGGCTACGAGTTTGTCGAGCTCTACAACGCGACATCCGCCTCAATTGATTTCTCGGACTACACCCTGAAGTACCTCTACCCACTGGCGGACCTGACGAACAGCCAGACTGCCCCCTGGCCGAGCACACCGCGCGATGTCACGATTGCGCCGGGCAAAACACTGGTGCTGTGGATCAAAAACGGCCAGAACGATGCGCTCACCGCAGCGAACTTCAACGCGCAATTCGGAAGCACGTTGGTTGCTGGGGTTGACCTGATCGAGATCTTCTCCGCGGGAATGGCCAATGGCAGCGCCCGGGGAATCGAAATCGAAACCAACACCGGGTTCAGCCTCAACCGTGCGTACTACAACCTCAACGGCGTCGACGATGTCAATGCGAACCAGGGCATTCAGTACGCGTACTCCACCGCAGACCAGACCAAGCAGAACTTGCTGCGTCAGTCCGCCGCCTCGCCCGGCTCCGTCACCGCCGACCAGGTTGCCAGCGGCCTGATGATCGTGCCCACGGACGGAGTCGACCCGGTGATCACCGATTCCACCGCGGCCGAAATCGACCCCACCGTCGACTTCTCGTTCGCCATCAACGCCACCGACAACGCTCAGGTGAAGACACTGACGCTCCATCTACGCAACAGTTCCGACTCGGACTACGAGGCGATCAATCTCGCCACCGACGGATCAGACGGATACAGCCACACGATCGTTGCGGCAGATCTGACCGGTAAGCGCTGGTACGAGTACTACGTCACCGCATCCGACGGCACGCGAGTAATCAGCACCGAGGTACGCCGCCTCACCCTGATGGGCGTTGATACCTCCCCGGTGCGGTTGAACGTCACCGAGGGTCAGCTGGTGAACGGCGTCGTCGACGTCTCGGCGGCCGGAAACAACCTGCCGGAGTCCCTCGATCTGACCATCGACGGTGAGCAGCGCGACACCACACTCGCGCTGGAGAACACGCCCTACTTCGTCTTCGACGCCGGCGGGGTGAACACCTTCTTCCGCAACGGAGTGCGTATCGGCGAAGACGTGCTCACGATCTTCCAGGACGGCATCTTCGAGGGGTATGAGCCGATCACGACCGCCGTGCCGCTGTCGTACATCACGCAGGGCGAGGAACTCGTCGTCAGCGTGTGGGCGGGGACCAAGGCGGCTCCCGAAATCGACCTCAACGAGAACAACGACGACTTCACAATAAAGAACCTTCGCCTGGTGCTGCCGGACGGACGCACTCTCCGTCCGACCGGGTACACCGACCCCGATGCCGTACTGAAGATGGGTGACAGCGCCGGCACGCTCGACTTCTACGACGCCCACTTCACCATTCCGAACGACGCGTTCTCCGCAATCTCGACGACCTGGGACACCACGGATGCCGTGGACGGTGCCCACACGATCACCGCCACCGCGACATCCGACGGTGTCGACGAGGTGCTGACGCGCACCGTGGTCGTCGACAACTCGGCCCCGGTGGTCACCACCTCAGTCGACGACGGCACGGAGTACCGCGGACCGTTCACCATCGACGCGAGCGCCGTGGACACCGGCGCGGGCGTCGCCGAGGTGCTGGCCACTCTCGACGGCTGGGCGGTCGAACTGCCGTACCTGACCTCGTCCGTCTCGCTTGCCTCCGGAAGCCACGAGCTCAGCGTGATCGCAACGGACACGCTCGGAAACACCGCCACAACGGTGGTCACCTTCACCACCCCGGACGAGCAGCCGAACACCGAGCTGATCTCTCCCGTCGACGGCGCGATCGTTGAGGAGGGAGATGTTGAACTCTCCGCCGAGGTCACTGACCCCAACGGCGATGCGCTCGACGTCAGCTTCAACGAGGGGTTCTCGCTCACTCCAACAGACACGGGCGTCGCGAGCTACTCGGGAGAAACACGGGTTGCCGACGGAACGGATCGCTCGACGCGAGTGCTGCTGAGTGGCGACGACCTGGAGGCGATGACCGGCACCAACGGGCTGGCAACAACCACGACGTCAGACTCGGCCTTCCCGTACGAGATGTTTGACGTCACCGTGCCGGCAAACGCGGATCCTGCCTTCCAGGCGAGACTGGCCTGGGCCGGCTCGGCTAACGCCAACGCCAAGGTGCTGATGTACGTACTCAACTCCACGACCGGGGCCTGGGAGGAGGTCGATCGCTACGTCACAACGGACGGAGCGGCCACCGACTTCACGCTGGACGCCTTGGTTCCCGCGGCCAGCCACGTGACCGATGGGGTGCTGACGGTGTTGATCCAGCACTCGGAAGGGTTTGCGGGCGAAGACCTCTCTGACCGCACCACCGAAGTCACCCCCTACAACGCCGCGGCAACCGCCCGTGCGGACTACGACTTCACCTTCGCCTGGGAAACCGACACGCAGTACTACAACGCGCAGTACTACGAGCACCAGCTGGAAATTCATGACTTTGTTCTCGACCAGCGCGAGGAATTGAATCTCCAGTACATGTTCCACACCGGCGATGTGGTGGACGACTCCAGCGTCGAACAGCAGTGGCTGAATGCGACATCGGCGTACACCATGCTCGACGACGCGAAGCTCCCCTACGGCGTGCTCGCGGGTAACCACGATGTGGGCCAGCAGGAGTCCGACTTCACCGAGTTCAGCACGTACTTCGGTACCGAGCGCTACAACTCCAACGAGTGGTTCGGTGGGGACTTCCAGGACAATCGCGGTCACTACGACCTGATCACCGCCGGTGGGATGGACTTCGTGATGTTGTACATGGGCTGGGCACCGACTGACGATGCCATTGCCTGGATGAACGAGGTGATCCGCGCCTACCCGGAACGCAAGGTCATGATCAACCTGCATGAGTTCATGCTGACCACAGGTGGCCTCGGCCCGATTCCGCAACAGATCATGGACGAGGTGGTTGCACCGAACGCCAACGTCATCACGGTGTTCTCCGGCCACTATCACGACGCCTACACACGCACCGACTCGTTCGACGACACCGGCGACGGCCTGCCCGATCGCACCGTCTACTCGATGCTGTTTGACTACCAGGGTCTCCCCGAAGGTGGCCTCGCTTACCTCAGGCTGCTCCACTTCGACAATGCTCTGCAGCAGTTCACCGTTCGGACCTACTCGCCTTACCTCGACGACTTCAACTCAGACGACCCGTCGCTTGAGCCCGTCCATCAGGAATTTGTGGTTCCGTACGCGGCCTTCGGACTCACCCCGATGACGAAGTCCCTGTCAACGGATTCATTCACCGCCGACATCCTCACCAGCACCGAGATCGAAGCCTTCACCGACGTCGTGAGTGGAACGATGGTGACTGCGGATTGGGCCGACCTGCCGGTCGGGGAACACGGTTGGTATGTCGTGTCCACCGACCCGTATGGAGCTGTCGACTACTCGGCCGTTCGCACCCTGAGCGTTGTTGCCGCGCCCGTGGTGCCGGTTGACCCGACGGATCCGACCGACCCGACGGATCCGGAGGAGCCCACCGACCCAGGAACGCCAACCGATCCGGAGACCCCGGCTGAGCCGACACCCGAAACACCGGGCACCCCCAGCTCACCCGTCCCCGACAGCGAGCTCACCGACGCGACGCGCAACGGCGTCGACGCACCGATGAGCGCGGCACCGGGTGAGGTCGTCCGAATCAGCGTTCCCGGCCACGGCGGAGAGACCGTCACCATCTGGCTCAGTGGCAACCGTCTCGGCACGTTCACCGTCGATGCGTCAGGGTTCGCGGTCATCACCATCCCCGCAGACGCCAGGCTCGGAACCACGCGCGTTGTGGTTCAGAAACTGGACGGTTCGCTCATCGGTTGGGATGGACTGGTCATTGCACCCGCGGCGGTCGCCCCGGCCGCGACATCCCCCAACTCGGCGAACAACGCCCTGGCTTCGACGGGCACAGAAGCGACACTCGCGCTTGGGCTTGGGGCGCTGCTGCTGGCACTCGGTGCGGCGGTTCTCGTGGGCGCCCGGCGCCGCACGTCCCGTCCCTAAGACGGTCTAGCGGCACCACCATAACGACAGACTGCGCCCGCCACTCCACTCAGGTGGGAGGCAGGCGCAGTCTGTCGTTACTGGTGGTGCTTGCTGTTACTGGTCGTTGCTCGGCCACGCCTGCCGACGTCGCCTTATGGCGTCGCCTGCCGGCCGAGGTTGACGCTTAGTCGTCGCTGAACAGGGCCCAGGCGACCACACCGACGACCGAGATCGCTACCGCGGTCGCGCCGATGATCCAGGGCACGGGGTTCTCCTCGTAGGAGTCCTCCGCCTTCTTGCCCAGCTTGCCGAGCTGCTTCGGAACGTTCAACTTGTCCTCGATCGCGTCGAGGGTGTTTTCCAGGTCGGCACGGGTCGCCGCGACCTGTGCCTGGAGGTCATTTGTACTCATGGGTTCTGTCGCTTTCCCACGCCTTTGACGGCGTTGATGTCGCGCTTGAGGTTTTTGATGGTGAGCTCCGGCAACGGAGGCATCGCCTTTTTGAGCTCACGGTAGCCGATCCAGGCGAGGATCGCGACCGCTATCAGCAGCACAAAGGCGACGACGAGCGCGGCAAGCCACGGCGGCATCACGACGGCGAGGCCGAGGACCGCAGCGGTGAGCAACACGCCGATAAAGAAGAACAACACGATCACGGCGCCGAGGATGAGTCCAACGCCAACGCCGGCGATCTTGAGTTTGTTGATTACTTCGGTCTTGAGGAGTTCAATCTCCCCCATAACCAGCTCACGGACGAGGGTGGGTACGTCCGCGACGAGCTGGAAAAGTGATCGCCTTTTTACGGGCGGCGATTCGACCATCGCCTACTTCTCCGTGGCGGCGTATCCCGCAGCCGAGGGGTTTCGCGGCGCCGGACGGGCCGTCGAGCTCTTGCGCTGCGGGGACTTGGACGCACCAGTCACCTGGGACACGACCTTCTTCGTCTGGTCCTTGACGAAGTCTTCTGCGGTGTGGACCTGCTTCTGCACACTCTTGCTGTGCCAGAACTTATCCGTGAGGCGCTTGATCGATTCGTAGCGCTCGCGTCCGGCCTTGGCTCCCAGCACATAGCCGACGCCTACTCCGACCACCAAAAGGATCTTTCCTTTCATGGTGTTCTCCGTCCTGTTTATTCGTCAATGGTGTTCCAACAGTAGTCCCGCCTACTGGGGAAAGTCTCGAAGGAGTGAGTGTGCCTCCGCTTCAGCTTGGCCAATTACCGCGGCCAGGCCTGTGCCCGAGGCGGTTTCCCCCACGAGGGATATGCCCGTCGGCGTATGTGCCTGGCGCGTGGGCCGACGCCACTGCACCAGATCAAAATCAATCACACTGTGCGGGTCGAGCGGTACCCCGAATAGTGCGGCAGCGTCGGCGCGTGCCAGCTCGGCGTGGTTCGGCAGCTCAGCTCCGTAAGACAGCCGCACCACCTCCCGGCCGGCAGCAGCCTCCGCCAGCCACGGCCACTTCGCCGTCGAGTGGGTTGCGGCGCGTGCGGTCACGCCCGAAGCGCCCGCGGCGACGAGAACACCGGTTCCGCGCGGGGCGGCAGCCAGCTCCGGAGCATCGAGCACCAAGGTGGCGAGCACGGCACGGTGGCCGTCCTCGATCGGGGTGCCGAGCAGGCCGGGCGCCGCCACCACCACGCGCCCGGCAATGCGGCCCTGAACAATCGAGACGGCCCCGGCTTCGACCGCGATAACCCGGGTGTTGAGGCGGATGTCGACGGCCAATCGATCGAGCTCCCCCACCAGCGCGTCCACGAGCCGAAACAGCCCGCCGCGGATCCCCGCGACCGACGATCCCGCCCGGGCGGACCCGCGCAGCTCGAGTACCGCGCTGGCCAGTGACCCGGTGCGACGCATCGCCTCGCGCAGCCCCGGGGCCACACGGTCGATGTCCAGCTCTTTCGGATCGATCGAGTGCACCCCGCGCACGATGGGCGCGACGAGGTTGTCGAGAACCGCGGTGCCCATCCTCCGTTCCACGAGGTCGCCAAGCGACGTGGCATCCGAGGCATAGTCAGCGGGCAGCAGGGCGTCGCCCTCCGCAAGGAGTGCGCCATCTTCACCAATGACCGCGACCACGTCGGGCGCACGGGGATCCCCGGGGATTCCCAGCAGGCTGAGCTTGGGCAGCGGCACGGCGTGACCCGTGCTCGGCTGCAGCCACGCGCCCTCCGGATTGGGCGCCACGATGTCGGCGCCGAGCCCGATCTGGGTAAGCAGCGCCGCGACGGTTCCGCCGCGCACCGCGAAGCTTTCCGCGCCCGCGTCGAGGTCGAGTCCGCCGAGGTGGTGCCGGGCTACCGTTCCCCCGAGGTGGTCCGACGCCTCCACGAGCGTGACGCTGGCGCCACCGAGAGCGAGCCGCCGGGCGACCACGAGGCCGCCCACACCCCCGCCGACCACCACAAAGTCAGACACGGTCAGCGGATGCTGTGCACGAGCTCGACGATGCGGGTGAGCACGGCCGGGTCGGTCTCCGGCGGAACCCCGTGGCCGAGGTTCACGACGTGAGCCGGGGCATCGCGGCCACGATCGACCACGTCCCGCACGTGCGCTTCGAGCACCTTCCACGGAGCAGACAGTAGCGCGGGGTCGATGTTGCCCTGCAGTGGCACTCCCCCGCCCAGGCGGCGGTTGGCCTCGTCCAGCGGAATGCGCCAGTCGACGCCCATCACGTCGGCGCCGATGCCGTGCATCGCGTGCAGCACCTCACCCGACCCGACTCCGAAGTGCACCTTGGGCACGTCGACACCGCGCAGCGCCGAGAGGGCCCGCTTGGAGTGTGGCGCCACGCGCTTGAGATAGTTGACCTCGCTCAGCGAGCCCACCCAGGAGTCAAAGAGTTGCGCCGCCGAGGCGCCCGCGTCAATCTGGGCGCGGAGGAACGCTCCGGTGACATCCGCGCACCAGTTGAGCAGCACCGCCCAGGTCTGCGGATCGGAGTACATGAGCGTGCGGGCGCGCAGCTGGTCCTTCGACGGTCCGCCTTCGACGAGGTAGGACGCGAGGGTAAAGGGAGCGCCAGCGAAACCGATCAGGGGAGTAGACCCGAGCTCAGCGACGGTGCGTTGCACACCCTCGATGATGGGGGCGAGGGCGTCGGGCTCCAGCGGTCGAAGCGCCGCGACATCCGCCGCCGTCCGAATGGGATGTTCGAGGACCGGCCCGCGCCCGGGGACGATCTCGACGCTGACACCTGCGAGTTTCACGGGAATTACGATGTCGCTGAAGAAGATCGCGGCGTCCACACCGTGCCGGCGAACCGGTTGCAGCGTGATCTCGCTCGCCAGCTCGGGGGTGAGGCAGGCGTCGAGCATGGCCGTTCCGACGCGCAAATCCCGGTATTCCGGCAGGGATCGGCCGGCCTGGCGCATGAACCAGACCGGGAGTTGCTCCGGCCGGTCGCCCCGATAGGCGCGGATGAGCGCGGAATTGGTGGTTCGGCCGTCAACGAGCGGATGATTCATAGGCAGTGGCACACGGTTAACATTAGAGAGTGCTCCTGTGTCTGACTGCCAACCACCGAAATACCAGCTTCGATTTGCTTGAGAAGCTGTCTTTCGGCGCGCCCGACGCGGCCAAAGGTCTGGTTGAGGGCAGCGAACTGGTGAGCGGTGCCGTGGTGCTCGCCACCTGCAACCGGTTCGAGGCCTACCTCGACGTTCCCGACGCCGACGGAACGGCCGCGACCGACCGCGCGGTGGAAGCCATGAGCCTTGCCAGCGGAACCGATCCTGCCGCCCTCCGCGATGCCGTCACGATCCTGCACGGCGACGCGGTCGCCCAGCACCTGTTCTCAGTCTCGAGCGGCCTCGAATCCGTCGTCGTCGGCGAGGATGAGATTTCCGGCCAGGTGCGACGTGCGCTGCAGCGCGCCCGCGAGGTCGGCACCACGTCTTCGGCGCTCGAGCGTCTGTTCCAGAAGGCCACCCAGACCAGCCGCGGGGTGAAGTCACGCACCGCACTCGGCGGGGCCGGCCGTTCCCTGGTGCGCCTCGGCCTCGAGCTCGCGTCGAGCCGCGTCACCGATTGGGCCGAGGCCCGCGTGCTCATCGTCGGAACCGGCCAATACGCCGCCACCACCGTCACCGCACTGCGCGACCGCGGTGTGGAAAACCTCACGGTGTTCTCGCCCTCCGGCCGCGCCGCGGCGTTCGCAACGAAGTACGGCCTGGTCGCCAGCACCTCGCTGCCCGATGCCATCGGCGCCAGCGACATCGTCATCACCTGCACCGCCTACCTCGCGATCGAGCCGAAGGCCATCCCGAACTCCAGCCGCCGCCTGATCATCGACCTCGGTCTGCCCCGCAACGTCGATCCCGCCGTCGCGACCCTGCCCGGCATCGAGCTGCTCGACCTCGAGACGATCAGCCTGCACGCGCCTATCGAAGACCTCACCGCCGCGGCCGACGCTCGCGCCCTCGTCGGCGAAGCCGCCGCCGGGTTCACCGCCGACCACAGCGTGGAGCCCGCTATCGTCGCGCTGCGGTCGCACATCTTCGACATCCTCGACGCGGAGATCGTTCGGGCACGCTCGCGCGGTGCCGGCGACGAGACCGAAGCTGCCCTCCGCCACCTCGCGGGCGTTTTCCTGCACGGGCCTTCGGCTCGTGCGCGCGAACTGGCCAAGGAAGGCCGCGCCAACGACTTCGTCGACGGACTCGACGCGCTGTACAACGTGCGTGCGGCCGGCGCCGTCGAACTGCGCGCGGCGGACGCGGTCGAGCTGCGCGCGTCAGATGCGGTCGAGCTGCGGGCGTCCGGCGCGGTCGGCGATCTCGACGCGCCCCGCGCCAGCGCCTAACTGCCAGCCACGCCGAGGATCCTGGCCGACGGCAGCACGGCTCGCGGCACCAAACCTTCGGTTGCCCGGCAGTTTTCGGCAGCCTACTTGCGACCTCGTCCAGACTCGCCGCCCAACCAGGCCGAGCGGACAGTTGCCGACGTTCGACCCCACCTAGGGCTCTCTCGGCCGCATCGACTGGGCAGTTCTGGGCCGGATTTCGCGAAATTTCGTCGATTGCAGTCCTGTCGGCTAGGGCCCGGATCGACTCCTGTCCTGTCGGTGAGCCTGACCCACGATTCCTGTCCTGTCGGTGAGCCTGACCCACTACTGCAGTCCTGTCGGCGAGGACGGCCCTCGACTGCTGAACGGCGAAGCGATACAGCGAAGCGGGATGTCTTGTCCAACCGAATCGGCCGGACGAGGCATCCCGCTACCTATCTATTTGTTGCGTACTACGCCCACCACTCGCCACGCCCACCGCTTGCTCCGTGCGTCATCAGTTCGGCCGTTGCTAGGTGCGGCGTGTGATGGATACGGGCTTTTGGTAGGGGCGGCCAGTGATGGGCGCAGTCGCTGATTGACGCTTGACGCTGCTGCTGCTGACGCTGCTGCTGCGTGCGCCTACTGCTGGGTACGGCGGCGGCGCATCAGCGTCAGGGTGCCGCCGAGCAGGAGCAGGCCGGCACCGAGGCCGAAGCCCGATGCCGCGTCGGTTCCGGTTGCGGCGAGCGCGAGCGGACGCGCACATTCCGCGTCACCCACTGTGAGGGTCCACGAGGCATCCCCGAGGATGGCGTCCTCGGGAGACCGCGGCACAGCCGTCACGGTGTAGGTGCCGGGCTCGACCTCGGTGCGAGAGAAGGTCAGCTCGGTGTCGCCGAGGAAGTACTGCACCGCATCCTCGGCACCCTCGGGGAACACCACGGTGATGTACCCGCTGGTCGGCGTGGTGCTCGAGGGCGGGCACTGCTCGCTCACGGCACTGGCATTGGCATCCCAGACCGCGAACACGGGAAGGTCGCACTCCGCGGCCTCCACGACCAACTCCCACTCCGTCTCGCCGAGGTAGGTGTATCCGGGGTTCGCCGTCACGGTCACGGTGTAGGTGCCGGGCTCGACCGCGAGGATCTCCTCGGTGACGTCGACACCGTCAACGGCGTAGGTCACCTTTTCGTTGAGCAGGAACACCAGCGAGCCGTCCAACGGGGTGGTCGGGTCCTCCGGGTCGCAGAACTGCGGAATCGCGAGTGCGGCCACGAGGTCGATGTCCACATCACAGTATTCGTCGTTGTACGTGTAGCTGGGTTCGAATCCCGGAATGAGCTTGTCCAGCCAGGTGGGCTGCGGAGTTTCCACGCCCTCCAGCACCTCCTCCGTGATCACGATCGGCTCGTGCGACGCGTAGATGATGCCCTTGCCGCAGGCCACGGGAGCGCCGAACTCGTAGACGCCCGCCTCGGTGATCACCTCGAGCGGGTTTTCGACGTCGAGCGCGACCGGCCAGATGTCGTCGTTCGCCATAAACGTCCAGCTGGTGGCCGTGATGTACAGCGGCTCACACAGCTCGCCGGACGACCAGGAACCGCGAGCCTCGGCGCTCGTACCGACGGTCACCGCTCCACTGTTGGTTTCGCGGTCGTAGACGTAGCTGATGTCGTCGTCCGAGATGCACTCGGGGCCACCCTCGGCGCTGTCCCCGGCGTCGGCACCGTCATCTTCGATGTTCCGTGGTGCGTCGGACTCGGTGGATGCCTCGTCGGCGGTTTCGGCGGCGGGCCCGGTAACGGGAGCCGTCGTCAAATCGGTCGCGGGGTCAGCCGGCGCCACGACGGTGGGCGCAGCTGGCGCAGCGGGGGCATCCGAACTCGCGGGGGCCTCCGGGTCCGCGGGGTCCGCCGGAGTGACAACAGCGGGAGCTTCCAGGACCGGAGCCGCAGCATCCGGCGCGGCAGGCGCAGGGGGAGCAACCGGCTCAGCCACGGGCTCAGCCACCGGAGCGGGAACCGGAGCGGGAACCACTGCACACCCGTCGGCCAGCGGCACCGATGCCGGTGTCGACTCGGCTAGCCCGTCGCTCCAGAGCGTGCTGATCGTCACCGAAGCCGAGGGCGCGGTGCCCGGCACTCCGGACTGGGTGAAGGTGGAGCCGGTGGTGGTGGTTCCGCCACCGCTGACGGTTCCGGCGGGGCTCGACGCCGCGACGGACGCGGTCGCGGTGACGCCGTCGGGCACATTGGAGACGACGTAGTTCCAGGTGACCGTGTAGGTGCCATCAACCTGACACGCGGCAGTGCCGCTGACAGAGGGGGTCTGCGCGCTGGCGGGCGCGATGCCGGCCGCGACTGCGAACCCGGAGGCCAGCAGCGCGGTCGTCAGACCGGCAATTATCTTTTTCATGGGACGGGTTCTCCTCGGGTATGCGAAATCCGACGGCTTCGGGGCTCGCCGGAGTACGCCGCCTGGGCGGCGTCTGACAAAGGATTCACAAAAACCGTCGACAGGACACTCTTGGATAGGAGGTCTGACGGATCGTTGCGGAGGCGTCCTCGGGGCGCGACGGGTCCACAACGGCAAAGCCGGGCATCACCCTTTCGCGCGCACACTGTCGGGTCGGACGAGTGTTCGGGTCACTCACATCCCAGGTGCGCGGTCAAGCTAACATGCCCTCACTTTGGGGGGCAAGCCCCTTGTGGGAGCGGTCCCGGCGGACGCGGCGAACCCGGGGCAAGCCCGGAGCGAGCCGCACGGCTGCCCCGCGCGAACCGCACGGCCGCCGCGAGCGGTCACCAGATAGTGACGCGCTCCTCCGGGTCGAGCCACAGCGCGTCGGACTCGGTCACCCCGAACGCAGCATAGAAGTCATCGATGTTGCGCACGATCTGGTTGCACCGAAACTCGTTCGGCGAGTGGGGGTCAATCGACAGCAGCCGAACGACCTCCGCATCGCGCGCCTTGAGCTGCCAGGCCTGCGCCCAGGAGAGGAAGAACCGCTGCGCGCCGGTCAGGCCGTCGATGACCGGCGACTCGGCACCGTCGAGGAAGATCGTGTAGGCCTTCCACGCGATCGCGAGGCCGCCGAGGTCGCCGATGTTCTCACCGATTGTGAGCGCCCCATTGACGTGGTGCTCGGGAACCTGGCGCGGCGCCAGGGCGTTGTACTGCTCGATCAGGGATGCGGTGCGCGTCTCGAACGCCGCCTTGTCCTCTGCTGACCACCAGTCGAGGAGGCGGCCATCCCCGTCATACTTGGCGCCCTGGTCGTCGAAGCCGTGGCCGATCTCGTGGCCGATAACGGCGCCGATGGCTCCATAGTTGGATGCCGCGTCCCGGGTCTCATCGAAGAAGGGGAACTGCAGAATCGCCGCAGGAAAGACAATCTCGTTGAAGCCCGGGTTGTAGTACGCGTTGATCGTCTGCGGGGTCATGAACCACTCGTCGCGGTCGAGCGGCTTGCCGATCTTGCCGAGCTCGCGCTGGAAGTCGAACTCGTTCGTGGCGCGGGCGTTGGCGAGCAGGTCGCCGGGCACGATCTCCAGCGAGCTGTAGTCGCGCCATTTGACCGGGTACCCGATCTTCGGCGTGAACTTGTCGAGCTTCTCAATGGCGCGGTCCCGCGTCGCGGGCGTCATCCAGTCGAGGGTGGTGATGCTCTGGCGGTAGGCCTCGATGAGGTTGCCCACGAGCTCGTCCATCTCCGACTTTGCCTCCGGGCGGAAGTGGCGCTCGACGTACACGCGACCGACCGCCTCGCCGAGCGACCCTTCGACCAACGAGACGCCACGCTTCCAGCGTGCGCGCAACTCGGGCGTGCCGCTGAGAGTGCGGCCGTAGAAGTCGAAGTTCGCCTCGACAAATTCGGTGCTGAGATACGAGGCGTTGGACCGGATGACCTGCCAGGACAGCCAGTCCCGCCAGGACTCCAGGCGCGACTCCTGCAGCACAGACTCCAGCGCGGTGACGAAGCTGGGCTGACGCACGACGACCTCGTCGAGCGAGTTCGCCGGCACGTCTATCGCGGTCAGCCAGGTGTCGAGGTCGACCTTTCCGGCGAGTTCGGCCAGTTCGACCCAGCTCTTCAGGTTGTAGCTGGCCTCGCTGTCGCGGGTGCGAACGTTGTCCCAGTGGTGGGAGGCGAGCTCGCTCTCGAGCGCGAAGATGCGCCCGGCGCGCGCGCCCGCGTCGCTGAGCCCGGCCAGGGTCAGGATCTTCTCGAGGTACTTGACGTAGGAGGCACGGATGTCGGCAAACTTCTCTTCGCGGTAGTACGACTCGTCGGGCAGGCCCAGCCCGGCCTGCTCGAGGAACACAAGGTACCGCTCGGGGTTCCCCGGGTCGTTGTCGACGAAGAGCTGGAAGAATCCGCTCGTGCCGCCGCGCTCGAATCGTCCGAGCGTCTGCAGCAGCGACGCGATGGAGTCGACCGCAGCAACCTCGGCGAGGAGGGGCTGCAGTGGCGCGGCGCCGAGCTCCTCGATGCGCGCCTCGTCCATGTAGCTGGAGTACAGGTCACCGATCTTGCGAGCCTCGGTTCCGGGCTCAGCGTCCTGCGCCTCTTCGATGATGGCGCGCACGTTGCGCTCGGCCTCCTCGGCCAGCAGATAGAACGAGCCGTAGCGCGCCTTGTCCGACGGAATCTCCGCGCGCTCGATCCACTTGCCGTTCACGTGCCGGAACAGGTCATCCTGCGGGCGAACCGCCGGGTCGAGTTCGTCGATGTGAATGCCGGAGGAAAGGGGTGTCGAATCGCTCATGTTCCCCACTATATGCAGCGCGCTCTGTGCGCAGCCCGGTTGCGCGGGTTCGCGCAACACCCGACCACCGAACACCCGACCACCGACAGACGACCACCGACAGACGAAGGACGTCTTCGATAGAGTTCCCTCATCGTGTCGCTCATGCACCGGGTCTTGCCCCGCCGTTCCCCGCTCGACCGCGACATCGCGCGGCTCGCGGTGCCAGCGCTCGGCGCTCTCGTCGCTGAACCGCTGTTTCTGCTCACCGACACCGCGCTGGTGGGCCACCTCGGCGCCGACGCGCTCGGCGGCCTGGGCATCGCCAGCACGGTGCTGCAGACCGTCGTCGGGCTGCTGATCTTTCTGGCCTACGCCACCACACCCGCCGTCGCCCGCGCGCTAGGTTCGGGCAATCGCGCCGGCGCGATCCGGGCGGGAATCGATGGCATGTGGCTCGCCCTGCTGCTCGGTGTGCTGCTGCTCGTGGTGGGCCTGCCGCTGGCCGGGCCGCTCGTGGCCGCGTTCGGTTCTACCCCCGAGGTCACCGCCGCCGGTACCACCTACCTCTCCATTTCTTTGTGGGGGATGCCGGGAATGCTGCTCGTCATCGCCGCCACCGGCTTGCTGCGCGGTCTCCAGGACACCCGCACTCCCCTGGTGATCGCGGTGGCCGGCTTCGCCGCGAACGCCGCACTGAACGCGGTGTTCATCTACGGGTTCGGCTGGGGAATCGCCGGGTCCGCCGCGGGAACGGTCGTCGCCCAGTGGTCGATGGCGGCGGTGTACGTCGTTATGGCGATCCGCGCGGCGCGGGCCACCGGTGCGTCGCTGTCACCCGGGCTCCGTGGGGTGACGGGCGCCGCGGCATCCGGCGGCTGGCTGCTCGTACGCACCGCGAGTCTGCGCGCGGCCATGCTGTCGACCGTCGTGGTGGGCACCTCTCTCGGGGTGTCGTCGCTCGCCGCCCTGCAGATCGCCCTGACGATCTTTTCGACCATCGCGTTTATGCTTGACGCCCTTGCCATCGCCGGGCAGTCCATGATCGGGCACGGTCTCGGCGCCTCGCAGGAGCAGCGGGTGAAGGCGATTACCCGCAGGCTCGTCGAGCTCGGCATCGTGCTGGGGGCGGCGATCGGGGTGGTTCTGGTTCCGCTGGCCTGGCTACTCGGACCGGTCTTCACCGGCGACCCCGAGGTCACCGCGCAGCTGACGCCCACCGTGCTCGTCATGGCGCTCGGCATCCCCCTGGCCGGGTTCGTTTTTGTGCTCGACGGGGTGCTCATCGGCGCCGGCGACGCCCGCTACCTCGCGGTGGCCGGGCTCGTCGCGCTGGCGATCTACCTTCCGATGCTGTGGACGGTGTCCTCGCTGGGCGCGGGGTTGCCCTGGCTCTGGCTGGCGTTCGGCATCGGGTACATCGGCGCGCGCGGCCTCACCCTCGGTCTTCGCGCGCGGGGCGACACGTGGATTGTGACCGGGGCCTGAGCCCGCGACATCCGCCCCCTCTAAGCTTGAAAGAAGAAGGCGTGAGGTGGATGCCGCTCGGCCCGCCCTCCGCGTCACAGACAAGGATTTTCATGGCACAGTCGTCCGCGTCCGCCGCACCGTCCGAGCCACTCGACCGCGCCGCCGTGATCGCCTGGCGCAACGCCCTGTTTGTGATCTTCGCCCTTTGCGGCCTCGGACTGGCCAGCTGGGTGGCCCGGGTTCCCGCGGTGCGCGACGCCCTCGGGGTGTCGCTCGAGCAAATGGGTGTGCTCATCTTCGGCATCGCGGCCGGATCGATCGTCGGGCTGCTCGCCTCCAGCCACGTGATCGCCCGGTTCGGAACGCGCACCACCATGACCTGGCTGCTCCTTGGCGCGGGCATCGGGCTGAGTGTCGCGGGCCTCGGCGCCACCTTCGGGCCGAGCTTTGCGGTGATCTTTGCCGGGCTCGCGCTTTTTGGCATCTGCACCGGCATGACGGATGTCGCGATGAACGTGTCGGGCGCGGCCAACGAGCGCCTGCTCGGCCGCGCGACGATGCCGATCTTCCACGCCTTCTTCAGCTTCGGCACGATCGTCGGCGCGGCCCTCGGCGCCCTCGCCGAGTTTCTCGACCTGCCCATCGCGGTGCACATGATCGCGATCTCGGTGCTGATCGTCGTGGCGGTTTTGGTGGCCGTGCGCTCGCTCCGCAGCGAGCACCTGGTTGCCGACGGCGAAGAGCCGATCCCGGTCGACGACCATTCCAAGACCTGGCGCGGGCGGCTGAGCATCTGGCGGGACCCCCGCACCATCCTGATCGGGCTGATCATCCTGGGGATGGCCTTCGCCGAGGGTTCCGCGAACGACTGGCTGGGCCTCGCGATGGTCGACGGTCACGGCGTCTCCAACGCGACGGGCGCGGTCGTGTTCGGGGTTTTTGTGACGGCGATGACGGTCGGGCGCCTGCTCGGGGTGCGCCTGCTCGACCGGTTTGGGCGGGTTCCCGTGCTGCGCGGGTCTGCCGCGCTGGCCGCCGTGGGACTGCTCATCGTGATCTTCGGCCCCACCCCGGGCGTCGCGATCGTCGGTTCGGTGCTCTGGGGCCTCGGCTCCGCACTGGGGTTCCCCGTGGGGATGTCCGCCGCCGCCGACGACCCCCGCACCGCGGCCGCCCGGGTGAGCGCGGTCGCCACGATCGGCTACTTCGCGTTTCTGGTCGGCCCGCCGCTCATCGGCTTCCTCGCGGAGCAGGTGGGAATCCTGAACTCGCTGCTCGTGGTGCTGGTACTGGTGGCCGTCAGCGGGATCGTGTCGTATGCGGCGCGGGAGCCGCGGGCCACCGAGACGAAACCGGCCGAGCCGCGACCGGCTGGGTCCCGCGGTCCTGTGGCCTGACGCCCCGACACCGCGGCACCCGACATCCGCCATCCGACATCCGCCATCCGCGCTTACCGTGAGACGGTCGTTCTCGTTTCCAGGCGCGCTCAGTTGCGTTCTAATCGCCGTACTTGACAACATCGACCCGTACCGAGTCCCACTCGTGGAGTGACGTGCCCGGAGCGGGGTCCTGTCGCACGATGTAGTACAGACCAGGCCAGGCCAGCGACGCGATCGGGGGCCCGTCAGGATCGGGGTTCGCCAGCGCCACGTGGACGTCCGCCGCCACGTCTCGACCGATGTGGAAGGGCATCCCCACCACGTCGGGAACCGTGACCACTCGTCGTGGATCGCTGTCGACCATGGTGTGACGGTACGCGGACACCGCTTCGTGCGCAATCGGGTGGGGTGGCCGACGGGCGTGACCGCCCATAGCTGCGCGACTTCTGCTGGTGAGAGGGGACAGTTCCGTCGTCGCTCACAGCGACTGACAGCGACTACGCGCCGAGAGCGCGACGCAGCACCGCGACGCGCTGCTGAATATTGATGGCCGCGACTGCGTCCGGTCCGTCGGCCGCCAGAAAGAGCGGAACAATAACCATCCCCATCACAAGATCAGCGGCCACCGGGGTGCTGACTCGCTCGGTGACCTCCCCGCGCGCAGCGGCACGCTCAAGGATCGCGGCGACGTGATCGCGGGCCAGCCCGTAAACGTCGCGCTCGATTATGGTCGCGAGTTCGGGATCGTGGGTGGCGCGCCCAGACAGGGACCGCAACACACTACCCGTGCGACCGCGCAGAAGCGCGACCTTCGTTTCCAATAGCGCCGTCAGGTCGCCATCGAGTGTCCCCGTGCTGTGGTCGACGGCGAAGTCGGCGATCAGCGCTGCGGCCGCGGTGGCGACAAGTTCTTCTTTGGACGCCCACCGACGATACAGCGACGCCGTCGACACACCGGCACGCTGGGCGACCGCGGCAGTTGTCAGAGCTGCGTATCCCTTTTCTTCGATGAGGAGCACGGTCGCTTCGAGCAGCGCGGCATCGAGACGGGAGTCGCGCGGCCGGCCCTGTGGTGTGTCTGCCGCGGCTACGTTCGTCGCGGGTGCGGAATTCGTCACGGGTACAGAGTTTGTCGCGGATGCCGCGAGCGCGCTGTCGGTGTCGGTGTCGGTGTCGGTGTCGGGGCCCAGTGCACTCATCGGTCGGCCGTTTCAGGTTTTGCGCCTACCACCCCGAGAGCGGGAAGGTGCTCGCGCAGGTGCATCGCCTGCAGCCGCGCGCCCTGCTGTGGCGTGCACACGCCATACGTGGGATGCGCTTGCAGCGGGCCGGTGTGCGCGAGGAGCGCGGCGGCGGCAGTGTTCAACCGATCCAGCGCTGCGGACACGGCCAGGGCAGGATCAAGCTCCGGAGCTCCATCGACCGGAGCCGCGAGATTGTGTTTCATTGCGCCTCGGCGCAAAAACAGGTGCTTCACCGCCCGGCCGATGGTCTTCCGGAAACCCACAGGCTTGAGAACGGGATACCCGCTCAGCGAATACTCGATGCTTTGCGCGGCGTGCTGCAGCGTCTCCGTGAGAGTGAAGGTGCTGCCCGAAGTAAAAGTACTGCCGCTCGGGTCCGCGGCGATCGTGCGGGCGAGTTCGTCGAGGACGATCCGTAGGTCGGAGCGGCTGCTCTCCCCCTCTGGGGTGGTGGTCTGTGAATACATAAGACCACCGTATCATTTACGAAACGAAACCAACTTGTTTCGTATATGATCGGGTGATGACGAGAATGAGCTTCCTGTGACCGACGCCGAAGTTTCTGTGGAGCCCGCCGAATATGCAGATCCCGCCGAGCCCGCGCAGCTGCTGCCGCGCCTGCGGGGCAGCTTCGATCGCGGCGTCACCCGCCCCCTCGCCTGGCGCCGCCGCGAGCTGGAAAGCCTGCGCCGCCTCCTCCGTGACCACGGGTCCGAACTCGAAGACGCCCTCGCTAGTGACCTCGGAAAAAGCCGGGTTGAATCCCAGCTGACCGAAATCGGCTTTGTTGTGCGCGATATCGACCACACTCTTTCCCACCTGCGGCGGTGGACGTCTCCGCGTCGCGTTCCCATCCCCATCGTTCTCGCCCCCGCCTTCGGGCGCATCGTGCGGGAGCCGCTCGGCGTGGTGCTGGTTATGGCGCCCTGGAACTACCCGGTACAACTGCTGCTGGCACCCCTCGTTGGGGCCCTCGCGGCCGGAAACGCCGTCGTACTCAAGCCAAGTGAACTCGCGCCCGCGGTCGCGGCCACGTTGGCACGCCTGATCCCGCTCTACCTCGATACGCGAGCAGTGGCGATCGTGCAAGGTGGCGTACCCGAAACCACCGAACTGCTCGAGGAGCGCTTCGATCACATCTTTTACACCGGCAGCGGCGCGGTCGGGCGTATCGTGATGGCTGCGGCGGCGAAGCACCTCACCCCGGTAACGCTCGAGCTCGGCGGGAAGTCACCGGCCTGGGTCGACGGCACGATCGACGTAACCGCGGTTGCCACTCGCCTCGCGTGGGCAAAGTTCATCAATGCCGGGCAGACCTGCGTGGCGCCGGATTATGTGCTGACCACACCGGAGGCCGCTCCCGCACTCGAGCGAGCCCTCGCCGACGCCGTGGGCACGCTCTACGGACCTGACCCGCGAAACAACCCCGACTACGGGCGCATCATCAATGACAAGCAGTTCTCGCGCCTCAACGCCCTTCTGGGCGACGGACGCGTGGTGACGGGCGGCGTCACCGACTCCCATACCCGGTACATCGCTCCCACGGTGCTCGCCGACGTGAGTCCCGACAGCGCCGTGATGACCGAGGAGATTTTTGGTCCGATCTTGCCGATCATCACCGTGCCGTCGCTCGACGCGGCCATCGCCTTTATCACCGCGCGCGACAAGCCCTTAGCGCTGTACGCCTTCACCGCGTCATCCCGCACCAAAAGAAAATTGCTGGCCGAAACGTCATCCGGTGGTGTCAGCTTCGGCACTCCGCTGCTGCAGCTCAGCGCACCAGCGTTGCCGTTCGGCGGGGTCGGCGCGAGCGGAACCGGCGCGTACCACGGCGAATACTCCGTGCGTACGTTCAGCCACGAGAAGTCGGTGCTCGACAAACCCATGTTCCTCGACACCTTGCGCGTGATCCGGCCGCCGTTCTCCACGCTGACCCGTCGCCTCGCCACGCGCCTGATCGCCCGCCGCTGATCGGAGTGCCCCGGTCGAGCTGTCCCGGTCGGGCTGTTCGAAGTCATCTCGCACATCCCCCTGCAGACTAAACTCGACGGGTGCGACTTGTTATAGCCCGCTGTTCCGTCGATTACGCGGGCCGACTCAGCGCTCATCTGCCCCTGGCCACCCGACTTCTGCTGGTGAAGGGCGACGGCAGTGTGCTGGTGCACTCCGATTCGCTCTCTTATAAACCGTTGAACTGGATGAGCCCGCCGTGCACGGTCGCGGTCATCGAGCCCGACGCCGACCAGGCCAAGGCGGGGGTGTCCGAGGTCTGGCGGGTCGCGCAGGCGAAGACCGCCGACCTGCTCATGATCTCGATCCACGAGATCCTCCATGACTCCTCGCACGAGCTCGGCTTCGACCCGGGCCTCAGCAAGGACGGCACCGAGGCGCACCTGCAGAAGCTTCTCGCCGAACAGATCGAGCTCCTCGGCGACGGTTTCACCTTTGTGCGCCGGGAGTACATGACCGCGATCGGTCCCGTCGATATTTTGGCGAAGGATGTCTCGGGGCGAAGCATCGCGGTCGAGATCAAGCGACGCGGCGACATCGACGGCGTCGAGCAGCTCACTCGCTACCTCGAGCTGATGAACCGCGATCCCCACCTGGCGCCGGTTGCGGGAGTGTTCGCCGCGCAGGAGATCAAGCCGCAGGCGCGCACCCTCGCCGAAGACCGCGGGATCCGCTGCGTGCTCCTCGACTACGACGCGATGCGCGGCATGGACGACAGCCACTCGCGCCTGTTCTAGGGCCGCGCTTCTCGCCCGGGCCGCGGTGTCGCGAGCGCAGCATCCCCCTCACGGGCCATGCGCAGCACCTAGGCTGGGCGGGTGAGCCACGGATACAGCGCCATCCTCTTCGATCTCGACGGAACCATCATGGATTCCGCCCCGGGAATCACCTCGACCCTGTCGTATACCTTCGAGCGCCTGGGCCTGCCGGCGCAGCCCCAGTCCGAGCTGCTGCGCTACGTCGGGCCGCCGATCATGGACTCGTTCCGCGACTACGCCGGGATGGACCTCGAAACCGCCCAGCGCGCGCTCGAGATCTACCGCGAGAAGTACCTCAATGACGGCGCCTACGACAGCACGGTCTACCCCGGGCTGCCGCAGCTGCTCAAGCGTCTCGGCGACAGCCCGCTGCCGATGTCCCTCGCGACCTCCAAGCCGGAGACCCCCGCAACCCTCATGCTCGAGCACTTCGCGCTGGCCAACTGCTTCGACATCATCACCGGTGCCTCGGACGACGAAGTGCGCAGTTCGAAGCAGGATGTCGTCGCGGAAGCCCTGCTGCGCCTCGACCGCATGGGTGCCGACATGTCGAACCCGGTGCTGATCGGTGACCGCGTGCACGACATGGAGGGCGCGGCCCTCAACGGGATTCCCGCGATCTTTGTCACTTGGGGCTACGGGTCGGAGGCGGAGCAGGAAGGCGCGGTGGCGGTGGTCGAGACGCCCGAGGAGCTCGGGCGGCTGCTGCTGCCGGAGTAGCGGCGTTCTCGGCGCTGGGAGCCTGCCCGGCTAGCGGTCGGCGCGACCCAGTTTTACGGAGCCGCGCGACCCAGTTTTACGGAGCCGCGCGACCCGGTTTTACGGAGCGGCGCGACCCGCAGGGCAGTGCAGCCGCGTGGCGGTGCGGCCGTCCCCGGTCCCACTGCGCTCGACGCGATGCTCCTCCATGGGATGCCCGCAGATCGGACACGGCTTCGCGCCGGTCGGCGGCAGCGGTTCCTCGTTGTACGGGCCGAGCGGCGGCGGACCGATCTTCGGCATCAGGGCTGAGTTGAGGCGTTCCCACCATGGCCGACGCATTGGATCCTCCGCAAGTGGCGCCCAATCGCCGGGCTGCCACCATCCACGATACTCGCGGGATCGCCTCGCCCACAGGACAGGAACCTACGGTACCCATCGCCCACAGGACAGGAACCTACGGCACCCCCTCACCCAGAGGGCGCTAATCGACGACTTCCGGCCCGAAAACCGCCGCAACTGCCCGCTCGATGGGGCCAAACGCGGGCAAGCGACGACAACTGCCCACTCGACGCACATCGTCGGGTTCGTGGCAGCACATCGTCGGGCTCGCGGCGGCACACCGTCCCGTTCGCGGCGGCACATGTCGAGTTGGCGGGGTCAGGTAGCTCATTTGAGCGGGATGCCGCGGGGCGGGGCGACGGGAATCGGCCGGTCACCCTGACCGCATCAACACGCGAACGGGACCAGTCACCCAGACACACCAACACGCGAACGGGACCAGCCACCCTGACCGCACCAACACGCGAACGGGCACCGATCGGGTTGCGGCGAGACATCCCCGCACCCGACGTTGCCGTACCGGGGCGGGGTGCTCCTCGGTACAGTGAAGTAGCCATCGCCGCCGATGGCGCTCCCCCGGGAGCCGGCTCTCGCGCAGAATGGCCCGCCGTTGAAAGTTCACACCGTTCGCGTTCACCGCAGCGACGAGAATCTCGCGCGCGAGCACCAGCTTGCCTGGAAGCTCGCCGAGGTAGCGACGGAGCGAATTGAGCCGGTGGATGCCGCGTCCGCCATGGTCATCAACCGCGTCATAGACAACGCGGCGGTAGCGGTGGCATCGCTCGCGCGTGATTCCGTCGTCGCAGCCCGCGGCCAGGCCGAGGACCATCCGCAGCGCGCCGCCCGGCCCGACCAGCCCGGCGCCGCAACCGCCGCGCACACCCAACCCGGCGACGCAGCCACAGTCGCCACCACCCACCCCTCCTTCGGCGCCACCGTCATGGGCATCGATGACCAGCATCGCTTCAGCCCCGAATGGGCGGCCTGGGCGAACGCGGTCGCGGTGCGCGAGCTCGACTTCCACGACACCTTTCTCGCCGCCGAGTACTCGCATCCCGGCGACAACATCCCGCCGCTGCTCGCGGTCGCGCAGCACACGGGAGCGGACGGCGCCGCGCTCGTGCGAGCGATCCTCACGGGGTACGAGATCCAGATCGACCTGGCCCGGGCGATCAGCCTGCACGCCCACAAGATCGACCACGTTGCGCACCTCGGACCGAGCGTCGCCGCGGGCCTCGGCACGCTGCTCGAACTCGACACCGCGGTGGTATTCCAGGCGATCGGGCAGGCACTGCACACGACGACCGCCACCCGGCAGTCCCGCAAGGGCGAGATTTCCAGCTGGAAGGCCTACGCCCCGGCACTCGCGGGGAAGGCGGCGATCGAGGCCGTGGACCGGGCGATGCGCGGGCAGACCAGTCCGACCCCGATCTACGAGGGCGAGGACGGGGTGATCGCGTGGCTGCTCGACGGGCCGGACGGCTCGTACGAGGTGGCGCTACCGGAGCGCGGGGAGGCCCGGCGCGCGATTCTCGACAGCTATACCAAGGAGCACTCCGCCGAGTACCAGGCTCAGGCGTGGATCGATCTGGCCCGTGACCTCGGCGCGAGACATCCTGCGCTCAAAGACCCCGCCAACATCGAGCGCATCGTGCTGCACACCAGCCACCACACCCACTTCGTGATCGGGTCGGGGGCAAATGACCCGCAGAAGTACGATCCGCGAGCGAGCCGCGAGACGCTCGACCATTCCCTGCCGTACATTTTCGCCGTCGCGCTGCAGGACGGGCATTGGCACCACACGTCGAGCTACACCCCGGAACGCGCCAGCCGGCCAGACACCGTGGCGCTCTGGGCGAAGGTGAGCACGGCAGAAGACGCGGAGTGGACCCGGCGCTATCACAGCCTCGATCCCGCGGAACAGGCGTTCGGCGGCCGCGCGGAGATCGTACTGGCCGACGGCACCGTGATCCGGGGGCCCGGTGGCGAGGGCACAGGCGAGGCCCGTGGTGGCGCGAGCACCGGCACCCTTTCCGCCGAGATCGCCGTCGCCGACGCCCACCCGCTCGGAGCGCGGCCGTTCGCCCGCGCGGACTACATCGCCAAGTTCCGCACGCTCGCCGCGGGGGTGCTCGACGACGACGAGATCGAACGCTTCCTCGACCTGGCGCAGCGGCTTCCCGAGCTCGGCCCCGCCGAGGTCGGACTCCTCAACGTCGCCGTCCGCACTCATGTCCCAGCCACCACCCTGCGCCCCGCCCCGAGAGGACTCTTCTGATGCTCTACACCGAGGTCTCCCCCGCGGCCAAACGCCAGGCGTTGCGTGACGGCCTGGCCAGTAGACGCCTGCTGCAGCTGCCCGGCGCGTTCAACCCCCTGTCCGCGCGCCTCATCGAGGAGAAGGGGTTCGACGGCGTCTACATCTCCGGCGCCGTAATCAGCGCCGACCTCGGCCTGCCCGACATCGGCCTCACCACCCTCACCGAGGTCGCGACGCGCTCCCGCCAGATCAGCCGGATGACCGCCCTGCCCACCCTCGTCGACGCCGACACGGGTTTCGGCGAACCGATGAACGTCGCCCGCACCGTGCAGGAACTCGAAGACGCCGGGGTCGCTGGCCTCCACATCGAAGACCAGGTCAATCCCAAGCGCTGCGGCCATCTTGACGGCAAGGCTGTGGTGGATGTCGGCACCGCCACCCAGCGCATCCGCGCAGCCGTCGCTGCCAGACGAGACCCTGCGCTCCTGATTCTGGCGCGCACCGACATCCGCGCCCTCGACGGGGTTCCCGCCGCCATCGACCGCGCACGCAGCCTCATCGATGCCGGCGCCGACGCCATCTTTCCCGAGGCGATGGCCACCCTCGACGAGTTCGCGGCCGTGCGCGCCGCCGTCGACGTGCCGATCCTGGCCAATATGACCGAGTTCGGCCGGAGCGCGCTCTTTACGACCAGACAGCTGGCGGATGTCGGGGTGAATCTTGTCATCTATCCCGTAACCCTGCTGCGCAGCGCGATGGGAGCCGCCGAGGCCACCCTCGACGTGATCCGCGCCGACGGAACGCAGGAGGCGGCGGTGGAGACCATGCAGACCCGGGAGCGTCTGTACGAGTTGCTCGACTATTCGGGCTACAACACGTTCGATACATCCGTCTACAACTTCGCTGTTCCCTCAATTCATTCAGGCACAAAGGAGTGACATGACTGACATCCACAAGGGGCTGGTCGGGGTCGTTGTTGATGAAACAGCGATCTCGGAGGTGAGCACCGAGACCAGCGCCCTGTTATATCGCGGCTACCCCGCCCACGACCTCGCCGACCAGTGTTCGTTCGAGGAGGTCGCGTTCCTGCTCTGGCACGGCGAGCTACCCACAGCGCAGCAGCTGGCGGAGTTTGAAACGCTCGAGCGGTCGTTGCGGGGGCTCGACCCCGTCGTCAAAGACGTGATCGATACGCTTCCGCTCGCGGCCCATCCGATGGATGTGCTGCGCACCGCGGTGAGCGTGATGGGCGCGCGGGATGCCAGCCTCCGCACCGCGCCCGCGCATGGCCGCACCGCCGACGCGAGCGAGAACAACCAGCGGCGCGCGCTCGAGCTGTTCGCCCAGATCCCCGCGGTGGTGGCCTACGACCAGCGGCGGCGCCGGGGACTGCACGCGGTGGAACCCCGCGACGACCTCGGGTACTCGGCCAACTTTTTGCACATGGTGTTCGGGGAGGTGCCGGACCTCGTGGTGGTCACCGCCTTCGACGTGTCGATGATCATGTATGCCGAGCACTCCTTTAACGCGTCCACCTTTACCGCACGGGTGATCACCAGCACCCGCGCCGACCTGTATTCGGCGGTGGTCGGGGCGATCGGCGCACTGAAGGGTCCGCTGCACGGCGGGGCGAACGAGGCCGTGATGCAGGCCTTCGCGGAGATCGGATCGGCCAACAACGTCGGGCGCTGGGTGAAGGACATGCTCACGCACAAACGCCTGATCATGGGGTTCGGCCACCGCGTCTACAAGGACGGGGATTCCCGGGTTCCCACGTTGAAGGCCGCGCTCGACACCCTGATCGAGGAGTACCAGCGGCAGGACATCGCCGAGCTGTATGACGCGCTGGAAAGTTCCGTCGCGGACGCATTGGGCCTCAAACCCAACCTCGACTACCCCAGCGGTCCCGCCTATCACCTGATGGGATTCGACACCGCGACGTTCACTCCCCTGTTCGCCGCCAGCCGGGTGGTGGGGTGGACGGCGCACATCATGGAACAGCAACAGTCGAACGCCCTGATCCGCCCGCTCAGCCTCTACACTGGGCCGCCCGAGCGGGCCGTTTCAGCGGGCGAGCCGCTCGACGATCAGGCCGAATAGGCCGGGAAAGCGCACCGCGAGCGGCACGATCGCTCGGCGGGCGGGCGAGGTGGCGAGCAGCACCAGACCGGAGGTGAGCAGCCGAAAGTCGCGGGTTTCGCGTTTCCACAGCTGCTCGTACAGGCGGGGTCGGTCGGCGACGAGGCAGCGCACAGCGACGCGCGCCTGCGCGAACCCCAGACGCAAACCCTCGCCCGTGATGGCGTCGACGTAGCCCGAGGAGTCTCCGACGAGCAGCACCCGCCCGGAGGTGCGCGCCCGGGTGCGCTGCCGAAACGGGCCGGCTCCCCGCCGGGAGGAGGCGGCGTCGGCCCCGGCGAAGCGGGCCGCAAGCTCCGGGATTGTGGCGAGGGCGGCATCGAAGTCGGTTCCCTGGGCCGCCAGCATCGCGAGTCCCACGGTGTCCGGCGCGACCGGGGTGACGTAGAACTCGGCGTCCGCCGCGTAGTAGACCTCGACGTTGTCCGACCAGGGCGCGACGGAGAAGTGCTGGCGAACGCCGTAGCGCCGCGCGCGGGAGAAGAGGCGCGGCAACCGGCGCGAGTTTCCGGCGGTTGGCCGACTCGGCGCACCGGGCCTGCTCGGCGCTGCGATGCTCAGACCGGCGAGCCTCGCAACCGTGGAGTGCAACCCGTCGCAGCCGAGCACATACCGGCCGACGATCGTGATCGCACCGCCGACCACCTCGGCCCGCACCGACGCGACTGTGGCGCCGGAGCGGATGGCCACCACCTTCGCGGTGACGCGCTGCACTCCCAGTTCGTCGACCCGCGCGGTGAGAGCGCGGTGCAGCTCAGTGCGGCGCACTCCGCGGCCCGCGGAAGTGCGGCCGAGGCCAGGTGCGCCGGAAGAACTCCCGCCAAACCGGTGCACCGCGCTGAGCGCACCCTGCCGGTACGCGATCCCGCGCAGCGGTTCACCCGCCGGATCCACCCCCAGCCGGGCGAGCAGCGGCAGGGCGCCGGGCATCAGGCCCTCGCCGCAGGCCTTGTCGATCGTTCCGGCCCGCTGCTCGACCAACACCACGCTGAAGCCCGCGAGCCGCGCCTCGATCGCCGCCGCGAGGCCGACCGGTCCGCCGCCGACGACCACAACGTCCACGTCGATCAGGCCGCTGCCGATAACCGCGGCGTCGTCGTCGCCCGCGCCGCCGACATCCCCGGGCCCATCGCCGTTGCGAAACAGGCCGCTCCTACCGCCGGCCGCACCAACTCCGGACATTGCCGCCTCGGCTCAGGCCGTGAGCGCGCGCAGGGCGCGGTCTTCGGTCGGGATGCGGAAGCGCACGAGCAAAATCGCGTTGAGAACCGTGAACACGATCGCGGTGATCCACGCGGTGTGCACGAGCGGCAGTGCGATGCCCTCGATCACCACGATGAGGTAGTTCGGGTGCGGCAGCCAGCGATACCGGTACGGTCCGCGCTCGACGCGCCCGAGGCCCGGAACCACGATCACGCGGGTGTTCCACTGGGGACCCAGCGCCCAGATCACCCAGTAGCGTCCGGCCTGGCAGAGCAGCACCACGACGAGCATCGGCCAGCCGAGCCAGGGCAGAAACGGGCGATCGAGCAGGAATACCTCGGCGAGCGCGCCGACGAGCAGCCCGGTGTGCAGGGCAACCATCCACGGAAAGTGCCTCTGGCCGTACTCGACCCCGCCGCGCGCAAACGCCCACCGCGCGTGCCGGGTGGAGATGACCATTTCCACGATCCGCTCGGCGCCGGTCGCGAGAATGAGAACGAGGTAGGCAATCATCGGGGCCACTCTAGTAGAACGAATTCCGCGCTCACGCCCGGTCCCACCGCGAAGAGCAGGCCCCGCGCGCCGGGCTCCTGCACGAAGCCATCCGCGAGCACGTGCAGCACCGCCGATGACGACAGGTTGCCCACCTTCGCCAGTGAGCTGTAGCTCAACTCGAGTGCATCGGCTGGCAGCCCGAGCGAGGTCGCGAACGCCTCCAGCACTCGAGGTCCGCCGGGATGAGCGAACCAGACGTCGACGTCGTTTACCGTCAGGTCGTTACGCCCGAGGAACCCGGCGGCGTTTCCGGGAAAGTGTTCGGCGATGACATCCGCCACCCCCGCCGTCAGCACGATCTCGAATCCGGTGCCCGTCGTGTTGAAGCCGATGACGCCGAGGCTGTCGGGGTAAAAGAAGCTGCTGGTGTCGACGATGGACGGGCCCGGCTCCGGGCGGTCGTCGCCCACCAGAACCACGGCCGCGGCTCCATCCCCGAAGAGCCCGGTCGCCACGAAATTGGCCATGCTCGCGTCATCCCGCTGCAGGGTCAACGAACACAGTTCGACCGACAGCAGCACGCCCACTTCGGTGGGATGTCCCACCAGGTAGTCGTTGACCCGGGCGAGACCGGCGGCGCCGGCGACGCAGCCGAGCCCATAAGAGGGGATGCGCTTAACGTCGGGGCGCAGGCCGAGCGAGGTGACCAGCAGCGCGTCGATGGAGGGGGCGGAGATGCCTGTGACCGAGGTGAACAGCACAAAGTCGATATCCGACGGAGCGAGCCCCGCCATCTCGAGAGCCCCGAGCAAAGCGCGGCCCGCGAGCTCGGTCGCCACCTCGATGAAGATGTCGTTCGACTCGCGAAACCCGCCGAGGTCGCGGTAGCGCTCAAGGGGAAGCGCGGTGTGTCGCACTCCGATGCCGCTGGCGGCATGCATCCGTTCCATCACGGCCCGGTGCGAGGCGCGCGAGGTGATCAGCGGCACCAACTCGGCGGTGATCGCACTCTGGGGGTAGGCGAACACGGGAAGCACCGGTGCTACGGCCGCGATACGAGGCATTTGCCGAAACTAGCACGGTCGCGTTGCCGGAACCCTGAGCGCTCACCCGCTTGACAGGGCCCGCAAACCGCGTGTCGACCGGGGTATCTCTCGGGCCGGGAGCCGATGCGACCCGCGCACGAACGTTAATTCGAGTCCGAGCAGACCACAATTTCTGCCATTCGAATTACGCGCCTGTAGTTATGAACAGGGTTTTCCACAGTGTGCACAACTTTGGGACCCTTTCTGGGCCCGTTCCACAGAGTTATCCACACCGGTTCTGCGGGGTTGCGCAAAGTTGTCGATCCCAAGTGAATTCGCGGGACACGCCCGGTGAATGTGGCCCCAACCGGCCGAAACGGGCAGGTTTACGGGAATCACAGCCGTGTAGTTCCTAACAGGCTTCTCCACAGTGTGGACAACTGCGATTTTCGGGTCGAGTGCCCTTAATCCAGGCCGATCTGAAGACCGATAATGAGGCGGATGTCACGGCTCCGCGATCGCGCGAAGCGGCAGCGCGTGCCGCTTGCCCGCGTCGCGCAGGGCGAGGTTGCGCTGCTCCCACTCGCGCAGACGTGTGCGCTCCGGCTCGAGGGCCGCGTTCTCGGGGCACACCGCGGCGGACTTGCCGCAGACGCAGTGCAGTGCACGCTCGGGATCCTCGTGGTGCAGCCGGTCGAGCCGCCAGAGCACGGCCATCAGCCGGTCGATCTGGCGGTGGGCGAGCTCGGTGTTGCGCTCTGCGCGCCGCACGACGGTGGTCTCGATCAGCTCGCGCACACCGCCCGTCTCCGTGCGGTCAAACTCGCCCGCAACGACGCTCGACAGCTGCTCGACTTGCGCCGTGAGCCGCGCGATCGCGGCGGAGTCCGCGTCGGCGGTGGCCTCCGCTCCCGCGACGTACTCGCGGTGGGTTTCCTGCTCGTCATCGACCAGTTCCGACCACATCTTGATGTGCTCGAGGTCCCGCCGCTCGGCCTTGTCTGATCCGAGGTGTTTCTGGCAGAAGGGGCAGACCACCTGGTCGCTCGACGACGCGAAGCGGAACGGCTGCAGCGACCGGCAGCAGAAGCACTGCGCCATCACGTCTACGTGCAGCGGAAAACCGTGCGGCATGGAGAACCTCCTCGGTGGCCGTCTGCCTCTGGCCATCGTAACCGTCGCGGTCTCGTCCTGGCGAGCGGTCTCATCCTGGCGAGAAGCTCGTCCTGGACTAGGGCCCGAGGTCACTATCGACGACGACGACCTCGGCGTAGCCTCGGCACCAAGTCGAGCTTTACGCACGACGTGGTCCGACTTCGGGCCACAAATCCCGTCAATGCAGACGGGAGAAGGGCAAGACAATGCCACTGGCACCATCACCCCTAAACCCCGACCATGGCCTGCGCACCCGTCCGTCGCTGGCGGAGGTCTCAGATGTGCAGCGCTGGATCAGCCGCCGCTACGGACTCCCCCTCGCCGCGGCGGCCGTCGACGCCATCGTGGCCAATCAGCGCGAGGGTAGTGCGGTGCGCCACCGCCTGCGCTGGGCCTTCACCCACGACCGATGGGCACTGAAGCTCTCGCGTCACGGGCGCACCGAGGCGCAGTCGCTCGAGTGCGTCCCGGTGAACGGTGCCCGCGTGTACGAATGGGCCCGGCACGTCAACGGCCAACGCACCCCCGCGCCGGTGTACCCGGGTGAAGCCTGGAACGTAGATGCCTCGTTCTCGCACCTGATCACGTCTGGGCCGACAGCGGGCATTCATTGGGATGCCTCGGTGGAGGACGGTTTTGCCGACTGGGCCACCGCGCGGTACGGGCTGCGCCGACAGGAGGTGGCGAGGCTCCGTCTGACCGATCGCCGCCATCACGGCACTCCGCACCGCAGTATCGCGCAGATCATTACCTGCGAGGTGAGCCCGAGCGCACAGCATCTGCACGAGCTGTCCCTGTTGTGGCTGAACTCCAAAAACGTGATCGTAGACAAAGACGGCGACGAGCTGACGGTGATCTTTACACCCGGGTGTCCGGCGGCGCCTGTCGTGACCGCACGTGGTGATGTTCCTGCCTCCGCGAGATCGGCCGGATCGGACGCTGCGCTCCACGGGTCTTAATCGGCCTGAGCGGCCCGCCGAGGATCAAGGGAGACGCAAGCAGCGGGCCGGCGTCAATCTTCTTCCCAGCGCTCGCGACGTTCTCCGCCAACCGGGCCGGTGCCACCTCCGCCTCGACCTGCGGGGCGGGCGAGTCGACCTTCGCCGAGCCCAACTTGTCGATCACCGTGGCCGCGCTCGCGTTGCGCAGCCTCGCGGTGGGATAGTGCCGCAGGGGCATCACCAGCGGGATGCCGTCGAGTTGCAGAAGCCAGGCGTAGGCCGGCGGTGTGGCTGCCTGAACGTGCAGCAGCTCTAGGTCGGTCACGCGCGCGAGCGCGTCCCGTGCGCTTTGGCGTGCCGCCTCGGGGTCGGGATAGAGGGCGGCGCTGGATGCCACGGACCTGCCATTCGCCGCGACAACTATCCACGCCGACAGTGATTCGCCGAAGTCGAGGGTGGTTTTCAGTGATGCCAGCGCCGAGCGGGACACGGATACCTTCGACAGCACCCGACGTCGCGCTGCCAGCCAGTCCTGGAAACTCTCAGACGCCACGTCGTCGAACGTCTGGAGGCTGATTGTGGCCCGATTTGCCATGGTCGGTTGCTACCTCTCTCGCTGTTCGCCGCCGCGGTGCATACCCACGGAACGCAGCTGCTCGATAACCTCAGAGAAAGAATGCTGCCGCTCCTCCGGGTTGTCGCTCATCGCCTGGTTGGCGATCGCGTGGAGTTGCCCGAGGGTGTCCGCGGCGAAGTCCCTGGTGACGTCGTCACCGGTGGCGCTGCCGGTGGCGCTGCCGGTCCGATCGCGCGGCCCGGTGTGTTCCCCGAGCAGCAGCAACGCGGCCAGCACACAGCCGAAGCCGAAGATGTCGCTGCGCCTCGTGGGAAGCTGCCCGGCGCCGTGTTCGGGCGGCGGATACTGGAGGTGTTCGGAGAACCACTGTCGGATCTGCGCCGTGGTCGGGGAGTCCGAGGCCGAGGCCACGTCCGTGACTGGCGGCCCGAAGCCCGTGATGCGGATCCGGGGTTCGGCGGACGCGGCATCCGTTTCACGCAACTCCGTTTCGAGCAACACGGTCGCCGGACCCAGGTCGCCGTGCACCGCCCCCGACAAATGTGCATACTTCATGGCGCGCGCCGTCTGAAGGGCGAGGTGGAGCACCCGGTCGGGCCAGCCCTGAGCCCAGCTGCCGGGCATGGCAAACCGGTCGAGGTTCGGCGCTGCCACGCTCTCGCCGACGGCCCAGTGCGCCGGCCGACCGGTTACCTCCGAGCTTCCCACCTCGAAGGTGCCGACGATGCCGGGGTGCACGAGCGAGCCGCGCGCCACATAGAGGGAGACGAACAGGGCGACTTTGGCCTCGTCTATCGCCCAGTCGTCGCGCAGGATCGTGATCGTCACGTCCCGGGAGAGGAAGTTGTCGTAGCCGCGGTGCACGGTCGTCATCGGATCGCCCGAGAGCTCCCCGCCGACCACGTAGCGACCGGCGAGCACCAGGGGCAGCACTGCCCCGACCCTGAGGGCAGCGGAGGCTGGCACTGCATCGCCCGCAGGCTCTGCATCTTCGGCCTGACGTGCGCCCGGGAGCGCTACTCGTCCGAGCGGATCTCGTAGGCGTCGGCGACTACGAGGCAATGACCACGCGCTCATCGGCCCTGGAGCCCGCTGAGCTTCGTGAACATGGTGCGCCTTCCGGTGATTGCTGAGTTTTCCGCGTTAATCGAGTCTGCCGCGCAAACGTTGCGTTTGACCCTGCTCAACTCAGAACGATCTCCAAATATCCAGTGCTTTTCGTGGACGGTTTGGTGAACATCTGGAGATAGGGGTAACGATTGTGTCATCGGTTTTGCAACTGCAGAGGGCGCTGGTGCGCGAATCGGATCGCATCTAATCGGCTCGCACGCGGATGCGCAGCCTCACCCCCCCTGCCGCGCGTACCCGTTCGCGGTCTGGGCGATCAGGTCGACGTAGCTGTCGAGGTGGTTGTAGCTGAAGACGGCCGCACGCCACTGCTCGGGCGTCGACACCGAGCCACTGTGGCAGAGGTATCGCGCGGTGGCGAGCGCCGCATCATCCACCTGATTCGGGTCCCCCACCCCGTCTCCGTTGCCGTCGGCCGTCCACGTTGCCCAGGTCGACGGGATGAACTGCATCGGACCCACAGCGCGATCCCACACCGCATCGCCGTCCCAGGCGCCGCCGTCGCTGTCCCGGATCGCCGCATAGTCGCCGCCAGAGAGCGCGGGACCGCGGATGAGCGGGCTGCTGAGCCCCGACTCGGTGAGGGTCGCGCCGCCGTGGCTGCCGTGCCCGGACTCTACAAACCCGATCGCCGCGACCGTGTTCCAGCCGAGACCGCAGCGCGGCTGCTCCTCGCCGACAGTCAGCGCCGCCGCGGCGTAGGCGACCAGCGCCCGCTGCGGAATCCCGGTCTTCGCCGCCACCTCCGCGGCCCAGTCCGCGCTCACCATCGCAACCGCCGTGGACGTCACGATCGGCTCGGGCGGCGCGTCGGCGCTCGGCCGCAGCCCACCCCCGTCAACCGTGAGGGTGCCAGGCTGATTTTCCAGGCCGGGGTCGGTGGATGTCACGCCGCCCAGCTCCCCCGCCATCCCCTCGGTCGCCGCCGCAAGAGGGGCACCGGACACGGGCACGTCCGCGTCCACAGCCGTCGCGTCGGGGGTCACCGGCTCGATCAGCGACACCGCCGAGACGTAGTACCCGACGACCGCGAGCACTACGCCGGCCGCGATCAGTGCGCCGAGCGGTCGACGCGAGCGCGCGGCGGCCGGGGTACGGGCGCGGTGACGGCGCGCGGGCGTCCAGAGCTTCACAGCGGGGCATCCCGTCTGGAAATTGCGCGCGTATGTGCACTCTGGGACTGCGCGGCCGCAGACCCGTCCTCGTCGTCTCGAACGGGGGTTGGCGTGGGCGACGGAGTGGCGCTCGGGGACGGAACGACGGTCGGCCGGGGCGTCGGTGTAGGAGTGGCGGACGGCGCGGTGAACAGGAGAGCAACGAGAGTGCCCAACGGGTGGCTTTCGCCGGCGGCCGGGGTCGTTCCGGTGATCTGGGCGTCTGCCGGCACCACCGTCGCATTGCCGACGGTGAAACCGGCGTCGCGCAGGGTGGCAAGGCTGCTGGCGTAACGGGTTCCTGCGACGGAGGGCACGGAGTTGCTGCCCGAGGCGACGATGATCGCGACGGTGCCGTTTTCGTCCAGTTCGGAGCCCGCCGCCGGGTCGGAGCCGAGCACCCGCCCGGCCTCGTGCACGGAGTCCCACTCGATCACCTCGCCCACGCTGAGGGTGGCAGCGGCGAGTGTCGCGGTCGCCTCGTCCAGGGTGCCGCCGGCGACTTGGGGAACCGGCACTCGCTTCGCGACCGGCTCGGCCACCGGCGGGGGCACGTTGTTTGTGGGCGTGGGGGCGGAGGTGTTCAGGGGAACGACCGACGCCTCCGCGGAGGCTTCCGGCAGAGGGGCGGGAGCGCTCGGGGCCATCTGGTACGAGATGACGCCCCACGCGAGCAGGCCGACGATCGCCACCGCGACGGCCACCCTGCCGAGGGCTCCGTTATCGAGGCGGCGCCGGTCGGAGATCGGGCGCGGCAGGGATTCGGAGGCGTCTATGTCGGCGTACCAGTGTGCGGGGGCAGCCGCGCCCGCCTGCGCAGCGTCCCACGACCCCGCCGTTTCCGCCGCCCGCGGCGGCGAGATAACGCCGCGCGAGCGCGTTCCCCCGGGCAGAACGGTCGTCGGCGCGTCGAGGCCGGGCTCACGCTCATCGAGATCGGGCCCCCGCTCGACGAGGTCGGCACCCAGCTCAGAGAGGAGCGCCTGGCCTGCTCCCGAAATGATCTCGGTATGGTCGACGGGCGCTACCTGGGCGGCGGCGCGCAGCGGTGCCGCGACCGCGCGCAGCGCCTCGAGCATCGCGGCCGCGCTCGAAAATCGTTCGCCCGGACGGGTCGCCATCGCCGTCACAACAAAACGGTCGATGCTGCGCGGCACCGCGACGCGCTCGGACGAGGGCACCGGCGGCGGCGCACTCGCGTGGGCGGCCACCGTCGCCCGCACGTCGGCCCGCGGGTACGGCACCTGCCCGGTCAGCAGCGTGTAGAGAACGGCACCGGTTTGGTAGAGGTCGCTGCGCTCGGTGACGGCCTCGCCGCGGGCCTGCTCGGGCGAGAGGTAGTTGGCGTTGCCGACCACGCCGGCGGGCAGTGCCGGGGAGGCTGAGCCGCTATGAGTCGAGCCGCCGTGCCGGGCAGTGGCGCGCGGGCTCCTCGTGGCGAGCAGGGTGTTGTCCCCGACGGTGGCCTGGCCCGCGGCATCCGCTAAACCAAAATCGACCAGGCGCACGTCGGCCGCCTCGATGCGACCACCCGGCTGCGGGTTCACGATCAGGTTGTTCGGCGAGATGTCACGGTGCACCAGCCCGACCTCGTGGGCGGCCGCCAGCGCGAGCAGGGTCCCCTCGGTGACGGCGAGGGCGTCAACGATGCTGAGGGTCCCGGCGGTTTCGAGGTATTCGGTGAGACTGAGGCCCTCGGCGAGGTCCTCGGCTATCCACGCCATGTCGACGCCACCGGCGTCGTGCACCCCGACCGCGTGCACGGACACGATGTTGGGATGCTGGATGGTGGCGACCGCCATCGCCTCCTCAAAGAAAGCGGTGCGCACGGCGTCGTCGGTGGACAGCCGCGGGTGCAGCACCTTCACCGCAACGGTCGCGCCGGTGAGCGTGTCGACGGCGCGGAAGACCGACGCCGTGCCGCCGGTGCCGAGCAGGCCGCCGAGTTGGTAGCGTCCGCTCAGCAACCCGACCGGGCCTGCCGCCTCGCCCGGGGTGGGCACACCCCCTGAGGGCACCGAGTCCCCCGCTGCCGCCTCCTCGCCCTCCGTCATGACCCTTAGCCGAAGACCCCGTTGACGTAGTCGCGAGTGCGCACGTCCTGGGGATCGTTGAACATGGCGTCGGTGTCGCCGTGCTCGACGATCGCACCGGGGGTGCTCTGGGAGGCGAGGAAGAACGCGCACTGCTGCGACACCCGCTGGGCCTGCTGCATGTTGTGGGTGACGATCACGATCGTCACCTCTTTCTGCAGTTCGCTCATCGTTTCCTCGATCACGCGGGTTGAGGTGGGGTCGAGCGCCGAGCAGGGTTCGTCCATGAGGAGGATGCGCGGTTGCACCGCGAGTGACCGCGCGATGCACAGTCGCTGTTGCTGACCACCGGAGAGCCCACCACCGGGCTGGCGGAGGCGATCCTTGACCTCTTTCCAGAGCCCCGCGCGGGTGAGGCAGCGCTCGACGATGTCGTCTTTCTCGTCGCGGGAGACGTGTGTGCCGGTGAGCTTCAGGCCCGCCACCGCGTTGTCGTAAATCGACATGGCGGGAAATGGGTTGGGCTTCTGGAAGACCATGCCGATGGAGCGGCGCGCGTCGGTCAGCTTTTTGTGGTCGCCATAGATGTCGTCGCCATCGATGAGAACTTCGCCGGCCAGCGAGGCCGACGGAACGAGCTCGTGCATCCGGTTGAGGATGCGCAAAAACGTCGACTTACCGCAGCCCGACGGGCCGATCAGCGCCGTGACTTTGCCGGCCTCCATGGTGAGGGAGACCCGGTCGAGCACCTTGTGGTCGCCGAACCAGGCCGAGACCTCGCGCGCCTCGAGCATGGCGAGGCCTCCGGCGGGCCGCGGCTGTGGCGCGCGGGGGTCCACCGGCGCGAACGGCCGATCCGCCACGGTTGCGGCCGTTGCGGCCATCGCAGCCGGCGCTGCGGGCAGCACCCGGGTGGCCTCGGTTTGCGGCATCGCCGCTCCCGGTCGGCCGGCCTCGCTTCGCCCGGTGACGTTCTGCCACCATGAGCGGTCGAGCGGAAGCTGCCCCTGTGCGGTGTCGGCGGTCGAGTCGCCCGCCGACGCGTCCGAAGGAGCGGGAGCGCCCGAAGCAGCGAGTTCGTCGGCGGCCGCCGCGGAGGCGGCCGGGGTGTCGTCTGGCGCTGCGGGCGAGTTGGAGCTGGGGGCGGTGGGGTTCACGAGGTGTCCTTGCTGGGTAGTCACGGTCAGATGAGGTTGGGGAGGGCAGCCATCACGGCGTCCGCGGTGGTGACGCCGAGGGCGAGCATGATCGGAGTCCCGATCAGCCAGGTGTGCCAGCGGCCCCAGGATCGCCACAGCCACCACAGGGTGATTCCGGCGCCGATGAACACGGCGAGCGCGGTCAGCGCCGCAAACCAGGCCTCTCCGTCCTGGCCCATGGCCCGCTCGTCTTTGGGCAGGGCCTGGTAGGTCATCACCTTGGTGGGCGTGGGTTGCACGTCGCTGGTGAGCTCGGCGTCGATGTGCAGCGCTCCTCCAGGAAACAGCGCGAGCCCGTCGGCGGTGATGAGTTCCAGTCGGCCAGCGCCCGCCTTCAGTACCTCCGGTAGCGGGTCGTCGTTGCGGCGCACCCCGAATACCGTGTAGATGTGCACGCCCTGGCCCGTGGTGATTGTGATCTCGTCTCCGGGAACGAGCTGGCCGACCGAGCGGAACGGCCCGCCGTAGGTGGTCTGGCGCCCGAGGATGACGCTGGTCCCGGCCTGGCCGGGCATCACGCTGTCCCGACGGTGACCGGGTCCGGTGCGCAGCACGCTGGCCGTAGATCCCTCCACCACCGTCTCCGTCAGCCCGATCTCGGGGATGCTCAGCAGCGAGACAGGGGTGCCAAGCGCCACGAGATCCTCGTTCACGTCGAGCTGGCCGACGGGGATGTCGGCCTTCGCCAACGAGGTGCGCAGGTCTTGAAAGGCGATGTCCTGTGACCGACTGTGCTGCAGCCAGCTGAACAGCGTGGCGTGCACCACAAAGCCGATCAGCAGCATCGACACCACCAAAACCGCGGCGCCGATCCACCAGCGTGCGTCGCGGGGTGCGAGCTGCCGCGGCACCGCCGGGCGAGTGGGCAGCGTGTATGAGGTGCGCCGGCGGGGCGGGGGGCCGCCGCGGCGCAGAGGCGGGATGCCGGGCCGCGTCACCTTCGCGGAATCGACACGGTCCCGCATCGGAGTAGGCGTGGCAGTATCAACCATCGGTTCCGGCTCCCGCCGCGTCGGCATCCGAATCGCCGCGCAGTGCGCGCAGCCCGAACCAGAACAGCGCGATGAGGGCCGCGAGTGCGGCCAAGCCACCGGCGATCCACCAGGTTATCGGTGCGATCTCCGGGGATACCCCCGCCGTCTGCGGATCCGTTCCCACCATGAAGTCGCCGACGGCGATCGCCTTGCTCGCCCAGCCGGTGAACTGCAGGGTGTGGGTGCCGGGCAGCTGGTCCTTCGGCAGGGTGAACATCACCGAGATCGCGCCGGCCGCGTCCGCCGTGAAGTTTCCGATCAAAATCGGTTCGCTGAACAGCACGACCTGCACCTGCTCGCCGGCGGTGAAGCCACTGGCGGTGGCGGTCACATTCTCGCTGGGCAGGTACATCTCCTTGTCGAAGATCACCGCGCTGCCCGTGCCGGGCAGGGTCGGAAGCGCCGGTTCGGTGGCGGCCGGCGTGCCGGTCGTTCCGGCTTCCGCGCCCGTCCCGGGCAAAGTAGAGCCAGCGGGCGCCCGGGTCGCGGAGCTTCCACTACCCGAGGTCTTCGCCGGAGAATTCGCCGGAGCGGAATTGCCCGAGCCGGGATTGGCGGGAGCTGTCGGATTGGCCGGCGGGGCGGTGGGCGTCGCGCCCGGATCCACGGGCTCCGCCGGAATGGTGACCGTGAGCGGCGAATCCCCGTTGGGGTCGGGCGTCTCCGCAGCGTGCGCGGGCATCGCCGTGAGACTGAGCGCGAAGACTGCCGCCAGGAGCGCTGCCGCCCGCGCCGAACGTGCTCGGGACTGCGAAATGCGCTGGGTGGGCGCTGCTGTGGGGCTCACGGGGTGACCTGGCTTTCTGTGGAAGGGGTAGCTGCGGAAGGGATGGTCGCGAGGGTTTCCTCACGCACGCGGTGGGCGTAGTCGTCGAGCGCGATCGCTAGGCGAGCGCGGGAGGTGCGGCGCCACCAGATCGCGCCGACTACGACGGCGGCCAGAAGAACAAGAAGGCCGAGCAGGCTCCACGGCACCGCCCAGGTGGTGGCTGAGCTTTCCGCGGCGACCGGCAGCACGTCACTGCCGGCGACTCCGGCCGCGGCTTGCGGCGTGACCGCGATGTCAGCAATAAGAAGGAAGAGCGGTGGGATGTCGCTGACATCCACCACCACGTGCCCACGAGCACCCGGCAGCAGGTTCTCCACGGTCGTGGCGGTTGCGGTGCCGAGGGAGATGCCGAACGGTCCGGTGAGGGTCGCGACCGGCGCGGCGGAGACTCGGGTGTTTCCAGTGTTCTGCACGTCGAAGCCGATCGACGCGGTGCCGCCGGCGAACGGGTTCCACCCGCCGGTGTAGCTGGCCACGGCGCCTGCCACCTGCAGGGCCGGGGCGGTGTCGCCCGCCACGCGCAGGTAGATGCGGGTGCCGACGCGCTGGCTGACGGCGATGGCACCGCCGTCAGCGGAGGGGGTGGTGTAGGCGGCGACGATGCCCGCGGAGTGGTCGCCGGGCGTCGCGTTGGCCGGCACGCTGATATTGACCGGGATGATCGCGGCGGTGCCCGGTTCTACGGTGAGGGTGACGCCGAGCGCGGCCGCGCAGGCGGGATCGGTTGTCCCGTCGCCGGTGTCTGCGCACGTGGCGGGTCCGCCGCCGACGCTGGTCCAGCCGCCGAGGTCGGTGGACGGCGTGTCTTCCCCCACCAGGGTGAACGACGCCGTTTCGAAATCTGTGGTCGCGTCCGCAGCGTAGACGTGGAAGGTGACCGCTGCCGCGCTGAAGTTGGTGACGGCGACGTGGTCGGCGATGACGCTGCCGGGGTCGACCGAATATTCGAGCGCAGAGCGGCCGTCGGCCGCCGACTCAGTGGCGGGTTGCACGCTCCAGGTCACGTCGCCGTCGGCGGCCTGCGCGTGCGCCGCGCCGAGAAGGGCGGGCGCAGTGAGGGCAAGCGCGAGCGCGACGGCTGCGCCGACGGCACGCACCGCGCTAGTGCGGGCTGACGAACTGGGGACTGGGGCAAAGAGGGGCATAACAGCTTTCGTTCAAGAGGGTGCAGAGGAGAAGCCGTGCTCGACTCGGGCGATGGCTGGGTCGAGCACGACATCCACCGCTAAATGAGGGTGAAGGTGAGCGTGCTCGCGTACTGGCCCGCGGCCGTGCTCTTGGGTGCGTTCAGCTGCACGTTCGCCCGAATGTGCGACGTCACCACACCGGCCACCGTGGAGTTTGCCCAACTGGCCAAAGCCCGGGTGCTGCTCAGGTCGGTGGTGGCACCACCCGAAACAACTCCGTCGGAGACCACCGGGGTGTCCCAACCCAGGTGCGACGCGGCGATGGTTTTCGTCGCGTCGGAGGTGTTAGTAAGCACGGTACTGCGCCCGCTCACGGCCCAGGCCGTCTTCGACACCCGACCATCGACTACGGTCAGGCGCGGCAGTGCAGCGGAGGCGGTGTATGCCGTCTCCGTGCTCGCCGCATCGCCGAGCACTACCGTGCCGGCGGCGACTGTCAGTTGCAATCCGGTCGGCAGAAGCTCCGGAATCGTGACACTGATGTCGCGTGAACCGATCTGATTCGGGTCCGCCCCGATATTCATATCAACGATCGACTGAGCACGCAGCGAATGGAAGTACGGGGCGTTCGCAGCCGGCACATACACCGCGGAGATCGCGCGGTTCGAAACGTGCGTGCCCTTGTCAAACCAGTCCGCCGTGATGAATGTGGCGACACCATCACGCAACGTCATCTGCGTGACGACCCGGCCGAACATGGTGAGAGCGATCGTCCCCGTCGCGTCGGTGGCGACACTCCCGTCGGGTCGGATCACCCGCGCCGTGACGAGTGCGCTTTTCTCGTTGGGCTGGGTCTTATTGGTGAGCTCCACCACCGGAATAGGTCTGGTGTTGCTCGGAGTCCCGGCGACTTTCCACCCGGTGAGACCGTTACCCAGGTCGGTTACTTCGAGGTCGGCCCGAAAATAGTTTCCGGACAGCGGATCGTTGACCCCGCCGGAGAGAACCACCGCGAACGTCTCCCCGACCTTGGTTTTGTTGAGGGTTGCCGGTGCCGCAGCACCCAGGGTCTTGAAGGTGAGTTGCTCGTTCTGTCCGAAGTCGTAGGGCCCTGCTATTGGCCCTGTATTTGTGTACCCGGGGGTGTCGAGGACGATGATCGAACCCGATTGAGACAGCTGGCCCTTCACGATACTCACCGCGGCGTTGCCATAGCGTGGGCTTTCCGTGAACTTCTGGCCGTCTGTCGAGACCCCGCTAAGTGCCGTGTCCCAGGTTCCGCTCTGTGGCTCAAGGAGGAGTTCGCTTTTGTACTTTTGGGCGACGGGAGTGATGACGTCTCCGGAAGCCGCGTAGGCCGCGGGCGCGGAAGCAACCGCCGACAGCCCACCCACCATGGCGGCAACGGCCACGACAGACAGCACCCGTGCCAGGGTGCCGCGCTTGGAATGATTTTTCATGATGTCCTTTCTAGAACCTCACGGTCACAGCCGCGCCGCCCTGCGGTGACCGGCGCTCCTGAGGGAACGCCGGGCACCGCGGGGCGGCCGCGGGCTAGATCAGCGTGAGGGTCAGGATTCCTTTGTATTCGCCGGCGACGGTGGTGGTGGGCGCGGCCAGGGTGACCGTGGTGTCGATCGTCGCGCTGACGTTCGAGGTAGACGTGCCGTTCCACGAGGCAAGCGCCCTGTCGGTCGTCAAGTCGCTGACGGCCGTACCTGCAGTGATTCCGCCGGTGACCGTCGGTGCCACCCAGCCGAGGTACTGCGCGGCGATCGTCTTCGTCGCGTCAGCGCTGTTGGTCAGGGCCGAGCTCTTGCCGTTCAGCGACCATGCCGACTTGGTGGTACGTCCGTCGGTGACGCTCAGCTTCGGCAGCGCACCCGAGGCAGTGAAGGCGGTAGCGGTCTGGGCCGCGTTACCGAGCGAGACCGAGCCGGCGGCAACCGTGAACTTCAGACCACTGGCCGAGGCCGGGATGGTCACCGTGACGTCGGTGTTGACGGGGGCTTGGGGAGTTCCAACCGTGCTGATGATCGCGGTAGCGGCGCCGGAATCCTTGTACTTGTCTGCCGTGCCGGCACGGTAGGTGGCCGTGTAGGTGTACTCCGTGTTGGCTTCCAGACCCGATGCAGTGAACGTCGCACTGCCGTTTGAGACGGGCACCGAGGTCGTGGTTCCACCGGCTCGAGCGAACTCGACAGTTCCATTTGCGTCGGTCGCGGTGGAGCCGTCTGTCGTTTTCACGGTCGCGTCGAGTTTCACGCTTCCATCGGTCTGCGCTGTCGCCGCGAGGGCGATCGACGGCGTGATGGCCTCCACCGGAGCGGCCGTGACGACCTTCCAGCCGGTCTTGTTTTCGCCGAGATCGGTGACGACGATGTCGGCGCGAAAATAGCTCCCAGTAATGAAAGTGGCGCTAGTTGTGCCATACAGGATTACTGCGAAGGTCGAGCCGACCACGGTTTTGTCAAGTCCACCGGGAAGGTAAGTGCTGGATACACCCATGGCCTTCGCGGGAAGCAGGTCTGCGGGCCCGAGGTCGTAGGAGGTCGCGGTCGGGGTGGCTACCTTACCCGCGAAGGTCGCGCTCCGGTTGTTAAAGTCACTCAGAACTCCCTTGACCGCCCTGAGATACCATCTAACGCTCCCGTCTTCTGGGAGGCTCAGTCCGTTGGTGCTCACGCGAGTAAACGGGTCGCCCCAGTTGCCGCTCGACGGCTCAATGGTCAGGGGTCCCACGGAAGTCTGCCCCGCATAGGCCGGTACGGCGTCTTCCTCGGCAGCGTGGGCTGTCGTGGCGGTGAGTGAGAGTGCGGCGATCATTGCCGCTCCGGCGGCAACGGACGCCGCACGGGCGGCGAGCCTTCGCATGGGCGAGCGGGCGAGCGAGCTGAACATTGAGGGTCGTCCTTTTTTTGTGATTGGCGAAGCGGGAGGAAGCCTGGGAAAGAGCGCGTTGACGCGCGTTGGGCTGTGGTGGATGTCGGGTGGAATCCGGGGCGGGCGGTGCGAGCACCACCCACCCCAGACTTCATTTCAGTTGCTACCGGGAGTCAGAGATCGCCGGTATTGGGATTGCTAGCCGATGTACTGACTAGTTGACGCGCAGGTCGGTCTGGCCAGCGGTGTAGGTGCGTCCGCCCACGGTCAGCGGGAGAAGACCGAAACCGAAGTCCTCAATCGTTGACGTGGTCGAGGTCGGCGTCGCCTTGGCAGCGAAGACCGAATCCGGTCCGCTCACGAACGTGCTGCTGAGCGCGGCGATGTCAGCGGTGCGCACCACGTTGAACACCGGGCGAGCGATCGGGAATGCCGAGTTCAGCGTTCCATTGGTGTTCGTCGTCGCGACGCCACCGATGGTGCCGAGCACGGCACCGCGGCGACGGTCAGCGACAGCAATCTGGTAGCTGGCCTCGAGGGCTGCTTCTTTGCCCTGCGCGATGTGCTGCGCGATGGAGAACGGAACCATCGCGTTGGTGACATCGACCGTCACCTGGCCGTCGTGCTCCTGTACGGGCTTCGACGCTCCGGCCAACGTGTAGCTGTCGGCGACCGCGCCACCGAATACCGCTGTGGAGGAACCGAGAAGCGTCGTCGCCCAGAAGGTGCGGGTGCCCGAACCCGACTGCGGTACGAACGGAACGATAGCCGCACCGGTACCGGCACGACCCACCTTCACCAGCACACCGCTGGTGCCAACCTCAAGCAGTTCGCCGTCGGTCGCGTTGTAGATGTTCTTCAGTGTCAGGTCCTCGTTGCTGTCAGAGTCGCTGTTCTGACCAACCGTTGCGCCCAGCGCGATGTCGGACGGAACTGCAGACGTCGGTGCCTTGGCGAAGGACACGGCGTCGACACCAAACGGAATGTAGGTGTAGGTGCCGGTGCCGTCGGCGCGGAACGTCGCGGCGCTGGAGGAGCGGGCGAACTGGATGTCGGCTGGGGCCAAGACCGTTCCCCCGGCGGGGTAGGCCGTGCTGGTGGTCGCCGCGCGCAAAGCGGCCACGCCCGCGCTCGAACCGTTCGGGCGGGGAATCGTCTTGCCCGAAGCGAGTGTGACGGTGCTGCTACCGGTCGCGTTCCACGAACCGATCGTCTTGATCCCGTCGTCGTTAACGACTACCTGGGACAAACCGTTCAGCACGTCCTGGGTGGTGTCCGAACCGAATCCCACAATGGCGCGGTTGGCCGGGTCACCGACGGGGTCTGCCGAGGCCGGCACGATGCCGAATGCCAGTCCGCTGCCGAGAACGGCAACGGACATGCCCGCGGCGGTGAGTGCCTTCGCGAAACGACGGTTCTTTTTTGTCGAAGTAGACAATTTATTCAACTTTCTGTTATTGTGTTTCACTTGCCCTCTAGGGTCTTGCCTCGCCCCTCACCGCTTCCTGCAAAAGCTGCGGTGGGGGGCTCCTTCATTCCGGCCGAGGGGCGGTAACCGGTGAAGTAGCTGGGGGACGGATCATCCGAGGGACCTCCGTCTGAGGAGGAATACCGAGCAAAGAAGTCCAGCGACCCCCGCGATCAGCGAGCCGCCGAGCGCGCTGGATCCGACGATGCTTGCCGTAGGCGACGCATCGAGCGTGTCCTCCGCGCTCGAGACGGTCGGCCCGCCAGCGGCGAGGGCCGTCGGCGTTGTTGTCCCGCTTGCCGCGACCGGGTTCGCCCTGTTCGGCGTGTTCGCCACGACCGTCACCGGCGCCACGTGTGTCGTCACCTGCACCGCGGGAGGAGAGGCGGGCACTAGGTCTGACGTCGGAGCAGCCACGAGTGTATCGGCGAGCGAGAGTGTCGCTGCCTTCTGGCTGCTCGACAGGGGCACAAACCCGTCGGGGAGCTGCCCGCGCAGATCGCCGGGCACCTGCCCACCTGCGGCCGCGTATCTCAGAAAGTGCGAGTAGTCGGCCCGCGCGGCCGCGTCCAACTCGAGCGCGTTAAGGTTGACCGCCGCGCTGAGAGTCATCGCCAGCGGATACGCGTCGGTGGCGAGGCCGCCGAAGTCCATCTGCGCCGTGCCGGTGGCCGGGTCAACAGTGAGCGCTTCCACTCCCTTGGCGAGCGCCTCCGGAGTGGCGCTCACGAAGTGCAGCTCCTCGAGGAACGGCGTTCTGGTGTCAAAAACGGGCGACGCGCTGGGCAGCTGAAGGCTGGCGGTAGAGAGGGAGAGCCGGGCGGCGTCGCCCGTTGTAATCGGCCCCAGAACGATGCGAGATCCCCCGACACCACGGAGCGTCGGCGCAGCGCGAACGAAGACCGCCGTATTCATCGGATCGTGAGTATCTACGAATTGCATGTCGGCCCGAAAGATTCGCGTTGCGGTGCCGGAAAGACTGCTGGCCTGCGGAACCCAGGCTACCGAGTCCACATCGGCGGTCAGTCCGGGGAAATCGATGACCGTTTGGTCGGCGAGGGGAAACATGTCGACCGACTCATCGCTCGCCAGGTCGTACGGTAGCCCCCCACGGAACGCCTTCGCGTTGGTGGTCGGAAGGTAGTTCGGGTTGATGGTCATACCCCACGGATCCGCTTCGCCCTGCAGGAACGCGCGGGCATCTGCGTCGGAGCGGATGTAGGACCACAAGGCGCCGATTGCGTCATCACCAGCGGGACCCGAGGTGACCAGGAAGGGCTCGTTCTTTCCGAGTGCGGGATTACCGAGCTTTATCCATTCCGGGTCTCCCGCGATCGTGAGCGGGCGACCATCGTTGATGTAGGTCGCTTCGGGATCCGGCGAATAGCTCAGGCTGAACCGCGGGAGCTGCGTTTTATAGGACTGCGTTAGCGTCTTCGCGAGCAGCCGCGGGGTTAATTTTATCTCGTCATACTTGACCGTGCCGGTGTCGGCGATAAATCCAATAGAGAAACCGGTGTTGATCACCGGTGCGTAGCGCAGGTCGGCGTCGGCGAGCAGCTCGACGTTCTCGACGTTGACGGTTGCGGATGTGAGGGGTTTGTTAGTCAGTGCGAATGACGCCTGACCGGTGAGCAGCTGGTCGCGCACCACCCGGCCGGCGCTTGTGGTGAGGTTGAAGGTGGCCGCGTTCCCGCCTGTGCAGAGGGTCGACTGCCAGGAGCTAATTGCGTCGACCGCGAGTTCACTGCCGATAATGCGTCGCTCGGCCGCTGCCACGGGGCAGGACGCGTAGGCGTCTGAGAAGTCGAGGGGAACGACGAGCCGATCTTGCCAGAAGCTGCATGACGGCGACATGGGGGAAGCGGACTGTCCCCCCTTCTTCCCGAAGGGAATCGGGTGAGTGGCCAACTTAGTGCAATCGGACGTTCCGACGGCAAGCTCACCGGAGTGCTTCCCTCTCGGTACTACGACCAACCAGCACCGCGCCCCGGCCTGCGATGAACGGTCCCCACAGCCGAGGTGAGGCTGTGCGGCGGCGGACTGCACTTCAAAGGGGATCGTGGTGGAGCCCGAGGCGTTGAGGTAGCCATGCGGGATCTCATTCGAGATGGACGGGGTGTAAAAGGCACTGATCCCGTTTTGCTTCTCGACGATACCGGGAGACGTTTCGACGTTGTAAGGCTCACTCACCGAACCCGTCACGCTGCGAAACGGCACGGGAGCGGTGGTCCCAGGAATTGACCCAGGAACTGTTCCCCGGTCGAACGCGAGGGTGCCGGCGGCTTCGACCGAGGCTTGCGCTTTCGGAAAACCTGAAGCGCTATCCCAGCTGCCGAACTGACAGGTCTCCTTGAAATCGACAGCAAGGGGATCTGCGCCCCAGCACTGGAACATTTGCACGAAGTCACCACCACCACCGGGATTGGAGGTGCCATCCAAACCGGAGACCGTCACCTCCACAGCCTCAGTCCGCAACTCGGTTGTCTTCGACACCGAAATCTGAAGATCCTTGAAGTCGTCATAGTGGCCGCTGCCGTTGTCCTTAAGCGCGGCGTGATCGGGCTGGTACTGCTGCAGCTCGTTCGCGTTGCCGCCGGCCCACTTCACCGTGATCGCCGATTCTTCGGCGGCCTCCGCGGTAGCGACCGGGGCGCTCAGGGTGAGGGTGCTGACGGCGGCAGCCAGGGCGAGGGCAGCCACCGCTAGGCGGCGGGGTGGGCGCGGTTCGGCCGCGCTGCGGCTGCGAGTGAGAGATGTCTTCATCGGGTCTTCCTCGAGTTGAGTGCGGGCGCGTGGGGCAGGAGGCCTGCACGGCTGCGGCGCCTGCTGAGCAGGGGAGGCAGGGCCGCGAATGCGAGAAGTACGAGACCCGACGCTGCGGTGATAAAGGCGCCGGTGAGCCCGAGCCCGGCCTGGGCAATCGTCTGCGGGGTGGCGTTGACCAGCACTGCTTCGGCCGAGTCGGACACCGCGGCGGCGTCCCCGCCGAGTGACTCGGCGCTCCCTGCCGCGCCCGCGGCACCCGCGACGGCTCCGGTGCCGGCCGCCGCGGACTGGGCTGCTCCGGCCGCACCGGCAGTACCCGCCGCACCCGCCGTGCCTGCGGCGCCCCCGGCCGTTCCACCAGCGCCACTCGCGCCGCCGGTGTTTGACGTGGACTCGTCCTTGGCGCCACCCGTGCCGGTCACGCACTGCGCGGGACCCTGCCGGTCACACTCCTGCGGGTAGGGCGCGGTCGCGGTCAGCTTGTTGCTGCCATCGGGGGAGAATGTCGGATTGTTGCAGTTCTCCGGGCCGGTGATCGCGGGGTTGCCGCCCGGAATCTTCTGGATCTGCGATTGGCCGGCGAGCACTAGGTTAATGGGCAGCGGTGAGTAGCCGAGGGTCTCCGCCTGGTTCTGCCCCTCGCAGAGGAAATAGGCGCCGAAGTCGGCCAGCGTCAGGCCCTTGTCGCGGGTGAAACCCGCTTCCTCCTTGGTGGGCAGAATGATGTAGGAGTACGACGACAGCGCATAACTGCGGGGATCACCGCTGGTGTACACGTTTCGGAGGTCCTGGGTGAGATAGTTCGTTGAGGACTGGTCTTCGTTGATCTGCGCCTGCAGCAGTGCCACCGCCACGTTGCCGGCGGTGGGCTCGGTGTAGTAACCGGCACTGTTGAGCAGCTTCGCTACCGGAAACCCGGAGCTGAGAGCGTAGGAGTACTCGACAAACGTGATCGCCCCGACCGCGGCCGATTGCGCCACATAGCCGGCGACTCCATTGGAGCCGGCCTTCGCGACGAACCTGCTGCTCGGCACAATGGGAAAGTTGGAGGTGACGCCGCAGTGACCGTTGATAAGCGGTCGCTCGACCTTGCCGCAGTACGCGTCCCAGATTGCCGGGTATTGCTCGCGCAACCAGATGCTCACCTGCGCGGTCGCCCCGGAACCGTCGGAGCGCACCACCGGCACAATGGGAACCCCGGGGAGGGCAAGCCCAGGGTTGTCTGCCTTGATCGCCGGGTCGTCCCACTGCGCGATGACGCCAGTGAAAATTTTGGCGACCGTTTCCCCGCTCAGCCGCAGATTGGTGACCCGTTTGCCGCCGATCTGCAGGTTGTACATAAACGCGGTGCCGCCGGCGACGATCGGCATGTAGGCGAACCCGCGGGCGGGCTGCCGGTCTGCTTCCTGACTGTTGGCAATGGCGTAGGGGATTTCGCTTACGCCGAAGTCGAGGGTTCCGTTGTTAAAGCCGTTGCGGCCCTGGGTGGAGCCAGACTCGTCATAGGTGATCTTCCATTGCTTGTTCGTCCACACGTTACGAATCCACTGCTGCAGCGCGTTGGCCGACCAGGTCGAGCCTCCGCCCTGGATTGGCACGTGCGCGACACCCGGCTCTCCCGCCGCCTCGGCCCGAGATATTGGCCCGGCGGTCACCGTGCCGACCACGAGGAGGGCGACGCCGATCGCGGCGATTACCGCCCGAAGCCCGCTGAATCTGGTGGTACTCATTTGTGTCCACTGCCTGTCTGCTGAAGAGATTCTGGGCTGTGCCCGCCGCCGTGCGAAGCCGTGCCGCCGGCGCTCGGGTTACCCACTGCCGAGCGCTGGGTGTAGCGCTGTGCGTCACGAATCGACGCCGCCGCTACCCGCCGCCGCGCCCGCCGCGAGAGCTGGCCGGGCCCGCGCCCGCCGATCAGCCGGGCGATGAGGAAGAGGAGAAAGACGAGCACCATGAGCACCGCCGCCGCGCCAAAGCCGCGGGCGATCTGCGACGGCTCGGGGGACTTCACGAGGGTGAAGGTGGCGAACGGCAGACTCACCATCGGCCCGGTGAAGGGGTTCATGTTGATGTAGGTGGTGTAGCCCGCGGTGAGCAGCACCGGGCTGGTCTCCCCGATCCCCCGCGCGGTGCCAAGGATGATCGCCGTCATCAGCCCGGACCGGCTGGTCGGCAGCACCACGTTCCAGATGGTGCGCCACTGCCCGGCGCCGAGCCCGAGCGACGCCTCCTTGAGCGTGCCCGGCACCAAACGCAGCACCACGTCGGCGCTGCGGATAATGATCGGCAGAATCATGATCGTGATCGCCAGCGATGCAGCGAACCCCGACCGGTCAAGCCCGAACATCAGCACGTAGGTGGCGTAGATGAACAGCCCACAGATGATCGAGGGCAGCGCGGTCATCGCCTCGACCACGGTGCGCACCAGTCGGCTGAACTTGCCCGGAAACTCCGACAGGAACACCGCACACAGCAGGCCGAGTGGAATCGAGAAGGTGAGCGCGAACGCGATCATGATCAGGGTACCGATCGCCGCGTGAAGCATGCCGCCGGTGGTGAGCGGGTCGAGCGGGCCTGCCGTGGAGAGGTCCTGGGTCCAGAAGTTGAAGTGGAACAGGGCCTCGGAGCCGCGGATGACGGTGAACACCACCACCACGATCAACGCGAGGATCAGCACCACCGCGAGCGAGTGAATGATGACGTTCGCGACGCGGTCGATGATGGTCACCCGGTTATCGTCGAAACTGATCAGCACCACAAAGTATCCGAGGAACAGCACGTAGCTGATGAGCACAAACGGCAGCGCACCATCGAACGCGACGATCTGGGTGAACAACCACGACGTGGTCGCGATGCCCGCGGCGGCCGCACCGAGTACACGCAGCACGTCGTCGCGCCCGATCGAGGCGAGGTTGCGTCGCACCTCGGGACGGGTGGGATGCCGCGCGCCCGACGATAGGGCAGGCAGCACCGTGCGCCGCCCGGGAGCCGCGGCGCCCGCGTGACGGCTGCCGGTCGCGGCGCCAGCCTCGCTGGTGCGAGTGTCTTCGATGGTCATGGTCCTAGGCCTCGCTCGATGCGCCCGAACGGGAGCGGCTGATGATGATCGACGCACCGAAGTTGACGATCATGGTGATGATAAAAAGCACAAGACCGGCGGCCATCAGTGCGGAGAGTTCGAATGGCGACGCTTCGCCATACCGCAGGGCCACCAATGCCGAGATCGAGTTGGTGCCGGTGGCGAGGATGTTGGGCTGGATGATAAACACGGGCGAGATGACCAGGTAGACCGCGATAGTTTCTCCCAGTGCTCGCCCGAGGCCGAGCATGGTTCCGCCGATGATGCCTCCGGTGCCGAACGGGTACACAACGGAACGGATCATCCCCCATTTCGTCGATCCGAGGGCAAGCGCACCCTCGCGCTCTCCGAGGGGAGCCTGGCTGAAAACCTCGCGCATGATGCTCGAGGCAATCGGCGCGACCATCATGGCGACCACGAGGCCGGCGAGCAGGGCGCTGGCAGTGAACACCGTCGGGGTGGCGAGCGGGTTGTTGGCGTCGAAGTCCTCGACGGCGAAGATCGGAATCCAGCCGAAGAAGGTGGAGATCCACTGGGAGACCGGCAGCACGTTGGCCTCGAGCCAGAACACGCCCCAGAGGCCGTAGACCACGCTGGGGATGGCCGCCATCAGGTCGACGATTCCGGTGAGGAAGCCCTTGATGTTGCGCGGCGCGTATTCGGAGATGTAGGTGGCGGAGCCGAGGGCCAGGGGTATCGCGACCACGATCGCGATGAGGGCGATCGTGACGGTACCGAAGAGAACCGCGGCGATACCGAAGGTGCCCGAGTTGGGCTCCCACGACTGCTCGGTGAGGAAGGAGGGCCCGGCCGAACCGATCGCCTCCGACCCGCGCACCACCAGGAACAGCCCGACCAGGCCCATGATGCCGAGCACGACGGCGCCGGCGCTGCGGGCGAGAGAACGGAAGAGCACGTCCTGCCAGCCGCGGGCGGTGGCGGGGTTGCGGCGCTTCTCGGTGTCGGCGGCGGGCTTGGCCGGCGTAGAGCCGCTGCCGTTGCCCGATCCGCCGACACCGTTGCCCGCGCCGTTGCCGGACGCCCCGGGTCCCCCCGACGCGCTCGGGTCGGCGTCGACGCCGAGACCCGTGAGCGCGTCATCCAGCGATCCATCGTCCGCGTACCGGGAGCGGTCCCCGGTAGCGGCCGAGCGCTGGATGGTGTCGTTCTGACTCATGCGGCGTGCCCCCTTGGATGGTCCTGCCGCGCATCCCTCAAGCTGATGCATCACGTGACAGAGACCGGCGATTGCCTCCCGATGGACTGCTGTGCTCGGGTGGCGGCGGGGCGAGTTTCTGCCCCGGAAACGAGTATTGCTGCCGAATGAGGACCTAGCGCCCCTTGGCGTCTGACGCTGTGGCGAATCGTTTAGGAGAGATTCTCATCCAACCGGTGAACTCTTTGTGCAGGGGGTAACGATGCCGCGCGGCCGGAAATAGCGACGTTCGGACGGGCCGTCGAGCGCCTTATCCGAGCCCGGGTAGAGACGCCCGGGCGGTCAAAGCAGGGGGAGGTAGGTGGCTACTCGCCCAGCCCGGCGCCGACGCAGAAGTCATCGGGGGCATCGGGGAACACGGCCAGCGACATGTCGGCGCGTACACAGAGGGTGAGCTCGGGCACGGCGAACCCGGCCGGCCCAGCGGGGGGCGTCGACGGCGTCGTCTGACCCAGCACACCCACCCGCCACAGCTCAGCGCACATCGCGACGGCGTACTCGCGGGGGTCGCCGAGCGCGTCGCCACTGAAGCGCTCGCCCTCGGCGATCTCGGCGCTGAGGCTCGGTTCGGCGTAACAGAAGACCTGCCGCTCCTGCACGTGCTGGGACGCCACAACCACCCAGCCCGCGGCACTCAGGGTCGTGAGCACGACCGCGCCCGCGCCGACCACGGTCAGACGCCGCTTGCGCCGCTGGCGGCGGTCGACGTAGTCGAGTACCCAGCCGCGCATGGCGGCGCGGCGCTCGGGGCTGAGGTCGGACGAGCCGGTCAGATCTGACGAGCCGCTGAGGTCGGATGACTCGTTCACAACTCACCCCCGACGCTCTTGCGCAGGCGGGTGCGAACACGGTTCAGTCGCTTGCGCACCGAGGCCACGGAGATTCCGAGGGCCGCAGCGGTCTGCTCGTAGGAGAGCTCGCGGTGGATGATCGCCCGATACACCTCGCGGTCCAGGTCGGGCATTGCCATCACCGCCCGCTCCATTCGCTCCATCAGGCGTCGGGAGTCAACCTGTTCCTCCACCCGGTCAGTATCGGCAAGCGTAGGCGGTCGTTCTTCGATCAGCCCGATGACGGGCCGACGGCGTTGCGCGCGGAGGTGATTGGCGGTCACGTTGCGGCAGGTGGTGAGCAGCCAGGTGAGCGCCGACCCGTCGACGAGCTGCACCTTGGCGCGTCTGCGCCATGCGATAGCGAACACCTCTTGCGTCACCTCCTGCGCGTCGTCGGGATTCTGTAGCTCGGCCATGGCCTGCGAGTAGACCTGATCGACGTGCAGGTCGTACAGTACGGCGAAGGCCCGCTCGTCCCCGCGCACGGCGGCGGCGACCAGGCGCTCGTCCCCTGCCCCGTTCATCAGTCGGACTGTACCGCACTCGGCAGGCGACTCTGCACTCGGTCCAAGTCGGCGCAAGATGGAACAGAAAACAAGCGTTTGCGCACCACGATCGCGGAAATTCGTTCCTTATATATGTGGCGCTTTTTTGTGTTCGTTACCCTGCAGGCGCCGGTGTTTGCTCGGCCTTCACTCGGAGTCGCCTGAGCGAAGGAGAGGCCAACAAAGACGAGACAAACTTCACTTTGCGTACGTCTTGGCAGAAGAGCTGGGCGCTTTACTTTTCCCATGACCGCTCACACAGCTCCCAAGCGCCACCGTCCCCTCTCCGTGACCTTCGCCCTGCTCGTCGGTGCGACCGTCTCGCTCATCCCCGCCGTATCCGCCACCGCCGCTACCTCCGCCGGGGCATCCGCCCCCGCCCAATCCTGCTGGGAGGATGTCGACACCGGAGAGACCGGATGCTTCGACGCCTCGCTCGACGTGCAGGAGCAGATCGAACTCGTCACCGGCAACCCGGTGGTGGCCGTCGAAACTGGCACAGGCGGGGAACGACGTGTCGCCCCGACATCCGCCTCATCTACGGCCGCCGCCGCAACGTACCTTCTCGTCACCGGATGGGACGACATCAACATGACGGGCGCGAGCAAGAGCTACTTCACATCAAGCGCCATCATCTGCGACGGCGGAGGATACGGATACTTCAACCTGGGAACGTTCGACAACCGGTTCGAGTCGATCGCGTCCTACAACGGCTGCAGCACCACCCTGTACGAGAAGGTCGACTTTGAGGGGACTTACACCCCGTACCTCACGACAAGTGCCGACCTGGGAGCCTTCAAGAACTGGGCTTCTTCCCTCGATATCGAATAGCCCGGCAAACGGCCGCCGTGAGCGGCCTCCATCACGGGCCGGGCCCGACAGCCGGTCCCATCAGGAGCTCCCGTCATTTCGAATCGAATTGGCGGGAGCTCACTCCGGATGTAAACCGTAAAAAGGCATCTCCAGTCGGCGCAGCAGCGTCGCCCGTGCATGACGTTGACGTGAACTTATACCCGACGAACTGCCCCGAATAACTTCCGCATCGCACCTTCATCGGGGCAGCACCGTTGTCGGGCATGGCCGCCCAGGTCCAGGTGCCGGTGGTGGGCGAATAGGCCAGGTCCTTGAGTGCGAAGGTCAGCGACGGCTCCGGAGCAGCCTTAGTTATCCAGGGTCCACAGGCGCCGCCGTCCGCGAGCGCGTTGCACGCCCGCAGCTGGAACGTGTAGACCTCCCCGAACGCGCCCCCGGTCAGGGTCCGCGGCACTATCCCCACGGATGTGAACTCCGCGATCTGGCCGACGGGCGTTCCTGTGCCGTCCATACGTTGAATTTCATAGCGGGATGCCGCGGGCGTCACCGACGCGACCCGGTACTCCCTCTCCATCCCCAGATCGACCATGCCACCGTCGATGACGGTCACGGCGCCGGGCGCGACCGGTGGTGTCACCCACACGGTTTCGCTGGCCACACATCCCGCCCGGTTGTACCCCCAGACGACAAATCCGTAGGTCGCGCCCTCCTCCGCGATGCCGCTGAATGTCGCGGTGGTCCACAGGCCGAGCGCACGCACCTCTCCCCCGGCGGGGGCGCGCACGTCGGTCGACGGCGGGGACAGCACCGCGCACGCTGTTGGCGGCGCGGCGTCGGCGCCCAGGCTCTGGGCGAAGTAACCGAGCGTCGGGGAGTCGCCGGTGTCGCCGAACGGACGCCACGTGAGCGTCACGGTGTGATCGCGAGCGTCCAGGCCGGCGGTGACCGGCGTCGGGACGGGCATGGTCCCCCCGGCCTCACCGTCACCGGGGGTCGGAGGTGTTGGATCGTTCGCCTCCGGCGTGGGCGCGGCAGGCGGCTGCGGCACCGACGGGGGCACGGGCACGGTCGCGGGCGAACCGTTGCCGGCCGGGGAGGCATCCGTGGAGAATGACGTGTTCGCCCCAGCGGGTTGGCCCGGCCCGACGCGCGGGCGCGCAAACTCCGTCGGCACCGCCACGGGAACCTCGTCCGGACCCGACGGGTCCGCTGAGTCGTCCGAATCCTCGGAGTCCTCGCCCTCGGCCGCATCAGCAGCCCCGTCGGCTAAATGAGCCGCATCGTCACGCTCTTCGTCGCTCCAGTTGTCCACCAGCGCGCCGGCACTCTGCACAGCCCAGACCTGTCCGGACGCGGGGTCGTTCAGCAGAACCCGATCAGCGTTGGTGCGAAACACCGGCCGAGCAGCGTTGCCCATTCCCGCAAGCGTGCTCACTCGCCCAGTCGAATCGGCACCTGAGCCCGCAGTCGATCCAGCACTCGAGCCCTCAGCCGACCCCGAACCCGTCCCGGCGTCCGACCCGCGAGCCGACTCGTCTTCCGCGCAGCGCTGCCACACGCTGCCGTCACTCCACGCGGCGAAGTCGCAGCCCCCGACCGACACCGGCCTCACCGGAACCCCGTCGTGCCCCCCGCTCAGCACACTTACCCGGTTCGTGCGCAGGTCAACCTCGAGCAGTTCCACCCGGGTAGCCACGAGCACCGACTCCCGAGTCCACTCATCGGGCTCCGCCGCCGTCAACACCGCCGTCTCCTGAAGCGCCATACCCGCGGCGCGGCCACCCGACGCCTTACCGAGCTCAACCACTCCCCCGGGAGTGACGAGGTCGCCGCTCTCAACATCGAGAATGGCCCAGCCGATGGATGTCGCCGCCGCCTGCATCGCCCCGGACACCGCCCTGAGATCCACCGAAACCCGGTCGGCCTCAGCGACGGGAGTACCCAGCTCGGCACGCAGCACCGCCCCCAGCGCGCGAGAAACCGCGAAGAACCCGCCTGTCGGGGTGTTCGTCACCACCGCATCGCGTCCGAGATCGAGGTCAGAGCGGATGCCACGGGCCGAACTTTCCCGCGCGACCCCCAGAGTCTCCAGTGGAACACTCCGCAGCGCGCCGCCCAGCCGCGGCGCGATCACCAGCTCGTCGCCCACGATCGCAAGCGTCGCCCCAGAATCAGGAAGCGCGAGCGACCCCACGGGACGCGCAGTACTGGCTTCGATGCGAGTCACCGTGCCCGCGTCCCGGTCGACCGACACGACCCACCGGCCGCTCTGCACCAGCTCGGCGCTCTCCACCGGGGTCGGCACGACGGAGTTCAGCTCGTTGATCTCGGTGTTGACGCGACCCACCGCGGGAATGGTGTCGTTGGTGACCCAGACTCCGGCGTCGTTGATCATGTTCCGCGCGGCCGTTGTGTCGGGAGCGGCGATTACGGCCACGGCGATGAATGCGGCGACCACTGCGGCCACGCCAGCGGCCTGGATCCACGAGCTGCGTCGGGCCGGGCGAGTCGCCTCCATCGCACCAAACCTCCCCCTGCTCCGCGGCTGTGACCGGCTCAGCATAGGAGGCTTGGGTTAACAGTGAATATCAATCGGCTATCGCGTTCGCGCGGCGGGTAACGAACTAGCTGCGAAAAGCGACCTGGCTACCGCGTTTCGTCATCGTCGAAACTGGTGCGAGTAACCGCATGCCAAATCTCCGAGGCCACCCATCGTTCTTTGCCACCGCGTCCCCAGCGACCGGCCGACCGCACCCAGCCGAGGGTTTCGGCTCGATGCAACAGGTTTGAGCCAGTCGGCTGCGTGACGCCGAGTGCGCGTACGACACCGGTAACGGTGACAACCGGATTCTCGAGTAACACATCGATGAGACCCGCCACCTGCGAACGCTCACCGCGCACCTGAACTCGGTAGCGCTCGCGGATGTCGAGCAGGTTGCGGATGCGACCCGCACTCTCGTTCGCCTGATGTTCAACCGCGGCTGCGAAAAACTGGATCCATTCGTCTATCTCGCCTCGCTCGCGTACCGCCTGGAGGCGGTCGTAGTACTCACTCCGGTTAGTTTCGAAGTATCCCGAAATATGAAGAATGGGCGCGCTTAGAACGTTGTCGTGCATCAGTTCGAAGCCGATGAGCAGACGACCAATGCGACCGTTACCGTCGAGAAAGGGGTGAATAGTCTCAAACTGGTAGTGCATCAACGCACCACGCAGTACCGTCGGCATGCCCGACGGGTCGTTGACGAAACGCTCCCAATCGGCCAGCAGTGCTCCTAGGTCGTCCTGATGGGGCGGGATAAAGCGCGCGGTTTCCGGGCGGGCGTTGGGAGAGCCTATCCACACGGGAGACTTCCGAAGTTCTCCCGGCGACTTCTCCTCACCGCGCACGCCAGTGAGCAAGGTCTCATGAAGCGCGCAAAAGAAGCGCAAGGTGAGCGGCCATGACTTGATTAGTTGAGTTCCTTGTTCGATCGCGCGGAGGTAATTCGCGACTTCACGCAGGTTCTCATTCTCAATCGGGACGTCCTCGTTCTCAGCCGACAAGACTTCACTCAGAGAGGCCTCCGTACCCTCGATTCGCGAGCTTGCGAGCGCCTCTTGCGCCAATGCCGGGCCGAGCAACAGCGCCGGATTGTCGATGATCATGGCGAGTCCAGACAGTCGCCCGAGCGCTAAGTCAGCCCGCGACATAGCGGCCACGGTCTCGGGTTCCAGAGCCAGTTCACGCGGAATATCTGCCGGGAGAAAGTACGGGTGCGGCCAAGCGCTCAGCGGTTTCGTCGTGAGAGCGCCGAACCGGGTACTGGTGAAGTCCTTGGATCGCATCTATCTGTCCGAGTCTTATAGAGAGCACGTGAACTTATAATTTTAACGGCTAATTTTTATAAGTTGATAGAGATAGTACAAGAGCTACCGCCTGAGACAGTGCGCCACGAAGAAGAGTCAGATTTCGTGTGAATAGCCGGTTAACGGAAAAACGCCCCCGATATCTCGGGGGCGTTTTCACGTTTTTTGAGTTGTGCAATCTGGGAAGCCCAGAAAGGCAATCAACCCTCGGTGCGCGAGGGGGGACTTGAACCCCCATGCCCGTTAGGGCACACGGACCTGAACCGTGCGCGTCTGCCAATTTCGCCACTCGCGCTCACCACTGGCGCTTTACGCGCCAACCAAGCGAGATTATCACAGCGACAGCCCGTCCGACGCCTCCACCCGTTCCGGAGGGTGTGCGCGCGTCCTTTTAGGCCGTGTACTGTCGACTGGCGGCCACTGGCCACTTGGATGCCCACGTCATCCACCGGTGGGCCGACTAACATCGTCACAAAACCATTCGGCGAGACGGGGAGATCCTTGGGCCTTCTGGACAGCTTTGAGCGAGGTCTTGAGCGGGCAGTTAACGGTGCCTTTGCCAAGACCTTCAAAAGTGGACTCCAGCCGGTAGAGATCACCAGCGCCCTCCGCCGCGAGCTCGACACCAAGGCGGCCGTGGTTTCGCGCGACCGCATCCTGGTGCCCAACAATTTCACCGTGCGGCTTAGCCGGGTTGATTTTGACCGGATGACGGCACTCGGCCCCACCCTGATCGACGAACTTACGCAGCTCGTGCAACGCCACGCGGCCACCCAGCACTACTCGTTCGCCGGCGGCATCTTTATTAAGCTGTCGCCCGACGACCACCTCAACCAGGGAATGATCGAGGTCACCTCGGTCAACGTCAAGGGCACCGTCGCCTGGACCCCGGTTCTCGACGTCAACGGACGCCGACACACGATCACCAAGAGCCGCACCATCATCGGCCGCGGCTCGGAGGCGGACATCACCGTCGATGACACCGGCACCTCGCGCAAGCACGTGGAAATCCTCTGGGACGGCACGCGCGCCCAGGTCAACGATCTGGGTTCCACGAACGGCTCCAAACTCAACGGACACCCCCTGACGAAGGCGCTTCTGGCGCCCGAATCCGTCATCGAGATCGGCCGCACCCGCATTGTCTTTCGTGTACTCGCCCAGTCCGCAGAAGCCGACGGGTATTCCGACTTCGGTAGTAGATCTGGTGGGGCCTCGTAAATGAGTGGATTGACCCTGCTCATCTTGCGCCTCGTATTTCTTGCGGTGCTGTGGGCGTTCGTCTTCGCAATCGTCTACGCGTTGCGCACGGACTTGTTTGGCCAAAAAGTGCGTCGAATGCCAGCGGATGCCGCGGCTGGCCCGTTCGCGCAGGCTCCGAGCGCCGCACCTCAACCCACCGCGCCCGCTCCGCCCCTGAACTCACCGCCGATGGGCTCCCCCACCGCCTCCACCACCCAGATACGCTCCGGCGGCTCCCGTGGCGCAGCTGCGCCCGCAACCGGCAACGCCACCCGCCTGCTCATCACCTCCGGCCCGAAAGAGGGCCTTGAGATCGAGCTCCCGAACGAGCAGCTCACGATCGGCCGCTCCGGCGAATCGGGCCTGGTCATTCGCGATGACTACACCTCGACGCATCACGCACGCCTGATGCTCTGGAACGACGGGTGGGTCGTTCAGGACCTGGACTCCACCAACGGCACCTACCTGGCCGGAAAGCGCGTGACCGTGCCCACGCCCATTCCGATGAACACCCCGATCAAGATCGGCACAACAACATTCGAGCTCCGGCGGTAAGGCGTGGCCACCTCGGGCAATAGTGCTGCCGTATCGCACGTCGGAAAGATCCGCGCCAACAACCAGGACAGTGCCTATGCGGGCGAGCACCTCTTTGTTGTCGCCGATGGAATGGGCGGCCACGCTGGTGGAGACGTGGCATCCGCTATTGCCATCAAGCGCATCGCCGAGGTCGATCGGGCTTTCGATTCGGCCAACGACGCCGAATTCGCCCTGCACTCCGCGCTTCTGGCCGCCAACACCCTGCTCGCGGAGACGGTCTTCGAGCACAGCGAATTGACCGGCATGGGAACCACCGTCAGCGGTTTTCTCCGCGTCGGCGACAAACTCGCGATGGTGCACATCGGCGACTCCCGTATCTACCGCCTCCGCGACAGCGTGCTCGAACAGATCACCGCCGACCACACCTTTGTGCAGCGCCTGGTCGACAGCGGGCGCATCACCCCCGAGGAGGCCGCGGTGCACCCCCGGCGGTCGGTGCTGATGCGCGTGCTCGGCGACGTGGATGCCGCGCCCGAGATCGATACCACCGTGATCGAGACCCAGCCGGGTGATCGCTGGCTGCTCTGCTCCGACGGGCTCTCGAGCTACGTGTCCGACGAGAAGATGCAGGCCGTGCTGAACTCGGTGCCTACCGCAGACGAGGCCGCCCGCCGCCTGGTCAAAGAGAGTCTCGATCAGGGCGCACCAGACAATGTCACTGTTGTGCTGGTGGATGTCGACGCGAGCGGTGACTCGTCCCACACACCTCCGATCACCGTAGGTTCTGCCGCGACGCCCCTGTCCTTCGACAGCGACAGCAACCGGCGCCCGCTGCGGCTGCCGACACTGCTGCTGCACCCCCTCAAAGCGACCCAGCCCGACCCGAGCCACTTCGAGCCCGAGTCAGACGGGTACCTCGACGAGCTGATCCTCGAGGATCGTCGCCGCGCCCGCCGCCGCCGGATCACCTGGGCCATCGGCCTGGCCCTGGCGATCATCGTGGTCGTCGCCGCGGCACTTTTCGGATACCAGTGGACACAGACGCGCTACTTCGTGGGCGAGAGTGACGGCAACGTCGCCATTTTCCAGGGTGTGCAGCAGAACCTGGGCCCGATTCCGCTGTCGACCGTCGTCGAGGAGACCGCGATCGGGCTGTCTGACCTTCCCGCCTTCACCCGCAGCAGCGTGGAAGCAACCATCAACGCCGACGACCTCGCGGACGCCCAGGCGATAGTGGATCGGTTGGCCGATGCCCGCACCCCGTAGCAACTCGCCCGCCGCGGCTCTCGACACCCTCACGAGCAGCATCCGCATCAAGCTTCGCGTGCCCGCGCGACAGCGCAACGTCGAACTGGTCCTCCTGGTCTTCGCGCTGCTCATCGACGCGGGTGCGATCATCCTCGTGCAGCTCGGCGCGTCTGGCGCGATCGACACCGGTTTCCTGATGCTCACCTCGGGCCTTGCTCTTCTCACGCTGATCATGCACGTGGTGCTCCGCATTGTCGCTCGCGACGCTGACCCGCTGATCCTCCCCATCGTGACGGTGCTCAACGGGCTCGGCATCGCGATGATCTACCGCCTCGACATCGCCAATGAGGACAGCGGCTGGGACGGCGGCGGCGTCCGCCAGATGGTTTGGACAGGCCTCGCCATCGCCATTGCCATCGTCGTGGTTCTGGTGATCCGCAACCATCGGGTCTTGCAGCGCTACCGCTACGTCGCCATGTTCAGCGGTATCGTCCTGCTGCTGCTGCCGATGCTCCCGATCATCGGCACAACCATCAACGGTGCCCGGCTCTGGATCCAGGTCGGGTCGTTCACCTTCCAGCCCGGTGAGCTCGGCAAGATCGCCCTCGCCATCTTCTTCGCCGGCTACCTCGTTTCCGCGCGGGACTCACTGTCGATGGTGGGCAGAAAATTCTTGTGGATGACCTTCCCACGGGCGCGGGACCTCGGCCCGATCCTCGTGGTGTTCGCCGCGTCCATGGCCGTGCTCATCTTCCAGAAGGACCTCGGCACCTCGCTGCTCTACTTCGGGCTGTTCCTGGTCATGCTGTACGTCGCCACCGGCCGCGCCAGCTGGATTGTGCTCGGCCTCTCCCTCTTCCTGATCGGCGCTGTCGCCGCGTACTCGCAGCTCTCGTACGTCACCGGCCGGGTGCACGCCTGGCTGAACCCGTTCGCCACGGAAAACTACGAGGGCATGGGCGGGAGCTACCAGCTGGTCACCGGCCTGTTCGGCTTCGCGCACGGCGGCCTGGTGGGTACCGGCCTCGGCCAGGGCCGGCCCGACCTGATCCCCCTCGCCGAGAGCGACTACATCATTCCGGCCCTTGGGGAAGAGCTCGGCCTCATCGGCATCTTCGCGATCCTCGGCCTCTACCTGCTGTTCGTCTCCCGCGGGTTCCGCATCGCCTTCGCCGGTCAGGACGACTTCGGACGCCTCCTCGGCGTCGGCCTGTCCTTCGTCATCGCGCTGCAGGTCTTCATCGTCATCGGCGGCGTCACCCGAGTCATTCCGCTGACCGGACTCACCACTCCGTTCCTTGCGGCCGGCGGTTCGTCGCTGGTGGCAAACTGGATCATCGCGGCCTTGCTGTTGCGCCTCTCCGACACCGTCCGCAATGAACCCACGAGGGCTGTGATCGAACCGTGAACAAAGAACTCCGCCGGGTAAGCACCGTGGTGCTGCTGATGTTCGTCGCCCTGTTCGCCTCAAGCTCGATCATCCAGGTCTTCGCCGTCGACGAGCTAAATGCCGACGGCCGCAACGTGCGCACCCTCTACGACAGCTATTCCGCCGAGCGTGGCGCCCTCCTCGTTGACGGCGTGCCGATCGCGGAATCCATTCCCGTGGACGACCAGTACAAATTCCAGCGCGTCTACTCCAATCCGCTGCTGTACGCGAACGTCACGGGCTATTTCACCCTCAACCAGGCGAACCCGGGCCTCGAAGGTGCGATGAACGACTACCTCAGCGGCACGTCCGACGAGCAGTTTCTTGACAACCTGACCAACACGGTAACCGGCCAGAACCCGAAGGGCGCCTCGGTCGAACTCACCCTCGACCCGGTCGTGCAACAGGCCGCCTTCGATGCGCTCGGCGACCAGGTCGGCTCCGTCGTCGCTATCCGGCCGGACACCGGCGAGGTCATCGCGATGGTCTCGAAGCCGACCTTCGACCCGAACGCGCTGGCGGTGCACGACAGCGACCAGTTTTACGCCGCCTACAACGGCCTCACCGCCGACGCGAACTCGCCACTCACCAACCGGGCCATCAGCGGTGACCTGTACCACCCCGGTTCCGTCTTCAAGGTGATCATGGCGTCGGCCGCGATCGACAGCGGCCAGTTCACCGCCGACAGCTCCTTTCCGAATCCGGCATCCCTGACCCTGCCCAACAGCAGTTCGGTCATCTCCAACTCCTCCGGCGGCCCCTGTGGCTCCGGCAGCGAGGCGTCGATCGCCACCGCCCTGCGCCTCAGCTGCAACATCCCGATGGCCGAGCTCGGCCAGGCGCTGGGTGCAGACACGATCGCCGACTACGCCGCCCGCTTCGGGTTCGGCGACGATCTCGAGATACCGCTCAACGTCACCCCGAGCACCTACCCGGACGACATCGACAACGACGTCGCTCGGCTCATGCTGTCGTCTTTCGGACAGGACGACGTGCGCATCACGCCGCTGCAGATCGCGATGGTTTCCGCCGCGATCGCCAATGGCGGAGAGCTGATGAAGCCGAATCTGGTCGAGAGTGTCCTGGCTCCGGACCTGAGCGAGATCGTCAGTTTTCAGCCCGAGGTCTACGGCACCCCCATCTCCGCCGATACCGCAACCAAAATGACGCAATTGATGACCGATGGCGTCAGTAACGGCGCCGCAAGCAATGCAAGAATTAGCGGAGTCGAGGTCGCGGGGAAGACCGGAACAGCAGAGAACGGCGTGGGCGACCCGTACACGCTGTGGTTCACTGGTTTTGCTCCGGCCGACGACCCTCAGGTCGCCGTTGCCGTCGTCGTGGAGAATGGCGGGGGGCTGGGCCAAACCGGTTTCGGAAACTCAGTTGCCGCTCCAATTGCAAAAAAAGTCTTAGAGGCGGTGCTAAATAAATGAGACCCACAAGTGGCCTCACTTTCGGGGGCAGATACCAGCTTTCCAGCCGAGTCGCCATCGGCGGCATGGGCGAGGTGTGGCAGGCGACTGACCTGGTGATCGGGCGCACCGTCGCGATCAAGATCCTCAAGGACGAGTACCTCGGAGACCCGGGATTTCTCGAGCGCTTCCGCGCAGAGGCCCGTCACGCTGCCCTCGTCAACCACGAAGGAATCGCCAACGTCTTCGACTACGGCGAGGAAGACGGCAGCGCGTTCCTGGTAATGGAGCTCGTGCCCGGGGAGGCACTGAGCACCATCCTCGAGCGCGAGCGGGTACTCTCCAGCGACCGCGTGCTCGACATCGTCGCCCAGACCGCGAACGCCCTCCACGCGGCGCACTCCGCAGGCCTGGTGCACCGCGACATCAAGCCGGGCAACCTCCTGATCACGCCGGAAGGCAAAGTCAAGATCACCGACTTCGGAATCGCGCGCATTGCCGACCAGGTTCCGCTCACCGCCACCGGCCAGGTCATGGGCACCGTGCAGTACCTGTCGCCCGAGCAGGCCAGCGGGCACCCGGCATCCCCCACAACAGACATCTACTCGCTCGGAATCGTCGCTTACGAGGCCCTCGCCGGCCGCCGCCCCTTCACGGGTGAGTCGCAGGTCGCCATCGCGATGGCGCAGATCAACGAGGCTCCGCCCGAGCTGCCCGTCACCATCGCCGAGCCGGTACGCAACCTCGTGTACTCGTGTATCGCGAAGAACCCCGCGGACCGTCCCGCGAGCTCTGCGCACCTCGCCCGTGCCGCGCAGGCGCTTCGTCGCGGCGACATCGCTGGCGCCGTGGCATCCGTCCCCGCCGTTGTCGGCGACAGCTCGCTTGCCGCCCTCGCCGGGCCGAACTACGGTAACCCGACGTCCGCGACCCGGCTGATGACGGCAACCGCTTCCCTCGACACCACACCCGAGGTCGAGGAGAAGCCCAAGCGCAACCCGTGGACCTGGCCTCTCATCGGGCTCATCGTGGTGCTGCTCGGAGTGCTCGTCGCCGTCATCGTCGCGCTCGTGGCAGAACAACCCACCGACCCTGAAGCTGGCACCACACCGTCGACGAGCGCGTCGGCACCCGCGCCCCCATCTGAGGCACCCTCGCCGAGCATCACCCCGAGCGAGGAGCCCGAGCTGATCCAAATCTCGCGCAACGACTTCGTGGGGCTCACGGTCGCACAGGCCGAGCAAAAGGTCACCGCCCTCGGGCTCGCCTTCCGGACGGCCGCCAACGGCGCGGTGGCGCCTACCCAGGGCGACGTCGGCATGTCCTACGACATCACCCCGACGGGCAACCTTCGCGAGGGCGACACGGTCGAGGTGAGCTTCTACACCGAGATTCCCACCGCCCCCGCGCCCGGAACGCCCCGCGTTTCCAACCCGAAGGCGGCCACCGGCTACCTGGTGGGCGAAGTGGTCACGATCACGTGGGATAGCTACAACAGCTGCCCTGCTGGATACACGCTGAACGGCTACAACTTCTCGGTCAGCAACGCGACACCGGATACGGGCAACCCGGTTTCCAGCAGCGCCTCGTCGATGACGGCACGCCTGGAATCACCCGGTCAGACCACCATCAGCTACTCGGCGCTGTGTGGCGACCTCGAATCCGCGGCCTCCCAGACGACCACGATCACGGTCCTCGCGGCCCCCGTCCCCACCCCGACAGTAACCAGCACGCCGGACGCCCAATAAAGGATCCCAGCCAGCGACAGGTACAATTGGCACTTGATCAGGTGCACTAACCGGGAGACGAATACGTGACAGAAGGCGTAACTTCAGCAATACGCCTCCTGGCCGGCCGGTACCAGGTGGGGGAGCGAATCGGGCGCGGCGGGATGGCCGACGTGCACGTGGGCACCGATGCGCGCCTCGGTCGCCGGGTCGCGATCAAGCTCCTGAAGCCCTCGCTGGCGAATGATCCCGCCTTCCGCACCCGCTTCCGTCGGGAGGCGCAGGACGCCGCGAAGATGGCGCATCCCACGATCGTGCGCATTTTCGACGCCGGCGAAGAGACCGTCACCGATGACGAAGGCGCCGAACGCCAGATCCCGTTCATCATCATGGAATTTGTCGACGGACGCCTGCTGAAGGACATCATCGCCGACGGTCCCATGTCGTCCGACGAAGCCGTGCGCATCACCGCCCAGGTGCTGACCGCACTCGAGTATTCTCACCGCGCCGGCGTCGTGCACCGGGACATCAAGCCCGGCAACATCATGGTCGCCACCACCGGCCAGGTGAAGGTCATGGACTTCGGTATCGCCCGCGCAATCTCCGAATCCTCGGCGACCATCGCCGAGACGAGCGCGATCGTGGGCACCGCCCAGTACTTTTCACCCGAGCAGGCGCGGGGCGAGTCGGTGGATGCCCGCACCGACCTGTACTCCGCCGGAGTTGTGCTGTTCGAGCTACTCACCGGAATGGCGCCCTTCCGCGGCACCAACCCGGTCGCCGTCGCGTACCAGCACGTCAACCAGAACCCCGCGCCACCGAGCACACTCAACCCGCGGGTCTCGCCCGCGCTCGACGTTGTCGTGTTGCGCTCTCTCGCGAAGGACCGCTTCTCGCGCTTTCAGAGTGCCACCGACTTCCGCGATGAACTCGAAGCGGCAGCCAACGGAACCGTCGTTCCCAAGCGTGCGACCGCCGAGAAGGATGCCTCGTTGGGGCTGTTCGGCGAGAACCCGAACGACTCCTCCGGAACCGAAGCAACCCTCCGCGAGCTGAACCTGGCGGACGACGACGAGCAGGTAACCCGTACCCAGTCCCGGCCGCCGGCGGCGTGGATCTGGGCCGGGATCATGGTCATGGTCGTGGTCATCGTCTCCGTGCTGTTCTGGACCGTCAACCTGCCCAGCAACCAGATCGTGTCGTCGCTGTCCGTTGCCGTGCCCGACGTGTCCGGCCAGACCTACGACCAGGCCGCGGCCGTGCTCGAGGCGAAGAACCTGGTTCCCCAGCAGCTCAGCGACAACAGTGACACCGTTCCCGCGGGAGAGGTGATTCGCTCGGAGCCGGATTCGGGGTCAGACGTCTCGCGGCAACAGATCGTGAAGGTGTACGTCTCGCTCGGCAGGGCGTCGGTCACCATCCCCGCCACTGCCGGCCTGACGTTGGAAGCCGCGCAGACCGCCCTGACGTCCCGTGGCCTGCAGGTGGGCTCCGTCACCCAGACGGACTCGCCCGACGCCGCAGCGAACGTCGTCATCAACACCGATCCAGCCAACGATGTCACGGTCGCCATGGGCGACGTCGTCAACATCGTGGTGTCGAGCGGGGCCGTGGGCATTCCGAACGTTGTGGGCATGTCGGCGAGTGAGGCTGGCACAGTCCTCAATACCTTGCAGTTGGATGTCACGGTCACCACTACCCGGGGATGCTCAGGCCGCGTCGTCAACAGTCAGTCGCTGCCCGCGGGATCGCACCCGCAGCGCTCCGCCATCTCCATCCAGGTCTGCACGGGCTAACGCGCCACCCAGTTACAGGGTGACGAGCGGGCCACCGGATAGCAGACCGTCCGCTACAGGGTGACGAGCGGCGACAGGCCTTCCGCGCGCACGCTGGCTTCCGGCAGGCCCGCGACCGCGAGCCAGTTGCCGATCATGCGGTAGCCACCCTGCGTCAGCACGGACTCCGGGTGAAACTGCACCCCGAAGATCGGCAGCTCCGCGTGGCGCAGCCCCATGATCACTCCGCCCGCGGTGCGCGAGGTGACCTCCAGGAGGTCGGGCACGGTCTCATCCACGACGGCGAGCGAGTGGTACCGGGTCGCGCGGAACGGTTGCGGAACCCCGGTGTAGAACCCGCTTCCGTCGTGAGAGATCTGCGACGTCTTACCGTGCATGAGCTCGTCGGCGTGGGTGACGGTCGCACCGACCGCCTCCGCGATCGCCTGGTGGCCGAGGCAGACCCCGAGCAGGGGCTGGCCGCTGTCGAGCACTGCCTTCACCACGGGAATGGAGACACCGGCCGCGGCGGGAGTGCCGGGTCCCGGTGAGAGCAGCACAGCATCGAAGTCCGCAATGTACGCGGCGGCATCATCCACCGAAAAATCATCGTTCCGCACCACGGTGGTCTCGGCGCCAAGCTGCTGCAGGTAGCCGTTGAGCGTGTAGACGAAGCTGTCGTAGTTGTCGATTACGAGTACGTGTGTCACTGTTCCACCGTCACATCCTGGGGAGCCACAAACTGGTCAACCCATGGGAATACCCATTCAATCAGGCTGTACAGCACTGCCGCGAGGAGGATGACCACGAGCAGGATACGAACCCAGATGGGTCCGGGCAGAACTCGCCATAGAGCTGCGTACATCAGGCGTCCCTCGCACTTACTGCTTCGGCAATCTCAGCGGGTGGGCCGCCCGCCCGCGGGTACCAGCCGTCGTAGACGCCGTAGGAAATCAGGCGCTCGGCGGTGGAATAGAAGGGATTGCAGGTGGTCAGGGTGATCAGGCGGTCGGTCGGGGTGGCGTCCGGCTGCTGCGGAACGGCGTCGATGACCGCGATGGCCGTCTTCAGCACGTACTCCGAGCTGCGGTACACGTAGCTGTACCACCCGTCGGCCGTTTCGACGTAGATGTGGTCGCCGATCTGTAGCTCATGCACGTGCTCGAGCCCGCCACCGTAGGCCTTGCGGTGCGCGGCAACGGCGAAGTTGCCCACCTCGCCGGGCATCTGCGTGCCCGGGTAGTGGCCGATGCCAATCTTGTTGAGCACGTCCGTGACCCCAATGCCCTCGGCGATCGGGCGTTCCCAGCCCTCGCCCCAGCGCGGCACCATCAGCACCGCGAACGTGTCGGCGTTGGCGGGAGCCGCCATCACGACGGGTTCGGCCTGCGACGCAACGTCGGCGGGGTCGGGTGTGGCGGTCGCATCGGGCGTTTCTGGCTTGTCCGTAGCTGCCTGTTCCCAGCCCTCACTCAATTCGACAGCGACATCCTGCTGCTCGGCTCCGACAATGATGTCGTTCAGCCACACCTGCCACCCGAGGAACATCAACACGAGAACCCCGGCGGTAATCAACAGCTCGCCGAGCACCCCAATCACGCTGACGCGACGTCGACGCTTCCGCGGACGGAATCGCTGTACCGGCGCCGTCGCGCTCTCCTCCAAAGTCATACGGTGATTCTAGGTGGTCGATACAACCGCAGCCTGAGCGCGATCAGGTGGCGCTGGATTGGGAGCGGGGCAATCGGGATAGAATTCTCCCCATGGCCCGCACATCTTCCCCTAAGCCCGATCGTTCCGTCGACCAGCGCTCCGGCGAACTGGCTCCCAACGCGGTCTGGTTCAAGCCCGTGATGTTCGGCTTCATGCTTCTCGGACTGGTGTGGATCATCGTTTTCTACGTCAGCGGAACGTCGCTGCCCGTGCCTCAGCTCGGCAACCTGAACATCCTGGTCGGCTTCGGCATCATGTTCATCGGCTTCATCATGGCGACCCGCTGGCGCTAGCCCGGCAACCGTTCAGCCGCGGAAATCCGCAGTTTCCACATGTTAACAACCTGTTAATAGATCGAGTTACACGGCTGTAATTACCCCCAATGTGGATAAACCTGTGGATAACTTTGCGGCCAGTTGCTAGCCGGCCAACTACGAGAACGACCCAGCGGTTAGAACGCCAGAACCGCGGCACCACCGGCGAGCACGATCGCCAGCGTGATCACCGTGAGCAGTTGGCCCTGACGGTGGGGATGCCGTCGGTTGCGGGGCACCATGTACACGAGTGCCACCAGGCATCCCACAATCAGCCCTCCGAGGTGTGCCTGCCAGGCGACGTTCGGAATGACAAAGCCGATCGCCAGGTTGAGCACAATCACCGCGATGAGTTGCTTGCTACTGCCGCCCATCTTGCGGGCGATGACGAAGTAGGCCCCGAGCAGTCCGAAGATGGCGCCGGATGCCCCGAGCACGGGTCCCGCGTTGAGCAGAAGCACCCCGACCGAACCGCCAAGACCGCTGAGCGCGTAGAGCACCGCGAAGCGTTTGTGCCCGAGCGCGACCTCCAACGCCGGGCCGAGGGCGTAGAGCGAGTACATATTGAAGGCGAGGTGGATGATGCTTGCGTGCGCGAACAGCGACGTCACCAGTGTCCACGGCTCCAGAACGACCAGCTGGGGGTACAGAATCAGCCGTAGCGACACGATCCCGTTGGTTCCCCCGGTCGCGCTCTGCAGCAAGAACACGGCGACGCACGCGACCAGGATCGTCCAGGTCACCGCAGCCGGAGCAAGTCGCGCACCGAGCCCGCGGCTCACCGGGGCGGAAGGTTCGGACACGGACACGCTCGCCTGCCTTCGCTACAGCAGCGCGTGCGCTGCGGTGACAACGACCAGGGCCGCGGCCAGACCGATGAGCAGCAGCCTCTGCTGGTTCGCTGCCTCCCGGCGGCGGGTGCGCAACAGGATCAGCGAGGTCAGCGCGGCGGCGCCGATCGCGCCGAGGTATCCGATCCAGCCGGCGCCACCGATAACCATCGAGTAGATGAGATAGGCGGCAACGAGTACGAGGATGCCCCAGTTGTTCGACCCCTGGGTGCGCTGGATCATAAAGACACAGATCAGGAGGCCGAAAATCGCCGGGGACGCCCCGAGGACGTATCCACCGAAGAGCTCGGTGGCCGTGGCGGCGCCTAGCCCCGCGAGCAGGAACAACGCGAGGTAGCGTCCGCGCCCCAGCATCGTTTCGAGCGTTCGCCCAATGAGGAAGATCGCGAGCAGGTTAAACAGCAGGCCGAACAAGCCGCTGGTCGCGAAGTTTGCGGTTACCAGGGTCCACGGGGCACTGATAACGCGGCCGGGAACGTAGGCGAGCGCGAGAACGATGCCGGGGAGCACGAGGTTGACCAGGAACACGAACGCCGAGACGCCCATGAGGGAGTAGGTCACCACGGGCGCATCGCTCGACGAGCGGAACGCCGTCACGATGCGCGGCTTGGTACGCGGGGCGCTCTGTCGCGCCTCCTGCACACACTCGGGGCAGTGCACGCCTACCGCGGCCTGCGTCTGGCAGGCCGGGCAGATCGTGCGACCGCACCGCTGGCAGAGCACGTAGCTCTGCCGGTTGGGATGCCGGTAACAGGTGTCGCCGGAGAGTCCCGTTGTGTCTGACATTTAGACCTCGGTGATGGTGACACTCTCGATGACCACGGGGGTCAGGGGCTTGTCCTGGCGGTCGGTGTCGACGGCTTCGATCGCGTCGACGACGGCACGGGAGGAGTCATCCGCGACCTCGCCGAAGATGGTGTGCTTACCCTGCAGCCACGGGGTGGCGACGGTGGTGATGAAGAACTGCGAACCGTTCGTTCCGCGACCACCCTGGGTGCCGGCGTTTGCCATGGCGAGGATGTAGGGCGAGTTGAAGTTCAGCTCGGGGTGGATCTCGTCGTCGAACTGGTACCCGGGGCCACCGAAGCCCTGGCCGAGCGGGTCGCCGCCCTGAAGCATGAACTGCTTGATGATGCGGTGAAAGATCACACCGTCATACAGCTTGTCGGTGGAGACCTTGCCGGTCTGCGGGTGGGTCCACTCGATGGTGCCCTCCGCGAGGCCGACAAAGTTGGCGACGGTCTTGGGTGCGTGGTTGCCGAACAGGTTCACGACGATGTCGCCCTTGTTCGTCTTGATCGTGGCTACAGCGGTGTGTACAGACATAACAGCAATTCTTGCATAACGCTCCCTGTGACCATGCTGCGGCCATTCAGCAGGTACACAGGCGAACCGGTAGGTGTTGAAAGGCATGCGTGGCAGGATAAGAACTGTTCGCCGCACATCACCGATGGAGGGTTTCATGGGACTAACACGGAAGCGCCAGCGGGAGTTGACCCGTTTGAAGGAGCACGCAGAAGACCTCTGGGGTGACCAGAAGGAAGTTCTGGAGCACGCATCTCAGGTCGTCCGCGAGGCTAGCCGTCAAGCCGCCAACTACGCTCGTGAAGAAGTATCACCGCGAGTGCGTGACTCGCTCGACCAGACCGTCAAGCCGGCGGTAGCCACTGGAGTGGCTGCCACCAAGACGGCAGTGTCGACCACCAAAGAGCGCATCACCGAGGACTTTGTCCCCGCAGTAACGTCCGCGCTGGGCTCTGCTCTCGCGGTTATCGAGGTCGCGAAGGATGACAGGCTTCGCGATGCTCTCAAAGTCGTTACCGACGCCAGCGAGAAGGTTGGCCACCGGGTTTCTGACGCTGGCAGCGCTGCGGGCAAGAAAGCCGGATCCGTTCGCTCCACCGTCACCAAAAAGGCTACGAAGGTCGGTGCCAAGGCCGCAAAGGCTGCTGCCAAGGCCGCCGTCGCCGGAGCCAAGGCGGGTGCGAAGACCGGAGTGGTCAAGCAGAAGTCGGCCGGCCCCGGTCGCTACATCCTCATCGGCGTAATCGTTGTTGCGGTTGCCGGAATTGTGTACGCAGCCTGGCAGACGCTCCGCGCCGACGACGATCTCTGGATCGACGAGGACGAGGCCGTTCAGGACAAAGACACCGTGGCAGACACCACGATCTAAGTCCGGCCCGGGGATTCTCGGGTAGCAGGGATTCCCGAGTAGCGGGAACTGTTGCGCACGGGAAATTCTCAAGCACAACAGGAGCGGTCGACCTTCGGGTCGACCGCTCCTGTCGTTAAGCGCCTGTCGAGCTCTCAGGCGCCCGCTGAGGCACCTGAAGACCGGACGGGCACTGACGGCGCAGAACGGCGCCCATACGGCCCCAGGCGCAGCCAGTGCGCGTCAGAGTAGACAGCCGGTGAGGAAGGGCTCTGCCCGAGTTGTGCATCGAGTGGGCAGTTGGCGTTGATGGCCCGCGCGTGGCCCCATCGAGCGGGCGGTTGCGTCGGTTTTTCGGGCTGAAACCGTCGATTAGAGCCCGCTCGACGAGGTGCACCCTAGGTTCGTGTCCTATCAGCGAGGAAACCGTATGTTCTTGTCCGCTGGGCGGGGCGGCACCGTAGGTTCCACCCCAGTCGGCGAGGGACGCCGGACGAGCGTGTGTTGCTGCGCGATTGTGCATGGCAACAAGCTCCACCGTTACCCATCCGGCGGCACAGGCGAGAACGAAAGCCAGAAGACCGCGGAGAAGGAGCGCCAAGAAGAAAAGTTACTGTGGATCCTGGGAGATTCGAACTCCCGACATCTGCCTTGCAAAGGCAGCGCTCTACCAACTGAGCTAAGGACCCGAAGTCACTGTGTCTGCGACTTAGGTAGTGCGTGGGGGTACCGGGATTTGAACCTGGGACCTCTTCATTATCAGTGAAGCGCTCTAACCAACTGAGCTATACCCCCGCAGGGCAGATACGAGAGTATCGCACCTGACCCGAATTGCGTAATCGAGCTGACGCAGGCGTTACTGGTTGGTGAAGCCGACCAGCAAACCACCGGTCAGACGCACGCTGAAGTTGTACAGCGCGCTCGTGATCGCACCGAGGGCGGTGATGATCACGATGTTGAGGATCGCGACAACCGTGGAGAAAAGGGCGACCTGGGCCAATGACACGACGGATGTCACGGAGAAGGTTTCGTCGTTCAGCACTTCCTGCATCAGACCGTCGAGCTGGGTGAAAACCCCCGTCGTCTGGAGGATGAGCCAGATGAAGATCGACGCGACGATGAGCACGATACCGAGCGCAATCGAGACGAGGAAGGAGAGCTTGACGGTCGACCAGAAGTCGACGTACACCAACTTCAGCCGTACCTGCTTGCTGACGGTGGGCTTCTGCGACTTGCGCTGCAGCTTTTCGGCGAGGCTACTCATCTACTGATTCGTCCTTTCCAGGGGCGTCGATTTCGACTGGAACAACTACTTCCAGCGCTTCGACTTCCTGACTCTCTAGATTGCGTTCGCTGTTTTTGGCGACCGCGATGATCCTGTCGTCTTCGGCGAATCGGGCAAATACCACACCCATCGTGTCCCGGCCCTTGGCCGGCACCTCGGCCACGGCAGAGCGTACCACCTTGCCTCCTGCGAGAACCACGAGAACCTCGTCCTCGTCGTCGACGATCAGCGCCCCCGCGAGGTCACCACGGGACTCGGCGAGCTTCGCGACCTTGATTCCGAGGCCACCACGGTTCTGCACCCGATACTGGTCGGCGCTGGTGCGCTTGGCGTACCCACCCTCGGTGACCACGAACACGTATCCGGTGTCGGACACGACGCTCGCGTCGAGCAGTTGGTCTTCCCCACGGAAGTGCATACCGATGACACCAGAGGTGGAACGGCCCATCGGTCGCAACGCGGCATCCGACGCCGTAAATCGAATCGACATCCCCTTACGGGACACGAGAAGGAGATCCTGGTCTTCCTCCACCAGCATCGCCGACACCAGCTCGTCACCCTCGCGAAGGTTGATGGCGATGATGCCGCCGGTGCGGTTGGTGTCGTATTCCTCGAGCGCGGTCTTTTTGATCAGACCGTCGCGGGTGGCGAGTACGAGGTACTTCGCGGCGGTGTAGTCGCGAATGTCGAGAACCTGCGCCACTTCCTCGCCGGGCTGCAGCGCGAGCAGGTTGGCGAGGTGCTGGCCCTTCGCGTCGCGACCGGCCTCCTGGATCTCGTAGGTCTTTGCGCGCAGGACCCGTCCGGTGTTCGTGAAGAACAACAGCCAGTGGTGGGTGGTGGTGACGAAGAAGTGCTCGACGACATCATCCGCTCGCAATTGGGCGCCCTTGACGCCCTTGCCACCGCGGTGCTGGCTGCGGTAGTTGTCGCTGCGGGTGCGCTTGACGTAGCCGCCGCGCGTGATGGTGACGACCATCTCCTCTTCGGGGATGAGATCTTCGACGCTCATGTCGCCGTCGAAGCCGAACATAATCTCGGTGCGGCGGTCGTCTCCGAAGCGGGCGACGATCTCCGTGAGCTCGTCCTTGACGATCTCGCGCTGCACCGTCGGGGTGGCGAGGATGTGGTGATACTCGGCGATAAGACGCTCGAGTTCGTCGTGCTCGTCGACGATCTTCTGGCGCTCGAGGGCGGCGAGGCGGCGCAGCTGCATCTCGAGAATGGAACGGGCCTGCAGCTCGTCCACGTCGAGCAGTTCCATCAGCCCGTCACGGGCGATCTCAACGGTGGCCGAGGCACGAATAAGCGCGATGACATCGTCGAGGGCGTCGAGCGCCTTGAGGTAGCCGCGCAAAATGTGGGCGCGTTCCTCCGCCTTGCGCAGCCGGTACTGCGTGCGGCGCACGATGACGTCGATCTGGTGATCGATCCAGTTGCTGATGAACCCGTCAATCGCCAGGGTGCGCGGGATGCCGTCGACGATGGCGAGCATGTTCGCGCCGAAGTTGTCCTGCAGCTGGGTGTGCTTGTAGAGGTTGTTGAGGACAACCTTGGCGATCGCGTCACGCTTGAGCACAACCACGAGGCGCTGGCCGGTGCGGCCCGAGGTCTCATCGCGGATGTCAGCGATGCCGCCGACCTTGCCGTCCTTCACGAGCTCGGCGATCTTCAGAGCGAGGTTGTCGGGGTTGACCTGGTACGGCAGCTCGGTGACCACGAGGCAGGTGCGGCCCTGGAGTTCTTCGACGCTGACGACGGCGCGCATCGTGATGGAGCCGCGGCCGGTGCGGTAGGCGTCCTGGATTCCCTTGATGCCGAGAATCTGCGCGCCCGTCGGAAAGTCCGGTCCCTTGATTCGCTGGATGAGCGCGTCGAGCAGCTCCTCCCGCGTGGCCTCGGGGTTTTCCAGGGCCCAAAGAGCGCCATCCGCGACCTCACGAAGGTTGTGGGGTGGGATGTTGGTGGCCATACCGACGGCGATTCCGACCGACCCGTTGACGAGCAGGTTCGGAAAACGGGCGGGCAGCACGATCGGTTCCTGCGTCTTGCCGTCGTAGTTGTCCTGGAAGTCGACGGTTTCCTCGTCGATGTCGCGCACCATTTCCATCGACAGCGGAGCCATCTTGGTCTCGGTGTACCGGGGGGCGGCCGCGCCGTCGTTGCCGGCCGAGCCGAAGTTGCCCTGACCGAGCGCGAGCGGGTACCGCAGGCTCCACGGCTGAACCAGTCGCACGAGCGCGTCATAGATCGACGAGTCACCGTGCGGGTGGAACTGGCCCATCACCTCGCCGACGACGCGGGTGCACTTGTTGAATCCCTTGTCCGGACGGTAGCCACCGTCGTACATCGCGTAGATCACGCGGCGGTGCACGGGCTTCAGCCCGTCACGCACGTCGGGCAACGCACGCCCGACGATGACGCTCATCGCGTAGTCGAGGTACGACCGCTGCATCTCCAGCTGGAGATCTACCTGATCGACCTTGTCGTGGCGGTCATCGATGACGGCCTTCTCGAAGGTCGGCTCGGCGGCGTCGGTGCCATCGGCGCCGTCGGGGGTTATTTCGTCTGCCATTTTTCGTTCCGTCCGTGGTTCTGAGAAGCCGAAGGTCTAACTGAGGAGGAGATCCCGGTGGGCCCGTCGGCCCACCGATCTGACCGCTGCGAGCGGATCAGATGTCGAGGAACCGCACATCCTTGGCGTTGCGCTGGATGAAGTTACGTCGGGACTCAACGTCCTCGCCCATCAGGGTCGAGAAGATCTCATCGGCAGCGGCGGCATCATCCAGGGTCACCTGAAGCAGCGTGCGCGTCGCCGGGTCCATCGTGGTCTCCCACAGTTCGGTGTAATCCATCTCACCGAGACCCTTGTACCGCTGGATGCCGTTTTCCTTGGGGATTCGCTTGCCGCGGGCGAGGCCGTCTTCCATCATCGCGTCGCGTTCGCGATCGCTGTAGACAAACTGGTGCTCGGCGTTGGTCCACTTCAACCGGTACAGCGGCGGCTGCGCGAGGTAGACGTAGCCGTGGTCGATCAATGGGCGCATGTAGCGGAACAGCAGGGTGAGCAGCAGGGTGGTGATGTGCTGGCCGTCGACGTCGGCATCGGCCATCAGCACGATCTTGTGGTACCGCGCCTTGCCGGGGTCGAAGTCCTCGCCGATTCCCGCGCCGAACGCGGTGATCATGGCCTGAACTTCGGCGTTGCCGAGGGCGCGATCGAGTCGCGCCTTTTCGACGTTGAGGATCTTGCCGCGCAACGGCAGAATCGCCTGGGTCTCCGGGTTGCGACCCTGCACGGCGGAACCGCCTGCGGAGTCGCCCTCCACGATGAAGATCTCCGACAGCGCCGGGTCTTTGCTGGAGCAGTCGCGCAGCTTTCCCGGCATGGAGTTGTTCTCGAGCAGTCCCTTGCGGCGGGTCTGCTCGCGCGCCTTGCGGGCGGCCAGGCGGGCCTGCGATGCCTGGATCGCCTTGCGAATCACGTCGCGGGCCTGCGTGGGGTTGCGGTCGAACCAGTCATTCAGCTGCTGCCCGGCGATTCGCTGCACAAAGGCCTTCGCCTCGGTGTTGCCCAGCTTCGTCTTGGTCTGGCCCTCGAACTGCGGTTCGGCAAGCTTGACCGAAATGACCGCGGTGAGTCCCTCGCGCACGTCATCACCGGAGAGGTTCTCGTCCTTCTCCTTGATGATGCCCTTCTCGCGCGCATAGCGGTTGACCAGCGTGGTCAACGCGGCGCGGAAGCCCTCTTCGTGGGTGCCACCCTCGTGAGTGTTGATGGTGTTCGCGTAGGTGTGCACGCTCTCGGTGTACGCCGTCGTCCACTGCATCGCGACCTCGAGGGAGATCTTGCGCTCGGTATCTTCCGACTCAAACGCGATCACGTCGGGGTGCACGAGGTCGACCTTTTTGGCGTTGTTCAGGTACTCGACATAGTCGACGAGACCCTTTTCGTACATGTAGCTCTCGGACACGTCTTCGTCGCTGCGCTCGTCGGTGACGTCGATGCGCAGGCCCTTGTTAAGGAACGCCATCTGCTGGAACCGGGCGCGGAGCGTCTCGTAGTCGAATTCGACCGTCTCAAACGTGTCTTTACTCGGCCAGAAGGTGACCGTGGTGCCGGTCTCGTCTGAGGACTCGCCCTGCTCGAGCGATCCCTGCGGAACGCCGTGCTTGAACGACATCCGCCAGACATGTCCCTGACGACGCACCTCGACATCGAGCTCGCTCGACAGCGCGTTCACCACAGAAATACCGACGCCGTGCAGACCACCGGAAACCGAGTATCCGCCGCCGCCGAACTTTCCACCCGCGTGCAAAATCGTCAGTACAACCTCGACGGTCGACTTCTGCTCCTGGTGATTCATATCAACCGGGATGCCACGGCCGTTGTCAATGACCCGAACCGAGCCATCACGGCGAATAGTGACCTTGATGAGGTCGCAGTAGCCCGCGAGTGCCTCATCGACCGAGTTGTCGACTACTTCGTAGACAAGGTGGTGGAGACCGCGGGGGCCGGTCGACCCGATATACATACCGGGACGCTTACGAACCGCTTCGAGACCCTCGAGAATCTGGATCTGGTCGGCCCCGTAGCTGTCATCGGGAAGTTTGCGCGCCATCGGAGTGGCATCGACTACGGAAGATGCGCCCGGGGGTGCCGGAATCTCCTCGAGATTTTTGGACAGGTCCTCTGGCGATTCCGGTGTCATCTGAAGTTAGGCTCCTGCCGCGTTGTTGTGTCGCGCCATCCGGGGGAGGAATCCTAGTCAGGATGTTCCCGAAGGCAAGCCCATTCTACCAAATTGCAGGGCCTCCTGCGGCCACAGGCGCCCGACTGAGGACTTTGAGCCGCGGATGGAGACTTTTCTCTCCCTAACCGTAAGTATCGCGCGGGCCCCGGCCTGGAATTGATCTGAGGCCGCGTTTCCAGGAGGGAGCGTTGGGTCCGTCAAATTTGACCGAGAGGATGCCGGCTTCCGGAAAGCGCTGGGCAATCTGGGTAGTGATGGCGCCGCGCATCAGACGCAGCTGCGTGGCCCATGCCGTCGAGTCGCAGTGAACGGTGAGAACACCCTCCTCGATGCCGACCGGAGTCGAGTGCTCGGCGGTTTCTGCGCCCGCGACCTCGGCCCACGACGCAAGCAGGTCGGCCCGGGCGAGCGGCGAACTCCAGCCCATGCGGTTGGTCAGCGCGTCGAGGACGTCTTCGATGCCCGACGGGTCGCGTCCCTCACCGAAAGGCACACTCTTGCCGCCCTCCTTTTTATTCTTGACCCGCTTGCGGGCGTCGGCGCTGCGACCACCCGCCTCGCCGAAGACCGCGCGGAACCGCTGGTACACCGCGACGTGCTCGGCGTTGTCGTCGGACTGCCAGCCGCCGGTGCCCGAGCCACTCATTGCTGCTCCCCCGCGGCATCCGTCTCATCTGAATTGATCGTTTTGTCCGTGTTAGCCGCATCAACCGGCTCAACCGTCTCGTCTGAGACGATCCGGCCGGCGCGAATCTGCACGACGTTTGCGGCCAGGCGCGGCGGCACATCCCCCTGCACGGCGGCAGTGATCAGCACCTGCTCGAACCCGTCAACCGCGTCGGCCAGACGAATCCGGCGATTCTCATCGAGTTCTGCGAACACATCATCGAGGATAAGCACGGGATCTCCGGATTGGGTCTGTGCGCGCAGAACCGCGGCGGACGCCAGCTTCAGAGACAGCGCAAACGACCAGGATTCACCGTGACTGGCGTAGCCCCGGGCCGGCAGGGCATTGAGCGAGAGCACCAGGTCGTCACGGTGAGGACCGACCAGGGTCAGGCCCCGTTCGAGTTCCGCGCGACGCAACCGCGCGAGCGAATCGCGAAAAGCGATGCCGGCGTCCGCGGCCGAGATCGTCACGAATGAGTCGCCCGCGATGGATCCGGTTCCCGAAGGCTCACCGGCGCCCGGGGTAAAACCGGTCGCCAACGTGGAACCGGCACCGTCACCCCGGTCGGAACCGAAAATACTCAGGGACCAGGACAGTTTGGCGGCGTGGTCCGCTCCAGCAATGGACGTATAGGCAGCGCGCACTTCGGGTAATAGCTCGGCAATCAGCCGGCCCCGGGCCTCGATGATTTCTGATCCGAGGGTGACAAGACGTTCGTCCCAGATATCGAGCGTCGCCAGCTGGCCGCCCCGCACACCCGACGCGCGAGCCGACTTGAGTAGGGTGTTGCGCTGTTTCACAACCCGGTCATAGTCGGCCATCACGCCACTGAAGCGTGGCGCTCGCAATACGAGAAGCTCATCGAGAAACCGTCGGCGTCCGGACGGGTCGCCCCGAACGAGAGCGAGATCCTCTGGCGCAAACAGAACACTGGAGAAGTAACGCGGCAACTCGCGGGTCTTGATCGCCGACCGGTTGATCTGCGCTCGATTGGCCCCGACACGATTGATCTGAACCTCGGCGAGAACTGACCGCTCGCCATTCTGCAACCGGGCCCGCACGATCGCGGCGTCCTGCCCGGCTCGGATCATGGCGTGATCAGTCGATACCCGGTGTGACCCGAGAGTGCTGAGAAAGCCGAGAGCTTCGACCAGGTTCGTTTTGCCCTGGCCGTTGCTCCCGACAAACAGATTGGGGCCCGCCGACAGCTCGAGCTCGGCGGTTTCGTAATTACGAAAGTCGCTGAGGCTGAGACGGGTGACCCTCACGTCAGCGTGCGCGGACTGCGTGCCCGCCGAACTGCTGGCGCAGCGCGGCCACGGCCTTCATCGCGGGCGAGTCATCCTGGCGGGAGACGTAACGAGCGAAGATTGAAGCGCTGATGGTGGGCACGGGGACGGAGTTGGCGAGAGCTTCCTCGATGGTCCAACGGCCCTCGCCCGAGTCCTCCACGTAGCCGGTGATGTGAGCGAACGTGGGGTCTTCGTCCATTGCCTTGACCATCAATTCGAGCATCCAGGAGCGCACAACCGTGCCCCGCTGCCATGCCTTGAAGGTGCCCGGTACGTCCTTCACGATGTCGGTTCGTGCGCTGAGGAGCTCGAATCCTTCAGCCCAGGCCTGCATGATCGCGTATTCGATGCCGTTGTGCACCATTTTCGCGTAGTGGCCGGCTCCGGTGTCGCCTGCGTGCACAAACCCTTCTTCGCGCGGACCCTCTGGACGCAGCGCGTCGAAGATCGGCATCGCATACTCGACGTGCTCGGCCGCGCCGCCCACCATCAGGCCGTAGCCGTTCTCAAGACCGTAGATTCCGCCGGAAACGCCGCAGTCGACGTAGTTGATGCCCTTGTCGGCCAGAATCGCCGAGTGGGTGAAATCATCGGTGAAACGTGAATTGCCACCTTCGATGACGAGGTCGCCCGGCTCCAGTACTTCGGCGAGATCAGTGATGACGCCCGTGGTGATCGGTCCAGACGGAACCATCACCCAGACCACGCGGGGAGCCGGGAGTGCCGCGGCGAGCTCGGCGAGGGAGGGAACGTCCGAGACATCGGGGTTGCGGTCAAACCCGGTGACCTCGATTCCGTTTTCCCGAAGGCGGGCGCGCATGTTGTTGCCCATTTTGCCGAGTCCGATGAGGCCAATATGCATTTCTGTTTTTCCTTCGAGGAGAGAAAGTGTCGCGGTGTGGTGGAGCGGTGGAGCGGTGAAGCGGTGGAGCTCTGCGCCGAGGTGTCAGCGCAGCAGAAGGTTGGGCTGCAGCAGGTAACGGTAGTTGTCGCTACCGGCCTGGTCCTTTGTGGACTGGCTGGTGATCAAAACCGGCCCTGGCTTGTTCGGGTTGTCGGTCTTCGTGAACGAGATGCGCACAAATTCCGAGTGCACAGCCCCGAGCCCGTCGAGGAGAAACTGCGGCTTGAGTGACACGACCGTGTCGCTGCCGGTGAGGAAGGCGTCGATGGTTTCGGATGCCTGGGCCTGCTCTGACCCGATTGCTTCAAGTGTCACGCCATCGACGGTGAAGCTGAATCGAAGGGCTGCTTCTCGCTCGAGAACCAATGAAACCCGTCGAGTCGCTTCGATGAGTTCAGCAGTGTTGAGCACGGCATAGTTGTCCACCGTCTCGGGGAAGAGCCGCTTGACCGGCGGGAAGTTTCCCTTGATCAGCAGCGAGGTGACGGTGCGACGGTCTGCCTGGAACGCAATCAGCTCGCGTTCGTCCGTGCTCGTGATCGCCACGGAAATCGAACCACTGTGACCGAAGGTCTTGCCGATCTCGGTCAGGGTGCGTGCCGGCACCAGTGCGGTGATGGTGTCGGTGACGGAGTCGTCCGACGCCCACTCGATTTCTCGCACCGCAACGCGGTAGCGGTCGGTCGCAACCAGCGAGAGGCTGTGGCTCGACACCTCGAGCTGAACACCGGTGATGACCGGTGTTACATCGTCACGCGACGCGGCCACAGCCACCTGAGCCACCGCGGCGGCGAAAGCCTCTGCGGGAAGAACCCCGGAGCTGGCCGAAACCTGAGGAAGAGTGGGATATTCCTCTACCGGCATGCTCAGAAGAGTGAAGTTGGCCGAACCGCAGGAGACGACAATCTTGCCTTCATCCGTACTGAATCGCACGGGAGCATTGGGAAGTCGCGCCGAAATGTCCGCGAGGAGTCGACCGGACACGAGAATCTTGCCTGGCTCCTGCACCTCCGCAACGATTTCCGTCTGAGCGGAGACCTCGTAGTCAAAGGACGAGAGTTTTAGTCCCGTTTCCGTTGTCTCGATGAGTATCCCGCTGAGGATGGGAAGCGTCGTGCGCTGTGGCAGCAGCTTGACGGCGAACGAAACGGCCTCACTGAAGACGTCTCTGTTGACCTGAAACTTCACGGTTCACCCCTATCGGTGGGTACGGCGGTCGAGGCGTTAATACTGGCACAGGGCGGTGCGCTGCCCGGTCCAAAGGTTATCCCCCGGATCATTTAAGAGTTAAAGAAGTTAAAGTTCATAACCGTTGTGCGAACTGTGCATAACTACAACAATTTCAGCAATCGAGCGGGAACTACATCTTTGTGAGTTGTGGACAGACTGTGGGATTCGGTGGACTTGTCATTCACAGCGCAATTCCCCTCCGAGCCGGTTTCCACAGATTCCTGTAATTCGTGAACAACCATTCCCGGCGAGTTCCACTAGTTATGCACAGGTTATCCACACTGTGTGAAACGTCTGATTCGAAGCAGTCCGAGCGTTCTAGGCGTTGTTGTAGCGGTGGTTCTGCTTGATCCGACTGGTCAGCTCGGTCACCTGGTTATAAATCGACCGGCGTTCCTTCATGAGCTCGGTGATCTTCTTATTCGCGTACATCACGGTGGTGTGATCCCGATTTCCGAACAGCTGGCCGATTTTCGGTAGCGACAGGTTCGTCATTTCGCGGCAGAGATACATCGCAATCTGACGGGCCGTTGCCACCGCCTGTGATCGCGATGAGCCATAGAGGTCATCAACGGTGAGCTTGAAGTAGTCCGCGGTGTGGTTGATGATGTCGACCGGCGCGATGACATTGTCGTCGTCGAGGGTGATGAGGTCCTTGAGTACGGTCTGCACCAGGGCCATGTCCACCGGAGTGCGGTTGAGGTTGGCGAAGGCCGTCACCCGGATGAGCGTTCCCTCGAGCTCGCGGATGTTGGAGGACACCTTCGACGCCATGTACTCGAGGATGTCGTTGCCCACCTGGAGTTTTTCGCTCTGCGCCTTTTTGCGAAGGATCGCGATGCGTGTCTCAAGGTCGGGAGCCTGCACATCGGTGATCAGGCCCCACTCAAACCGGCTGCGCATGCGGTCTTCGAAACCTGTGAGCGCCTTCGGGGGCAGGTCGCTGGTGATAACGACTTGCTTGTTGTGGTCGTGGAGCGTGTTGAACGTGTGAAAGAACGCTTCCTGGGTGCTGTCCTTGCCCTGCAGGAATTGGATGTCGTCGATGAGAAGAATGTCGATCTCCCGGTACCGGGATTGGAACACCGAGGCACGGTTGTTTGCGATCGAGTTGATGAAGTCGTTTGTGAATTCCTCGCTACTGACGTAGCGAACGCGAATGCCGGGATAGAGGCTCTGTGCGTAGTGACCGATCGCATGAAGAAGGTGAGTCTTGCCCAATCCCGACGAGCCGTAGATGAACAGCGGGTTGTATGCCTTCGCCGGCGCTTCGGCGACCGCGACTGCCGCAGCATGGGCAAAGCGGTTCGACCCACCGATCACGAAGTTATCGAAGCTGTATTTGGGGTTGAGGCGCGAGTCCGAGCGTGATCGGCCGGCATGCTGGTCCAGCGTGGCCGAGACAATCGTGGTCTCAATGTAGGGAGGGGCCTGCTGGGGTGGCTCCTGTTCGACGTGGCCGTTTTCAAGCGGATCGGTCTGGATGTCGGGATTGACGACTATCGCGAAGGTGGTTACCGCTGCTGTGTCGGCGAGGGTCGAGATCGCATTGAGCAGCGGCAGGCGGATGCGCTGCTCGAGCATTCCCCGCGTTAATTCATTCGGAACCTCGAGGTAGAGCGTTCCCGCCATGACCCCCTTGGGCTCAACGAGCGAGATGAATCCGTGCAGCTGCGGCGTGATTCGCCCGTCATTCGTGAGCTGGGACAGGATTGCAGTCCAGATTTCTCTGGTGGAATCAGCCAGCTCTGTCATTTTTGTCCATCCTTGTTATCCACAACTATCCACAGAGTTATCCACCGACTGTGATTACACGATTCGCGAGGTTTTACCAGCTCACTGCGCCTAAAAACCGGAGACCTTTACCTTAGTTCTCCACAGGCAGTCCTGACCAACTGTGGATGAATTAGCCTTCGACAGTGCTGGGAAAAGGACGGTGAGGTTTGACCCCAGGCCTCGGAAGCCGTAGTTTTAATAGGTTGACTTCCTGCCTTCGGGCAATTTACTTCTTTCCGGCCTTCAGAGCTGGGCTTTGGAGATACCACTATGAGCAAGAGAACTTTCCAGCCGAACAACCGTCGTCGCGCCAAGGTGCACGGCTTCCGTTTGCGTATGCGCACCCGCGCCGGCCGCGCGATCCTCGGTGCACGTCGCCGCAAGGGTCGCACCGAGCTTTCCGCGTAGTACACCCCGGTGCTCACCAGGGCGAACCGGGTGGTGACTGCGGATGATTTCCGCACCACCGTACGGAGGGGCAAACGAGTGGGGACTCCCCACTCGATCGTCTATCTCCGGGCCCGGGACTCTGGCGCGCCCACACGCTTTGGTTTTATCGTTGCGAAAACCGTCGGTAATGCGGTAACTCGCAATCTGGTGCGTCGCCGCCTGCGCTCGGTAGGTCGAGACGTTTTGGCGACCCACGCCACCGGTGTTGACGTTGTGATTCGAGCATTGCCAGGATCGCCCGAGGTTTCCTGGGCTACCCTGCATGAGGAGATATCAGCTGGCATCGACAGGGGTGTGAAGAAGCAATGAGACGAACACTGCTGTTCGTACTATTGCTACCCCGCAACGTCTGTGTCGCCATCTTGAGCGCGTATCGCTCGGTGGTCTCCCCGCTCTACGGCGATGTTTGCCGGTATTACCCCTCGTGCTCCCACTTCACCCTGCAGGCGATCCAGCGCTTCGGCGTCATCCGCGGCGTGTGGATGGGGAGCAGACGCATCGCACGCTGCCACCCGTGGGCAGAAGGCGGAATAGACGACGTTCCCTCATCCTTGAGGCAGCGATATGAGCTCACCCGTTTCGGGTTTGTTGTTGCAAGTGGCCACGGAAAGGGCTGACCCAAACTTATGCCGGACATCTTTGGCACTATTCTCTGGCCCATTAAATGGGCTGTTGAGGCTATCCTCGTCACGTTCCACACCGTGCTCACAACGCTGGGTATGGACCCTGACAACGGACTGACCTGGGTTCTGTCCATCGTCGGCCTCGTTCTGGTCGTGCGCGCCGCGCTCATCCCGATCTTCGTCAAGCAGATCAAGAGCCAACGCCGCATGATGGAAGTCGCTCCTCAGATCAAAAAGATCCAGGATCGCTACAAGGGCAAGAAGGATCAGTTCTCTCGCGAGGCTATGTCGCGCGAGACCATGGAGCTATACAAGCGCACCGGTACTAACCCGCTGAGCTCCTGCCTTCCGCTTCTTATCCAGATGCCGATCTTCTTCAGCCTCTTCTCGGTACTGCAGAACGCCCAGCACGAGCTGGTGGGCGTGGGCCTGCTCAACAAGCAGCTTTCGACGTCGTTCGGTGAGTCCTCGTTGTTTGGCGCCCCCCTGAAGCTTGCGATCAGTACGGCGGAGGGCAACGTTCTCGTCATTGTCATCGCGTCCGTCATGGTCGTCCTGATGACTGCGTCGCAGTTCATCACGCAGAAGCAGATCATGTCGAAGAACCAGTCGCCCGAGATGAAGGCGAGCCCGACATATAAGCAGCAGCAGATGTTGCTCTACATTCTCCCCTTGGTCTTCGCTTTCTCCGGGTTCACCTTCCCCCTTGGCGTCATGTTCTACTGGCTCACATCCAACATTTGGACGATGGTTCAGCAGTTCATCGTCATCCGAAACATGCCGACGCCTGGCTCTGAGGCCGCACTGGCACGCGAGGCGCGCCTCGCTCGACGCAGCCAGCGCAAGGGTATTTCCATCACAGAGATTGACGCTGCCGGTGAAGCGGTTGAAGAAGCAAAGAAGACGCAACGCCAGCAGCCCGTGAACAAGAACCGAGCAAAGAAGCAGGGTGGACCCAAGAAGTGAGCGACGTCAGCGAGACCAAAACAGTAGACGACATCGCGGCCAAGACCGACGGTGTTCCTGCGGCAGAGCTCACCCCAACAGAGGGCGCGCCGAGCGAAATGTCGGAATCCGTTGATGAGTCGGATGCCCGCACCCCGAGTCAACTCGAAGAAGAGGGTGACATCGCGGCCGACTACATCGAGGAGTTACTCGACATCGCTGACCTCGACGGCGACATCGACATCGATGCCCGAGGAGGCCGTGCCTACCTCTCCGTCAACTCGAGCGAGGGAACGAGCAACCTCGGGCTTCTTGCGAAGCCGGATACGGTGAATGCGCTCCAGGAATTGACCCGCATTGCCGTGCAGACGAAGACCGGAATCTTTTCCCGTCTCATTCTGGATGTCGGCGGCTCGCGCGAAGCACGCGCGGCAGAGTTGAGCGTTCTGGTGGACACCGCTATCGAACGGCTGGAGGCGGGCGCCGAGTCGGCTGCCCTGCCGGCGATGTCGTCGTACGAGCGCAAACTCGTTCACGATGTTGTCAGTGAGCGCGGTTTCGTCTCCGAATCCGAGGGTGAAGGCCGCGATCGCCACACCGTCGTCACGCGCCGCTAGCATCGACCCGAACCGTTGGAAGACACCACTCTCGAAGCCGAGCCCGCGGTCGCGGCGGCGCTTTTCGGCGACCGGATCGACCTCGCACGGGCCTACACTTCGGATCTCGCGCGCCGCGGCGAGGAACTTGGCCTGATCGGTCCGCTTGAGCTCCCCCGCCTGTGGTCGCGTCACATCATCAATTGCGTCCTCGTTGCCCCGTTGCTCTCCCCCGGCACGACGGGTGACATTGGTAGCGGCGCTGGGCTGCCCGGCCTGGTACTGGCGATAGCCCGTCCAGATGTTCGGATGATCCTGATCGAGCCAATGGAACGTCGAGTCGACTGGCTCACGAGCGAAGCCAAGGAGCTAGGGCTCGACAATGTTTCAGTCATCCGCGCGCGGGCTGAAGAGACGAAGCTCGACTGGCCCCTGGACCAGGTCACTGCGCGCGCCGTGACAGCCCTGAGCAAGCTCATCCCTGTTACCGCTCCCCTCGTGCGGTCCGGTGGCGAGATGATTTTCATGAAGGGTTCGCGTGTTCAGGACGAAGTCACAGCGGCGACGAAGCAGATCCGCCGCGCTCGCCTGAGCAACGTTGAAGTCGTCGAGCTCGGACACGGCGTTGCAGAGCTGACCCGAGTCTTTCGCGCCACGGTCGACTAGGTCCCCCGGGTCCGGCGGAAAACGCATCGCCGGGCTTATATGAGAATAACTCGGCCCTCAACTCGTCGTCCCTTCTAAATCACACAAGCTCTGCACGCCGCCGGTGGCCGGTGTCACTCGAGGATGTGCCATTTGCGCCAGGCTGCTGCCTCGTCGCACCTACTTTGTGGACAGCTCGTTGTGCATTACTCTTGCCGCTCCCCAGCTCCCCAGCTCCCCGTTCCCCCGTTCCCCCGCTCCCCCGTTCCCCCGCGTGTCCAACGCTCCCCCGCGTGTCCACGTCGCCGACCTGTCTACGTCCCCTACGCGTCTACGTCCTCCGGTGGTCATGTCCCCTACGCGCGCAGTCGCGATGAACGTCCTGGTAGATCACATTTTGGTTGTAGGGCTGATAGCTGCGGCCAATAATGGCGATGCGCACGTTGGACGCCGAGCGCTACCATTTTGTTTGTGGCAACCAGCGGGTAGCCGGGTTGGGAATGTTTCACGTGGAACATCGCGGACACCTCACGAGGTCCTACGATCGGTCACGGTCTTGGTCACGGTGGCGGTGGCGGTGACGGTGGCGGTGACGGCACCGAGGTCACTGGCGGTGCAGATGCAAATGTCAGCGCCGATGCGAGTGGTGATGCTGATGCCGATGCCGAAGCAGCTCCGGGTTCGCCGCGGACGCGTTGCCCGCAATTAAGCTGGCGTCATCCTGCTGCTACGCAACTTCGCGTCGCCGAACCGACCGCACCCAGATCTTTTGGGCTGTGTCGGCCCTGCCCCTGCTGGTTTGCCATCGCGGGCCTCTTTGCTCCAACCAACAGCATGGGTCGACGGTGTTGTACGTCATAGGCTCACCAACTTGGTCAGTAGCTGGACCCGAGCGATCCACCCCGCGGGGCGGATCGTGAAGCTGGCGAACTGATCGCGCATGCGAGTGCCGCGGCAGTCAGAATACTCGAACACTCGACATCTGCACTACCAAACCGGTCGTCTCAAGATCCACAACGGCTGATCGCCCTTATCCGGGACTATGGGGACTGTTGTGCAGAAACCGCCTGAGAAGACCAGGCGCAGCCTCGATCCTCTGACCTACACACGATGTTTCACGTGAAATATGCAGCTCTGCGTGTTGAGACTGAAAGCTCAACGGTTCGGTGCGTCACGAGCGTGTGGCGGGCCGGTCTTGTGGTCGCCAGCTTCTGGTTAGTCGGACGATATGGCTCGGCGAGTTCCGTGGAGCCTGCGCGCACATGACACGTACCGAGTGCGTACTCCGCTGACGATCAGCTCGATCGTCGATGAGGTGAACACAAACATCTCACTGCGCGAGTGGCTGGGTTCGTTCCGTCGTCCGGGTAACGTGCGAGAGCCGCCGTCACCGAAGGAGAAGATGCGCGGGCCGTGATTGTGAACACGACGCTGATGGAGTCGGTTTGTGCCCTGGTCGGTGCGGTCAGCGTCGGTAGGCCGACGATGACGGCCGGTGTGCCGGCTCCTGGCTGCCGAGACCCGGCACGCGCACACTGCGTCCGTCGGTCTGACGGTTGCGGTCGCACGCGGTTCATTATAGCCCGGTCCTGAATGCCCGTTGCCGCCACCGTTGCGCATTCTTCTAGGCTGCTGCCTGGCGGCGTCCCTGGCGCCGTTAGCTAAACGAGCCTCGTTTTTGTTGTGCCGCGACAGCGCACAATCGGCGCCGTTCCCGACAAGACAGGTCAAGACAATACAAGACAAGACGAGGTGGGAGATAGCATCGCGCAGGGCCGTTCACAGTGAAACGTGTACCGCGCGATCGAAAAGTCGTGTTGCACGACCGGTCATGGTGAGCGAAACCGCGAACCGCAATCGGCCGCAGAGTGGTGGACCTGGGATCAAGCAAGCCGCGGTTCGGCCGAGGAACACGCCCTTGAGGCCAGATTTCCAATGTTTCACGTGAAACATGTGCCGTAGCTGCGATCAGCGAGGTCTGGACCGAGCAATATGGACAATCGAGCCATGTTTCACGTGAAACATAGCGGGAGAAAGGCCAGAACGCGGAACCGGTCCAGTGCTATGGCCCCCTCGCTATCTAGATTGCGCACTGCAGGCGGCTCACTGCAGGCGGCTCAGCAATCGTCTGTGAGGCGACATCGGTTGTCCCGGTTGATCTAGGTCGACAGCGCCGGTCAGGAAGGAGCAAAATTGTGCGCTGTCTGCTACGGCAGCGTCCCACTGCCGCGTCTCCATGCCCACACTCGGGTTCAGGCGTGCTCGGGGAATGGTGCTGGCAATGTCAGATCGGTTCGCGGGAGTCGGTTGTAACCGTGTACGCGTGCTCGTGCGCGTGCGTACTCGCGGCCGCTCGTGGTCCGCGCGGTGCAGTTGCGGTGTGGGCTGTCTTGCTTGAGTTCGCGGTATGCAGGTCGCCGTCTGGCTGGCCGAACAGCGCTGGCGGTTCTGGCGAACGATCGGGTGTTCCCCTGGGTTGCCCGGAGCGCTTCGAACCGGCGTGGTTTAGACGAAATCGGGGCGGCATGGGCGGGTGAGCCGGGCTGCGGCGGCGTTCCGGGCTACAGTGGACTAATCATGGCGGTGTTCAGACGTAAAAAGTTTCACGTGAAACATTCCGATGGCTCTGTCGACGAAGGCATCACTTCGGCCATCTCTCCCCCACCGCTACCGGACGAAAAAGCTCCGTCCGCCGTACCCGCAGTCGACAGGAATTCGGGATCAATGACAACCGAAGCAAGCGGCGCAGATGCGCCCGCGAAGCCTATGCGCAACACGCCCCCCTACCAGGACGCACCGCTGGCACAGGAGATCGCAGACCTGTCGCGCCGCCGCAGGATGCTCGCTGCGGACGACCTTCCACGCCCCGAATCGACTCGGGTAATCACCGTAGCGAACCAGAAAGGCGGGGTGGGTAAAACGACCTCGACAGTCAATCTGGCGGCTGCACTCGCGCGTACCGGTGCTCGCGTGATCGTGATCGATCTCGACCCGCAGGGCAACGCTTCGACGGCGTTGGGTGTGGAGCACCGCGCAGACACCCTGAGTGTGTACGACGTGATCATCAATGACGTGCCCATCGAGGAAGTCATCCAGAAAAGCCCCGAGTTCTCGGCGTTGTTCTGTATTCCGGCCACTATCCACCTCGCCGGCGCAGAAATCGAGCTCGTCTCACGGGTTGCTCGCGAGCAGCGCTTGCGACGCGCGCTCGACCTCTTTCTCGAGGCCGCGGAGCCGCGCTTCGACTACGTCTTTATCGATTGCCCACCCTCGCTGGGGCTTCTGACAATCAACGCCTTCGTCGCGGCCCGCGAGGTTCTGATACCGATCCAGTGCGAGTACTACGCGCTGGAGGGACTCAGTCAGCTCCTGAAGAACATTGAACTCATCGAGAAGCACCTCAATCCGTCGCTGGGCGTGTCAACGATTCTCCTGACGATGTACGACGTACGCACCAACCTGGCGAACCAGGTTGTTCAGGACGTGCGGGATCACTTCCCCAAGGAAGTACTCCAGACCCTGATCCCGCGTTCAGTCCGGATTTCTGAAGCGCCGAGCTACGGCCAGACCGTAGTCAGTTACGACCCCAATTCCCCCGGCTCACTCTCCTATCGTGAAGCCGCAGCCGAAATCGCACGCCGAGGAGCACCTTTCTAATGGCAACACCCCGCCGCACTGGACTGGGCCGAGGAATCGGCGCCCTGATTCCCACCGTTGACGACGCTAGCGCCGCTCGTCCCGTCGATGTGTTCTTCCCAGAGGGTCGGCTTCCAGCCGAAGACCTGCTCACGGTTCCCGGTGCGCGGCTCGCTAACCTCTCCCCCAACGACATCGTTCCCAACGCGCACCAGCCGAGGCACGAGTTTCGTGAGGAGGAGCTGGCCGAACTCGTTCACTCCATCCGCGAGATCGGCGTTCTGCAGCCGATCGTCGTCCGCCCACTCGCAAACCCGGTCGAGGGCGGCCCCCAATACGAACTGATCATGGGCGAGCGTCGTCTGCGCGCGACCAAGCAGCTGGGGCTCGACAGCATCCCGGCGGTCATTAAGAACACCGCGGACGAGGACATGCTGCGGGACGCCCTGTTGGAGAACCTCCATCGCGCGAACCTCAACGCTCTCGAAGAAGCGTCGGCATACCAGCAGCTGCTCAGTGATTTTGGGATCACGCAGGACGAGCTCGGTGAGCGCATCGGACGTTCACGCCCGCAGATCACCAATACCCTCCGGCTGCTGAAATTGCCCGCAAGTGTGCAGAAGCGGGTCGCCTCAGGCGTGCTCAGCGCCGGACATGCCCGCGCGATCCTGGCCGCCGGAGAAATCGACGCCATGGAGCGCCTCTCGGACAAGATAGTAAATGAGGATCTGTCAGTACGAGCGGCCGAGGCGGCTGCGGGCGAGACATCCACCCGCAAGCGCAGCCGTCCATTGGCCGGCCACAAGCAGGATCAGCTCGCGGAGATCGCCGAGCGGCTCGGCGACCACCTCGACACGCGGGTTCGCGTCAACCTGGGTGCCAGTAAGGGAACGATCACTGTAGATTTCGCCAGCATGGGCGATTTGAACCGCATCCTTGGCGAGATGGGTGTTCCGGCGCCCGTAGCGGCCCTGTGACCCACCTGCGCCTGATCAAGTCCGCTTAGGTAGCCGGCACCCCACAGCTGCAAGCCGACCGTCGTCCGTCGGCCGCGGGGTTAACCTCAGTGAACAGACGACAGCCCCACACGAATCGTGTGGGGCTGTGCGTCCTTCAGGAGGGGTCTCAGGCCTCTTTGATGGCGGCTTGGGCCAGCGCTGAGTAAATCCAGCCCAGGTCGTGTCCTGCCGCCTCCAGGGCCTGCGGGAGCAATGAGGTCTCTGTGAGCCCCGGTAGCACGTTCGCCTCAAGAAACCAGGGAGTGCCCGCGCGGTCGACGATGAGGTCGACGCGGGAGAGATGACGCAGACCGAGCGCCGTGTGTGCGCTGATTGCCGCCGCCGCCGCACGATCGGTGACATCCTGCGCAAGTCGGGCCGGGGTGTAGAACCGGGTCTCTCCCGCGTTGTAGCGGGCCTCGAAACTGTAGACGCCAGAGAGAGGCTCGATTTCGACGGCGGGCAGGGCTGTCGGGCCCGCGCCGGTGTCGATGATGCCGATGGCGATCTCGGTGCCGACGATTTTCTGCTCGATAAGGGCAACGTCGCAATAGGTGTAGGCGTCGACCATTGCCCGGGGAAGGTCGGCGATGTCCTCGACGAGCGTCACTCCCTGGGCAGAACCACCCTGAGCGGGCTTCACCACCACGGGAATCGGTAGTTCGTCGGCGATGCTCTCGAGAACGCTGGATGCTCCCAGTTCGCGGAACGCATCCCGGGTCAACGTGATCGACTTCGGGGTTGGCACACCTGCCCGCGCTGCGATCACCTTCGCCGTCGGCTTGTCCCACGCAAGCCGGGCGGCGTCGGACCGGGATCCAACGAACGGGATGCCGATGAACTCGAGCAACCCCCGGAGCGCGCCATCTTCGCCGCTCGCCCCGTGGAGGGCGGGCCAGATGACGTCGGGCCGGCTGTCACGCAGGTACTGCAAGAGGTTGGCATCGGGGTCGCGCAGCTCCACACTGACGCCGTGCTCGGCGAGGCTGTCTGCTACCCGGCGCCCTGAGCGCAGGGAGATGTCGCGCTCGTGAGAAATACCGCCGGCCAGTACAACGACACGGGTGTTTCGGGGGAGAGTCATGGTGTCCTAACCCAGGTTCGCGGGAGGGTTGATGGCGTTCTTTTGGCGGCGATCCACCCGAAGTGGCGCCGTTTGGGAGAAAGTGGTGAGGAGTTCCAGCTCGCCGTTGATCACGGTGGACAGCCGCCGGATGCCTTCACGAATGAAGTCAGGCTGGGGGTAGCAGAACGCAAGCCGCATCTTGTTTCTACCGCTTCCATCAGCATAAAAAGCGGTTCCCGGCGTGTAGGCGACAAGCTCTCTGACGGCCCGCGGCAACATCGACTTGCTGTCGAGGTTTTCCGGCAGCGTCAGCCAGACGTAAAAGCCACCCGCTGGTTTGGTCCAGCTCAGATCCGGGAGGTAGTCCTCCAGGGCGTGCAGCATCGCGTCGCGTCGCTCGCGATAGACATCACGGAAGGTGCCGATCTGGCCGCGCCAGTCGGCCTGGCTCAGGTAGTCCGAGATGATCATCTGGGTGAACGAGCTGGGGCTGAGAACCGCCGCCTCGTTGGCTAGGATCAGTTTCTCCCGAATGGCGTGCGGGGCGAGGGCCCAGCCCACCCGGAAGCCGGGCGCAAGCGTCTTTGAGAAGGTGCCGAGATACACCACGCCATCCTCTTCGACGGATCTCATCGCCTGAGGCGGTGGTCCATCGAAATAGAGCAAACCATACGGGTTGTCCTCCAGCACGAGGATGTCGTTGCTGCGGGCGATTTCAAGAATCTCCAGGCGCCTCTCCCAGCTGAGCGTGACGCCGGCCGGGTTGCTGAACGTGGGGATCGTGTACAGAAACTTGATTCGCTTGCCGTCGGCCTTCAACGCCGCGATGCGCTGCCGGAGAGCCTCGGGTACGAGCCCGAGGTCATCCATCTCCACGTGCTCAACCTGCGCCTGGAAGGACCGGAAGACGACCATCGCGGTCACGTAACTGGGGCCTTCGGCGAGCACGACATCGCCGGGGTTGATGAACAGCTTGGTCACAAGCTCGAGGGCATGCTGAGAGCCCGTGGTGACGACCACATCGTCCACATTGGCCCGGATACCCTCCATCGCCATCACGTCGAGGATGTGCTCGCGCAGCGCGGGGACACCTTGGCCGGAGCCGTACTGCAGCGCGGCGGGGCCGGAATCACGCATTACGCGCTCCATCGATCCCGTGATCAGGTCGGACGGAATAGCGGAGACGTAGGGCATGCCACCGGCCAGGGAGACCACCTCAGGACGGGAAGCAACGGCAAACAGGGCTCGTACCTCGGAGGCGCTGAGCCCGGCCGTCCGGTCCGCATAGTGGCCGTACCACCTGTCGAGGTTGTTGCCCTGGCTGGTCATAATTGTCCATTCCGTTATCGTGCGATCAAGAATATGGGGTCGTATGGGGTCGGGATGCCGCGTTAACAGCGAATGGCCGCCCAGAACAGAGTCTGGGCGGCCATTCTCAAGCGAGATTTACGCGAGGAACTCCGCCAGGTCGGCCTCGAGGGCCGGCTTGGGCTTGGCGCCGATTACGGTCTTGACGACCTCGCCGCCACGGAACACCTTCATCGCCGGGATGGACGTGATCTGGTACTTCATGGCCATCTGGGGGTTGTCGTCCACGTTCAACTTGACGATGCGGATCTTGTCGGAGTGCTCAGACGCGATCTGGTCGAGGATCGGGGAGACGGCGCGGCACGGGCCACACCATTCGGCCCAGAAATCGACCATGATCGTGTCGCTCGAGTTGAGCACGTCTTCGGCGAATGATGCGTCGGTGACGTCCTTGGCGTTGGACATGTAGAACTTCCTTCTGTAGAGGCGATGTAAGGCGTGAGGTGATGTGGGGCGGCCCGCTGGTCAGTGACCGGGGTGATGGCGGAGTTAGACAGGAACGACGATGGTGTCTGCTTCGACCTGCTCCGCTGCTGCGACGACGCTGGCGGGAAGCCCGGCCAGGTAGTGCTCGGCGTCGAGAGCGGCCACGGTGCCCGAGCCCGCGGCGGTGACGGCCTGCCGGTACGTCGGGTCGATGACGTCACCGGCCGCAAACACACCGGGAAGGTTCGTGCGCGAGCTGCGCCCGTCGACCGCGATAGTGCCGAACGTGGTCAGGTCGAGCTGGCCGTGCACGAGGTGGGTGCGCGGATCTGCCCCGATCGCGATGAACAGCCCGCCGAGGTCGAGCGTGGTCTCCGTGCCGTCCACCGTGTCGACAAGGCCAACGCCGGTCACGCTGGTGTCACCGTAGATGTGCTCGACAGCCTTATTGAACAGGATCTCGATCTTCGGGTCGGCCATAGCGCGATCCTGCATCACCTTGGACGCGCGCAGAGCGTCCTTGCGGTGGATGATGTAGACCTTGTCGGCGAACCGGGTCAGGAAGGTTGCTTCCTCCATGGCGGAGTCTCCACCGCCCACTACGGCGATGGTCTTCTTGCGGAAGAAGAAGCCGTCGCAGGTCGCGCACCAGGACACTCCCATGCCACTCAGGCGATCCTCGTCGGACAGGCCGAGCTTGCGATACGCGGAGCCGGTGGCGAAGATCACAGTGAGCGCCTCGTGAACGTCCCCGTTGCCGAGGGTCACGGTTTTGACGTCGCCGGTTAGGTCGAGAGACACGACGTCGTCAAGGACGACCTCGGTGCCGAACTTCTCCGCCTGCTCCTGCATCTTCATCATGAGGTCGGGCCCCTGGATGCCGTCGGCAAAGCCGGGGTAGTTCTCCACCTCGGTGGTTTTCATCAGCTCGCCGCCAGCCTCAACCGAACTCGCAATGAGCAGGGGTGCAAGATTGGCGCGGGCCGCATAAATCGCTGCGGTGTAGCCGGCGGGGCCGGATCCAATAATGATTACTTGACGCACGTGCAACATCTCCCTAAGAGTCTTCGCTGAGCGGTATAACCCATCCTAGGGTCGGCGTATTCCAGCGCTGGTGGTGAATAGTGGGTTAACTGCGACCACGCAGGCGGGCGGTCACGGGCACGATCAGCGCGCGAAGCTCCGGGTTGCGCAGCACCGTGAGCACGGCGACATAGAGGACGAGCATGACTCCCCCGGCGACGATCATCGTGAGCATCGCGGGAAATATTCCAGACATGGCATATCCCCCGGTGAAGCCCCCGAAACTCGCCGTGATGCCAATCCCGACCGCGGCTGCAGGCAGCGTTGCGAGCACGTAAGTGAGGTACCGCTTGAGGATGTGGCGTGCGTCCAGACCCCCCAGGCGTCGCCTCAGGACGACGGCAGTGATCAGGACTTGAATTGTTCCGGCAATGGTGGTTACCCAAGCAAGTCCCACCGCGACGGCATCCTCCGGGAAGGACGAGACGACCAGCGCGCCCACAACAAATATCGCGGACTGCACGACCTGGATGAGGAAGGGTGTGCGCGTGTCCTCCAACGCGTAAAAACTGCGCTGCAGCACAAACAGCACCGTGAAAGAAATGAGACCGGCGAGGAAGCCGATGAGCACGTTGCCCATCGCGAATGCCTCGCCCACGCTCTTGGAGAAGATGGTCGAGAACGGGTACGCCAGCACGATCAGGCCGACCGCCGCGAACACCATGATCATGCCGATGGTGCGCAGGGAAGCGGAAATGTCTTTGCGCACCGCGGTGAAGTTGCGGTCACGGGCGTGGGTACTCATTCGCGTGAAGTACGCGGTCGCGACGGAGACTGTGACGATGGAGTGGGGAAGCATAAAGATGAGCCAGGCGTACCGCAGTGCGGCGACAGACGCGTCGTCAGTCCCGGCTCCGGTGGCAACCCTGGATTGCACGATTCCCGCGAGCTGTGACACCACGATCATGCCGAAGGTCCAGCCGGCCGCTTTTCCGACCCGCCCAAGTCCGACGCCGCGCCACCGGAATTCCGGTCGGTAGCTCAGGCCCGCCCGGCGCCAGAACAGAAAGAGCACGAAGGCCTGCGCGGCGACGCCGAGGGTTGCCGACCCGGCGAGCAGCACGATCATCGACGGGGTCCAGTCCGAGACCGCGGAGAGGTCGCCCGAGTCAAAGGCGACGTTGAACGCCAGCAGCCCACCGATGGCGACCACATTGTTGAGCACCGGCGCCCACGTGAACGGGCCGAACACCTTGCGGGCGTTGAGAACCTCACCCAGCAGGCTGTACAGGGCGTAGAACAAGATCTGCGGCAGGCACCAATACGCGAATGCGGTGGCGAGGCCGAGCTCGTCGCCTGTCATTCCCCGTCCACCGTCGTCAGCCGCGCTGGCGTAGAGGCGCACGAGCAGGGGCGCGCACACCGTAGCGATCACCGCGGCGGCCAGGAACACCACGCTGCCGAGCGTGACAATACGATTGATGAACTTCTGGCCGCCGTCGTCGTGCAGGTTCGCCCGAACGATCTGTGGCACCAGGACCGCGCTGAGAATTCCACCGGCGACGAGGGCGTAGATGTTGTTGGGCAGCTGGTTGGCGAGCGCGAACGTGGTGGCGCCGACGCCCTGGCTGCCGAGCGTCTGAGCGAGCAGTGCCGCGCTGGCAAACCCGAGCAGGCGCGAGACCATGGTTCCGCTGGCGAGGAACGCGCTCGCCCGGCCGATACCGGAGGGCTCGGCCGCGGCCGGGGCGACGCTCACTCTGCGGTCCTTGTGGCCTTGCGGCGCTTACGCACGGTGCGGACGATGCCCGCGGCGAAGATACCGAACACGAGTACCCCGAACACGATGGTGCCCGCGGTTTCCCATCCCGCGTGCACGTTCAGCTCCACGGTGGTGGGTTGTCCGATCGGGTTGCCCCCGGGCTGGTCGAGCACCGTAACCGTGAGTTGCACTTCGCCGTTGGCCAGCGATACGACGGGGACCCGAGCCCTGCCGGACGAGCGGGGTTCGATCACAAGCTGAACGAACTGCTCTTCGACCGACAGCAGGGGGGTGCGGGCACGCACGTTGACGTAGACCGTCACCTCCTGGTCGAGGTCGTTGTTCACCGTTACCGGGAGAAAACCCCGGTCGGCGGGCAATTGCACAGTGCTGCTCGGGGCGATTTGCACGGAATTACGGATGTCTGCGGAGTCGGCGAGGAACGCGTCCGCGGTCACGTTCCACGCCGCTGGGTCATCGAGCCAGGAGTTCGACAGCACCGCCAGTAGGTCCAGTCGCCGCGCGGAGGTGAGTGCGAGCGGATCTGCGGCGATTGTGGCGAACTGGGCGTCTGCTGCTTCGGCCCCGAGGAGGGCGGCGACCTTGTCAATCCGGCTCTGGTCGGCAACCGCATCGACGATCGTCGCCGCAGCGGGGGCCAGACTGGTGAACCCGGGAACAGGACCGCCGGAGGTATTTACGTCAAACGCGGGCACTACGGAAGCGGCCGCGGCCCACGGCAGGGCGAACAGGGCCTGCAGTGTCTCGTTGAGGCGATATCTATTGTCAAACCAGGTGCGGTCGAGGGTCGCGAGCACGGTCGGCGCGGCGGTTCCCGCTTCTTCACTGGAAACCGCCGCAACGGCGGATAACTCCGACATCGCCGAGTTCCACTCGGCCGTGTTTTCGGAATTGACCGCCTCCTGCAGGAGGGAAGACAGCTGCGCGTCCGCGACGACTACCGGAGTGTTCGCGCCACCCTCGACGCCCGCGGCCGGTGTCACGGTCGCTGTTACCTTCGAGGTCGCCGCCGTGAGTTGCCGCGCCACGTTATCGCTCGATAGCAGCACGGGTCCCGCGGCCGCAGCGATCGTTGCGAGCGACTGCGACGTGACGCTGTTCTCGGTCGGCCAGACGAAGCTGGGGTAGGTGTAGTTCCACTGGGTCAGACTCTCCGTGGTGGGCTGCGGAGCGAGCGGCGGTTCGGTCGTGGGAGTGCCCGCCTCCGGGGAAGGCGACTCCGAGGCATCCGGCGCTGCAAAAAGAGACGAATCGACGGCGAAGTCGAAGGAGAGCGGTGCGACGCCAGCCGAGCCCGCCGCCAATGGCGTGGTGATGTCGGCATCGGCATACGCCAGCGGGAACGTGGGGTTGCTGGCCGTGCGCAGCCGTTCGAGCCACTCCACGGCCGACGTTGGTGCAGCGCTACCCAGAACCCGAATGGAGGCGAGGACGCGCGGATCGATCCCGATCGCGACCTGGCTGCCCAGCATCGCGTCGAGCTGCACGGACAACACGCCCCCTCGCGCGGTGTATTCGGCGAGGGTCGCTGAATCCAGCAGCCCGGGCGCGTCGGTGGGCAGCACGAGAGGAGCGGCTATCGCCACTCCCAGCGGGCTTGTCGCCGCGGTCTTCCAGGTCAGCGCCGTGCGGGCCTCCGCGACCAACTCAGTATCGACCAACTCAGCGTCGGCCGAGTCAGAGTCGGGCGAGGCAGAGCCTCCCGCCGCCGAGTCTCCCGCGGCGGGGTCGCTGAGCAGGCGCACTCCGAGCGCGTAGACGCCTTCCTCGGCAAAACCGAGCGCGGCCTCCGGCACGGTCATGCCGACGATGCGGGTGTCGCCGGCCGCGATGCTGGTGGAGGTGGCGGTGCCGACTCTGTCCGCGGCGACGATGCTTCCCTCCGCGGCGGTGAGCCAGTCGCTGAGCGCGCTGGTGGAGCTCAGCCTGGCGCGGTTGACGCTCGCGTCGACCGTGATCCCGTCGACCGCGGCGGTGGTGCGGTTGGCGATCGTGACGGTGAGGTGTACGTCCGTGCCAGCGGTGGGTTTCACCAACGTGTCTGGCTCAACAGTCATGCTGACCGTGCCTTCGTCGATCTCTTCGACCGCGCTCGGGGCGGATTCCGAGAGGGCAGCGTCGATGGGGGTCGCGGGGAGGGCGGCCCCAATCCCGAGTAGGCCAAAGAGGAGCGCAGCAACAGCTCCGGCCGGTGTGGCGGTCATGGACCGACCCTGAAGAATCGTTCGGCCAGCATGGGGAGAGTCTATGGTGCTCGGGCTGCGGCAATCGTGAGAACGCGGGGCCCGTCGTTGCACTGCCTCGTTGCACTGCCCCACCAGCCGGCCGGCGGCGTTCGGTGGGGAGCGGCGCCGCTATGGCAAGCTTGACCGTTATGGATAGCGTCGCTTCGGCACTGGGGCGACTCGAGTCTCTCGCCGCCACTGCCCCCATTGCTCGACTCGCAACCGCGTTTGCGGCCGCCGGACAGGAACTGGCGCTCGTTGGCGGTCCCGTCCGCGACGCCTTCCTCGGCAGGCCCGTCAACGATCTGGACTTCACGACCAGCGCCAGCCCCGACGAGATCCTTGAGATCGTGAAACCGATCGCGTCGGCAACCTGGGAGATCGGGCGCGAGTTCGGCACCATCGGCGCCCGCGTGGCCGGTGAGAAGGTGGAGATCACCACCTACCGCGCGGACTCGTACTCGGGCGAGAGCCGCAAGCCCACGGTGCAATTTGGCGACACCATCGAGGGTGACCTGGTGCGCCGCGACTTCACGGTGAATGCGATGGCGTTGCGTCTGCCCGGGCTTCAGCTGGTGGATCCGGCCGGCGGCGTCGAGGACCTGATCGCCCAGCGCATCGTCACCCCGGCGTCGGCCGAGATCTCCTTCGGAGACGATCCATTGCGGATGATGCGTGCCGCCCGATTCGCCAGCCAGCTTGGATTCACGGTCGACGAGAAGACCGTGGAGGCGATGATCGCCCTCGCGCCGCGTCTCGACATCATCAGCGTTGAGCGGATCAGCGAGGAGCTCGGCAAGCTGCTGCTCACCGACCGCCCCCGGGCCGGTCTCCAGCTGCTGGTCGACACGGGCCTCGCGGAGCTGGTGATTCCGGAACTGCCCGCCCTCAAGCTGGAGATCGACGAGCACGCGCACCACAAAGACGTTTACGAGCACAGCCTGACGGTGCTCGAACAGGCCATCGACTACGAGAAGTCGCGCGGCCACTCCCCCGACCTCGTACTGCGGTTGGCGTCCCTGCTGCACGACATCGGAAAACCGGCGACAAAACGGGTCGAGGCGGGCGGAGTGGTCAGCTTCCACCACCACGACGTGGTGGGCGCGAAGCTTGCGGGCAGGCGGCTCAAGGCGCTGAGGTTTGACAACGACACAATTGCCGCCGTCGCCCGCCTCACGGAGCTGCACCTGCGCTTTTTTGGGTACACGGAGGCCGCGTGGACCGACTCCGCGGTGCGTCGCTACGTACGCGACGCCGGCCCGCTGCTGGAGCGTTTGCACATCCTCACCCGTGCCGATGTCACCACTCGTAACCGCAGGAAGGCCGACCGCCTGGCCTTCGCCTACGACGACCTCGAGCATCGGATCGCCGCGCTCGCCGAGGCCGAGGGAGTCGCGGCCCTCCGCCCGGACCTCGATGGCGAAGCCATCATGCGGGTGCTCGAACTGCGGCCGGGGCGCGAAGTGGGCGAGGCGTACCGCTTCCTTCTGGAGCTGCGTCTCGATGAGGGACCCCTCGGGGAAGACGAAGCGGAACGCCGCCTGCGCGCCTGGTGGGCCGAGCGCAACGCATAACCGGCTAAGCAGGTTACCCCGGCCTGAGGGGTGCGGCGGCGGAGCCACCGGCCACCCAGACCGAGATAACCGGGTTAGGGGGTTACGCCGTGCCCGCGATGAAGTCCTCAAGCATCTGCCGGGCGACAGGGTCGGGGTGCTGCACCGCCGGAGACTTCATGAAGTACGCGGACGCGGACTCGACCGGGCCTCCGAGGCCGGCCTCCAGGGCCATACCGGCGGCGCGGATGGCGTCGATGACAACTCCGGCGCTGTTGGGTGAGTCCCACACCTCGAGCTTGTACTCGATGCTCGTCGGCGCGTTGCCGAAGCCGTGTCCCTCGAGGCGAACGAAGGCCATTTTGCGGTCGTTCAGCCACGGCACGTGATCGCTCGGGCCGATGTGCACGTTCTCCGGGGCGATCGTGGCGTCGATGTTGCTTGTCACCGCCTGGGTCTTCGAGATTTTCTTCGACTCGAGCCGGCTGCGCTCCAACATGTTCTTGAAGTCCATGTTGCCGCCAACGTTGAGCTGGTACGTGCGGTCGAGGACCAGCCCGCGCTCCTCGAACAGTCGGGCGAGCACCCGGTGCGTGATGGTCGCGCCGAGCTGGCTTTTGATGTCGTCGCCCACGATGGGAACGCCGGCGACACGGAACTTCTCGGCCCAGACCGGATCGCTCGCGATGAACACCGGCAACGCGTTGACGAAGGCGACGCCCGCATCGATGGCGGCCTGTGCGTAGTAGCGCACGGCTTCTTCCGAACCGACCGGGAGGTAGCAGACGAGAACCTGGGCGCCGCTGTCCTTGAGGGCCTGCACGATGTCGACGGCGGGTGCGGCGGACTCGGTCACGACCTGGCGGTAGTACTCCCCCAGCCCGTCGAGTGTTTCGCCGCGGAGTACCTGGACGCCCGTGGCGGCGACATCCGCAAATTTCCAGGTGTCATTCTGGCCCGCCCACAGAGCGTCGGCCAGATCGAGGCCGACCTTGTCGGCATCCACGTCGAACGCGGCGACGAACTCGATGTCCCGCACCCGGTACGGGCCGAAACGGGTGTGCATGAGCCCGGGGACAAGTTCTTCGTCCTCGGCGGTGGCGTAAAAGGTGACGCCCTGAACTAGTGCGTTGGCGCAGTTTCCTACACCTGCGATGGCAACCCGAAGGGTCATGACTGAGACTGCTCCTTGATAGGCGTGACGTAGACCCCTAGACTAGGCAGGTTGTCTCGACCACGTTGGTCGTGTTCGACACGTCAACACCCTCCTGTCACAGATCGTCTGTGGCCGTTTTAGTCCGAAGGAGGTGGGTTTATGACGCATCAGTATGAACTCATGGTGATCCTCGATCCAGAGATCGATGAGCGCACCGTGGCTCCCAGCCTAGACAAGTTCCTCAATGTCATTCGCAACGATGGTGGAACCATCGACAACGTTGACATCTGGGGCCGTCGTCGCCTGGCCTACGAGATCAACAAGAAGACCGAAGGCATCTACGCCGTCGTTCAGCTGACCGCGAAGGCCGAGTCCACCAAGGAACTCGACCGCCAGCTGTCGCTCAGCGAAGCCGTTATGCGCACCAAGGTGCTTCGCGCCGAAGAGGGCATCGCCCAGGTCGCAGAAGCCACCAAGGCCGCAGAGGAGAAGGCAGCCCGCAAGGCCGCCCGCCCCGTCGTTGCTGCAAAGCCCGCAGTTGCAGCTGACAAGCCTGCAGCTGCTACGGAAAAGCCCGCCGCCCCTGCTGCTGAAAAGCCGGCAGAAACGGTTGCCGAGTAGTCCATGGCAGGCGAAACCGTTATCACCGTGGTGGGAAACCTCACCAGTGACCCCGAGCTGCGCTACACGCAGAACGGGCTTGCGGTTGCGAACTTCACCATTGCTTCGACTCCGCGTTCGTTCGACCGCGCTAGCAACGACTGGAAAGACGGCGATGCCCTCTTCCTTCGTGCCAGCGTGTGGCGTGAGTTTGCCGAGCACGTCGCCGGATCCCTGACCAAGGGTTCCCGCGTCATTGCTACCGGCCGACTCAAGCAGCGGTCGTACGAGACCAAGGAAGGCGAGAAGCGTACGAGCATTGAGCTGGAAGTCGATGAAATCGGCCCCAGCCTGCGTTACGCGACTGCCCAGGTCACCCGTGCCGCATCGTCCCGCGAAGGCGGCGGCGGTTCAGCAGGCGGTGCCCGCGGTGGCTCCTCCCCCCAGGTAGCGAATGAGCCGTGGGCCGCAAGCGCACCGGATTCCTCCGGTAGCGACGTGTGGAACACGCCAGGCAGCTACAGCGACGAAACTCCCTTTTAGACCTTAAGGACAAATAACCATGGCTGGAAAGAGCAGCGGCGACCGCCGCAAGCCTCTCCGCAACGCCAAGGGTGGCAAGCCCGCCGCCCCGGCAAAGTCGATTCGCGTTGGCGTTATCGACTACAAGGACGTTGCGACCCTTCGTAAGTTCATCTCGGAGCGTGGAAAGATTCGCGCCCGTCGTATCACCGGTGTCTCCGTTCAGGAGCAGCGCCTCATCGCCCGTGCCGTCAAGAACGCACGCGAGATGGCGCTTCTTCCCTACGCCGGCTCAGGCCGTTAAGGAGCATTGATATGTTGAAGCTCATCCTCACGCACGAGGTCACCGGCCTCGGTGCCCCCGGAGACGTCATCGACGTCAAGAACGGTTATGCCCGTAACTACCTCGTTCCTCAGGGCTATGCAGTCCAGTGGACCCGCGGTGGCGAGAAGCAGGTCGAATCGATCAAGGCAGCCCGCGTAGCCCGCGAGCACGCCACCATCGAGGAAGCTCAGGACCTCAAGGCCAAGCTCCAGGCCGCCACGGTCAAGCTGGTTGTCAAGGCTGGCGAGGGCGGACGCCTGTTCGGCTCCGTCAAGACCTCGGATGTTGCCGAAGCCGTCGCCGCTGCTGGCGTCGGAAGCGTTGACAAGCGCAAGATCGAGATCTCGACCCCGATCAAGCTGACCGGAACGCACGAAGCGACCGTTCGTCTTCGCGACGACATCATCGCGACGATCACCCTCCAGGTGGTTGCTGCGAAGTAGTTTCACCGAGTGATAGCCCGGAGCACGCGCTCCGGGCTATCACTTTTTTGTGCCCGGATTCGACAGGTCTGTGCACAGGTGGCCCCTACCTTAAGTAACCTTCAACCGCCACTTCAACCATATTTCTACACACGCCATGTGAATAGATTAAGTGCTGGTCAAGAGCCTTATAAAATTCACAATGGCCGAGTTGTGCACAGTGTTCTCCACAGGTTCCCCACACCACATGCGGCGTTTCTCCACTTAATTCCACAGCTCTATCCACAGGGTGAGTTGTGGCGGCGTAGTGGGTGTTCTTATGGTGAAGCCTCTCCGGTTGATCAAGGGGTGTTGTTGGATCGCCGGCTCAGATCGCTTTGGGGTGCGACCGCAGGGCGACAGCGCCGTTGTCTGCCGTTCGAGATACAACTAGATAAATAGTCAGTCACTGGGAGGTGTCACATGTCGATAGCTCATCTGGGACTTGCCAGTGATTCGCGTGTTTCTTCGGAGACCCGGCCGGGAGACCGGGTGCCGCCCCACGACCTGCTTGCCGAACAGAGCGCCATCGGCGGCATGCTCCTCAGCAAGGACGCTGTTGCAGACGTCGTCGAGTCGGTTCGCGGTGTGGACTTCTACATCCCCAAACACGAGATCATCTTCGACGCAATTCTCGGGCTCTACTCCCACGGCGAGCCGACCGACGTCATTGCCGTCACCGACGAACTCACCAAGTCGGGCGAACTGTCCCGCGCGGGGGGTGCGGAGTACCTCCACACCCTGACCGGGATCGTGCCGACCGCGGCCAACGCGGGCTTCTACTCCACGATCGTTGCGGAGAAGGCCGTTTTGCGCCGCCTGGTCGAAGCCGGCACCCGCATCGTGCAGATGGGTTACGCCAGCGAGGGCGAGGTTGTCGACCTCGTCAACAACGCCCAGGCCGAGATCTACGGCGTTACCGGAGGCGTGGAGAGCGAGGACTACGTTCCCCTCTCCGAGGCCGTTACGTCGGCTGTGGACGAGATTGAGGCGGCAGCCGGCCGCGACGGGCAGATGATCGGTGTACCAACCGGCTTCGCCCAGCTCGACGCGCTCACCAACGGCCTGCACCCGGGCCAGATGATCATCCTTGCGGCCCGCCCCGCCATCGGTAAGTCGACCCTCGCGCTGGACTTCGCTCGCTCTGCCGCGATCCATAACGACATGCCCACCATTGTGTTCTCCCTCGAGATGGGGCGCAGTGAGATCGCGATGCGATTGCTGTCCGCCGAGGCATCCGTCCCCCTGCAATCGATGCGTAAGGGCACCGTCGACACTCGCGACTGGACCAAGCTCGCGAGCATTCGCGGCCAGATCGCCGATGCCCCGCTCTACATCGACGACAGCCCCAACATGACCTTGGTCGAGATCCGCGCGAAGTGCCGGCGGCTCAAGCAGAAGGTTGGGCTGAAGATGGTCATCATCGACTACCTGCAGCTGATGACCAGCGGTAAAAAGGTCGAGTCGCGCCAGCAGGAAGTCTCGGAGTTCTCCCGTGCGCTCAAGCTGCTGGCCAAGGAGATCGGTGTGCCGGTCATCGCGATCAGCCAGCTGAACCGTGGGCCCGAGCAGCGTGCAGACAAGAAGCCCGCGCTGAGCGACCTGCGTGAGTCCGGCTCGCTGGAGCAGGACGCCGACATGGTGATCCTCCTGCACCGCGAAAGCGCGTACGAGAAAGACAGCCCGCGGCAGGGTGAGGCCGACCTCATCATCGCGAAGCACCGCAACGGGCCAACCGACACGCTGGTGATCGGGTTCCACGGGCACTTCTCGCGCTTCGTCGACCTCCCGCCGGGGAGCTAGTCGGTAGCTGGCAGCGGGTCACCCGTCGAGGCCGCACAGCGTAAACTGAAAACCTATGGCCAGCCGAGATACTCCCGCCCGCGACGCTGCCTACTGGTACGTTCCATTGGCTCGCGCGATTCCGGCGGCGTTGATGGCGGTGCTGATCACCTTCAATGCCGATCATTCGGCCACGCTCGGGCTGCTCAGCTTTGGGATCTTCGCGGTTCTCAGCGGATTGGCGCTCGCCCTGCTGAGTTCGCGCCCCCTCGGCGCGGGCGTGCAGCGGTCGATCTTCATCGGGCAGGGCATTCTGACCGTGCTCGCCGGTCTGGTTGCGCTCATCTGGCCGAGCGCCGGGCTCGGGTTCTTCCTGTTCCTGTTGAGCGCCTGGGCCGCGCTCACGGGGTTTCTCGAGCTCTATGCGGGGTTGCGCACGCGCGGTCGCCACGCGGCCTCTCGTGACTGGCTGTTCGTCGGTGGTCTGACCGTGATTCTTGCCGTGGTCGTGCTGGTCGTGCCGCCGGACCTACAGCAGCAGTTCTCCGGCCAAAACGGCGTCAGCGGAGTGCTCAGCACCTCAATCATCGTCGTCGGGTGCCTCGGCGCGTACGGCGCCATCGCCGCGGTCTATCTCGTCATCGCCGGGCTATCCCTCAAGTGGGCTCCGGCAGAAGTGGCCGCGGCAGAAGCAGGCTCGACAGACGCAGCCCCGACAGAAGCAGCCCCGACAGAAGCAGTACAGGACGGAAACCCATCGTGACATCCCCCAGCCGGAAGGACCGTCTGCGTCCGCTCGAACTGCTCGTGCTCTCCGGGATCGTTGCCGTGTTCCTCGGCCTCGTCGTCGCCGCGTCCACTCGTGACTTCGGCCTGGGCGTCATCTTCTTCGGGGTCGGCTTCATCCTGACCCTGATGACGTTGGCGATGCTCGCGCTGTCAGTGAAGGTGGATGACGCGGAGCAGACCGACCTCGATGAGCAAAACCACACCGACAAGCCACCCCGGCCCAGCGCGCACTGAGTTTCACAGCGCACACTGAGTTCCCAGTGCACACTGAGTTCACACAGTGCGCACCAGGCCCGCGGGTTAGACCTTCTCGACGAAGTCGACCAGGTCGCTCGCCAGACCCGCGTAGCCGGCCGGAGTGAGCACCCGCAGGCGGCCCTTCGCTTCGTCGCCGATGTCGAGCGCGTCGATGAACGCCACCAGCTCGGTCTGCCCGATGCGCTTGCCGCGGGTGAGCTCCTTGAGCATCGCGTACGGGTCAACGATGGCGCTGCGCCCCGCTGTGATTTCTGCGCGGATCACGGTCTGAATGGCCTCGCCGAGGATCTCCCAGTTGCCATCGAGGTCGGATTCGAGCTTGACCGCAGCGACCGCGATCTCGCCGAGGCCGCGCGTGATGTTGTCGAGCGCCAGCAGCGAGTGGCCGAGTGCGACGCCGACGTTGCGCTGGGTGGTGGAGTCGGTCAGGTCGCGCTGCAGCCGTGAGGTAACCAGGGTCGCCGCGAGCGAGTCGAGCAGCGCGCTGGACAGCTCGAGGTTTGCCTCGGCGTTCTCGAACCGGATCGGGTTGATCTTGTGGGGCATGGTGGATGATCCGGTCGCGCCGGCCTGCGGGATCTGGCTGAAGTAGCCCATCGAGATGTAGGTCCAGATGTCGGTGCAGAGATTGTGCAGCACCCGGTTGGTGTGGCTGATGCGGGAGTACAGCTCGGCCTGCCAGTCGTGGGATTCGATCTGGGTGGTGAGCGGGTTCCAGTCGAGGCCGAGGGAGGTGACGAACTCGCGGGAGATAGCGGGCCAGTTCTGGCTGGCGTCCGCGGCGACATGGGCGGCGAAGGTGCCGGTGGCACCGCTGAACTTACCGAGGTACTCGGTGCTGTCCACCTGCGCCTTGAGGCGCTCGAGGCGGTGCACAAAAACCGCGAACTCCTTACCGACGGTGGTCGGGGTCGCGGGCTGGCCGTGGGTGTGGGCGAGCATCGCCTGGCCACGGTAGGTGAGCGCACGCTCGCGCAACGCCTCGATGACCGCCGTCAGCTTCGGTACCCAGATCTCGCGCACGGCGGAACCGATCGTCAGCGCGTAGGAGAGGTTGTTGATGTCTTCACTGGTGCAGGCGAAGTGCGTGAGCTCAGCGACATCCGTCAACCCCAGCTCTGTCAATTTGCCCCGCACCAGGTACTCGACCGCCTTGACGTCGTGGCGTGTTGTCGCCTCCAGGCGCGCCAGTTCGTCGATCTCGTTTTGCCCGAAGTCCGTCACCAGCGAACGCAACTGGCGGGCCTGCTCGGCGCTGACCCGGGAGGAGCCGAAGAGCTCGTGGTCGGTCAGGTACAGCAACCACTCGACCTCGACCCGAACGCGGGCGCGATTCAGGCCGGCCTCGGAGAGGTGCTCCCCGAGATCGGTGACGGCGGCGCGGTAGCGGCCATCCAGTGGACTGATTGGCTGCGCGGGCAGTGGGCTCATGAGACTCCCTGTCGGATTCCTGGGGTGATTTGGCGAAAGAGCGAGTTACAGGCTTTCTCGATCGTGCCGAGGACGTGGTCGAACATAACCGCGTCCGAGTAATAGGGGTCGGGCACATCCAGCGAGTCGGGATGGTCGCCGTCGAAGCTCAGCAGCATCTGCACCTTCGAGCGGTCGGGTTCGTTGCTGGCCCAGGCGCGGAGGATGCGTTCCTGGCTGCGGTCGAAGACCACAACGAGGTCGAGGCTGCTGAACCAGTCCGGGTCGAACTGCCTGGCCCGGTGGGAGCTGCCATCGTGGCCCTGGGCCGCCAGCGCGGCTACCGTGCGGGAGTCGCTCGGTTCACCCACGTGCCAGTCGCCGGTTCCCGCCGACATCACGGATATCGCGTGGGTGAGACCCGCCTTGCGGATCAGGCTCTTGAACACGGCCTCGGCCATGGGAGAGCGGCAGATATTGCCGGTGCAGACGAAACAGATGCGGAACAGTGCCGACTCGGCGAGAGTGCGGTCGAAGCTCATTACCCTAGTGTCCCGCAGTTTCCCCTCCTTCACATGACGCATCTGCGGCACCGAGGCAACGGATATCCGCAAACCTGCTGGCGAATGATCGTCGCCCGGAAGACTTTGTGCGAGGAAGTGCGGACGTGACGCCCAGAGGCGACGTGCGCACGTGATGTGCGCGAGCAACGAGCAGGGAAAGGGGTGCGGAGATGACGATGGGCGGCGATCTCCGATTGCTAGCCGTGCTGGCCGAACAGCGCACGGATCTCAGCTCGGCGCTCTGGCGACTCGAACGGGCGGCGCACCTGGTGCCCACGGTTGATACAGCACAGTGGCAGGGACCCGCGCGCGGCGCGTACGACCTCGCGCTGGCACGGCTGCGCTCGTCGCTGACCGCGGCCATCAACGAGCTGACGGCCGCACGCAACGCGACCCACACCGCAGAGCGGACCCTGTTGCGGTGAGCCGGGACCACGACGGCACCGCAGGCCTCGTAGTGTCGGGCGGCGGCACCGTGATCGTCGCCTCCGATGAGCTGCGGAGCCAGGCGGACGCGCTGATGAGACTCTCCGGGGACCTCGATGAGGTACGCCGCCTGGTCTCGGCGGTCAGCCACCGGTACGGCCAGGCCTGGCTCGTGGCCCTCGACGCCCCGGTGAGCGCGGTCGCGGCCGATCGAGCCGCGGCGGCGGCCCTTGACCTGATTGTGGGATGCCGGGGCGAAGCCGAACGAGTGTCGTGGATGCTGCGCACTGCCATGCACGGTTACGGCGTCGCGGAGGCATTCAGTACCCGGCTAAGCCAGCAACTTGCGGCGCGCCTGGGGCACGCGGTGGGCACACTTCTCCCCCTCGCCGTGCTGCTGGCACTCCCGGTGCTGGGCGGCGCCGTCGTCGCCGTTGCGCTCGGGACGCTCGCGCCGGGCGAGAGTCCGGGCGAGGTGCTCCGGGGGGTTGCTGAGTGGGCGCGCGAGCACAACGAGGTGCTGAGCGATCCGATCACGGTGGCGCTGGTGCGCGGAGCAATGCACAGCTCAGACGACGTGCTCGGCGGCGCGCTGCAGCTTCCCGCTGAACTCCTCACCCTGCTCGGCGACGAGGGCGCGGGGCTGACCAACCTCAGCACCGCCGCGACCCTCGTCGTGCTGCTCGGTCGCACGGCCGGAGTGCTTCGGGAAAGTGGGGTTGCGGTGACACAATCCACCGCCGCGCCCGCCACGGCCCCGCGCTCGCTCGCCGGCCGGGCTGCGCGAATACCGCGGCCGTCCGCGGGCACGGGTGAACAGATCCGGATCGATCGCTACTCCACCCCGGGGCAACCCGACCGCTTCGAGGTGTACGTCGCGGGAACGATCGACTTCGGAGTTGTGTCCGATGAAGAGCCCTGGGATATGACCAGCAACATCACGGGGATAGCGGGAATGCCCGCGGCGTCTCCCGCCGCGGTCATGGAGGCAATGGCGCAGGCGGGCATCACCGCGACCAGCCCGGTGGTGTTGACCGGCTACTCGCAGGGAGGCCTGGTCGCGGCGGTGGTGGCCTCCTCCGGCAACTACAACACGCAGGCCCTGGTGACGTTCGGGGCGCCGAGCGGACCGGTGCAGATTCCGTCGGGCATCCCGGTGCTCGCGGTGCGTCACACCGACGACATCGTGCCGGCGCTGGGCGGGTACGACACGTCCACCCAGGCTCTCGTCGTCGAGCGTGAACTGTTTGCGGGCGTTCCGGTGCCGTCGGAGGAAGCCTTCCCCGCCCACCAACTCAGGCACTACCGCGAGACCGCGTCACTCATCGACGCCGCGCAGAGCCCCGAGCTGCGGGCGACACTGAGGCACCTCGATGAGTTCGCGGGGCAGGGCGCGGGCCCCGCGGCATCCGCCTCAATGAATTCGGCACGAACGACGGTCGAATCGACCACGTACCGCGCTAGGCGAGTGGGCTGAGGAGTGGAGATCCAGCGCCAGGCAAGTCGGCTGAGGAGCGTCGGTACCGCGCGAGGCGAGTCGGCTAGGGCGCAGCGATTGCCGTTGCGACCTCGGCGCGCAACCGTGCCTTGTCGGTCGTGGGCAACCAGGATGCCTCGACGGCGTCGAGCGCCATCGCGGAGAGTCGGTCCCGGTCGATGCCCATCTCGGACATGATCTCGTACTCAGCGCCGAGGGTGGTGGGGAACATGCCCGGGTCGTCTGAGCACGGCACAACGCGCAGGCCCGCATCGACCATCGCCATGATTGAGGCGCGCCGCCACGGCCGCCACGACCGGCGCGAGGTTGTCGAGGCGACGGTGAAGACGACGCCCTGCTCGGCCACCCGTTCCACGACGGCGGGATCCTCGAGCACAAAGTAGCCGTGATCGATCCGGTCGCAGCCAAGCAGATCGAGGCAGGTGACCGTATTGGCGGCGGTGGGGGCATGCTCGGAGGAGTGGGCGGTGCGGCCGAGTCCAGCCTCGCCGGCGAGCCGGTAGGCGTCGACGAACCGTTCGGGCGGACCTGCGGTCTCGAGGTTGTCGAGACCGATCCCGGCGACATACTCGTGCGGGTTATCGACGACCTGCCGGACGAGGGCAAGGGCTTCCTCTCCGCTGCGGCTGCGATCGATGCCGGCGATCATGCGCCCGGTCATGCCGAAGTCGCGCTCGGCCATACGGATACCCTCCGCGTAGGCCTCGACGCTGCCGCGATAGCCCAGCGAATGCAGATGGGACGGCACCCCGTCGAAGAAGAGCTCGAGGTGGCGGGTGTTGCTCGCGTGGTGCGCGTCCTCGAACGCTTCGTACACAATTCGGGTCAGGTCTTCCGCGCTCCGCAGTACCGCGACGGCCCAGGCGGACACCTGGAAGAGCGAGTAGGAGACGGTGGGCTCGTTCGTTGACTGCCCCTGCGGCACCGGGATCACGGTGTCGCGGTAGAGCGCCGGATCCGGCGGACGGGAGTTGATGTCGGCGAAGATGCGCTCGGGGTCAGCGGGCAGCGCCAGGTTCTCGCGCCGGGCGAGCTCGGCGAAAGTGGAGGGGCGGATGGTGCCGATGAGGTGACAGTGCAGGTCGACCTTTGGGATGCGATTGATCCACTCGGTCGTCGCGGCGTCAGGACGGGCGGTGTCGAGCGTCACGGGCTACTTCGCGGTCACTTCGCGGGCGAAGCGGTCGACCCACTCGCTGCGGGTGGGCACCAGCTCGGTCGGGTCGAGGGTCTCGTAGCCTGCGGCCACCGGGTCGGTGACGATGTCTCCGACGACGGCGGTAATGCTGTCGGGGACGGTCGCCGCGAGGTTCACGGGCAGGTCGCCGACGATTTCGGCCGAGGAAGTCTGGGCCTCAGCCGACAGCAGGTAGTCGATGAACTGCTCCGCGGCATCAACGTTCGGGGCGCCGGTGGGGATCATGGCACGGTTCGTCGCCATGTAGCGGCCCGTTTCTGGTGCCGTCCAGGCGATCGGCTCGCCCGAGGCGACGAGGTCGGTCGCGAAGCCGCTCAGGGAGTCGGCCGCGACGATCTCGCCCTGGGTCAGCAGGTTGGTCACCTCGGTGGAGGAGCTGTAGAACTGCAGGATGCCGGGCGCCCAGTCGGAGAGGGTCTCCAGGGCGGTGTCTATGTCGTAGGGGCCATCGCCGAACGTGTCAGCGATGCCACTGACGGTCAGCTGGCCGGCAGTGACGGCGATATCCGGCAGCGCCAGCCGTCCGGAGTACGCCGGGTCGCCGTAGAGGTCCCAGGAAGAGGCCTGGGCTGCGGTCAGGGCGTCGGTCGAGTACAGCGTGCCATTGAGCTGGTAGCTGTACGCCGGGCCGAGGTAGGTGTCTTCGGTGGCAAACTCGGCGATCTCGGAGATGGTGGGAACCTGGGCGGCGTCGACCTGCTGGAACAGGTCGTCTTCCTGGCCGAGGGCGGCGTAATAGTCGCTGATCAGCATCACGTCGATGCCCGGGTCTCCCCCGGCGAGCTGCAGCTGCGAGAGACGGTCGGCGTTCGACCCGGTCTCCACCTCGACCTCAATGCCGGTCGCCTCGGTGAACGGATCGACAATGGCTTCCTGGAACTCTTCAACCCCAAACGCGAAGGTGCTGACGACGAGGGTGTCCGAGTCGGCGCTGTCAGCGTCGGAGGTGCTCGAGCAGCCCGCGAGGGTGAGGATTCCAACAAGAGCACCGGCGGCGAACGGAATGGCGCGACGAGTCGTGGAGCGGGGCATGGACGTGTCCTTTCATAGGGCGTGCAGGGCGAGCAGGGCGAGCAGTCATGGGGCGAGCGGTCATAGCGCGAGCAGTCATAGGGCGTGCAGTCGTGGGGCGTGCGGTCACAGGGCGTGCAGCACGCCGGGTGGGGTGGGAGCTTTACGCGGCGATGGGGACGAGCCGCGTCTGGTGGGCGCTGACCGTGACGCGATCCCCGACGGTGACCGGCGGCGCGGTGTCCGCGCGGAGGTCGGAGACGAGCGTGACGTTCAGGCCGCTTGGATCGGTGGACTGGACGGTGACGAGAACGTCGACCCCGCGGTAGGCGACGTCGGTGACCGTGCCGGGCAGGCTCAGGCCCCCGTCAATGACGGGCCGCCCGGCTGGAGCGACCTCAAGGTGCTCGGGTCGGACCGTGTGCAACGAGCCATCCGTCATGGTGATGAAATTTTCATACCCGAGGAACTCGGCGACAAACCGGTTGGTCGGTGACCCGAAGACGTTCGAGGGTGCGCCCTGCTGCATGATCTTGCCCGCGCGCATCAGGACCATTTCGTCGCTCATCTCGAGCGCTTCGTCCTGGTCGTGCGTCACGAGCACCACCGTCAGGCCGGTTTCCGATTGGATGCGGCGAATCTCGGAGCGCATCTGAACACGCAGACGCGCATCGAGGTTCGACAGGGGCTCGTCCAGGAGCAGGAGTTTCGGGCGAATCGCGATGGCTCGGGCCAGGGCGACGCGTTGTTGCTGTCCGCCGGAGAGCTTGCGGGGACGGCTGGCGGCGAGGTGGGCGAGCCCGACCATTTCGAGGCTCTCGGTGATGCGGGCGCGTCGGGCGGGTCCGGTGATGCCCCGGAGTTTCAGCCCGTATCCCACGTTGTCGGCGACAGTCATGTGGGGAAAGAGCGCATAGGACTGGAACACCATGCCGAGGCCCCGCTTCTCCGGCGGCAGCTTCGTGCTGTCGACGCCATCGATGAGGATGCGCCCCGCGGTGGGTGCCGAGTAGCCGGCGAGCATCCGCAGCGATGTGGTCTTGCCGCACCCGCTCGGACCGAGAAGGGTGGTCAGCTTGCCCTGCGGAATGCTGAGATCGATCGCGTCGACGGCCGTGAAGTCGCCGAACTTCTGGCTGACCTCCACAAATTCTGCTGCTGCTGTCATCGGTTGATGCCTCCGAAGATTTTCGCGAAGCCGAGCGTGCGTTCCGCGATGATCGCGATAACGACGGTGGCTCCGAGGATGAGGGTCGAGGTCGCAGCGACCATGGGGTCATAGCTCTGCTGCACGTAGTCGAGCATGGTGACCGGCAGGGTGCGGGCGTCCCTGCTCTGCAGCAGCAACGACAGCGGAACGTTGTTGAACGACGTGACAAAGCCGAGCAGCGCGGCGGAGAACAGGCCCGGCCGCAGGATAGGGAGAGTCACCGTAACGAAGGTGCGAAGCGGTGAGGCCCCGAGCCCCCGCGCGGCCTCCTCGAGAGACGGGTCGGCGTTAGCGAGGGATGCCCCGGTGACTCGCACCGCGTAAGGCAACAGCAGTGCGGTGTGACCGATGAGCAGCACGCTGGCGTTCTCGAGGTTGTAGGTGATCACCAGCTGCTGGAACAGCGCGAGTCCGACCACGAGTTCGGGCACGATCAGCGGCGAGAGGAAGAGACTTTCCACGATGTTTTTGCCGGGCAGGCGGCCGCGGTGGATCGCGATCGTCGCCGGAACCCCGAGCAACAGGGCGATCGCCGTAGACGCCACCGCCAGCTGGAGGCTGGTGACGAGCGACTCCAGGAACGGGTCATAACTGAGCGCTTCGCCGAACCAGCGCAGCGACAGGCCGTCGGGCGGAAACTTCAGCGTGGAACCGGCGGAAAATGCTGTGGCGACCACGAAAAGAATCGGCACGATCATGATGATGTAGCCGGCGACTGCGAGGGTTCCGGCGACGGGGCGCGATGTTTTCACGAGGTCGCTCCCCTGCGTGCGGCGAGTGACGACAGCCCCGAGACCAGGAAGACGAGGAACGTCATGATCATGGCGGTCGCGGAGGCGCCCGCCCAGTCGATCGTCACACTGGAGTAAGAGAACAGTTGCGTGCTGAGCATGCGCTGGCTGGACCCGCCGAGCAGGTATGGAGTCGTGTAGGCGGTCACGGACCCCGCGAAGACGAGGGTTGCCGCGACGACCAGCCCCGGGAGGGACAGCGGCACAACCACATCCCAGAAGGTGCGGGTGCGGGAGGCTCCGAGGCCGCGGGCGGCGTCATCGAGCCCCGCATCGACCTGGGACACGGCCGAGTAGCAGGAGATGATGGCGAGCGGCAGGAACAGCTGCGTCAGGCCGAGCACAATCGCAAGCTCGGTGTAGAGAAGCTGGGGGGCCTCCTCGAGCACACCGAGGCCGGTGAGGAGCTGGCCGATCACCCCGTTGGAGCCGAGGATCACGAGCCAGCCGAACGTGCGCACGACGTTGCTGAGCAGGAGGGGAAAGATCGCCAGCGCGAGCAGCACCCCGGCCCAGCGGGACTGGGATCGGGCGAGCAGGTACGCGATCGGAAAACCAAGGGTGATCGACACAACAACAACGACGAGCCCGATGGCGACCGTGCGCCCGATGATGCGCAATTCGTACGGGTCGGTGATCATCTCACCGAGGCGCACGAAGATCTCGCCGGTCTCGGTTCCGGGAGGCGAGAAGAGCATCGCGAGAGACGGAATCAGAAACCCGAGAACGAGAAGCGCCAGCCCGGGCAGTACGAGGAGAGACGTCGTACGAGATCTCATGCCGTGCCTCCAATCTGACGGGCGACGCTCGCCCAGCGGCGTCGGCACGGATGTAACCGGTTGCAACGACTGTACGACACGGTCTTTCCTGGTTCAATTCCGGCTTGTTAAATCTATGTTTCACGGGAATGAGGAGTCGTCAACTGCGGGTGGTACCGGTTGCAAGCCACCGCTAGGATGATGGCCATCGAAAGGACGAGCATGGCTACGCTGGCAGACGTTGCACAGCTTGCGGGAGTGTCGAAGGCGACTGCGTCGCGTGCGCTGAGCAAGCCGGAGATGGTGCTGCCGGTGACGGCCCAACGCGTCCTCGACGCGGCCACGAAGCTCGGCTTTGAACCCAACAACACCGCGCGGTTGTTGGCTCGGGGGCGCAGTGGCGTGCTCGCGCTCGTGGTGCCGACCCTCGACAATGCCTTCTTCACTCCCATCATCGGTGGTGCGCAGCGCCGGGCAGCGGCGGCGGGGCTTCAGCTCACGGTGGCCGTGCATCCGCTGGAATCGGTGACAGAACTCGCCACCTTCGATCGCCTCGCGCGCCAGGTGGACGGCTTCGTGGTGGTGGCGCCTCGTGGCAGCGATGACCTCATCATCGCCGCGGGCACGCTCAAACCCACCGTGCTGGTCGACCGGGAGATCGAGAGCCTTCCGTCGGTGGTCGCCGATACGGCGTCTGCGTTTGGCTCGCTCGTGGACCACTTCGTCGCCCAGGGACACACCAAAATCGCCTACATGGGCGGGCCCGCCGGGTCGTGGCAGGACCGCCAGCGCACCGCGGCCGTGGTCGCCGCAGCCTCCGGGCGCGCCCACCTCGACGTGCTCGGCCCCTATCCATCGACGTTCGCAGCCGGTCTGTCCGCCGCCGTGGCGGTGCGGGCATCCGGGGCGACCGCGGTCATTCCCTACGCGACCGCTATCGGACTCGGTGTGCAGTACCAGTTGCTTGCGTCTGGCGACATCCACCCGCCCCTCGTGATCAGCTCGGAACGCGCGATCGTCGACGCCCTGGGGCTGCCCGGCGTCCCGGCGATCGATGTGGACGGCGAAGAACTCGGCAGGCGTGCGACGGAGGTGCTCCTGGAACGAATCGAGTCCCCCGGCGCGCCACCATCACACGAGCGGCTCGGCGTTCCTATCTACTGGAGCGGCGCCGACGAGGTCGAGCTGCGCTAGCGATGGCGCCGACGGGGTCGCACTGCGTTAGCGAGGGCCGATGAGGTTGAGCTGCTTAGCGACGGCCGATGAGCGGGCGCAGGAGGATTCCGATGAGCCAGCTGAGCAGCGCCAGCACGAGTGCGCCGAGTACTCCCCAGCCAAACCCGTCAACCTGAAGGCCGAAACCGAGCAGGCTCGTGAGCCAGGCGACCAGCATCAGCAGGAGCGCGTTGACCACGAGCGAGATCAGGCCGAGCGTGATGATGTAGAGCGGGAAAGCCACGATCCGAATGAAATTGCCGATCAGGCCGTTGACAACTCCGAAGAGCAGCGCCACGAGCAGGTAGGTGAGCACGAGCTCGAGCGTTCCGCCCGGGGCAAAGGGAACCACGCGCACTCCCTCGCTCACGATGATCGTGGTGAGCCAGAGGGCAACCGCATTGATAAGCAGGCGCACGAGGAATCTTGTCATGCGACCACTATGCACCGCCGCATCTGGTGTCGCAATTAGGCTGGCACGTGTGAACTCCCCCCGCGTGCGGCTTCGTGCCGATATCGAAGCCATGGCCCCGTACCGTCAAGGCAAGCCTGCCGCTGCAGATGCATTCAAGTTGTCATCCAACGAGAATCCGTTCGAGCCGCTGCCCGCCGTGCTGGCCGCGATCGCCGGCGCGACCGTCAACCGGTACCCGGACGCCTCCGCGGCAGAGCTCCGCGGGCGCCTCGCCGAGAAGTACTCCGTCACGCCGGAGCAGATTCACGTGGGTTCGGGGTCGGTCGCGCTCCTTGCCCAGTTCATCGCGGCCGCGGCATCCCCCGGTGACGAAGTCATGTACAGCTGGCGCAGCTTCGAGGCCTATCCCAATCTCGTCACCGTCGCCGGCGCAACGAGCGTCACGGTTCCGAACACCGCCGACCACCGCCACGACCTGCCCGCGATGGCCGCCGCCGTCACCGACAAAACGCGCGTGATTCTGGTCTGCAGCCCAAATAACCCCACGGGCGCCATCGTGACCCTCGACGAGTTCGAGCGGTTCATGGCCCTTGTGCCGTCGACCGTGCTCGTGCTGCTCGACGAGGCCTACATCGAGTTCGTGTCGGATCCGTCCGCGGTACGCGGCATCCCCCTCCTCACCACCTACCCGAATCTGGTAGTTCTCCGTACATTCTCGAAAGCGTATGGGCTTGCCGGGCTGCGGGTGGGCTATGCGATCGGAGCGGAATATTTGATGGATGCCGCGCGGGCAGCAGCCATCCCGCTTTCGGTCATCGACCATGCGCAACGCGCGGCCATTGCGTCTCTCGATTACGAGGATGAGCTGTTCGACCGGGTCGCTCAGATCTCGGAGCTGCGCGACAGCCTGTGGCAGGCTCTGCGCGAGCAGGGCTGGGATATTCCGCGGCCCCACGGCAACTTTTTGTGGCTGCCCACCGGGGCCGATACCGCCATGGCGGCCGCAGTATTTGCGCGCAACGGCATCGTGGTGCGTGCCCTCGGCGACGGCGTTCGCGTCAGTGTGGGAGAGTCCGCGGCTGTGGACAAACTCCTAACCTCGTCGGCGGAGGTTGTGCACAACCTCCGAACGGGCGCCGCTCGAGCCACGTTAGATTAGGACTCATGTCTTACACCGAGGCGACGATCCAGCTCTTGAATCCCGAGGGCTCGCTCGTCACCAGTGACGCGTCCGCCGAATACCTCCCCTACATCGACGCGCTCAGCGACGAACAATTGCGCGAGTTCCACCGCCAGATGGTGGTGGTGCGGCGCTTCGACGAAGAGGCCGCGAACCTGCAGAAGCAGGGCCAGATGGGCCTGTGGGTGCCGAGCATCGGGCAAGAGGGCGCCCAGGTGGGATCCGGCTTCGCCGCGCGCGCGCAGGACCACATCTTCCCGGCCTACCGCGAGCACGCGGTTGCGCGGATTCGCGGGGTCGACGTGCTCGACATCGTCAAGCTGCTGCGCGGAACCACCCACGGCGGCTGGAATCCGGCCGAGCACGGCAATTTCCACCTGTACACGCTCGTCATCGCCGCCCACACGCTGCACGCCACGGGCTACGCGATGGGGATAGCGCTCGACGGCAAGTCCGGAACGGGCAACCTCGACGCCGATGAGGCCGTCATTGTGTACTTCGGCGACGGCGCGACCAGCCAGGGCGACGCCAGCGAGTCCCTGGTCTTCGCGGCGAGCTTCCAGACGCCGCAGGTGTTCCTTCTCCAGAACAATCACTGGGCGATCTCGGTTCCCGTCTCCACCCAGTCGCGTACTCCCCTGTACCTGCGGCCCTCCGGCTTCGGTATTCCTGGGGTGCAGATCGACGGAAACGATGTGCTGGCCAGCTACGCGGTCACGCGCAAGAACCTGGACGATGCCCGCGCCGGTGCGGGCCCGCGTTACATTGAGGCGCTGACCTACCGAATCGGTGCGCACACCTCCAGCGACGACCCGACGAAGTACCGCAAGGACTCCGAACTCGACTACTGGCGCCAGCGGGACCCGATTCCGCGGTTCGAGGCCTTCCTCCGCAGCCGTGGCGAGGGTGACGCGTTCTTCGAAGAAGTTCGGGTCGAAGCGGAGGATCACGCCGCAGACATCCGCCGACGCACCTTCGAAATTCAGGACCCGGGCACCTCGCTGATCTTCGACCACGTGTATTCGGAGCCCCACCCGCTCGTGGTGGAGCAAAAAGCATGGCTTGCGGCGTACGAAAGCGCTCTTGATGAGAACGGTGCCCAGGCATGAGCGACATCCAGACTCTCCCCCTCGCCAAGGCGATCAACGCGGGACTGCGCCAGGCGATGCTGGACGACCCCAAGGTTTTGCTGATGGGCGAGGATATTGGCCCTCTCGGCGGAGTGTTCCGGGTCACAGAGGGCCTGCAGGCTGAGTTCGGTGCGAAGCGCGTTATTGACACACCCCTTGCCGAAGCGGGGATCATCGGGTCGGCGATCGGGCTCGCGATGCGCGGCTACCGTCCGGTCTGCGAGATCCAGTTCGACGGCTTCATCTTTCCCGGGTTCAACCAGATCACGACACAGCTCGCCAAGCTGACGAACCGGCACGAGGGCCAGATCCAGATGCCGGTGGTGATCCGGGTGCCGTACGGCGGGCACATCGGCGCAGTGGAGCACCACCAGGAAAGCCCCGAGGCGCTGTTTGCGCACACCGCGGGTCTGCGGTTGGTCAGCCCCTCCACCCCGAATGACGCGTACTGGATGATTCAGGAGGCCATCGCGAGCAACGACCCCGTGATGTTCTTCGAGCCGAAGGGTCGCTACTGGCCGAAGGGCCCGGTCGACTTCTCGGCCAGCTCCGCGCCGCTGCACTCCACTCGCGTGGTGCGGGAAGGAACCGAGGTCACCCTCCTGGGGCACGGCGCGATGCTCAGCGTTCTTCTCGAGGCGGCCGACATCGCCGCCGACGAGGGCACGAGCATCGAAGTCATCGACCTGCGCTCGATCTCCCCCATCGACTACGGTCCGATCCTCGCGTCGGTGCAGAAGACCGGCCGGCTGGTTGTCGCGCAGGAGGCTCCCGGTTTCGTCAGCGTCGGCTCCGAAATTGCCGCCACCGTGACCGAGCGGGCGTTCTATTCCCTCGAGGCTCCCGTGCTGCGGGTCACCGGCTTCGACACACCGTTCCCTCCCGCAAAACTCGAGACCATTTATCTGCCAGACGCCGACCGCGTGCTCGAAGCCGTCGACCGCGCCCTGGCGTACTAAGGACTGCACTGATGGCGAACTTAGAATTCCTCCTCCCCGACGCGGGCGAGGGTCTGACCGAGGCCGAAATCGTCAGCTGGCGCGTAAAGCCGGGTGACACGGTCGCGGTCAACGACATCCTCGTGGAGATCGAAACCGCGAAGTCGCTTGTCGAACTCCCGTCGCCGTTTGCCGGGGTGGTTGCCGAAATTCTCGTTGAAGAGGGGCAGACGGTGGATGTCGGGACGGTGATCATCACCGTTGCCGGTCCTGGGTCCGCGGCATCCGCTTCATCGAATGCGCCTGGCGCCTCCGCTGGCCCTGCACCTGCCAGCATTCCCTCCGAGGAATCTGTCGCGCTGGTAGCAGATGCCGCAAGCAGCATATCTTCGGAGGCGACCGCTGTCGGATCTGCCGCGGAGGACAAGCCGGGCGCGGTTCTGGTGGGCTACGGCACCAAGACTCATGCCGGATCGCGCCGACGCCGCGGAGGCGCCGCTGCGGCGTCGACAACCAGCACCCCGCCGTCGACCCCCGCCGCTCCCCCGCGGCCGCTGTCTGTTCCTGCGGCGTCGTCCGCCGTCGTCATCGCGAAGCCGCCGATTCGCAAGCTTGCGAAGGACCTCGGAGTCGACCTGTCGCTCGTCGTTCCGACGGGGCTCGCGGGCGAGACGACGCGCGACGATGTCGTGCGCCAGGCCAAGCAGGCGAGCGTCTTTCGCAACATCCAGACGCCCGAGTGGAGTGACGAGCGCGAGGAGCGCATCCCGGTAAAGGGCGTCCGCAAGGCGATCGCCGCCGCGATGGTGAACAGCGCGTTCACCGCTCCCCACGTGAGTCTGTTCGTCGATGTCGATGCCACCCGCACGATGGAGTTCGTAAAGCGTCTGAAAAACTCGACGGACTTCGCCGGGGTGCGCGTCTCTCCCCTGCTGATCATGGCCAAGGCAATCATCTGGGCGTCCCGTCGCAATCCCACGGTCAACTCCGCCTGGACCGACAAAGAGATCATCGTGCGGCACTACGTCAACCTCGGCATCGCGGCCGCGACACCGCGCGGGCTCATCGTTCCGAACGTCAAGGACGCGCAGAGCCTGTCCCTGTTGCAGCTCGCGACCGCGCTGGAGCAGCTCACGATCACCGCGCGTGACGGCAAAACCACTCCGGCGGACATGGCGAACGGCACGATCACCATTACCAATATCGGATCGTTCGGGATGGACACCGGCACGCCCATCCTCAACTCGGGCGAGGTTGCGATCGTTGCCCTCGGAACGATCAAGCCGAAGCCGTGGGTGGTCGACGGCGAGGTGCGTCCCCGCCTGGTCACCACCATCGGCGCGAGTTTTGACCACCGAGTGGTTGACGGAGACGTGGCCAGCCGGTTCCTGGCGGACGTTGCGAGCGTTATGGAGGAGCCGGCACTACTCCTGGACTGATCGCCGCCGTCTGGAGCCAGTGGACAGCAATCAGCGAGTGGACAGCAATCATCACGCGGGCGCCTCGACCGGGCAGCAACTGTCGAGCCGCCCCGTTGACCGGACAGCACCCGACCGTGTTCGGGCCGGAACCGCTCGAGACCTGGCCGCTCGGCGGCGTCGTGCTGCCCGAATCGTCGTGAACTGCCCGCTGGGAGGGGCAGAGGCGCCACGGGCGCAACAACCGAGACACTGGACAGACGCGGGGCGCGCATGGGACGTCGCCGACGACCTGGCTGGTCCGACGACCTGGCTGGTTCGACGACCTCGATGTTCCGACGACCTCGATGTTCCGACGACCTCGATGTTCCGACATATTGGATGGCCGGGACAACCGTCACGGCGGTCGCCTCGATTTGCGAAGCTGGCGAGCTCCCCTATAGTTGATAACGGATATCATTACGGTGTCCTCCTACGACTCTAGAAAGTCCCCACCATGCGCCTCCCCGTATCCCTCAGCTTCGCTACCGCAGGCGTCGCCCTCACTGCGCTCGCGCTTTCCGGATGTGCGAGCACACCCGCCGCATCCGCGGACGGCACCGTTCACATCGTCGCGTCGACCAACGTCTACGGCGATATTGCCGAGCAGATCGGGGGCGACCTCGTCACCGTCACCAGCTTCATCACCGGCGCCGCGCAGGACCCGCACAGCTACGAGGCCTCGGCCCAGGACCAGCTCGCCCTCTCGAAGGCGTCGATCGTCATCGAGAACGGGGGCGGTTACGATCCCTTCATCGACACCCTGCTCGACGCCGCCAGCAACGATGACGTTGCAGTGATCAACGCGTCCGAGGTGTCCGGGCTGCTCGACGGCGATGACGAGCACGCAGATGACGAGCACGCAGACGAGGCCAGCACCGGCGAGGCGAGCACCGACGAGGCCAGCACCGACGAGCACACCGAGGACGACGGCCACGACCACATCGAGGGCTTCAACGAGCACGTCTGGTACAGCTTCCACGGCGTGGAGCGCGTCGCCGAGGCCATTGCCACCGAGTTGAGCACCGTCGACGCGGACAACGCCGACACCTACGAGGCAAACCTCGCCGCGTTCGTCGAGAAGATCGCCACCCTCGAGGCAGACGCGGAAACGCTGCGCGCAAACACCGCCGGCCTGGGCGCGGCTATCACCGAGCCCGTGCCGCTGTACCTGCTCGAAGAAGTCGGCCTGACGAACAGGACCCCGGACGAGTTTTCTGAGGCAATCGAAGAGGGAACGGATGTCGCGCCGCTGGTGCTTCAGCAGACGCTCGCTCTCTTCGAGGGCACCGACGTTGCGCTGCTTGCATACAACGAGCAGACCGCCGGGGCAGAGACCGAGCAGGTGCGGGATGCCGCGGACGCCGCGGGCATCCCGGTGGTCTCGTTCAGCGAGACGCTCCCGGATGGAGCAGACTACATTTCGTGGATGACCGAAAACCTCGCAGCGATCTCCGCCGCGGTCAGCCCGGAGTGACGCCAGACTCTGCCGCTGCGCCCGTTCTCAGCTTCGCAGACGCATCGCTCGGTTTCGGCTCCCGAATCCTCTGGCGCGGCCTCGACCTGAACATCCGACCGGGGGAGTTCCTCGCGGTACTCGGACCCAACGGATCCGGCAAGACCAGTCTGCTGAAAACCATTCTTGGCCAGCAAAAACTTGACTCCGGCTCGGTGACGCTCGCCGGTGCGGCAGTGCGCCACGGTGACCGGCGCATCGGCTACATTCCGCAGCAGAAGCTGATTCCCGCCGGTGTTCCGCTGCGGGGTCGCGACCTGGTTGCGCTCGGGGTCAATGGGCATCGGTTCGGTGTTCCTCTGGCCTCCCGCGCCGTGCGTCGACGCGTCGACGAGTTGCTCGCCGACGTCGGAGCGACAGCCTACGGCGACCAACCGGTGGGGGAGTTGTCTGGCGGCGAGCAGCAGCGACTGCGTGTCGGACAGGCCCTCGCGGGCGATCCCGTGTTGCTGCTCTGTGACGAACCGTTGCTCAGCCTCGACCTGCAGCACCAGCGCGGGGTGTCCGAGCTGATTGACCGACGACGCCGAGAACACAACACCGCGGTGGTCTTTGTTACCCACGACGTCAATCCCGTGCTCGGCATGGTGGATCGAATTCTCTATCTTGCCGCTGGGCAGTTCCGCGAGGGCACCCCCGCAGAGGTGCTCCGCAGCGACGTGCTCAGCGAGCTATACGGCACGCCGGTTGAGGTGCTGCGCAGCGGCGAGCGGGTGTTCGTTGCCGGAGTGCCGGATGGTCATGCTGAAGGCCACCACCACGCGGATCCTCACCGCGGAGAGGGCGCCTCCTGATGGACACCCTCGGCGACCTCTGGTCGAGCCTTTTCAGCTTCGAAAACTACGGCGAGCTGGTTGTACTGCTGTCGAACTCCATCATCGCGGCCGCCGTTCTCGGCATTGTCGGCGGCCTGATCGGGGTTTTTGTGATGCAGCGTGACATGGCCTTTGCCGTGCACGGCATCAGCGAGCTGTCGTTCGCCGGCGCGGCCGGTGCGCTGCTGATTGGCGCCAACGTGGTCACGGGATCCCTCGTGGGTTCCCTGCTCGCGGCGATCCTGATCGGCGTGCTCGGGTCGAAGGCTCGGGACCGAAACTCGATCATCGGGGTCCTGATGCCGTTCGGCCTCGGGCTCGGCATCCTCTTCCTCGCCCTCTACCCCGGCAGGAGCGCGAACAAGTTCGGGTTGCTCACCGGGCAGATCATCTCGGTCGATATCCCGCAGCTGGGCCTGCTCATGGGCATCGGTGTCGTGGTGCTTGTGGCGCTTCTCGTCATGTGGCGCCCGCTGACCTTTGACAGTCTCGATGCGGATGTCGCGGCCGCTCGTGGCGTGCCGTCCCGGGTTATCGCCCTCGCCTTCATGGTGCTGCTCGGCCTCACGGTCGCCGTGTCGGTGCAGATCATCGGGTCGCTGCTGGTGCTGGCGCTGCTGGTCACCCCGGCGGCCGCTGCGCTGCGGGTGTCGTCGTCGCCGGTTCTCGTACCGCTGCTCAGCATGGGCTTCGGTTTGGTTTCTGCGCTCGGGGGAGTGCTGCTCGCGCTCGGGGGCTCATTGCCCATCAGCCCGTTCATCACCACAATCTCGTTCACCATCTATGTGGTCTGCCGACTGCTCGCACTGCGCAAACGCGGTGCGGGGCGCGACCGCGGAGCTGGACGTAACCGTGGTGCCCCGCTCGCACCGCAGCGCGCGGCGCTAAAATCGGCAGGAAGCTAACGAGGAGTTACGGGTGAAGCGCAATACCTGGCAGCGAGAGGCCGTTCGCGAGGCCCTCGGCACGTCCGAGGGATTTGTGAGCGCGCAGGGGCTCCATTCGGCCCTGCGGGACGCTGGCTCTCCCATCGGGCTGGCGACGGTCTACCGCGCGCTCGCGGACCTCGCGGTCGAGGGGGATGCCGACTCGCTCCAGCAGGAGGGTGAGAGCCTGTACCGGGCCTGCACCCCGGGAAGCCATCACCACCACCTCATCTGCCGCAATTGCGGGCTGACGGTGGAGATCGAGGCGGACGCGGTGGAGAGCTGGGCGTCACAGGTCGCGGCGGAGCATGGTTTCACCCAGCCGAGTCACGTCGTGGACGTCTTCGGCCTGTGCGCGAACTGTCGCGCCGCCCAGTGACGCGGCCCCGCGGCATCCAGCTCACCAAATAATGTTGCGCGATGGTGTGCAGCCCCGTAGGATAGCTCCTTGGTTGAGTGGTATCCACACTCACATGTACGCCAATCCCCACATGTAGGTCGATTCTTCACCGAAGAGGCCTGCTGAAAGAGGATTTTGCGCGTGCCGACAAGGGATCTTGGGTAGAGCACCTCGCTCTACGGTACTAAGGAGAAGACACATGGCAGCAACCTGCCAGGTGACCGGAGCCATTCCCGGCTTTGGGCACAACATTTCCCACTCGCACCGACGCACCAAGCGTCGTTTCGACCCGAACGTGCAGAAGAAGACGTACTACGTCCCCTCGCTGCGCCGCAACGTAACCCTGACGCTCAGCGCCAAGGGCATCAAGGTCATTGACGTACGCGGCATTGAGTCCGTCGTCAAGGACATCCTCGGACGTGGGGTGAAGATCTAATGGCTAAGCACCAGGACGTACGTCCGATCATCAAGCTCCGTTCGACCGCGGGAACCGGGTACACCTACGTGACCCGCAAGAACCGTCGTAACGACCCTGACCGTCTCGTGCTGAAGAAGTACGACCCCGTCGTACGCAAGCACGTCGAATTCCGCGAGGAGCGCTAACAATGGCCAAGAAGAGCATGATTGCCAAGAACGAGCAGCGCAAGGTCATCGTCGCGCGCTACGCCGCGAAGCGTCTCGAACTGAAGAAGGCACTCGTCGACCCCGCAGGGACCGACGAGTCCCGCGAGGCCGCCCGCGTCGGTCTCCAGAAGCTTCCGCGCAACGCGTCGCCGGTCCGCGTCCGCGGCCGCGACTCCATTGACGGTCGCCCGCGTGGTTACCTCAGCCAGTTCGGTGTTTCCCGTGTTCGCTTCCGCGACATGGCGCACCGGGGCGAATTGCCCGGTATTACCAAGTCCAGCTGGTAGGTTCGAGGCGGTTCCACAGCGCCTCGGCCTGCCGGAACAGTCTCTAATTGCACAAAGTCCGAGGAGGACAACTCATGGCTGATAAGTCACTGAACCGCACTGAGCTCGTTGCCGCTGTTGCCGCTGAGTCTGGCCAGAGCCAGGCAACTGTCAACGGTGTGTTCGACGCACTGTTCTCGACCCTCGCCACGTCCGTGGCCGAGGGAACCAAGGTCACCATCCCGGGCTGGCTCGCAGTGGAGCGCACGCACCGTGCCGCTCGCGCTGGTCGCAACCCGCAGACCGGTGAAGCAATCCAGATTCAGGCAAGCTTCGGCGTGAAGGTCAGCGCCGGCAGCAAGCTGAAGGCTGCTGCCAAGTAGCTTTTGCTTTTCGAGGGGGACGGTGGCCGAAAGGTCGCCGTCCCCTTTGGCGTACCCGGTCGCGTGGGCGTACGCCGAGGGTGGGTGCACACGCACGTGACGCACACCTAAAGCGCCTAAGCTTTTACGGTGAACCGTCTTGCCCGACCGCTGGGCCCCGCCCTGCTGCTGCTAGTGGCGTTCCTCACCCTTTTCGTTTCCCTGGCGTACGGCGGGGGAGCAGACGCCCCGCTCGCCACCGACCCCGGCGCCGCCGTGCGCTACGGTCTGCCCGTCTCCAAGCTCCTGGTCAACCTCGGCGCTGCAGGATCGCTGGGCGGTCTGGTTCTCGCCGCGTTTGCGCTCGCGCAGACCAAGCCGGAATTCGGGCGGGCGTTGGATGTCGCGGCCGGAGCCAGCGCGGTCTGGACCGTAGCTTCTGCCGCCACCGGATTTCTCACGTTCCTGAGCATCTACAGCCAGCCCGTCAGTTTCGACGACCGCTTCGGCGATCTGCTCGCGACCTTTATGACCACGACCGAGCTCGGGCAGGCCTGGCTGACGACGACGCTCGTCGCTGCGGCCCTCACGGTGCTCTGCTTCGCCGTGCGCAACCAGACCGCGATTGTGTTCGTCGCCTTTCTTGCCGCCGCCGGGCTTGTGCCGATGGCGCTGCAGGGCCACGCCGGCGGAACCGAGACGCACGACGCCGCGGTCACCGCTATCTGGCTGCACATCGTTTTTGCCGCGCTCTGGGTCGGCGGCGTCCTCACCGTCGTCTGCGCTCGCTCGCTCCTCACCGGCAAACGCCTCGGATCTGTGGTGGAGCGCTACTCGACACTCGCGCTGATCTCGTTCATCGTGGTGGCCGCCTCCGGGTACGTCAGCGCGGAGATCCGGGTCGGAACCCTCGAGAACCTGCTGACTCCGTACGGAATCCTTGTGCTCGTCAAGGTCGCCGCGCTCGGCGCGCTCGGGCTGTTCGGTGTTGCCCAGCGGCGGTTCCTGGTCGGGCGGATGAACGCCTCGACCACCGGAGGGCGTGGCTACTTCTGGTGGCTGGTCACCGCCGAACTGGCGTTTATGGGTCTCGCCTCGGGCGTCGCGGCGGCGCTCGCCCGCACGGCCACCCCGCAGACCGAGGTGCCCGCAGCGCAGCTGACCAATCCGACCGCGTCGGAGCTTCTGACCGGCAGCGTCCTACCGGAGCCGCCGACGGCGCTGCTCTACCTCACCCAGTGGGACTTCGACCTGCTCTGGCTGCTGCTGTGCGGATTCGCGATCTTCTTCTACGTTGCCGGGGTGTGGCGGCTGCGTCGTCGGGGCGACCGGTGGCCCGCCCATCGCACGGTGCTCTGGATTGCCGGCATCCTGCTGCTGTTCTGGATCACGAACGGGGGAGTGAACCTCTACCAGAAGTACCTGTTCAGTTCGCACATGCTCGCCCACATGACCCTCGGCATGATGGTGCCGGTGCTGCTGGTTCCCGCCGCTCCCGTGACCCTGCTGCTGCGCACCGTCGCCAAGCGCTCCGACGGCAGCCGCGGCGCCCGCGAGTGGGTTCTGCTCGCGGTCGGCTCGCGCTACTTCGGGTTCCTGTCCCGGCCGCTGCCCGCAGCAATCCTGTTCGCCGGGTCCCTTTGGGCGTTTTACTACACGCCCCTGTTCAGCTGGGCGACCACCGACCACATCGGGCACGAGTGGATGATCGTGCACTTCCTGCTCACCGGGTACCTGTTCGTGTCGTCACTAATCGGCGTCGATCCGTCTCCCCACCAGGCGCCGTACCCGATGCGCCTGCTCATCCTGCTCGGAACGATGGCGTTCCACGCCTTCTTCGGCTTGACCCTGATGACCGGAACCGGCCTGTTGCTCGCCGATTGGTATGGGGCGCTCGGCTGGGACCGCGGCATCGACGCCATCACGGACCAGCAGAACGGCGGCGGGATCGCCTGGAGTGTGGGGGAGATCCCGACTGTGGCCCTGGCGATCGCCGTCGCGACGATGTGGGCGAGGAGCGACGGCCGCGAGTCGAAACGGTACGACCGCAAAGCCGACCGCGACGGGGACGCGGAACTCGCCAGTTACAACGAAATGCTGGCTCGCCGGGCGAGCGCCGCCCCGCGTCGCTGAGAAGCCCTGCACGCTGAGCAATCCCGAACGCACCAAGCCGAGCGCGCACCGCGTCAGCTGAACAGCGCCGAGATGAAGAGCTTGTCGTTGGCGTCGATGCTGATGTCGTAGGACACCGTGAAGGGCACGTCCTCGTCGAATTGGGTGCGCGTGCCGTCAAACAGCGACCGAACCTCGACCTGCAGGTGGGCTGCCGCCGGCGTCTGGGGCACCAGCCAGTCCCCGACTGTCTCGCCGGGGATGACTTCGATATCGGGGTAGGTCGCGATGGACCAGACCGGCGTCGTGTCTATCCGGTTCTCAAAACCTTTGCCGAAGGGACATCCGGTGGGGAGAAGCACTTCCTGGGTCGCGCAGCCGTCAAGGAACTCTTTCAGCTCGTTCGACACCTGCTGGGTGAAGTAGGTGTTTGCCTGCACGTCGACCTGCACGGCGGTCACGCTGCCCGGCTCGCTGATGGGAACCGCGACGGAGTCGGCTTCGAGGTAGGTCGATTCGTGGTCGAAGGTGTACAGCCCGGGGGCAAAAACGAGGAAGCCACCCGACGCGGTGGGCTGGTCGTCGGCGGTGAGGTCTACGGCATTCGCCCGAAAACGGTCGTCGTGCAGCACGGTGACGGCGACGGTCGCCAAGGGGGACGACTCGAATTTCCAGGTCGGGAACAGTCCGAGAAAAGCGCCCGTCTGCACGACCCGGAACGAGCTTTCGGCGAGTTCACCGCCGATGTTGTACTCGTAGCTGAGGGTATGGACGCCGTCGGAGTCTACGTCGTTACCGATCAGCTCGATTTCGCTGAGCTCGCCGAGCGCGCCATCCGTCAGCAAATTTGCCGCGGAGTCTTCTGAGGCGAGCACGCCGGGGAGTTCGCGGGCGCTGGTGGCGTCCTGACGGGCGAGTGCGTTCAGGTAGGTGTCCACAAAACCGGACGAGCTGTACAGCGTGGCGTTCATTGCCACTACGGTTACGGCGAAGGCGCCAAGCAGAACCACGAACGCGATCGCCCAGGAGATAAACACGCGCCGCATCCCCACATCCTAAGTTGCGTAGCCACCCGGGGTGCACAGGAGGGTCTGCCTGCCGCGCACCGGCCGCTGCCCCGAGTAGCCTTGACACGCACCGCCAGACAACCCGTGGAGACCCCTGTGACGCAATTGACGCTCTCTGCCGAGCAACAGGCGGTCTTCGACGCGATCGAGACGACCCGCGAGAACATCTTTGTCACCGGGCGTGCGGGCACGGGCAAGTCCACCCTTCTGAACCACCTCTCCTGGAACACGTCGAAGCAGATCGTTATCTGTGCGCCCACGGGCGTTGCGGCGCTGAACGTGGGCGGGCAGACCATCCACTCCCTGTTCCGCCTGCCGATCGGGGTGATCGCCGATCACCAGATCGAGCAGGTTGCCGAGCTGCGCAAGCTCCTCAACACCATCGACACCCTCGTCATCGATGAGGTGTCGATGGTGAACGCCGACCTGTTGGATGCCATCGACCGCAGCCTCCGCCAGGCGCGCCAGAAGCCCCACGTGCCGTTCGGGGGAGTGCAGGTCGTGCTCTTTGGTGACCCGTACCAGCTCGCTCCCGTTCCCGGAGATGCTGACGAGCGGGCCTACTTCGAGGATCAGTACCGATCGATGTGGTTCTTTGATGCGAAGGTGTGGGATGACACGGACCTCCGTATCTACGAGCTCAACGTCATCCATCGCCAGCACGAAGACGAGTTCAAACACATGCTCAATGCCGTGCGGCACGGACGCGTCACGGCGGAGATCGCCGGTCGCCTCAATTCCACCGGCGCTCGGCCCGCGCCCACCGAGGGAGCAATCACTCTCGCGACGACCAACAGCACGGTGACCCGCATCAACGCCAGCGCGCTCGGACGCCTGCCGGGTAAGTCCCAGACCGCACGGGCCGAGATCTCGGGCGAGTTTGGCGGGCGAGCGTATCCGGCGGATGATTCGCTCGAACTGAAGATCGGCGCCCAGGTGATGTTCCTGCGCAACGACGCAGAGCAGCGCTGGGTGAACGGCAGCATCGGCACCGTGCGGCGGATCGACACCACCGTGTGGGTCGAGGTCGACGGTGAGGTGCACTCGGTGGTCCCGGCGATCTGGGAGAAGTACCGCTACACGTACTCCGCAGCGACTAAAGCACTCAAAAAGGACATCGTCGCCGAGTTCACCCAGTTTCCGCTCCGCCTGGCCTGGGCGGTCACGATCCACAAGTCACAGGGCAAAAGCTACGACCGGGCCATCGTCGATCTCGGGTCCCGTTCCTTCGCGCCCGGCCAGACCTACGTCGCGCTCAGTCGCATCACCGAGCTCGACGGGCTGTACCTGAGCCGACCGCTCCGCCCCTCCGACATCATCGTCGACCCCAACGTGCAGCGGTTCATGTCGCGGGCCGTCGCGGTACCCGGCATCCAGGCCTGATCAGCAGGGAGCTGCCGGGCGGCCACGGGGTCCCCGCGTCCCCCCCTCGCTCCTCGCCCCGCGCTCCTCGCCCCGCGCTCCTCGCCCCGCGCTCCTCGCCTACGCTCCGACGCGATCGGCCTTCTCGGCCCCCAGACCGACGGCGAGCAGCAGCACCGCGCTGCCGAAGTGGAGCACATTGCCCGCGGCATTCACGGCCAGCAGATTGTTTGGGGTGCCGACCAGAAACAGCCCCGCGATGCCCAGCGCGAGGCAGACAGTGCCGACGACGATGTTCACCCTGCGGGCAGCGGGCACGCTCGACAGCCCGGCCAGGAGCAGCGCGGCCCCCAGGAGCACGTGCGTGAGCGTGTGCACGGTGTTCACGGCGAGGGTTCCGAGCAGCAATCCGCCGACGGTGTCGCCGGGCGCAGAGCCGAGCGTGACGGTCAGCCCGACAAATCCCAGAAGCGTGTACCCCGCGCCGACGATGACGCCGATCAGGCGGTTGGGCGAACGGGACATAGGTGACTCCTGAGCAAGACGGGGCGGCCGGCTCCTAGTCTGTCCTGTAAACCGTCGCGGACGTCGGACGTCGCCGGCCAACCTCCGAGCGAGCCCACGACCGAGCCCCCGTCCGGCCCACCCCGACCCCACCCCAAGCCGACCCCGAATTGGCACTAATTCGCTGGCCACGGCGGTGAGTCCCGGCCACACTGGTCAGATGCCCATCACCCCCGACACCAAAGACTGGACCTGGGTCATCGAGCGGCCCTGCGGCGAATGCGGCTACGACGCGTCTGCCCTCACGCCCGAGCAGGTGGCCGATCGTATCCGCGAGAACGCGGCGGCCTGGCCCGCGGTGCTCGCGCGCAGTGATGCGCGGGACCGCCCGCGCGACGACACCTGGTCGCCACTGGAGTACGCCGCCCATGTACGCGACGTGCTGCGACTGTACCGCGAGCGGTTGCACCTGATGATCGAGACGGATGATCCGCTCTACCCGAACTGGGACCAGGACGCGACGGCGCTCGCCGAACGATACAGCGAGCAGGATCCGGCGATGGTGGGGAGGGAGCTGGGGGATGCCGCGGCGGCACTCGCCGCGGACTTCGACACCGTTTCCGGCGACCAGTGGCAGCGCCCGGGCCGCCGCAGTGACGGTGTCAGCTTCACCGTCGCCACCTTCGCGCTGTACTTCATTCACGACCCCATTCATCACCTGTGGGACGTGCGCGGCTGACGCCGCGCCTCGTTTCCTGCCGTCGCGCAAAGCCGCCTGAATCGGGCGCTTCTCATCACCCGAATCGGTCGCGCATCGTCACCCGATTCGGGCGACGATGCGGCACAGGCGCCGCAGTAGCGTGCCAAACGAGGCCATCCCTTGGGCTCGAATGGAGGAATCACATGAACGCCACACGAGAAACCACGGGCACGTCGACCGGGGCACAGTCGGGGGCACGCAGCGTGCAGGAACCCACCTGGGGAGGTGGCGAAGCACCGTCCGCATGGACCGGATGGGTCGTATTTGCCGGCGTTGTGATGGTGATGATGGGCAGCTTCCATCTCATCCAGGGATTTGTCGCGTTGTTCCAGGACACGTACTACGTCGTGCGGGCTTCTGGTCTGGTCGTGCAGCTGGACTACACAACCTGGGGCTGGGTGCACATGGCGATCGGCGTGCTCATCGTGGTTGCGGGTATCGCCCTGTTGGCGGGCCAGCTGTGGGCGCGCATTTTCACCGTCATCTTGGCGTTCGGCAGTGCCATAGTGAATATCACCTTTATGGCGGCATACCCGCTCTGGTCGCTCGCCTTGCTCGCTCTCGACGTAGTGGTCATCTGGGCGGTCACGGTGCACGGCGACGAACTGAAATCCTGACCGCGCCCTGCAGTGGCACCGCACGCTGGCTCCACCACTGATCGTCACGATCGGCCTGATCGAGACGATCAGACGACTCGGGGAGACCGGACCGACCGCCGCGACCGCCGCGACCGGTGGGAGGCGGCGACCGCGGTGCCGCTCGTGGGGATTGGTCTCGCGTTTATCGTCGCCTACTCGGTGCTTGTACTGAACGAGTCGCCTGCCCGCTGGGTGCTCGTGACCGTGTGGGTGGTTCTCGTGACGGCGTGGGTGGCGTTTTTCACCGACTACGCGGTGCGGTGGTGGCTGTCCGGCCGAGGCGGACGGGCAGACTTCATGCGCAGGAACGTGCCCGATCTGCTGTCGGTGCTGGTGCCCGTGTTCCGGGCGATGCGGGTTGTTGCGCTGCTGCGCAATGTTCCGTACTTCCAGCGCAGAACCGGTAAGGCGGTGCGAGCGGCGGTGATCACCTACGCGGCCGCGTACTCGGTGATTTTTGTATATTTCATCGCCATCGTGACCCTTCACGTGGAGCGGAACGCTCCCGGCGCCACGATCACCGACTTCGGTCTCGCGATCTGGTGGGCCTGCGTGACACTCGCGACCGTCGGGTACGGCGACACCTATCCGATCACCACGCCCGGACGCATCTACGCGGTCATTCTCATGTTCGGCGGCGTCGCGATTGTGGGCACCGCGTCGGCGCTGGTCATTTCCTGGATCACCGAGCGGGTCGCCCAGGTGAACCGCCGCAATGGCGGCCAGTAGACCGTCGACGTCTTGTGTTTGTCTGGCCGCAGACATCGGTTACGCGGAAACCGCCTTCGTGGTCGAGCGTGGCGTCGAAGGCGATGACCGCCGATCCCGGGTGCGCTAATTCTCGTCGAGCCCGAGGTGGCGCCGCTCGACGCCGCCGTTTTGGAATACCTCCTCGGATTGCTCGGACTCGCGCCGTTCGATCTTGACGAGCGCTACCCGGTGCGGCTCTCCTACGCAGGAAACTGGCATCCGATTCTGGTGCTTCGCGACCGTACGGTGTTCGACGCGTTTCGCTTCGATCCCGTTGCCCTGCGTGCCCTGATGGACGCGAAGGGCTGGAAAGGCACCGTCAGCGTGCTGTTCGCCGTGTCGGCGCACGAGTATGAGGCTCGCAATCTTTTCCCTGTGGGCGCGATTACCGAGGATCCCGCGACCGGATCGGCCGCGGCATCCCTCGGTGGATATGTACGTGCCCTTGGTGTGGTGGATGCCCCGGCGCGGGTCATCGTGCACCAGGGTCGCCACGTCGGAAGGCCCAGCCTGCTCACCGGCGACATTCCGGAGGCTGGCGGCATCGTCGTGAGCGGCACCGCCGTTCCGATCGCCTGAGCGCCCTCGCGCTGCAGCGGATGCACAGCGAATGAGGTCACTCCTCGGCGGAAATCTAGGCCCTGCCGCTTCGTTTACGCGACGCGTAGTGTGGCGCCCACAGCCTCGATTATCGCGATCGAAGCAGACGAAGGGATGCACGATGACAGACACTTCTCTCGACACCTTGGGGCCTGTCGACTTCTTGATTGTGGAGTTCCCCGCCGGGGAATCCAGCTTCACCGGGGAGATTGCGGAAGAGCTGGTGCGGCTCGTTGACGCTGGGACAATTCGAGTGATCGACATGCTCATTCTCGCGAAGGACGCCGACGGAAGCATCGAGGCGCTGGAGCTGTCGGACACCGACGACCTGGGCCCGCTGCAGAGCCTTGAGGCCGAACTCGCCGAACTCCTCGCGGAGGAGGACGTCGAGAACCTCGCCGCTGCCATGGATCCGGGAAGCGTCGCGGGAGTGCTCGTCTACGAAAACTTGTGGGCCGCGCCGTTTGCATCGGCTGCCCGGCGCGCGGGCGGGCAGCTGATCGCGAGCGAGCGGATTCCAATGCAGGCCATTATCGCGTCGCTCGAGGCGGATGCCGCTTCTGACGTCGCGTCCGAGCAGAAAGGGAAGTGACGGAGATGCCATTGAGGCCAGCACGAGTTGGACGGGTCGGCGTTGTCCGCAGGCCTGTCGCAAAGGCCGCCGTCGTCGGAGCAGCCGTGACCCCCGGTCGTTCACCGGTAGCGCGCGCAGCCGTCGTCGGAGCCGCGGTCACGCCAGGGCGCCGACGCATCTAGCCGGGGAACGAAACGGAACCGGTTCACGAACGGGTCCCCGAGATTCTCGGGGGCCCCAAGATCCGAAGACCGAAAGTTTAGAAGATCAACGAGAAGCCGGCGATGGCCGAGCACATCAGCGCGGCAGCCGCGATCGCTTTGAGCAACACGACCTCACGCAGGTCGGTGTTCAGCGGAGACCACGTCTCCACGGCCCGCTGAGCCTGCGGGAGCGAATCGAACTCGCCCACGGTCTTGCCCTGCCGGTTGACCGCAACGAAGCGCTTGCCCAGATGTTCAATCATTCCCTGGTACTCGCCCTGCGCAGACGAGACCCAGAGATCGGGTTGTGGACTTCTCCACAGTGGCGTCGACACCGAGACATCCGACCAAGCGTCAAGCACTGCAGTCATCGCTCACTCCCATCGGCTGGCCGGTACTTGCTAATGACCAATGCTGACAGCAGGGGCGAGGTGAGATCGGGGGTTGCCGATGTGACCGAAGCGTGTTACAGCATTGAAGTTGTGAGGCGGATGCCGCGGGGCAAACCGTGAGGTCAGCGACGTTTCCGCAGCAGCGCCCGGATCTCGGACGCAGTCTCGGCGGCGCTCGGTCGCTGCGCCGGATCCTGTTCGGTCATGTGCGCAATGAGTCCCCGCCATTCGCGCGGGACCTCCCTAGGAATGAGCGGATCCTGGTTGAGGCGTCGCAGGGCCGACCGCACTGCCGCGCCGGGGAAGGCGACCACGTTGGTGAGGCACTCGAGCATGACGAGGCCGAGGGAGTAGATGTCCGTCGCGGGGGTGAGCGACTGGTTCTTCACCTGCTCCGGGCTGAGGTAGGCAGCGGTGCCCGTGACCTGCGCGTCCGCGGCGTGGATGTAGTCCGTGCCGATGGCGATACCGAAGTCGGTCAGGCGCGCGCGCGATCGCGCGGAGGCGGTTCCGTAATCCGTCAGCATCACGTTCGACGGAGTGATGTCGCGGTGGATCACGCCCTGGCTGTGTACATAGTCAAGCGCCTCCGCCACTTCGTACCCGATCTCTCCCACCTTGCGGAGAGGGAGGGAACCTTGCCTCAGGGTTTCCTGGATCGTGTGCCCGCGCACGAGCTCCATGACCAGAAAGGGGCGGGGGTCGGCGGGGGTCGAAAGGTCGATGCCGGCGTCGACGATGGACACAATTCCGTGGTGGCTGAGTCCGGCGAGAACGCGGAGCTCCTCGCGGTATTGCACGAGATCCGTCCCGGCGCGGAACACCTTGATGGCGACCGCGCGTTGGAGCGTTTCGTCAGTGCCCTCGTAGATGAGTGCGCTTCCGCCGCGGGCGAGCAGGGTCCGCGGACGGTACCTGTTGAGCAGCAGCGGTGCGTCCAGTGGCTGCAGGGCGTCGCTCATATCTAACCCCCGGGTAGTACGCGATCGATGGACCCTCGGATTCTCGGATCGCGGGAGCGTGGAAGCGTTTGCCGCGAGAAAATTTGACGTTCGCGAGCGCTGCAACGAGAAGTATAAGGCTACGCAGGGCGCCCCAAGGCGCGTTGACGAGTCGTTGCACAGCGCGAAACATTGTGTGTGGGACCAACCAAAGTGCGTCAGACAGGATCTAATCGTGAATTATCCGTACCCCAGCGACCCGGCTGCGCCGCGTTCGCTCGGCGATCTGTCTCGCCTGCACGCGAATCTGGCGGCCGACCTCGACGGCGCCGCCGAGCGAGGCGAGCTGGTCGCCTACTTCCAGCCGCAGATCGATCTGGCGACGGGTCGCGTCGTGGCCGCAGAAGCCCTGTGCCGATGGTGGCATCCCCGGTTGGGGATGGTCTCGCCTGGAGTGTTCATTGCCATCGCGGAGCAGTCCGATGTTATCCACGAGGTGGGCGCATTTATGCTCGAAGAGAGCTGCAGTTTTCTGGAAGAGACCAGTAAAAACGGGCATTCCCTTGAGGTTGCGATCAATGTATCCCCGGCGCAACTCACTTCGACGGGGGTGCTCGACTACCTTGCCCCGCGGATTGAGTCGGGCGCGCTCGACCCGCAGAAAATCACCCTTGAGGTGACCGAAACAATCGAGATAGTCGACCTGGGCCTCGCGGCCGCCCAGTTGAACGCGATGCGTGCGATCGGCCTCGGTGTATCGCTCGATGACTACGGAGCGGGCCACTCATCAGCCACCCAACTGGGTGCGCTCCCGGTCACCGAAGTCAAGATCGATCGTTCCCTTGTGCAGGGCGATTCTGAGGACAGTCGCACCCAGGTCGCGGAGGTAATCGACCTCGCACGCGAGCGTGGACTTCGTGTTGTGGCGGAGGGGGTTGAAAATTCTGAGCAAAACGAGTACGTGGTCGGCGCGGGATGCGAGCGCGCCCAGGGGTTCCTGCTCGGACGCCCGATGAACCTGTCGAAATTCGACCGTTACCTGACCGGGTGGCTCGCAGAGGCCTGAGCCGGCCGGGTTATCACATCAGGTCGTCCGCCGACATCAGGTCGGCGAATTACATCAGGTCGTCTGGGTCGATGTCGGAGTCTTTGTCCGCATCGTTGTGAGCTTCCGGTTCGCCTACGTCGAGTTGCGTCCAGACCACGGGCATCCCGGGGGAGAACAGGATGTCGACACCCGATCCGGACTTCAGGGGCGGGATGTTGACGTAGCCGCCCCCGGACTTCACCGCCGCGAGAACCTGGTCACGCAACTCCGTTACGGGGTGGGGAAGGAAGTAGTCCTTCCCGTCGACGGTCAGCCTATGCACGATCATTGTCTGTCCCCTACCTGCCAATGGTGCTGGCGCGAAAATGTCTCGGCTATCAGGCTACCTCGCCCTGGGCGGGCGTTCCGGCACGGTATGGTGCTACAGCACCGAGCCGGTCGGGAATAGGGGGCAGTACCGTGGGAATTCTCTATTACGACGGCCAGGAGTTCGACTTCGAGGACCGCACCCTCACCCATCTCCAGATCGTCATCAGCACGAAGCTGCGCCGCAAAGAGGATTTCTTCCTCAGCTGGAACCAGCCTGTGGAACGCGGCAGTGGCCGTCACGCGCTCTGGATTGACAACGGTGTGCCGATCCACTTCTTTTACGAGGGTTCGCGCCCGCCGACGGTTAACCGCGAGTGGATTGAGATGCTGGTTCTCGCCGCCGGCCGCGCGTCTGGCCTGCAGCTCACGGAAGTGGCCGAGCCCCGGTCTCTTCGCTAGAGCGCTCGTTACGTGAGCGCCTCAAGCAGGTGCACGGTGTCCCGTTCGGGCAGCGGCCGACCGAACAGGTAGCCCTGAACCCGGTCCACCCCTAGCTCCCGTACGACGCGCAGCTGCTCCTCGGTTTCCACACCCTCGGCAACAACGCGAAGCCCTCGATCGCGCGCCATCTCCACGACTTCGGTGATGAACGCATCCGAGCTGGTACCGCCCTGTACGCGTGACCTGTCGATCTTCACTTCGGTGGCGGGTAGTGCCATGAGCTGGGACATCGACGAAAAGCCCGTGCCGTAATCATCCACCGAGATCCCCAGCCCGATGGAGCGCATGCGATTCAGCCGGTCGCAGACTTCGGCAATCGCAATCACCGGCAGAGACTCGGTGATCTCGATGACGAGCGCAGCGGCGGGCAACTCGTGCTGCCGAAGCCTGACCGCGACATGGTCGAGCATTGCCGGGGTTCTCAGCTGTGCCGCAGAGACGTTGACGGCCACCTGGACGCCGAACCCGCGATCGTCCCACTCCGCAGCACACCTGCAGCCCTCGTCGATCATAAAACTGCCGATGTCGGCGATGAGACCGTACTGCTCCGCGAGCGGGATGAACACGCCGGGCAGGATGAGGCCGAGGGTGGGGTGGCGCCAGCGCGCAAGGGCTTCGACCGCAACGACTCGACGGGTGATGGCGTCGACCTGGGGCTGAAAGTACGCGATGATTTCACCGCGCGCGACCGCCTGAGAAAGATCCGGTACTAGGTCCACGGTTGTTTCTCCGGATCGGTCGGACGTCATCGTCGAGCTGATCGGGGTCCGGGAAAAGCGCGATGACGTTACAACAGAGTAATCAGATTTCCTGCGCCTATATAATTTGGCGAGGGACAGATTTGGAGAACAGATGCCCATTTCGCCCATTCACGCTGGCATATCTCTCCACCGCAACAACGTGCAGGTGAGCGGAAACCCGCTCGGCCAGCCCGTGTTGTTTGCCCACGGATTCGGCGGAAGCCAGGAGTCCTGGCAGCTTGTTACGCCCGCGTTTCTCGACGATTGCCTGGTGGTCGTGTTTGATCACGTGGGCTCCGGCGGCTCCGACGTGAGTGCATACGACCGCGGCAAGTATGACTCGCTGCACGGATATGCCGACGACATCCTGGAGATCATCACCGAGCTCGGTCTTCGCGACGTCGTCTACGTCGGGCACTGCGTGAGCGGAATCATGGGCATTCTGGCCGCAAATCGATCACCCGAATTGTTCAGCAAGCTGGTCCTGGTTGGCCCGTCGCCGAGGTATGTCGCCGACGAGGACTACGTGGGCGGCTTCACGCAGGACGCCATAGACGACATGCTGGATTCACTGGATTCCAACTATTTGGGTTGGTCCTCCGTCATGGCGCCGACGATTATGGGCAACTCCGACCGGCCACAGCTGGGCGAGGATCTCACCGCAAGTTTCAGCACCGTGGATCCCGCGATCGCCGCCCACTTCGCGCGAGTGACCTTCCTCTCTGACAACCGCCGCGATCTGGCCGACGTCGTGGTGCCAACTCTCGTGCTCCAGTCGACCGATGACGTGATCGCGCCGCTCGCCGTTGGCCAGTACGTCACCGAGCAGATCGCGGGCAGCACGTTCGTCGTCATGACCTCTCGGGGCCACGTTCCCAACCTGTCTGATCCTGACGAAGTCGCAGGTCACATTCGATCGTTCCTTGATTGATGGATGTCCCGCTGGCATCGAGCGATGACCTGTACGATCACGCCCCGTGCGGCCTGCTCCTGACGACGCCTGACGACCTCGTGCTCACGGTCAATGCGACGTTTCTGGAGTGGACCGGCTACGCCGAATCCGATGTGGTGGGTCGCGACTTTCACCAGCTGTTAGACCCGGGGAGCCAGGTTTTCTACGCGACCCGATATCAGGCGGAACTCTGGGCGCGGGAGGAGATTCGCGAGGTTGCGTTCACCCTGATCAAGGCCGATGGCTCCGCGATGCCGGTGCTGTTGAACTCGGTGCTTGAGCAGGCAGACGTGGGCGAAAACTCGTTTGTGCGCCTTGCGGTGTTCGATTCGACCGGCCGCAAGGACTACGAGCGCGAGATGCTTCTAGCCAAGCGGCAGGCCGAGGTATCCGAGACAAGCGTTCGTCTCCTCCAGGAGGCATCCACGCGGTTCCTTGCGGCGACCACGGAGACCGACGTCGCCGTCGCTCTTGCCGAAGCCGCCTGCGAGGCGTTCTCGGCGGCCGATGCCGCTGTCGTCCTGTACGACGCCGCCGGCGATGCCGTGTTCCTGGCGGGCGCCCATCTCAGCGAGCCGCTGCGAGAACTCAATGACGCCCGATCGCCCCAGCTACCCTCGCTGGAAGACGGCATGATCATCATCTCGAGTCTCGATGAGGTGTACGCCGATTCCTCGCGCGCAGGCGACATCCTCCGTTCCATCCGCACGGAGGCATTGACTGCGATCAGGATCGTGGACGGCGACACCGTAGTCGGCGTTTTGGTGACCACGTTCGGGCGGCCGCGGGAATTCGACGAATACGCGATCTCGCTGCACCACGCGTTCGTCAGGCAGGCGGCACTCGTGCTCTCGCGTGTGCGGCTGCAACTGGCGCTGCGTGAAATGGCGATGCACGACCAACTGACCGGGCTCGCCAACCGCAACCTCATCGATGAGCGTCTCACCCACTCAATGGCGGTCTCGGCGCGGAGCGAACTGCCCATCGCGCTGATCTTTGTCGATCTCGACGGTTTCAAGCTGATCAATGACGAACTCGGGCACCGGGCAGGGGACATGGTGCTGCAGACCGTCGCAGAGCGCATGCGCAGTACCGTGCGAGAGGTCGACATCGTCGGGCGGTTCGGCGGCGACGAGTTTGTGGTGATCTGCGAGGGCGCGGACGAAACGATGGCGCTCAGCATCGCCGAACGCATCCTCGCCGAGGTCCGGCTGCCGATGCCGGGGTTGGCGGAGGGATTCAGCATCACCGCATCCGTCGGCGTCGCGGTGCACGTGACACGCGAGACGGCCGCAACAACAACCGACTACCTCATCCGTCGCGCAGATGCAGCGATGTACGAGTCGAAGCGCGGCGGTTCCGACCGCGCTACGATCGCACGTCTGTAGCTCGCGCCCTGGTGACTAGGGGCGCACGGCGGGGATACGAACCCGCAGGGCGCTCGGCTCGATCCACGCCTTGAAGGCCGCCGCTTTGCCGAATCCGTCGCCGTCGAGCTCGATCTCCTCGGGCCGTGAGAAGCGGGCGGTGAACTTCGTTCCGGTTTCGTAGTGCAGATCGCCGTCGTTCTGGTGCTCGCCCGCGAGTGCTCTGCCCGCCTTGGTGCGGCGAACGATGCCGTTGGTCCAGGCGACCTTCACCCACACCCGGATCCACCCGAGCACGCCTCCGGGTCGGGTCATCATGACGTCGAACAACCCGTCATCCAACACCGCTTCGGGCATCAACAGAATGTTCGCGGGAAGCGAGCCGCAATTGCCGAGGATGAGGGTGTGCACGGTCGCGCGCTTGGCGGTACCGTCGTCGAGCCGGAAGCGGAGCTGAAGCTCGTCGGGGTCGCGCAACGAGGCGACGATTGCCTTCACGTAGGCGGCCCAGCCGGCCTTCTTTTTCAGGTCTTCGTCGGTGTTAGAGATCATCTTCGCATCGAGGCCCAAACCGGCCATCACAACAAACGCGTGCTCGTCGCGAGACTTGTCTTCGCGCTCGATGCGGATCATTCCCAGATCAATGGCCTTGTCTTCGCCCGTGAAGGCGGCCCGCACACTCCCGGGCATGTCGTTCAGAGTCATCTTCAGGTTGCGCGCGAGAAGATTGCCGGTGCCGGAGGGCAAGAGCGCGACGGCTACGTCGTGTCCACGAACGCCCTCGACAACCGCACGCACGGTGCCGTCACCCCCGGCAACAATGACGAGGTCGACGCCCTGCTTGAGCGCTTCGGCGGTCACGCCCTGTCCCACGTCTTCCACGGACGTCTCAAACCAGAGGCTCTCTCCCCAGCCTGCGGCGGAAGCTTCCGAGTTCACGGCTTCGCGCAGGGCATCAAGGTCGACCTTGATGGGGTTGTAGATGACGGCAGCGGTGCGGAGCTTGGTGTCGGTCATTTTGTCAGTGTAAGGTGCGCTCTCCGGGAGATGCCCGTCAAAACCCCCTTGAGCCGTGAGGTGAGTCATGTTTCTCCTTTTCGGAGCGCGCACTGCCGAGGCGCTCATTAATGTTGTGACGTTCGTGTGTGGCTACTGCGGCGTCAGAGCCGAGCAGCAGGTAGTGAAACGTGCGACAAAATTCACCCTGTTCTTCGTGCCGCTGTTCACCGTGTCTTCGTCGTACAGCAATACCTGCACGCACTGCGGCGGTACGACGAACCTGACCAAAAACCAGGCCAAGCACTCGCTTGAGTGGACGCAGGCGAACAAGGCTGCCCAGCCGTAACGGCGATACAACAGCGGTGGTGCCGGGCGCATCATTCGCGCCCGGCACCACCGGGTGATTTTGGGTTCAGGCTAGGAGTTCTGGTCCTGGACCGTTTCTTTGGCGTGCTTGGCAGAGTCTTTGACCTCGTCAGCCGCAGCGGAGGCGTCTGACTTCACTGCATCAACGGCATCCGTGGCGGTGTCTTTCACCGATGCGGCGGCCTGCTGCGCGGGCTCCTTGAGGTTGCCGGCAATGTCCTTCGCCGCATCCGTCACCTGGGTGACGAGGGGCTCGGCAGCATCCTTGACCGAGGCTGCGAGCTGCTTCTCCTTGTCGCTCGCCGGGATCAGCGAAGACACGAGAAGTCCAACACCGAAGGCGATGAGCCCAACCGCTACGGGACTGCCCTTCGCCTTGGTGACAGCGGTTCCGGGGGAGCTGGCGACGTTGCTCACGCCGTCCGCAGCCGCGGAAGCCGCGTCGCGCACATGATCGCGGGTGTCGGAGGCGGCACCCATAACCTGGTCCTTCACGGAGCCGAGGGCGTCCTTCACCTTGTCGGTCTGGCGGTGCACGATCTTGGACGGCGTCACCTTGTCGGCGAGAGCATCAACGTTTGAGCCCAAGTCGCCACGGGTGCGCTCGATGTCGGCGCGGATCTGGTCGGCGTCACTGGTCATCGGTTTTCCTCATTCTTTCTCAACGTTTCCGGGATTTTCTTCAATGAGTCGACGGTCTGGGGCGCACCCTCGACGGTCTTGAGCGACTTGCGGCCGCTGCGGTAAAGGATCAGGCCGATGATCGCCCAAATTGCGGCGACGATCACGGCAGACCATCCGTTGTCGATCAGGTGGCCGAGGCCCCACCACAGGGCGATGGACAGAAACAGCACTGCCATCATCCCGGCGTAGGCCGCGCCGCCGACGAGTCCGGCTCCCTTGCCCGCCTTCGCGGCAGACTCCTTGAGCTCGGCCTTTGCGAGTTCGACTTCCTGCCGCATCAGCGTCGAGATGTCACGAGTGACCTCTCCCAGGAGGTCGCCGAGCGAGGTGGATGCCGCTTTCGCCTCTGCTGGCGTGGTGGGATCACTCACGAGCGGGGGTTCCGGTAGTACGGATCGCCATCGACCGGGGAGGCCTCAACGTCGTCGACGTCGCGACCCAGCGGAGCGGCAAACAGCTCGTCGGCCGCCGGCGGTGTCACCACGGGAGGAACGGTGGGTGCCGACACCACGCCGGTAGTCGCGGTGGGAAACGCGGATGCCGGCGTGGTCGTCGTGGTCGGAGCTGACGCGGCAGCGTGCTCGGCGGCGGCCTTCTCGTCCGCTGCCTCGCTGGTGAGCGAACGCGTCAGGCGCCCCGCCAGGATGCCGGCGACAGCGGCAAGGCCGATGAAGGTGCCCGGGCGAGTGCGCGCGAAGGTCTTGACCTCGTCGAGCAGCGATCCGGGATCGCGATCGTCGAGCCACGTCGCAACTCCGCCGGCGCGGGTCGCTACCTGCTTCACGAGGTCAGCGGCAACTCCACCGCCCTCGGACTTCTCCGCCATGGTTCCGAGCTCGTCGCTGAGCGAGCGCAGTCCGCCGGCAACCCGCTTCTGCTGGGTACCGGCCTGCTCGCGCAATTCGGTCTGGGTCTGCTTGAAAAGATCTTTGGCCTGGGTCGTGACCTCGCCTGCAACGCTTGCTGCCTGCTCCTTGGCCGTGCCGAGGACGTTTTCGCCGGCAGTCGCGGCGTCGCTGGCGACGTGAGACGCCTGCTCTTTCGCTGTGTCCGTGGTGCCCGATGACGCTGGGGTGCCAAACGGCGCGTCGGACGCCGGTGTCGGGGGGTAAATGTTCGACATTCTGTGCCCTTTCGTGATGTTCGCCGCTGGATTCAGCGGAGATGGCTGCACTGTGCGGTTATCAGCATTCACCACGGGAGGACGCAAACTTGGGGGGCGACAATCTCAGGAAAGCGCGGTACCGTACCGGCGTTGTGCCGACGCACTGAGGGAACTCCGTGCTCCCGCTCAGGTCGCCGTGCGTACACTTCATTGCCCAAACGGCTCATCGTCTGAACGGCTCATAGCCTGAACGGCCCATTGCCCGAAACGGCGTTCGCTGCCAAACGACTGGAGACCCCGTGGATCTTGGACCGTACTCTTCCTACCGGCTGCCGCCGACGATTCGGGCTGCATTCGGCGTCGAGACCGCACAGGAGCTCGCGGACCAGCTTGGTTTGACGGGCACGCTCACTGCACAGGTTGCGCGTGAAGCCGAGCGCGCATACAACGGGTACAGAGCTGGTGACCCATCCGCCGTGAGCGCATTCCTCAAGGCCCATACGGGGATGGACGACCAAGCGGTCGCCACAACACTGAGCAAGTTACCGTAGGCCTGGCGCGTTGCCCGGGCCTGCATCACGCTCTTCGCGCGGCGACCAATCGCGTGGTCCGGGCTCGCGCCAGAAATGCTCCAAACGTGCCGAGCGTGACCGAAGACCAGGTCGGTACTACCCGGTTTCCCTGCTACTCGGAGTCGCGGAGGTCTATGTCTTCCCCGGCGAGCTCGTTGTCGAGCAGCTCGGGCTCCGCCTCCAGGGGCTCTGATCCGGCGGGCCCGGCGTAATTGCCGTTGTCCACGACCGTCTCGCCCGCCACCGCGTCGTTGGTCACGGTCTGCTTGCTGGCAGCAGGATCCGTCAGGGGGTCACCGGCGTTCTCGGGCGTAGTTGCACTGGTGTCAGTCATATTTCCAGCCTGCCACACGCGAAACGCGAGCGGTCGATCGGCCAACTCTCGCGCAGGAGACTTACAGAGTCACTCGATTCGCGGGCAACCTCGAGTGAGCTTGCTGAACATACGCACGGCGTTCGCTCCGCGGCTTCGTCGTGCGACTAGGTTCGAACAATGGCTGCACACCGTAAAACCTTGGTAATTTTCGGCGCAGGTGGAGACCTGAGTACCCGCTTGCTTCTTCCCGGGCTCGGTCAGCTTCTCGCGGCTGACCGGGACATCGAGCTCGAGCTGATCGGTGCGAGCAACGCGACGATCTCCACGGAGGCGTGGCAGGACATGCTCCGCACGGCCTTCGCAAAGGGTGGCGCGGATCCAGCGACGACTGAACCCGTGGTCGCACGAAGCCGCTACCTAGTCGCCGATGCCACGAGCGCAGACGATCTGCGCCAGATCCTCGGCGAATGCGCGACCCCGCCCGCCCTGTACTTCGCGCTTCCGCCGGCCGTGACCGAGGCGAGCTGCCGCGCGCTTGACACCATCGAGCTCCCCGAGGGCACCTCCCTCGCCCTGGAGAAGCCATTTGGCACCGACCTGGCAAGCGCGGTTGCGCTCAACCGGCTCGTCTCGCGCCTTGTGCCTGAGTCGAGGGTTCACCGCGTCGACCACTTCCTCGGCAAGTCCACTGTGTTGAACCTGCTTGGCCTTCGCTTCGCGAACCGCATCTTCGAGCAAAACTGGAACGCAGAAAACGTCGAGAAGATTGAGATCAGCTACGACGAAAAGCTCGGCCTGGAGAGTCGCGCCGGGTACTACGACAAGGCGGGCGCGCTTGTCGACATGATCCAAAGCCACCTGCTGCTGGTGCTCGCCCTCACCACCATGGAACCGCCGTCGACCCTCGACTCCGACGATCTACGCGGATCGATGGCACAGGCGCTCCGCGCGACTCACCTATGGACCGGAGACCCGCACCTCGTCGCTCGCCGTGCGCGCTACACCGCCGGAACAATCGACGGTCGCGACCTACCCGCCTACGCGGACGAAGCGGGCGTCAACCCGAAGCTCAACACCGAGACCCTCGCCGAGATCACCCTCACGGTAGACAACTGGCGGTGGGCCGGGGTTCCTATTGTTTTGCGCTCGGGAAAGGCCCTCGATGACACCCGCAAGGACATCGTGGTCACCTTTAAACCCGTGCCCCATCTGCCCACGGGGCTCACCGGCGCCACGGCACCCACGCGGCTGCACATCGCGCTCGACCCGAACGGGATGAAGCTCGACATCAACGTCAACGGCGAGGGCGATCCTTTCACCCTCGAGACGGTTTCACTCGAGACCGACCTCAGTGCCGGACAGCTTGACGCCTACGGCGAGGTCCTTGCGGGCATCCTCACGAGTGACCCGTCGATTTCAGTGCGAGGGGACGTCGCCGAGGAATGTTGGCGGATCATCACCCCGATACTCGAGGCGTGGAAAAACGGTGACGTGCCGCTCGACGAGTACCCGGCAGGCAGCGCGGGCCCGTCGCACTGGCGCTGAGGCGCAACGTCGATTGCGCGCGACCGTCACATCGCTCGACGGGGAATTTGTGCCTCCCGCTGAAACGTCGTGAGGACACGACAAAACGGCGAGAGCAAGACCGAATGATGTCAAATCGCCCGCATGTCCCTAAGGTGAGACAAGATCCGCACACGCGGACTGACGCACCATTCCGATGCAACCCGGGGAACACACATGACTGACTCAAATCAACTAGGTCGTCCGACAGCAGCGTTTGTCGGCGCGTCGTGGTTCATCTTGGTACTAGGCACCGCCGTGTACATGATCGGGTTGTCGAACGCGGACATGGAGCTCAACGAGCAGGGCTATTACCTGACGGTGTTCCTCTTTGGCCTGTTCGCCGCCGTTTCTCTGCAGAAAGCTGTCCGGGATCGAGCTGAGAACATCCCCGTCACCGGGCTTTATATCGGCATCGCCTGGTTCTCGCTGCTGGCATCGCTGACTCTGCTGGCGGTCGGGCTCTGGAATGCCGGCATGCTCCTGTCGGAGAAAGGCTTTTACGGCGTCAGTTTCGCAATGTCGCTGTTCGCGGTGATCGCGGTTCAGAAAAACGTGCGGGATTTGGCTGCCTGGAATGCAGCGCATCCGGGGTATCAGCAGAGAGACAGCAGCAAAGTCTCTGGCGACTAAGCCCCGAGAGGAACCGCATTCGGTCGATGGAAGAACCCCGATGTTCCGGCGCTCAATGAGAGCGAGCGACGGGAATCGAACCCGCACTACCTGCTTGGGAAGCAGGAGTTCTGCCATTGAACTACGCTCGCGTGGCTGCCTGAGGCAACGAACCCATGTTACCCGGCTCCGGTAGTCTCGACGCCATGCTTCTCAGTGATCGGGACATCAAGTCCGAACTTGCTTCCGGCCGCATCGGACTCGACCCGCTCGACCTTGCGATGGTCCAGCCGTCCAGTGTCGACGTGCGTCTCGACCAATTCTTCCGGCTGTTCGACAACCACAAATACCCCTTCATCGACCCGGCGGAGGACCAGCCCGATCTCACCCGCCTGGTCGAGGCGAAACCGGGGGAGCCGTTCATCCTTCACCCGGGCGAGTTTGTGCTCGGGTCCACCTATGAGCGGGTCACCCTGCCCGATGACATCGCAGCCCGACTCGAGGGCAAGAGCTCGCTCGGACGCCTCGGACTGCTCACGCACTCCACCGCGGGCTTTGTTGATCCCGGGTTCTCCGGGCACGTGACGCTCGAGCTGAGCAACGTCGCGACGCTGCCGATCAAGCTGTGGCCCGGCATGAAGATCGGACAGCTCTGCTTTATGCGCCTGACCTCGCCGACCGAGCAGCCTTACGGATCGAGCGCCTACTCCTCGCGCTACCAGGGGCAGCGCGGACCGACGGCCTCCCGCTCGCACCTGAACTTTCACCGCACCGAAATTGCCCGCGTCGACCTCGACGCCGCGCCTGTCGAGTAATCCGGGCCTGCCAGGCCGGTCGAGTACGTCGGGCCAGCCGCCCCGGCCGAGTAAACGCGGCTAGTCGGGCCAGCGGCTGAGCTGCCAGCCGAGCCAGGGACTAAACGCATAGGGGGCGGATGCTGCGGCCGCCCGCAACTGCTCCGGCTCGACCCACGCGAACTCTGCTACTTCGCTGGGGTTTGGCTCAGGGACATCCACCGTAATTGCGCGGTAAACGGGGCAGATCTCGTTCTCGACAATGCCGCTGGCGTCGATGGCGCGGTAGCGGAAATCCGGGATGACAAGCTGAAGATCCGTCACGGTGATGCCCAATTCGAGCTGGGCGCGACGGGCAATCGCCGCCTCCTGGGTCTCGCCGGGGGCGGGGTGGCCGCAGAACGAGTTGGTCCACACTCCGGGCCAGGTCAGCTTCGACAGTGCACGCCTGGTGACCAGCAGCTGTCCGTCCGGGTTGTAGACGTGGCAGGAAAATGCCAGATGAAGCGCGGTGTCCTCGGTGTGGACGGCAATCTTGTCGGCGACGCCGATCGCGGAGCCGGCGTCGTCAACCAGGACGACTTGCTCAGGTAAATGTGTCATGGGTCGCGGTAGTCTGCCTAGGTGAATGGTTCTGGCCTTCGAACGGTCGCCCAGCAGAGGCAAGCCCAGGTCGATGGCGTTCTGAATCGATTCTTTAGCCTAGCCAAGAACCGGGCGGCGGCGTTCGGCCCCGAGTATGTGCAGCTGTGGGAATCGCTCGAAGAGAACACCAACGGCGGCAAACGGTTTCGCCCGCGCATGGTGTTCGCGGCCTACGAGGCGCTCGGGGGAACAGATCTCGAGGCGGCGGCCTACGTCGGCGGCGCGTTTGAGCTTCTGCACACGGCCCTGATCGTGCACGATGACGTCATCGATCACGATTTCGTGCGCCGTGGCATCCCGAACATTTCCGGCGCCTTTCGCAACCGGGCACTGGACGCCGGCGCGAGTAACGAGGTGGCCGAGCACAACGGAGTTTCGGCGGCCGTCATCGCCGGAGACCTCGCCCTGTTCAACGCCTACCGCCTCATCGACCGCAGCGGGGTGGGAGATGCCGTGCGCGGACGCCTTCTTGAGGTGATGGATGACGCGTTGTTCGCCAGTGCGGCCGGCGAGCTGATCGACGTCGAGTTTTCTATCGCTGCCGACATGCCGCGCGTCGACGACATCCTCACGATGGAGCGCCTCAAAACCGCGGTCTACTCCTTCGAGTGCCCGCTGCGCGCGGGCGCGATCCTGGCCGGCGCCTCGGAGGACGTCGTGACCACCCTCGGCGACTTCGGCCGCGAGATCGGCATCGCATACCAAATCGTGGACGACCTGCTCGGCGTGTTCGGCGAGGCGGCGGAGACCGGCAAGACCACCATCGGCGACCTGCGCGAGGGTAAGAGAACCGTGCTCGTCGCCTACGCCACCAGCACGGCAGAATGGCCCACGATTGCGCCCCTGATCGGCAAATCCGATCTCACCGAAGATGAGGCCGCCGCCGTGCGCGAACTGTTTATTTCGAGTGGAGCGCGGTCGTTCGCGCAGGGACTCGCCCGCTACTACGCCAACCGGGCGCTGGCGAGGCTGGCAGAACCGCACATCCCTCCGGCTCTCCGTGCAGAGCTGCATCCGGTCGCCGACGCCGTTCTTGGACGGGTCAAGTGACCCGTCTCGCGCTCTACGACCGGGTGGCAGAAGAGACCGCCAGCATCGTCATCCGCCGCTACTCCACCTCCTTCGGTCTCGCCGCACGCCTGCTCGAAACGGGTGTGCGCCAGCATGTCGAGAACATCTACGCGCTGGTGCGGGTGGCAGACGAAATCGTCGACGGACCCGCGATGGAAGCCGGACTCGACGCCGTTGGGGCCTCTCGCGCACTGAACGAGCTCGAACGCGAGACCGAATTGGCGATGGAGAGCGGCTTCAGCGCCAACCTCGTGGTGCACGCCTTCGCACTCACCGCCCGCGAGACCGGGTTTGGCAGCGAGCTGACCACACCGTTTTTCGAGTCGATGCGCACCGACCTGAGCGCGACCGTGCACGACCAGGAGAGCTTCGACCGCTACGTCTACGGCTCGGCCGAGGTCGTGGGGCTGATGTGCCTGCGTACTTTCTTGCATGGTCGGGATGTCTCGGCGCCCGATCGGGAACGCTTCGAGGTCGGCGCCCGCAGCCTCGGCGCCGCGTTCCAGAAGGTCAACTTTCTGCGCGACCTCGCCGCCGACTTCGAGGCGCTCGGACGCAGCTACTTCCCCGGGATCCGCGTGGAATCCTTCAGCGAGGCTGACAAGATCCGGTTGCTCGACGACATCGACGCCGACCTGAGGGTGTCGGCGGCCGTGATCCCCGACCTGCCCGCGGGCAGCCGCCGGGCAGTCGCCCTCGCGCAGGGATTGTTCGCGGAGCTCGCGGCGCGGCTGCGCGCCACACCCTCCGACAAACTCGTGGCGGCGCGCATCCGCGTTCCCAATCCCGTCAAACTACGCATAGCGGCCGCCGCCGCCATCGGAAGGACACCCCGAGCATGAGTACCGCGCCCGCACGCATCCCAACAGAGAGTCCTGCTGGATCCCGTCACGTTGTGGTGATCGGTGGAGGCATCAGCGGACTCGCCTCCGCCGCGCTGCTGGCCCGCGACGGCTACCGGGTCACCGTGCTCGAAGCCAACGACGAGCTCGGCGGCAGGGCAGGAAGCTGGGAGCGCGACGGCTTCCGCTTCGACACCGGCCCGTCCTGGTACCTGATGCCCGAGGTGTTCGACCACTTCTACAAGCTGCTGGGAACCAGCTCGGATGAGCAGCTGTCGCTGGTAACCCTCGATCCCGGTTACCGGGTGTATTTCGAGGGCGAGGAGCAGCCGCTCGACATCGCTGCGTCCCGCGAGGGCAACATCGCACTGTTCGAGAGTGTCGAAAAGGGCGCAGGCGCCAAGCTCGATGCGTATCTCGACTCGGCGGAAGACACCTATGACATCGCGAAGAAGCGATTCCTCTACACAACGTTCGAGGACTTCCGGCCGCTGGTCACCCGCGACGTGCTCGCGCGCGGCGCAAAGCTGGGTCGCCTGCTGCTGGAGCCCCTGGCAACTCTGGCCGCGCGCACGGTGTCGGACGACCGGCTGCAGAAAGTGCTCGGCTACCCCGCGGTCTTCCTCGGCTCCTCGCCGTACATCACCCCGAGCCTGTACCACCTGATGAGCCACCTCGACCTGAGCGACGGTGTGCTGTACCCGATGGGCGGCTTCACCCGCGTTATCTCGTCGATCGCCGATCTCGCTCGTGCCGAGGGAGTGGAGATCCGCACGGGCGCCGCCGTGCGCCGCATCCTCGTGGAGAACGGCGCGACCGTGGGTGTCGAGTACACCGACGGAGCGGGCACGCTGCAGCGCGTTGAATCCGACCTGGTGGTCTCCGCCGCCGACCTGCACCACACCGAAACGGCCATGCTCGAGCCCGCGCACCAGACCTACCCCGAACGCTTCTGGGAGAAGAGCACCGCCGGGCCCGGCGGCCTGCTGTTGTACCTGGGTGTCACCGGCGAGGTGCCCGAACTCGAGCACCACACGCTGATGTTCACCAGGGAATGGCAGCGCGGCTTCGAGGCGATCTTCGGCAAAAACACCAGTGTGCCCACGCCCGCTTCGCTGTACGTGTGCAAGCCGAGCGTTGTGGACCCCGCCACCGCTCCGGAGGGGTCAACCAACCTTTTCGTGTTGGTGCCGATCCCGTCAGATCCGACCATCGGCCGCGGTGACGTTGACGGCGACGGCGACGCGCGCATCGAGGCGCTCGCCGACCACGTCATCACCCAGATCGCGACCTGGGCGAACATTCCCGACCTGGCCGAACGCATCACGGTGCGACGCACGGTCGGTCCCCGTAACTTCGTCGAGGAACTCAACTCCTGGAAGGGCACGCTGCTGGGCCCCGCACACACCCTGAAGCAGAGTGCATTCTTCCGCGCCGGCAACGTCAGCAAGAAGGTCCGCGGCCTGTACTACGCCGGCGGATCCAGCATCCCCGGCATTGGCCTGCCGATGTGCCTGATCAGCGCCGAGATTCTCGTCAAACGGCTTCGCGGGGACACCAGCACCGGCCCGCTCGCCGAGCCGCTGCGCGCCACTGCGTCCCGTGTCTCGCCGAAGGCTGCCGCGTCAAGCGCTGCTGTTGCACAGGCTGCGCCGGCCAAGGCTTCAGCGCCGGCCAAGGCCTCTGCGCCAGCCAAGGCCTCTGCGCCGGCCGAGGCTTCAGGGTCGACGCGCAAACCGGCGCCCGCGGCGGACTGACCATGGGCCTGATCTACCTCGGCGCCCTCGCGATCTCCCTCACCGGCATGGTCGTGCTCGACCGGCGCTTCACCCTGTTCTTCTGGCAGGATGCCCGCCGCGCGAGTATCGTTCTGGCTGCCGGCGTCGTGTTCTTCCTCGTCTGGGACCTCTTCGGCATCGGCCTGGGCATCTTCTTCCGCGGCGAAACGTCCTTTATGACGGGCCTCCAGCTCGCGCCGGAGCTGCCCGTTGAGGAACTCTTTTTCCTCATCCTGCTCTGTTACCAAACGATGAACGTGTTCGCCGCCGCCGTGCGTGTGGTGGATGCCGCGGGCCGACGTCGCGCTGCCCGAAACAACCCGACCACAGCACCGTCCCCGGTACGAAGCGACCTCCGATGACCTACTGGGCGCTCAACGCGATTTTCCTCGGGGTGGTGGTTGTCATCGCTCTGGCGGCCGTGTTCTCCAGGCGCGCACCGTCGTGGCTGGCGGTGGCCCTGACGGCCGGGGTACTCCTCGTGATGACCGCGATCTTCGACAACATCATGATCAGCATCGGTTTGGTCGGGTACGACTCGTCCCTGATCAGTGGGGCATTTGTGGGCATCGCTCCGCTCGAGGACTTTGCTTACGCGGTTGCCGCCGTGATCCTCCTTCCATCGCTCTGGACACTGTTGGGGTCTCGCCGTGAACACGCTTAAAGCGCTCTTCGTCTCTTCCCGCCCGCTGAGCTGGGTGAATACGGCCTTTCCGTTTGCCGCCGCCTACCTGACGACGACACGCGAAATTGACCTGGTCTGGGTGCTCGGCACCATCTACTTCCTCATCCCGTACAACCTTGCGATGTATGGCATCAACGACGTCTTCGACTACGAGTCCGACCTGCGTAACCCGCGCAAGGGCGGCGTCGAAGGTGCCCTGCTCGACCGGTCGATGCACCGCACAACGCTCTGGGCCGCGGCGATCACTAATATTCCGTTCCTGGTATATCTCGTCTGGGTCGGCTCGCCGCTGTCCTGGCTGGTGCTTGCCGCGAGCGTGTTCGCCGTCATTGCCTACTCCGCGCCGGGCCTCCGCTTCAAGGAACGGCCGTTCGTCGACTCGCTCACCTCGAGCACCCACTTTGTATCTCCGGCGGTCTACGGATTGGTTCTCGCGGGCGCCACCTTCACCCCGGAACTCTGGCTGGTACTCGGCGCTTTCTTCCTGTGGGGAATCGCGTCCCACGCCTTCGGTGCTGTGCAGGACATCGTTGCTGACCGCGAGGGCGGCATCAGCTCGGTTGCAACGGTTATCGGCGGTGCCGCGACCGTGCGGCTGTCCGTGATCGCGTATCTGCTGGCTGGAGCATTGCTGCTCTTCGCCGGGTTTCCCGCTGCGATCGCGTCGGTGCTCGTTGTTCCCTACGCGCTGATGTGCGCCCCATTTTGGTCCGTGACGGATGCCGCCGCCGAGACAGCCAACCGTGGCTGGCGACGTTTCCTCTGGCTCAACTTCGTTTCGGGCTTTGTCGTCACGATGTTGCTCATCGCCTACTGGTGGATTACCGCAGCCTGACCCCGTTTCGGTCACCCCACCCGGTCGAGATTCGACCAACAGGCCGCCGTTCGGCCGCCTTCGTCCCAACTGTCTGCAGACGGGTAATAGAACCACCCACTCGGTGCCTGCACTTCGCCGCGGAGCCGTGCCGCAGCATCGCAGGTCGCGTTTGCCGCGGCGACGAGTGCCTCCTCGCCGGGGTACGGCGCCTCTTCCGGGTAGCCGAGTGGGTGCATGCCGTCGAAGAGCCAGCGCGCGGATTCGGTGCAGGCGGTGGGCTGGCTGCCTTGCGTCTGTTGCGGGCCGACGTCCGCCGACGATCCGGGCGCCCAGCGACAGTACTGGAAGTCGTCTGGTGAGGTGAACGAAGCCAGGACAAGGTCGTGAATGCTCGCCGGAAGCGCGGCCAATTCAAGCTCGCCGGTGCCGGAATCGGGCGCGTATTGTGCGACGTCGCACCGGACCCATCGCGCCCCGGCGTCCCGTTCGGCATCCGTGGGGAGAAACGAGAACCACTGCACGAGCACCTGACGTTCGGTCAGCCGCGGGAAGAGATCGTCGAAGCGCGAGCCGCAGATGTCACGTATCGCATCGTCGATGCGCACCTGGAGGGCGCTGTCTGCGGCGTCCGAGGTGCTCGCCCGCATCTCGTCGAGCAATTCCGCGGGCAAATCCTCCGCCGCGTAGGTATAGGTGGTGTGCTCCTCGCTGCACGGAACGTACTCACCCCCACGCCAGGTGCGCCACGCCCCCACCTCGTCAGCCGTTGCGACCCAGCAGCGGCCGAACACCTTCGGCGAGAGCGACGGCAGGTAGGCAGACCCGGCCGCTGACGGGTCGGCGCTGTTCTCGTCGGCCGCCGACGCACCTACGGACGCCGCACCAACGGTCCACTGAGATTGCGCGCACCCGGTGAGAAATAGCGCAGCGGCGAAGATCGCCGTGAGGCACACCGCGTTGCAGAGCCATACCGACAGGGGCCGCGCGGCGTTGCGAGGATCATGAGGATGGAGTTCCATCCCCTGATCGTTGCGCGGACAGCAACGTCCAAACCGGGTGAGGCAGAATTTGTGGAAAACTCTGCGTACTCCCGCAAGGAGTGCGGCGGCCGCCGGGGTGCCGACGAGTGGTGCGGCGGCAGCTACACGTTGTTCCAGCCGACCCGTCGTTTAGCTACACAGCGTTTCAGTCACACGTCGTTCCAGCCGAGGTTGCGCGCGACCTGCTCGAGGGTGGTGATAGTCGTGGCGTACTCCGCGTCGCTCACACCCTCGGTGGCAATCTCCCGATTCGCCGCGACCACTTCAGCCAGCCGAGTGTACGCGGTGGAGCCGCGTTCGGTGATCTCATACCGGCCCTCGGCCGAGGGCCCATCGGCTGCAGTCACCCACCCGCTCTCAATGAGTTCGCCGAGGTGCTCGGTCGACGATTCGCCTTCAACCGTCGACAGAAACGGCGCGACCGCGGCATCCAACTCGTCAACCGTTGCACTCCCGCGAGAGAGTACGGTCAACAGCTGCCACTGCCGTCGGGTAACGCCGTGTTCTTCCAGCGTGGACGCGAAACGCTCATCGATCATGCGGTCGACGAGCTTGAGCCAGAATCCGATCGGACGTTGATCAGTCATAGCTTCAGATTAGACATTTTCGGGCGAAAAATGAAGGAACTTCGTGCCAATAAAGTGTGGTGGATGTCGCGTCCGCGAGACTCGGGCACCGACATCCACCACGTTTGCTAGAAGTCGAAACCGAGCTCCTTGGGGTACTCGCCGAGAGCGGTGAGCTGCGCGGCGGCCGCGCTGAGGTGCGCGAGCGTGAGGCCGAGGGTTTGGGGCCCAAAGCTCACGCGCGAGACGCCGAGTTCGGCCAGCTTCGCGAGCGGGACCCCGTCCGGCTTTCCGATCACGGAAATTTTGCCGTGCACCTCGGACAGGGCCTTGGTGACCAGCTCTTCCGTGCCGAGGCCGAGGAAGAAGATGACGTCTGCTCCCGCGTCGAGGTAGGCGTTGGCACGTGCGACGGCGTCGTCCCACTCACCACCGCCGGCGAGGGTATCGACGCGGGCGTTAATGACGAGGGGGACGCCGGTCTTGTCGGCAGCGGCGCGGGCGGCGGCAACGCGGGCAGCGGCCTCCTCGATCGGGAACGTTGGGGCCTTGGGCGCTCCGACGCTGTCTTCGATGTTGATTCCGGCAGCGCCAGCCTCGATCAGGCGGGTCACGTTGGCCTCAACGCCAGCCGCGTCCTTTGCGTAACCCTTTTCGAAATCGACGGAGACGGGGAGGTCGGTGGCATCGATGATGACCTTGGCTGCGGCGATCGCCTGGTCAACGGAGAGGCCTTCACCGTCTTCGACGCCGTGGGCGAAAGACACGGAGTGGCTCGCGGAGGCAAGCGCCTTCACTCCGGGGACGTCGGAGACGATGCGGGCGGTCACGGCGTCCCATACGTTGCTGACGATGAGGGGAGTGCCGGGAACGTGCAGCGACAGAAGCAGTTCGGCCTTTTCGGCGGTAGTAGTCATCTCCCCATCATTGACGGGAAGTCTGGATGAATCATCTGCCGATGAGATGAGTCGTTTGCAGTTGCCTAGGAGACCTTTTTGCCCGCGGAGACGAACAGCATCATGACCAGCCCGATCAAGATAATGGACACGATCCCGAGGATGCCCCAGTAGACGGCGCCGAAGATGGCGATGAGGATCGTCCAGGCTGCCTGCGACATAAAGCTGGCCGCACGGCCGGTGGTGGCGTATAGGCCGAAAATCTCGCCCTCGCGGCCGGCCGGGGTGAGGCGCATCAGCAGGGAACGGCTGGCGGATTGGGCCGGGCCGACGAAGAGACAGAGCGCGAGGCCGAAGACCCAGAACGTCGTTTTTCCGGCGTCGTGCAGCAGGAAGGTGGCCGTGCCGGCAACGACGAGCCCCACCAGCGCGGTAATGATGACGGCGCGGGGGCCGAATCGGTCATCGAAGCGCCCAGAGATAACCGTGCTTATTCCAGCCACGAGGTTGGCCGCGATGCCAAAGATAACGACCTCCAAGAATTGGAAGTCGAAAACGAGGCTGGCGATGATGGCGCCGAAGGCGAAAACCCCGGCGAGCCCATCGCGGTAGACGGCACTGGCGAGCAGAAACCAGAAGGTGGGACGGGCTTCGCGGTAGATGCGGACGATGTCTTTCACCAACACGACATAGCTACCCAAGAAGCTGACGCGCTCGCGGCCGGGGGCCGGGGCGATCTCCGGCACGTTCAGAATGAGAGGGATGGTGAACACCACGGTCCACACCGCGCAACCGACGGCGACGAGTCGGAACGGCAGCCCCTCCTCCTGTGGAAGGCCGAACCAGTCGGAAGAGTACGCGACCACAACCAGCACAAGGGCGAGAATGCCGCCGATATAGCCGAGACCCCAACCCAGCCCGCTGACCTTGCCAACGGTCTTCGGTGTGGAGACCTGCACCAGCATGGCGTTGTAGTTGACGCCGGCGATCTCGCTGAACACGCTGCCGATCGAGACGAGCGCGACACCCAGCACGAAGTATGCGGGGGATGCTTCGACAAAGAACAGCAGCGCCATCGAGACGACGACCGCGGCCGAGGCGATCAGGAGGCCCCTTTTGCGACCGCCGGACGTATCGGCACGCTGGCCGAGGATCGGCGCGATCAGCAAGATGACAAGCCCGGCGATCGTTCCGCCGAGGCCGAGGCCGCTCGCGAGTTCGGCGAGCCCGGCCTCCTTCGCCGCATCACCGTCGGGCAGCGACGCGAGGCCATCCGGGAGGAATACCTCCGTCGTCAGGTAGAGGGCGGTGAAAATGAAGGTGAGGACCACGGTGTTGAAGGGCTGGTTGGCCCAGTCCCAAAGCGCCCAGGAAATGACCTGCCTGCGGGGAATGACCTTGCCCTCTTGCAGCTCGAGCCCGACGCGGGCGAGAGCGCCGGTGGCTGCCGGGGCTGCTGCGGATCCGCCGGGGATCAGGTTCGCGTCGTGGGGGGTGGGGGTGCTCATGGACACAGAGTAGTGGCCCTGTGCAAACTCCCGGGGATGAGCCTGCACTCCAGTAGACCGACTGGTTGTGCGCTCTCGATTCGGGGTCCGGGCGTGGGCGCAACAATCCGCTCAAGTGTCAGGTTTTGTCGCCCGCCCAAAACGTGAGGTGCCACGATTTGTCTCTGCCTAGCTGAAGTGTCATGTCTCGTCGCTGGCCAGAATTTGAAGTGACACGTTTCGTCGCTGGCCAGAACTTCAAGTGTCAGGTTTCGTCGCTGGCCCGAGTTTGAAGTGTCCCGCTTCGTCGCTCCTCGTGGGTGAGGTGGCCCAATTCGTCGTACTTTTTCACGAGTTTCGACTAATCGTGGCACTTCGGCTGGAGCGCGCCTGGAACGGCCCAGGGGGAGTGAGGTGTCAGGTTTGGTCGAGCGAGTACGGCCGTGCGGCGTCGTCATCCCGCGTCGTACGGTCCGCCGCAGCGGCGCCGAACGCTGGGCCGCTGCCTGCGCCGCATCGGCGGTAAACGGCAGGTGTCGTCGGCCTCACGATTCGAAGTACAGCGGGTCAACCGAGCGCTGAGAGTGACCTCGCAATTCGACTCGGTGAAATGCTGACGATATGACGAACCAACTGAGCATCAAGGTGGAGGTAGACGGCTGGGAAGGGTCCCTGACCCCCGAGGTGGATGGCGTGTCTCTCGCCGATCTCGCCAAGTCATTTGAGGAGAGCCGCGAGTTCGACGTGGCCGGTGGCTACGGCGGCATCTTTCCGGCACTTTTTCGGTTCGGTGACCTATCCCTGTACTACCTGGGGCTTGGCGCCAGCCAGTGGCCGGCACCCGGTGAGGCGTGGCTTCTCGGGTGCAGCTGCAGGGAAGTCGGATGTTGGCCTCTCACCGCGCGCATCACCGTGACCGACGCTCTCGTTGCATGGTCTGACTTCTCGCAGGAACATCGACCCGACCGGGACTACTCCGGATTCGGCCCGTTCGAGTTCGACCGCTGGCAGTACGAATCCGCGGTCGCGGTCGCGGTGAACTCGCTGCCGGATTTGTCAAAGCGCCAACCGCAGCAGGCATGCAGGCCCAAAAAGCGCGAAGCAGCGGAGCTACCCGCGGCGCAGGAGCTGCCCGCCGCGCAGGAGCAACCCGCCGCGCAGGACTAAATCACCTCATACCAATAACTTGAGCCACTCACACTCAGCTTTCAGCTGCTGAACTTGACAGCGATTCCTCGCGCATAGAAACTTGATACAGCGAGGCTCAAGTCCTCGCTCCCCGCATTCTCGTAAGGAGTACAGCCCACATGGCTCGAGCAGTAGGAATCGACCTCGGAACCACCAACTCGGTAGTTGCCGTCCTCGAAGGTGGAGAACCCACCGTTATCGCCAACGCTGAAGGATTCCGCACCACGCCGTCGGTCGTGGCGTTCACCAAGGATGGCGAGGTGCTGGTCGGTGAGACCGCCAAGCGCCAGAACGTCACCAACGTCGACCGCACCATCACGTCCGTAAAGCGTCACGTGGGTACCAACTGGACCACCGACGTCGACGGCAAGAAGTACACGCCCCAGGAGATCTCGGCACGTATTCTCGCGAAGCTCAAGCGTGACGCCGAGCAGTACCTCGGAGAGCCCGTAACCGACGCAGTCGTTACCGTTCCCGCGTACTTCAACGACGCCGAGCGCCAGGCCACGAAGGACGCCGGTGAGATTGCCGGCCTCAACGTGCTCCGCATCATCAACGAGCCGACCGCTGCCGCTCTCGCGTACGGCCTCGACAAGGGCAAGGAAGACGAGCTCATCCTGGTCTTCGACCTCGGTGGTGGAACGTTCGACGTTTCCCTCCTGGAGGTGGGCAAGGACGACGAGTTCTCGACCATTCAGGTTCGCTCGACCGCCGGTGACAACCGCCTCGGTGGAGACGACTGGGACGCCCGCGTTGTCGACTACCTGGTCACCAAGTTCAAGGAGACCACCGGAGTCGACGTCTCCACAGACAAGATCGCCAAGCAGCGCCTCAAGGAAGCTGCCGAGCAGGCCAAGAAGGAACTCTCTTCGCAGACCAGCACCACGATCCAGCTTCCGTACCTCTCCCTCACTGAGAACGGCCCCGCCAACCTCGATGAGACCCTGACGCGTGCGAAGTTCGAGGACCTCACCAAGGACCTCCTTGAGCGCACCCGCAAGCCGTTCGAGGACGTCATCAAGGAAGCCGGAGTCAAGGTTTCCGAGGTCTCCCACGTGGTTCTCGTTGGTGGATCGACCCGTATGCCCGCCGTGCAGGAGCTCGTCAAGAAGATGACCGGCGGCAAGGAGCCCAACAAGGGCGTCAACCCGGATGAGGTCGTCGCCGTCGGCGCCGCTCTCCAGGCCGGCGTTCTGAAGGGCGAGCGCAAGGACGTTCTGCTCATCGACGTCACCCCCCTGAGCCTCGGTATCGAGACCAAGGGTGGCATCATGACCAAGCTGATCGAGCGCAACACCGCTATCCCGACCAAGCGCAGCGAGACCTTCACCACGGCCGACGACAACCAGCCGTCCGTAGCGATCCAGGTCTTCCAGGGCGAGCGCGAGTTCACCCGCGACAACAAGCCGCTCGGAACGTTCGAGCTGCAAGGCATCGCACCGGCACCCCGCGGCGTTCCGCAGGTCGAGGTCACCTTCGACATCGACGCCAACGGCATCGTCCAGGTTCACGCCCGCGACAAGGGCACCGGCAAGGAGCAGTCGATCACCATCACCGGTGGTTCCTCGCTCTCGAAGGATGACATCGAGCGCATGGTTCGCGAGGGCGAAGAGCACGCCGCCGAGGACAAGGCACGCCGCGAGGCCGCTGAGGTTCGCAACAACGCCGAGCAGCTCGCCTACTCGATCGACAAGCTGATCAAGGACAACGACGAGAAGCTGCCAGAAGACGTCAAGTCCGAGGTGCAGGCGGATGTCGACGCGCTCAAGTCCGCGCTCGCCGGAGACGACGAGGCCGCAGTGAAGACCGCGTTCGACAAGCTGACTGAGTCGCAGCAGAAGCTTGGTGCTGCCATTTACGCGAGCGAGCAGGCATCCGCTTCAGACGCACCGGCCGAGGAAACCCCGGCCGAGCCCGCCAGCGACGAGGACATCGTTGATGCCGAGGTCGTTGACGACGAGCCCGACACCAAGAAGTAGCCCATGGCAAAGGACAAGAAGAAGAGGAACTCGTCCGACGAGCCAGTCGTTCCGGCAGAGCCGCAGCCGCACTCCGAGGACGGGGATACCGCCGCAGTTGATTCTGCGGAGGACCTGATCGAGGCCGAGGGCCCCGACGTGGAGACCTCGAACGCGGAAGCGCCCGCGGGCGTCACGCCGGAAAACCCCGAGGGCACTGTGCCGGAGGGCACTGTCTCCGAGGGTTCCGTGCCGGAGGGTGCTGGTTCCGACGGTGCGTCCGCGAAGGGGGCGACTGCCGAAGGCGACGCCCCCGAGGTCATCACGCTGACCGACGAGGAGGTCAAGTTCATCGAAGAGGGTGAGAAGGACCTCGTCGCCGAGATGCGCAACGACATGCTGCGCGCCCAGGCCGAGCTGGTCAACTTCCGTACCCGCGTCGAGCGGGACCGCGTCGCCAACCGTGAAGCGGTCATCGTCGAGGTAATCCGTTCGATGCTCCCGGCAATCGATGATCTGGCCCGTGCCGAAAAGCACGGCGACCTCACCGGTGGTCCGCTGGAGCTGGTTGCCCAGAAGATCCACAGCGGCTTCGAGAAGTACGGCCTGCGCTCGGTCGGGGAAAAGGGCGAGCCCTTTGACCCGCACTTCCACGAAGCACTGGTCCAGGTTCCGTCCGCTGACGTCAAGGTCAACACCATCGCTGACGTCATTGAAACGGGCTATGCACTGGGCGACCGTCTGATCCGCGCCGCCAAGGTCGCAGTCCTCGTCCCTCAGGACTAGGGCCGCGCCATGGCAAGCCAGGACTGGTTCGACAAGGATTTCTACAAGGTCCTTGGTGTCTCGAAGGATGTCTCCGAGGCAGAACTGAAAAAGACGTATCGCAAGCTGGCGAGGCAGTATCACCCGGACTCCAACCCGGGGGACGCCAAGTCGGAATCCAAGTTCAAGGAGATCAGCGAGGCGCACTCCGTTCTCGCCGATCCTGAGACGCGTAAGGAATACGACCAGATCCGCGCAATGGGCTCCGGCGCTCGCTTCACAGCGGGCGGCGGAGGCCAGCCGGGAGGGTTCGAGGACGTGTTCGGCGGAATGTTCAACCAGGGAGCACCTCGGGGTGGTCGGGCTGGATTCCAATCCAACCCTGGCTTCGAGGACTTGCTCGGCGGCATGTTCGGCGGCGGCGGCTTCGGTCAGAGCACCGGTGGATTCCGCGGCGCGGGCGGACCCCTCAAGGGGCGCGACCTCGTCGCCAGCACCACGCTCGACTTCATCACCGCAATTCAGGGCGACACCATCAGCCTGCAGCCCTCGGGCGGTAAACCGATGAAGGTCAAGATCCCAGCCGGGGTCAGCGACGGACAGAAGATCCGACTCAAGGGCAAGGGCGAGGCGAGCATTGATGGTGGAGAAGCCGGCGACCTGGTGCTCGAAGTGAGCGTGCGCAAGCACCCGGTGTTCGAGCGTGACGGGCTGAACCTTCGGGTTGACGTACCGGTGACCTTCGTGGAGGCCACCCTCGGCGCCACCATCGAGGTTCCAACTCTCGGAGGGGATCCCGTGCGCTTGCGGGTTGCTCCCGGTACGCCCAGTGGCCGGATCCTGCGGGTCAAGGGTCGCGGCGTCAGCACTCCCAAGGGCACGGGCGACCTGCTCGCGAACGTGCAGGTTGCTGTTCCCAGCCACCTGCCCGCGGACGCGCGCACCGCTCTCGAGGCGTTCGCCGCCGCGATGCCCGACGAGAACCCTCGCACCGAAATGATCAGCAGAGCGAACCTGTAATGGAACGCACCGCACGGGAACGCCTGTAATGGATGAGTACGCGCCGGTGTTCGCCATCGCCATGGCGGCCGAATTGGCTGGGATGCACCCGCAGACCCTCCGCCAGTACGACCGCCTTGGCCTGGTGAGCCCGACGCGTACCGCCGGCAAGTCCCGTCGATATTCGATGCGGGATGTCGCTCAGCTGCGAGAGATTGCCCGGCTCAGCGCTGAGGGTCTCAACCTAGAAGGCATCCGCCGCATCGTCGAGCTCGAGAACCAGGTTGCCTACCTCGCCGACCGGGTTCGGGGGCTCGAATCCGCGCTCGCTGACGAAATGCTCAACCGTCCGGGACGCCGCGTATTCGCCGCTGGCAGCGCGGGCGACGTCATCTCCCTCAAGGCCGGAACCCGGCTGCGCCGCAACACCGCGGTCGTCGTCTGGCGTCCGCTTGCCCGGGGCGCCGTGCCCGTCGACGACACCGATACGGACTAGCTCGGCGAATGAGTTGGCTGGTCGGGTCGACGACACCGATACGGATTGGCTCAGCGAACGGATTCGCTCGGCGAACGGATTGGCTGGTCGAGTCGGCCCTCTCGTTGAATCGGACTGGCCTCGTGGCGCAGAGGTGCGATCCTTGACTAATGCCCTCCGAGCCTGATTCCACTCCCGACCTCGACCTGCGCCGGTTTCCGGACGTCGAGGCCGACAACCTCTTCGCCACCGACGCGGCCGACCGCCTGCTGCTCGATGAGGCAGCCTCCGCCCTGCAGGAAGCTCAGCCCGGCGAGGTTGTCATCATCGGCGACAGCTACGGCGCCCTCACGCTCGGCGCCATCTCGCGCTTCGGTGCAGCCGCCGTGCGCGTGCATCAGGATCGTGTCACCGGCGAGCACGCACTCGACTACAACGCAGAAGACCTCGGTATCGAGGGCTACAGCCACCACACGCTCGACGCCGAGCTTGTTGCGGGCGCCCGGATCATCCTCCTCCGCCTGCCCCGCGGCCTCGACGCACTCGAGGAAATCGCGGCACTGATCGCGGCGAATGCGGCGGACGACGTTGTGGTCTTCGCTGGCAACCGCATCAAGCACCTCACTCCCGCGATGAACGATGTGCTGAAGAAGTACTTCGGCCGCCTGGACATCTCGCACGCCCGCCAGAAGGCACGCGTGCTGATCGCGCGGGAGCCCGTGCGTCCGGCCGCCGCGGCATCCGCCTCTCCCGTTGAATCGCTTGCCGACGCATTCCCGCGACGGGAGTTCAACAGCGACCTCGGCATCTGGGTGTGCGCCCACGGCGGGGCGTTCGCTGGCACCAAGCTCGACATCGGCACGCGGTTTTTGCTGGAGGTGACCGAGCAGATGCTTCCCGAGGCGCGTACCGCGATCGACCTCGGCTCCGGAACGGGCATTCTTGCGACCATGCTCGCGAAGCAACGACCCGAGCTGCAGATCATTGCGACGGACCAGTCATGGGCGGCTGTGACATCCACCATTGCAACGGCGGAAGCCAACGGCGTCGCCGACCGTATCACCGTGGTGCGCGACAACGGGCTGTACCAGCAGGCCGATGGCAGTGCCGATCTGATCCTGCTGAATCCGCCGTTCCACATCGAGGGAACCGTGCACCTGGGCGAGGCGCTGAAGTTGTTCGAGGAGGCCGGGCGAGTGCTTCGCGTCGGTGGCGAGCTGTGGACCGTGTTCAACTCGCACCTCGGCTACCGCAGCACGCTGTCGCGCGTGGTCGGTCCCACCCGCCAGGTTGCCCGCAACGCGAAGTTCAGCGTGATGGTGTCGACGCGCGAGTAGCGTTCGGCGCTTGCGTCAGAACTGGGGCGTTGCGTTCTGCGCTGGACCGGGTTGACTGGGGCTGTAACCGCTCTCGCCACCAGTTGTTGCCGTGGGCTCGCGTCACCAGTTCGCGCCGCCGGCGCCAACCAGAAGGGACCAGCATGCTTAGTCCGCTCAATGCTTCCGGTTGGGCCATCTCCGCGGTCGGGGCGCTGGTGAATCGACTCCGCGGCGGGCGGGACTTGCCGCCCGACCCATTCGGGCTTCCGCCGGTGCCGCCGTCGCCCGAAGTTGATCGAACCCGCCGCGAGATCGAGAACACCACGCCCCGGAACTTCGGCATCGGCTAGTTCTCTACGCGCCGAGCGGCCAGTCGTCGATAGAGCGCTTCGCCGAGCGGCCAGCTGTCGACAAGGCGCTGCGCCGAGCGGCCAGTCGTGGGCGAAAAATCGCAAAAGGCGCGACGGGACTGTCCGGTGGACGGGCGAGAACTCCCGCTGCGGTCGGCAACTGTCCTGTCGGCGTTCTGGACTCTGACTCCCGCTCCCGCGTGCACAGTGCGGCTTCGGAGCGATAACCGTGTCGGGTGGCGTCAGAATCGACCGGGTCGACCGCGCGCGAGTGCCGGGTCGACCGCGCGAGTGCCGGGTCGACCGCCCGAGACCACTGCGAACTCGCCCTCGTCGCCACGAACTCCCGATTCGCTGTGCTCGCACCCTGCACCGCGGACCGGACTCGTAGTAAACTTGAGCCTGTCCAACTCAACTTTGCACGACACTGCGCTACGGGGCATCCGCTCGAAGATCTCCCGGTCGGGCATCCGTGGGATATGCCACCTGGATCACCCAGCGCAGTGCACACAGCAGAACGCAACATGCAAGGAAGCGCGCACAATGGCCAACATGCAAGGTGCTCCCGCCTCGGGTGAGGAGCAGAAGACCGCCCTCGAACGGTACGGCGTCAATCTCACCGACATCGCCCGCAGCGGCAAGCTCGACCCCGTCATCGGTCGCGATGCCGAGATCCGTCGGGTCAGCCAGGTGCTCACCCGCCGCACCAAGAACAATCCCGTGCTCATCGGCGAACCCGGCGTCGGAAAAACTGCCGTGGTCGAGGGGCTTGCCCAGCGCATTGTGGCGGGGGATGTCGCGGACTCACTCAAGGGCAAACAACTCGTCGCGCTCGACCTGGCTGCGCTCGTCGCCGGGGCGAAGTACCGCGGCGAGTTCGAGGAACGCCTCAAGGCAGTACTGAAGGAGATCAACGACGCCAACGGTGAGATCATCACCTTCGTTGACGAACTGCACACCCTGATGGGTGCCGGGGGCGGGGAAGGTTCCGTCGCGGCATCCAACATGCTCAAGCCCATGCTGGCCCGGGGAGAGCTGCGCCTGATCGGGGCGACCACGCTCGACGAGTATCGCCAGTACATCGAGAAGGATGCCGCTCTCGAGCGACGGTTCCAGCAGGTGTTCGTCGGGGAGCCGTCGGTGGAAGACACGATTGCGATCCTCCGTGGGCTCAAGGGTCGTTATGAGGCGCACCACCAGATCACGATCGAGGACGGCGCGCTCGTTGCCGCTGCGGCGCTGTCCAACCGCTACATCACCGGCCGCAAGCTCCCGGACAAGGCCATCGACTTGATCGATGAGGCCGCGTCTCGCCTGCGGATGGAGATCGACTCTTCACCCGTCGAGATCGACCAGCTCCGCCGTTCCGTCGATCGGCTCAAGCTGGAGGAACTCGCTCTCAAGCGCGAGAAAGATGATGCGTCCAAGGCGCGCCTCGCGACCCTCCGCGACGACCTGGCCAACAAGAGCACCGAGCTTGCCGGCCTTCAGGAGCGCTGGGAGAAGGAACGCGCCTCCATCAACAAGGTCGGTGAACTGAAGAAGCGACTCGACAATCTCGAGATGGAGGCCGAGCGGGCCCAGCGCGAGGGCAATCTCGAGAAGGCATCGCGGTTGCTGTACGGGCAGATTCCGGACGTGAAGCGCGCGCTGGCCGAGGCCGAAAGCGCCGAGCCCTTCGAGGGGGTGCGGATGGTGAGCGAGCAGGTCACCGGTGAGGACATCGCCGAGGTGATCGCCGCGTGGACCGGAATTCCGGTGGGCCGGCTCCTGGCGGGCGAAACGGAGAAGCTGCTGAACCTCGAGGGCGAGCTCGGTCGCCGCCTCATCGGGCAGAAAACGGCGGTGCGCGCGGTCAGCGAGGCCGTTCGGCGCACGCGCGCGGGCATCTCCGACCCCGATCGTCCGACCGGATCGTTTATGTTCCTCGGACCGACCGGCGTGGGCAAGACCGAGCTGGCGAAGGCGCTCGCCGAGTACCTGTTCGATGACGAGAAGGCCCTGGTTCGCATCGACATGAGCGAATACGGCGAGAAGTTCAGCGTCTCGCGTCTCGTCGGAGCGCCCCCCGGCTACGTCGGATACGAGCAGGGCGGCCAGCTGACCGAGGCCGTGCGGCGGCGTCCCTACTCGGTCATCCTCCTTGACGAGGTCGAGAAGGCGCACCCCGAGGTCTTCGATGTTCTCTTGCAGGTGTTGGATGATGGGCGGCTGACCGATGGCCAGGGTCGCACGGTCGACTTCCGAAACACGATCCTGGTGATGACGTCGAACCTCGGTAGCCAGTACCTCGTCGACCCAGACCTCACCTGGGAGCAGAAGAACGAGGCCGTGCAACTGCTCGTGCGCCAGGCGTTCAAGCCCGAGTTCGTCAACCGGCTCGACGACATCGTGGTGTTTTCGCCGCTGAGCGCCGAGGATCTTGCCCAGATCGTGTCGCTGTACGTCGACCGGCTCGGCCGCCGTCTCACCGACCGTCGACTGACGCTCGCGGTGACTCCTGACGCGCGCAGCTGGCTGGCCGAGCGTGGCTACGACCCGATCTATGGCGCGCGGCCGCTGCGTCGCCTGATGCAGCGCGAGATCGACGACAAGCTGGCCCGTGGCCTGCTGGGCGGGGAGATCCGCGACGGCGACGTCGTGCGGGTCGACCTCGACGTCTTCGGTGAGGCGCTCACGGTCGAGCGAAGCGACGTGCCGGTCGCCTGACCGACTGCGGGGCGGCTGGATTCACGTCCGGCCGCCCCGCGCCCGAGGACTGCGAGACGGGCGCGATGCGGAGCACGTCGCCGAGGATGGACGGAAAGGCAGCGGGCCGGTTGTCGCCTTCTCGCGCCGAGTCGGCGACGCAGCTGCCTGTGACAAAGGTGTGTCCCGGTTCCCTTACCTGCGAGGACGGAATCCCGCGTTCTGGGGGTTGACGATCCAGCCCAGTCCGGGGTATTTTTCGCGCCCTTAAAGTAGCCCCAGCCCGATACACCGTCAACCCCTAGCGGTCTCGCGACGGTACCGCGCTCAATAGAACGTCAGCGCAGACGAGTACGGCGCGGTGGATGGCCTAGCCCCCCAGCTCGCTTTGACAACCAAAAACTCTCGAGGCGCGGTGGATGTCGCGGTGCCTCGAGTGCACAAGGGTGCGAAACGGTCGCACCTCCTGAAACAACAAAAAACGGACGCAGAGAAGGACAAAGATGTCTAACAGTTACCCACCAGTGCCTCCGGCCGGCGCCACGCCGGGAACCCCAGCCTCCGCAGGAACCTCGCCGCCGGTCGTCTTCGACTCCGGATCGGGCGCGAGCGCGGGCGTCGGCTCGGGCTTCGGGTCCGGCTCGAGTTCTGATTCGGGCACGGGCGCGAAGGCCAAGGAGCAGGCGTCTCACGTTGCGGGAGACGCCAAGGAAGCCACCCAGCAGGTCGCGGGAACCGCGAAGGAGGAGGCGAGCAAGGTCGCCGGCGAGGTGAAGACGCAGGCGAAGGACCTCTTCAAGCAGACCTCCAGCGAGCTGAAGGAACAGGCGGGTGCCCAGCAGCAACGCGCTGCCGCAGGCCTCCATACCCTCAGCGACGAGCTCAAGTCGATGGCTGACAACTCCGACGGCGGCGGAGTGGCCGCTGACCTCGTGCAGCAGGTCGCCAGCCGCGCCAGCGGCGTGGCGTCCTGGCTGGAGGACCGCGACCCGGGCACGCTACTCGACGATGTGCGGGACTTCGCGCGCCGCAAGCCCGGAACCTTTATCGGTCTCGCCGCTGTAGCGGGAGTCCTCGCGGGGCGCCTCACTCGGTCCCTGGTGTCTGGCGGCGACGATGATGATTCGGACGCGGCATCCGCCCCATCGACGTCTACGTCATCCACCGCGCGCCGCGCCACGTCCCCGGCGACCCATGTTGCCGCCCCGCCCGTCAGTGGAACGCCGCCGACGGTGACCGGGGTCGGCGGTGATGCCGGCTTCGTGGCCGGGCGTCCGCTCGGTTCCGATCCGCTGGGCACCGACCCGCTGGGCACCAACCCGCTCGGGACGGACCCCCTCCGTGGGGAGCGTCGACCGTGACCGACGCGCCCACTCCGTCCGAGGATAAGGCGGCGCGGACATCCCTCGGAGAGCTCCTTGCGGAGGTGACCCGCGACCTCTCGACCCTGATGCGCCAGGAAATTGCTCTTGCACGGGCCGAGTTGACCGAGTCGGCCAAGCGCGCGGGTAAAGGCGCCGGGCTGTTGGGCGGTGCGGGCTACGCGGGCTTTATGGCCGTGCTGTTCCTGTCCATTGCCCTGTGGTGGGGGCTCGGGCATCTGATTGACAACGGCTGGTCCGCCGTCGTGGTGGCCGCAATCTGGGGCTTGATCGCTCTCGTGCTGTACCTCCGGGGCAAGAAGGAAATGAAGACGGTCCAGGGTGCGCCCCAGACCGTGGACTCGCTGAAGAAGATCCCTGAAACGTTGAAAAAGAATGAGGAAAACCGATGAGCGACAACCCCGACCAGATCCGCGCCGACATTGAGCGTACCCGCAACGAACTCGGCAGCGATGTCGACGCGTTGGCCGACAAGGTGACCCCGTCGAAGATTGTGGATCGCGAGAAGGCAAAAGTGAAGAACGCGTTTGGCTCTGCCAAGGACCGCGTGATGGGTGTGGTGTCCGATGTACAGGATTCCGCATCATCCGGCCTCGATGGGGTTACCGGCGCACCCGGCAAGGCGGTCGACCAGGCAAAGGGCAACCCGCTCGCGGTCGGGCTGATCGCGTTCGGTGTTGGCTTACTCGTCGCCTCGCTGATTCCGGCCAGTGACAAGGAGAAGGAGCTGGCCGCGTCAGCGAAGGAGGCTGCCGAACCACTGCTCCACGAGGCGACAGATGCCGCGAAGGAGGTCGCGGAGAATTTGCGTGGCCCGGCGACGGATGCTGCGGAAAGCGTTAAGGGTGTCGCGACCGACGCGGTGGACGCCGTGAAGTCGGAGACCGCATCAGCCAAGGACGATGTGACCCAGTCCGCGACCGAGGCGAAAGACCGGGTCGCGGGCAACTGATCGCGGGCTCTGTGAGTTGCGCGTGCTCGCCGAGCGCTCAGCGGGCGGCGACGATCTCGGCGATCCGGCCGGGAACCGTCGAGTCCTGCAGGCTGGTGGAGTCTCCGAGCGGGCGACCGTCGACGATGTCGCGGAGCAGTCGCCGCATGATCTTGCCCGAGCGGGTCTTGGGCAGGTCAGGCACGACGACGATCTCGCGGGGCTTGGCGATCGGGCCGATCTGGTGGGTGATGTGCGCGCGGAGGATCGCTGCGATGTCTTCACCCTCCCCGAGCGGCCGGGACAGTACAACGAAGGCCGCGATCGCCTCGCCCGTGGTGGCGTCGTTTGCTCCGGTAACTCCGGCCTCGCCGACCAGCGGGTGCGCGACGAGTGACGACTCGATCTCGATGGTCGACAGCCGGTGTCCGGACACGTTGATCACGTCATCCACCCGTCCGAGCACCCAGATGTCGCCCTCGGCATCCGCCTTGGCGCCGTCGCCCGAGAAGAAGTAGCCGCGGTCGGCGAAGCGCGCCCAGTACGAGTCGAGGAACCGCTGCGGGTTGCCCCAGACCGTACGGGCCATCGACGGCCACGTTCCGTCGATGATCAGGTAGCCCCCGGCGCCTGGCGGAACGTCCTCGCCGAGGTCGTCGACGACCCGGGTGACGAGCCCGGGAAGTGCGCGACTTGCCGAGCCGGGCTTCAGGGTCGTGACTCCCGGCAGTGGAGCCATGATCGCCGAACCCGTCTCCGACTGCCACCAGGTGTCGACGATCGGTGCCGAGTCTGCACCCACGTTCTCCCGGAACCAGACCCAGGCCTCCGGGTTGATCGACTCGCCGACGGTGCCCAGCAGCCGGATACTCGACAGGTCGTGCTCGCTGGGCAGCCCGTCGGGGAACCAGGTCATGAAGGTGCGGATCAGCGTTGGGGCGGTGTAATACGTGGTCACCCCGTACTTCTCGATGATCTCGAAATGCCGCGCGGGATGCGGGGTGTCCGGCGTTCCCTCGTAGATGACCTGGGTCGTTGCGTTGGACAGGGGGCCGTAGAGCACGTAGGTGTGCGCGGTGACCCAGGCGAGGTCCGCGGTGCACCAGTGCACATCATCCGCCTTCGCATCAAAAGACGCCCAGTGGGTCCACGATGCCTGGGTCAGGTAGCCGCCGCTCGTGTGCACGAGTCCCTTCGGCTTTCCCGTGGTGCCCGAGGTGTAGACGATGAAGAGCGGATGCTCCGAGTCGAAGTATTGCGGATCGTGCACAGCCGGCTGTCGGTCGACCACGTCGTGCCACCAGACATCGCGTCCGTCGGTCCACGGGACATCCGTTTCGCCCGTGCGACGCACCACGAGCACGTGCTCTATGGTCGGCTGGTCGGCAACCGCAGCGTCGGACTGTGCCTTGACGGCGACGGCCTTGCCGCGGCGGAACTGCCCGTCTGAGGTCACGAGCAGTTTCGCGCCCGTATCTTCGACCCGGAACCTCAGGGCCTCGGCGCTGAACCCGCCGAACACGAGGGAGTGCACCGCGCCGATGCGGGCGATGGCAAGGGTGATGATGACGGTCTCCGGGATCACGGGGAGGTACACCACCACGCGGTCACCGGCGACGATGCCGAGTTCGGTCAGGGCGTGGGCGGCCCGGCTGACCTCGCGCTGCAGGTCGGCGAAAGTGAGCGTGCGGGTATCGCCGGCCTCGCCCTCGAAGTGATAGGCGACCTTGTCACCGAGGCCCGCGTCGACGTGACGGTCGACGCAGTTCACTGCCACGTTGAGCCTGCCGCCGACAAACCACTCGGCCTTCGGCGGACGAAGCGTGCCATCCGTGCCAAGCGCCGGCTGCCAGGTGTGGTCGGTGTGCCACGGTTCTGCCCAGTCGAGTCGTGCTGCCTGCTGCGCCCAGAACGCCACCGGGTCGAGCGCGGCCTGCGCCCAGGTCTCTGCGCCGACGTTGGCTGCCTGCGCGATCGCCGCCGGTGCGGGATAGCGCCGGGTTTCCACGAGCAGCTCCGAGATGGGCGCTGTGCTGGCGGGTGTTGTGTTTGCTGGCGTGGTGGATGTCACTGTCCCACGCTACGAGCAGTGCAGCTGATCGCGGAGCGACGAGCGTCACGCAAGGTCACACGCGGCGCACAGATCCTGCGGAATACACTCGATGGATGCTTGCAACAGTTATTTACGGCGAACGCGACGTGCGTATCGAAGAAGTATCCGACCCGATCCTGACCGCCGGAACCAACAGCGGTGGCGATGCCATCGTGCGCGTTGTTGCCGCCTGCGTCTGCGGCTCCGACCTCTGGTCGTACCGCGGCGTGGCCGAGGTTGCCGAGCCCAAACGCATCGGACACGAGTTCATCGGCATCGTCGAAGCAGTCGGGTCGGACGTGTCGAAGATCAAGGTCGGTGACTTTGTGATTGCGCCGTTCTATGTCTGCGACATGACCTGCGCGAACTGTCTCAACGGCGTCAGCACTTCGTGCCTGCACGGCGGCTGGTGGGGGGCCGACGACCGCAACGGCGACTTCGCCGACGGCGCCCAGGGGGAACGGGTGCGCGTGCCTCACGCCGACGGCACCCTCGTCGCGACGCCCGGCCAGCCGGATCCGTCGTTGATCCCCAGCCTGCTGACCCTTGCAGACGTGATGGGAACCGGACACCATGCGGCGGTGTCTGCCGGCGTCACGACAGGAAGCACCGTCGTGGTTGTGGGGGATGGGGCCGTGGGACTCTGCGGGATTCTCGCCGCCAAGCGGCTCGGGGCATCGCGCATCGTTGCCATGTCGCGTCACAGCGACCGGCAGGCGATTGCGCTGCAGTTCGGAGCGACGGACATCGTGGAAGAGCGCGGCGACGCGGGTGTCGAGCGCATCAAGGAAATGTTTGACGGCATCGGCGCGGATTGCGTGCTCGAGTGTGTCGGCACCGAGGAATCGATGGACCAGGCGATCCGCTCGACCCGCCCCGGCGGAACCGTTGGCTATGTCGGCGTACCGAATGGCGGCCCGGTGCTGCCGATCCGTGACCTGTTCGGCTCGAACGTCGGCGTGAACGGTGGAGTCGCGCCCGTGCGCAACTACATCGAGGAGTTGCTGCCCGAGGTGCTCTCCGGAGCTATCAACCCGGGGCTCGTGTTCGACCTCGAGCTGCCCCTCGCCGAGGTCGCGGAAGCCTATGCCGCCATGGACGAACGACGCGCCACCAAGGTGCTGCTGCGGCCGTAGCTGCGAGGGCGGCTCACAGCACGATCAGCGCGCGAGTTCCTCGGTGACGATGGCGACAAAGGAGTCGACGTCGTCTTCGGTGGTGTCGAACGCAGTCATCCACCTCACCTCGCCCGACGCACGATCCCAGTCGTAGAAACGCACCCGTCCCCGGATGCGATCCGCGGCATCGTTACTGATCACCGCGTAGACCGAGTTGGCCTGGGTCGGCTGGCTGAACGTGAGCCCTGTGATCGATCCGTCGGCGATCGCCCGCTCGAGTGCGCCGCGCAGACGAGCGGCCATTGCGTTGGCGTGGGTCGCCGCGCGCAGGTAGAGGTCGTCGGTGAGCAGCGCGATGAGTTGCGCGCTGACGAAACGCATCTTGGAACTGAGCTGCATGTTGAGCTTGCGCAGGTAGGGGAGGCCCTCGCTCACGGCCGGGTTCAGAACCAGGATTGCCTCTCCGAAGATGAGCCCGTTCTTCGTGCCGCCGAAGCTCAGGATGTCGACGCCGGCGTCAGTGGTGAACTCGCGCATGGGCACGCCGAGTGCGGCTGCCGCGTTCGAGATCCGGGCGCCGTCCATGTGGAGCGCCATGCCGCGTGCGTGGGCGTGGTCGGCGATCGCGCGGATCTCGTCCACCGAATACACCGTCCCCACCTCGGTCGGCTGGGTAATGCTCACCGCGAGCGGTTGGGTGCGGTGCTCGTCGCCCCACCCCCAGGCCTCCTGGTCAACGAGTTCGGGAGTCAGCTTGCCGTCCGGGGTGTGGACCGTGAGCAACTTCAGCCCACTGACACGCTCGGGTGCTCCGCCCTCGTCGGTGTGGATATGAGCAACGGATGTCGCAATTACCGCACCCCAGCGGGGCAGCACACTGGTGAGGGCGGTGACGTTGGCGCCCGTGCCGTTGAACACCGGGAACACCTCGGTTTCTGCACCGAACAACTCCCGCATGACCTCCTGCAGTCGCGCCGTGTAGACGTCGCCGCCGTACGCAACCTGGTGCCCGCCGTTTGCCTCCGCCAGCGCTTCAAGCACCTCGGGATGGGTGCCCGCGTAGTTGTCGCTGGCGAACTGGCGGTCGTTGGCGTTATGAAGTTTCACCTCCACATTCTTGCTCACTCGCGTGTCCTCACTTGGCAGTCCTCACTTGCCCTTCCTCACCTGCCCGTCCTCACCTGCCCGTCCTCACCTGCCCGTGAGGTAGACCCGGGCGCGGTTGAGATCGTAGGCGGGTGCATCCCACAGGCCCGCGATGGCGTCCGCGAGCGTCGTGACGGAAGTGGCGCCGTCGCCGTCGCCGATGCTGCGCACCACGAACCGCACTGCCGCTGCCGTGTTTGCCTTCGCCCAGCCGGACCCGATCGCAGCCACCCAGGCTTCGGCCGCCGTTTTCGCGGTGGCGTAGTTCGCGTTCGACCAGGTGGGTGAGTCGACCGCGGTGGCACTGACCACGGCGAGCCGCCCGGCCGGGGAGGCCGTAAGATCGTCGCGAAATGCCAGTGTCGTGTTGCGCAGCGTGGTGACCAGCTGGCGTTCCAGCCAGAGCCACCCCTCCTCGTCCTGCCCGGCACGCCAACCGCCGACGAGGTGTACGAGACCATCCGGTGCTCCTACTTCTGAGCGGATCTGGTTTGCCAGCGCGTGCACGTCTTCTGCCCGCGACAGGTCGCAGACGTAGTGGGCGGCGGCCGCGACATCCCGCAATCGATCCGCGTTGGACCCCACAGCAACCACGCGCTCGCCGCGTGCACTCAGCGCTGACGCTGCCGCCCGGCCCGCCGCACTCGAAGCGCCAGCGATCACCACAATGCGCCCGATCATCCGCGCACCCCGGTGATCCCCGCGGTCGACTCGATTACCGGTGACATCTTCTTGTGCAGGGCTTCGTAAAACATCGAGAGCGGAAACTCGTCGTCCATCACGGCGTCCGTGAGCCCTCGAGGCGGACCTTCGAGCGGGATGTCGCGCACAGCCCACCGTGATGCGGGGTGCGGGGTGAGCGTTTCGGAGACGAGATCGTAGGCGGCGAGCCAATGCGCCGCCTTCGGGCGGTCGATGGAGCGCCAATAGAGGTCGTCGATCCGCTGCCCGAGCGCGAGCACCGCGTCTGGCACGCCGTCCCAGTCGATGGTGAGCTGGGTGTCGGTCCAGTGGAGTACGTGGTGCTGGTGCAGCCACGCGAACAGCAACTGGCCGCCGAGGCCGTCATAGTTGCGCACGCGGGTTCCAGTGATGGCGAACCGAAAGATGCGGTCGAAGATCACTGCGTACTGCACGAGGATGGCGCGGTCGCGGGTGACCTCGTCCGTGGCATCCGCTCTCTGCAGCCTGACGGCCTCGCGGAACGCGGTGAGGTCGCAGCGCAACTCCTCGAGTGAGTAAAGAAAGTACGGCATGCGCTGCTTGATCATGAAGGGGTCGAACGGCAGGTCTCCGCGCATGTGGGTGCGGTCGTGAATGAGGTCCCACATTACGAAGGTCTCCTCAGCGAGTGCCTGGTCTTCGAGTAACCGTGCTGCCGCCGCAGGCAATTCGAGACGCGTAATTGCGGATGCCTCGCGGAGCACTCGCCGGAAGCGCGCAGCCTCGCGGTCAGCGAAGATGGCGCCCCAGGTGAAGGTGGGTATCGCGCGCATTGCGACGCTCTCGGGAAACAGAACCGCCGAGTTGGTGTTGTAACCGTCGGTGAAATCGAGGAACCGGATCGGTACGAACAGTGCGTTTGAGTAGTCGCCGGCCTCGAGCTCGCCAACGAAGTCGGGCCAGATCACCTCGACCAAGACCGCCTCGACGAGCCGGTCGGTGCTGCCGTTCTGCGTGTACATCGGGAAGATCACGAGATGGCGCAGCCCGTCGACCCGATTCTGCTGGGGTTGAAAAGCGAGTAGGGCGTCGAGGAAGTCCGGCACCCCGAATCCGGTGCCGGCCCAGCGCCCGAAGTCGGCGGCGGCGGCGAGCAAGTAGGCACTGTCGTGGGGAAACACCCGTGCGAAGGCCGCCAGCCGCGTCGCGATGTTCTCGCAGTGGCGCCGAGCATCGGAATGTTGCGCGGCGTCGGGGATGCTCCCATCGTGGGCTTGAAGCCTGCGGATGCCATCGGCTGCGCCCTTCAGTCCAAGCCAAAGCTCGCTGGTGGCTACGTTCATGGCGTTCGCGGCTGCGTCCTCGACCACTTCAGGCTCTCCAACGATGGTCTGGGGCGTCGTGAGTGCGGTCATGGCGAGCCTTCCGTCTGCTGGGACCACGCGAAGCGGCGTGTTAAGCCAGCTTATTGACGGAAAGTCACCAGTTGTTTGCGTTTCGCGCGGGTTTGTTGCGTTGAGTGCCGTTCGTGCGCGGGATTGTGGAAACAGCACGGTCATACTGATGATCCGGTGACGGTGCGGCTCCGCCCGCGGAGGCGGTCGGACCATAACGTCAATCCCGCTACTCGTACCGCAGCGACTCGATGGGATCCTGGCGTGCGGCGCGGAGGGCGGGGATGGTTCCCGCAATGAATGCAATCGCCATCACGGCCACCACAATCACCGCTGTAGAAACCGGGTCGAACGCCACGAGAGTCAAACCCGGGAGATCCGCGAGGAGGCCGCCTGCGAGCAGCGTGTTGATGCCGAGACCGGCAAGCATTGCGGCACCGATTCCGACCGCGCTGCCGAGAAAGCCGATGAAGATTGCCTCAAAGCTGAACAGAGCAAATATCTTGCTCCCCGCCATTCCCATTGCCTTCATCAGGCCGATCTCGCGGGTACGTTCCTGCACCGACATCAGCAGAGTATTGACGATGCCGAAACCTGCCGCGAACAGGGCAATGATTGCGAATCCGTTGAGAACAAGCACGATCGCATCGATCACCGTGCGGAAAGAACCGATTTGGTCGCTGACCGTTGTGCCGGAGTATCCGAGGTCGGTGAGGTCAGATTTGAGCGCGTTGATCTCGGTCTCGGTGGCATTTTCGTCGAACCGAACGGTGGCGGCTGCGTAGCTGTCCGCCTGCGCTTCAGTGAGTCCCGCGCTCTGCACGGAATAGAGTTCCTGAGTCAGCGCCTCGTTGGGAATCACCGAGGCGCTGCCCACGAGCGGAGCCTCGGCAATACCTACAACGGTCGCGGTGACCGTGCTCGAAACGCCCGACGCGCTGGTGAGGCCGATGATGATGGATGTCCCGATCGCGGTGTCATTTCCGGCGTAGCCGAGCGGCTCAACAAAGGACACCGGCAGTGCGACTTCGTAGTCGGTGGCCGTCATATCGGGCGCAACGCCCGCGGCGAGGTCGATGCTCATTCCCGGAATAAAGCTTCCGATAGCAGCTTGGTACTGGGATCCATCGCCGTACTGCACATAGTCGGCGGTCACGCTGATCGCGGGGTCGACGCTGAGGACTCCGTCGACATCCGCCAGCGCGGCGATGTCGCTGGGCGTCAGTGCAATAGAGGAAGGGCCCATTCCGCCACCCACGACCGTCGCACCCGGGTCGTACTCCTCAGGCCCAGAGCTCGCGAGGGGGTTGCTGTCTTCCGCAGGGATGGTGACGGTCATGACGTCACTCGCCCCGATGGCGGAGACTGTGCTGTCGATGTAGTTGTTGATGCCCGTGCCGACGGCTGTGGTGAGTGTGAGGGTGAACGCACCGATGAAGATTGCGATCACGGTGAGGAGCGTGCGGGTCTTGCTGCGGAGGCTGTTTCCGACGGCCGAGCGGATCAGGTCGAAAGCGTTCATGCGAGGGCTTCTTTCTGGATTGTCGGGGTCAGGCTGTCGACGACCAGGCCGTCGCGCACGTAGATGCGGCGGTCACAACGTGCGGCGAGATCCTCATCGTGGGTGACGATGATGAGGGTTATGCCGTGTGTGCGGTTGAGGTCGAACAGGATGTCCTCGACGACCTTGCCTGTGGCCGAATCGAGGTTTCCGGTGGGCTCGTCGGCAAAGATGACGCTGGGGTTGTTGACCAGCGCTCGCGCGATGACCGCCCGCTGCTTCTGTCCGCCGGACAGGTCTGTGGCCCTGTTTTTGGCCTTGTCTGCGAGTTCGAGCTGGGCGAGCGCGGCCATTCCACGGCGCTTTCGTTCCGCACCTCGCACGCCGGCAATGCGCAGGGGAAGGGTTACGTTTTCCAGCACGGTTGTGCCAGGTGTCAGGAAGAACTGCTGGAAGACGAAGCCGAATGTCGCGTTCCTCGTTTTGTTGAGGACGGCGCCATTGAGGGCGGCTGCATCCCGGCCGCTGAGCTCGATCGCGCCGATTGTTGGCTTATCGAGCAGGGCGAGCAGGTGCATCAGGGTGGACTTGCCCGACCCGCTCTTGCCCACGATGGCGACTGATTCCCCTTCGTGGACGTCGAGCGACACGCCCTTGAGGGCATCGAACCGGGTGGCGCCTTGTCCATACGATTTGTGGACATCTCGGGCTGCGAGCACTGGGACGGGCATTGCGTCTCCTTAAGGGTCGGGTGCTGTGTGGTCAGTGCAGCGGCGGCAGTTGCTGCACTTGCTGCAGTGGTGGATTCGGTGGCTGGCGGGTGTGAGATCAATGCTTCCCGCCTCGATCTCGTGTGTCGTCAACCCTTCGTGGCAACCTGGAGCTACCGCCGCCGGACCACAACCGGCGGCTCCGACCGTGCACGTACCACGACCGCGGTACTGCAGCGGCCCGCGCTGGGAGGACGATCCTGATGCCCGCGGTTGGCAGAATGGTCCTGCTGCTTCAGGAACTGAGGCCAGACGAGCTGACCCGGGAGGTGTCGTGACACGCACCTCGGCCAAGCCATTCCGAATTCTCCATCCGCCGAAGTGGTTTCTGGATGTCGCGGTGTTGCTCTTTCTCGGCCTCCCCGCCCTGCTCCCGATGGGAATGGGCAATCCAGCGTGGACGGATGTCGGATCCGCCGTGACGGTGGGCGGGGCGCTCGGCGCGGTGTTGCTGCGACGCCGTTATCCGAGGCTCGCGGCATCCACCGTATTCGCGTTTTCGTTTGTCGGTGTCGCCGTCGGAGGGCCGGTCGTGCCCTACATCCTGGCCACGCTGGTCAGTGTTTTTGCGGTCGGCAACCTCACAAGCAGGCGGTGGACGCTGGTCCTGGCGCTCGTGGGCGCGACGGTTCTGTCCGCAGCGAACCTGCTGTTTCTGGATACGCCGTTTCAGGATCTGCGCGCGACGCTGCAGGTATTCGCGTTCGTGGGGTTCGCGGCCGCCGCGGGTGACGCCAGCCGATCGCGGCGAGAGTTCATTTCCGCCATTACCGAGCGGGCCCGCCGGGCCGAGGAGACCAAGGAGTCGGAGGCGCGGCGTCGAGTGGCCGAGGAACGGATTCGCATCGCGCGCGACCTGCACGACGTGCTGGCTCACCAAATCGCCGTCATCAACCTGCACGCCGGCGTCGCATCTCAGGCGCTTCCCGCGCGCCCCGAAGACGCTGAGCGCTCTCTGGCCACGATCCGCCGGGCAGCGCGCGGGGTCCTCGGGGAGATCGGCAGCCTGCTGAACGTGCTCCGTTCCTCCGATATAGAGGAAGACGCGGCCGGCTCCCTCGGCCCCGCACCGGGCCTTGCCCAACTGGATACGTTGGTCGACAGCTTTCGTGCGAGCGGCCTGCAGCTCGAAGTGCGGGTCGTTGGCACGCCGGTTGTTGCCGAGGGGGCATCCGATGTCGTCGGCTTCCGGATTCTCCAGGAGGCGCTCACCAACGCGCACAAACACGGCGCCGACCAATCGGCACTTCTGCATCTCGAGTACCTGCCGGGAGAGGTCGCAATCACCGTCACCAACACGGTGGGTCCCGACACGTCATCTCACTCGCTACGTCGGCCCGCCAGCATCCCCCTCGCCTCGACGACAGGCGACGAAAGTAGCGGGTTCGGGCTGACAGGGGTGCGTGAGCGGGTGGCGTCTGTCGGGGGGAGGATGGAGACCGCGTCCGGCCCGGGTCCGGTGTTCCGTTTCACCGCATGGCTACCGTTCGGCAACCACGCCCATGACCCGGGGAAGGGCTAGCCTCGGGACTGCCTGGACCGAGACTGCCTGGACCGAGACTGCCTAGACCGGAACTGGCTAGCCTCCGGCCTGGCGGGCTGCGACTGGCTCTGAGCCGTGTGTTCCTCCTCGGGTGAGCTTGCCTCCGACGGCAAGCGTCATCCGCTTGGGGGCGAAGCGGACGGCGAGTGCCGTGATGCGGTTGCGCAGGCCGACGGTGACGGTTGGCCCTGCATTGTCGCGATCCAGGTGAGCGAAGGCGACCCGCATCACATCGCCGACAGTCGCGACAGAGCCCACGGCAAATGCGTCGGAACCCGCGGCGTCAAAGAACTCGGTAGCGGTCGGCCCGGGGCACAGCGCGAGGACCTTCAGCCCGGTGCCCCGTTGTTCCTGCCAGATGGCCTCAGTGAGCGAGGTGAGGTACGCCTTCGTGGCTCCGTAGACGGCGATACCGGGAAGCGGCTGATGGGAGGCGTTGCTCGACACGTTGACCAGTGCGCCTCCGGGAGCCGCGGTGAGCGCGGGAAGCAGCAATCGGGTTAGCAGGGTCGGCGTCAGGCAATTCACCACTATCTCGTCGGCGATCCGCCGCGCGTCCTCGTTTTCGAAGGCGCCGGCGGTGCCGAAACCTGCGCAGTTTACGAGCACCCGCACCGGCACGCTGGTGTCGGCGATCATGGCGGCCAGGCGATGGGCGGATTCTGGGTCAGAGAGATCCGCGGGCAGCACGAACACCCGGGTGCCGTTCGCTTCGAGTTCGCGTGCCAGGTCGTCGAGTCGGTCGCGGCGCCGGGCGATCAACGCGACGTCGTAGCCGCGGTGCGCCCAGCGGCGGGCAAACTCGGCACCGAGGCCCGAGCTGGCGCCCGTAATGACTGCTAACGCGCCGACACCGGTCGTGTTCTCGATTCTCATGGCTCCCCAGGCTGCTGGTGCTGCGCACCAGGTTTTGTACGCCGCACTGCACATCGTAGGGCCTGCCGCGGCCGCTCGTCGAAGGAACCTGAAGCTTTCTGGTTCAAATGATCCACGCATGCGGGTGGAACCTGCCGGACCAGCCACGTTTGAATGACAGGAAACTTCTCTGTGTAAACATCATGTTTCGATCGCGTCTTGTTGGGCGATCATCTTGTAGCGTGTGCGCCTAGATCATATGAACCATCAACGGAGTTCTGCACCATCGGACACAGGGGAAACGACGATGACAAGATCCAGACGCTGGAAAGCTCGAGCCGCTCTTGCGGCCCTGGTCGCACTGACTCTTTTAGGCTCTGCGACGGCGACATCAGCCGCCGTCCCAACGCCGGCCTATGAGCTCGATGGCGGGTGCTACTCGATGCGGGTGGCGAACCAGGGGGCCTCTCCGATCGCCGCCAGCTACGTTGCGCAGAACAGTCTCGGCTACGGAACCGCAGCCACGATCGCGAGCGCGAAGCCGTTCCGCTTCGAGGCAACCCAGCTTGGTCGATACACGATCACCGACTCCGATGGAAAACTGCTCTACATGGCCGTGATCAACCAGGTGCTCGGCGGTACCGAGCACGGTGCCCGCGCCGATTGGACTGTCACCAAGGACTCTGCTGGCTACCACGTGGCGAACACCGAAACCGGGCAGGCGCTCGGCAGCTGGTCAGGACTCCTCGCCGTCGCGCCATCCACGATTCAGCTCGCACCGTCGACCGGGTGCTTCACCCCGCCCGGCGTCACCGTGGGGGCGACCGGTGCCTCCGCGCCGGCGGTTGACTCGGCCGGCAACCTCGTCGGGTTGATTGACGCCCACGCCCACATAACCGCGGCGGAGGCTTTCGGCGGCCAGATGCACTGCGGCTCCTCGTTTGCCGAGGGCGGTCCGTCCGTAGCCCTCGCGGGATGCGCCTCGCACGGCACGCTCGCTCCAGGAGCCCTCTTCGAGGCGCTCATCGGCGGCACCGACCCCCTCGACTCGTCAGAAGACGGATGGCCGACCTTCACCGACTGGCCCACCGACAATAGTCTCCTGCACGAGCAGGCCTACTACGTGGGGATCGAGCGCGCCTGGCGCGGCGGACTGCGCGTGATGAACACCCTTCTCGTGGGCAACCGGGTGATCTGCGAGCTTTACCCGAGCAGGGATCACCCCTGCGATGAGATGGGCGAAGTTCTGCTGCAGGCCCAGTACCTGAGCGCTATGGAGGACTACATCGACGCGCAGAACGGAGGGCCGGGACTCGGCTGGTTCCGCATCGCTGAGACACCCGAACAGGTCAGGACGATCGCCGCGCAGGGAAAACTGGCGGTGACCATCGGCGTGGAGAACTCAGAATTGTTTGGTTGCCGCGAGATCAGCGGTGTACCCCAGTGCAGCGAAGATGACATCGACGACGGCCTCGACCAATTGCAAGCACTCGGCGTCAGTGGTCTCTACCCGGTGCACAAATTCGACAACGCGTTCGGTGGAACCCGATTCGACGCCGGGGTGACCGGCGCCGCAATCAACGTCGGCAACTACATCAGCACCGGTCACTGGTGGCGTGCGGCAAGCTGCACCGGCCCCGCTGACAATGAACAGCCGATAACAAACGACGGGATCGCAAACTTCCTCGCAGGGGGAGTGGCAGGCGCTCCCGCTGGCACGGTGCTGCCCGTGTACCCGACCGGACCGATCTGCAACACTCAGGGTCTCACCGCGCTTGGCGTACACCTGATCGAGGAGATGATGGACCGGGGCATGATCATCCACATTGATCACATGGGCGTAAAGACAGCAAAGGCCGTGCTCGACATGGCCGAGGCCGTGGACTACGCGGGAGTCGCCTCGGTGCACACCTGGGCTGACCGCGCCCTGGTCAACCGGGTTATCGGGCTCGGCGGCTTCGTTGCCAGCTACGCCTACGCCGCAGCAGACGCTGGAAATGGGGAACCAGACTTCGTCAGCGAATGGCGCGCCAACAACGCTCTGCCGAACGGCTCGCAGATCACGGGCTACGGATACGGGTCCGACGTGAACGGTCTCGCCCCGCAAGCGCCCGCCCGCCTCAACGCAGCGGCATCGCCGCTGAAGTATCCGTTCACGGCTCCAAACGGTGTGGTCTTTCAGAAGCAGTCCTATGGCAGCAAGGTCTATGACCTCAACATCGATGGCGTGGCGCAATACGGGCTCTACGCCGACTGGGTCGCCGACCTCGTGAAGCAGGCCGGAACGGACGGCCCGGCATTGCGCGCTGACCTGATGAGCGGCGCCGAGGCGTACGTCACCATGTGGGAACAGGCCCGGTCGTGAGCGTCGAGGCATCGACCACCGACGGCGCGGAAAAGGCTGCCCCAGCCGTCTCACGTCGCTGGATCGTGGCCTATGTATTGGCGATGGTCGGCGTTGCGGCGGGCTGGTTCGGCCCCATCCAGATTCTGCTTCCTGCCCAGAGCGCCCGTTTTGCCGGTGACGGGGGCAAAGAACTCGCGTTGGCGATGGTCACTGCGTACGGCGCGCTCGTCGCACTGGTCGCGAACCCCCTCTGGGGCGTTGTGTCCGACCGGGTGCCCAGCAGGTGGGGTCGTCGCCGACCGGTGTTCCTTGCCGGCACTGCGGTCGGGGTTGTGGGCTTGGTCGTACTCGGGGTCGCGACGGATGTTGCGTGGATGACCGTTGGGTGGGTGATCGTGCAGCTAGGCCTCAGCGGTCCGCTCGCCGCGCTGGCGGCCATGATCGCGGACGGCGTCCCTGAACGGCAGCGCGGCCTCGTGGGGTCGCTCTTTGGAGTCGCTCAAACCCTCGGAGTTGTTGCAGGAACGGCCGTCGCCGTTCTCGCTGGAGAAGGCAGCATCGGCTACTTCGCACTTGCCATCGCAGTTCCCGCGCTGGGTGTCGCTCTGATGCTCCAAGCCGAGGCACCAACTCCGCCGCGGCCGCCGGGCGCTCTGGCCGCAGGTTTCGCGCGCGGACTGCGGCCCAGCCGTGATTTTGTGTGGGCCTGGATCGTGAGGCTGCTGCTCAACCTCGTCAACGCCCTCGTGATTCTCTACCTGTACTACTTCCTCGCCGACGGCGTCGGCGTCGACGAGCCCGGAACCTGGGTGCTTATTTTGACGCTCGTGAATGTGCTCGTCGCCGCAACTGTCGCGAGTGTCGGCGGCGTGCTGTCCGATCGCTGGCAGCGGCGCCGGGCGTTCGTCGTGGTCGGCGCGGTCGTGCTCGCCGGCGGTTCCATCGTGATGGCGCTAGTACCCAACACGACCGCCGTGCTCGTGGCCACCGTGCTCATCGGCGTTGGCTGGGGAGCTTACGTGTCTGTGGACATGGCGATCATGACGCAGGTATTGCCGGCTGAGGGCACCCGCGCCACCATGCTCGGTGTCGCCAACGTGGCCAGCGCCCTCCCGCAGGTTCTCGCGCCCGTCCTCGCGGCTCCGGTCGTCACCATGCTCGGTGGATATCCGAGCCTCTATGGAGCGGTGGCCGTCATCGCTCTTCTCGCCCTCGTCGCCCTGTCGCGAGTGCGCTCGATCACCTAGCCGAACCGCCAGCCTCCAAACCGCGATCCTCGTGACCGCGACGCTTTACCGCGACCATCTCCACCACGAAAGGCCCCCCGTGAACCACCTTCCCCTCCTGCCCGCCGGATTCCGTTTTGGCATGTCGACCGCCGCCCACCAGATCGAGGGCGCAGCAGACATTGACGGCAAGGGCGCCAGCATTTGGAACACGTTTGAGAAGCGGCCGGGCACGATCCGGCATGGCGAGAATGCCTCCGTAGCCATCGACCACTATCACCGTGTGGCCGAAGACGTCGCCCACATCGCCGATAGCGGGGCGCACGACTACCGTTTCTCGATCTCCTGGCCGCGGGTCCTGCCAGAAGGCGTCGGTCGCGTCGAACCGCGCGGTCTCGACTTCTACGACTCCCTCGTCGACACGCTGCTCGCACGCGGTGTGCGCCCGGTGCCGACGCTGTACCACTGGGATCTCCCGCAGGCCCTTGAAGACGAAGGCGGGTGGATGTCGCGAGCCACAGCCTCCGCTTTCGCAGACTACGTCGCGGTGGTCGCCGCGCGGCTCGGTGACCGGGTCACCGATTGGATCACCCTCAACGAGATGAACGTGCACACCCTGTATGGCTACGCACTCACGGACCATGCCCCCGCGCGTGGTCTCGGCATGGCCGCCCTGCCTGCGGCGCACCACCAATTGCTCGGGCACGGCCTCGCGGTGCAGGCCTTGCGGTCCGCCGGTGCTACCGCGGTCGGGGTCGCGAGCCAGCACTTTCCGGTGGTCGCGGCATCGCAGGAACACGAAGACCTGGTCGCGGCGGAGACCTTCTCGACGCTCACCAACTGGACGTTCTCCGACCCGCTCCTGCTCGGCCGGTACCCTTCCGATGACATCCTGTCCCTCATGCCGGGCACCAATTCCCAGATTTCCGCCGACCTGGAGATCATCTCCGTACCGCTCGACTTTTACGGCGTCAACTACTACGAACCAACGAGCATCGAGGCCCCGAAAGCGGGCAAAGACTACGCCGGGGTGCTCGAAGTCGACGTACCAGAGGGGATGCCCTTCTCCCCGGTCGCCTACGATGCCGACTGGCGCACCGACTTCGGTTGGGCTGTTGTGCCCGACGCCCTCCGCGACATCCTGATCCAACTGAACGCGCGGTATCCGGCCCTTCCTCCCGTGATCATCACCGAGAACGGGGCCTCATTCCACGACCCGGCGCCCGGAGAAGACGGGGCCGTGCACGATGAGGGACGAGTGCGATTCCTCGACGCGCACCTGCGCGCTGTGGGCGAAGCGATCGAATCTGGCGTTGACGTCCGTGGCTACTACGTGTGGTCGGCCTTCGATAATTATGAATGGGCGGCCGGCTACGACGAACGGTTCGGGCTCGTTCACGTCGACCGCGACACGCTGGAGCGCACCCGCAAGGACTCCTGGCACTGGTACCGCTCGGTGATCGCCGCGCAGCCTTCGCTCGGTGCGCAGCCTTCCGCCGACGCATAGGCACGCGTGCGCGTGGGCGCCCGCGGCAGCCGTGCCCGCTCCCGTGGCAGTCGGGCGCGCTCCCGCGGCGGCCCGGGCGGACTACCGACGCAGCCGGGCGACGAAGTCGGAGGCGAGGCGCGTGAGTCGCCGGTTCATGCCATTGTCGGGCGGGCCGTCGAGAAGGCCGAAGAGGCCGATGCCCTCGACAAGCACGATGAACTCGTCGACCACGTCTGAGTCCGTGACGCCGTCGCCCAGCTCGTCGAGTTCGCGTGCCTCAGCGAGGCAGCCGTAGAGCAATCTGCGAATTTCGTGGTGCGAGCGTCGCCGCGCGTCCGCCAGCAGGGGTCGAGAAAGTGCGGCACTGGCGAACGCGACCGTTACCTGGGCGTCAGCGACGCGTTCCTCGTCAAGCGGAAGGCCGGCGAGCAGCGCCTGCTCCAGCGCGGCCAGACCAAAGAGATCGCCGCCGAGCCGGAACGCGCGCTGCACGATGCGCTCGTAGACCGCCGTCTGTGCGCTCAGGATGATCTCGTCTTTGCCGCCGAAATAGTGAGCCAGAACGCTCAGTGAACAACCCGCTTCTTCGGCGATTGCACGCGTTGTCGTCTGCTCAAGCCCGCGTGCCCGAACGACCCGCCATACCGCCTCCAGTATCTCCGCGCGCCGTTGTCCGTGCTCGACCAGTCTTGGCATATTCACCTCGGCACCAGCGTACGGGAGCCGCCGCTGCCGCCATCGCTGCTGCCATCGATGCCGCCATCGACACAAGCCGGAAGGCATCGGCCGCGACCAGTGCAGCTGGGTAGTGTGGCATCAGCCGTGCTGTTGCACGCATGGATGTCGCTGAGGGAAGAAACCACATGATCACCGTGATGCTCGCCGACGACCAGGCCTTGATCCGCACCGCCGTGGCGGAGCTGGTCTCTCACGAGCCTGGCTTCAGCGTCATTGGGCAAGCAGCCGACGGCAGGGAAGCGGTCGCGATGGCGCGGGAGCTGAGGCCGGACATCGTGCTCATGGATATCCGGATGCCCGTGATGGACGGGATCCAGGCCACAGCGGCAATCTGCGCTGATCCGCAAATGGCGGGCACGCGAGTCGTGATCCTGACGACGTTCGAAGAGGACGAGTTCGTGCTGCAGGCGTTGCGCGCTGGCGCGAGCGGGTTCATCGGCAAGGGAACGGAGGCGGGCGACCTCATGAACGCGATCCATACCGTTCACGCCGGGGATGCACTACTTTCGCCCCGTGCAACCAAGGCGCTGATCGACCGGTATGTCACGCCGGCGAGCAAGTCGGCGATACTCATTCCCGACGAGCTGGCGCTCCTGACCGACCGCGAACGGGAGATTCTGCTGCTGGTCGGCCGAGGGCACTCCAACGCCGCAATCGCCGCCGACCTGGTCATCTCGCCCCAGACGGCCAAAACGCATGTCAACCGCATGATGTCGAAGCTCGGAGCCCACGACCGCGCCCAGCTGGTGATCGCGGCGTATGAGTCCGGGCTCCTCGTGCCCGGTTCGGCGTAGCGGGGCGCCTCAGCAGCAGTCGCACGCCTCCACGTCGCGCTCTCCGGTGAGGGCGGCGACCGGCACAGCACAGGCGTCGCCTCGCCAGGCCTCGAGCCCCTCCTTCACGGCGAAACCGGCAATCACGAGCGCCGCCACCGAATCGGCCCAGGCCCAACCCAGCAGCGTGTTCAGAAGCAGCCCCGCCAGGAGCGCCGCCGACAGGTAGCTGCAGATCAGGGTCTGCTTGGAATCGGCGATGGCCGACGCCGAACCCAACTCCCTTCCGGTCACGCGTTCGAACCAGCTGAGCAGCGGCATGACCGCGAGGCTGACAGCGGCGAGCACGATTCCCACGGGGCTGTGTTCCGGTTCGCGAAGGCCGAACAGCGACAGGGACGCGTCGACACTCACGAAGGCGGCCAGGCCGAAGAACGAGAAAGCGATCACTCGGAGGGCCGCATTTTCACGCTTTTCTGGGTCGGATGTCGCGAACTGCCACGCGACCGCGCCTGCGGAAAGTACCTCGACGATCGAGTCGAGCCCGAACGCAACCAACGCGGACGAAGAGGCGACGGTACCCGCACTCAGCGCGATGATCGCCTCGATGACGTTGTAGCTGATGGTGAGGGCGACGATGATGCGGATGCGCCGCTGCAGCAGCTTCCGGCGGTCGACGCTGAGGGCGCGACGGGGCTCCGCAGGGCGGCCGGGCTCAGCTGGGCGGCCCGCGTCCGCAGCGCGGCCGGAAAGTTCCGCTCTTTCGGTCATGCGCCGGTTCCGCAACACAGGGGGAGGTCGCAGTTCTCGTCCGCGCATTCGGCCCCGTCGTCGATGGCGAGTACCACGTCGACGAGCGCGCTGAGCGCACGAATGAGGTGCGGGTCCGCGATCTCGTAGCGCGTCTGGCGGCCTTCGGGTACCGCAGCCACGATGCCGCAGCCGCGCAGGCAACTCAGGTGGTTCGACACATTCGAGCGGGTGAGGAGCAAATCCCGTGCGATCTCGGCCGGGTATGCGGGTGCATCGAGAAGGCTCATCAGGATGCGCGAGCGGGTCGGGTCCGCCATCGCGCGACCGAGTCGATTCATCACGTCTAGACGGGGTGCGCTGGTCAGCATGCAACGACTGTACAGCGCAGGCTGACCAATTGCGAGACAACTGCTGGCCGAGGTCGGCACGCGCCCGTCACCGCGTGCAGCAGACTGGAGTGATGGGTGGAGTGCTGGTCGGGTTCGGAATCATCGGTGCGGTGATCCTCATCGGCTACATCGTGGGCCGAATCGGAATCCTCGGCGAGCACTCCCGATACGTGCTGAGCCGGTTGGTGTTCTTCGTGCTGTCGCCGTGCCTGCTGTTCACCGTGCTGGCGGAAGCGGACGTGCACACGCTGTTCTCGCGGGTGCTCGCGGTCTCCTCGGTGGCCGCGGTGACTTCCTGCCTGCTGTTTGTGGTCGTCGCGGTCTTTCTGTGGCGCCGGACCCTTGCTGACGTGGTAGTCGGCTCCGCAGCATCCGGATATGTAAATGCCAACAACATCGGTATTCCTGTGGCGGTATATGTGCTCGGTGACGCGTCGCTGTCGGCACCCGTCATCCTGCTGCAGCTTCTCGTTCTGAGCCCCATCATCCTGACACTCCTCGATGTGTCGACGGGCGGCGGCATGTCGCTGAGGCGGATTCTGCTGCAGCCGGTCAAAAATCCGCTCATCATCGGGTCAGCGCTCGGAGTGCTGTTATCCGTCACGGATATCACGCTGCCGGACCCGGTGATGGAGCCGTTTCGCATCGTTGGCGCCGCGTCGGTTCCGTTGGTGCTGATTTCGTTCGGCATGTCCTTACATGGCCAGAAGATCCTGGCCGCGGGCACGAACCGGCGCGATGTGATGCTCGCCTCCACCATAAAACTGGTGATCATGCCGGTGGTTGCCTGGCTGTTTGGGCGGTTTGTCTTCGGCCTCGAGAATGACGAGCTGTTTGGGGTCGTCATGCTCGCTGCCCTGCCGAGCGCGCAGAACGTGCTGAATTTCGCCCAGCGTTACGAGCGCTCGGAGACCCTCGCTCGAGACGCCGTGCTCATTACGACGGTTGGTTCGATCCCCGCACTCGTGGTCGTCGCGCTGTTGCTCAGCTGACCTGACACGGCGGCCGGCTAGAAGCGCGCCGCGAAAGGCGCGCAGCGAGAAGCGCGCAGCGAGAAGCGGGCCGGCTAGAAGATCATGGGACGGTCGTCGTCGTCCTCGGACTCGAGATCCAGGTCGACGACCACCGGAACGTGGTCACTCGGGGCGTCGCCCTTGCGCTCGTTGCGGTCGATGTGGCCGCCGGCGACGAGGTCGTCGAACGCGCGCGAGCCGAGGATGAAGTCGATGTGCATTCCCTCGTTACGGGGAAAACGCAGCTGCTGGTAGTCCCAATAGGTGTACCCCTCGATGCCGCGCGAGCGCAGCGCATCGGTGAGACCGGCATCGAGCAGCGCCGTGAACGCGTCACGTTCGGGCTGACTGACGTGGGTTTTTCCTTCAAACAGGCGGATGTCCCAGACGTCAGTGTCGAGGGGTGCGATGTTGAAGTCGCCCATGAGGGCCAGGGGCTGGCCGGGGTGCGCAGTGATCCAGCCGCGCGTCTGCGTAGCCAGCTTTTCGAGCCAGGCCAGCTTGTAGTCGTAGTGCGGGTCGCCGAGCTCGCGACCATTGGGAACGTAGAGGCTCCACAGCCGCACGCCCTGCACGGTCACGCCGATTGCCCGCGCCTCGAGCGGCGGCGCGGCGGCTTCGGAGGCAAGTTTGCTGAAGCCCGGCGCTGTGTCAAAACCAATCGTGACGTCTTCCATCGGGATGCGGCTCGCAAATGCGACGCCGTTCCACTGGCTCAGTCCGTGGAGCTCGACGTTGTAGCCGGCGTCGGCAAAGGCTTCGAAGGGAAACTGGTTCGGCTTGCACTTGATTTCCTGCATTCCGAGAACATCGATGTCCTCGCGGACGAGCCAGTCGACGACGCGCCCCACTCGAGTGCGGATGGAGTTGACGTTCCAGGTGGCTACACGCATGGGACCAACGGTAGTGCTCTTTTCTGGGACGGTTGTGTACCCCGAATAGGGCCTCGCGGCATCGCTCGATATTCTGGAAGGCGTGAACACGACCAAGCAGCAGCTGATTGCCCACATCTCCGAGACCGCCGTGTTCCACGGGGACTTCACTCTGACGAGCGGCAAGAAGGCTTCCTACTACATTGACCTGCGCAAGGTGAGTCTCGACTATCGCGTCGCGCCCCTTATCGGGCAGGTCATGGTCGACCTGATTTCGGAGATTCCCGACGTGTACGCGGTGGGTGGCCTCACGATGGGAGCCGACCCGATTGCGGCGGCCGTCCTGCATCAGGGCGTTGCTCTGGGCAAGGGATATCACGCGTTCGTGGTGCGCAAGGAACCGAAGGACCATGGCCGCGGCCGCCAGGTTGAGGGGCCGGAGTTGGAAGGCAAGCGGGTCGTAGTTCTTGAAGACACGTCCACCACGGGCGGGTCGCCCCTCGCGGCGATCGAGGCACTGAAGAAAGTGGGCGCCGAGGTCGTCGGAGTTGCCGTAGTGGTAGATCGCAACACGGGGGCAAAAGAAATCATCGAAGCAGCCGGATATCCGTACTACTACGCGATTGGGTTGAGCGATCTCGGGTTACCCCAGTGAGTGACACCTTCGACCCCGCGGACACCCCGCAGCAGCCGGCCGCTCCGGCTCCCCTGATGCGTCCGCGTGGCCCGGGCCGTTCCAGCGCCCCGCCGACGACCGCGATCGACATCTCATCCCTGATACGGGCCGGGCGTGCGGACGAGAGCGCGCCGGGATCTCCCGGTGGGCCTGCCGGTCCCGTTGGGCCCGTGGGGCCCATTGGAACCGTTGGGCCCGTTGGATCGGCGGAGGCAGCGGAGGCAGCGGAGGCAGCAGGAGCAGCTCAGGCGGCAGGAGCGGCGGGAGCTACGCCCGGCGATTCGCGGCCGGCCCCCGCAGTGGATCAGCACGCGTCTGGCGGCGATGACGGATCTTCCGCGGATCAAGAGCACGCCCCGCGCGACTCGGAACCGCGTGCGGATGCAGAACTTCGCGGTGAGGCGGACCCGCGCGACGACGGCCACACGGCCGCGCCAATTTCCGCAACGCACGAACCAGAGCATCAGCAGACGCCCGAACCCGAGCACCAGCAGGAGCCCGAACCTGAGCATCAGCAGGAGCCCGAACCCGAGCACCAGCCGGAGCCAGAGCCCGAGCCAGCACCCGCGCCCAAGCCGCCGACGCCGAGCGGTCCGCCGCCACTGGTTGAGCCGCCCGCTCCCGAGCGCCGACCCTTCACCGCGGAGCTTGCCACCCAAGCAATGTCGATGGACGAGATAGCCGAGGCGAAGTCGGGCTCGGGCAAGGTCAATCCCGCCTGGACGCGATCCGTACCCACGCAGGGCGCTGCGGCGGGCGCTGCTGCGGCCTCCGCCGATTCTTCTGCTGCTGCGGTTTCTTCCCGGGCTGGCGAAGCGGCGGATCAGGCGACGCCGGCGAATCCCGCGGAGATCTCGACCCAGGCCATGTCGCTGTCGGAGGTTGCCGACGCCGAAGAATCGCCGGCCAAGCAGGAATCGCCAGCCAAGCAAGCGCCGCCATCAGAGATGGACACCCTGTTCGCGGGTAGGGGCACCGAGCGACGTCTCCCCGAGTTGCCTGCAGCACCGCCTACGTCCGGTGCCGGCATCCAACGATCCGCCATCCATCCCCCGATGCCTCGCGGGCAGAAGATCCTTCTCGGCATCGTCGGAGGTCTGATCGTCGTGCTTGTTCTTGTCGCAGTTTTCCTCCTCGCCGCACGGCTCGGAGAGCAATCGGTGACTGCGAACGATTCATCCGAGGAGACGGCTGCACCCGCGACCACCTCGGAGCCGGAGTTGGCCTCGGGGCCCGTCGCACCGGGCGAGTACCAGTGGGCCGACCTCCTCGGCGGGGAGTGCGTTCAGCCGTTTGAATCGGCGTGGGCCGAAGAGTTCACCGTGGTCGCCTGCGACGCGGAGCACGCGGCACAGCTGCTCGTGCGGGGAGAGTTGCCGCAGGCTGGTGCGGTTCCGTACCCCGGTGAGGAAGTGCTCGCCGCGGAGGTCGCGGCCCTCTGCAGCGAACCGACCGTGCTGAACTACGGGGCGGCCGGAGTCATGGCAGACATCGAACTCAGCTCGAGCTACCCCGCGAATGCCACGGACTGGGACGCGGGCAACCGCGCCTATTTCTGCTTCGTCGACCGCACGTCTGGCGAAGCGATCCCCGGCGATCTGCGAGTACCGGCCGTCTAATCCTTCACCGGCCGTCCAGGGCCTTACCTCTCAGGCTGCGATCGACGGTAGCCGCTGGGCGTAAAACCGAGAACCTGGCGGAACTCGTTCGCGAGATGGGACTGGTCTGCGTACCCGAGGTCGGCGGCCAACGCCGCGAGATCGGTCTCGGGTTCAGTCCGCAACCGCAGAGCGGCTTCCTGCAGCCGTCGCCGACGGATCAGCGCCGAAGGTGGCAGGCCCACGTAGCGTTTCGCGAGGCGTTGCAGGGTGCGGGATGACACGTCGAGCAGTTCCGCCGCATCCTCGACTCGCAGCACCGAAGAATCACCCCCGATGAGGGCAACCATCCGGTTCGCCAGAAGCGCCTCGTCGGTCGGCGTTGGCGCCCGGTCCTGAAGCCACTGCCCCACGAGCGTTGCGGCCTGTACGCGGCGAACTCCTGGGTCGGCTTTGTCTTCGGTCAGGTCGGCTTCTTCTTCGGTCTGGTCGGATCCCTGTTTGGTCAGGTCGGGTTCTCCTCCGGTCATTCTCTCGTCCACCGCGGCGCGCAGCTCGGGCAGACCGAGCGCAAGAGCGTCGTCGCGGAGACCCTCCGGATCATCCGTGAACGCGGGCACGGCGGCGGGCAGGAGCAGCGCCCCGACAGCCCACCCGCGACCCATCAAGTCGCGATGCCCACGCCGCGTTGTGGGCCCGACGAACGAAGCAATGTTGGGTTCGATCACGAAGTTCGAGGCCGGATACGCGATGACTTCCTGCCGGGAGATGCGCCCGTGCGGAATGTGCCACTCGGGGATCCAGAACCACGCCACGAGGTCTTCGAGCGCTGGCGGCGGAGGCAGGCGGGTGAACGTCGGAAGTGAGGCGGGGTAGAGGATGCCCCCGAGTGAACTGGTCACCACATCAGTCTAGGGACGGGGGAGCACTCATTTGAAGCCTGTGGCGCTTGAAGCCTGTCGCGAATTTACAAGACCGCGGCGGTCCGGTCGGCCTACCGTGATGCCATGACTGAGAACACAGTGACTGAGACGAGCGGAGACACCATGCCCGCGACATCCGCCAACGAACCAAACCGCGCAGCTACGGGGCAGCACACCAACGGTGGAATCCCGCGCGGATTCACGAGCCTGACACCCTTCCTCGCGGTCGTCGGCGCTGGCGACGCAATCGCGTTCTACCGCGACGTCTTCGGCGCGCGGGTCGTTGCGAGCACGGAGATGGGAGGGATCGTGGTGCACGCCGAACTCGACTTCGGGCAGGGCCGGCTGCAGCTTGGCGAGGTGAATCCCGACTTCCACCTGATTGCGGCGCCGGCGGGCGAGGACGATTGCTATTCGATCGGGCTCTATACGCCAGACGCCGATGGCCTGGTGGCGCGGGCCGAGCAGGCGGGCGCCGTCATCCGCGAACCGCTCTCCAACTTTGTCTCCGGCGACCGCTACGCGAGCGTGCGCGATCCGTTCGGGGTGCGCTGGTCGATCATGACCCGCGTGGAGGACATTTCCGAGGAGGAGAGCGCGGCGCGGGTGGAGGAGTGGGCCGCACAGCAGGGGTGACTTGCGCAGCCGGCAGTGACCTGACGGCCTAGAGGTCGCTCTCGACCGGTTCCTTGGCGAGCAGGTCGGCGACAGAGTTGAGAATCTCGTTCGGACGGAACGGGTAGCGATCAATCTCGACCTGGTCGCTGATTCCGGTGAGCACCAGCACGGTGTGCAGGCCGGCCTCGATCCCGGCGATGATGTCGGTGTCCATGCGGTCGCCGATCATGCCGGTGTTCTCCGAGTGGGCGCCGATCTTGTTCATCGCCGAGCGGAACATCATCGGGTTCGGCTTGCCGACGATGTAGGGCTCACGTCCCGTCGCCTTGGTGATGAGCGCCGCGATGGCGCCGGTGGCTGGGAGAGGGCCCTCGGGACTTGGCCCCGTGGCATCCGGGTTGGTCACAATAAATCGCGCGCCCGCGCCGATCAAACGAATCGCCTTGGTGATCGCGTCGAAGGAGTAGTTGCGGGTCTCGCCCACCACCACGAAGTCGGGTGCCGTCTCGGTCATGATGAACCCGGCCTCGTGCATGGCGGTGGTGAGGCCGACTTCGCCGACCACGAACGCCGAGCCGCCCGGCATCTGCGATTTGCAGAAGTCGGCGGTCGCCAGGGCGGAGGTCCAGATGGACTCCTCCGGCACGATCAGGCCGGAGGCACGCAGCCGTGCGCTCAGGTCACGCGGGGTGAAGATCGAGTTGTTGGTGAGCACCAGGTAGGGCTTGCCCTCGTCGCGCCACTGCTGAAGCAGCTCGGAGGCCCCAGGCACAGGGCGGTTTTCGTGCACGAGCACGCCGTCCATGTCGGTCAGCCAGCATTCGATTTCGCTGCGATCACTCATGCGGCAATAGTACCGAGCGGGTGCCTTTCCCCAAGCGCTTAGTCATGATCTCAACAGCATCGGGATTTTGGTCGACCACCACAAACCTGCGGCCGAGTTTCTGGGCCACCGCGCCGGTCGTGCCACTGCCCGCGAAAAAGTCGAGCACCCAGTCGCCCTCGGCGCTCGACGCCTGGATGACGCGGCGGAGGATCCCCTCGGGCTTCTGCGTCGCGTAGCCCGTCTTCTCCTTGCCGGTCGGGGACACAATGGTGTGCCACCAGACATCCGTCGGCAGCTTGCCCAGCGCGACCTTCGCGGGCGTCACGAGACCCGGCGCCATGTAGGGCTCGCGGTCGACCTCGGTGCTGTTGAAGTAATACGTCTTCGGGTTCTTCACGTAGACGAGGATCGTGTCGTGTTTCGACGGCCAGCGGCTCTTCGACCGGGCGCCGTAGTCGTACGCCCAGATGATCTCGTTGAGGAAGTTCTCGCGCCCGAACAGCGCATCGAGAACGACCTTGGCGTAGTGCACCTCGCGCCAGTCGAGGTGCAGGTAGAGCGTGCCGGTGTCGTTCAGCAGCCGCCACGCCTGCTCCAGCCGGGGTTCGAGAAAGTCCCAGTAGTCGGCGAACGCGTCGTCGTAGGAGTAGAGCAGGCCCTTGACGCTCTCGTAGGTGTTGCCGCCGAACCCCACTCGGGTGCCGCTCGCGGAGCGCACGGTCGTCGTGGTCGTTCGCGTCTGGGTGCGCCCGGTGTTGAACGGCGGGTCGATGTAGACGAGCTGGAACGACGCATCGGGAAGCTCGGCGAGTGCCCGCACATTGTCGCCGTGCACGAGCAGGTTGGGGCCGGTGGGGTCCCACCCGAGTTCAGTCATCTTCGAAGATTAACAGTCCGCGCGGCTGTCGCCGTTTTGGTGGGCGGATGTCTCGGGGCCACGTCACGCGGCCCGCGAGTCCTCGCGCCAACGGCACCCCGGCAAGTGCGGGAGAATTGGGAGGTGACTGACGTGCCCGCTACCCATCCCGCCGAGACGGCCGTGTCCGGCGTGGCCGCCGAGTTCAGCGTGGCCGCCGTCGCTCCGGGCGCCAACACCCACGAACTGACCACCTATGGCGTGGGTCCGTGGCCGGGGGAGCGACCGACGGAAGACCGGTACGATCCCGAGCTGCTCGAGCACGGCGACACCCGCAACGTCATCGACCGCTACCGGTACTGGACGATGACAGCCATCGTTGCCGATCTCGACGAGCATCGGCATCCGTTTTCCGTCGCGATCGAGAACTGGCAGCACGACATGAACATCGGGTCGATCGTGCGCACCGCCAACGCGTTCGCCGCCGACACCGTGCACATCATCGGGCGCAGGCGCTGGAACAAGCGCGGCGCCATGGTCACCGACCGGTACCAGCACGTGCTTCACCACGACACGGTCGCGACCTTCGCCGAGTGGGCTCGCGGGGAGAACATGCCGATCATCGCGATCGATAACGTACCCGGCAGCGTCATCATCGAGACCTTCAGCTTTCCGGAGCGCTGTGTTCTGCTGTTTGGGCAGGAGGGCCCCGGCCTTAGCCTGGAGGCGATCGCTGCCGCCGACGCCGTCGTCGAGATCAGCCAATTCGGCTCGACGCGCAGCATTAACGCCTCGGCAGCGGCGGCAGTGGCGATGCACAACTGGGTGACCCAGCACGTGAGCTTCCCGACATCCGCCTGACCTGCTTGGTGAACAGCGTGGCGACGTGCCTGCTGTGTGCTGTGTGCACGGCGAGCTGCGTAGCGACCTGCCTGGTGTTCTGCTTGGTGGGTTAGCGTTGCAGCATGACATCGAACCTGCTCGGCCTTCCTGAAACCCGCCTCGCCGAAGAGCCCGACGTGCTCGCCTCCCTCGCCAACACCGAGATGGAGCACTCGGACGTTGTCATCGCCCACCCCACGTCTTCGCTGGCCTGGGCCCTGCTCGCGGATGACGCGTTCGCCGCCGGCAAGACCCTCGAGTCCTACGCTTTCGCGCGGGTCGGCTACCACCGCGGTCTCGACGCGCTCCGCAAGGGTGGCTGGAAGGGCCAGGGTCCCGTGCCGTGGTCGCACGAACCGAACCGTGGAGTACTTCGTGCGCTCTACGCGCTGCGCCGCGCGGCCGACGCGATCGGCGAGGAGGGCGAAGTGGAGCGGCTGGACGCGTTCCTGCTCGATGCCGACCCGACCGTGGTGCGCGCCATCGAGGCTGAGGAAGACGCCAAGCGCTTTCCCGAGTAAAGGTTGAGGCGGAGGTTGCGCGGTCGTCGCGCGGTCGTTGCGCGGGCGTTGCGCGGTCGTCGAGCCGCCGGTGCGGTGAAGTGCCAGGTCTAGTCGCTGTTGTGGCCATCCGGCGCGGCTCCCGCGGTGAAGTGACCCGTTTGGTCGTAATTTGTTCATCAGATGCGACTAGACGGGACACTTCGCCTGCCCGCTCGACCAAACGGGACACTTCAGTCTCGCCCGGTCGACTAGACGAGACACTTCAGTCTCGCCCGGTCGACCAAACGGGACACCTCGGCCGCAATGGTGCCTCAGGGCCGGAGGTTGCAACCCGACTGCCCGGTCAGCGATGGGCGCCGGGCACCGACTACCCGATCAGCGACGGTTGCAGGTCGCGCAGAGTGCGGAAATGCGTCATCCGCGTCGTCCCGATCATGGCGAACAACAGTGCGCCGACCAGCCAGGCGAGCAGCATGAGGATGTCGGACAGCGCTGAGTCCAGGTTGCCCCCGTACATGATCTGCCGCATCGCATCGACGGCCGCGCTCATCGGCAGCACGTGGTGCAGCGCGGCGAGCGGCGCGGGAAGCGTCTGCCAGGGGAAGGTGCCACCGGCGGTCACCAGCTGCAGCACCATCAGCACCAGCCCGAGGAACTGTCCGACGCTGCCCAGCCACAGGTTGAGCGCCAGGATGATTGCCGCGAAGGTCAGGGACGCGAGCAGCATCACGCCGTACACGCCCACCGGGTTGCTCATGTCGAACTTGAGCGCGAAAGCGAGCACGGCGAATAGCCCGGCCATCTGCACCGCTCCCAGGATGCCGGGGGTGAGCCAGCCAGCCAGCGTGATGCGAATCGGCGAGTGCAGGGCCGTGATTGCCCGGCGCGATACCGGCTTCACGATCAGGAACAGCGCGTAGATGCCGATCCATCCCGCGAGGCTCGCGAAGAACGGGGCGAGGCCGGCGCCGTAGGTTCCCGCTGCGGTCACCGCGGTGTTCTTCACGTCCACCGGGTCGGCGATCGTGTCGGCCTGCAGCGCGCGCGAGGCCTCGGTCGACTCCGGGATCGCGCTTACCCCGTCGGTCAGCCCCGAGCCGAGGGTGCTGATTCCGTCGCGAAGGTCATTCAAACCCGATGACAGGGTGGATGCCCCGGCCGCCAGTTCACCCGCCCCCGCCGCAGCGCTCTGGCTGCCGCTAGCCACGGTCGCCGCCCCCGATGCGAGGGTGCCAGCACCGGATGCGAGAGTGGAGCTCCCCGACGCGACACTCTGCGCTCCGGTAGCGACGCTCGCGCTTCCGGTAGCCAGGGCCGCGCTGCCACTGGCGAGCTGGCTGCTTCCCGCCGACAGCGTGTTGAGCTCATCCGTCGCGGAGTGGATGGACGCGTTGCCCGCCCGCAGCTGCGAGTCGAGCGCGTCAAGCTGCGCCGTGACTCCAGCGACCGTCGCGGCGTCGAGGCCAGACGAGTCGAGGATGGCGAGGATCTCTGCCCGGGCCGCGGGCAGGTCGGCGATGGCATCATCTGCCGCGGTCGCGACTTCGGTGCCGATGGCCGCGATCTGGGCGTTGCCGTCGGCGACGTGTTGGGCGCCTTCGGCGAGGGCCGCTGCGTTGGTGGCGACGCTGGTGCTGCCGGTGGCGACGCTCTGGGCCCCGGAGGCCAGCGTGGTTGCACCGGTGGCGAGGCTGGCAGCGCCATCCGCGACGCTCTGCGTTCCGGTGGCGAGTTCGTTCGCGCCCGACGACAGGGTCGCGGCCCCGGTGGCGAGGCTCGCTGCGCCGTCCGTCGCGGTGGTTGCTCCGGCGAGGAGATCGGCCGCGCCATCTGCCGCGGTGACGAGCTTCGCCCGAATATCGGAGAGCCCGACCAGAAACTTGTCCGCGGCCTGCCGATTGACGCGCTCGACGATCGAGGTGCGGAGCGTCTTCACCGCCTGTTCGCCGATGGTGGTCGACAGGTAGCTGTTCGCGTCGTTGGTGGTGAGGATGACCTCCGCCTGGTGGGGAGTGTCTTCCGAGGCGGAGCTGAGCGCCTCCGAAAAGTCAGCGGGGAGAGTGACGCTGAAGTCGTAGGTGGAATCGTCCACTCCCGCCGCGGCATCCGCTTCAGAGACGAGGGACCAGTCGAACGTGCCGTCCTCGAGAAGATCGTCGGCGACGTCATCCCCGTAATTGGTGGTCACGCCGTCGACGCTCGCGCCCGTGTCGCTCACAACGAGGGCGACGGGCACCTGGTCGAGTCGGGAATACGGGTCCTGGTTGGCCCAGAGGTAGAGGCCTCCGTAGAGGATCGGTACGGCGGTGAGCGCGATGAGGGCGATGACGGCGAGACGGGTCGCGGTCAGCCGCCGGAACTCTGCGGCGATCATCTGGGGGATCTTCACGATTGCTTCTCTTCTATTGCTGCTGTTGCGAATGCTGCTGCTGTTGCGAATGCGTGACCCACGATGACGAGCACCGCGAGGTCGCGTTCGGCGAGTTCTCGCGCGAGTTCTGCCCAGTCGTCTGGGGTACCGCCGTGCCGGTCGGGGGATGTCAGCACCACACCGCGCACGCCGGGCCGCAGCAGCGCGAGCTCGGCCAGAACCCTGATCCGCACCGCCGGCGGCAGGTCGCCCATCGCGTGCTTGGCATGGTCGTCAAAGCCGAGGGTGCGGAGCGTTCGCATCACCGCCCACGGGGAGGCGGGCAGGCCCGCAAACATGAGTTCCTCCGCGGTGACCCCGGCGAGCGTGATCTCGGCCGATGGCTCGGACACGGTCGGGGCATCCACCAAGGCAATGGCGGTTCGAATCGTGCCGTACGCGACCGCGCCATCGACGCGAACGCTGCCGGAGTCTGGGCGCATGCGGCCGGAGGCGACGAGGCCGAGCACGGTCGGGCGTCCCGCGGTTTCCACCCCCACGACGGTGGCGGTGCCGGTTTCGAAAGCCAGACTCAGCTCCGGCAGGGCATCGCCCTTTGAGACGTTTTCTAGCGCGATCCTCACGGGGTGCGGTCCATTTCTGTGATTGTCTGTTCGCTCTCGCGCCAGGAAAGCCCGGCCATGGCAAGGCCGGCCTGCATGACCAGGCGCGCGCCGTCGTCGCGGCCGAGGGGGGTGCGGTTCGCCTCGTCGAGCACCGCGAGTGCGGAGCCCTCGATGAGTCGCGACAGCAGTTCGGGGGAGATGTCCTGGCGCAGCTCGCCCGCGGCAATGCCGCGCTTCACGATGGTCAGCAACAGCCTGCGCAGCGGCGCGAGCGCCTCGGCCACGATGGGAGCAAACGGGCCGCGCACGGCAAAGCGCGCCATAACGCGCACATGCTCGACCTCACCCCAGAGGCGTGACCCGATGCGGGCGATGCTCATCCGGCTGTTGCCACAGTCGACGGCGGTGATGGAGAGGGTGATGCGGGATGCCCCGCGCCACAGCAGCGCGATGATCAGGTCTTCGCGGGTACTGAAATGCCCGTACAACGCGCGCCGGGTGAGATGAGCCTCTGCGGCAATCGACTGCAGGCTGGCGTCGGGGTCACGGTTGAGTGCAACGGCTGCGGCCTCCAGGATCGCGGTGCGGTTGTGCTCGGCGTCCGCGCGGCGGGCTCGGGCCGGAGGGCGAGCGGAAGAAAGTGTGGGTGTCACCGGCCCCACTCTAATATCTTGCACACCGATGTGCAAGATAACTGTTGAGTGCTCGTCGAAACCGCCCAGCTTCAGTCGAAGTAGAATGGGGTGTAATCCCCACCCAATCGAAGGGATCCCCCTTGCCAGCTGTAGTAATCATTGGCGCCCAGTGGGGCGACGAGGGTAAAGGCAAAGCGACCGACCTGCTCGGAAGCCGCATCGACTACGTCGTCAAATTCAACGGCGGCAACAACGCCGGCCACACCGTGGTCATCGGCAACGAGAAGTACGCGTTGCACCTGTTGCCCTCCGGAATCCTCACGGACGGTGTCATTCCCGTCATCGCCAACGGCGTTGTCATCGACATCCAGGTTCTGTTTGAAGAACTCGACGCACTGATTGCCCGTGGGGTGGATGTCTCGAAGCTGCTGGTTTCTGCCAACGCCCACGTGATCACGCAGTACCACCGCACGCTCGACAAGGTCACCGAGCGCTTCCTCGGCAAGCGCCAGATCGGCACCACCGGACGCGGCATCGGCCCGTCCTACGCCGACAAGATCAACCGCGTGGGCATCCGCATCCAGGACCTGTTCGACGAGAACATCCTGCGCCAGAAGGTGGAGGGTGCGCTGCACCAGAAGAACCACCTGCTGGTCAAGATCTACAACCGGCGCGCGATCTCGGTCGACGAGATCGTGGAAGACCTGCTGAGCTACGCCGAGCGTCTGCGTCCGCTGGTCGCCGACACCGGGCTGCTGCTCAACCAGGCGCTCGACGCGGGCAAGACCGTATTGTTCGAGGGCGGCCAGGCGACCATGCTCGACGTCGACCACGGCACCTACCCCTTTGTCACCTCGTCCAACTCGACTTCCGGTGGCGCCGCCACCGGTTCGGGTGTCGCACCCAACCGTATCGAGCGCGTGATCGGCATCGTCAAGGCCTACACAACACGCGTGGGCGCCGGTCCCTTCCCGACCGAACTCGACGACGAGTGGGGCGAGTACCTGCGCTCGCAGGGCCACGAATACGGCACCACGACCGGTCGCCCGCGCCGCACCGGCTGGTACGACGCTCCGATCGCGCGCTACTCCGCCCGGGTCAACGGCGTCACCGACTTTGTGATGACCAAGCTCGACGTGTTGTCCGGACTCGAGAAGATTCCCGTGTGCGTCGCGTACGACGTCGACGGTGTTCGGGTCGAAGAGGTTCCGGTGTCGCAGTCGGACTTCCACCACGCGGTTCCGATCTATGAAGAGTTCCCCGGCTGGTCGGAAGACATCACCGGAGCGCGTTCCTTCGAAGACCTTCCGAAGAACGCCCAGGACTACGTGCTCGCGATTGAGGCCATGAGCGGCGCCCGCATCTCGGCCATCGGCGTTGGACCCGGTCGCGACGAGATCGTCGTTCGCCACGACCTGCTCGGCTAGGTCCGCAAGGACGCTCGTGTAGTAAATCCAGGACCGGTGTCGGTTCGTCCTCGAGGCGAACCGACACCGGTCTTTTGTGCGTCGTCCTCGTTCTTCTACTTTTTCTCATGTCCTCGGGCATGAAAGAGCACTCACCGTTACCGTTTCGAAACTCTCTGTTCACTACATGGCAATTTGCCCCGCGTTAGATAGGAAAGTCATATGTGACGCGTCTTTCTGTGCGCGCGCCAACTACCCGGGGGAATACCTTGACTTCAACGTGGAATCGATCGAAAGTCGGCATTGCCGGTTTTCTGGGACTGGCACTAGCGGCGGCGCCGCTGGTGGCCCTGCCCGCCTCAGCAAACACAGCGGGCACCGGGGTCGTGATCAACGAGGCCTACCTCAACGGCGGAAGCGCTGGCGCGACCTACCTCAACAAGTTTGTTGAGCTCTATAACCCGACGACTGCGGCAATCGACCTGAGCGGGATGTCGTTGCAGTACCGTCCGGCGACGCGGACCGACGACCCGTCGGGAGTTGTCGCCCTCACCGGCACCATTCCGGCCGGCGGCTACTACCTGATCAAGGGTTCGTCCAACGCCGCGAACGGCGCAACTCTGCCGACCGAGGACGCCACGTTCGGCCCCTCGTTCGCTGCAGGCGGCGGAACGATCTTCCTCGCTGCACAGACAACCGCTCTGACCGCGCCGGCCACCGGTTCGCTCGTGGGCAACCCCGCGATCGTGGACCTTCTGGGTTACGGAACTTCTAACACCTTCGAGGGCACGGCTGCGACCGCAGCATCCGTCACCTCTTCGCTTAATCGTGCAGCCGCCGTCGACACAGACGTCAACTCCGCTGACTTCACCACGATGGCACCGACTCCTCAGGGGTCCACCGGTAGCACCCCGACCCCCGCTCCCACCGGGACGCCGACCGCAACCCCGACGGTAACGCCGACCGGCACGCCGACGGCTACCCCCACGGTGACGCCGACGCCCGGCGCGGTGGTTCCGATCAACGCGATTCAGGGCACCACTGACACCAGCCCGCTGGCCGGCCAGACCGTCACTACTCGCGGTGTAGTCACCGCGAAGTACGCGACCGGTGGTTACAACGGTTACTACATTCAGACTCCCGGAACGGGCGGCGCGATTGACCTCGCCACCCACGTTTCGTCTGACGCCGTGTTCGTCTTCTCGGCCGCGACTGTTGCCGCAGTCACGGCCGGAAGCTACATCGAGGTGACGGGCCGCGTTTCTGAGTACACCAGCAACGCCACGACCTATCCCTCCACCTTGACGCAGCTCGCCGTCACGGACACAGCAGCGGTCACCGTGCTGTCCGAGTCGGTCGTCGCTCCGACTCCGGCTAACGTCGCCTACCCCAGCGTCACCGCTCAGCGCGAGTCGCTCGAGGGAATGCTGCTGGCTCCGACCGGACGCTTCACCGTCACCGACACCTACGGCACAAACGCTTACGGTTCGGTCCAGATCGTTCAGGGCGACTCGCCGTTGAAGACGCCGACCGCCGTAGTCGAACCAGGAAGCGCAGAATACCGCGCGATGGTCGCGGACAACGAGAACCGAATCATCAGCCTCGATGACGGTTCCAGCGGAAACTACACGACGAACGCCGCGATCAAGGGCACTCCTCTTCCCTACGTCTCCACGACGAGCCCCGTTCGCGTGGGTGCGGCCGTGTCGTTCACCTCCCCGGTGATCCTCGACTACCGCTATGGAGCGTGGAGCTTCCAGCCGCTGAGCCAGTTGACCGGGGCCAACGCGGCGACCGTTCAGCCTGCGACCTTCGCCAACACCCGCACCGCCACGCCCGACGATGTCGGCGGGGACGCGACGCTGGCCTCGTTCAACGTGCTGAACTACTTCTCCACCACAGGTGACGAGCTCACCGGCTGCAGGTACTACGAGGACCGCGCGGGTAACAAGGTCACGGTTAGAGATAGCTGTGCCGTTCGCGGTGCCGCCGAAGAAGAGGACTTCCAGCGCCAGCAGGCGAAGATTGTTGCCGCGATCAACGCTCTCGGTGCTGACGTCGTCTCGCTCGAAGAGATCGAGAACTCGGCAGCCCTCGGCAAGACTGACCGCGACGAAGCACTCAAGACGCTGACCGCCGCGCTCAACGCAGCCGCCGGCGCGGGAACCTGGTCGTACGTCCGCTCTCCCGCAGTTGTGGGCCAGCAGGAGGACGTCATCCGCACGGCCTTCATCTACAAGCCTGCGGTTGTCGAAACCGTCGGTGCTTCGGTCATCAAGAACGACCCCGCCTTCACCGGCACTGCACGCCAGCCGCTCGCCCAGGCGTTCAAGCTGGTCGGCGGCGGCGACGACACCGCGTTCCTCGCGATCGTCAATCACTTCAAGTCGAAGAGCACGGGCCCGGCCGGAAACACCGACATCGACACGGGCGACGGGCAGGGCGCATACAACCGGGCTCGCGTCGCGCAGGCGAAGGTCCTCGTTGACTTTGCCGCAGAGATGAAGACCAGCTCCGGCATCGACCGCGTGTTCCTGACCGGTGACTTCAACGCCTACCTCAAGGAAGACCCGATCGACGTGCTCACCGCCGCCGGCTATGTCAGCCTGGGGAGCACCACCGGCGAGGAGACCTACTCCTTCGGCGGTGCAATCGGCTCGCTCGACCACATCTTCGCTTCCGCGGAAGCGGTTGAGTCGGTCAACGACGTCGACATCTGGAACATCAACTCGGTCGAGTCGATCGCGCTGGAGTACAGCCGTCACAACTACAACGTCACCAACTTCTACGAGCCCAACGCGTTCCGATCCTCGGACCACGACCCGGCGCTCGTAGGACTGAACCTGATTCCGCAGCCGGTCGACATCAACCTGCTCAACATCAACGACTTCCACGGTCGTATTGACGCCAACACCGTTCAGTTCGCGGGAACCGTTGAGCGTTTGCGCGCCGAAGCTGGCGAAGAGAACACGCTGTTCCTCTCCGCCGGTGACAACATCGGAGCCTCCCTGTTCGCCTCGTCCTCGCAGAGGGACGAGCCGACCATCGATGTGCTCAACACGCTCGACCTGGTCACCTCCGCAGTCGGAAACCACGAATTCGACCAGGGCTTCAGCGACCTGACCGGCCGAGTCAATGCATCCGCCGACTTCTCCTACCTCGGTGCAAACGTGTACCTCAAGGGCACAACCACTCCCGCACTTCAGGAGTACGACGTCTTTGAGGTGGATGGCGTTCGCGTCGCAGTAATCGGAGCGGTTACCGAGGAGACGCCGACCCTGGTGTCGCCCGCGGGCGTTGCTACCCTCGACTTCGGAGACCCGGTCGCGGCCGTCAACCGAGTTGCTGCTCGTCTTGTTGCGGGCGACCTCGCCGACGTGATCGTCGCTGAGTACCACGAGGGTGCTGGCGCGGGAACGCCCGACGGAGCGACCTTGGAAGAAGAGATCGCCCTGACCGATTCCGCGTTCTCTGCCATCGTCACCAACACCACGGCAGAGGTAGACGCGATCTTCACCGGTCACACTCACAAGCAGTACGCGTGGGAAGCACAGATTCCTAACGCCCCGGCCGGCGAGACCCGTCCTGTTCTGCAGACGGGTAGCTATGGCGAGTACATCGGCCAGATCGAGCTCAAGTTCGACGTCACGACGGGCGAGGTCATTGCCTCCGATGCTCGCAACGTCGCGCGCCCGGTGATTGTCAACACACCCACCGACAAGGCGCTCGACAGGGCGGATGCTGTACTCGTACAAAAGTACCCGCGCGTTGCCGAGGTCAAGACGATCGTTGATGCTGCGCTCGCACAGGCAGCGATCCAGGGCAACGTACCGGTTGGCGCTGTTACCAAAGACATCACCCGAGCGTCCACCGACGCGACAAAGGTTGTTGAGGACCGTGCGAGCGAGTCCACTCTGGGCAACCTGATCGCGGATTCCCTGCTGAGCAGCCTCAGTGACCCGGACGTTGGCGGTGCCGAGATCGGCGTTGTGAACCCCGGTGGAATTCGCGCCGACTTGCTCTACGCGGGTTCGGCGGCGGGCGAAGGCAATGGTGTAGTTACCTACGCCGAAGCCAACGCGGTGCTGCCGTTTGTGAACAACCTCTGGACGACCACCCTCACCGGTGCGCAGTTCAAGACCGTTCTCGAGCAGCAGTGGCAGCGAAACCCTGACGGCAGTGTTCCGTCACGTCCGTTCCTCAACCTGGGACTCTCGGATAACGTCAGCTACACCTACGACGCCGCGCGCGCCGAGGGCGACCGAGTTACGTCGATCTCCATTGACGGAGCGCCGATTGTGCTGACTCGCGACTACCGAGTTGGATCGTTCAACTTCCTTCTCCAGGGCGGCGACAACTTCCGTGAGTTCGCCAAGGGCACGGACACACGCGACTCGGGTCTGGTTGACCGCGACGCATGGGTCTCCTACCTCCAGGAGAACAGCCCGATTGCACCGTCGTACGATCGTCGTGCCGTTGCGGTAACCGGTCTTCCGACCGGCGTTCTCGAAGCAGGAACGTCTGCTTCGGTGACACTGTCGAAGCTGAACCTGACCTCGTTGGGTAGCCCGGTCAACACCGAGGTCACCGCGTCGTTCGAGGGCAGTTCCGCTGCCGCAGTCACGGCCCCGGTTGCTTCCGGTGCCGCGACGGTCTCCTTCACGGTTCCGTCCGACATCGGTGGAAACGTAACGCTGGTGATCACGGCGAAGGAATCGGGCACCGTGGTGCGCGTCCCGCTCACACTCGCAGCGATCGTGCCCGACCCGGAGCCGACCCCCGGCCCGACGCCGGCTCCGACTCCGGCTCCGACCCCGGACCCGACTCCGGCTCCGACCCCGGACCCGACTCCGGCTCCAACCCCGGACCCGACTCCGGCTCCGACCCCGGACCCGACTCCTACCCCGGAGCCGACCCCCGAGGTTCCCGGCTCGGACGGCGGTAGCGGAAACGGTATGCCGGCGAACGCTCCGGTTGCCGCTGGCGCGGCGAGCCTCACTCCTGAGCTCGAGGATGACATCACGGTGAGCGATGACACTGTTGTCGCTGGCCAGACGGTCACCTTGAACGTGGGAACGCAGTTCGCTGGACAGTTCGTGTCCGTCTCGCTGTACTCCGCCGCCGGTGTCACCACCAGTGCATGGCTGCTGGTTGCCGCTGACGGCACCGTGTCCTACAAGCTTCCCGCGAACCTGGTTGCGGGCGAGTACCGCCTTGCAGTGCAGGATGCTTCGGGAGCAGTGATCGGATGGACCGACATCACGGCCACGGGAACGGGCGCGGCTGCGACCAAGCCCGGCTCGGGATCGCTCGCCTCGACGGGTGTAGACGCCTCGCCAGCCCTGCTGGTGGCGCTGCTGCTGATGTCGCTCGGTGCGGCGCTCGCGGTGACCCGTCGCCGTCGTAGTTCGGCAATGTTGGAAGGCTAGCTGCAGGAAAGCTGGGGATAGCTAGAGATAGCTAGGAGCCACTTGGCTCACCACCCAGCTCGTTGAATAGCCCAAGCGCCGCTCGGTGCCGGACTTCTCTCCTCGGAGGAAGGCTGGCCCGGGCGGCGCTTTGGTATACCCGCCAGGCGGTGCTCGGGTCTACCCGCACAGCGCCGCTCTGGTCTGCCCACCGGGCCGGGATGTCGACGGTTCCCTACAACGTTGTAATATGGCGCCATGCAGCACCGCCGACGCAGCCACTGAGGTCCGCGCCGCGCCAGATGAGGAGAGAGCATGGCCGCAACGCTTCACGATGTCGCGAGGGTTGCGGATGTCTCCATCAAAACGGTCTCGAACGTCATCAACGACTACCCCCATATCCGGCCGGCGACCAAACAACGGGTGCTCGACGCGATCGAGCAGCTCGGTTATACGCCGAACTTGTCCGCGCGCAGCCTCCGGTCGGGACGCACGGGTGTCATCGGACTGGCGCTGCCTGAGCTGTCACTCAGCTACTTCGCGGAGCTTGCCGATTCCGTGATCAAGGCGGCCGATCGCCGCGGTGTGACCGTGCTCATCGAGCAGACCGGGGGTGACCGGCGACGCGAGATCGAGCTGCTGTCGAGCCCCCGGCGCCAGCTTACGGACGGGCTGTTGTTCAGCCCGCTCGGCATGGACAACGCTGATGGAGGCCTGTTGGATGTCGGGTACCCGCTCGTTCTGCTCGGGGAGCGCATCTTCGACGGCCCGACCGATCACGTGACCATGGAGAACGTTGAGGCGGCGCGGGCGGCGACGGAGCATCTGTTGGCGAGCGGTCGAACCAGAATCGCGGTGGTCGGCGCTCACGAGGGGGAGATCATCGGTTCAGCCGGGCTGCGTCTCCGCGGGTACCGCGAAGCCCTGGACGCCGCGGGGGTGCCCTTTGACCCGGCCCTGCTGGCGTACACAACGACCTGGCACCGGTCGAATGGGGCCACGGCAATGCGCGAGTTCCTGGCCAGCGGCGTGCAGTTCGATGCCGTGTTCGCTCTCAATGACACCCTCGCGCTTGGTGCGATGCGGGTTCTCCAGGAGGCCGGATATCGCATTCCCGGCGATGTCGCGGTGATCGGGTTCGACAACCTGGACGAAACGCAATACTCCCTTCCGACCCTGACGACGATTGACCCCGGCAGGGACGAAATTGCAGATACGGCGGTGCGCGTTTTGCTCGAGCGCATCGCGGGCAACACTGGGGCGACGGCGCCGCGTGAGATCCACGCGCGGTTTCGGGTCGTCGAACGGGAGTCGACGTCGCCAGAGGCTGCCCAGCCCGACATCCGCCGGTAAATGCAATCGGGTCATGAAATTGATTCAGGTCACAGTGACGGTATCAATGTGACGATCTTGCTTGACAGGTGGTGACTTTTCTCAGAACATTACTTTTACAACGTTTACCTACAACGTTGTAAATCAGAACTGAACACGAATCAACGGGGATTCGAGCTGGCGTAGTTGCCCTACGTCCCAGTCGAGTCCTCTCCGCAGTAGCCATCCCCGCACTCGGTACGGGAGGACCGCGCACGCTCGCGCCGGCCCCTCGCGCCACGATGACAACGGTGTCCCATCACCGCGAGAGGTAGCAATCGACATGAAATCCCCCCTTCTGGCAACACTCGGCCTCGTAGCCGGGTCTGCCCTGATCCTTACGGGCTGCTCGTCCGGATCCGGAACCGCCTCAGCCGGCGGCGACGACTCGTGCACCAACACGATTGTCAACGAAGACGCCGCACAGGTCACCGTCTGGGCCTGGTATCCCGCCTTCGAAGCGGTCGTCGACAACTTCAACAACACCCACGACGACGTCCAGGTGTGCTGGACCAACGCCGGGCAGGGCAACGACGAATACACAAAGTTCTCGACCGCCATCGAGTCGGGGTCTGGTGCGCCGGACGTCATCCAGCTCGAATCAGAGGTGCTCGCCAGCTTCACCATTCGTGATGCGCTCGTTGACCTCACGGAGTACGGCGCCAACGACGTGAAGGCGAACTTCACCGAGGGCTCCTGGCAGGATGCGTCGAGCGGCGACGCCGTGTACGCCATTCCCGTTGACGGTGGCCCGATGGGCATGCTCTACCGCCAGGACCTGTTCGAGGCGGCGGGGATCACCACGGTCCCGACGACCTGGGACGAGTTCGCGGTCGCGGCGCAGCAGCTGAAGGATTCGGGCTCAGGCGGCGTTCTCGCCAACTTCCCCACCAACGGACGAGCCTTCAACCAGGCTCTGTTCGCCCAGACCGGTTCGGTGCCGTTTGTCTATGACGCCACCAAGCCGACCGACATCAGCATCGAGGTCAACGACGATGGGTCGAAGAAGGTGCTGAGCTACTGGAACGACCTGGTCACCAAGGACCTTGTCACCACGGACGATGCGTTCACCGCGGACTACAACACCAGCCTGGTCGATGGCACCTACGCGGTATACCTCGCGGCGGCGTGGGGACCCGGTTACCTCCAGGGCCTGTCTGATGCCGACCCCGATGCGGTCTGGCGCGCGGCGCCGCTTCCCCAGTGGGATGCGACCAACCCCGTCCAGGTCAACTGGGGAGGCTCCACCTTCGCCGTGACCGAGCAGGCTGAGGACAAGGCCAATGCCGCGACCGTCGCCAAGGACATCTTCGGTACCGACGAGGCCTGGAAGATCGGTGTCGAGCAAAGCGCGCTCTTCCCGTCGTACCTGCCGATGCTTGAATCGGAGTACTTCGCCAACCTGGAGTACCCGTTCTTCGGCGGACAGCAGATCAACAAGGAAGTCTTCCTCGACGCCGCTGCCGGGTACGAGGGCGCAACCTTCAGTCCGTTCCAGAACTACGCGTATGACCAGCTCACCGAAGAGTTGTACGCGATGGTCCAGGGAGAAAAGGATGGCGACCAGGCCCTCGACGATCTACAGGACTCCCTCACCACCTACGCGACCGAGCAGGGCTTCACGGTAAGCGACTAGCAACTCGCGACCAGCAACTCGCAACCAGCAACTCGCAACCAGCGACTCGCTGCTAGCAAGAAGCACAGCAGAACCCATCGGCCGGCTCGCCCAGAGCGCGGCGGGCCGGCCGATACCCCGCGTGAGATTCGAGGAAGAAACTTATGGCAATCCTGACTGCACCAGCAGAAACGCCCGTCCCCGCCGGGAGACCCACCAAACGGCGGCCCGTAAAACGCAAGACCGGCATCGATGTGATGGACCGGCGCCGGCAGCGCTGGGGTTGGCTGTTCGTCGGACCATTCGCCCTCGTCTTTGTGGGGTTTCTGATAGTCCCCCTGATTTACGCCTTCTGGATGAGCCTTCAGACGAGCACGCTCGCCGCAGGCACCCAGTTCACCTGGTTCGGCAACTACGCCCGGGCGTTCACCGATCCGATCTTCCTGGAGGGTCTCGGTCGCGTCGGTCGCTTCGCTATCGTCATGATCCCGGCCCAGATCATCGTTGCTACGCTGGCCGCGCTCGTGCTCGACAACCTGACCACGGCCCTGTCGAAGTTCTCGCGGCTGATGATCTTCGTGCCCTACGCGGTTCCCGGCGTCATCGGGGCGCTCATGTGGGGCTTCCTTTACAGCCCCCGTTTCGGCCCGGCTACTGACCTCTTCGCACTTTTCGGCGCGGCGGCACCCAGCTTCCTCGACCAGGACAGCATCTTCGGCAGCCTCGTCAACATCGTCACCTGGCAGTGGGCGGGCTACTACATGATCATCATCTACGCCGCGCTTCGGGGCATCGACACCTCGATCTACGAGGCCGCGCGACTGGACGGTGCGAACGGGAGGCAGATCGCGCTGCGGGTGAAGCTCCCCATGATCTCGTCTTCCATGGTCATGGTGCTGATCTTCTCGCTCATCGGAACCCTGCAGTTCTTCACGGAACCGCAGGTGCTGCGGGCCGTCGCGCAGGGCGCAATACCCGTGTCGTACACACCCAATATGTATGCGTACTCGCTGGCCTTCTCCTATAGCCAGTTCAACTACGCCTCGGCGATCTCGTTCGCTCTCGGCATCGTTGTCTTCATCGGTTCGTACCTCTTCCTCTTCCTCACCCGCAAGCAGAACGGACTGAAGTAATGGCGCTCCTGCAGACCCCTCCCACCTCGACGCGAACGAGCTCGGAGGAGAAGCGGGATGCGCGTAGACGAGAGTCGACCCGCTCCGGTGGACGCCGTATTGGCTCCCACATCTTCCTGCTCATCCTCGTCGTCTACTTCCTGACGCCGCTGTGGTGGCTCATTGTCGCCAGCACCAAGGACACCGCCGGCCTGTTTACCGGCAGCGGCGGAGCCCTCTGGTTCGACAGCGAGTTCCATCTGTTCTCGAACATCGCGGAACTGTTCGAGCGCCAGGACGGCATCTACTGGCGCTGGCTCGGAAACTCGTTCCTCTACGCGTTCGCGGGCGGCATCGGAGCGACCGTGCTCGCGGTGCTTGCCGGATACGGATTCGCGAAGTACCGCTTCCGCGGCCGCAGCGCGTTCTTCTCGCTGCTACTCGGGGCCGTGATGGTGCCGCTCACCGCGCTGGTCATCCCAACCTTCGTGCTCATGAGCAACATCGGCCTGGTCAACACCATGTGGGCGGTCATCCTGCCGTCGCTGCTCAGCCCGTTTGGGGTGTACCTGATGCGGGTGTCGACCCAGGACGCCGTGCCGGACGAGCTGCTCGACGCGGCACGGGTCGACGGCGCCGGCGAACTGCGCACCTTCTTCCAGGTGGCCCTGCCGCTGCTGCGGCCCGCCATCGTCACGGTCCTTCTCGTGTCGATCGTGGCGACCTGGAACAACTTCTTCCTCCCCCTCGCGGTTCTCAGCGACCCGAACCTGCTGCCGGTGACGGTGGGGCTGAACAACTGGCAGGCCCTGTCCAATGCCGGGGCCGGCGGAGAACAGATGTGGAACCTCGTCACCACGGGCGCTTTTGTCTCCATCCTCCCGCTTGTGGTCTCCTTCCTCGCTCTTCAGAAGTACTGGCAGGGCGGTCTGTCGCTCGGCGCGCTGAAGTAGCTGGCCGGAGTAGCTGCGCTGCAGCATCCGCCTCATATATCGCCCTCGGGCACGATCGATCACCGTCTATTCAGAAAGAGAACCATGTCCACTGCACGCCTCACCGTCGACCCCCATTTCACGGTCGGAACGGTCAATCGCCGCCTCTTCGGATCCTTTGTTGAACATCTCGGGCGCTGCGTCTATGACGGGATCTTCGAGCCGGGGCATCCCACCGCCGACGCCGAGGGGTTTCGTGAAGACGTGATCGAGCTCGTCAAGGAACTCGGGGTGTCCGCCATTCGCTACCCCGGTGGCAACTTCGTGTCGGGATTTCGTTGGGAAGACAGCGTTGGGCCGGCAGAGGACCGGCCGCGTCGCCTCGACCTTGCCTGGCACTCCACCGAAACCAACCAGGTCGGCCTGCACGAGTTCTCGTCCTGGCTCGACAAGGTCGACAGCGAACTGATGATGGCGGTCAACCTCGGCACTCGTGGCACCCTCGAGGCACTCGACCTCCTCGAGTACTCGAACATTGCGGGCGACACAGCCCTGGCGCAGCGCCGGATCGCCAACGGCAAGACGGACGCGTTCGGTATCACGATGTGGTGCCTCGGCAACGAGATGGATGGCCCGTGGCAGCTCGGACACCGCTCTGCCGACGACTACGGCAAGATCGCCGCGCAGACGGCAAGTGCGATGCGTCAGCTGGACCCGTCGATCGAGCTCGTCGTCTGCGGATCCTCCAGCGCCCAGATGCCGACATTCGGGGAGTGGGAGCGCGTTGTGCTCACCCACACGTACGACGCCGTGGACTACATCTCCTGCCACGCGTACTACGAGGAGGTCGACGGGGATCTCGGAAGCTTCCTGGCATCCGCCGTCAACATGGACCACTTCATCGAATCCGTCGTCGCGACAGCCGACCACGTCAAGGCCGTGAAGGGCAGCGACAAGTCGATCAACATCTCGTTCGACGAGTGGAACGTCTGGTATCTCAAACGATTCGAGAACGTCGACAAGATCACCGGACTCGACAACTGGCCCGTCGCGCCGCGCCTCCTCGAGGACATCTACTCCGTCGCCGATGCCGTTGTCTTCGGAAGCCTGATGATTTCGCTGCTGAAGCACGCCGACCGGGTGACCAGCGCGTCGCTCGCCCAGCTGGTGAACGTCATCGCGCCGATCATGACTGAGCCCGGCGGAATCGCCTGGAAGCAGACCACGTTCTTCCCGTTCGCGCTCACGTCGAGGCTGGCAACCGGGTCGGCGCTCAACGTCAAACTGGAGGTGGGCAACTACGACACCAAGGCCTACGGCTCGGTTCCGCTGGTTGACGCCGTCGCGACCCACGACGCCGAGACCGGCCGAAGTGCGGTCTTCCTGGTGAACCGCTCGACGACGGACGAGGTGCAGGTCACGGTGGATGTCTCCGCGCTCGGCGAGGTTCGCGTGCTTGAGGCGCAGACTCTGTCTGACGCCGACGTGTATGCCAAGAACACGCTGGAGGACCCCGAGCGGGTTGGGCTGAGCGACAATGACACCGTTTCCATCGCTGATGGCGCGCTGACGCTCGTGCTTCCGCCGGTGTCGTGGACTGCTGTGGCGCTCGCGGTCTAGCTCGCCGTGGAGGAGTGAGTGGTGCGGCCTGACTGTGAGACCGACTAGAAGATAGTGAAGTCGTCGGGGAGCGCGTCGCGGCCGGTGAGGGCAAACAGCAACTCCTCTGCCCGGCCGCGCTGCGCCGCGACGCCGGCGGCGAGCACGGTGGCGCCGGTCAGGGCCGCGGGCGGAATCGCGATGGGGATGCCGGTGCAGTGCGCGAGGTCGAGCCCATGCACGACGAGCTCAAACTCGCGGGTGCGCAGGTACTCGGCCAGAGGGATTGCCAGGCTGCCGATCGCGACCGTGCGGTCGGCCGGTTGCTCCGCGAGGAGGGTGCGGACGCGGGACAGGGATTCTGCGATGCGCGCGGCCGCGGCATCCCCCAGCTCCCATCCGGCCGCCCGGCCCCGTGCCGCGACGGCTGCGTTGTCGGTGTGCCCGTCGAACACGCGAAGGTAGTACTGCTCGGCGCTGGGCACGGTCACGGTGGCGGGGGCGTCGTCGGTGAGGTAGAGCTCCAACGTGCTGATGGCACGGGAGGTGTGGCCGACGAGATCGCGCACCGACCACTCGCCGAGGCCCGGCAGATCCCACTGGTCCGGCTCGATACGCCGAACGAGATCCAGGAAGGCGTTCGCTGTGTCGCCAAAAGAGTCGGCCTGCATCATGCCTCCATGGTGCCACCGCGGGCGGGCGTGGCAGCGGGATGCGGCAGAATATTTCTATGACCGCCCAGCGACCAGATCCCGTTGTCTTGCCCGGCCGTTTCATCCAGCTGGTTCCGTTGACGCACGCACACCTGCCCGAGCTGTTCAACGCGATCGGGCACGAGATTGTGTTCGCCAGCGGCTACGGCGGCGGCCCGGCCGGCTACCGCGGAACGCTCGCCGGATTTGTGCCGTGGGCAGTGGAGTACCTGCCGTGGGGCACGGGCAACGTCTTCGGGGTGCGTATCAGCGGCGGACCGCACGACGGTCAGTTGGTGGGAACCACGACGCTCGGTGACTTTGACGAGGCGCTCGAACATACGCACATCGGGTGGACCGCCTACGATCCGCGGGTCTGGGGCACCCAGGTGAACCCGGAGGCAAAGCTGTTGTTGCTCGGGCACGCCTTTGATTCGGGGTTTGGCCGGGTCAAATTTCAAGCGGATGCCGTCAACGAGCGGTCCCGTGCGGCTATCACCGGTATCGGCGCCACTTTTGAGGGCATCGCGCGACGCGACAAGCCCCGGGCAGACGGGACGTGGCGCGACACCGCGGTCTTTTCGGTCATCCGTGACGACTGGAGCCGGGTGCACTCGATCCTGACCGAGCGGTTGGCGCCGTTTGAGGACCGTCCCGTGTTGTTCCGTACGCCGCCGAGCCTGCCGAACGAGTCCCGCTCAGTGCCGAACCCGTCCCGCTCAGTGGTGCCCGGGTTCGGGCGACAGGCCGAGAGTGGTTAGGGTCGACGTATGGAACTGACCGATGGCCCCCTCGACGCCGAGTCCCAGGAGTTGCTCGAAGAACTCCTGTCGATCCGGGAGAGCATCGACAACATTGATGCGGCGCTGGTGCACCTGCTCGCCGAGCGATTCAAGTTCACCCAGAAGGTCGGCCGTCTCAAGGCCGCCGGGGGCCTTCCGGCCTCCGACCCGGAGCGCGAACGCGTGCAGATTGCGCGGCTGCGAGGACTCGCGGGCGAGTCCCACCTCGACCCTGCCTTCGCCGAAAAGTTCCTGAACTTCATCGTGGCCGAGGTAATCCACCACCACACGGAGATCGCGAACTCGGGCAGCGTCTCGGTGCCGTCCCCCGCGCCTGCCCCTGCGTCCGCGCCCGACGCTGAAGCGTCAGGCCGCTAGCAGCCAGACGATGCCGTAGACGACTCCGGTCGCTATTGCGCCGGTGGCGATAACCATCGCACCGATCAGCAGCCTGCCGCGGCGTCGTGCTTTTTTGCGCGCGACGAGCTGGATCTCCTCCGGCGCTGCGGGCAGGGTCGCGCGCGGGAGTGATGAGGCGAGGTCGACGCGCGCGATTGGCGCACGGGTGGGGACGGAACGGATGCCGTAGGTGTCCGGCGGCGCGCCCGGTCCCGCGGCGGCGGCGGATGCCGCACGGGGACCGCTGGCCCGGCGTCCGCGCAACACGGTCTCGTGCAGGTCATCGTCGTCCGGCTCGTCTTCGTCTGCGGGATGCCGCGCAGAGAGCTGCGTGTCGTCGTCCACGGGATGCCGCGCAGAGAGCCGCGTGTCTTCATTCGCGGTGTCGCGGGTAGAGATCACCGTTTCTTCGTCCGGCGCGGTCTCGTCGTCGGGCCCGGGGCTATTTGACACTGGAGCGACCCCGTCTGCCGGGAACTTCTGCCGTGTCATCCAGCCTCGTATCGGTTGTTGCGGTGTCGGAATCGACGAACGACCCCGTCGATGGCTCATCGGTGGGTGCCGCGCCGCCCGTGATGACGTCGACAACGATGAGCGAGACATTGTCGCGTCCGCCATTTTCGAGGGCCCGGGCCAGCAGGAGGTCGACGGTCTGTTCGGTGCCGCCGCCGAGGGTGAGCCCGGCGAGGATCGCCTCGTCGACGAGTTCGCCCGTGAGCCCGTCTGAGCAGACGAGCAAACGGTCGCCGGAGACCACCGGCACCAGCCAGTAGTCTGCCGGGCTGTCTGCGGCACCCACCGCGCGGGTGATGACGTTGCGCTTGGCGAACGTGGCCACTTCGTCCGTGCGAAGTTTGCCCTGGCTGACCAACTGCTGGGCGAGGGAATGGTCGATTGTCAATTGGGCGAGGTTGTTTCCGCGCATCTGGTAGACCCGCGAATCACCGACGTTGACAACGAGCCACTGCAGCACGGCGTCGTGGCGGATCAGGACGGCGCCGGTGAGGGTGCTGCCCGCGCCACGCTGTGTGCCGTCCGCGATGTGGCGCACCGCGGCGTGGGCGCGATCCACCGCGGCGGTGACGTCGGCGAGGACCAGTTCCCGGCCGGCGAGCCCCAGGAACTCCTGCACGACGGCCGCGCTTGCCCGGTCACCCGCCTCGTGACCGCCCATTCCGTCCGCGACGATGAAGACCGGGTCACGTGCGAGGAGCGAGTCTTCGTTGACGGCACGTTTGCGCCCGACATCGGTGCGCGCGGCATGCCGGAGCGCTACAACCGTTTCTGGCGCGGGCGGCCCACCGCCGTGTTCCATCAGTGGTTCCCGGGGTAGAGTCGCGCGGGAAGTTCGCCGAGCAGGAAACGGTCGGTGAGATCCTGCCGCGAACCGGATTCGATCTCGCGTTCTTCGCCCGATGGGGTGATCAACAGAACGCCATTCGTTGAACCGAGATCGGTCACACTCCAGCGGCCCGCGGCGAATTCCACGCGGGCGTGCGACTTCGAGACGGTCTTACGTACGTCGCGCACCGAGACCAGCTGGGCGTCGGGATACGCCGGGTCGGCAGCGGGATTCCGCCCCAGGATCACCACCGGGCTGAGGATCGAGATGCGGTGTGTTCCGTCGGTTTCGAGGGTCCACGGAGCGAATCGGCGACCGGAGATGACGGTCGCCTCTTCCTCGGGGTTGTCTGGTTCGTTGTCGTCGTAGGGCTTCGCGGCTTCGTCGTCGAGGTCGCGCGGGCCGTGTTCGTCGTGCGTGTCGTCCCCGTCGGGTTTGACGGAAATGGCGGATGCTGCGGGGGCGACCATCGCGGGTATCTCGATGCGCTCGCCCGGGCGGGCCGTCGTGCCGGGTCGATCCGCTGCCGAGGACAGATCGTTGGCGGGCGGGCTCCACGCCGCTGCTCCCTCCGCCGTCGGGGCCGCAATCGGTGCGGACGCGACACGGCCGGACGAGGAGGCGGCGGTGGTCGGCGCGGCCCAGACCGGCGGTGGCGGCGGCGCCGACCACATGGATGCGGCTGTCGGGGCCGCTGCGGGGGCCGCTAGCGGGGCTGCCGCGGGGGCTGCGAACGGGTGAGTTCCGGGTGTACCCGTCGCGGTGCCTGGGCTACCGAACGGGGGTAGTCCCGTCGCGGCACCGGGCGCACCGAAGGGTGGTGCCGCGGGGGCTGCGAAGGGCGGCGGGGGACCGGCGGGAGCCGGTGCCGCGCTGGCGGGCGACCCCGGCAGAGAGGCGACCGGCGGGGTGCCAATCGGGGGCTGCTGCTGGGGCGCGAGGGCGGAGAAAGCGGCATAGTGGGGCGGCACGGCAACGGGCTCGTCGTCGCCGTCTGCGACCGGGGTGGCCGACGAGAAACCCAACACACAGGCCCAGACGACGAACAGGAACACGGCCAACACGGTGAGACCGGCGCCCTTGCCCATGCGTCGGTTGATTGTGTGGATCGCCAGATAATAGAAGACCAGCCCGACGACATTTGCCCCCGGAATGAACAGCGCGATCGTCCACAGGGCGGATTTTCCGCCGAGGCGGAAGATCACAATGCTGTTGAGCACCGGAACCCACGCCTTCCAGCCCTCCTCGCCCAGTTTCGTGAAAACCTTGCCGAGGGCGATTGAGGTCAGCGCGTAGAGTCCCACGCTGAGCACCAGCGCGAGTACTGCGGCAATGATCAATATGGGTAGCTGGTCATCGGTCATATTCTGTGCACTCCCGCCGGGCGAGAATGCTCCCCCATTTCGTAAACCTGATCATTGTGAAACCCCGCGGGTTCCCTGACGATAAGTCATCTGACTGTAGCGTTTCTTGCCGCGTCGGCCATCGCCCAGGTAGCGGCTGAACGATCTGAGCGAGAGAGCGGCTCGCGCCCTCGCCCACGGAGAGGACCCCTCGCCGAGGAGGGCCCGTTCGGAATCCACCAGCTGCCAGAATGCGTCGCTTCCTTGCTCGTTGGGAGGGATCGGACCGAACACCGCGGCATCGGCCAGCTCGGCGAGCAGCACTCCGCTGCCGTCCCTGCTCCCGCGGGCGGTTGCAAACGCATCGGCCAGCTCCGAACGCGTGAGTATCTCGGGTGCGGGCAGGCCGTGGTCGACCGCAGAATCGAGGTACTCATCCCATCCGCCAGCTATCCGCGTGGTGGGCTCCACGGCGCGGCGCCGGTCGAACCTGCGTTTCGCCTTGGCGAGCAGGATCGTGATGAACGGGGTCGCAACAACAATCGCGATCAGGAGTCCGATTCCCACCCCCCGCAGCAATGGCCACAACCAGCCGAGGGCGTCGGCAGGTGGCTCCTCGGTTGCGGGTTCGTCGTCGCCGCTGCTCGGATCGGCGTCCGGGGGTAGCTGCTCGATCGCCGAGGATTGCGTCACCTCGGTGTCGTTTTGAGGGTCACTGCGTTCCTCCTCGAGTACCGCGAGGGGGACCTCGTGTTGGGGCGTGACGTCCGCCCGCACCCAGGTGCCGTCCGCGCCAGCGACTTCTACCCAGGCGGTGAGGTTCTTGCCTGCGCACACGCCGTCGGTGCACGCGGGGATGCCGGTGGACTCGCCGGCCAGGACGAAGCCGAGCACTACCCGGGAGGGGAACCCCAGGTTCTGCGCGAGCAACGCTGCGGCGACGGCGAACTGTTCGTCGTCACCAACCGCAGACACCAGCGAGCCGCCGGTGGTTCCCACGAGGTTTTGCTTGTCGAGCATGGTGGTGAACAGGGTGCCGACGCGCTCCATCGAGTGCCCCGCGAGGCTGGGCTCGAAGGGCGCGCCGCCGAGCGCGGCGAGCCATCCCGAATCGCCCGGGGGCGTCGCTATCGAGTGGCTCAGGTAGCCGCGTTCCCTCAGTCGGGTGATAAGTACCTCGAGGCCCGCGCCGTCGGAGGAGACCTCCTGCGCTTGCACCCACTCCCTCAGGCTTTCGGGAATGTGGGACTCGTCGACGAGCCCGGCGCTCGTCGACGGTTTTTCGAGGTCTGCAAGGGCGGTCGAGTCGGGCGGGAGCGCCGCGGTGAGCGAGTAGCCGTCACCGGAGGTGGTGCCGTTCAATTCAACGCCGCTGGCAAAGTCACGGTTGTAGAAGAAGCCGTCGGCCAGCGACTGCTCGTTGTCGCCCGTGAAACTGATGCTGGTGAGGTTGCCCGCGGTAGGAAGCCAAACCTGGCCGTAATCGCCGAGCTCGATGTCAAGGGAAACGGGGTTTCCGGCAGCATCCAGTACCGAGGGCACCCGCTGGAACGCGGTTTGCCGCGCGGAGTCGCCGCGCGCTGGATCGACGGTCCGGAAGACCTGGCCGTCATAGTGGCTCAGAACGGCGAGGCGGATGCGCGTCACCTCTGGCGACGCGTTCGTCACCCGAAACAGCTCCGCCTCGTATGCGTCCGCGGAGAAGAACCCGCGATATTGCGTGAGGGGGCTGACGAAATCGTTCAGGTCGACGTCGGGGCTGATGGCGGTGCGGAGCACTTCTCGTTCGGCGGGCCGGGCAAAGGTGGAGACGGTGGTCACAGCGACAGAGACGGCGATCAGCAGGATTCCCGCTCCGAGGAGCGCCTGCCGCACCCGGTTCGCGGCCCCGGCCGTGCGCCGCCGCCGACGCACTCCGCTTGCGCTGGCGGTGACTCGGATCGCGGCTGAGCGCTCCTGCTTCACCCTCCAGACGAGGTAGCCGACCGCGACGATGAGCGCCGCGAGGCCGATCGCCGCCTCGCGTGGGCCCGCCACCAGGAATCCGGGCCCCGACGTCGGGGTGCTCTCTTCACCGGATCCGAACAGTAGGCCAAAGAGCTGGGCGACAAACATCACGGGCACGGCGAGAGCACCCCGCCGGGAGGCACGCCAGGTGAGCGACAGCGCGACCGTCGAACATACGAGCAGGAGAAGGAACATCGGCACGAGCATGCTCTGGTAGGTGCCCACCGGAATCGAGATGGTGACCAGTTGCTTCCAACTGAAGACCGTGGCGACCACGACATCCAGCACCCCGGAGAGCGCCGCGGGCACGCTACCGAGCGCTGCGGGCAGGGCCAGGGGCACGCCGAGCACCAGGTAGGCACCCAGCGTGATGAGCGCAACCGTCGTCCACGACGAGCTCCGCAGACGACCGAACCAGGCAATGAGAGCGCTTGCGAGGAATGCCCCAATGGCCGTCACCAGGAGGTAGCCGGTTTGGTAGATCGGCCAGGCGGCCCAGACCGCCACGGCAGCCATGGCGGCGATAAAGCCCGCGTTGATGAGTTCGGTTGAGGTGGGTGTTCGGGATGTCGTGCCGGAACGAGTCATCCCGCTCGCCTCGCCAACAGGGAACGAAAGTCGTCGAGAACGCCGATGGTCAGGACGCTGGTGCCCGCCAGGTTGCGATACCGCGGTTCGTCGTCCGGATCGCAGAGCACGGCGACGACGGCCACGCCCGCAGCAAATCCCAGCGTGAGCGCCTGCAGGCGTTTGGGGGTCATTGTGGACCCGCAGAAGACAAAGGCGATCGAGATATCGGGCACCACCTCGGCGGCGAGTGCGCAGACGGCTTCGACCGGCATCATGTTTGGCCCGGAGGAGATCGCGGAAAGTTCGTCGAGCAGCGTGCGCTGGGTCAGCACGCTGAGGCTGCGGATGGATCGCACCGTCGCCATCGCGAATTCGGGGATCTCCTGGCTGCCGACGACGGCGATGTCGCGACCGTCGCGAATTGCGCGGACGGCGAGGGAGCCGACGGCGCTGACGGCCATCTCGAATTCGTCGTCGCTGCCAAATTCATCGGCGCGCAGGGCGAGCACGATCGCGAGCCGCGAACGGCGGGTCTCCTCGAACTGGCGCACCATGAGCTTGCCGGTCTTCGCGGTGGATTTCCAGTGGATGTTTCGTTGCCCATCTCCGTGGGCGTACTCGCGGATCGCGTGGAACGAGATGTCGGAATCGACGATCTGGCTGGTCGGATTTCCCTCGAGGTCGCGCACGAAACCGGAGCTGGTGCTGGGAATCGACACGGTGACCGGGTGCACGTAGAGGCGGTGCACGTCGGCCCAGGCAACCTCCCTGCGGAGGATGCCGATCGGATCGGTGCGCACGGTGGTCACCGGGCCGACGTCGATCACTCCGCGCACGTAGGCGGGCACCACAACGTCTTCGACGTGCGACTGGCCCGCTCGCAGGAGCGGGACGTACACGTCGGTGAGCCCGGTGCCGATGGGAACGTCGACCCGGCCGGGCAATTCGAGTTTTTTCGATTCGTTGGTCACGGTGAGTGTGCCGATCGCCTCACCGCCGGCGACGATCCGCTCGATGCCGAGGGAGAAGTCGACGCTGTAGGAGCGTCCACCCATGAGGAACGGGAGAGACAGCAGCAGCAGTGCGACCGCGGTGACTCCGGCCGCGATCAACTCGATCCACCCGAAGATCACCCCGACGGGCAGGAGCACCACGCTGGCTGCTACAACGGCCCAGCCCGCGGGGGTGACCGTGTCGCGGGTCCAGAGTGTGGCGGCCCGCACCGCGGTGGTGGTTGCCCGCCAGGCGCGCAGCCACCAGACCAGGGTGCTGACGATCGTTGCGGCCCGCGTCGTTGAGTACTGGGTGTGGGTCGAGGTGTTGGTCGACGTGCGCGAGGACGTCGAGGTGCGGGATGACCGCGACTCCGTGTTGAACGTCACCCGAGGTCGCTGCGGGTCGGCGGCACGATGTCGAGAAGAATCTGCCCAATCACCGCGCTCGCGGTCACCCCGTCGAACTCCGCCTCGGGGTCGAGCACGATCCGGTGGGACAGGATCTGGTCGGCGAGGTTCTTGACGTCGTCGGGCGTGACGAAGACCCGCCCGTGGGCGGCCGCCCAGGTTTTCGCGGCCTTGGTGAGGGAGCGCGCACCGCGGACGCTCGCACCCATCCGCACCTGCTTCGCGTCACGGGTCGCCTCGACGATACGACCGATGTAGTCGAACACGAGGGGGTTCACGAAGACCCCGCGGGAGATGTCGGACATGCCCACCAGCGCCTCCGGGGTGATCACCGGGGCGAGGTCATGCTGCGTTGTCGCTGTTCCCTCGAGAATGCGAATCGTGGAAGCCAGGTCGGGATAGCCCAGCGAGGTCTTCATCATAAAACGGTCGAGCTGGGCCTCGGGCAGGCGGTAGGTTCCCGCCTGCTCGATGGGGTTCTGCGTTGCGATGACCAGGAACGGAGCGCCGGTCGACCGGGTGACTCCATCGACCGTGACTTTGCCCTCCTCCATGGCCTCGAGCAGGGCTGACTGGGTTTTCGGGCTCGCCCGGTTGATCTCGTCGGCGAGCACAACGTTGGCGAAGATGGGCCCGCTGTGAAACTCGAACTCGCCTTTCTTCTGGTCGTACACCGTGATGCCGGTGACGTCGCCCGGCAGCAGGTCCGGCGTGAACTGGATGCGCGAGCTTGTGCCCTGCACCGTCTGGGACATGGCCCGTGCCAGCGACGTCTTGCCCGTCCCGGGGAAGTCCTCGAGAAGGAGGTGGCCCTCGCTGACCATGGCGGTAAACGCGAGCTCCACTACGTGCTTTTTGCCGAGGAGCACCTGTTCGACGTTTGCGACCATGGCCGCGAACATGCCCTGGAACCAGACGGACTGTTCCTGTGTGATTGTCATGGCGCTGGGGTCTCTTTCGTTGTCACGGGTTTGGTCTGGTCAGCCTGCCGGCGCCGGCGCCGGCGCGGGGGCGGGGGACGAAGGCGGTGTGGTCGGTTCGGGCGCTGGCGCGGGTACGGGAGTGCACGGGTTCGCCGCGAGTGTCGTCGTTTTGTACGGCTCGAGGCCCTTGGCCGACTCCGCCGTCCACACGATCTTCACGTTCCTCACCGAGGTCGCGGTCGTCGGAACGGTGGGTCCCTCGGTCCACTCCCAGGTTGGAACGCCGCTGGAGTTGACGGTCAGCGACTCGATGGCGTCGACGACGCCGCCCGCGGTTTCGGTGCCGTCGCCGATGATCTGCACACTGAGCTTCGCCGCCGCCGCGCACTCCGTGATCGCTATCCGATCGACGCTCATCTGGTGGGCCCGGCCCGGTGTGGCGGGTTTGATGGGAGTGCTCGTCGTGCAGACCGTGTCGAGCACCGAGCTGCAATACGCCACGGAGAGGTCGCCGACCGCGCCGGACTCGGGAACCTCGGTCATTTTGACGGTGGTCTTGCGCGGAGGTACGAACTCGGGGAGGTCGATCGCGTACTTGCCGGTCACGCTTCCGTCGCTGATTGTGTACGTGGATGCGGTCGGGGGCGCCGGGTTCGACCAGGTGAACGTGGTGCCGGCGTCGGCCTGGGCAACGCCGAATCCGTTGCTCACACAAATCGTGAGGTTGTACTGCGTGTCGCCGGTAACGCCGGTAATCACCCGCGTGCTCGACGTGATCGCGCCGACGACGCTCTGGAGGCTCCCGTCGGGAGTCGCAGCGCACCGGGGCTGGGTCGCCAGCTTGTCGTACGCGATGTAGAGGTAGCTGACCGGCCGCGGAGAGAAGTTACCGTTGCCGGATGCCTCGGGCGCGGTGATCGAGTTGATGGTCGCGGCGGCGGTTCCCCCACCGACCGTGATGCTGGGCGCGGCGGCGACGGTGACGTTCGTCGATGCGGAGCTCCCGACCGGACCGTTTCCGGCCGGACGTTCGAACCGGCTCACCGGGTTCACCGCAATGGTCCGGTCGCCCGGTTCCAACTGGAGCCGGGTGGTGGTTGTCGACCCCGGCGCTTTCGGCACGGTTCCGGACCCGGAAATGTCGTAGCCGGCGGTGTCCCGGTCCTGGCTGACAATCGTGACTTCGACGACGCCGGCCGTGGTCGAGGTGACCCCCGCCTCGTAGACCGGGATTGCGGTGACGCTGTCGATGCCGGGAGCGTCGTAGGACCAGGCGACCGTGGAGACACCCGCCCGGGACTCGCCCTCGGCGTTCACAGATTTCACCTCGTAGGTGCGTTTGTCGCCGTTGGTGAGACCGTTGATCGCGGTGCACGAGCCGTCGGTACCGCAGGTCGCCACCCTCGCGGAGCCAGAGTAGACGGCGAAACCGCTGATGGCGGGGTAGGACGCGGCACCTGCCGACGCCTTGAGGGTGACGCTGCCGTCATCGTAGGAGACCTGCGCGAGCGAGGAGGGCGGTTGCGGGTATCCCTGCAGGTCGACGGTCACCGACCCGTTACGGTCGCCCGCGCTCTGCTTCGACTGCGCATCCTGCACGACAAAACTTGCCTGGCAGGTGCCGCCCGGGCTCGCCGCAGACCACGACGCCTGCACTGTTGAGCTGTCGACCACGGCAAAGGAGACGCCGGCACAGTTGCTCGCGGCGGCAACGGAGACGACCACCAGTGGCGTGGAGGTGTAGAGATTCACCTCGTTGGGGGTGCCGATGACGGTGATCAGGCAGCTCGACCCCGCGGCCTGGGAGCACGTCTGCGCGACGGTTCCTCCGCGGGGGAGGGTGCTCGGCGCCGGCCCCACCTTGAGCGAGAGCACCCCGGCGGCGACATCGGGGTGGCTCGTCAGGCTGACGGTGACCGCGTTCTCCCTGCCGGGGCTGGCGGTGTCGAGCGCCGACAGGGTGAGCAGTGAACCATTCTGGGAGACGACAAACTGGTCGCCGGCGTACTCGGCGGCGAACACGAGGTCCGCTCCGCTTTCATCGCCCTGCCACTGCACCATCTGCGACAGGTCCCAGGTGATGGGCTCGCCCGCGGGGCTGATCGTGAGCGAGGCCGGGCGCAGCTCGGGCTGTGCCTCTGCCGGTTCCACAACGATCGCGACGACGAGCTGGGTGAAGCCTTCCTGCCCGGCGAGGCGGACGGGCACCGTGCAGGAGTCGGCCCACGGCGCACCAGCGCCCGCGGTGTAGCTGATCAGAGTCCCGCTCGCCACCGCACAGGTCGCGGCCGCCCGCGTGCCCGACGTGCGTACACCGGTGGCGTCAACCTCAAGCTGCTCTCCCTCCGGCATCGACACGAGCTGGCTCATGTCGAATTGCACGGCGGCGTCTTCCGCGACAACCTGCGGCGGCGTGCCGCGCTTCAGGGTCAGGACGATAGCTTCGCGCGCCGGGATCCGAAGGAACCCGTACGTCACGACGGGTGCTCCCTGGAACGTCTCGCCGGACAGCTCGAACGGCAGGATCATGCCTTCATCGGGCACCTGCCCGCGGATCTTCCAGCCGGACACCTCGATACCCACGGGGTCGCCCCACAGGCTGAGGGTGAGCTTCCCGACATCCCCCGAGGCCCACGACACCTTGCCGGTGACGACGTCAATGCCGTCGGCGAACAGGGCGCGGTCTTCGAGCGACAAAATGGTGTCGGAAACAACCGGGAAGTCGGGGACCGACTCCCGCACGACCTTCATCACGATGAGCCCGATGCCGGTGTCGCCGGACGGATTGGTCACCGTGTAGGCGAAGGTGAACACCCCGGCCTCGTCGCTCGAGGTCAGGGTAACCCGGTTTTCTTCGACGGTTGAGATCTGCGTGGCGAGGGCGCTGTACTCGGCGGTGTCTTTCGTGGCGTCGGGCGTGACGGATGTCAGGCTGAGGGCAGCTCCGGTTGGCTCGACGTCGTTCGCGGTCGGGTGGACGACGACCTGGTTGCTGCTGCCGACCTGCACCTCGACGTAGTCGCTGAAGGTGATCGGGCTCGGGTCGGACTGCTGGTCGAGAACGCCGATCCGCACCAGCGAGGTGCCCCGTTCGCCCCGCGAGTCCTGCACGCTGTACTCGAACTCGACCGCGCCGCGGAATCCCGCAACAGAGGTGTACACGATGGCGTCCCCCGTTTCCGAGAGCGATGCCGTACCGGTCGCGGGCTGGGTGATGATGTCGGCGAGGATCACGTCATCCCCGTCCGGGTCGACGCCGAAGCTGGCGAACGGCACGCTGATCGCCTGGCCGGACAGCACCCGACCGGTCAGGATTCGCGGCAGTGGCGCGCGGTTTTCTCCGTCGGCAACCACTTCGACCGAAACGGACGCGTTCGCGACCAGTTCGGGAGAGCCCGCGATGTAGACGCTGTAGCCCAGCTCGACCGGGCCGGCTTCCATCGGTGCGAGGTAGCGCAGGGTCGATCCGGCGGCGAAGGCGAGCCCCGTTCCCGCCGGGCTCGTGATGGACTCGGGGTTGAGCACCACCACGTTGCCGTCCGGTCCGACATCGTTCGCGAGCACCGGAATGTCGACCTGGGCCCCGGCACGCACCACGATCGCATCGTTGATCGCGATCGGACGCTGCGGCACGGACGCGGGCAACAGGTAGACCGTCGCCTCGCCGCTCACGGTGTAGAGCGGGTCGTCATTGCCGTCGGAGACCGTGTAGTGCACAACACCGACGAGCCCGGGTTGCTCGTTCGCGGTGTTTCCGCGCACCCTCAACAGGTTTTGTCCCACGACGTCCACGTCGAGCGCGGCTCCGTCGACTGCGTCCGGCACGGCATCGCTGAGCAGCAGCACGTGGCTCGCCGGATTCGCGACGGCGGTAAAAACGTCGACGCTGGTGTCGGTCTTCGGGCGCACAAAAACCGTGACCGGCGAGGTCGTCAGCGCCGCGTCCGCGGCCTCAACCACCGTGATCCGCACGAGCGACACCACCTCGCTCAGGGTGTCGGCGATGGTGTAGCTGACGGAGTAGGTACCGGGCCGGGTGGCGACGAAGTCGAAGGTCGATCCGCCACTGTTCACGTTGACGGTCTGGCCCTCGGTGCCGCCCGGCAGGGTGGCGGATGTCACGCTGAAAGCACCGGCAGGATTCGAGACATGGGCGGCGGGGTCGACCGTCACGCGCTCACCGACGGCGGTGACGAGACCGAACGGCTCTGCGGTGAGCGCCGGGGTCGGGGTGACGGCGATCGCGAGTGCCTTCTCGGCTACCGCGCCGAACACGTCAGACACGCGCACGGTCAGCGGCAGCGCGGCCGATTCCAGTTCTGCGGCGTTCGGGTGCTGGAACACCACGGTGCCGGACGGGGTGGCGCTCGCCGAACCAACGCCGCTGCCGTTCGTCACCGACTGCACAAAGATCGGGTCGCCCTCCGGGTCGACCCAGCCGCCCAGCACGGAAACGGTCACCGCGCCGCCGGGTTGCACCTCGGGGGTGGGCCACTCGCGGAGGCATCCCTCGACTCCACACCACACCGGAGCGTTGTTGACCTCGTCGCCGAAGACCGTGAGGGTGACCGTAGCGAGAGCGGAGTTGAGACCGTCGTCCTGCGTGCCGTCGGAGATCGCGTAGGTGAACGTGGCGCTTCCCCTGGCCGACTCGGCAACGCGGACGGCGATTGTTCCCCACTGCTCGGTGACACTCGTCGTGCCGAAGGCTTCGGGGAGTCCGCTGACGGATGACGGGATGACGCTGAGCACGTTGTCATTGGGATCGTGGTCGTTCAGCAGAGCCGGCAGAAGCACGAGTTCGCCCGCCCGTACGCCAAAACTGTCAGCTTCGGCGACCGGAGGCTTCGGGTCGACGACCTCGGCGACGTCCGTCACCTGGGAGGTCGCGCGGGGCGCTTCGGCGTTCGCGATTCCCCAGTTCTGCGAGCTCGGCACGAGAATGCCGTCCGGTGCGGTCCACACCCAGCCGCTCGCGGACTCGTTCACAATCATCCGGGTGCCGTTGCTCTGGAACACGGGCGACGGGTCGGTGGTCAGTGCCGCCCCGCCGTAGTCAAGGCTGCTCTCCCCGTCGGAGTCGCTCCACAGGGTGCCCGCGGTGCCGGTACGCGGCGTCCAGGCGGCGAACATGGCACCGGCGAAGGGGGTGGGGGCGGCGGGAGTGCCGAGCATAGTCTCGGGGTCGCCGAGGATCCGGGTGCGCACGCCATCGTTGAGCGCGAAGGACACCAGCCCCGCATCATCCGCCAGATAAACGACGTCTGCATCCTCCGAAGGGCGCTGCAGGGCAAAGACGTCGGACACGTCGGCTGCGACCGGCTCCCTCTGGCCGTCGATCCAGACGCTTTCGCCCGTGACATCCACCATCACCCAGGTATCACCGACGACACTCAGTTGCGACCCGGGTTCGGTCGGACCGTCTGCGACCGGGTATTCGTCGGTCTGGGCGCCGGTCTGCGAAGAGAAGCGGAGGACGGTTTGCGTCTCGGTCGACCAGCTCAGCACGTCGCCGCCGACCGCGACGGCAATCGCGTCTGCGGTGTACACGCGGCGGGATTCTCCCTCGGCCACCTCGTCTTCGGCGTACGGGTCGAGGGCGACGGGCGAAGCGTCGACACCGCCGTCAAGCCGGGCAACGAAGACCGACCCGGTGCTCGTCAGGTAGCCGATGGTGTCGCCGGAGGACACGACCGTGCGGGTACCGATCGGCGTGCTGCCGTATTCGGCGGCGTCCTCGCCGTAGTCGATGGGCAGCGCGGGATCGAGGCTGACCACTCGCTCGTTGTTCTGGGCGAAGAGCAGTGCCTGCCCGGCGGATTGCACGAGCGCGCTGGGCGCGCGCAGCACGGTTTTGACGGTGTCGAGCTCGCCAAGGTCGGTGTTGACCCGGGCGTAGCGCCCACTCTCGCCGCCCTGAACCGCCCAGATGGAACTGTCGTTCACCGGGGTCTGCTCGACCTCGAACCCGTGGGCGACGACCGCTCCGCCGACCAACAGCGTGAGCGCCACGGTGACGGCGGTCGCGCGGAGAGGGCCGGGGCGAATGGCGCTGCTCAGGCCGCTGCGCGCACCCCTGCGCCGGCCGCCGCGTTGATCGCCGCCGCGCCCGATACGGAGCCGGGGCCAGACCGCCATCTAGAAGACCCCCGTGGCGAAAAGGGCGAAGGCTGTGGCGGCAATGCCGACGACGGCGCCCGCCGACACCAGGAGCGTGAGCGTTGTCGTCGATGCCCGGACGCGCCGGGAGTCCGCACCCACGATCACGGTGCCCTCGCCGGTCATCGACCGCGCGGCGTTCACCCTGGTTTTCGCGACCCGGCGTCGCGGTGAGGCCGGCTGTACCTCGGAGATGACCGCGCCCCGCATCACGGTGTTCTCGAAATCGATGGGGCTCCCGGCCGTTGCCCACTCGTCACCGGCGACTTCGAGCGGCGTCGGGGCTAGACCCATTTCGTGCTGGACCCGCTGCAACTGGGTCGCGCACTCCAACAGCGTGAGCTGGCGGTGCTCGGGCAACCGGCTCATGGTCCGAGCGAGCACCTGCTCGAGGCTGTCCGGCACGTCCGCCCTGCCGAGGGGGGTGTACTTGGCGCGGCTGATTCGCTGGGCCAGCTGCGATCGAGAGCTTTTCACCGAGGGCTGCTCAAAGGGCGTGCGCCCGGCAAGGAGGGAATAAATGGTTGCCCCGAAGCCCCATACCTCGCTCGCGACGGTGCCCGTGGTGCGCTCTTCGACTATTTCGGGGGCGCTCCACGGCACGCTCATCGCGAAGAGCTGTTCCTGGTTGGACGAGCCGAGTGAGGCTGCGATGCCGAAGTCCGAGAGCACGGGTGAACCGAACGACGTGGTGAGGATGTTGGAGGGCTTGATGTCGCGGTGCAGCACGCCCGAGCGGTGCGCCGTCTCGAGGGCGCAGGCGATCTTCACCGCGACGTGGAGCACCTCCGCCACCGGCAGCTGCTCCCGGCGGTAGCGGGAAGCCAGGGATCCCGGGCAGAACTCCATCACGAGATACGGGCGGCCGTCCGCGGAAATGCTGGCGTTGTACACCGTCAGGATCGACGGGTGCGCGCTCAGGCTCGCCATCACGTCGGCTTCGGCATTGAACATCCGAAGCACATCGCTGTCGACCACGTTCTGAAGCAGCACCTTGACGGCCACCGAACGACGGGGCATGTTCTGCTGGAACAGGAATACGTCGGCGAACCCGCCGGCGCCGAGGGGGCGGATGTAGCTGTAGCCCGAAAGCACGGGCGGCGCCGAAGGCAGTCGTGCTCCCACCATGCCCCCGAATAATCTGTGCGTGCGCCGTCGTCCTACGCGGGAGCGGCGTGAATAAAGGTCAGCTTATCCACACTTTGAGGGTGCGCGCGTCGTGCCGCGCGATCTGTCTACCGGGCGGCAGCACCAGACGGCAGTTCAGCGCATCAGCCACGACTGCCGAGGTCGCTCAGGAGAACGACATCGGTGTCCTTACGTGTGAGCCGCATTTTTCTGAGCTGCGCCGCTGCTGCGACGGCCACCGCACCTGCGGCCACGAAGAACCACGGTGAGAAGGGCTGACCTGGCGTGTAGTACAGGCTCAGGGCGATCGATCCCACCGCAAGAGCCAACGCGAGAAAAGCAACCATCCCCAGCCTGACTTCCGAGACCACGATCCCGGCCGCGTTGCGGTGAACCTGATGTTCCGGTTTCCAGCAGGAAGCGACTAAGGTCGCGAGTCCCAGAACAAGCAGAGCGCCCACCCACCACGGCGTGGGGTAGGGAAGCACGCCAGCGTAAGCATCCAGATGGGTGTCCGCAGGCGTACGTCCCTCCCCGACGGTGCCGAGAACGGCGGCCATCACAAAATTGAACGGGAGCCAGATGTAGACCAGCAGCACAATTGCTGCGACCAGCAGAACAAATGCTCGCGCGTTACTTTTTGCCACGCGGGCATTGCCGGTTCCTGAGGTTTTCGTCTGCACCAGGGTTCCCATCTTGAACGATCGTGGTGGTTTGGGCGTGGAGGCGCGTGCTCTGTCTACACAGACCTGCTCTTCAGGTCGGCGGTCGACGTCGTTGCAGTCGGCCGCGACGCTTTGCCGCGCCCCTGGGCCGGTGGTCTTCTCGATCTTGCTGCCGTCTCCGGGCGTTTGCAGCCGCGGCAACTCCCAGGGCGGCGACGGAGACGAAGTGCCAGGGGGAGAAGACCTCGCCCGGGGTGTAGTACAGGGCGAGGGTCACGCAACCGAGTGCAAGAAAAATCGTGAAAAACACGATCATTCCGGGCGTAATTCGAACGATCACTTTCGCGCCGGGGGTGAACCCGTGTATCTGGTTCTCTCGCTTCCACGACGCGGCCAGAAGAAGGGCGTATGCCGCGACGAGCAATGCCCCAACCCACCAGGGCGTCGGGTACGGGAGTATTCCCGCGTACGACGCTCGGTGCGAAACGATAGCGGTGCGCGGCTCCCGAGGGATCTCCAGAACATCGGTCATGATGAAGTTAAACGGAAGCCACAAGTAGATCAGCACGACGGACGCGCCGACCAGTGCCATCAACGCGTAGGCGTTTAACTTTCCAGCGCGGGTCGACACCATTTCGGCCTCACGTGCTAATCCGGTCATGCGGGCTCAGACCGAGGTGACGGATCCGGCGAGGCCGTCCATCAGCTCGATGGTGCGAGGAAAGTTGACCAGGTCCAACTGGCTGGTGAGCAACCGCAGCACCGAGCCGTCGACCTCAAAGGCGTACTCGATTACCGCGCCGATGACCGGGGAGTTGTCGTAGGGGTTGATGTACCGCACGCACCGAACTCCCACGAGGCCGGACTGTGTGGTGAATGGGCCCACCTCAGGCGGTTCGGCTGCGGATGGGTCGTTTGCGCCAACGTAGTCTTCGAGTGAGATCGCGCCGAGCGCTTCGCGGGGGGTGATGTACGCGTCTGCAGAAGTGAGGGGCCCGTACCACGTGGCGAGGCTGAGAAAGGTGCGCGATGCCTCGCGCTTTATGCCCTCGACCGCTTCGAACACAAAGGTCTCGTGGAGCACCTTGCGCTGGGATTTGCGCAACCGCACATCCGCTCCCGCGGCGAGCTCGTCAAGGAGGTCCTTCGCCCAGGCCTCGGGGGTGCTCCATCGTTCTGTCTCGCCAAACGGGGGAACGCCCGCCCAGTCGAACGGAAAATCAATAAAAAATGCCACGTGGTCTCCGTGAGGCTAGTTCGAAAGGGGTGCGGTCAGGCGAGAGCTGTCGCCAAAGCGGAGGGTGGCACTCATCGGCTTTGGCGCAACCACGAGACGTGTCAACCACGGCGTTGTCGTGTGGAGGATGGTCGGTCTGCACGGTCTTGCCTGACTTTGTGGATCTGCGCCACGACGGCAATTATCACGCCGGCGGCCGCTACGAAGAACCACGGGGAGAAAAGGTCGCCGGGCGTGTGATACCCCGCGAGCATAAAGCTGCCCAGCGCGAGAAATGCAGTGGCCAGCGCAATTTTTCCTGGGGTCGCCCGCAGGATAAATGGTGACCCGAGAGCGGTGTGCGTCTGGTGCTCCCGCCTCCAGCAGGCGGCGAGAAGCGCGCCAAATCCCGCTGCGATGAGCGCGCCATGACCACGTTGAAACCGAGCCAGTTGTAAACCATCCCGACGAGCGCCACAACAAGAACCGTCCGGGCGTACGCGTTCCTCTTCGCCACAACTGCGGCTCGCGCACGGGCGTCTGCTGCCGACGTAGTGGCTACCACGACGTAGCGAGACCGGCTCCTGTTGTGAGGCCTGAGATGGCTAGGGTGCAAGTACTGCAACCCGCGGCGCAGGGGCACGGTCGTGAGCCCAGGCTCCGATGTCTTCATCGGCAGCCTCGAGTCCTTCCGCGACAGAGTTCACGTTATCGTGCAGGGTAACTATCTGTTCGATGAGTTCGACCCGGCGGTGGTCCCCGTTGCTGGCGAACTCACGGACGCGACCGGCAAGACCATCGTGGCCGGTCGCGTCCGCAATACGTTCGCTGCTGGTTGTGGCTGACTCAAATTCGCTGCTCACCGAATTGAGGTAGGTCGCGGCATCGCGCAGAACCTCGGTGTCGACGTATAGGTCAGCCACAATCGTTGTCCGAAGCTGGAGACTAGCCGCGGATTGCGTTGCCGAGCTCGGTGTCGACGTTCGAGAGGGCGTCAGCGGCGCTCGTGAGGAAGCCGCTCATGCCATCGAGCCCGGTGACGGCCTGGGTGGTGCCCTGGGTGAAGAGGTCGTACGAAGCCTGGAAGGCACCCGAGGCGGAGTCGGTGACGAAGCCGGACTCGACGAGGCCATTGACCAGGGCCTGCAGCGTCGTCAGACGCGTGATGAGGTCTTCTTTACCGGTCTGCAGCTGTCCGGCAGCGTCGGTCATTTCGGTGTATGTGACGTTGAGATTTGCCATGTGATAGCCCCCGCGGTGTTAGGTTCGCGCCGGGGGAGCCCCCGGTCGCCTTACAGAACGGTATCAGCTTGGTACAGAGAATTCGTCATTTAAAGCGAATTTCCCGGCACCCGGATGGGGGATCGACCGACCGTTCTCCGAATGGCCCGGGAAACTACTCGACCTCGGGCAGCGGAAGCTGCACGCGGAGCGTCTTTCCGCGGGCGACGTACATCCCGCGGCCCGGAGGAAACTCCGAGCGGTTCACGCGCGGCAACGCCGTCTTCAGGAGGATGTCGCCCTCGATCGGATCGGGCTGCAGGAGGAATCCGCGCCGCGCGTTCTTGATCTCGGCGAACAACGGCCAGGATGCGTTCCACGACGCCGTCTCACTCTCCGCGAGGAGGAAGTGGCCGCTGCGCTTGACCTGCTTCACCAGCGCGACGATCGCGGCATCCGCCGGCGTCTGGAGAAAGTCGACCAGGTTCTCGATGACGATGACGATCCGGCCCTCGGTGTCGGGGTCAACAACTGACAGCGCCAGCTCCTTCGACAATTCGACCACTTCTTCGATGCTGGTTGCCGCCGTATCCCAGCCGAGCTGGTCAGCCAGGCCCGAGCGCGGATTTCCCATGTAGTACATGCGGGCGTCCGGGTCGAACATGCGAAGCGACTGGGAGATCGCGCGCAGCGCGGTGCTCCGCCCGGACGCGGGCGGGCCGGACAGCATCAGCGTTCCGACCGGGTCGAAGCCGACGGGCCGCAGCGTCTCGTCGCTGACGCCGAGTGCCGGCCAGCCATCGATGGTGGTGGGCAGCTCGGTCGCCGAGTACTCCCGCGGCAGCGCACCGATGGGGGCGACGATCGGGTGACGCGCGGCGATGAGTTCCGCCGCGTAGTCGCGCACGGCGATTGCCTGTTCGGAGACGGATGTCGACGCACCCAGCACCCCGATCTGAGTTTCCAGGTCGTCGAAGATGGCGCGACCGGGGGCCGACTTTGAGCTGAGAATGTCGCTCGGTACATCGAGCTGGCCGTAGGCCATGTCCTCGGACAGCCGCAGCACAACCCGGCGCTGCACGCTCGACGATACCGAGGAGGGCACGGCGCCTGGCCGGTCGGACGTGAAAGCGACGTGGATACCCAGCTGGCGACCGTCGGAGAGGATGTCCTTGAACACGTCGTACCAGACGGCCCGGCCGCTGGTGGTTTCCCAGTCATCGCGGAACGAGGGGAAGCCATCGATGAGCAGGAGAATCCGGGTCTGGTCGGGCTTACCGGCCAGGATGCGGTAGTCGCTGACCGAGGAGGCGCTGGCCTCCGCAAAGCGTCTGGCGCGCTGTTCGAGCTCGGCCTTGAGGTAGCGGAACAGGCGCACGATGCGCTCACTGTCGTCACCGGTGATCACCGATCCCACGTTCGGGAGTGCCTCGATCATGCGCAGGCTGCCCGCGCCGAAGTCGAGCGCGTAGACCTCGACCGGCCCACCCAGGTGCGTGTCTGCTGCGGCGATGGCGAGGGTGCGCAGCACCACGCTCTTGCCCGACCCGCCCGTGCCGTAGATCGCGATGTGACCGTCGACGTCGGGGGAGAAGCCCACCGGCTGCTGTTGCTGCTGCGTGGGCACGTCAGCAACGCCGAAGACGAGGGAACTGTCGGTTGCGGTGAGCAGCGGGGCGAGCGAACGCACGGGTGCAAGCTCGTCGAGCCACGGCCGACGGGGAGCGGGGATCCTGGCCACTTTCGCCGCACCCACGATCGAGGTGACCAGCTGCTGCTGGTCGGTCGGGCCGAGGTCGCGTTCCTCGTCGCCGGTCTCGTCGCGGGGGTGCTCCCAGACCGTCTCGCCACCGAAACGCAGCTCGGCGATGTCGATTTCCGACTGCTCGGGCTCGCGGGAAGTCCACCCGCCCGCGTAGCCGGACTGGAACTGCTGCAGGCGCCCGGGCCCGGTCTTCGCGATCCCGCGACCGGGGATGGAGGGATCGAAGTGGGCGGCATCCTTGATCCCCACGACGTCACTGCTGTCCGATTCATCCGCCATTCGAAGCGCAACGCGCAGGTTCGTGTTCGCGCGCAGGTTGTCCTTGATGACGCCGGCCGGTCGTTGAGTGGCCATGATGAGGTGGATGCCGAGGGACCGCCCTCTCTGGGCGATGTCGACGACACCGTCGACGAACGTAGGAACATCGCTGACGAGAGCCGCGAATTCGTCGATGACGAGCACGAGGGCGGGTGGGCACTCGGGGTCGCCGCGCTTCTCGAGCTCGATCAGGTCCTTGGCCTTTTTGCGGTTGAGCAGGTGCTCGCGGTACTGCAGTTCCGCGCGCAGGCTGGTGAGCGCGCGGCGCACCAGGTGGGTGCTGAGGTCGGTGACCAGGCCCACGCAGTGCGGCAGCGAGACGCAGTCGGCGAAGGCGGATCCGCCCTTGTAGTCGACGAACAGGAAGGTGACGCGGTCGGGGCTGTACTCGGCGGCCATGCCGAGCACCCAGGCCTGGAGGAACTCACTCTTACCCGAGCCGGTGGTTCCCCCGACGAGCGCGTGCGGGCCCTGGGCCCGCAGGTCGAGGTGCATCGGGTCGACGCCGCCGGAGCCGACGATCGCCCGGAGCCCGGTGCCGCGGCGCGCCCGCGGCAGTACACCGGGGGTGCGGTCGTGGATGGAGGTGTTCTGGCGCCAGCGGTCGATGACCGCGTCACTGGACTCCATCAGGTCGAGGCCGAGGAGCGTCACCGTCGACACCATTCGCGGCAGGTCACTCGAGTCGGCGACCATCGCCCCGGCGTCGAGCACGGGCGCCATCCTGCGGGCGAACGCCATCGCGGTTGCGGAGTCCACGAGCTCGGTCTCGACGTCGGTGATCGACTCCCCGAGACGAACAAAGGAGACGCGGGCGCTCCCGGCATCGTCGCCGATTTCGAGATAGGTGCGGCAGACAGCGGGCAGCGTCGCGACGTTGCGCGCGATCCAGATCGGGTAGACACCGGCGTCGGCGCCCTGCTCCGCGAGCTGCACGAGCCTGGCGCGATCGACGGCGACATCGTCGGAGATCACCACCACGATTGCGGGGACCGGGGACTGGGTTCCATCGGTGGTGCTGCGTGTCCCCACGTCGCCCCCGCGCTCGAGCGCGGCCTTCTGCTGCTCCATCGCGCCACGGCGTGCCGCCCGCTGGTTTTTCAGCCTCTTCGCGATGACCTCTTCGAGGGCGGACAGCACCGACGCCGCCGAGGCCGGGCTGTCGGCCAGGTGGCCGCCGGCGATCGGGCTCTGCGGCGATGAGGTATGGGGCAGCCACTTGAGCCACTCGAGTTCGCGTGACCAGGTCGGTGTGACCAGCGAGGCGACCGCAAGCTCCGCGGGCGAGTGCAGCGCGGTCAGCTGCACCAGCAGCGAGTTGACCGATCCGACGGTGGCCGAGGAGGTTCCCGCGATGCCGAGCGCGCCCGAGTCATACAGGTTGTCGATGAGGGGAACGCCCGGAACCGTGGCGTGCACCTCCCGCACCTTGTCGAGGCGCTCCTGGAACTCGGGCAGCATTTCGCCGCGCTTGACCGCCTCGATGGTGCTGCGCGAACGCATCGTGCCGATGCCGAGGCGCACGTTGAGAAAGGACCAGTGTTCTGGGCGCCTGGTCCACAGCAGCGGGCCGCGGTTCATCGCCATGTCGAGGGCTTCCGCGGTGGACGGCGACTCGCTGAGGCGGGTGGCCTGTTCGACCAGTCGTTCCTCGGCCATCTGGGCGTCGAGAGCGACCAGCCGCTTCTCGAAGCGGCCGACGGCGGTCGTCAGGTGACGGGAGTCGCGCGAGCGCGTCATAAAGAAGTTGCCGATGAGCATCATGGGCGACATCAGCACAAACAGCAGGGCGGCCGGACGCGCGAAGATGATCCACATCGCCAGGCCCATAAAGACCGGCGCCACCATGGCGAGCCACGGGAACGGGCTGGTTTCCTTCTCCACCGGAACGTCCGGGGCGCCAAAGACCTCGCCGGCGTAGCGAGCCTCGACCCGTGGAGAGCGGTTGAACGGCACCGGACCGCGGGTGTCCGCCAGGTCTTTCGCCGCGGCATCCTCCACCACGGAGATGAGCAGGCTGGTGTCGCCGATCATGATCGTTTCGCTCTGTTCGACGCGCAGGCGGGCAACGAGCCCGCCGTCGACCACCACGCCGTTCGCCGACCCGAGGTCGATGACCTCGACGATCTCACCGACTTCGAGGCGCACGTGTCGTTTGGAGATCAGCCGGTCGGTGAGGGAGATGTCGCAGGCCACACCTCGGCCGACCACCGCGGTTCCGCGGGGCAGCGGAAACGTCTTGCCCTCGTCCGGGCCGGACAGCACCGTCAGCGTGGCAAGAGTCGGGGTGTCCCCGGCTTCCTCCGGGCGGTAGTACGCGCTGGCGTCTGCGAGGGCGACGCTCGCGCCGGAGCCGACGCGCACTTCTCCGATCGGCGCGTCGGGGCGCAGCAGCAGCCAGTCGGTTTCGCCGGGGGCCGCGGTGCGCAGGGTGAGCGCGCGCTCGTCGGGCACCGAGCTCAGGCCCGACCGGGGGTCGACGCGAGCGATGGTTGCCGCGACGTCCGAGATGGTCGCTGCGGCGTCCGTGGTGATCACGATGTCGTCGTATTTGCCGCTCGAACGAGCAAGCGTGACTTTCAAGCGCATAGCGCCCCCCTAAGAGCCAGTCCCCGCACGGGGTTCACGCCCGCGCGGGTCAACCCTACCCACCGATTGCGAGGCTCCCTCGCTAAAGCGTGCGAGCGGCCGGTTACTGGCCGATGACGGCGCCGAACCGGTCGCTCATCGGGGAGCGGTGGGTGGAGCGCAGCTCATCGAGTCCGATCGTGAAGAGGTCTTGCACCTCCAGGACGGGCGCCGCGGCATCCGTCACGCCAATGCGCAGCACGGGATACCCGCGGCCCTCGCAGAGGCCCTGGAACTTGACGTCGTCTTCGCGGGGCACCGACACGATAACGCGACCGCTGGATTCGCTGAAGAGTGCCGTTGCGGCATCCACCCCATCACGTTCCATGATCTCGGTCAGCCAGACGCGCGCGCCCACTCCGAAACGCATGGTCGACTCGGCGAGTGCCTGCGCGAGGCCGCCGTCGGCGAGGTCGTGGGCGCTGCCGATGAGGCTCTGCTCGCTGCCGGCGGCGATGAGCGAGGCGAGGCGCATTTCGGCGTCGAGGTCGACCGCCGGCGGGCGTCCGCCGAGGTGCTGGTGGATGACTCCCGCCCAAGCCGAGCCGTCGAGCTCGAGTGCCGTGGTGCCGAGCAGGTAGATGTTGTCGCCCTCGTCCTGCCAGCCCGACGGGATGCGCTTGGCGACGTCGTTCATCACGCCGAGGACCGCGATAACCGGGGTCGGGTGAATGGGCACGTCGCCGGTCTGGTTGTAGAAGGACACGTTGCCGCCCGTGACGGGAATCTCCATCGCGAGGCATCCATCAGAGACGGCCTCGACGGTCTTGGAGAACTGCCACATGACTTCGGGGTTCTCGGGGGAGCCGAAGTTGAGGCAGTCGGAGACCGCGACGGGGGTGGCTCCGGTGACGGCGACGTTGCGGTACGCCTCGGCGAGGGCCAGCTGCGCCCCGACGTAGGGGTCGAGCTGGCAGTAGCGGCCGTTCGCGTCAGTGGCGACGGCGAACCCGAGGCCGCTCTCCTCGTCGACGCGCACCATTCCGCCGTCGTCGGGGAAGCTCAGGGCGGTGTTGCCCAGCACGTAGGTGTCGTACTGGTTGGTGATCCAGCTCTTGTCCGACAGGTTCGCGCTGCCGAGCAGCTGCAGCATCTGGGCGCGGAGCGCGGGGCCTGCGGTAGGGCGCTCGAACTTGGTGGCGGAGTCGGCCTGCAGGGCGTCGATCCAGGTCGGGTAGGAAACCGGGCGGTCGTACACGGGGCCGTCGACGGCGACCGTGCGGGGAAGAACGTTGACGATTTCCTCGCCGTGCCAGTTGATGATGAGGCGGCCGGTGTCGGTGACCTCGCCGAGCACGCTGGTCTCGACCTCCCACTTGTCGACCACCGCGAGGAAGCCCTCGAGTTTCTCCGGGGTGACGATCGCCATCATGCGTTCCTGGCTCTCGGACATCAGGATCTCTTCTGCGGTGAGGCTGGGGTCGCGCAGCAGCACCTTCTCGAGCTCGATGAACATGCCACCGTCACCATTGGAGGCCAGCTCGCTGGTGGCGCAGCTGATGCCCGCGGCGCCGAGGTCCTGGATTCCCTCAACGAGGTCCTGCGCGAAGAGCTCGAGGCAGCACTCGATGAGCACCTTCTCGGCGAAGGGGTCGCCGACCTGCACAGCGGGACGCTTGGTCGGTCCGCCTTCGCTGAATGAATCTGACGCAAGAATGGATGCCCCGCCGATACCGTCGCCGCCGGTGCGAGCACCGAACAGCACGACCTTGTTGCCGACGCCCCGGGCGTTGGCCAGGTGCAGGTCTTCGTGGCGGAGCACGCCGACGGCGAGGGCATTGACCAGCGGGTTGGCCTGGTACACCGCGTCGAAGTAGGTCTCGCCGCCGATGTTCGGAAGCCCGAGGCAGTTGGCGTAGAAGCTGATGCCGCTCGTGACGCCGTGCACGACGCGCGCGGTGTCTGGGTGGTCGATGTCGCCGAAGCGCAGCGCGTCCATCACCGCGACCGGTCGGGCGCCCATCGAGATGATGTCGCGCACGATGCCGCCAACGCCAGTGGCCGCACCCTGGTAGGGCTCGATGTACGAGGGGTGGTTATGGCTCTCGATCTTGAACGTGACGGCCCAGCCCTCGCCGACATCCACCACACCGGCATTTTCGCCCATGCCGACCATGAGGTTTTTGCGCATCTTCTCGGTCGTCTTCGTACCGAACTGGCGCAGGTAGTTCTTGGAGCTCTTGTAGGAGCAGTGCTCACTCCACATCACGGAGTACATGGCGAGCTCACCGCTGGTAGGGCGGCGCCCGAGGATCTCGCGGATGCTGGCGTACTCGTCGCTCTTGAGCCCGAGCGCGCCGTAGGGCTGTTCCTTGTCCGGTGTCGCTGCCGCGTTCTCGACCGTGTCGGGCACGGCGGTGGTGGGTGCGGCGATGATCGTCGCGGCGGTGCTGGGCTGCGCGGTGGTGGGGGACGATTCTGTGGGATTGCTCACGAGGGCGAAGGCTCCTGGATCGGGGGCGTACCGGAAGTGGCAATTCTACGCGGGTACGTTTCGGGGCGGCTTGCCTGCTGTGGTTGAGCGTGGTTGCCCCGGTCAGTCCCCTCCGCCTCCGCCTCCGCCATCGCCGCCTCCTCCGTCGCCCCAGCCGCCGTGGCTTCCGCCATCGCCGCCGCCGCCCCCGCCCCAAAAGCCGCTGCTCGCCCCGCCATTGCTGCCCGCCCCGCCATTGCGGCCCCTACTTTCGCTTCCGCGTGTGGGCGAGTCCGTGCTGCGGCGCCTCACCAGCGCGACAACCGCACTGATGAGAAGTAGCGCGAGTATTGCGACGATGAGGTACGCGCCGGCATCCATGGATTCTCTTTCGCTCGGGGCTCCAGCCTAGAGATGGCGGCTCGGGGAGGGAAGATTTCCTCACCGGCGGCGGCGGCGGGGGTGCACCTACTTTCCGGGCGGACCGACCATCAGCAGCACGGCCATGATGACCGCGAGAGCGACCACAAGGATGACGGCTGCGGTCACAGGGCGCCTCACGAGCCAGCGCACGATGCGGGCGGGCACGGTGTGGTCGGCCCGGGCCGCGGTCGCCTCACGCTTCCACGAGCCGTCGAGCTTGCCCGTCTTGGTGGCCCACATCTCGAACGGGAGCGACAGGTACGGAAGCACCGCACTCGCTGCGGCCAGCGCGAGCAATCCGATGCTCCACCGCTGGTTGATGCCGACGAGCGCGACAGTGAGGACGTATGCGATCGCCACCAGCCCGTGCGCGGAGCCGCCAATGGTGACCCCGAGGCCCCCGAGGTCGAGCACGTATTTGCCGATCATGCCCGCAATCAGCAGGGTCCAGGTCACCGCTTCGGCGATCGCGACGGTGCAGAAGAGCTGGCGAGGTGACACGGGTCCTCCGGTGGGGCGGGCGAGCGGATGTCGGGTGGGCGACGAGCGGTAGGGTGCACGCCAGGCAGGCGAACACGGGAGCGCGCGGTCGACAACTACGCGCGCAGCGAGCCTATCGACGGCTATCTGGGAGATGTTCGGGGCAGTCGCGCGCCGAAAGGCCACTTTGCGATTTGGTTGCGCGCCGAGAGGCCACTTGCCGATTTTTGGGCGCGCCGACCGGGCAGTCGCCGACTCTGGGCCGCGCCGACCGGGCAGTTGCGGCGCAATTTTCGCCAGAAACCGTCGATTGGCGCCCGGTCGATGGGGCCGTGCGTTCGGGAATGTCGACTTCTGTCCGATGGGCGAGGGTGCCGCCTCGACGGCGTTCCGGATCCTGCGGGATGTTGTGACGAACGCGACTCGCGCTTTTGGTCAGAATGACTCTAAGATGGGTTATCACTAAGAGTCACAGTGACCTTTAGTGGCTGCCGCGAGCGGCAACTGAGGCGGAGAAGTGGAGGGTGCGCGGATGACTACTTCGCTTGCCGTGTCGACGGTGATCTTCGCGCTGCGGCCGTCCGAGACATCCGATCTAAAAACGGTTTGGATTCCCCTGGTGCGGCGCATCCGCGACCCCTACGTGGGCAAGTGGGCGCTGCCGGGCGGGCCGCTGCTGAGTGAGGAAGACCTCGCGTCCGCGGCCGCGCGCAACCTGGGTGAGACGACCGGGCTCGACCCGCAATACCTCGAGCAGCTGTATGCCTTCGGCGGGCTGAACCGGTCGCCGGGCGAGCGGGTGGTGTCCATTGTGTATTGGGCGCTCGTGCGGTCCGAGGAAGCGGCGCGGGCGAGCGAGGGCGAGAACGTGCGCTGGTTTGCCGCAGACTCGCTTCCGCCGCTGGCGTTCGACCACAATCTCATCGTCGAGTACGCGCTGTGGCGCCTCCGCAACAAGATGGAGTACAGCCGCATCGCCCACGCCTTCGTGGGGGAGACCTTCACGCTCGCCCAGTTGCGCGAGGTGCACGAAGCGGTGCTCGGGCGGGCACTCGACCCGGCGAACTTCCGCCGCACGATCGAGGCGTCGCAGAGTGTCGTTGCGACCGAGCAACGCCTCAGTGGAACCAAGTATCGGCCGCCCCGCCTGTACCGCTACAACGACGCGATCGACCTCGCCGACCAGGGGCCGCTGGGTCCGGCATACCGGTCATCCCGTGCCCCGAGCCCGCAGCAAATTACCCCCAACCCCCACCCGCAAGAAAGAAGCACCCGGCAATGACCACAACAACCGCATCCGTCGACGTCACCATCGCGCAGATCGCGCGGGGACAAGTCGAAGGCGAGGTGTGCACCACCGACCTCGTCGAGGCTCCCTGGACGTTCGACCTCGCCATGCCGAGTTACGGACCCGGGGCCTCTATGGCGGATCCGATCCCCGCGGCATCGCCTCGCCAGGGCGAGCTGCCGGAGGAGTACCGCACCGCCAGCACACTGGAGCTGGCGGCCCGCATCGCCGCCGCGAAGCAGATTCTCGGCTCGCGGGCCGTGGTGCTCGGACACTTCTACCAGCGCGACGAAGTTGTGCAGTTCGCCGACTTCGTGGGTGACTCCTTCCAGCTCGCGAACGAGGCCAAGGCCAAACCCGACGCCGAGGCGATCATCTTCTGCGGCGTGCACTTCATGGCCGAGACCGCCGACCTGTTGTCGCGTCCGGACCAGGCCGTCATTTTGCCGAACCTCGCCGCCGGCTGCTCGATGGCCGACATGGCCGACATCGACTCGGTCACCGAATGCTGGGAGCAGCTCGAGGCGCTCTACGGCACCGAGCCCGATGCCGACGGCCGCGTACCGGTGATCCCCGTCACCTATATGAACTCGTCCGCGGCACTCAAGGGCTTCTGCGGCGAGCACGGCGGCATCGTCTGCACTTCGTCGAACGCGGCGACCGTGCTGGAGTGGGCTTTCCAGCGCGGCCAGCGCGTGCTGTTCTTTCCCGACCAGCACCTCGGGCGTAACACGGCGAAGGCCATGGGGATCCCCGTCGAGCTGATGCCGCTCTGGCGCGGCAACAAGGTGGGCGGCGGAAACGATGCCCAGACGCTGACCGACGCCCGCGTCATCCTCTGGAACGGATTCTGCTCCGTGCACAAACGCTTCACGGTTGCGCAGATCGACAAGGCTCGCGCCGAATTCCCGGGAGTTCGAGTGATCGTGCACCCGGAGTCGCCCATGGAAACCGTTGATGCGGCGGATGAATCGGGGTCCACCGACTACATCCAGAAGGCCATCGCGGCCGCAGAACCGGGCTCCACGTTCGCGATCGGAACCGAGATCAACATGGTGCAGCGCTTGGCAGCGCAGTATCCCGAGCACACCATCTTCTGCCTCGACCCGGTGGTCTGCCCCTGCTCCACCATGTACCGCATCCACCCCGGCTACCTCGCCTGGGTGCTCGAATCTCTGGTGCGCGGCGAGATCGTCAACCAGATCACGGTTCCGGAGGACGTCGCCGTACCCGCGCGGGTCGCCCTCGAGCGGATGCTGGCGGCCAAGCCCGGCACCACGATGGCGGCCTGAGATGGCTGGACGGCATGACGTGGCCGGGCGGGAACCCGCGCCAACGAAGGCCCGGGTCATCGTCGTGGGCAGCGGCATCGGCGGGTTGCTCGCCGCGCTGACCGCCAGCGCCCACCACTCGGTGACGCTGGTGACGAAGGCACGGCTCGAAGAGAGCAACACCCGGTACGCGCAGGGCGGTATCGCCGCGGCGGTCTTTGCCGATGATTCGGTCGACGAGCACATCGCGGACACCCTTCGCGCCGGCGCCGGACTCAACGTGCTCGACGCCGTCGAGGTGCTCTGTGCGGAGGGCCCCGACCGCATCGCTGACCTCATCCGCTTTGGTGTCGCCTTCGACCGCGACCTGAGCGACCCGAGTGGCGAGGGCCTCGCCCGCGGACTCGAGGCGGCCCACTCCCGCGCCCGGGTGCTGCACGCCGGGGGTGACGCGACCGGCGCCGTGATCGAACGCGCGCTCGTGGCGGCCGTGCGCGCCGCCGGGGTGGAACTCCGCGAGCACACCTTCCTGGCCGATCTGGTCGTCGAGGACGGCCGCGTCGTGGGAATCGATGTGGTGGATGCCGCGGCGGCACGATCCGGCGCGACCGAGCCCCAGCGCCCGCGCGCAACCCAGCCCGAGCGGCTCGCGGCGGACGCGGTGATCCTCGCCTCGGGTGGCGCCGGCCAGCTCTTCCTCCACACGACGAACCCCGAGGTGGCCACCGGCGACGGCGCGGCAGCCGCCTGGCGGGCCGGGGCCCGTCTCGCGGACGTCGAGTTTTACCAATTCCACCCCACCGCGCTGGCGCTGCCCGGCAACTTCCTCGTCTCGGAGGCCGTGCGGGGCGAGGGCGCGACGCTGCTGAGCGCCGCCGGCGAGCGCTTTATGCTCGCCGTGCACCCGGACGCCGAACTCGCCCCCCGCGATGTCGTCGCCCGCGGCATCGCCAACCAGATGGCCGCGCAGGGCGGCGCCCCGGTGCTGCTCGACGCGACCGCGCTCGGCGCCGAGTTTCTGCGCACCCGCTTCCCGACCATCGACGCGGCCTGCCGCGACGCCGGCATCGACTGGTCGCGTGAACCCGTGCCCGTCACTCCGGCCGCCCACTACTGGATGGGCGGGATCGCCACCGACACCTGGGGCCGCTCGTCTCTGCCGGGGCTGTATGCCGTGGGCGAGGTCGCCTGCACCGGTGCGCACGGGGCAAACCGGCTGGCGTCGAACTCGCTGCTGGAATCCGCCGTGCTCGCCCACCGCGCCGCGAGCGTGGTCCGCGAGACCGTGTGGCCAGACGCGACGGCCTGGCTAGATGCGACGGGCTTGCCAGAAGCATCGGCCTGGCCAGGCGCATCAGGGTCGCCAACCGAATCAGGCTGGGCAGGCGAGGCGGATGTCCCGTCCGCCCCCACCGCACTCACGCCGTTCTCACGCGGAGCCCTGCAGCGGCTGTTGTGGCAATGCGCCGGCGTTCACCGCTCCGCCGAGTCCCTCGCCGCGGCAGCAGAAACCCTGCGCCGCTGGGACGAAGCGGCCGAGGCATCCGACCCCCAGACTTCTCGCTCCGCCGCGACGGTTGCCGCACCCGGAGCAGGCGCCGAGGCATCCCCCTCGATCCACGACCGCGAAGACGCCAACCTGCTCACGCTCGGCCGCATCATCGTGGACGCAGCGCGGGCACGCCGCGAGTCCCGCGGTGCCCACTTTCGCTCCGACTATCCGACCGATTCCCCCGAATTTGCCCGCCACATCGTGTGGGCACGAGAGGTGCTTGCGCTGTGCTGACTCCCCAGATCATCGATTCCGTTGTCCGGGCGGCGCTCGCCGAGGATGCGCCGTGGGGCGACATCACGACGGAGCTGCTCATTCCCGTCGAAGCGCGCGCGACCGCGAACCTGGTGGCCCGCGAGGGCGGCGTGTTCAGCGGCGGTGCCGTGTTTCGCGCGGTGTTCGGCGCTGCGGCGACCGCGGGTGGCAGTGTCGTGGGCAACACTGTGGCGGTCAGCAATTCGGCGGACAGCAGCGCCGCGACCAGCAGCGCCATCTCGGTCACGCTTCTCGTTGTCGATGGTGACCGGTTCGAGGCCGGGGCCGTGCTGGCCTCCGTCACGGGGTCCGCGCGCACGGTGCTCACCGCCGAACGCGTCGCGCTCAACCTGGTGCAGCGCATGAGCGGCATCGCCACCCTGACCGCGCAGTACGTCGCGCTCGTCGAGGGCACCGCCGCCCGCATCGTCGACACCCGCAAAACCACCCCGGGTCTGCGCGCACTGGAGCGTCACGCCGTGCGCTCGGGCGGCGGACACAACCACCGCTTCTCCCTCTCCGACGCCGTCATGGCCAAGGACAACCACCTCGCGGTACTGATGGCGCACGGCGGACTCACCCTCACCGAGGCGCTGCTGCAGGTGCGCGCGCAGCTGTCGCACACCACCCACTTCGAGGTCGAGGTGGACCGCGCCGACCAGATCGAGCCGGTGCTCGCCGGGGGAGTGGACACCATCATGCTCGACAACTTCACCCTGGAGGAGCTTCGCGAGGGCGTCGAACTCGTCGCCCACCGCGCCATCGTCGAGGCCAGCGGCAACGTCAATCTCACAACGGTCGCCGCCATCGCCGCGACGGGTGTCGACGTGATTTCGGTGGGCGCGTTAACCCACAGTGTGCGCGCGCTCGACCTCGGTCTTGATGTGGTGGTGGATGTCGCGGTGCCGACGCCAGCGCGCACGGCGGTGACCCCGGCGCCGACTCCGACGCCATGATCTACCTCGACTCGGCGGCGACCACCGCGGTGCGCCGTGAGGTGCTCGAAGCGATGTGGCCCTACCTGACGGAGAGCTTCGGCAACCCGTCGAGCCACCACACCGTGGGAGAGACGGCCGCGCTCGCTCTCGCCGACGCCCGGGCCACGGTGGCCGCGTGGCTCGGCTGCCGCCCCGCGGAGGTCGTCTTCACCTCGGGCGGCACCGAAGCAGACAACCTGGCGATCAAGGGCATCGCCCTCGGCAACCCCCGCGGCCGCCACCTGGTCATCTCGTCGATCGAGCACGCGGCCGTTAGCGAATCCGCCGACTACCTGCGGCGCCTGCACGGGTTCGAGGTGACCACGCTCGAGGTGGACGGCGACGGACTCGTCGACCCGGGCGCGCTCGCCGCAGCGCTGCGTGCGGACACCACGCTCGTCAGTGTGATGTACGCCAACAACGAGGTCGGCACGGTGCAACCCGTCGCCGAACTGGCCGCGATCGCACACGAGCGGGGCGTGCCGTTCCACACCGACGCCGTGCAGGCCGCCGGCTGGCTCGACCTGTCGGTCACCGAGCTCGGGGTCGATGCCCTGTCGCTGTCCGGCCACAAACTCGGAGCACCGAAGGGCATCGGCGCCCTGTTTGTGCGCGGCAGGCTTCCGCTGGAGCCCGTGCTGCACGGCGGCGGTCAGGAGCGCGAGCGCCGTTCCGGCACCGAAAACGTGGCTGGGGCGGTCGCGCTCGCCGCCGCTATCCGGTTGGGTGACACCTACCGCGAACGCAACGCCGCCGCAGCCACCATCGCCCGGGACGGCTTCGTCGCTGCGGTGCTCGCCACCGTTGCCTCGGCGCGGCTCACCGGGCATCCCACCCGGCGGTTGCCGGCCACCGCGTCATTCGTTTTTCCCGGTACGAGCGGCGAATCGGTGTTGCTCGAGCTCGAGCGGCGCGGAGTCGTGAGCTCCAGCGGTTCCGCCTGCGCCGCCGGCAGCGACGAAGCCTCCCCCGTGCTTCTCGCGCTGGGGTTGTCCGCAGAGGTAGCGCAGACCGCGGTGCGGTTTTCCTGGTCGCCGGATGTCACGTCCGACCAGTTGCGGGAGGTCGCCGTCGCCGTCGCCGCAGCCGTGACCGAGGTGGGGTCGCTCGGCCGGTAAGACTGAGTTTGCGGAAACGGCCAGCAATGGCCCCTAACCTAGAGCTGCACCCTCCGCCACAGTTGCCGGCCATCACCGTGATTTTTCCCCAGCTGGGCAGCAAGGAGCTCTATGTTCGACGATTTTGTGTGGAAGTCCTGGATCGGCTTGCCGATCGCCGTTGTCATTGCTTTGGTCGTGACGCTGGTCGCGCTCGCGATCCTGTCGGTCGCGATGCGCGCCGCTGCCAAACGCAAGGACTGGCCCAAGGCGTTGGCCAGCGGCGCCCGACATCCGTTCCGCCTCCTGGTTGCAAACCTCGCCGTCTGGATAGCCGTCGCGCTCACCCTGCCCAACCCCGACATGGCCGACGAAGTCAACCACGTGTTCCGCATCATCACGATCGCCCTGGCCACGTGGCTGGGCGCGGGTCTGTTGTCCTTTTTCGTTGGCATCGGACTCTCCCGCTACCGCACCGACACCGCTGACAACAAGGTCGCCCGGCGCATGCACACGCAACTGGCGATTGTGCGCCGACTCGGCATCGCGGTCATCGTCATCATCGGGATCGCCGCCATCCTGCTGACCTTCCCCGGGGTGCAGGCGCTCGGCGCCAGCCTGCTGGCGTCGGCCGGCCTGCTCAGCATCGTGGCGGGTCTCGCCGCCCAATCCACCCTCGCGAACGTGTTCGCCGGCGTGCAGCTCGTGTTCAGCGAAGCGATCCGTGTTGACGACGTCGTCATCGCCGAGAAGGAGTGGGGCCGCATCGAGGAGATCACCCTCACCTACGTTGTGGTGCACATCTGGGACGACCGGCGGCTGGTGCTGCCGTCCACGTACTTCACCACCACCCCGTTCGAGAACTGGACCAGGAACAGCAGCGAGCTGCTCGGCTCCATCGAGCTCGACCTCGACTGGCGCGTGAGCCCGGCGGCGATGCGCCAACACCTTGAAGTGGTTCTGGATAACACCGAGATCTGGGACGGCCGCGCCTCCGTACTCCAGGTGACCGACGCGGTCGGGGGTTTCGTTCGGATCCGCATCCTCGTCACCGCGGTTGACGCTCCGACGCTGTTCGACCTGCGCTGCTACGTGCGCGAGGAAATGGTCGAGTGGGTCCACAGCCAGGACCCGGCCGGCATGCCGCGGGCCCGGGTCGAGATGGTGGCCGAAGCCGTGCGCGCTCAGCCTCGCGAAATGGAGAAGACCCACACCGACCAGATCGGGCTGTTCACCGGCACCGCGGACGCCGAGGAGCGCGCGTCGCTCTTCACCTCGGCGATCCCGATCATCCGCCCGGGAGACACCGCCTCGGAGCGCAACGACTCGTCGCTGGGCCTGCCGGTCGAGTCCGAGTTCGAAACGGCCGACGAGCTTCCCGACGGACAGCGGCCGAGCCGGTACTGAGCGGGTCAGAACTCGAGGTGCAGCACGATCCCGGTCAGACCGTGGAGCACGCTGGCCACTCCGGCCGAGATAGCTTCACTCGCGCGCTCCGGCGTCACCGCGGCCGGGTCCCGCTCGTCGTCACTGCTGAGTCCGGAGCCGCGAAAGGTGGCCCCTTCCCAGACGACGGCGGTGGCGTTGCCGGTAGGTTCCGCGAGCTCCGCGCCGACCGCAAGAAATTGCTGGCCAAGGTGCTGCGGGGTCAGCAACGCGAAGACGTCGACGATCCCGCTTCCGGCACCCACGACGAGGTCGGGCGCTAACTCGACCGCTGCATTGATCTGGGTTTCCACCCCGTCGTCGTCGAGCGCGGTGAGTTTCACCAGATCGACGTTGCGGGACGCGGCCCACTCCGTGACGGCGGAAACGAGGGTGTTTGTGGCGGAGTCTTCGCCGGCGGAGATCAGTACGACCCGGTAGCCCGTCGGGGGTTCCACGCCCTCCCACGATCCGGCCTCGGGGTTCACCGTTGCTTCGGGCGTGGGTGTGGTGCCGCTGAGGAAACCATCGCCCAGCGGCCCAATGCTTGTGGGCGTGGCATCCGCCTCTGAGGGAGAGGGCGCCGCCGTGCCCGTGCAGCCCGTCACGCACCCGGCGATGATCGTGACGGCAGCTGCGGCCGTCAGCAGGGACGAACGGGATCGGGCGCGCAGAGAGTTCACCGGTACAGCGTGCAGACCGAGCGGGGCAGGTCGATGACACGGGGGCACCGGGACAGTGAACGGGGCGGGAACAGTCGCCGTGGCATCCACCATTCCCACGGCACTGGCGTTCTCCCGTTGGGCGACGGTTTGCCAGTACGTCGCGGCGCGTTCACCGAGTTGCGGCAGGTTGTGCGGGTGAATCAGATCCCCTCCCCACCCTCCGCGCGCGCCCGTCCCCGGCGCGCAACCCTCGCCACGACCCTGGCGGCGGCCCTCGCCGTCGCCGGCATTCTTGTGAGCGCACTGCCCGCCAGCGCGCACGGATTCACCTCGAGTGTCTACGTCGACGTGACCGCCTCCGCAGGCGGGTCGGTGCGTGCCGAGCTCGGGCTCGAGTACGACCTGCTCGTGGTGTCGGCAGCGGAGAGCGAAGGTGACGACGCCCTGTTCGAGGACGGGATGGCCCTGTTTGAGACGGGCGACGAAGCGATTGCGATGAACGACCACGCCGAGAGTGTCGTCGACTACGTCACGGATCGGTTCACCGTCACGGAGGATGGGGCCGCGTGCGAACCGACGCAGGTCGGTGACCTCACGATGACCGAACGCGACGGTGTGCCCTACACGACCCTGGTGCTGGACTTCGCCTGCGCAGGCGCAGAGGACGCGACGACCCAGCTGACCAGTGCGCTGTTCCCCGACGACGAGGAGTACGTGACCGACACCAAAACCATCGTCACCTACGATCTCGACGGACAGTCGGGCAGCGCCGCGCTCGATGCCGACCACCCGTCCTTTTCGACCGGGCAGCACTGGACGGAGCGGTTCGCCGAGTTCTTCCTGCTGGGCGCGGAGCACCTGCTCGGCGGTCTCGACCACATGCTGTTTCTTCTCGCGCTGATCGTCGGCTCGCGCCGACTGCGGGACGTGGTGCTGGCCGCGACGACCTTTACGGTGGCGCACTCGATCACCTTCCTCATCGCGGCCGTCGGACTCGTTGAGGTTCCTGCCGCGATAGTCGAGCCGATCATCGCGCTGTCTATCGCGGTTGTCGCCGCCTGGTACCTGTGGGGATTGCGTCGTCGTTCCACCGCGGAGGACAAGATTGCGGTGCGTGGACGCTGGCTCGAATTGAACCGGGCGGACTGGTCGCGGATCGCGGTCGTGTTCTGCTTCGGGCTGGTGCACGGCCTCGGATTCGCCGGTGCCCTGGGTATCGACGAGCCGTGGTCCTGGACGCTGCTCTGGTCTCTGCTTGTCTTCAACGTGGGAATCGAGACGGTGCAGCTCGTGATCATCGCCATCGTGTTCCCCCTGTTGACGCTTCTTCGCCGCCGCGCACCGCGCGTGGCGCTGTGGGTCGGAATTGCGCTCTCGGCCGGGGTCACCCTCGTCGGGCTGTTCTGGTTTGTCGAACGCGTTCTCGGCCTCGGCTGAAAAAGTCTTGGGGAATACACAGGATTTGCGTCGTCCTCCATCCGGCCGATGGTTGACATTCATCCACGATTCACCTGACGCGACGAGATTGAACGCGCGCACTCGCGCATCCCACCACTGAAAGGCACTGGATCACTCATGTCGATTCACACCCCTCGGGCCGCTAAGCCCGTGCATCGCCGAACGGCGACGAGTCTCGCGGCTGCTGCCGTCTGCCTCGCCGTCACGTTCGGTGGCGGTACCCTCGCCGCCAGCTCAGCATTCGCCGCAACCCCCAGCCAGACAGACATCGTTCTCGGTGTCGGAGCAAACGAGACCCAGCGCAACCTGGCCTGGTACTCCGCCACCGACACCGCGCAGGTCGCGCAGTTCGCCCTCGCGTCCAAGGTCGTCGACGGTGCCTTCCCGGCGCTGGCCGTCAGCGTCTCCGCCACCGGTGGCGCGACCACGAGCGGTGAATTCAACCGTTTCGCGACGCTGTCCGAGCTCAAGGAAAACACCGAGTACGTGTACCGCGTCGGCCGTGAGGGCGACTGGTCAGCAACCTACTCGTTCCGCACGCAGGACTTCGAAGGTGACTTCAACTTCCTGTTCTTCGGTGACCCGCAGATCGGTTCGTCCGGCAATGTGCCGAGCGACTCGGCAGGCTGGGTCGACACCCTCAACGTCGCGACCGCGACCTACCCCGACACCGAGCTGTTGTTCTCGGCCGGCGACCAGGTCGAGACCGCTTCGAACGAGGGCCAGTACGAGGCATTCCTTCAGCCCGACCAGCTCCGCGAGATCCCCTTCGTAGCGACCAACGGAAACCACGACGTGGGTTCGAAGGCCTACCAGCAGCACTTCAACACCCCGAACCTCGACACCACTGTCGGCACCGGCTCGGTCACCGCTTCCGGCGGCGACTACTGGTTCATCCACAAGGGCGTCCTGTTCATGGACATCAACTCCAACAGCCGTGACAACGCCGCGCACATCGCGTGGATGAACAAGGTTGTCGCCGAGCACGGTGACGAGGCGAAGTGGAAGGTCCTCGCGTTCCACCACTCGATCTACTCCTCCGGCCCGCACGCCACGGACACCGACGTCATCGACCGCCGGAACGTCCTTCCGACGGCCATCTCCGACCTCGGCATCGACCTGGTTCTCCAGGGTCACGACCACAGCTACGCGCGCAGCTACCTCATCCACAACGGTGAGAAGGCGAACGCCGCGGAGGAGGCTGGTGCTGACTCCGTCGTCGCCGGTCCCGGTGGCGTGTTGTACGTGACGGCGAACTCCGCGTCGGGTTCCAAGTACTACTCGCTGCAGAACAAGAACTTCTGGTGGCTCTCGGCCGAGAACCAGGAGAAGGTCCGTAACTACAGCGCCATTGACGTGTCCGACGAGGCAATCACCATCAAGACGCTGCGCAGCCAGGCCAATGGCGACGACAAGCCGGTCAACAGCATCGTGGACCAGGTCACCCTGACGCGCGAGGTCGAGCCCGACACCGACGCACAGCAGCTGCAGGTCACCGTTCCGGAGACAGCACCGGGCGAGTTCGTCTGGAACATCGACGGCACCAACGGTCTCGTTGACCTCGGCACGGCAGTCGACGCGGGCGACCACTACTCGGCCGTCGGTTCGATCAACCCGATTCGCGTCACCGACACCCGTTCGTCGGGACCGGAGTGGTCGATTTCCGCTCAGGTGGGCGACTTCACCTCGGGTGAGAAGTCCTTCTCGGGCCGTTACCTCGGCTGGACCCCCTCGGTGGTTCAGTCCGGCGGCGACGCCGTTGCTGGTGAGCGCGTGGCATCCGGGTTCCTCGGGGGTGACGGTCTTTCCGTCTCCTCGACGCTCGGTCACGCGAAGGGCGGTCACGCTCTCGGTACCGCCAAGCTCGATGCCGGCCTTGAGCTGGACATTCCGGTGGATGTCACGGACGGCACCTACAAGGCGACCTTGACGCTCACCGCGCTGAGCTAGTTCGTTTCACCTCCCATGATCGGGGCGGGCGCGACGGCGTCCGCCCCGATTCTTCTTCTTTCACTCTCACCCGAGGTATTTCCGAATGAACTCTCGATCCGCCAGCACCACTGTTTTCGGCCACGCTGCGATTGTCGCCGTCGTCCTCGCTCTCGGCGCCGGTATCGCCGCGGCCGCGCCAGCGTCCGCCGAGGTGGCTCCGCCCAGCGGGGATGTGACCTGGGGCGTCCGCGCGGGGTCGAACCCCGACGGCACGGACCGGGAGAACTTCAACTACACCCTCGACCCCGGTGAGGTGCTGACCGATTCGCTGGTGGTCACGAACCACGACGCCGAGCCTCTTCAGCTCGACGTGTACCCGGCCGACGGCTTCACCACCACGAGCGGGCAGCTCGATGTCGTCACCCGTGACGTCGAATCGATCGAGATCGGCGCCTGGACCGCGGTAGACACTGACACGATCGAGATTCCCGCGGGCGAGTCCGCACAGGTCCCCTTCACGATCGCGATCCCCGACGACGCCACCCCGGGTGACTATGCCGGAGGAATCGTGACCTCGCTTCCCCAGGCCACACAGGAGCAGGGAATCAGCGTCGACAGGCGGCTCGGTGTGCGAATGCACGTTCGGGTGCTGGGCGATCTCGCCCCCGCCCTCGTGGTGGAGGACATGGTGGTGGACTACACGGGCGGGTTCAACCCGTTCGGCAGCGGCGACGCCACCGTCAGCTACACCGTTCACAACACCGGAAACGTGCGTCTCGCGGCAACGCAGACGGTGTCCCTCGCCGGCCCGTTCGGACTCTTCGGAGTCGAGGCGAAGGACGTAGAGGATGTCCCCGAGGTGCTTCCGGGTGAGTCCTGGACAGTCGAGGTGCAGGTCGACGGAGTCGTGCCGGCGTTCTGGCTCACCGCGTCGAGCGTGCTGGTTCCGGAGCTTGCCGTCGTCGCGGGCGCGACGCCCGGCCTCGAATCCGTCACCGCGTCAACGGGAACCTGGAGCGTGCCGTGGGCGCTGCTCGTGCTGGCCCTTCTGGTCGCGGCCGCCATCGTCGCGGCGATCTTCTGGCGTCGTCGCCGTCGTCGCCAGCAGACATTGCGCGAGGAAGCCCTCGTGCAGGAGGCCGTCGAGCAGGCGCTGCGCGACCGCGAGAAAACGGACGCGGCTGTCTAGACGGCGCCTGCTTTATTCCAGGCGGGTTCGGCTGTCGGCGTGGTCGATCAATCGTTGATCGTGGGATGCCACGAGCACGGCGATCCCCTCATCTGCCAGCTCCCGAAGAATAGTGATGAGCGCGTCCGCCGAGTCACGGTCGAGACTTGCGGTCGGTTCATCCGCCATGATCACGGCAGGTTCGAGCAGCAGCGCTCGAGCGAACGCCACCCGCTGACGCTCCCCACCCGAGAGGCGATCGGGGTAATAGGAAGCACGCGCTCCGACGCCCAGCCGGTTGAGCAGATCGCGGCCGCGACGGGCGAGGTTTCGCGTCTGCCCGTCAGGAATCGCGGGGAGCAGCACGTTCTCGAGCGCCGTGAGACCGGGAACCAGGTTGCCGCGCTGGTCGAGGTAGCCGACATGGCGGCGCCGGCGGGTGGTCACCACGTCGTCGGCGAGGCCGGTGATCTCCAGCTGTTGCCAGATGACCTTGCCGGCCGTGGGTGGCACGAGACCCGCGGCGACGCGCAAAATACTCGTCTTGCCCGAACCGCTCCGCCCCGCGAGGCAGTGGAAGTCGCCCGGCGACAGGCTGAGGTCGTATTGGTCGACGATCGACAGCGGGTCGAGTCCTGGCCGCTCGTACTGGATGCCGACGTCGACGAGTTCGATCACGGGAGTCGTCATGGCGTTCTTCCTTCTGGTCGCACGGCTGTTTGCGCCGGTCGCGTTGGTGAGGTTGTTCGGGCCGTGCGCGCCGAATAGATGATGACGGATGCCGTTGCGCCGGCGATCCCGGAGGTGGCGAGCAGCGCCGCGCCCGACTCCAGCCCGAGCATGGCCACCCCTGCCCAGGTGCAGAGCCCGGCCAGCACCAGGGCCGGAACCACAACCGTGAGGCCCTCGGTCCGTTGCGCCAGGGCGATGTTGCGGGTGGTCCAGCCGGCCGCGCGGAGCGTCGCCCACTGCGTCGAACGGAGCGCCAGATCACGCCGTCGGCCGAGCCGCGCCAGAACCAATCCCGCCCCGAGTCCGGCGCCGCCGAGGGCGAGTTGCGGAACCAGTTGTTGGTCGTTGAGAAAGCCCGCGAGGAGGCTCTCGCCGGCCTGCGACCGGGACTGAGTCACCGCGGAGACCAGCCCCACCGCGGACAGGCTCACGATGAGTATGGACAGCACGTGGGTGGCGGAGGTCAGGCGGTGAACAAATGACTGCCGCACACCAAACGCGGCGGTGCTGCGCGCCCCGGTTCTCCGGCTCCGGCCCGGGCCCATCCGACGAACCGCTTCGGGGCGCGACCCGGCGATCACGGCAAACGCCGAGGTGACTCCGGTGGCAGCGACGAGAATGGCGACCGCGACCAGGGAGAACCGCGACGCGCCTGACAGCACGACGGCGATCGCTCCCACAACGAGCACCACGACCAGGCCAGGAAGTTGCTCCGCTCCGATCCAGCGGGAGATGCGGGTGCGCGTGAATCCGATCTCTCGCATCACAATCGACTGGGCGCGTCGACCCTGGAGCCCTGCGATCTCCACTGCGCCGAGCAGCACCACGGTCGAGGCGAGCGCGATGAAGAGAATCGCGAGGGTTCCGGAGGAGATCGCGAGCTCGGCCCGGGCGGCAGCACCGAGTTCCGACCAGTTTTGGGTCACGTTTCCGAGGGTGCCGACGCGCTGCTTCCCTGCCGGATCCGTGGTGCCGAAGGCGTAGCCGTCGACCCGAACGGTCGTCTCGACCGGCGAAGACCCGGCCACGATGGTCGACTGAAACCCCAGCTCCTCGAACTGCCGCGCGACATCCACCACACGCTGTTGCGCCGCAGCGTCGTAGGCGAAGATCCCCCCGACCCGAACCCTCACGGCACTGATCTGGGCTTTGCCACCCCACGCCTCGGCCCCGGTGATGGACGCGATGGCGGCGGTGCGCGAGCTGACCAGCCCCAGCCCGCTCACCGCGGGTTGCAGCTCGGCGCCGTCGTACTCCCCGCCGGCCACCGTCGACCCGACCGTTCCGTAAGCCCCGAGCGGAACGTAGTGCAGCTCGTCGTCGGAGGGTGATATTGCGACGTCGGGCAGCAGTCCCACCGGCACGGCCTGCACTCCCTGCTGCATGCTCAGGGGACGCGCGTCGGTGTAGGCCGTCTCGAACCCCAGCCCCGTTCCGTCCCCGGCGAGGTGGATGCCCTTTCCCGGTTCGAAGGGAATGACCTTGGGGTCGCGGTAGCCGCTCGGCGAGAGGCTGGTGACCCCGTCATCCACCTGATAAGTGCCCTGTTCGGTCTGGCTCAGTGATGAAAAGCTCAACGAGGCATACGACGAAATTTCGCTCGACACCGCGAGATCGGTTCCCGGCCAGGCGATATTGGCCGTCGCGTCCTGAAGAAACGGATTCAACGAACCCGAAATGTCGGCCACGGTTGTGCCGAGCGTGGTTCCGGCCTCGCCGGTAGCCATGGAAGCCGGGAGCTCGGGGGCGGGAAACGAATCCTTCGGCCGGGCGATCGAGGTATCGCCGAACGATTCGACGCTGACCTTGATCGACAGGTTCGCTGTCGGCGCGGCCGACACGATCAGAGGCGTGAACGTCTGGTCCGCTACCTGAGCCAGGATGAACTCGTCATAGTCGCTGCCGTTGTCAGCGTAAAGGCGGCGGAGATCGGCAAGGGCCGCGTCGTCATACCCCTGGCCGTCGACCATCGCTGCGTTCAGCGCGCGATCCCGGCGAAACGCATCGCCGAACGGGCCGTCGTCGCCCGCTGCCCACTGCTCCATCGCGGCCGTTGTGACCGGCATGGTCGCTGCGAACGCGACGAGTGGATCGAGAAAATCACCTTCGGTGCCGAGCAGCGCCTGCTCGGCGACCGGGTCGATGAGGGTGATGCGGGTGGCCGACTGGGGTGAGTTGTAGACGGCGAACTCGAGGGCGGAGGCCGTCGCATCGTAGAAGGTCATATTGTTTTCGCCTCCCGAGTACACGCCGGGGCCGTTCGTGAAATAGTCCCTGCACAGGCCCGCGGCAAGATCGGGGTATTCCGCCGCTGTGTAGGAGTAGTCGTCGAACTGCCCATCTGACGGGGTGCACGGAGCATTCGCTACCTCGGCGGATTCGTCAATGACGATGTCCATCGAGTCCGTCGAAATGAGGCGTTCCCCCAGACCGTCGTTCGTCGAGTACTCGATGGCGACGCGATAGGCCTGCGGGTTTTCCTCGGCGGCCACGGCCTCACGCGGGATCGCGACGTGAGGTTGGGAGAACTTCAGGCCCGGCGCGATCATCTCCCCGATCGGCGCGGCGATCTCCACGCCGGAAACCGCGCGCATCGCGGCGAGATCCTCAACGGTCAGACCGGTTGTGCTGCTGAGAAGCGAATTCGGGGGCAACCGGTCACCGAGGGCTCCCGCCGCGTCGCTCGGAGTCACCAGGATGTCGTAGGCACCCCGCCAGTTCTCGTCGAGCGTTGTTCGGAGCACGGCGGCCGCGCCCGCCTGAATGCCTGAGCCGGCAAGCGCCACCACCCCGATGAGCACCACCGCCGCGAGGCGGCTGCGTTCGCGGGCGACCCGGCGAAGGGCGCCCGGAACCGGATACCGACGACTCACGGTGTCTCCTTCATGAAGTCTCTTTGTAGAGCCGATAGCCATCGTTGGCGAGGCAGCGCGCGCTCTCGTCGGCGACCGAGTCTGCGCCAGCGTCGCCCGCGGTCATCAGAACGACCACCCGACCATCGCTCGCGCGCTCGCAGGTCGTGAAGCGGGTCGGGGTGGGGGCGGACGGCTGCAGCGGCCCGAACGAGGCCTCCGCGACATCCGCCGATTGATTTGATGATTGATTCGATGATTGTGTGGCGGATGCCGTGACGATGTCGGTCGCGACCCTGAGCAGTTCATCCGGGGTGGAGTCCTGCAGCGTGCCGGCACTGTCGGACGCGACGGCCACCCGGGCGCCAGCGCAGACCGCGGCCAGGTCGAGCTCAGATCCCGCCTTCGCACGCACCGACAACCGCGCGGTGAAGACGGCCGGCACGATTGTCGCGGGGCCGTCAACGCAGTGCAGCTCCAGGGAGGATTCGACCATCATGCTGGGAGCCGCGGGCGCGGGCGTGATGGTGAGGGCGGCGGCGGTCGCGACACCGCCACCGAGCGTGGTCACGAGCAGGCCGACGATGAGGGCGCGGGACGCTGTGCGGCGGCGGTGCGTGACCGCGTCGATTCGCTCGTTGACCTGTTGCTCGACGATCGCGAGAGCCGAGTCGAGGTAGATGCCCTCGCGGGGTCCGGGCATGGGTGCGGGTCCGGGTCGGGGTCCGGGTCCGGGCGTGGATTCGGGCGTGGGTGCGTTCGTCATGACTCGCCCCGCAACGCCAGACGGAGGGTCGCGCGCAGCCGCTCCACGCGTTTGCCCACCGCGGAAGTGGTGAGGCCGAGGTGTTCGGCCGCTTCCGAATAGCTGTAACCCTCGATGAGGCACAGGTGCACAATGCGCTGGTCGATGCCGCCCAGGCGCGAGATCGCCTGTCGCGTCCAGCTGAGCTCTTCGGCGCGCTCGTGCCGCAGGCCGTCTCCGGGCAGGCGGGCCTCGTCGAGCGTCGCGGTCGGGCGCCGGGCCCGGAGGTGGTTGCGCCCGACGTTGCGGCAGGTCACGAGCAGCCACGGAAGGGCCGAGCTGTCGACGATGCGCAGTGCGCCGAGCTTCTTCCACGCGAGCACGAAGACTTCCTGTGTCACTTCTTCTGCATCACGATCGTCGCGCGTCAGGCCCCACGCGTAGCGGTACACCGCAGGAGAGTGCCGGGCGAAGAGAGCGCTGAATGCGCCGCGGTCCGAGTGCGCAGCAAGACGAACGAGGTCGCCGTCGCTCTCGGTCTCGTACATCACATCCCCCCCCCGGGCTCGCCCAGAAAAGGGCCCCTCACCTGTTACTGTCTGCCCGAACCCGAATCATGACGCGAGACGCGTATTTCTTTTGGTCGTCTTGCTTTGGCCGTCTTGCTTTAGTCATCCTTCGGCGCTGAACAGACCTGCTGGCTCGCGGTCTGACCCAGTACGCCGTCGAGAACCTCAGGTTCGCCCGCGTTGACGGGATCGGAACCCGGCTGGTCGGTCGCGCCCGCAGTGGGCTCGGCCGGGTCGGCGGGAGCAGCGGTGGCTGAGGGGTCGCCGACCGGCGGGTCCGTGGCAGCTGCTGGGTCGGGCGTAGGAAGCAGCTCCGTGACGCCGGGGCGAAGCGCATCATCCGCCAGAATAAAGAGCTCGTCGTTCTGCAGCTTTTCGACCAGCTCGCTCGCCGCGGGTTCCGCCGGCACGAGCTTGTTCGGGTTCGCAGGATTGGCCTTCGAGGGGTAGGTCACGAGGCTCATCCGGTCGAGGTCGAGATCTTTCAGCGTCAGCGCCATGCTCACCATGGTGTTGGGGGACGACAGCGTGGTCGACAACTGCACGTTCTCCGCCGTGGCGTTGGCGAGCCCGAACATCTTCGTGGGGCTGGTCAGCGTGTCATTGCTCTTGATCACCCGCAGCAACGACGACATGTAGGCCTGCTGGGACGAAATTCGGGCGAGGTCGCTGCCATCACCCACTTCTTTGCGCGCCCGCAGGTAGGCGAGCGCCTCCTGTCCCTGCACGACTCTGACTCCGGCGGGCAGGTTGAGGCCCGAGGAGGGGTCGTTGATGGCGTCGGTGAGGCAGATGGGCACCCCGCCGACCGCATCGGCCATCGCGACCGTGCCCTCGAAGGAGAACAGCGCGGCGTAGGCGATGTCGAGGCCGGTCAGCTCGGAGACGGTCGCCACAACACAGCCCAGGCCGCCGCGGCCGATGGCGGAGTTCAGCTGCTGAGCTGAGACGGCGCTGAACTCATCCCCGGTGACGGGGTCAGTGCAGGCGGGGCCGGGAATCACGAGGTCGCGGGGCAGGCTCACGATGACGGCGCTCCGATGGTCGGCCGCGACATGGAGCAGGATGTTGACGTCGTTCAGGCTCGCCCCATCGCGCTCACCGAATTGAGCGCTCTGCCCATCGACGTTGTCTGCCCCCACCGCGAGGATGTTGAAGCCGCCCTCGAACGCGCCGAGCAACGGGGGCTCCTCTTTCTGCACCGGTTGGTTGCCGTTGGAGATGTCGAGTGCGTTGCCCGCGACTCGCGACGCGATGCCCGTGAGGTAGATGGCGGAGACCGACAGGGTGCTGGCGAGAACGACGGCGAGAGCGATTGACGAGACGCGCAGCACGCGGGTGAAGCGGTGCGATGCGGAAGGCGTGCGGCGGTGGTGGACGAGTACGCTGGCGCGGGTGCTCGGCATCGGTGGCCTTCCTGATTCGGATGGTGCAATCGCTCTGAGCGTAGAGTATTTCTCGGGTGAGCGGCGACGCGGCGGGCGCTCCGCAGGCTGCGGGCGCTCCGCAGGCTGCGGGCGCTCGGTGCCCACTCGGGGTCGCGGCCCACGTTGGCTCGCTCGTGCCTATTGCTCGATTACCCAGGTTCCTGCCGCGTTCTGGGTGAAATCGAATGGCTGGTCGAGCGCGGTGAGTTGCCAGATCTCTGAAGAACAGAGCTGGAGCTTGTCAAAACTGAGGCTGGGTGCCGTTACTACCGCGCCATCATCCACGAAAACGATCGTCTGGTAGTCGTCGGAGCGGAACGTGTCCGGCTCGTCCGGCCAGTCGAAGCCCAGTCGCTCGCTGACGCTGGGGTCGTAGGGGCACACCACCAGAAACCCGTCCCAGTGTGCATCGGCGACCATCCCGAACTCGACCGCAGCGCCCTCGCTCGACTCGATTGCGTCGACGAGTTGCTGTTCGAGCGCGCTTTCGGAGCAGCCCACCAGCGCCGCAGCGACCACCGCTCCGAGCAGGGCGGCGAGCAGGGCGGGACAAGCAAGCCGACGGATCTTCATGCTTCAGTTTCGCACCGCGCGCTCCTAGGGTGGCGGCATGACAACTTCTTCGCCAGAGCCAGAGCCAGAGCCCATCGCGCGGCCTTCCGCCGTCCGGCAGCTGCGCATCGTTGTGGAGGCCGAGGACTATGACGCCGCGGTCGCCTTCTACCGGGATGCCCTCGGCTTGAGCGAGCAGGCCGCGTTCGCAGGGGAGGGTGACGCGAAGGTCATGATCCTCAACGCGGGCCTTGCGACCCTGGAGATCGCAAACCCCGCACAGGTGCGCATGATTGACCGGGTGGAGGCCGACGGGCGTCCGAGTGCGAAGATTCGAATTGCCTTCGAGGTGGATGACTCGGAGCAAGTCACGGATGACCTCGTCAACGCGGGCGCGACCCTCATCGCGAGCCCGCGTGAGACACCGTGGCGGTCACTGAACTCCCGGCTCACCGCGCCCGCCGGGCTGCAGGTCACGGTCTTCCAGGAGCTCGACGGGTGAGCCGTATTTCTCGACGGTGAGCTCGATTTACCAAGGTATGTCGGCGACCGGTCAGGTGCCGACGCGCCACCCTTCGGCGAGCGGACAGTTGTCGACGCAGCGCCGCTGCGACGCAGCGACGCTGCCGAGCGGTCAGTCGTCGATGGTGCTGCTTTGTCGACCGGTCAGCTGTCGACTGTACCCAGCGCCGAGCGGGCCGTCCCGTCGCTTTTCGTTCGGAAATCGATCGATTGTTGTCCGGTGGGCGCCGGGAATCAGAGCTTCAGGTCGACAACTGCCCGCTCGGTTAGCGCACGCAGCAACCCCCATCAGCCGGGGCCTACGAACCAGCCGAGGCCCACTAACCAGCTCGGTCCTAAGAACCAGCAGGGGCCTACGAACCAGCTCGGTCCTAAGAACCAGCTCGGTCTTACGAACCAGCTCGGTCCTAAGAACCAGCTCGGTCTTACGAACCGGCCGTGCGCCACGAACCAGCTGTGCGACGAACGTCCGGACTCAGCGCGTTTAGACGGCGGCGAGGGCCCGAATCGCGCTGGTGAAGATCGCCAACCCATCCGTACCCGAGCTCATCGCCAGGGCGGTGTCCGGTCCGAAGCCAGCCTCGACTGCGTGTTCGGGGTGCGGCATCAGGCCGACGACGTTGCCGCGCTCGTTGGATACTCCGGCGATGTCGTTCATCGACCCGTTCGGGTTCACGTCGACGTAGCGGAACACGACCTGGCCCTCGCCCTCGACCCGCTTGATCGTTTCTGCGTCCGCGATGTACCGGCCGTCCGCGTTCTTCAACGGAATGATGATCTCGGCTCCGGCGCTGTACTCGTTCGTCCAGGCGGTGTCGGTGTTCTCGACGCGCAGTTTCTGGTCGCGGCGGATGAACTGCTGGTGGGCGTTGCGAGTGTGGGCTCCGGGGATCAGTCGCGCCTCGGCGAGCATCTGGAATCCGTTGCAGATGCCCAGTACGGGCACACCCTTGTTGGCCGCGTCGATGACCTCGGCCATGATCGGCGCGTGACTGGCGATCGCTCCGGCGCGCAGGTAGTCGCCGTAGCTGAAGCCGCCGGGCAACACGATCGCGTCGACGCCCTGAAGGTCATGCTCGCCGTGCCAGAGGGCGACCGGAGTGGCGCCGGCGAGGCGGACTGCCCGCTGGGCGTCGCGGTCGTCGAGCGAACCCGGAAACGTGATGACGCCTACGCGCATTAGCGGAGGTCCTCGTCGGCGCTGACTCCGTCGACGGTGATTTCGACAACGTCTTCGATCACCGAGTTGGAAAACATATCGACCGCGAGCTCACGGATCTCGGCGAGGGTGGCGTCATCGACGGGCCCGTCTACGGTCACTTCGAATCGCTTGCCGATGCGCACACCGGTGAACTGGGTCTTGCCGAGGCGTGCGAGCGAGGCGGCGACAGCCTTGCCCTGGGGGTCGAGCAACTCAGCCTTAGGCATGACCTCGACAACAATTGTGGGCACCAAATACTCCAGAGAGTTTGTCTGTGGGCAGGACACCCCATTCTAGCCGAGCGCGCTCGCGGAGGGGCTGCGGAGCCGACGGACGGGCCGACGGACGGGCTGACGGATTCGCCGTCGGGTGCCGGGCGGGCGGTATGTTCTCCGACCTTGCACGGTAGAATTTGGACCTGCCGTTTGAGGGGACAGCGATGACGGAGAAGGCCTATCGGGTTCTGGTCGTAGACGACGACGAAGACCTGGCGCAGTACGCACGCACCATTCTGGAGCGTCGCGCCGGGTGCGTGGTGAGGTCGGTGGGCGATGCCCAATCAGCGATCGAAGCGGCCAAGGACTTCCGGCCCGACGTCGTCGTCACCGACATTGAGATGCCAGGGATGACCGGACTCGAGCTGGTCGCGGCGATCCGCGACACCTTCCCCACGCTGCCGTTCATCGTGATGACCGGCCATGTGTCGGCCGAGTACGCGATCCGCGCGTTGCGGGGCCAAGCCGACGAGTTCTTCACTAAGCCGGTGGTCTCCGCGGAGTTGGTTGCGGCCGTCAACCGGTTGGCGGCGCAGTGGCGGTTGCGTACGGAGGAGGCCGAGGAGGCCGAGCGCGCCGCCGAGGTGCAGCGACGATTGCTCCCGCAGCGAGCGGTCGACCTCGAAGGGTACGACCTCGCCGGAGGTTCCGCGTCATCCCGTGTAGTCGGGGGAGACTTCTTCGACTGGTATGCCGTCGACGATGGAATGGTCATCACACTCGCCGACGTGATGGGTAAGGGTGTGGGGGCCGCCATCATCGCGGCCACCGTGCGCGCTGTGTTGCGCGCGGGCGCTCGAGAGAACGACCTCGGCGCGGTTCTCGGGACGGCCGCGGAGGTGCTGGCGATGGACCTTGAGCATGCCGGATCCTTTGTCACGCTGTTCCACTGCAGGCTGGTGACCGCGAACGGCCAGCTGCGCTACGCGGATGCGGGCCACGGGCTGTCCCTGGTCGCGCGCGCGGACGGCAGCGTCAAGCGGTTGTCGACCTCGAGCTTTCCGCTCGGAACCGGACTGGATGATTCGTGGCGCGAGCACAGTCTCACGCTCGAGTCCGGTGACACCCTCGTTTCGATGAGCGACGGGGTGCTCGACCTGTGGGACGGCAGCCTCGCCGGCCTCGACGAGGTGGAAAAGATGGCCAGGGCGGCCTCGTGTTCGCAGGACATCGTGGATGAACTCCTCGCGCTGGCTTCCGTGGGTGCACCGGATGACGTCACCGTTGTTGCTCTTCGCCGCACCTGATTCTGAGCCCACTTCACCATGTGTCGCTTTGTGCACATTGTGGATAGCATTTAGTCCTCTGGTGCCCCCATTTCGGGTGACCGGACGGGGGAGGGCACGTGGCGTTACGAGTGCGTGGGGAACGGCCGACCGTTCGCGTCCTCCGCGGCCGCGCGACGGTCGGCGTTGTCATACTTTTCACCGCTCTGCTTGCCTTGCTTCCGCTCGACCTCGCGAGCGCTGCGACTGGTGATGACGCGGACGTCTTCAGCCCCGAGTCCGGCGCCTACTTCGGGTCAACGCTCGACTGGAGCAGTGACGGCGCTGCCGACCAGGCCCAGCGACTGGGTGGCCCGAGCGCGGTCTATGCGCACGACGCGTTCCTGCCGCTGAGCGACGGCAGCATCTCCTACCTCTCCGGGTTTGCCACTCAGACTGCCGAGCAGGGGTCACTTCCCGCCATTTCCCTGGCCCCGGGGGTGGACCTTTCCGCGATCGATGACAACTTTGCCGACGAGGTCGCTTCCGACATCGCGACGGTGCTCGGCGACCCCGCCGATCCGGTCTACGTGTCGTTCGCCCCCGATATGAACTCGACCTGGCAGCCGTGGGGGCAGCAGCCCAGCGCCTACCGTGCCGCGTTCACGACGCTCGCGGACGCCATCCACCGGGAGCTTCCCGGGGCGATGATGGTGTGGTCGCCAACCTGGGGCGGCGGGTACCCATTCGCCGCCGCGAGTGCTGCAACCGGCGCCCGGCAGGAGCTCGACACCAACTTGGACGGCACGGTCGACGGCGGCGACGATCCGTATAGCCCCTACTATCCCGGCGATGCCGCCGTGGACTGGGTGGGTTTGTCGCTCTACCACGATGACAGCGACGGCGGCACGGCGGTGAACACGGTCCCGGCGCCCGGAGAATTGGCAGACCGGCTCGGCCCGATCGCGGGCACGGCGGGGACCGATCCCGCCGCGCAGTTCTACGCGCGCTACGCCGAGGGCGCGAACAAACCGATGATGCTCCGGACCGCCGCGCTCTACAGTCCAGCCGGCGGAGGACCCAGCGAGCTGGCCATCAAACGGGCCTGGTGGCAACAGGTCTTTGCTGCGGTCGGCGATGACCAATACGACCAGATCGACGTTGTGCTGTGGCAGGATTCGACCGCAACCCGGGGGGCGGTGGGCGAGTCCTTCATTGATTGGAGTGTGACCCTCAACTCGGTGACGCGGCCCGACTTCGTGAGCGATCTGACCGCCAGCGAGCTGCGTCTTGGGCCGGTCGTCGAGGCCGCCGCCGCTACAGGGGGCAGTACCGGCACAACCATCACCGGTCCCTGGGCTTGGCTCGTGGCGGCAGCGGTGGTACTCGCGGCCCTCGCTCTCACGCTGCGGGCTCGCTATTCGCGCAACCGGTTCCGCTGGGCCTACAGCGGACCCGGCAACCGCGACCTGCGCATCGACATGCTCCGGGGAATCGCAATCGTCTTTGTGATGGTGAACCACATCGGCCTCACCTCGATCTTCCAGAACGGCACCCAGGAGGCGATTGGGGTGGTCTCCGGCGCGGAACTCTTCGTTTTGTTCTCGGGCGCCGTAATCGGAATGGTCTACCGGCCCAAGGTTGTGGCCGGCGGAATCGGGGAGGTGGTGATTCGCTCGACGCGTCGCGCCTGGAAGTTGTACTACACCGCCGTCACCGTGGTGCTCATCGTCTTCGCCGCCAGCCGGCTGCCGTTCATCGACGCGGGCCGGGTCACCACGTTCACGGATCAGGGCTCGGGAGCTGCGGGAAGCTCCGCGTCCGGCCGGGTCTACAACCTCTACACCAACGCAGAACAGCTTCTCGGTTACCCGGTGAACCCCCAGATCGTCGTCGATGTGCTGTCGCTGAGGCTTGGCCCGTGGCAGTTCAACGTGATGGGTTTGTACGTGGTGCTGTTGCTGCTGTCTCCGCTCGTGTTGTGGGCGTTGTCCCGAGGGTGGTGGATGCCGGTGCTCGCGGTCAGCGGAAGCCTGTACGTTCTGGATGCCCTCACCCGGTTCCGGCTGCTCCCCTCCCAGTTTGAGGATTCTTTTCCGCTGCTGAGCTGGCAGCTGCTGTTCGTCCTCGGGATGGTGGGAGGGTACTTCCGGAGAGAGCTGGTGCGGTGGTTCCGCTCCCGCGCGGGTGCCGTGGTGCTGACCTCGGCCGTGCTTGTCGCGGTGGCCCTGATGCTGTTTTCCTGGAGCAACCCCTACCTGTCGTCGCCGCAGGACGTGCGGTTGTCGCTGATCTCCGACAACGCCTACCGGGGCATCTACGCCGCGTTCTTCGAGCGCACGTATGTCGAGCCGGGCAGGCTGCTGAACGTCGTGCTCGTCGTCGTCGCCGGCTATGCGTTGCTCAGCGCGTACTGGAAACCCATCGCTGCGGCCACCGCCTGGTTCTTCGTTCCGCTCGGGCAGGCCACGCTCTACGTCTTCATCATGCACATCTTTTTCGCGCTCATCGTCTCGAACGTTCCGGCGTTGCGGGAGGGCAGCGTGTGGCTGAACTCGATCGCCTACCTGGTGTTGCTCGCGGTGATGTGGGTCATGGTGAAAACGAAGTTCCTGTTCAGGATCGTGCCGCGATGACGAAGCACCGTGCAAGTAACCCGCCCCCCTCTCGACCTTGGTTAGGAATGCGCGTTATGACCAGAATGTTCCTGCTGAGGGTCGTCGTGTTGTTGACGCTGCTGCTCGGAGTGAACTATGTGGCCTGGCGGTGGGTCTTTTCGCTGAACTGGGACGCGTGGTGGATCGCCGTGCCGCTCGTGGCAGCAGAGACCTACAGCCTGATCGATGTCTGCCTGTTCGGCATGACGATGTGGCACGCCCGCACACGACCGCTGCCGCCTCCACCGCCCGAGGGCGCGACCGTCGACGTGTTCATCACCACCTACAACGAGCCCATCGACCTGGTGATGACCACCGCGCTCGCGGCCCAGCGCATCACCCACCCGCACACCACCTGGATACTCGACGACGGCGCACGGGCCGAGATGCGCGACGCCGCAGCCGCCGCGGGGCTGAGCTATCTCACCCGCGGCGAAGAATGGGACGATCGCCCTCGCCACGCCAAAGCGGGCAACATCAACAACGCCCTCATGGCGACAACGGGTGAATACCTGCTCATCCTCGACGCCGACCAGATCCCGCGGCCGACCATCCTCGACAACACCCTCGGCTACTTCACCGACGACCGGGTCGCGCTCGTACAGACCCCGCAGGTGTTCAGTAACGTCGCCACCGGCGACCCGCTCGGCAGCCAGGCGCCGCTGTTCTACGGTCCGATCCAGCAGGGTAAGGACGGCTGGAACGCAGCGTTCTTCTGCGGATCCAACGCGCTGCTGCGACGCGACGCCCTCATGCAGCTGGGCATCGTCGGGTACGTGCGGGAACTCGACCAGTCGATCGGTTCTGCACTGCGCAATGCTGCCCGGGCCGTGCAGAAGTCGCGCCGACATCCCGCCGCCCGAAATCCGGCGGTGCTCGCCGCGCTCGACGCCGTCGCCCTTGCCATCGCGGAGGCCCGGGAGCAACTTCGGGACCGGGCGCCGTTTGCCGAGGTGACCTACGAACTGCATCGCAGGGTCGACGAGGCGACCATGTCGATCGTTGCGGTCGACCTGGCGTCGATGGAGGAGGACCTGCGGGAGATTCGCGCGCTGGCCGCGGGGAGCGCCCTCGGCACCTCAATGGCCGAGCACCTCGCCGAGGTGAACTCGACCGTTGCCGTGCTCGCCACGCGGGACCTCTCTCCGCTCAACGCGCTCGAGGCGGTGCAGGCGGCCTTGCGCGCCATCGCGATCGATCGCCCGGACGAGGCCCAGCCGGTGATGCCCCTCGCCACCATCTCGGTGACGGAGGACATGGCGACCTCGATGCGCCTGCACGCGCTCGGTTGGAAGAGCGTCTACCACCATGAGCTGCTCGCCGACGGGCTCGCCCCAGAAGACGTGGGCACCATGTTGATTCAGCGGCTGCGGTGGGCGCAGGGCACGATGCAGGTGCTGCTGCGCGAAAACCCCCTCACCCAGTGGAAGATGGCGCTGCCGCAGCGGTTGATGTACTTCGCCACGATGTGGAGCTACTTCGCGGGCTACGCCGCGGTCGTTTACTTTGCCGCGCCGATCGTGTTCCTGATTCTTGGCATCCTGCCGGTGGACACGAACACCTTCGACTTCTTCGTCCGCTTCATCCCGTTCTTCGTCGTCAACCAGCTGCTTTTCCTGATAGCCGGGCGCGGGGTGCCCACCTGGCGGGGGCAGCAGTACAGCCTTGCCCTGTTCCCCGTGTGGATCAATGCGTGCACCACGGCCTTCCAGAACGTCGTTCTCGGCACCCCGCTCGGCTTCGCGGTCACTCCGAAAACCCGGCAGGCGACCGGGGCGCAGTGGGGGCTGATCAAGGCCCAGCTGGTCGTGATGGGGCTCCTGGTGATCGCGATCATCGTCGGAGTGCTGCGGATGGTGTTCAACGACGCCGAGCCAATCGGCACGAGCGTCAATATCGCCTGGGCCATCTACGACCTCGTTGTGCTGAGCGTTCTGCTCAAGGCAGCGACCTATCAGGGTTTCGAACCGAAGGAGAATCTAAGCTGATGGAATTTCACACTGAGCTGCTGCCGGAGGGCATCGTGGCGATCGCGGGGGAGGGCAGGCTGAACATGGTCTCGGCCCCCGAGCTGCGTGCCGTCGTGGAAAAGGAGATCGGCGCGGGCCACACCCGCGTGGTCGTTGACCTCAGCGAAATCGAGTTCATCGACTCGTCCGGCCTCGGGGCTCTCGTCGGCTGCCTGAAGGGCGCGCGCCAGGCCGGCGGCGACCTCCGCATCGCCGGCCCCAACAAACAGGTGACGATGGTGCTGCAGCTGTCCAACCTCGATCGGGTGCTCAAGTCCTACGGCACCGCTGGGGACGCCTATCGTGAGTGAACCCGCGCAAACTCTCGTCCTCCGGTCCCCGCGCGACAACGTGGACCTCGTCCACGGCTTTCTGGAGAGATTGTGGGTCGCTCACGCCGATATCGGCGAGCTCGACCGCATGGCCTTCGAGACCGCGTTGATTGAGCTGGTCTCCAACGTGATCGAGCACGCCGACACTGGTCACGGCGTCACCTGCGTGATCGGCGTGACGGTGAGCGCCACGACGCTGGTCGCGAACCTCAGCGACACCGCGGATGCCGGCGAGATCCAGGTCGTCGGACGCCTGATGCCGTCCGTGGCCGCGGAATCGGGGCGCGGAATCGCGCTCGTCCAGATGCTCGTCGACGACCTCCAGTACGAACGCGTCGGCGAAAAGAACCTCTGGAGCATGAGCCGGAACCGGGTCGAGTAGGCGCCGCGCCGTCGTCCCGGCTCAGAGCTCGACGACGTGGGTGGCGCGGTGGCTGGTCCCCTCGATCAGCCGCGCGTTGGTCTCGTCCGGCCCCAGCGCCCATGCCCGCGCGGCGTCGGGTGATTTGCCGAACCGCACGTGGCGGTCAATCAGGCGGGCGAGGCGGATGCCACGTTCCAACCTCACAAATATCGTCATGTTGAGCAGGGGAGCAACAGCGCCCCACCCGTCACTGTCCAGCAGAAGGTAGTTGCCCTCCACCACCACGATCGGAAACTCAGGACCAATGACGATGGCGCCCGGTACCGCCTCCTCGATCGTGCGGTCGAAGCCCGGCGCAGACACCGCATTTCCTGAATTACCGAAGGCCGAGGGCGACCGGAGAGCCGTCAGCGTGCTCACGAAACCGGCGACGTCGAAGGTGTCGGGTGCCCCCATGCGCGCGCGGCTCCCCAGTTTTACGAGCCGCTGCTGGGGCAGGTGGAACCCGTCCATCGGGAGCAGCGCCGCGCCGACGCGCGCGTCTGTCTTCGCGCCCTCCTCCGCGAGCCGCGTGACCACGTCCTCCGCAAGGGTGGACTTGCCCGCGCCGGGCGGCCCGACGATGCCGACGATGAGCCTCTGACCGGGCACGACCGCGGCGGCGATCACGGCGACCACCTCGTCGACAGACCGAAGTACGGTCACCGCGGCTGCCCCGGGGTGGCTTGCTCGGGTGCGATCAGCCCCAGGTCCGCAAGTGCGAACTCCACCCAGTCGCGGTACCCGTTCGCGCTCGGGTGGAAGCGGTCGCTGGCGAAGAAACCCTCCGTGTAGGGCGGGGGCGGCGGTGACATCACCACGCCGGGTTCGCCGGCCACCACGCGTCGCGCCGCAGCCTCAAGCGAACTGGAGTGCAGGTATAGCACCCACCGTAGCGGGTTCGGTAGCGCCTCGAAGCGAAAAAACGCGGGCAGGCTCGACACGAGGATCAGCGCATGTGGGCTCGCGGCGCGCAGTCGGCGGAGGATGACACGGATGTCGCGGGCGAAGGCACCACGCGAGCGGATCCCCAGCGCGTCGTTGGCCCCGATCGACAGGAACACGAGGTCGTACTCCTCCGCGCTCGCCGCATCGAGGTACCGCAGCACGACGTCCCGTGCCGTTGCCCCGTTCTCGCCGATAGCGTTCCACGTGGAACCTCGATGCCAGTGCCGCTGAAACGCCCGCGCCAGGTTGCCCGGCAACGCGGCATCCTGAGTCTGCGCCCCCACACCGGCAGCGGTCGAGTCGCCCAAAACGAGGATCCGCGCGGGGTCGGCGCCCTCGATCGAGCCAGACCAGGGCGGGTCGGCATCGGGCAGGCGTGGGATGTCCCGGCGCAGCGCCCGGGCCTGAACAACGAGCACCGGTGCCAGCAGAAGAGCGATGTGCCGGCTCAATCGGGGATCGACGGGCATGGCGTCTCCTTGTGGTGAGTGGTGCGTGGTGAGTGGTGAGTGGTGCGCGGTGAGTGGCGCGGTGTCGGCTTGCGGTGCCGGTTTGCGGTGCCGGTTCGGGCGATCACCGTGCGGCGACCCGTCAGCCAGATTAGCGGGGACTACCCTTTGGGCGGCCCTGTTCGGGCCAGGCGAAGGGAAGACCGATGGCACAGATCTGGACACTGCACGGCGATGGCAAGAATGTAGGCGCCAAGGAAATCGTTCAGCCCGAGGAGCGACTGAGCTGGCCCCGCACCATCGGCTTCGGCGCCCAGCACGTGGTCGCGATGTTCGGTGCAACCTTCCTGGTGCCGCTGATCACCGGCTTCCCGCCCGCGACCACCCTGCTCTTCTCCGGCATCGGCACGCTGCTCTTCCTGATCATCACCAAAAACCGGCTCCCCAGCTATCTCGGGTCGTCGTTCGCTTTCCTCGCTCCGATCGGTGCGGCCGTGGCATCCGGCGGTCAGGGAGTCGCCCTCGGTGGCGTCATCGTGGTGGGCGCCCTGCTCGCGATCGTCGGCGTTGTGGTGCACCTCGCAGGAACCCGCTGGATCGACCTCGCTCTGCCGCCCGTCGTCAGCGGCGCAATCGTCGCCCTGATCGGCTTCAACCTCGCGCCGGCCGCGAAGAACAACTTCGCCGCGTCGCCCCTGATCGCGGGCATCACGCTTCTCGCGATCATCCTCGCCGCCGTGCTGTTCAAGGGCCTGCTCGGCCGCCTCTCGATCGTGATCGGTGTTGTCGTCGGCTACATCGCCGCGGTTCTCGCCGGCCAGGTCGATTTCTCTGGCGTGGGGGATGCCGCGTGGGTCGGTCTTCCCGAATTCACTTCGCCCAGCTTCTCCACTGACAACCTCGGCGTCTACCTGATGTTCCTGCCGGTCGTGCTCGCGCTCATCGCCGAGAACGTGGGCCACATCAAGGGTGTCGGCCAGCTCACCGGCCGCAACCTCGACCCGCTGACCGGCCGCGCGCTGTTCGCCGACGGACTGGCCACGGTCATCTCCGGCATCGGCGGCGGCTCGCCGACCACCACCTACGGCGAAAACATCGGCGTCATGAGTGCCACCCGCGTCTTCTCGACCGCCGCCTATTGGGTCGCCGGCATCACCGCGATCCTGCTCGGGCTGTCGCCGAAGATCGGCGAGATCATCTACACGATCCCCGCGGGCGTGCTCGGCGGCGTGACCACCGCGCTCTACGGCCTGATCGGAATCATCGGCGTGCGCATCTGGGTCGAGAACAAGGTCGACTTCAGCAAGCCCAAGAACCAGCTCACGGCCGGCATCGCCCTGATCATGGGCATCGCCGATTTCACCCTGACAGCGGGGGATGTCGCGTTCACCGGCATCGTGCTCGGCACGGTCGCGGCCCTGGTCGTTTACCACCTCATGAACGGGCTCGGAAAGCTCCGCGGCACCGACGTGTAGCGGGCGGGTCCACCTGTCGATGACCAAATTCTGAAGTGACGAGATTTGTCGGAACGGGTTGTTGAAGTGACGAGATTTGTCGTAGTGACGGCGCCCGAGACGACGAATCTCGTCACCTCGAAAGCGGCACCGACGAATCTTGCCACGTCAGACCCCTGACGACTACGAGGCGGCGGTCACGCGGATCAGGTTTGCCCACGGGTCGTCGATCGTGACGGTCTGGCCGTCGTCACGGGTGCTGACGCCGAAGTGCTTCATCCGCTCCTGCAGCGCGCCGAGGTCGTCGGGCGACGGAACCACGATGTCGACCTGGCTGAGGCCGAGCGTGGCCTGGCGGCGGCCGGCGCCCTTACTGTTCCAGACGTTCATTGCCATGTGGTGGTGGTACTTGCCAGCGCTGACAAAGAGGGCCGAGCCGGGCATTTCGACGGTGGTCTCGAAGCCGAGGCGGTCGACGTAAAACTCGCGGGCGGTGGCGGTGTCGCCGACCGACAGGTGCACGTGGCCCACCACCGCGCTGCCATAGACGGGATTGTCGATGACTTCCTCGGTGAGGTTCTCCTGAAGGAACGCGTTCGGGTCGAGGTAGAGGGTGCCCATCTCGAGCACGCCGTGAGTCCAGCTCCAGGTGCTGCGGTCGCGGTCCCAGTACAGCTCGATGCCGTTGCCCTCCGGGTCGGTGAAATAGAACGCCTTGCTGACGAGGTGGTCGGCGCTGCCGGTGAAGGTTCCCGGGGAGTGGCGGGCGACCGAGTAGAGCGCTGCCGCGAGGGCGCGCTCGGAGTCGAAAAGAATCGCGGTGTGAAACAGGCCGGCCTGTCCGGGGGATGCCTGGCGTAACTGCGGCGAGTGCTCGAGGATAACCAGCGGGGTGGTGCCGCGACCCATCGTCGCGCGCCCGGGTCCCTCGTCGATCACGGCGAGGGTGACGGCGTCGCGGTAGTACGAGATCATCGCGTCAAGGTCGGCCACCAGGAGCGTCACCGGCCCCATCGCGGTGTCTGCGGCGAGAAGATTCTGGTCGATCGTCATGGTGGTGCCCTTTCCGGTTCCCTGCTTCCAGCTTAGTTGTAGCTTCAACTATTCGGAAGGGTTTCCGAAACGGGTCCCGGTCACTCCGGCCGGGACCCGTCTGCCCATCCACCGAGGGGCCGGGGCCACTCACAAAGTTCGGGTCAATGAAGTGGCGCCTAGTGGTTGTTCGGAGCTTCCGGCCGACGAGATTGGTGCGGGGCGCGGGGTGCCGCGAACAACCCGACACCGAGCGGACACTTGGCGATGCGACCCCTCATCGAGAGGGCAGTCCCGTCGCGTTTCTGCGAGAAAATGGTCGCTTACCGCCCGGTGGGTGGGCTAGCAGGAGGGCTCGCGCGGGTAACTGGCCGCTCGACGAGAGACAGCGACGACAAGTGTCCGCTCGGCGAGGCTGATCGTTCGGCGGGCAGCCCGAGCGAGGTCAGCCCGAGCGAGGTCAGCCCGAGCTGGGGCGGGCCGAGCTGGGCGGGCCGAGGAAGCCGGACCGGTCGCGCGCGGTAAAGCTAGCCCCGCGCGACCGCCTTCTCGAAGCAGAGCGAGTCGGCGGAATCCGCGTAGTGGCCGAACTTTGCGATGGGGTAGTACCCCTCCCGGGTGTAGAACCGCACGGCATCCGGCTGCATCACGCCCGTTTCCAGACGCAGGGTGAACCAGCCCCGGTCGAGTGCGGCTTCCTCGAGCGCCCGGACGACCGCGACCGACACCCCCGTGCCCCGGTGGGCGGTGGTGACGTACATCCGCTTGATCTCGGCGGACGAGGCATCCAACTGACGCAGCCCGCCGCAACCGACTGCAACGCCGGCGGCCGTGTACGCGACGAGGAATACCGCGATGTCGTCTCCGGTCGGCGCCGGGCCGGGTTCGGAGTCTGGTGTGCCGTAGCGTTCCGCGATCTCGACGCGCTGGGCCGCGCGCAGGGCGGTGGAATCCGGGTGGTCCCACGGGCGCGCAACCACGGCGGGTGGGGTGGCACGCAACGCGGTCGCGCTCACGCTCCGGTCAGCCGCTCGATCAGCTCGCGGTAGCGCAGCGCGGTCTGGGCCACGATCTCCTGGGGGAGCGTGGGCGGGATGCCCTCCATGTCCCAGTTGGTCTTCAGCCAGTTGCGCACGATCTGCTTGTCGAAGCTGGCGGTGCGGTCGCCGGTCGCGTAAAGCTCGGCATCCCAGTACCGGCTGCTGTCGGAGGTCAGTACCTCGTCACCGAGGGTGAGCACGCCGGCGTCATCCCCGAATTCGAATTTCGTGTCGGCCAGGATCACGCCGCGGGACTCGGCAATGGCTGAGGCAGTGGCGAAGATCGAGAGGGATGCTGCGCGCAGCGCCTCCGCGACATCCGCCCCCACAATTTCGACCGTGCGTTCAAACGAGATGTTTTCGTCATGCTCGCCCTGCGGAGCTTTCCACGCGGGGGTGAAGATCGGTTCGGGCAGCCGGTCGCCGTCGTTCAGGCCCGCGGGCAGCGCGACGCCGCAGATGCTCTGGCTGGCCTGGTACTCGATCCAGCCGCTTCCCGACAGGTAGCCGCGCACCACGCACTCGATCGGATACATGGTCAGGGTCTTGACGAGCATCGAGCGGTCTGCGACCGATGTGGGGACGAGGGCGGATGTCTCGGCCGCCGGTGCCAGGTGGTTCGACACTCCCGTCAGCTGGTCAAACCACCAGAGGCTGAGACTGGTGAGCAGCTCGCCCTTGTGAGGGATCGGCGGCTCGAGCAGGTGGTCGAAGGCGCTGACCCGGTCGCTCGCCACCATCAGCACGCGGTCGGGGTGTTCGGACGAGGTGTAGAGGTCGCGCACCTTGCCCGAGTAAGCGTGCTGCCAGCCGTTGCCGAGGGTGGTGCTGGTGCCAGTGCCAGTGCCAGTGCCAGTGCCGGTGCCGTCGTCCGACATCAGGCGACCCGAGCGGCGATGTCGGTGCGGAACTGGCCGCCCTCGAGCGAGATCAGGTCGAGTGCGCCATAGGCCTTGCTGCGGGCGTCGGCGAAGCTGTCGCCGAGGGCGACCACGCTGAGCACCCGTCCCCCAGTTGCGACGAAGTGACCGTCAGATTTCGCGGTTGCGGCGTGCGCGATCGTGACATCGGGAAGGGCCGTAGCCGCTTCAAGTCCCTCGATGCGGCGTCCGGTGATGGGATCCTCCGGGTAGCCCTCGCTCGCGAGTACCACGGTGACAGCCACGCGCGGCGAGAACTCCGGACGCGGCAGCACGCCGAGGCCGCCGGTCGCCGCGGCGTAGAGCAGGCCGCTCAGCGGGGTGACGAGCCGGGGGAGCACAACCTGCGTCTCGGGGTCGCCGAACCGCGCGTTGAATTCGATCACCCTCGTGCCGTGCGGGGTGATGATCAAGCCGCAGTACAGCAGCCCGATGAACGGCTTCTGCTCTGCGGCGAGCTGGCGGATCGTGGGCAGGGCGACGGAATCGATCACGTCGTCGACGAAGCCGTCCGGCAGCCACGGCAGGGGCGAGTACGCACCCATGCCGCCGGTGTTGGGGCCCTCGTCGTGGTCATAGGCACGCTTGTAATCCTGCGCGGGAGAGAGGGGAAGCACGGTGTGGCCGTCGCTGAGCAGAAACAGCGACACCTCCTGGCCGGAGAGGAACTCTTCAACGAGCACACTGCCGTGGTGCAACCAGTACTCGGCGTGGGCGAGCGCGGCGCTGCGGTCGGGCGTCACGAGCACACCCTTGCCCGCGGCGAGACCGTCGGCTTTCACGACGTACGGGGCGCCGTACTCGTCGATCGCGGTGGCGGCTTCTTCGAGGGTACCCACGCGAGCGGCACGGCCGGTCGGCACGCCCGCTTCGTCCATGATGCGCTTGGCAAAAGTCTTGCTGCCTTCGAGCGCGGCCGCCGCCTTGCTCGGCCCGAACACCGCGATGCCACGCGTGCGCAGCTTGTCGGCGACTCCCGCGACGAGCGGGGCCTCCGGGCCGATGATCACGAGCTCGATCTCGTTGTCGAGCGCGTACCCCGCGACGATGTCACCGTTGGTGGGATCCAGCGCGACAACGGGAACGTCGGCCGCGATGCCCGCATTTCCCGGGGCGGCCGTGATCTCGTGCCCCGCATTCTCGCTGAGGAGGGACGTGATGAGGGCATGCTCACGGGCACCGGAGCCGAGGACAAGGATTCGCACGTGCCTAGGCTACCGGGGAGCCACCGCGGCGGCCACCGGCTACCGTTGACGGATGGCGAAGGCAAAGATCACCGCAATTGTGGGCACCGCGAGCGTGCGACTCGCGCTCGCCGGCACCGCAGACCGCGACGCGACAGCGACGGCCGTGCGCTACCTGCTCCAGCTGCTCGCCGAAAAGGCCGAGGGCAACACGGTCGAGGTGCGGGTTCCCCCGTTTGGCGCGGTGCAGGCCATCGAGGGTCCGCGGCACACCCGCGGCACACCCCCAAACGTGGTTGAGATGGATGCCGCGACCTGGATCTCCCTGGCCACGGGCACCCTCCGCTGGTCCGACGCAATCGCGGACGGCCGCATCGCCGCGTCCGGGCAGCGCGCCGACCTCAGCGCGCACCTCCCCATCGCCCGCTACCCCGACTGAGGTCCGAGACACCTCGTTTGCCGCAGCCGCGCCACGCGACATCCGCTCAGCTGCTCGCCTTGCACCCAGCTGCCTCACTTGCACCCAGGTGCCTCACGTCTGCTATGGCGCCCCCTTTTCGCCCGGGCGCCTTAAGTTTGTTGCGGTGCCTCACGTCCGCCCAGCTGACTTACGTCTGTAGCGGTGCCTCACGTCCGCCCAGGTGCCTCACGTCTGCTGCGGTGCCTCACTTTCGCCGGGGGCCCCCAATTCGTCTCCGCTGGAATTCTGGGGTGTCACCATTTGTCACTAACCGAGCGCCGGAGGTGGTGACATTCGCTCAAGTGCCACGATGTGCCGGTGCCGGAATCTGACGTGGCATGATTTGTCCCTGCCCGAACCCGAAGTGTCGCGTTTCGTCGAAGCCCCTCGACTGAGGTGTCGCGTTTCGTCGAAGCCCCTGGACTGAGGTGTCGCGATTGGTCGAGAGCCAACGCTGACGTGTCGCGATTGGTCGAAAATTCGGAACGAGTTGCGACCTATTGCGACCCCTCATCGCGTGGCCTCTCTTCCGGAGCGCGAGGTGTCATGTTTTGGCCTTGGCAGTGGCCGTTCGGCGACCGTACCGAGCGGCGGGTGCGAGAATATTGGGGTGAGTGACACCAACGATCCGAATCGCGCGGGCGCGCCGCAGCCGCAGCCGCAGCAGAGCGAGGTGCGCATCCGTAGGGCGCCGAAGCTCCCCGCGTTCCTGATCGTCGGTGGCGGGCTCGGCGCGATCGTGACTTTCGTGCTCACTGCACTGTTTCCCGTCGACCCCGAGGTGGGGTTCTTCGCCCTGTTCGGCTATCTCGCCCTCTACGGGGTGACCGCCGGAGTCCTCCTCGGCGGTGTCATCGCGATCATCCTCGACCGTCGCGCGGACAAGCGCGCGACTACCGCTTCCGCGACGGTGGAATCCGCAACTACTTCCGGTTCGCCCGCGCCCGGTTCGCTCGATTTCGGCCAGCACCAGTCCGATCAGCCCGAGTCCGAACAGCCCGAGTTCGACCAGCCCGAGTCCGAACAGCGGCCCGAAGCCGACCCCCCGCGGCCGTAGGCACTTGGCCCGCAGGCATCCCGGCCCCGGATACCCACTTGCGGCCCCGGAAATGTCCGGTGCCGGGAACGGGTTTTCGGTGCCGCGGCGCCCGGCCGGGTCCGCCGCGAGCAGGTGTCCGGTGCCGGGAGCAAATGCCCGGTGCCGGGAACAAGGGCACACGCTCTAACTGGCCTGGTTGGACTCCACCCAGGCGAGGTATTCGGGCGTGACCGAACCCGTGACGTAGTCACCCGTAAAGCAGCTCATCTCGAGCGACGTGACATCCGACCCCTCAATGATCGCGGCTTCCATGTCGGCAACCTCCTGGTAAATCAGGTGGTCGGCGCCGAGTTCCGTGGCGATTTCGGGGATCTTGCGGTTGTGCGCAACGAGCTCCTGCCGGGTGGGCATGTTGATGCCGTACACGTGCGGGTAGCGCACGGGTGGGGCGGCGGAGGTGAAGGTGACCTTGTTGGCGCCGGCCTCGCGAGCCATCTGCACGATTTCCTTCGACGTCGTTCCGCGCACGATCGAGTCGTCGACGATCAGGATGTTCTTGCCCTTGAACTCGCTCGACATGGCGTTCAGCTTCTGCTTGACCGACTTCTTACGCTCGGCCTGGCCGGGCATGATGAAGGTACGGCCGACGTAGCGGTTCTTGTAGAACCCCTCGCGATATTCAATTCCGAGTTTGCGAGCGACCTGCATGGCGGCGGGGCGGGATGAATCGGGGATCGGCATCACCACGTCGATATCGCCCATCGGGGCATAGGTGGCGATGGTGTCAGCGAGGCGATCGCCCAGGCGCAGGCGAGCGTCGTAGACCGAGATGCCGTTCATGATCGAGTCGGGGCGCGCGAGGTAGACGTACTCGAACGAGCACGGGATCAGGCGCGGGTTTTTGGCGCACTGGCGCGAGGTCATTTCGCCGTCCATCGCGATGAACACGGCCTCGCCCGGGGCGATGTCGCGCACGACGTCGTAGCCGCCGGCCTCGAGCACGAGCGATTCGGAGGCGACAATCCACTCGTCGCCGACCAGGCCCTGCGAGCGGCGGCCGAGGATCAGCGGGCGGATTCCGAAGGGATCACGGAACGCGAGCAGGCCGTGGCCGGCGATCAGCGCGATCGCGGCGTAGGAGCCCTCGACCCGTTCGTGCAGGCTGGCGATCGCGTCGAAGGCCTGGTCGGGAGCGAAGTCGCTGCCCGTGAGCTGGTCCTGGAGTTCGTTCGCGAGCACGTTCACGAGCAGCTCGGTGTCGCTCGTGGTGTTCAGGTGACGGCGGTCAACGTGGAAGAGCTCCTGCGTCAGTTCACGGGTGTTGGTGAGGTTGCCGTTGTGCACGAGGATGATGCCGTACGGCGCGTTCACGTAGAACGGTTGGGCCTCTTGCTCGTTGCCCGCGGTGCCCTTGGTGGCGTAACGCACGTGTCCAAGCCCCATGGTTCCCAGAAGGGACCGCATGTCACGGGTGCGGTAAGCCTCGCGCACCTGACCCTTGGCCTTCTGGATATGGAAAGTGTCGCCTTCCGCGGTCGCGATGCCGGTGGAGTCCTGTCCTCGGTGCTGGAGGAGGGACAGGCTGTCGTAGACCTGCTGGTTGACGGGGAGGGATGAGACGATGCCCACAATGCCGCACATGCTGCCGGGGGGTTCCTGACGCTAGATGAGAACAAACCGGGGCAAGTCTACGGTCCTTCGTCGCGGCTTCGCTCGCGTGGGCCGTGCACCCAGCTTCAAATCTCGGGCACACTTGGGGCATGAGCAATAGCTACCGTGACGCCGGGGTCGATACCGCCGCTGGAGATCTCGCCGTCGAACTGATGAAGTCAGCGGTGTCGGCAACTCACGGCCCCCAGGTGCTCGGCGGGGTCGGCGGATTCGCGGGACTCTTCGACGTTTCGTTCCTGACCAGCTATAAGAAGCCGCTGCTTGCGACGTCGACCGACGGCGTGGGCACCAAGGTCGCGATCGCGCAGGCGCTCGACAAGCACGACACCATCGGCCAGGACCTCGTCGGCATGGTGGTTGACGACATCGTTGTCGTCGGTGCGCGGCCACTCTTCATGACGGACTACATCGCCTGCGGACGAGTTGTCCCAGAAAGAATTGCCGACATCGTGAAGGGCATCGCGTTGGCGTGTTCAGCAACGGGCACCGCGCTGGTCGGCGGCGAGACTGCCGAGCACCCCGGTCTGCTGGGCCCTAACGATTACGACGTCGCGGGCGCCGCGGTCGGTGTTGTTGAGGCGGATGCCGCGCTCGGCCCGCAGCGCGTGCAGCATGGTGATGTCGTTCTCGCGATGCGCTCGTCGGGATTCCACAGCAATGGCTATTCGCTCGTGCGCAGCATCCTCCGTAAAGCGTCTGTCAGCTTCTCTGACCGGTCGGATGACCTCGGCGGAGTCGTCGGCGAGATTCTGCTCGAGCCCACCCGCCTGTACACCTCGCCGCTGGTTTCCGTGCTCGACGAACTTCCCGGCGCCATCCACGCCCTCAGCCATGTCACGGGAGGCGGAATGGCCGCAAACCTCGCCCGCGTTCTGCCCCTGGGCGCCTGGGTTGAAGTCGAACGGGCGTCATGGACGCCGGATCCCCTGTTCCACGTTGTGGCGGAATGGGGCGGGATCCCGCTCAGCGAAACCGAGGGCACCTGGAACCTGGGCGTCGGTATGTTCGCCGTGGTCGACGCGCACTCGGCGACCGCCGTGCTTGCCGCGCTCGAGTCGCACGGCATCCCGTCCTGGGTGGCGGGTCGCGTTGACATGAACATCCGCGACCTGAGCGAATTCGAGCAGGGCGCCAAGGGAATCAACGGCGGCGCTGTGCGCCTGGTCGGGGCATACGCGAAGTAGCGCGTTCACCACGACGCCCGCGAGAGAGCGAGTTCACTACGGACGACGTAGCGCGTTCAGTCCTGAACGGAGCGAGCTAAGCGCTCTTGGACGACTCCTGGCCGCTGCCGTATTCGTCGTCATCCTTGTCGATGTACTTGCTGTCGGCGTACGAGTCGTCCAGGTACTCCGACCACTTGTCGAGTTCGGGAGAAACCGGTGCCACGGGCGCGACGGGCGCGCCGCCGCTGTGCAGCTCGTTTGCGAGAGCTCCGTAGTTGGTGTCCGGGCTGAAGTACTTCAGGTCGCGTGCGACCTTGGTGTGCTTCGCCTTTTGACGGCCGCGCCCCATGCGTGACCCCCTCATGTAGAAGATATGAGCTAATGAACAGGTTAAAATCTAGCGATCACTTTATCACGCGACCCTCATTAGTCCTTGCGTGTAACAAAGTGAGCAGTATGGCGTACCGTGTGGTGCCCAGAGACCATTATGCCCCGCTTCTTGTCCCGGTGTAACGCACTTGCTTCGCCCCGGTTGTTCACCGCCACTTAGCCACTTTCCAGCGGGTGCATATGTGAGGAAGGGTAACGTTAGCTCGTGACTATCCTGAGCGCCGACACCTCCGTTGTGGTGGTCGGCGCGGGACAGGCGGGTTTGTCGGTCGCGTATTACCTTCGGCGCCTGGGGCTCGAACCCGGAATCGACTTCTCCGTGCTCGATCGAGGCCCGGCTGCCGGCGGCGCCTGGCAGCACCGCTGGGATTCCCTGCGGCTCGGCTCCGCCCACCGCGTGCACGACCTTCCCGGCATGAACGACCTCGGGCTCAGCTTCGAGACGGCAAACAAAAACTTACCCGCCCGGCAGGTGGTCGCCGACTACTACCACCGCTATGAAGAGCACTTCGGGCTGAACGTGGTCCGTCCCGCGGCGGTCACAACCGTTGAAAATCAGGGCGCAGATCTTCTCGTCACGTTTTCCGGCGACACTCACCCCACCGGCGAGCCGGCCACGCGCCACATCTCTGCTCCCATTGTGGTGAACGCCACCGGCACCTGGGGGTCTCCCTTCCTTCCGTGGTATCCCGGACGGGACTCGTTCCTCGGGCGTCAGCTGCACACCACCGATTACGTGTCTGCCGAGGATCTCGCCGGGCAGCGCGTCGTTGTGGTGGGAGGAGGAACGTCGGCGATCGGGTTCCTTCTCGATCTGGAACCGGCCGCAGCGAAGCTCACCTGGGTGAGCCGGAGACCGGTCGACTTTCTCGAGCTGGGTGAGCTGAACGTCGAGGCCGGGTTGGCAGCCGTTGCGATGCAGGATGCCGCGGCGCGGGCTGGTCGCGCCCTGCCCAGCATCGTGAGCGGCACCGGGGTTCCCCGCACCCGTCGAATGCAGGCGGCGATCGAGCGCGGACTCTTGGTGCGCCGCCCGATGTTCGCCAGCATCGAGCCGGGTGGGGTGCGCTGGGCGGACGGCTCTTTCGTTGAGGCCGATGCAATTCTTTGGGCGACGGGCTTTCGCCCCGAGCTGCGCCACCTCTCGCCCCTGGGGCTCCGCGAGAAAGAAGGCGGGGTATCGGTGGCCGGCGGTCTCTCCTGGCGGGACCCCCGGATCTTCTTCGCCGGGTACGGACCGCAGGCGAGTACCGTCGGCGCGAACCGGGCCGGACGCACGATCGCGCGGCAGGTGGTCGTGGCGCTCACTCGGATCCAGCGCGCCGCCCGCCAGGGCTAGGTGCGCTGAGCTGACAGGCTGAGCTGACAGGCTGAGCTGACAGGGTGGGCCGACACGGCTGCCTACAGGCCAGCGCGCGAGCGGCTACTGCACGAGCAGCCAGGCCGCGGTGGCGACCAGCGAGCCGAGCACGATGTTCAGCCCGACGTTGAGGGCGGAGCGAAACCACTTGCCGGTCAGCGCGAGCTCGACGGTCTCCACGCTCCAGGTGCTGAAGGTGGTGAGTCCGCCGGCGACGCCGCCGAGGAGGATGAGGCGGAGATCGGTGGAAATCACACCAGACTCGGCCAAGCCCAGTACGGCACCGCCGAGCGCAGACCCGACGACGTTGACGACGAGCACGGCCCACTGGAGCGTGCCTCGCCCACCCAACAGGACGGACACGAGGTAGCGCAGCACCGAGGCGACACCACCGCAGAGCACCGCTGCCGCTGCCACCAGAACCATCGAGCCGTCGCCGATCACGGCTGCTCCCCGCGCCGCTGCACGGCTCGATGCCCAACCCGCAGCCCGAGCAATGCTGCGGCGAAGCCGAGCATGACGCTCATCACCAGATACAGCAAGGCGCTCCCGAATTGGTTGCCCGCGGTAAGCGACACGAGCGACACCATCACCGCGGAGAAGGTGGTGAACGATCCGAGCAACCCCGGCCCGAGACCCGCCCGAAGCCAGCCCCGCGCGTCGGGCCCGATCCCGGCGACGAGCAACCCGAGCAGCGCAGATCCCACCACGTTGATGAGGAGGGTCGACACCGGAAAGTCGTCATCACCGTGCGGGATCACATAGTCCAGGCCGAGCCGCGCCGAGGTGCCGAGGACACCGCCGACGAACACCGCGGCGACGGACTTTGCGAGTGAGGTCATCCGCGGTCGCGGTCGCGCTTGCTGCTGCTCGCGCCGCTACTGCCGCCGCTGCCACTGCTCTGATGGGAGCGCGCGGGCGGTATCGCGGTGCGCGGCACCGGTCGCACCGGTTCACCGCGCCTGTCCTGGCCCGGGATCGGGCGAGAACGGCGGCCGTAGATAATCTCGGAGGAGTCGAGCAGCCATGGCACCAGCGCCAGCACCACGCCGTGCACCATCATCAATTTGTGGCGAATGCGCCGCGCCTTGTGGTTGTGGAGCATGTGCTCCCACCAGTGTCCAACGATGAACTGCGGGGTGTAGACGGTCACCACTTCTGAGCCGTGCACCTCGCGGCGCCCCTTGATGTACTGGATCAAGGGGGTGCTGATCTCTCGGTACGGCGAGGCGATCACGCGCAGGGGGATCTCGATGTTCTGCAGGATCCACTGCTTCTCGAGTTCGGTGGTCTGCCCGTCATCGATCGAGACGTGCACCGCCTCAATCGAATCGTGCCGAGCGGCGATGGCGTAGTCGAGCGCCTTCAGTACGGGCTTCTGCATGTGGCCGACCAGCACGATCGCGTGATCACCCTGGGCGCCGAAGGTCGTGGTGGGGTCCGCCTCGATCTCCTTGTCCACATCGCGGTAGTACCGGTTGATGCCGAGCAGCAGCAGGTACAGGATCGGCATGATCAGAAAGACCAGCCACGCGCCGTGGGTGAACTTGGTGATGGTCACCACCACCAGCACAACGGCGGTCATCACCGCGCCGACACCGTTGATGGCGAGGCTCCGGATCGCAGCCCCGCGATCGACGCACCCGTTTTTCAGGAGCTTCAGCCAGTGCACCACCATGCCCGTCTGCCCGAGCGTGAAGGAGACGAAAACGCCGATGATATAAAGCTGAATGAGGGATGTCACGCTCGCGCGATACACGATGAGAATCACCACCGCGGCCAGCGCTAAGACGAGCACGCCGTTCGAGTAGATGAGGCGGTCACCGCGCGTCGACAGGGACTTCGGGGCGTACTTGTCGCGGGCGAGCACCGACCCGAGCAGCGGGAAACCGTTGAACGCGGTGTTTGCAGCGAGCAGGAGTACCGCGGCCGTGGTGGCCTGGATGATGAAGAACGGCACGGAGTTGTTGCCGAAGACGGCCGAGGCGATCTGCGCGATGAGGGAGCGCTGGGGATCGGTCGCGCAGTTCTGCCAACCGATCAGGTGGCAGGGGTCCTCCGCGTAGTGCACCTTCGAAATGAGTGCGACCGCGATCAAGCCGACGAACAGCACGATGGCAATCACCACCATATAGACGAGGGTCGCCTGCGCGTTTTTGACCTTCGGGGTACGGAAGGCCGGCACACCGTTGGAGATGGCTTCCACTCCGGTCAGGGCGCTACAGCCACTCGAGAACGCGCGCAGCAGCAGGAGGATGAACGCGGCCTGTGTCATCGACTCGGCCTGCACGGTGAACGCGGCCGATTCCGCCACCGGAGGGTCACCCAGGGCGGTGCGTACGAGCGCGACCACCACCATCACGAAGATGCTGCCGACAAAGAAGTAGGTGGGAAAGGCGAATGCCTTGCTCGACTCGCGCACACCGCGGAGGTTGACCGCGGCGAGCAGGACGACGAAGAACACCGCGAGTTCGACCCGGAGCGGGTCGAGGGCAGGGATCGCCGAGATGATGTTGTCGACGCCGCTCGCTACCGACACCGCGACGGTCATGACGTAGTCGACCAGCAGGGCCGACGCCACAACGAGCCCGGCGCGTTCGCCGAGGTTCTTGTGCGCCACCTCGTAGTCGCCGCCGCCGCTGGGGTAGGCCTTGATGAGCTGACGATACGAGATGACCACCACCACCAGGAGGATGACCACCACCAGCGCGACCCCGGGCGCGAAGCTCAGGAAGGCGAGCCCCCCGAGCATCAGGATCATCAGCAGTTCTTGCGGCGCATAGGCCACAGAAGAAAGGGGGTCGCTGGCAAACAGCGGCAGGGCCAGGTGCTTGGGGAGGAGCTGGCCCTCGAGTTTCTCAGACGCCAGCGGTTCGCCGATCAGCCACCGCTTCGGCGACCGAACTTCGTTAGTCACGAGGGGCGAGCCTACTCCAGACTGCGCCGGAGTCAAGCGAGCGTTAACAACGTCGCTTCCGCGCTTATTCCCGTTCTGTTCTATTGGGGTTCTATTGGGGCACTACTGCTCTATTCCGCCATCGCCGGCGACGGAGCAATCGTCAGGTCGTCGAAGACTCCATTCACGCTTGACATTGACGCAACGTCAACTCGTACGGTGGAGTCATGGAGAACGAATGGTCTATCCACGAGGTGGCTCGACTCACCGGCACCACGTCGCGCGCGCTGCGCCACTACGGCGAGATCGGGCTCCTGCATCCCTCACGTACGGGCACGAACGGATATCGGCACTACGACTCCGCCGCGCTGACCCGGCTCCAGCGCATTCTGTTACTCCGCGACCTCGGACTCGGGCTAGCCGCGATCCGCGACGTGCTCAATGGGGCCACCGACGACGCGGAGGCTTTGGCCGGACACCTGCGCTGGCTGCGCGAGGAGAAAAACCGGATCGATCGCCAGATCGCGACGATCCAGACAACGGTGAGAAAACTCGAGGAAGGAGAGGATCTGATGGCTGAGGACATGTTTGACGGATTTGACCACACGCGATATCAGAATGAGGTCGAGCAGCGCTGGGGTGCCGACGCCTACGCGGCCGGCGATGCGTGGTGGCGGTCGATGACCGATGTTGAGAAGGAAGGGTGGATGATCCGACAGCAGCAACTCGCGGCCGACTGGGCGACAGCGGCGCGAAGTGGGGCAGCTCCCGGCAGCACTGAGGCCCAGGCGCTGGCCCATCGGCACTTCCTGTGGCTAGCATCCGTCCCCGGTACCCCGCGCGGGGCATCCGCTGCACCCACCTCGCACGCGGCATCGACCTCCCCGGGGCTATCGAAGGAGTACTTCGTGGGACTCGGCGAGATGTACGTCGCCGACGAACGCTTTGCGGCAAACTACGGCGGGGTTGAGGGCGCCACGTTTGTGCGCGACGCGATGCGCATCTACGCGGAGTCCGGCATGTAGCCAGCGTGGGATCCCACCGGCCGAGTCGCGGGACGCGCGGGCGCCTCGGGGATACGCAGCAGCGGAATCGTGACGCCGACCATCGGCCCGATGAGGAGCGCGAACGCCAGGGTGCCGAGGCCGACGTTGCCGCCGAGGAGCCAGCCGACGCTGAGTACGGATACCTCGATGGCGGAGCGCACCGCCCAGAGCGGCCAGCCCCAGCGCTTGTGGATGCCGGTCATCAGTCCGTCGCGCGGGCCGGGTCCGAGCCGCGCCCCAAGGTAGAGGCCGGAGGCGAGCGCCAGCAGCGCCAGTCCTCCGGCGAACAGCGGCAGCTGCAGCGCGAGCGTGTGCTGCGCAGGGATTACGGCCAGCCCCACCTCGATGCTCGGGCCGATCAGCAGCACGTTCAGCACGGTTCCAACGCCGGGCTTCTGGCGCAGCGGGATCCAGAGCAGCAGTACCAGCGCTCCGATCACGTTGGTAAGCACACCGAACGGCCACCCGGTTTGCAGGGAGAGGCCCTGGGTCAGGACGTCCCACGGCGGCACGCCGACGGCGGCGCGCACCATCATGGCGATCGCGAACCCGTAGAGGAACAGGCCCACTGCCAGTTGCAGGATGCGGCGGGAGACGATGAGCAGAGAAGACATGTGAAGTATCCAATTCCACTATTGGACCGCTTGCAAGATGCCAATTCCGCTAAAGTGGCCGCATGAACACCCTCTCGGCCCGAGCATTGGCCCTTCTTGTGGACGGATGGCGCGGCGCCGGGTCCGCCCCCGCCTACCTTGCGCTCGCCGACAGAATCCGGCTGCTGATACTCGATGGGCGCATCGGGCTCGGAGCTCGCGTCCCTGCCGAGCGCGACCTGTCCGCGCAGCTCGGTGTCAGCCGCACCACCGTGAGCGCTGCCTACGCGCGGCTGCGCGACGCCGGCTACCTCAGCAGCGTGCGTGGTTCGGGGAGCGTCGCGCGACTTCCGTCGGGCACCGAGTCCCTGCCAGACTCCGCCGCGTTCGGGTTCGTCGACTTCAGCAAGGCGAGTATGCCCGCGCTGCCCGCGGTCGCGGCTGCGGCCCAGCGCGCGGCCGAACAGCTGCCTGCCTACCTCGGCGGTTCCGGGTTCGATCCGGTGGGGATCCCGGTGCTGCGCCAGGCCATTGCCGATCGGTACACCGCGCGGGGTCTGCCCACCGAGGCCGACCAGATCATGGTCACCCTCGGCGCCCAGCACGCCATCGCCCTGATCGCGCGCACGCTGTTGGCGCGCGGCGACCACGCGCTGGTCGAATCACCCAGCTACCCCCATGCCTTCGAAGCGCTGCGCGCAGCGGGCGCCCGGTTGGTTCCGGTCGCGGTGTCGACGGACGACGGCTGGGATGAACAGGGATTCGAGCAGGCGATCAAACGCACCAGCCCGTCGTTGGGTTACTTGATGCCGGATTTCCATAATCCAACCGGGATGTCGATGAGCGCCGAGTTCCGCGAGCGGGCACTGGAGCTCGCGAGCCGCACCGGCACCACGCTCATCGCCGATGAAACGATGGCCGAGCTCGGCCTCGACGGCCCTGACGGCCCCGGAGCCCTCCGCGCCCTCGACCTGCCCGAGCGCGCCGCCGGGCTCAGCGGCTCAGGCGGCACCGGCGCCCCCGAGCGGTCCCTGCCCTTCGCCGCTTTCGCCCGGGCGCCGGGAGCGGCGAGTTCCGCCATCCTGGTGGGGTCGGTGGGTAAAACGATCTGGGGCGGGCTGCGAATCGGCTGGATCCGCGCCGACCGTTCCGTGATCCACCGGCTCACCCGGGCGCGCGCGGCGGGTGACCTCGGCACCCCGATTCTCGACCAGCTCCTGGTGACCGACCTGCTCGGCGACTACGACGCGATCCTCGCCGAGCGGCGCACCTACCTCAGGATCGGTCGTGACCGGCTCGTGCGGCTGCTCGGCGAACGGATACCCGAGTGGACCGTGCCCCACGTTCCCGGCGGGCTCACCGCCTGGGTCGGACTGGGCGCGCCGGTGAGTTCGCAGCTCACCCTCGCCGCGCGCAACCACGGTCTCCACATTGCTGCTGGTCCGCTGTTCGGACCGGAGGGCGCGTTCGACCGTTTCCTGCGGATCCCGTTCTCGTATTCCGAGGAGGAAACCGTGCGTGGAGTGGACGCGCTCGCCGCGGCCTGGGAATCGGTGGGCCGGTACCCGATGCCGGAGCATTCTTATCTTGCCGAGGTGGTGTAGCGAACCGCGCCCAACTGAGATGATTACTCAGGTGCCCGTGTGGGCGGCGCCGTAAGGGGAAATCGTGCACCTTCTGTCTGTATTCAGCCTCCGGAACCGGGCACTAATCGCGCTTGTCACCATAGTGATCGGCATCTTTGGCGGCATCGCGCTGACGTCGCTCAAGCAGGAGCTCATCCCCTCTGTCACCTTCCCCCAGCTTGTGGTGGTGACCGCCTACCCCGGCGCATCACCCGCCGTCGTCAACGAAGACGTGAGCACCCCGATTGAGACTGCCATCCAGGGAGTCGCGGGGCTGGAAGCTACGACCGCGACATCCCGCGCCAATGTTTCGACGGTCTCGGCGTCCTTCGTCTACGGCACAGACATCACCACGATTGAGCAGAAGGTGCAGCTCGCGATCAACCGGATCAGCGCCCAGCTGCCGGCAGACGCCGACCCGCTCGTCATTACCGGAAGCATCGATGACCTTCCGGTTATCCAGGTCGCCGTCACCAGCGACCTCGATCCCCGCGAGCTGTCCACGCAGCTCGAGGCCACCGTGATCGACGACATCCAGGGCATCGAGGGTGTGCGCGAAGCGAGCCTGCTCGGTACGACCGGCCAGCGGGTGACGATCACCCCCGACGTCGTCGCGCTCAGCGCGGCGGGCCTGAGCACGCAGAGCGTCACCGACGCGCTCGACGCCAACGGACTGCTGCTGCCCGCCGGTGCGATCACCCAGAACGATGAGACGCTCGTCGTTCAGGCGGGTGTGCGGCTCGAGTCCACAGACGACATCGCCGCGCTTCCGCTGCTCGGCGGAACCAACACGGACGTCGTAACCCTTGCCGACGTTGCAACCGTGCAGCTGGTGGATGATCCGACCGAGGGCATCTCGCGGGTCGACGGTGAACCCGCCCTAACCATCGCCGTCACCAAAACCCCCGCGGGAAACACGGTCGCGGTGTCGGAGCTCGTCAACGAGATGCTGCCCGACCTCGAGGAGTCCCTCGGCAACAACACAACCTTCACGGTCGTGTTCGATCAGGCACCCTTCATCCAGCAATCGATTGATTCCCTCGCCACCGAGGGTCTGCTTGGCCTGTTCTTCGCCGTCATCGTGATCCTGGTATTCCTCATGTCGGTGCGCTCGACGCTGGTGACCGCGATCTCGATCCCCGCGTCGGTGCTGATCACCTTCATCGGCATGTACGCGTCCGGGTACACCCTCAACATCATCACCCTGGGCGCACTGACGATTTCCATCGGGCGTGTGGTGGATGACTCGATCGTGGTCATCGAGAACATCAAACGTCACCTCGGCCTCGGTGAAACGAAGCGCGAGGCGATCATCTCGGCGGTGCGCGAGGTGGCCGGCGCCATCACCGCCTCGACCGTGACCACGGTTGCGGTGTTCCTGCCGCTCGCGCTCGTGGGCGACATCACCGGTGAGCTGTTCCGGCCGTTCGCACTGACGGTCACGATCGCGCTCGCCGCGTCGCTGTTCGTTTCGCTGACCATCGTGCCGGTGCTCGCCTACTGGTTCCTGCCCCTCAAGGCCAAGGTGAAGAAGGGGCACCGCCACGTCGAGGGCGCCGCGGCTGTGGATTCCAGCTCCGCTGCGGATTCCGGCTCCGCCGTGGGTTCCGGCTCCGCCGCGGGTTCGGCCGCCACTCCCGTCCCCGTGCTCAGCTCCTCCGCGGCCGCCGACGCAACGGACGAGCTGGATACCCCCACGGGCCTGCAGCGTGGGTACCTCCCCGTCATCCGGTGGACGTTGCGCCGCCCCTTCGCCACCCTTCTCGCCGCGCTGCTCGTGCTCGTCGGCACCGTGTTCCTGATTCCGCAGATGGAAACCAACTTCATCGGCGACAGCGGGCAGAACACCCTCACCGTCAGCCAGGAGCTGCCGCTCGGTGCCAGCCTCGAGGCCCAGGACACTGCGGCTCGCGAAGTCGAGACCGTGCTGCGTGACATCGACGGTATCGAAACCGTCCAACTCTCAATCGGCTCCGGCAGTGGCTCGATCGCCGACGCCTTCGGTGGTGGCGGCGGGATAACCTTCTCGCTCACCACCGACCCGGATGCTGACCAGGAGCAGTTGCAGGAGCGCGTACGTGACGCGGTCGCAGGAATCACCGACGCCGGTGAGATCACTTTGGCGGCAGCGGCATCCGGTTTCGCCTCATCGAACATCGAAATCGAGATCACCGCGGCAAACGAAGACGACCTTCGGGGAGCGGCGGAAGCGCTGACCGACGCGGTCGCGGACCTCGACGTGGTCGCCGAAGCGTCAAGCAACCTCGCCGTCGAGCAGCCGTACATCGCGGTGACGGTCGACCGGGCGCGCGCTGCGGAAGCGGGTCTCAGTGAACTCGCGGTGGGTGGCATCGTGACTGCTGCGATGAACCCGTCCGCGAGCGGATCGGTCACCATCGACGAGACCACGCTGTCGATCTACATCGAGAACAGTGCCAAGCCGCTCACCATCGAGGAGCTGCAGGCGTTCACGATTCCGAGCGCGGCCGGACTGATTGCGCTGACGAGCGTGGCGACCGTCGAGGAAGTCAACGGGCCCGCGAGCATCACCACCATTCGGGGAGCGCGCAGCGCCACCGTCAGCGTCACTCCGAACGGTGACGACGTCGGAACCGCATCCTCCGTGGTCGCCGAGGCCATCGCGGATGTGGAACTGCCCGCGAGCGCCACCGCAGAGCTTGGTGGCGTGACCGCCCAGCAGGGGGACGCGTTCACCCAGCTCGGACTCGCGCTGCTCATCGCGATCCTCATCGTCTACATCGTGATGGTCGCCACGTTCCGGAGCCTCCGCCAGCCGTTGCTGCTGCTGGTGTCGGTGCCGTTCGCCGCGACCGGCGCGATTCTGCTGCAGATCATCTCGGGGATCCCGCTCGGCGTGCCCTCGCTGATCGGTGTGCTGATGCTGATCGGAATCGTGGTGACCAACGCGATCGTGCTCATCGACCTGGTGAACCAGTACCGTGAGCGCGGGCTGAAAGTGGGCGACGCGATCGTGCACGGCGCCAGCCGAAGGCTTCGCCCGATTCTGATGACCGCGTTGGCGACGATCTTCGCGCTGCTGCCGATGGCGCTGGGAATCACCGGCCACGGCGGCTTCATCTCGCAGCCGCTGGCGATCGTGGTGATCGGCGGACTTGTCTCGTCCACCTTCCTCACGCTCGTGGTGCTGCCCGCGCTCTACTACCTCGTCGAGGGGGCGAAGGAGCGGCGCACCGACCGCCGCGCGGCCGCTGCGGCTACGGGAGCGGACGCGGCGAAGGGTGCGGCGAAGGGTGCGGCGAAAGCATAGTCGTGCCGCCGCCGCGTCGACCGGTCAGTTGGAGATAGGGTCGGGCGCTAGTTGACGCGACTTCCCCCTCGACTGGTCACTAGTCGACGCGAACCTTCGTCGACCGGCCAGTTGTCGACGTGCGCCTTTGTCGACCGGCCAGTTCCCTCTGCGTCAGGCTGGTTGTGAGTCAGTTCACGATCAGGAGGCAACTACATGTCCATCACCGCAGGGTTCAGCTCGGCAGAGATCGTTGAACT
>NZ_PVTL01000006.1 GCF_003003265.1 Glaciihabitans tibetensis
CACCCGCACCCGCCGGCATCGTCGGAATCAACCATCTCCCCGAAAAAACCGGCACCAACTAACCCCACTGACTCCACACAGCTTGACAACGCCCGGTTCCGTCGCTTTTTCTCGTCTAGGCGCTCGTTTGCTGTCCGGTCGGTATCGGCAGAAGTCGATAGCTGCCCGCTGGGCAACTGGGCACGTCGACAACTGGCCTTTCGGCGGGCACCGTCTCGGTCAGCAGCACCGCGACCGCCCGCCCGACCGACATCCACCCGCCGAGACATCCGCCCGCCCGACATCCACCGTCAAGGCACTGAGCCGCACGAGCTAGGCGAGCGTTTTCTCCATACAGACGCTGAGCTCGTCGTTGACGTACTGGCCGAACCGCGGGACGTGCCGGTAGCCGCGCTTCTCGTAGAGCGCGATGGCCTCCGGCTGGAGGGCGCCGGTCTCGAGTCGAAGCTGCGCGATACCGGCGGCGGCCGCGTGCTCCTCGAGCGCCTGCAGGATCGTGCCCGCCACCCCGTGGCCCCGGGCCGAGTCCGCCACGAACAGTCGCTTCAGCTCGGCGATGCCCGTACCGCTGCCGTGAAGCACGAGTGCGGCGATGCCGGCGACCGTGGCATCCCGCCTCCCCACAAAAACGGAGACGTGGGGCGCTTCGAGTTCGGTGATGTCGAGCAGGTAGCAGCTGTCCGCGGGGTAGAGAGCGAAGGCGTATTCGTCGCTGTGGCGGAGCAGCTCGAGCACGGCGGCCTGGCGGGGTGGTTCGATCGCAACGGTGATGGGCATCAAGGAACAATACCTACTGCCTCGGTCGCCAACTCTTTTGCGAAGAACTCCGCGATGCGGTCGCGCATCTCCTCGTCCAGCATCGCGATCGAGTGCCGGGTGCCCTCGACGGTGACGAAGGTGGTGTCGACTCCGGCGTCGCGCAGCTCCTCCACGAACGCCTCGGATTGTTCGACGGGGATTCGCTCGTCGATGGAGTGCCCGACGAAGAACGGCGGATCGCTGGAATCCACCTGATAGAGCGGCGATGCGGCGCGGGATGTCGGGCAGTTCACCAAGGTCTCGCAGCCGAGGTAGTCCAGCTCAAGTTGCTCGAACTCGGGAACCAGCCCGCCGAGCTCTCGCCCCTCTTCTGTGATGTCGGAGGGCCCGCTCAGTTCGGCGACCGCGGCGACCCGCGCGCCCGAGTCGAGCGCACCGGTGCCCGTGGTGCCGAGCAGCGCTGCCAGGTTTCCCCCGGCCGAGCCCCCGAAGGCGCCGATCAGCGTCGGGTCGATCGAGTACTGCTCGACCTGCTCGTCCTCGCGCAGCCACCGCACGGCCTCGCGCACATCCCGGATTTGCGCCGGATAGGTGGATGCCGGGGCGAGCCGGTAGTTCAGGGACACCGCCACGTACCCCTCCGACGCCAACCACTGGCAGACGCTTCGCCAGTTGACGTTCGACTTGTCGCCGTGCGCCCAGCTTCCGCCGTGGATCGAGACGATCGCCGCGCGCGGTTTGAGGGCGGATGCCACGGGCGGGGGTGACGCGGTCGGCGAACTGGTCGACGACGCTGTGTCGGAGTCGTCTTCCGGAAGGCACACGTCCAGCAGGAGGGGCACGCCGTCGGCGGTTCCGTACTGCACGTCCTCGACCACGTCGATGGTGGGGTACTCCAGCAGAATCGGGGACAGCGTGCCCGTCGGCGATACGGTTTCCGACTCGCTGCCGGTGAGCGCGCAGCCGCTCAGTACCAGCGCGGTAGCGAGGACCAGCACGGTAACGAGGCCGCTGGCACCGAGCGCTGGGCGGAGGCCGCGGCGGATTCTCGGGCGCATGTTTCCCTGGGGTATGTCTCGCGTTTTAACACGCTATGGAGTAACGTTGGCAAGTCGGCTCAAGACAGCGCGAGATCTCGCGTGTGGGTTTGTAAGTCTTAGGGGCCGGATTGCCAGCTACTCCGCTGGCATGATCACACGATTGTATGTGACGGTCCCGGTCAAAGATTGCCCGGGTTCAGTAGTGCGCAGCGCATTGGTAGCTGCATCGCATTCTCATGCACTGATTTATAACCCGGAAAGAACTATGTCTGAATACAACAAATCTGCTCCCAAGCGCGACGGTGGATACTCCGCCTCGAAGGGTGCAGGCAAGACTCCCGGTTACCGCGGTAACCGTCCCACCGAGGGCGGCGCCGGTGCAGGCAAGCAGCGCTGGACCTCCTCCGATCGCAGCGCGGCTCCGGCCGGCGACCGCAAGCCGTTCCGCGGCCGCGACGCTGATGGTGGCCGTCCGGCAACCAACGACCGTCGCCCCAACTGGGAGCCCCGCGAAAAGCCGGCTTACGCTCCCCGCGGTGAGCGTCCCTCCTACGGCAACACGGACCGTCCTGCCCGTGGCAACAGCGAGCGTCCCTCCTACGGTGACCGCCCGCAGCGCAGCAACACGGATCGCCCCTCCTACGGCGACCGTCCGGCCCGCTCGAACTCGGACCGTCCCTCGTACGGCGACCGCCCGGCCCGTGGCAACTCGGACCGTCCCTCCTATGGTGACCGTCCGGCCCGTGGCAACAGCGAGCGTCCCTCGTACGGTGACCGTCCGGCCCGCAGCAACTCGGACCGTCCTTCGTACGGCGACCGCCCCGCCCGCAGCACCTCCGACCGTCCCGCCTACGGCGACCGCCCCGCCCGCAGCACCTCCGACCGTCCCGCCTACGGCGACCGCCCCGCCCGCACCGAGCGTCCTTCCTACGGTGACCGTCCCGCGACGAGCGACCGCAACGAGCGCACCTCCGCCTACGGCGACCGTGACCGCGACCGCAGCGACCGCAATGCCCGCACCGAGCGCCCCTCGTACGACCGCCCGGCCCGCACCGAGCGCCCGTCGTACGGCGACCGCCCCGCGACGAGCGACCGCAACGAGCGCACCTCCTACTCCGACCGCAACGACCGCGGCGCCCGCACCGAGCGTCCTTCGTACGGTGACCGTCCGGCCCGCCGCGACTTCAGCGAGCGTCCCGAGCGTCGCACCAGCGACTTCTACCCGAACCGCGACGCCGGCACCAAGTCCTTCGCACCGCAGGACGACGTTGTGCTCGAGCGCCTCGAGGCCGACGCCATCCAGGCAGTCGACGTTGAGGGTGTCACCTTCGGTGACCTCGGCCTCGGCGCCAACATCGTCCGCCAGCTGAACGAGATGGGCGCCCCGAGCCCCTTCCCGATCCAGGCTGCGACCATCCCCGACGTTCTCGCCGGCAAGGATGTGCTCGGCCGCGGCAAGACCGGCTCCGGCAAGACCATCGCCTTCGGTGCGCCTCTCGTTGAGCGCCTGATGGAGAACAACGGTGGCAAGGACCGTCAGATCGGCCGCAAGCCCCGCGCGCTGATCCTCGCCCCCACCCGCGAGCTCGCTCTGCAGATCGACCGCACCGTGCAGCCGATCGCCCGCAGCGTTGGACTCTTCACCACCCAGATCTACGGCGGAGTTCCCCAGTACAAGCAGGTCAGCGCGCTCCAGCGCGGCGTCGACATCATCGTCGGTACCCCCGGCCGCATCGAAGACCTCATCGCCCAGGGCAAGCTCGACCTCAGCCAGGTCGTCGTGACCGTCCTCGACGAGGCCGACCACATGTGCGACCTCGGGTTCCTCGAGCCCGTCCAGCGCATCCTGAACGAGACCAAGGCCGACAGCCAGCGCCTCCTGTTCTCCGCGACCCTCGACAAGGGTGTCGCCACCCTCGTCAAGCAGTTCCTCAAGAACCCCGCGGTGCACGAGGTTGCCGGTGAAGACCAGGCCTCCTCGACGATCGACCACCGTGTGCTCCTCATCGAGCAGCGCGACAAGACCCGCATCATCGAGGAGCTCGCCTCCGGCACCAACGGCAAGACCCTGGTCTTCGCCCGCACCCGTGCCTTCGCCGAGCAGCTCGCCGAGCAGCTGGAAGACGCCGGCATCGGCGCAACCAGCCTCCACGGTGACCTCAACCAGTCGCGCCGTACCCGTAACCTGCAGCTGCTCACCAGTGGCCGCGTCAGTGTGATGGTTGCGACGGATGTTGCGGCACGCGGCATCCACGTAGATGACATCACCCTCGTGATCCAGGCAGATGCACCCGACGAGTACAAGACCTACCTGCACCGCTCGGGCCGTACGGGCCGCGCCGGCAAGCAGGGCACGGTCGTGACTCTCGTCAGCAAGGCGCGTCGCCGTCGCATGGACGAGCTCCTGCAGCGCGCCGAGATCAAGGCCACGGTGTCCAACGCGGCCCCCGGCGACAACCTGATCCGCGACCTCGCCGCCCTGTAACACCTGCACCAGCTGTGCACGGCAACACCCGCTTCACCGAACGGCGCTCGCCCCCTGGGGTTGGCGCCGTTCGGCGTTAACCCCGGGGTCCGCAGTTTGGCGATGCTGGCCCGATGGCTGCACGATGGGGGAATGCTGATCCGCGCCTTTGACCCCGCCGATACCGAACCCGTTGTGCAGCTCTGGCACGATTGCGGGCTGGTGCGTCCGTGGAATGACCCGCGCCGAGACATCCACCGTAAATTATCCGAACAACCGGAACTGTTCCTGGTTGGTGAGGTGGATGCCACGGTTGTAGCCACGGCGATGGTCGGTTTCGACGGCCACCGTGGCTGGGTGTACTACCTGGCGGTCGCGCCGGGACACCAGGGTGCGGGCTGCGGCCGCGCGCTGATGGACCACGCCGAGACGCTGCTCCTGGAGCGGGGGTGCCCCAAAGTGAACCTTCAGGTGCGGGCCGGCAATGAACCCGTGATGGCGTTTTACCGCAGTCTTGGGTACGTCGAGGACCAGGCCGTCAGCATGGGTAAGCGGTTGATTCCCGACCTGTTGCCGTAAGCCGGCGTCATGCAGGAATATATGAGGGCACGTAGCGTTCTAGGCTGAGGCTGAACGGGTGATCCCGGGCCTGGTCTGGCCCGGCATCCTTGTGCACGACCCAACTTAACTTTTGTGACCCGACGACGACGAAGGTGTTCCTCTCATGGCACGTATCTATAACGACATCACGGAAATCTTTGGCCACACCCCGCTGGTGCGACTCAACTCAGTGGCCGACGGCCTCGGCGCGACGGTGCTCGCGAAGCTGGAGTTCTACAACCCGTCCGCCAGCGTCAAGGACCGTCTCGGTGTCGCGATTGTGGACGCCGCCGAGAAGTCGGGCGAGCTGAAGCCCGGCGGCACCATCGTCGAGGGAACCAGCGGCAACACCGGGATCGCACTCGCCATGGTGGGCGCGGCCCGCGGCTACAAGGTCATCCTCACGATGCCCGAGACCATGAGCCGCGAGCGCAAGGTGCTGCTGCGCGCCTACGGCGCGGAGCTGGTGTTGACCCCGGGGGCCGCCGGAATGCGCGGCGCCGTCGAGGCTGCCGCAGAGATCGTGGCCAACACGCCGGGGGCAGTCCTGGCGAAGCAGTTCGCCAACGAGGCGAACCCGGCAATCCACCGCGCGACCACCGGGCCCGAAATCTGGGAAGACACCGACGGCGCCGTCGACATCTTCGTCTCGGGCATCGGCACCGGCGGCACCATCACGGGCGCAGGAAAGTACCTCAAGGAACAGAAGCCCTCGCTCGAGGTTGTCGCCGTCGAGCCCGCCGAGTCCCCGATCCTCAACGGCGGCGCTCCCGGCCCACATAAGATCCAGGGCATCGGCGCCAACTTCGTGCCCGAGGTTCTCGACCGTGAGGTCTACAACGAGGTCATCGACGTCAACATCACCCAGTCGGTGGAGATGGCTCGTCGTCTCGCAGCTGAAGAGGGAATCCTTGCGGGCATCTCGTCGGGCGCCACGGTTACCGCCGCGCTCGAGCTTGCCGCGCGTCCCGAGAACGCCGGCAAGACGATCGTGGTGATCGTTGCGAGCTTCGGCGAGCGGTACCTCAGCACGGTTCTCTACGAAGACCTGGCGGAGTAGAAGAGCTGCGGACGAAGAGAGCTGGCGGACTAACTGACGATGGCGTTTTTCTCCCGCGCCCGGGAAGACATCGCGAACGCGCGCAGGAGAGATCCGGCGGCGCGGTCACGCGCGGAAGTAGTGCTTGCCTATTCCGGGCTGCACGCGATCTGGGGCTATAGGCTCACCCATCGCCTGTGGGCCCGCCGCGCATACCTGCCCGCGCGTGTGCTTTCGCAACTCATCCGTTTTCTCACCGGGGTGGAGATCCACCCGGCAGCGACTATCGGGCGACGCTTTTTCATCGACCACGGAATGGGCGTGGTGATCGGCGAGACCGCGGTTATCGGCGATGATGTGATGTTGTATCACTCGGTCACCCTCGGCGGCCGCACGATGCTGCACGAAAAGCGCCACCCCACGTTGGGTGATGGTGTTGTGGTGGGCGCCGGCGCCAAGATCATCGGGCCGGTCTCGATCGGTGCGCACTCGGTCGTCGGCGCGAACGCCGTCGTAGTTCGCGACGCGCCAGCGTACTCGCGCCTGGTCGGGGTTCCTGCTGTGGCAACCCCCCGGTCGCCCGGGTCGCCGGCGCCGGACACCGCATTTTTTGCTGACCCGGCGATGTACAACATCTGAGCCCGGCCGCGGCCTCAGCCGGGTTATGCCAGGGCGAACATGGCGCCCGCGGCCACCGCGAGCACCAGGCCGACGTACTGCACCACCGCGATGCGTTCCTTCAGTACCACCGCGGCGAGGATGATCGTCCCTGCCGGGTAAAGCGCCGTGAGCACCGACATCACGGACAGTTCGCCGATGCGGAGCCCCCACAACAGTCCCGCGTTGGCGACCGCATCAACGATTCCGCAGGCGATCGCAAACTGAAGCCCGGGTCGCCAGCCGCGGCCGTCCGACACATACTCGTCGACATAGGGGTCACCGCCCGCCCGCCCGCCACGACGGCGTCGCGCCCAGAGGAACAGGACGCCCACCGTCGCGAACATCAGCGCGGAGTTCACGGCGCGGTTGACGATCAGCGGCACGATCCCGGAGTCGGCCGGCGTCAGATCGATGATGACCAGAAACAGCCCGATCATCGTCCCGGAGCCGATCGCCATCAGGATCCCGCGAAGCGTTGGCCGCACGGCGTTTTTCTCACGCACAAACCCGACCAGAACCACCGCGACGAGGGCACAGCCGATTGCGACATACCCGAGCGAACCAAGCTGCTCGCCCTGCGCCAACCCGACGGTAAGCGGAACAATGGCGGAGACCAGCGCCGTCAGCGGCGAGAGGATGCTCATCGGTCCTACGGCGAGGCATGCGTAGAGCAGTGAGATCGCTAGCGCTCCCGACATCCCGGACAAAGCCCCAAGCACGATCGTCTCGGGTGACCACGCACCACCGATGACCGGATACGCGAGAAGCAGCACGACCAGTCCGGCGGCTCCGGCGACCGCCGTCACCCGGATCGGGCTGATGCGTTTGGACCCGAGACCCCCGAGAAAGTCCGCTGCGCCAAAGATCAGGGCGCTCACGATTCCTACCGCGACGGGGAACATGCACTACCTCTTCCGGATACCTCGCCCAACGGTACCGGTCACCGGGCTCAGAGCACGCACGGACCTCCCGCGTCGCTGGCCGCAATCGCGGAGGCGGGGCTATCAACAGAAACGACGCGCATCCACACCACGGTGTCCACGGCCGATCCCCAGTACCCGGCCAGTTCGGGATGTTCCGACTCTCTGGCCACCTCGAACAGCAGGCGCCCGTTCACTCCGTCGAGCGCGAAGACATCGCTAAGTACGCCCTCGGCAATCTCGTCGAACCTCGCGTAGGTAGCGGTGAGTTGCTCCCGGGAATCGCCCGCGCGGATGCCCTCGATGGTGCGGATGTCTGGACTCCACACATTGATTTCGCGCACGGGTCCGTCGCGCAGCCCGTCGGCCGTGAGCAGATAGAACGGTGGCCGTTCGCCGAGCGCAGGCGACATGGCATCCGGGCCGGTGGGTAGCCACGCCCCGGAGAACGGATCGCCCTCAACCGCCCCCGTCGCATCTCCCACACAGTAAGTGGCGTCCCAGCTGACGATCGGCGCGGCGCTGGGCGGCGGAACGGGCGATCCTATCGCCAGAGGGCCGAGGCCCTCGGGCGTGACCGTGAGTGACGTCACCGGAGGGATCGGAGCCGGAGCCGTCGGTGAAGCGGGGGAGTGCACGCCGCCCGGATCGAGCGGTGAGGTGTCAATCCGCTCGAGCAGGGAACACCCCGAGAGGCAAAGAATGACAATGGCGACGAGCCCCACGGGTCCGCGCGCGATGGAGGACATACGAGCCAGTATGAATCTCTGATGCGGGATGCAACAGCGGTACACATCTCGTTCGCATCACGGTACGCGCCTCCGTTATACCCAGCAGTTTCCGCCGGAATCAGACCCCGCCAGTGAGCCAACGGGCTGGTCGTTCAGCGGTGCCACCCGCATCCACAGCACGGTGTTTTCTACCCCGGGCGCCCAGTCGCCGGGACCCGCGTCGGTGATCGCGGCGGCGACCTCGATCACCAGACGCCCGTGCGTGCCGTTGATCACATAGACGTCCGCCATGGTGCCGGGCGTGACCTGGTCGAATGTCGGATACGCGGCCAAAACCTCCTCGCGAGAGCTGCCTACGTGGATGCCCTCGGGGGTGGTGATGTCGGCGGAGTAGACCAGGACGGAGGTGATGGAGTCCGGTGCCGTTCCCGAAAGGACAAACGGCTTGCGCAAACTGCTCCCTGCCGGTGTCGCTACGTCCTGGTAGTTCGCCTCCCACCCGCCCTCTGGCGCGCCTTTGTCCTCGGCCAGGCCCCGGTCAAGGCAGTAGGTCGGGTTCCACCTCGCGATCGCGGTATCGGCGTTCTCTGGTTCCCACGACGACCCCAGGGTGATGGGCCCGAGCCCGTCCGCGGAAACGATTAGGGACTCGATCGGCGGAACTGAATCTGCGGGTGGCGCCGAAACTGCCGGGACTGCGGGGGTTGCTGGCGCCGTTGGTGTCGTCGTGGCTGACTTCGTCGGAGTTGCGCTGGTCGTGGCGCGGGGAGTCGTGGTGAGATCTCCGGCGCTGGCGGTGTCGGCGGGCGCACACCCGGTGAGGCTGAGGAGGAGGACGGTGGCGAGAGCCGCGCAGCCGCGCGAGAAAGTGAACATAATCCACATTATGAAGCCGTGGGCGTCGATTTCGATATGCGCCAGAATCTCGGGTCCATCACGGTCACTGATGGCGGCCGCGGTGCTGCTCTGATCTCTCCACATAATCGGAGAAGACCGGCGCGGGCGCCGCGCTGTCCGTAAACTCGACTGTTATGACCCCGGCGCTTTCCGTACTCGAGAAAACGTTCGGCTACGACGCTTTCCGCAACCAACAGGCCGAAATCATTGACCACGTGATCGCGGGTGGCGATGCCCTGGTGCTGATGCCCACCGGCGGCGGCAAGTCGCTCTGTTACCAGATTCCGGCTTTGGTGCGGGAGGGCACCGGGGTGGTCATCTCACCGCTGATTGCCTTGATGCAGGACCAGGTGGATGCCTTGTCGGCAGTGGGCGTGCGTGCGGCGTTCCTCAACTCCACCCAAGACGTCACCGAGCGCCGTCGGGTCGAGGCAGCGTACGTCGCCGGCGAGCTCGACCTGCTGTACCTCGCTCCGGAGCGGCTGAAGATCGAGTCGACCTCCGAGTTGCTCAACCGGGGCACGATCGCGCTCTTCGCGATCGACGAGGCACACTGTGTGTCGCAGTGGGGCCACGACTTCCGGCCTGACTACCTGCAACTGTCGGTGCTGCACGAGCGCTGGCCGTCGGTGCCGCGCATCGCACTGACCGCGACGGCGACCGAGCTGACGCATCAGGAGATCAGCCGCAGGCTCGAGCTCGGTGAGGCACGCCACTTCGTCTCCAGCTTCGACCGGCCGAACATCCAGTACCGCATCGAGACGAAGAACCAGCCGCTCCAGCAGTTGCTCCAGCTGCTCCGCACAGAACACCCGGGTGACGCCGGCATCGTCTACTGCCTGTCCCGCGCGTCGGTGGAGAAGACGGCCCAGTTTCTGGTTGAGCAGGGCATTCCCGCGCTGCCGTATCACGCGGGGCTCGATGCCGCCGTGCGCTCCCGCAACCAGTCCCGTTTTCTCCGCGAGGACGGAATCGTGATGGTCGCGACCATCGCATTTGGTATGGGCATCGATAAGCCCGACGTGAGATTCGTTGCACACCTCGATCTGCCCAAGAGTGTCGAGGGGTACTACCAGGAGACCGGCCGGGCCGGTCGTGATGGGTTGCCCTCGACCGCATGGCTCGCGTACGGGCTGCAGGATGTCGTGCAGCAGCGGCGCATGATCGACCAGAGCGAGGGTGACCGGGCCCACCGCCAGCGTCTCGGCCAACACCTCGACGCGATGCTGGCGTTGTGTGAAACGCTGCAGTGTCGTCGCGTGCAGCTGTTGGCGTACTTCGGCGAGACATCCACCGCCTGCGGCAATTGCGACACCTGCCTCAGTCCGCCCGAGGGATGGGACGGCACCGTCCCCGCCCAGAAGCTGCTCTCGACCGTGGTGCGACTGCAACGCGAACGCAACCAGCGCTTTGGCGCGGGTCACCTGATCGACATCCTGCTGGGCAAGCGCACGCCCCGAATGACGGAGCAGGGCCACGACAGCATCTCGACCTTCGGCATCGGGGCGGATCTCAGCGAACAGGAGTGGCGGGGAGTCGTGCGCCAACTTCTCGCGCAGGGACTGCTCGCGGTGCACGGCGACGGCTACGGCACTCTGGTGATCACCGACGAGAGTGCGGCGGTGCTCGGTGGCAGCCGTCGGGTGCTGCTGCGTCGCGAGGCCGAGCGGGCCGTGCGCGGACCCAAGAAGTCCGCCATTGCCTCAGACCTGCCCGCCGAGGCCACCGGCCTGTTCGAGAAACTCCGCGAATGGCGGGCGGCGACGGCGCGGGACCAGGGTGTTCCTGCCTACATTGTGTTCGGGGATGCCACGCTGCGAGGCATCGCGCTGTCCCGCCCCGAGAGCGTGGCCGAACTCGGCGGCATCAGCGGTGTCGGCGAGAAGAAGCTCGACGCGTACGGGGAGCAGATCCTCGAAGTCGTAGCTGCCGCCGGCTGACGCGCTGCCGCCGGCTGACGCCGGCTGACGCGCCGCGCCGAGGCCGGCTGACTGGCCGCCGTCGTGGCCCCGCCGGGAATTTCCACAGCTGTCGCGCAGTTGTTTCAAATACGAAGCAACTAGGGTGGATGACACGCGGGCAGTTGTGCCACGCGGCCGTTCCACGGAGAGAAGAGAACCATGAGCAACGCCATCTACACCGCTGCAGCCACGTCCTGGGGTGGACGCGAGGGCAAGGTCGTCACCACCGACGATCGGGTCAACCTCGACCTGTCGATCCCGAAGGAAATGGGTGGCAACGGCGGTCCGGGAACCAACCCGGAGCAGCTTTTCGCCAGCGGTTGGGCGGCGTGCTTCCACAACGCGATGAAGGCGATCGCCCGCTCCAAGAAGGTCGACATGACCGACTCGGCCGTCACGCTCGAGGTGAACGTGGTCGGTGGTATGTCGGCTGGCTTCGACTTCGAGGTCACGATCAACGCCCAGATCCCCGGCATTGACCCGGTTGTGGGCCAGGAGCTGCTCGAGGCCGCGCACAACGTGTGCCCGTACTCGCGCGCCACGCGCGGCAACATTCCCGTCAAGCTGAACCTCATCACCGACGAGGACTAGTCCCGCGCGCTTGCGCAACTGCGAGCTGGCGCCGGCACTCCGCGCCAGCTCGCAACTCAGTCGGCGAAAATCTGCCCGACCGGCTCGCGCTTCTCCGCCTGGAAGCGATCCTCCGCGCGGCCCAGCGCCCAGTAGGCCGACAGCGACATCGCTTTACGGGCGATTCCCCACTCATCCTGTAGAACCGCACGCAGCGCATTCATCGCGCCTCGCTCGCCGTGCGCGAAGACCTGTACGGGCGACGTCGGGGCGGGCAGATCACGCACGGCCGCAACGAGCACGGTGCCGGGTATCTCGGCGTGCGGCGCCGCTACGTCGGCCGGCCGCACCGCCACGTGCCGACCGCTGGGCACGCGGTGCACCCAGCGCAGCGTGACGTCGGCGGGGTGCGTGAGCGGTATCTCGTCTGCGGAACTCGTCACCTCGATGATGGCCAGTCCGCGGGCCTCAGTGGGCATCGCCTCAAGCGCAGCCGCGATGGCCGGAATCGCCGAGTCGTCGCCCAGCAGGAGGTGCTCGACCGCGGGGTCGGGATCGGGGGAGTACATGCCGCCGGGGGAGGACATCGCGATCAGGTCACCCGGCTGGGTGGACGCAGCCCAGGGTCCTGCTACACCCTCGTCCCCGTGCACAACAAAGTCGATGGCGATGGTGCGGGCCGAGTGGTCCACGCTGCGTACCGTATAGGTCCGCAGGACGGGAAGGTCGTCGGGTGGCAAGGCCGCGCGCAGCTCGTCGAGATCGTACGGCGGCACCAGTCTCAGGTCTGCACGCGCGAAGTACAGCTTCACGTACTTGTCCGTCGCCGCGAGGCGGTCGGGGTGCGCACCCTGCACGAAGGTCTCGAAACCCGATCCGCCCAAGTGGACGCGCACCAGGTGCGGGCTCAGGCTCTCGGAACGGTCAACGACGAAGACGTGTTGCGCCGACGGGGTTCGACGCGGAGAGCGCACCGTGGGATCGGCCACGTCACCCGCCGGGGGATTACTCAGGGCGCCACTCACTGAAGGCGCCACCGACGAAGAGAGTCGTTCACGCAGGGCGCTACTCGGCAGGCGCGGTCGTGGCCGCCGCCGCGCGCTGCGCCGCGACATCCCGCTGCACCTGCTCCATGTCGAGTCCGCGCACGGCGTCGATCACCTGGTTGAGCGCGGGAGCGGGGAGGGCGCCGGGCTGCGAGAACACCAGCACGCCATCGCGGAACGCCATAAGCGTCGGGATGGAGGTGATGCCCGCTGCGGCCGCAAGCTGCTGCTCGGCCTCGGTGTCGATCTTGCCAAACGTGATGTCGGAGTTCGCCTCGCTGGCCGTTTCATAGACGGGTGCGAACTGCTTGCACGGTCCGCACCAGTCAGCCCAGAAGTCCACCAGGACAATCCCGGGCTCGAGAACGGTTTTTTCGAAAGAGTCAGTTGTCAGGGTAAGAGTAGCCATCCCGCAAGCCTAGGATGCGAAACTGGGCGGTGCCAGAGCGTTTGCTCTAGGCGGAATTCGTTGCCGCGGCGGGCTGATGCAGGGGCGAAGCACTGCGTTCATCTTTTAGCCGCAGGATGATGGTGGCCAACGCGATCGCGACGATAGCGACGATCGCGGCGACCGCAGCCGGCATCGAGACGAGGTCACCGGTGACGCGACCGTAGGCGAGCCAGCCGAGCCCCCAGCACAACGAGAGCGCGGGGGCGATGCGCCCGGCGCCGCGAACGGCGAGCAGCACCCCAATGGCGCCGGCGAACAGGATGACTCCCACCGCCCAGACGTCCTGGCTGATGCCGAACCCCTCAAATCCGGCGGCGGTCAACCACGCCGTGATGTTCGCCGCGGTGGCGACACAGACCCAGCCGAGGTAGAGGCCGACCGTGCCATCCGCCACGATCGCCTCCAGCACGGTTCGCGGCGACGTCGTCAGGCAGATGCGGAACGTCCATACGAGGACGGCGAGCAAGAGGACGATCACGGGCACGCTCAGCGGGAGCAGGTCGAATTGCACGCTGAGGATCCACGCGGCGTTCAGGACCAGCGACGCGGCGATCGGGTACCCCAGCTGGCGCTGGCGGGAATCCGATTTGTTTCTCGGCAGCAGCTGCCAGACCGCATACGCGATGAGCCCCAGATAGATGACCGACCAGATGCTGAAGGCCGGGCCCGCGGGCGCGATCGGTGTCGCGTCAGCGCTAAGTGCGCCGCCCGACGCATTCTGGATGGGGGTGCCGCCCGCGGCGCCCGAGCCGATAAATGAGCCGACCACGGCAAGAATTGCGCTCAGGAGCACAACGATTTGTCGGACGGTGTCGCGTGAGGTTGCCATGACTGTTCCTTTCAAGCTTTACTATCAGCTAGCTTACTAATTCACCGTAACACCAGGTTGAGGACGATGACAGACCCCATGCAGAGCTCGGCAGGCCCGTTCGAGCGCGACCAAGGTGCCGGCGAGCAAGGTGCCGGCGACCAGGGTGCCGGCGACCAGGGTGCCGGCGAACCGAGTGCCGTTGACCCGATCGCGAGCTGGCCGATCGGGCGCCTGCTCTCCACCGCCGCACGGTTGGTGGAGCACGCCTGGGCGCAGGCGCTGGAGGAGCGCGGCCTGACCCACGCCGGGCTCATCGTCCTGCACCTGCTCGACTCGGGAGCGCTGGGACAGACCGAGCTGGCTCGCCGCGCACGGGTAGAGACGCAGACGATGTCGCGCACGGTCGACCGGCTCGAGAAGTCGGGCTACGTTGTTCGTGCCGCCGACCCGATCGACCGTCGACGACAGCGGATCGCCCGCACGGCGGAGGGGGACGCCGCACTGGAGGCCACCCGGGCGCTGGAGGCGGAGGTCTTCCCTGCCGTCGGCGATCCCGAACTGGTGCGGTATTCCCTCCTCGAGATCATCCATGCGGCCTCCCGCGATCGCTGGACAAAAGACGCCGATTCGCTCGCGTTGCCCCCTATCGTGGGGTCATGACATTTGACGACAATGCCAAGCTTTCCGGCCGGGGAGTGCGTCGCTCCGGACGCAGAACAGGACTCGCGGTGGGCGGTGGTGGCCTCGTCCTGGTCGCCATAGTGCTGCTGTCGCAACTGCTCGGTTTCGACCTCACCGGCCTGGTAGGCGGCGGGGTCGACACCGGCGGCAGTGGCACAAGCCAGGAGGGCGAGCCGCTCGAGAACTGCGAGACGGGCGCGGATGCCAACGCCGATGTGTCCTGCCGGGTGCAGGGTGCCTACGACTCGCTCGACGACTACTGGTCGGACGCGGCACCCGAACTGCTCGGCATCTCGTACTCGTCGCCGGACGCCCGGCTCTTCACCGGCTCGGTCGATACCGGCTGCGGAGCGGCCACGAGCGCGGTCGGGCCCTTCTACTGCCCGGCAGACCAGCGCATCTACCTCGATACCGCCTTCTACGACGCCCTCCGCACGCAATTTGACGCCAGCGGTGGTCCACTCGCGCAGCTGTACGTCGTCGCGCACGAGTGGGGTCATCATCTGCAGAATCTCAGTGGAGCGTTCGAAGCCGCCGATCGCAGTGACACCGGGCCCACGTCCGATGCGGTGCGGCTCGAACTGCAGGCGGACTGCTACGCCGGCGCGTGGGTCGGCTCCGCGACATCCACCCGCGACGTCAACGGCGATACCCTGCTGGAGCCGATCACCGAGGCACAGCTGAGTGACGCGCTGAACGCGGCATCTGCGATCGGGGATGACCGCATCCAGCAGCAGACCTCCGGCCAGGTCTCACCCGAGAGCTGGACGCACGGATCAAGCGAGCAACGCCAGCGCTGGTTCACCGCCGGGTACAGCGACGGGGCAGCGGCGTGCGACACCTTCGCCGCGAGCGCCAACCAGCTTTAGGCGCGCGCTGACCCCCTCGGTGAGGGACCCCTCGGCAGGGGGCGCCGAGCCGATTTCCCGGGGGCGCCGACCCCCGTGTGGGGGACACGACTTGCTGCACAAATTGGCTTTTTGATACACAGGTGTGGAAAAATTGATGCTCGCCGGGTCGAATCAGCCCGGCAGAATGCCCCGGACATCCGTTCGGGCACCACTTAAATCACCGCGAACACACCCGTTCGCGACACAGGGGGTAACACCATGGGCTTCTTCGGATTCCTTCTCCTCGGCCTCATCGCCGGCGCCATTGCCAAGCTGATCCTTCCCGGAAAGCAGGGCGGCGGCTGGGTCATCACCCTCGTACTCGGTGTCGTCGGAGCACTGCTCGGTGGCTTCATCGGGAACGCCATCTTCGGCGTTGGCCTCGAAGAGTTCTTCTCCATCGAGACCTGGCTCGTCGCTATCGCCGGCTCGATCATCGTGCTGCTGGTTTACGGCGCAATCACCAAGCGTCGCCGCTAACCACGGCACCTACGGCAACGACGGCACCCATGGGGTGCCGCCGTTTCCGTATCACCCGCAGGGCGCGCGGACCGCCCCGCAGAGGTAACAGATCACCCCGCAGTGCGAATGGCTTTACCCAGCAGAGCGAACCGCTCGCTTGGTCGCGAGGCGCAGCTCGAGCTCGCTCATGACGAGCGCCGCGAGATCCTCCAGGTTCTTGGTCTCTTCCGGACTGATACTGCGGGGCGCAAAGTCGAGCACACACAGTGTGCCGAGGTTGTAGCCGTCGCTCGTGTGCAGGGGCACCCCGGCGTAGAACTGGATTCCCGCCTCGGCCGCAACCAGGGGGTTCGCCATCGCCCGCACGTCGCGGGTGGCGTCCTCGACCACCCACGGCTCGTCATACAGGATCGCCGAGGCACAGAGTCCGGCGTCGCGGCCGATCTCGGTGACGTCGAGCCCGTGGTGCGACTTGAACCAGATCCGATCGGTATCAACGATGCTGACAATGGCGATGGGCACGTTGAACAGCCGGGCGGCGAGGCCGGTAATGCGATCGAACGCCCCGTCCGGCGGGGTGTCGAGAATCTCGTAACGCTCCACCGCGTTCATGCGCTGCACTTCGGTGACCGGGATGAGCGCCGGGTCGACGGCTCGGTGGCGTCCGGCGTCGGGCCGCGAAAGTTCCCGCAGCGCGTCGATCACTTCCGTGATGGGAGGCCTGTCTGCAGCGAACCTGCTGGTCATCGACGTCAGCAGTTGGCGCCAGTCGGGATCGAGTGAGTTGGGGATTTTGGGCGGGCGTTGGAGTCGGGCGACCGCCGACTGGATGAGGGAGCCGGGGTAGGCCAATTCCCCCGTGAAGCACTCGAGGAGAACCAGCCCGAGCGAATAGATGTCGGAGGATGGCTCCACCTCTTCCGACAGCGCCTGCTCCGGGCTCAGGTACCCGGCGGTGCCCGTGGTCGCGCCCTCCATGGTGATGCGGGCAGCGTCGTTCAGGAGGGCGATGCCGAAGTCAGCGAGTTTGGCGCGCGGCCGCGCACCGTCGACGCTGTATTCGACCATAAGGATGTTGGCGGGTTTGACGTCCCGGTGAATGATGCCGTTGAGGTGGATGTACTCGAGGGCTTCCGCGAGGTCGGTGCCCAGTTGGGCGATCTGTCGGGCAGAGAGTGTTCCGCGGGTGATCAGGTCCTGCAGGGTTGAGCCCCGCACCAGCTCCATCACGAGGTACATCCGCGACAGCGCCGGGTCGGACCGGCGCACAACGCCCGCGTCGATCAGGGAGACCAGGCCGTGGTGATTGAGTCGCGCGAGAACGTGCAGCTCGTGTTCCTGGCGAGATAGTTCGGGCGAGATCGCTGATGGTGCGTCGAACAATTTGACAGCGACATCCCGCCCCAAAAATTCGTCGCGTGCCTTATAGACCGAGGCCATGCCGCCGCGGCCGATGAGGGAGACAATTTGATAGCGGTCGTTGAGTCGCGAGTACGTGACCTCGACCGGCGAGGATTCACTCACGAGGTGTCCTTTTGTCGAGCGTTGACGTGCCTCAACTATATTCGCGTCCCGGCCGGGCTGGAAGGTTTCACCGCCACCAACTACGCACCACACGAGCGCTGGAGGTCACCGTGATGTCGACGCGTGCCACGCTCGCCGCCCCTCCGGTGTCCATTGCTCGAAACTCGAACCAGTCGGGGCCCGTGTACCCCGGGCGCGGGGTGTACACGTAGTTTCCGTCGCTGCCCGTCACCGTGCCGTGCTGGGCACTGCAGTGACAATACGACCAGGTCAGCAGGCTGAACCTGAGCGCGTCGGCGTCGGCGTCGATCGCCCTCACCGTGACGGGCACCGAGCGATCGGTGCGGGTCGAGATCGACTGGCTGTATGCGACGGGGGGATGATTCGGCGGCACGTACACGCTGACGTACACGGTTGCCACGACCGAGGCATTGACGCCGTCACTGGTGCGGAACACGAACACGTCGGGGCCGGAGTAGCCTGCCGCCGGTGTGTAGGTGAGGTTGGGCGCGACGCCGGACAGGGTTCCGCGGCCTGGTGTGTTGGTGGTGAAGGTGAGGGCGTCGCCGTCGGGGTCGGTGGCGGCGAGGACGAAGTCGACGGACGTGTTTTGCGCCACCGGGAGGGACTGGTCGATCGCCACCGGGGCGGTGTTGCCGCTCGGCGGTGGCACGGGGGCTTGGGTGGGGGCGGCCATTGCTGCCGTGGGCACGAGAAGCGCCAGCGAAAGGGAACCAAGGATGCCGATGGTGGCGAGAGGAGAGCGGCGCATGACATTCTCTTTTCCTGATGGCCCGGGGCCAGCTGTAGGGGTAGAGAACTATAGGAACAGCGAAAATGCAAGGGCAAGGGCTTTAGGTGCATCTTTGTGTTATTAGTTACAGCGTGTAGTGTGCCCTCGCGAGTTCGGCAGAGACGAGTTCGGCGGAGACGTCCCACAGGTGCTGGGCCGTGGCCGGGTCCAGGGCATGCGGCAGGACACCGTGGATCCCGTCCGTGATCTGCCCCACAACGCGGGCGGGATGGCAGTCCTCGAAATACGCGGGGCCGCCGGGTTCCAGGTGGGCCCTTGTCGCAACATACACCGAAGTCGCAGCCCCTTGTGCCGTGGTCTTCGTCGGATAGCGACGCTTCATGTCCGCAAGGACCGCGGGATCCCAGTACCGCTGCAGGTTGGTCCAAATGCCGCCCGGCATAACGGCTGCAGCCGTTATGCCGTAGGTCGCCCACCGTTTGGCTGCCTCCACGGCGAAGAGCACATTCGCCGTCTTCGACTGTCCATAGGCGAGTCCGGCGTCATAGGTGCCTCGCTGAAAGAACATGTCGTCAAAACGGATGCCGCTGGAGGCGTGACCGCTCGAGCTGACCGACACGATCCGGGCGGTGTGCGCTTCGGTGAGGGCGGGGAGGAGCTGGGTGGCGAGCGCGAAGTGTCCGAGATGGTTGACGGCCATGTGCATCTCCCATCCCGCGACGGAGCGGGTTTCCGGCGCGTGCATGATTCCCGCGTTGTTGATCAGGAAGTGGAGCGGACCGGACCAGTGCTCGGCGAAAGCACGAACGGACACGAGATCTGCGAGGTCTACTTCGGCGACACGGATGTCGAGATTGCCGGTTGAGGCGCGAAGGTCTGCGGCTGTTCGTTCCCCGGCGGCGGTGTCCCTGACCGCGAGGGTGACGCTCGCGCCGGCGGATGCGAGCGCTCGCGCCGTCTCGACCCCGATGCCGGAGCTTGCGCCGGTCACGATCGCGGACTTGCCGGTGAGGTCGAGGCGGTCGACCACGTCGAGTGCGGTCGAGTCCGCCCCGAAGGTGCGGGCCGCCATCAGCCGAGCCGGGTGTTGGCGATCCCGCCGTCGACGTCGAGCACCGTGCCGTGCACAAATGACGCCTCATCCGACGCGAGATAGCGAACCGCGAAGGCGATGTCGACGGGGCGAACGGGACGCCCTGCGGCGGTGGCGGCGGTCATCACGGCGATCACATCCGCGCTGTCGGCGTTGCCCGGAGTGCTCGTTGCACCGGGTGCGACGGTGTTCACGTTGACGCCGCTCGGCCCGAACTCTGCCGCCCAGGTGCGGGTCATCTGCTCGATGGCTGCCTTCGACCCGGTGTACATGGCACCGAACGGAACACCGACACGAGACATCCACGATCCGACATTGATGATCGCTCCGGTGCCGCGCTCGGCCATGGCGGGGGCAAGTTCGGCGACGAGCACGTGGGGTGCACGCACATTGGTGGCCAGCACCGCGTCGAGGTCGGCGTCGGACAGGCCAGCCGTCGGCGGCGCAGGATAGATGCCGGCGTTGTTGACGAGAATGTCGACGTGGCCACCGAGCACCTGCGTTGCCGTGCGAGCGAATGTGCGGAGATCGTTGTACGTGCCGGCCAGATCGGCGACCACGACGTGAGCAGCGCCTCCTGCGGCGACAATTGCGTCTGCGACCGCCTGGGCGCGGCCTTCATCACGGCCGCTGACAACGACGGTGGCTCCGGATGCTGCAAGCACTCGAGCGATGGCCTCGCCGATGCCACTGCTGGCGCCCGTAACGATGGCGGTGCGGCCGGCAAGGCGGGAATCGATGGGAAGGGAATGGAGGACTTCTTCATTGGACTTCATAGTCCATTCCTAACATGAACTGGACCTCGTGGTCCAATGAGTTAGAGTGAATTTATGGAAACGGCGAAGATCACTGAGCGGGGTCGCCTGACCCGCCAGCGGATCATCGAGGCCACGGGCGAGCAGATCCTCGCCTCGGGAATCGGCGGCACCACGCTCGACACCGTGCGAGCCGCAACGCTGACGAGCAAGAGCCAGCTGTTCCACTACTTTCCCGGCGGCAAGGCGGAGCTGGTGCGTGAGGTCGCCGACTGGGAGGGACGCCAGCTGCTGGAAGCGCAGGAGCCCGAGATCCACGACCTCGGGTCGTGGGAGTCCTGGGAGCGGTGGCGCGCCATGCTCGTGGACTATTACATCGGCCGCGGTCGCTGGGCCTGCCCGATCGGATCGCTCGCGACGCAGGCTTCCATGACCGACCCCGATCTTGCGAGCAGCATCGCGGAGGGCATGCGCGCCTGGCGGGGACTACTGGCCGACGGCGTGCGGCGAATGCAGCGCACCGGGACAGTCGACGGGTCGGCCGACTCGGAGAGGATCGCAACCGTCATCCTTGCCGCGATCCAGGGCGGCCTCGTACTCAGCCAGCCTGAGCGGTCCGCATGGCCACTTGAGGCCGCGTTGGATTCAGCCCTCGCGCCGCTTCATGGAGTTGCGACCACGGCGTAGCGCCCTGGAACTCCACCGATCGCGAGACGGCTGGGGTGCTCCCGTCGACGGATCCGTTGCAGAAAACGGTTAGGTATTGTCGTGCGACTATCGCGCGTGGACGCTGAAACCGAGAATTGCAGCGGCGAGCGGTAGTGCCGTCAGGACGATCGCGGGTATAGGTGATTCTTTTCGGCGGAGGTGGACGGCGACGGCTCCGGCCATGATGATTGCCAGGGCGACCCCGGCGATCGGACTGAGAATCGGCGCGATTCCGGTCGACACGGGGAGGATGAGCCCGATCGCGCCCACTACTTCTGCGAGTGCGATCAGCTTGACCGTGCTGCTGGAGTAGTCCTCGACCCACCCCATTCCAGCTTCTTTGAGCGCAGGTATCGGGCGGATCAGTTTCACCGTGCCGGCGCCGAAAAAGGCAAGTGCGGTGACGCTCGCAACGATCCAAAATGCAATATCCATGGGAAATTTCTCCAGGTGAGGCGGGTCCGTTTGGATCCGGTTGTTTGTTCGACGAGTGGTAGCGGGGTGCGAGGCGATTGCCAGAAATAGTCCGCGGCGAGTTTCGACCGAGCGCGCCGGCCGATGCGCGAGGGTCATCAGATTTGGTGGCGCAATTCGCAACGAATTAGTCGGTGATGATGACGAGTTTCCCGCCACTGGAAGTGGGGGCGTTTTCAAGATCGATGAGAGCCGGAATGGCGTTGGCAAGGGTGACGGTGCGGGAGATGCGGGTAGAGATCTCCCCTCGTCCAGCGGCATCGGCAATGTGTTGAAGGTCGTTGCTGTCAGGCCGGCCCATGAAGGCGGTGTAGGAGCCGGGCAAGATGCTGCGCGCGAACTTTGCTACAGAAGGGACGATGTCGATGATTCGCCCGCCGGGCTTGAGCATCCGTCTTGCGGTGGCGAAAGGCAGAGTTCCGGCCGTGTCGAAGACGACATCGAACCGACCGGTCAGGGGTGCGGGGTCGAGATCGAAGGCGACGACGGTATCGACGCCAAGCTGGTGAGCGTCTGCTTCTGACCCCGACCGGCAGCTGCCGGTCACGGATGCGCCTGCCCCGGTTGCGACCTGCACGGCTACTCGGCCGACGCCACCCAGACAACCATTGATGAATATGTCTTGCCCCGCCTGTAGTTTGCCGGCCTTGGTTACAGCCTGGTATGCGGTGAGCCCGACGATGGGCAGGGTGGCGGCCTGGGCGAAGGTAAGGGCGTCGGGCTTGTGAGCGACGGACTTTTCTTCTGCGATCACGAACTCTGCGAACGCTCCTGCGTGTTGCAGGCGGGCCGCCCCTAACACTTGATCACCAACCCGGAGACGGGTCACACCGTTACCGACCCTTTCGATGACCCCGGCAAAGTCGTGGCCGACACCGCGAGGGAAGTTTCTTCCGGTCATGGCCCGCATCTCGCCGTTGCGGATCTTCCAATCCATTGCGTTCGCGGCGGCTGCACGCACTCGCACCAGCACCTGACCTCGGCCCGGTTTTGGGGTATCTACGTCTCTAAGGGCAAGAACGTCCGGTCCGCCGTAGCGGTGGTATTGCAGGCGCTTCATCGTGTTCTCCCCGTAGCGCTCAGCCCGCGACGCGCAAAGGCGCGGATGGTCCAGGATGCTGTCGCCTGCTTCATCAGTGCAGGTCGGCGGCAGCGGCTGGGATGGGCGAAATGATCCGGCTCGCGATTAGCCAGCGACCCTCATGCAGGGAAACTGTGTCGTCGTACACCACAGCGTGCAGGGCGCCATCGTGCATGATCATCAGTCCCTTGGATCGTACGGACGCCGTCGACTCTCCGGTCTCTGTGATGGTGATGTTGGTCACAAAATGCGACAGGGGCGCGTGCCCGGCAGCGAGCATCTGCGCCGCGGCGGCCCTCATGGCTTCGATGCCCTGGAAGGCGCCCATCCCCGAGCGGGTCATGTCATACGTGGCCTCCGGGGTGAACACCTCCCCGAGCTGGTCCAACTCATTCTCATCGACCACGAACGCATGACGGGCGAGAGTTTCAGTGATCTGCTGACGATCGACGACGGAAAGCATGGTTCCTCCTTGTTTGGTACTCAGTACCGTAGCATACCAAGTACGCTTTGGAACGATGGTCGGTCGCGCTGTATAGTGGAGTTATGTCCGAGCGCCCCTCTGAGGTGAAAAAATCCTCGCTGTCTTTGGTCGAACGGAAACAGCGCGCAGCGCGCAGCCGGATCATCGACGCTGCGGACGCCCTATTCGCGGAGCGAGGCTTCGATAACGTCTCCGTCACGGACATCGCAGAGCGTGCCGAGGTGGGACGCACCACGTTCTTTCGGCATTTCGGAGACAAGACTGAGGTCGTCTTCGCTAAAGAACAGGCCATGTTCGACACAATCACTGACGCAACAGCCGTGGTGTGGACTCCCACACAGTCGGCGGGCTCCCTCGCAGGCGCTTTGAGCTCTCTCGAGCCTCTCGTGGTCCGATTGTGCACGCAGGCGACTTCTGACCTCGCTGCCTACGAGCGGCGCGCGCGGCTCCTCGATGCACACGAAGAACTTCGCGCTCGCGACGCTCTGAAGAATCAGTACCTTTCGGACGAACTCGCGAAGGTGCTCCTCAAGCACGACGTTGCCCCCGCCATCGCTACCATGGCCGCGCAGCTTGCATTGGCCTGCTACTCCAGCGGGCGCATCCTGGCCACTGCCCCGAGCGACCTCGTAACTGCGACACGCGCCGCCTTCCGGAGCACCCTTGCGATGAATTCAGCGCCCGCCGAAGTGTAAATCCCATACGCCAGAAGCCCTCAAGTGAGTTGCTCACGAGGGCAAAGAAAAAGTCCCACCCCCATGTAGAAGCTAGGGAGTGGGACAGTGGCCCCGACCGGCGTCGATCCGGTGACCTTTCGATTTTCAGTCGAACGCTCTACCAACTGAGCTACAGGGCCGTTGAGGACGGGTCCTCATCAGCAACTCATGACTTGCGCCACTCTGTTCCTGATAGACAGAAAGCCCCTCCTTTCGAAGAGGCTTTACTGTTTTGCGACCCTGACCGGACTTGAACCGGCGACCTCCGCCGTGACAGGGCGGCGCGCTAACCAACTGCGCTACAGGGCCAAGCTATTTAGTTCTGATGTGTTTGTGACCCCAACGGGATTCGAACCCGTGTTAACGCCGTGAAAGGGCGCCGTCCTAGGCCACTAAACGATGGGGCCATGAAGTTCAGAACTCCGTAGCAACCGTCCGTAAGCATACGTGTCCTTATTCGGAGACACAAATCGAGAAGCCAGATCCGCGAATATTCAATGAACTGATGCGAATCCCGGGCGTGGCGCGGACCTCTCCGGGAAGTTCTCCGGCCTATGGTTGGCGAGCAATACTCGCGCAGTGGGGTTTCCTAGGGTCCCTTGTTACTGTGGACAGAGTTACCAGTGTGACTGGCGTGCCTATCGTTGCGCCGAGCACATCTAGTTCGGGGATTTGGTTTATGAGCTTGCAGTCATCCGCTTCACCGCGCGCCCCCAGGTGGTCGCGCGCCCGACGGGTGATTGCACTGCTTTCCGTTGTCGGCGTGCTCGCGACGGGTGCTGTCGTGACGACCGAAGTGTCGCCCGCCTGGGCCATCGACTACCCCTCCTGGTCCGACGTCGAGGCCGCGCGAGCCGATCAGGCCGCGTCGCAGGCGCAGGTCACCGAGATCCAGGCGTTGCTCGCCCAGCTCGAATCCGAGCTGGCGGCAGCCCAGGCCGACGCCGAAGCCAAGGGAACCGCTTACCAGGAGGCGGAGCAGGAGTACTTCGAAGCCACCGTCACCGCGGGGGAACTGCGCGCTAAGGCGGATGCCGCCGCGGCCGTCGCCGTCGAATCCCAAACCCGCGCGGGCCAGCTTGCCGCCCAGCTCGCTCGCACGGGCAGCAACGACCTCACCCTCAACCTTCTGCTCAATGGCGAAGACGTTGAGGACATGCTCGCCACGATGGGGCAGGCCGGCAAGGTCTCCGAGCAGGCAAACGAGATCTACGAGAAGGCCGTCCAGGACAAAAATGCCGCGCAATCTTTGACGGATCAGGCGGATGTCGCGGCCGGGGTTCTGGAAGGGCTCAAAGCCGACGCCGCCGCGGCGTTCGAAGTCGCGCAGGTAGCCTCGGTTGCCGCAGCCGATACGGTCGCGGTTTCCGCGGTGCACAAGGATGAGCTCGAAGCGCAATTGGCCTCCCTCACCTCGGCGGTCGCGACCACCGAAGCGCAGTACCAGGCTGGCGTTGTCGAGCGTGCGAGAATCGCGGCCGCAGAAGAAGCTGCCCGCGTCGCCGCGGCTCGAGCGGAAGCGGCGGCTGCCGCGGCTGCCGCAGCCAGTTCCGGCGGCGGTGGTGGCGGCGGCGGCGCTGTGGGCGGCAGTACCGTGCCCGGCGCCGTCAATGGCAATGGCTGGGCGAAGCCGGCGAACGGATCGATCAGCTCCGGCTACGGCTACCGTATCCACCCGGTTTCTGGTGGCAGCCGCCTTCACTCGGGCACCGACCTGGCTGGCGGATGTGGCATCCCGATCTACGCCGCCCATTCGGGAACCGTGCAGTACGCCGGTGTGTACGGCACTTACGGCAACTGGGTGCTGATCAACAACGGTGACGGCATCTCCACGGGCTATGCGCACATCGTGAACGGCGGAATCCGCGTCGCGGTCGGCCAGCAGGTCGCTGCCGGCGATGTCATCGCGTACGTCGGATCGACGGGCGCATCCACCGGGTGCCACCTTCACTTCGAGGTGCGCGTCAACGGCGTGGCCACCAACGCTGTGCCGTACATGCGCAACGTCGGCATCACCCTCGGCTGATCGCGCCTAGCGCGCGGGGTCGCCGCGGTAGTTGGCTGCTCACCGCGGTAGTTGTCCGGCAGCCATGACGTCGCCGCGGTAGAAACTCACTCGCCGCGGTAGATATATCTACCGCATCGAGTATGTTTCTGCCGCAGCGATCGACTGCGGACTGGGTTTCTACCGCAGCGAGCTTCAGTAATTAGTTGCGTGGTAGTGGATATCAGGTGTCAGCGTTTCGCCGCGGAGTTCACTCGCAGCAGCAGCAGCAGCAGCAGCAGCGGCAGCAGCGGCGTCAGCGTCCCGGATGGAGAGAGCTGCTCCCGGATGAAGCTAGGACTCCGTCCGGGAGGTCTCTTCTCCATCCGCGAGCATCAGTTCCCCCATCCGCGAGCACTTAACGCAAGAACGGCCCCGCCGAAGCGAGGCCGTTCCGTAGTGCGAGGGGAACCTAGTGCGCGCCCTCGGCGGCCAGCTTCACGATGCCGGCTTCGATAATCGCCTCGGCCTCCGCTGCGTCGCCCCAGCCCTCGGTCTTGACCCACTTGCCGGGCTCGAGGTCCTTGTAGTGCTCGAAGAAGTGCTCGATCTCCTTGCGGGTGAACTCCGGGATGTCGTTGATGTCCTGGATATGCGACCAGCGCGGGTCTTTGGCGGGCACGGCGATGACCTTGGCGTCTGAGCCGCCGTCATCCGTCATGTTGAACACCGCGACCGGGCGCACGGACACGCCCACGCCGGGGAACAGTGGGTAGTCGAGAAGCACGAGGACGTCAACGGGATCGCCGTCGAGTCCGAGGGTGTTCTCGAAGAACCCGTAGTCGGTGGGGTACACAAAAGTAGTGAAGAGCACGCGGTCGAGATAAACCCGGCCGGTCACGTGGTCGACTTCGTACTTATTGCGGCTCCCCTTGGGGATCTCGATAACGGCGTCGTAAGCGGCCATAAAGCGTGCTCCTTGGGTTCTCGGTTTGCTGCAATAACGTTACTGGATGGACTCCGACCGCCGCCCCCGCCTCACGCCAGCGATTGCGGACGTTCGTCGCGCCGTCCGTGAAGCACTCCTGACCCTGCCCAGAGACGCCAGAGACGCCAGAGACGGCAGAGACGGCGGCGAGGGCAAGAGCGGCAGCGGCGCCGGCGGCGGCGGAGCAGTCGACGCACGCGCGGCCAGCGAGCCGGACGCGCCCCTCGTGCTCGTCGCGCTGAGCGGCGGCCCGGATTCGCTTGCGCTTGCCGCAGCGACCGCGTTCGAGGCGCCGCGTGCGGGGTTGCGTGCCGGGGCCGTGATCGTTGACCACAATCTTCAGGCAGGATCGGCGGATGTCGCGGAGCAGGCCGCTGCCCACGCGCGGGCCCTGGGGCTCGACCCGGTACTGGTCCGGCAGGTGACCGTAGCCACCAGCGCTGACGGCGGAGGTCCGGAGGCGGCCGCCAGAACCGCGCGCTACGACGCCCTCGCGAGCGCGGCGGAGCGCACCGGCGCGACGGCGGTACTGCTCGGCCACACCCTCGATGACCAGGCCGAGACCGTACTGCTGGGCCTCGCCCGTGGCAGCGGCGCGGGCAGCGTTCGGGGGATGGAGGCACGAAACGGCCTCTACCTGCGTCCCCTGCTCCGGATCCGTCGCGCGAGCACCGTGGGCTTCTGCGCCGAATCGGGCCTTGAGGCGTGGACCGATCCGCAGAACTCCGACCCGGCGTTTTCGCGGGTGCGGGTGCGCACGGTTGTGTTGCCGATGCTCGAGGCCGAGCTGGGGCCCGGGATCGCCGAGGCGCTCGCCCGCACCGCAGAGCAGTTGCGGGAGGACGACGACGCCCTCGATCACTTCGCCGAGGAAGTGGCCGAGGAACTCGCGGATATCGCCGACGGCGGCATTTCGCTGCCGGTGCGAGCACTCGCGAGCAATCCCGCAGCCCTTCGACAGCGCCTGATCCGGTTGGCCGTGCAGAGCGAATTTCACCTGTCGCTGAGCCGGGCGCACACCCTCGAGGTGGCTCGCCTGGTCACCCACTGGCACGGGCAGGGACCGCTCGACCTGCCGGGCATTAGGGTTGAGAGGCAGGGCGGCCTGCTAGTTTTCACCGCTAACCGATAGGACCCCACACCCCATGGAACTCAGCGACGTCTCTGCTGATCTGACCGAGGTGCTCTTCACCGAAGAGCAGATTCACGCCAAAATTGCCGAACTCTGCCGCGCCATCGAGGCGGATTATGCCGGTGAGCGGGTACTTCTGGTCGGTGTGCTCCGCGGAGCGGTGATGGTGATGGCCGACCTCGCCCGCGAGCTCAAGCTGCACATCGACATGGACTGGATGGCCGTCTCCTCCTATGGTGCGGGCACCCAGTCCAGCGGCGTCGTTCGCATTCTCAAGGACCTCGACTCCGACCTGCACGGTCGCAAGGTGCTGATCGTCGAGGACATCATCGATTCTGGCCTCACCCTGTCGTGGCTGAAGAAGAACCTTCAGGCCCGCGGAGCCGAGTCCGTCGAGATCTGCGCGCTCCTGCGTAAGCCCGAGGCCGCCAAGGTTCAGGTTGACGTCAAGTACATCGGATTCGAGATCCCCAACGCCTTCGTTGTGGGGTACGGACTGGACTACGCCGAGAAGTACCGCAACCTCCGTGGCATCGGCGTGCTCGCGCCGCACATCTACGCGTAGCGCCTGCGTACGCCCCGCACCTGCGTACACGCCACAGCTGCGGATTCACCACCTTGTAGTCGCCCCCGCGAGGGGTAAATAATCCCGGTTACGCCCACGGCAAACATCCAGCGGCCATCCAGCGCTAGCGCTGTACCCTGACAGTCACGCAACTCGAGGAAGGTGAAGGGCGCCATGCCCGGATCATCATGGATATGAAGCGCATATTTCGCGGACCGATTGTCTACATTGTGCTGGCAGTCGTCCTGGTCTGGATCGGCTCCAGCCTCCTGACCGGCAGCGGTTTCCGCGAGGTCACCACCCAGGAGGGCCTTGACCTCCTCGACGGCAGCACGGTGTCGTCGGCCAAGATCGTTGACGGCGAACAGCGCGTCGACCTCACCCTCGACGAGGCGGACGGTGACAACGGCACCAAGGTGCAGTTCTACTACGTCGCGCCACGTGGCACCGAAGTTGTCGAGGCCATCAGCGCCTCCAACGCCGACTTCGACGACGAGGTACCGCAGACCAGCCTGCTGTCTTCGCTCATCGGCATCCTCCTTCCCTTCCTGATCATCGGTGTGATCTTCTACTTCCTGTTTATGCGCATGCAGGGTGGCGGAAACAAGGTCATGCAGTTCGGCAAGTCCAAGGCCCGTCTGGTGAGTAAGGATGCTGCGAAGGTGACCTTCGCGGATGTGGCAGGTGCTGACGAAGCCATCGAAGAGCTCGAAGAGATCAAGGACTTCCTGAAGGACCCCGCGCGGTTCCAGGCGGTCGGAGCCCGTATCCCCAAGGGCGTCCTCCTCTACGGCCCTCCCGGAACCGGTAAGACCCTGCTTGCCCGCGCCGTCGCCGGGGAAGCGGGAGTTCCGTTCTACTCGATCTCCGGTTCCGACTTCGTCGAGATGTTCGTGGGTGTGGGTGCCAGCCGGGTGCGTGACCTCTTCACCCAGGCCAAGGAGAATTCGCCCGCGATCATCTTCGTTGACGAGATCGACGCCGTCGGCCGCCACCGCGGTGCCGGCATCGGCGGCGGAAACGACGAGCGCGAGCAGACCCTCAACCAGCTGCTGGTGGAGATGGACGGCTTCGACCCCAAGACGAACGTGATCCTGATCGCGGCGACGAACCGTCCGGACGTGCTCGACCCCGCGCTGCTGCGCCCCGGTCGCTTTGACCGCCAGATCGGCGTGGACGCTCCCGACCTCAAGGGACGCCAGCGCATCCTCGAGGTGCACGGCAAGGGCAAGCCCCTCGCCGCCGGTGTCAACCTCGAGATCCTCGCCCGCAAAACTCCGGGATTCACCGGAGCCGACCTGGCCAACGTGCTCAACGAGGCCGCGCTGCTGACCGCGCGGTCCAACGCCCAGCTGATCGACAACCGGGCCCTCGATGAGGCCGTCGACCGCGTCATGGCCGGCCCACAGCGTCGCTCCCGCATCATGGCCGACAAGGAAAAGCTCATCACGGCCTACCACGAGGGTGGACACGCCCTCGCCGCCGCTGCCATGCGCCACACCGACCCGGTCACCAAGGTCACGATCCTTCCCCGCGGCCGCGCCCTCGGCTACACGATGGTGCTGCCGCTCGAGGACAAGTACTCCGTCACCCGCAACGAGCTGCTCGACCAGCTCGCCTACGCGATGGGCGGCCGGGTTGCCGAGGAGATCGTCTTCCACGACCCCACTACCGGCGCCTCCAATGACATCGAGAAGGCGACATCCACCGCACGCCGCATGGTCACCGAGTACGGCATGAGCGCCGTGGTCGGATCCGTCAAGCTGGGCACCTCGAGTGGCGAACCGTTTATGGGGCGCGACATGGGGTCGGGCCGCGACTACTCCGAGAACATTGCCGAGACGGTGGATGCCGAGGTGCGTGTACTCATCGAGCAGGCTCACGATGAGGCGTGGGAGGTACTGAACAACAACCGCGACGTGCTCGACCGTCTCGCCACCGAGCTCCTGGAGAAGGAGACGCTCGACCACGAGCAGCTCGCCGAGATCTTCAAGGACGTGCAGAAGCTCGCCGAGCGTCCGCAGTGGCTGTCCAGCGTCAAGCGCCCGGTCTCCGATCTGCCAGCGGTACTCGTTCCCGCGAAGGCGCCGATCGATGCCGGTTCGGTCGACGGTGGCGTCGGCTCCGAGCCCCCCGCCAAGCCGGAGCGGGCTCCGCGTCCGCGGAAGTCGCCCGGCATCGCCACAGCCTGAGTCGCCGATGGCTCCCATCGACACCGGGCGCATCGAAGCGGCAGTCGCCGAGATTCTCGCGGCGATCGGTGACGACGCGTCCCGCCCCGGCCTCGCCACCACGCCGCAACGCGTCGCCCAGGCCTACACCGAGTTCTTCAGCGGCGTCGGGGTCGACCCGACCGTGCACCTCGCCGAAACCGCGGATCTGAGGGCGGATGCCGACGAGCTCAGCGAACTCGTGGTGCTGCGAGGCATCGAATTCCGCTCGATGTGCGAACACCACCTGCTGCCCTTCACCGGGGTAGTGCACATCGCCTACGCTCCGCGCACCCGGATCGTCGGTCTCGGCAAATTGCCGAGGGTTGTGGAAACGGTTGCGTCGCGCCCTCAGGTGCAGGAGCGGTTGACCGAGGAGATCGCCGACGCTCTCGTCGCCGGTCTCGACCCGCTCGGTGTGCTCGTCGTGGTCGACGCGACCCACAGCTGCGTGTCGACCCGCGGCACCCGCCAGGCTAACTCGACGACGCTCACCCTCGCGTCGCGGGGCACGCTGGCCGACCCGGTTCTGCGCGCCGAGACCATCGCGCTGATCGGGTCGCGGCCATGAGCCGACCGGTGATCCTCGGGATTCTCAACGTCACCCCCGACTCCTTCAGCGACGGCGGCCGCTGGGTCGACCCGGCCGCCGCGACCGCCCATGCTCTCGAGCTGGTCAGGCAGGGCGCGGACGTCATTGACATCGGCGGGGAGTCCACCCGGCCCGGTGCAGAACGCGTGCCTGCGGAACAGGAACTGGCGCGGGTGTTGCCGATCGTGCGGGAGCTGGCGGGCAGCGGCATCCGTCTCAGCATCGACACAATGAACGCGTCCACGGCGGGTGCCTGCGCCGAGGCAGGAGCCGAGTTCATCAACGACGTTTCCGGTGGCCTCGCCGATCCGGACATGTACGCGGTGGTGGCGGGCAGCGGGGTCAGGTACATCGCGATGCACTGGCGTGAGCACAGTGCCACCATGCAGGCCGCGCCGCTGTACACCGAGGTGGTCAGCGAGGTGCGCGCTGAGCTGGGCGAGCGTATCGCCGGCGCGATCGCCGCGGGAATCGAGCCCGCGAGACTCATCGTCGACCCGGGCCTCGGGTTCTCCAAGACAGCGGACCACAACTGGCAGCTGCTCGCCGGGCTGCCCGAGCTGGTCGGCCTCGGCTTTCCGGTGCTCGTCGGAGCCTCGCGCAAGGGATTTTTGGCCGACTTCGCCGCGGGCGGCACCGCCCCGGCCGAGCGCGACGACGCGACCGCCACGATCAGTGCTCTGTCGGCGCAGGCCGGAGCGTGGGGAGTTCGGGTGCACAACGTCGCTGCCACCCGGCGCGCGCTTGCGGTGTGGGACCGCTGGGACGAGGCCAGAGCATGAACGACCAGAGCTCGAACGGCCCGAGCACGGGCGGCCAGGTTCCCCTCGACACGATCACGCTTACCGGGCTGCGCGCGTCCGCGTTCCACGGGGTCTTCGACCACGAGCGGCGTGACGGCCAGGACTTCTTCATCGACGTCACGGTGCACCTCGACTTCACCGCGGCAGCCGCCGGCGACGAGCTCGCAGAGACCGTGCACTACGGGGTCCTCGCCGAGCAGGTGGTCGCGGCCGTGGAACGTGACCCGGTCGACCTGATCGAGACGGTCGCGGAGCGCGTCGCGGCAGTAGCCCTGGAGCATCGCGCGGTGCAGCTGGTGCAGGTCACCATTCACAAGCCGGGCGCACCCATCACGGTTCCGTTCGTCGATGTCGCGGTCAGCATCACGCGGAGGCGACCGTGATCCGCAAGGAACGGATCAACCCGGCGACCGTCCCGCCGGCTCCGGCGACGGCGCCAGCGCCAGCTGCAACTCCAGCTCCAACGACGGAGCCTCCGGCCGCGGACGGCGTGGTCGCGATCCTGTCGCTGGGCAGCAACCTGGGAGATCGCGAGCGGACGATTCGGGATGCCACGGCGCGGGTCGCTGGCATCGACCGGGTGACTCTCACCGGAGCATCCGCCCTGGTCGAAACGCCCGCCCTCAAACTCGACGGCATCGACCACGCAGCCCCCGCCTACCTCAACGCGATCCTGCGCGTCAGCACCACGCTCGCCCCGGAGCAACTGCTTGAGGCCGTGAACGCCATCGAGAACGCCCTCGGGCGCGTGCGGGTCGAACGCTGGGGCGATCGCACCCTCGACATCGACATCGTGACCTTCGGCGACGTTGTGAGCGACGACGCGACGCTCACCCTGCCGCACCCGCGGGCCGCCGAGCGCGGATTTGTGCTGGTGCCGTGGCTCGAGCTCGACCCGCACGCGGTGTTGCCCGGGCGCGGTGCGGTGAGCGCGTTGCCCGCCGCGACCAGCAACGATGTGCAACCCTATTCAGCGGAGGCCCTGCTGTGAAACGAACTCGTCCGCTGCCGCTTGTGCTGTTTGCTGCCGTCGGCGGCGCCGCGGTGTGGCTGCTGGAGATCGCGCTGCTGGCCGCCGGGCGTCCCGCTGCGGTTCCGCCGACCACCCTGGCGCTTGCGCTCGCCGTTATCGGCATCCTGGACCTTGCCCTGGCGATCCCGATCCGGAGGGCAGTGCGCGACCGTGCGCGCTCGCGGATTGACCCGTTTTACGCGACCCGGGTTGCCGTGCTTGCCAAGGCCTCGAGCCTTGCGGGTTCGCTCGCCGTGGGCGTCGGCGCTGGCATCCTCATTTTTCTCCTCACCCGGTCGGTGCTCGCGGTAGGCTCGGTTTTGATGGCGGTCGCCACCGTTGTTGGTGCGATTGTTCTGCTGGTCGCAGGCCTTATTGCTGAACACTTGTGCAGCATTCCGCCGGACGAAGACGACCACCTGGACAACGGCACCGTGGTGGTGCGCCCGCACTGATTGCCGCGACGCGGAGACTAGAAGCTGAGGACCCAAGTGACCGACCGTCTCGAACTGCCGGACACAGAGTGGCATCGGGTTTCCCCGAAATATATCGTCGTTGACGTCGTCGGAGCGATCATCACGGGGGTCATCCTCGTCGCCGCCACGAGCATTCCCGCCTGGCTGACCGACATCATGTGGCTCTGGGCGATCCCCGCCGCGACCGCGCTGATCTCGCTGGCCACCATCGCCTTTGTTCCGCGTCGGGTGCGCTCGATCGGCTATACGCTCCGCGAGGACGACCTGCTGTTCCGGCGCGGGCTGATGTTCCAGCGCTTCGTCGCGGTGCCCTACGGCCGGATGCAGCTGGTAGACATCAATCGCGGGCCGCTCGCGCGAGCGCTGGGCCTCAGCGAACTCCGTTTCGTCACCGCGGCTGCAGCGACCGGCGTTGTGATCCCCGGGCTGGCCGACACCGACGCCGAGCAATTGCGCGATCGTCTGGTGGAGCTGGCGGAGAGTCGTCGGGCGGGGTTGTGAGCGACAGCGACATCCCCCCGACCCCGGACCAGCCGCCGACCCCGGACCAGCCGCCGACGCCGGACCAGCCGCCGGTCGCCCAGCCGCCGATCGACGCCCCGGCGCCGGCCCAACACTCCGGGCTCACCGACGGCCAGTGGCATCGGCTCCACCCGGCTACCCCGTTGCTGCGCGGCGGCATCGCCCTGATCGCGATCCTCGGCATCATCATCAACACGCTGCGCGAGCGGTTTGTGGAAATGTTCGTCGGCGGCGACGGCTACGCCGACGACCCGATCGACTGGATCCTGCGCGAGGGTTACGTCGGGTATGCGCTCGGCGCCATCGCGGTCGCCCTGCTGATCTTCATCGCCGGCTTCTACCTGTCCTGGCGGATGCACACCTTCCGCATCACCAACGAGGTGGTGGAGGTGCGCAGCGGCATCCTGTTCCGCACCAACCGCCGCGGACGCCTCGACCGCATTCAGGGGATCAACATCGTGCGGCCCTTTGTCGCGCGGCTCTTCGGCGCGGCCAAACTCGAGGTCAATGTGGCCGGCCAGGACGCCAACGTGCAGCTGGCCTACCTTGGCTCGGCGCAGGCAGATGAGCTGCGCCGCGACATCCTGCGACTGGCATCGGGCACCAAACGCGCCGCCGACCAGGCCTCCGCTGGCGCCAACGCGTCCGCGAACGGCACCGGCAGCTTCATCGACCAGCGTGTGTCCGAGCTGCTCTCACCCGAGCTCGACCCGAACCTCGCCCCGCCGGAGTCCGTCGTCAAGATGCACACGGGCCGCCTGCTCGGGTCGATCGTGCTGAATGACACTGCGGTCTTTCTGGTGCTGCTCATCATCGCGTCGTTGATCGCCGCGGGAACCTCGGGCCAGCCCCTCCTCCTGCTGGGACTGCTGCCGCTCATCATCGGTATGGGCAGCGTGCTCATCGCCCGCTTCACCAAGTCCCTGCGCTACTCGATCGCGGGAACGCCCGATGGCGTGCGGGTCGGTTTCGGCCTGTTCACCACGAGCAACGAGACGCTGCCCCCTGGCCGCATCCACTCGATCCAGATCAGCCAGCCGCTGCTCTGGAGGCCGTTCGGCTGGTGGGAGATGAAGGTCAACCGCGCGTCGAAGTCGTCGACGCAGGGCGCGAGCGGTCAGCAGAACACCACGATCCTCCCTGTCGGAAGTCTCGACGATGTGATGCGGGTGCTCGCGCTGATGCTTCCCGGCGTGATCCGCGAGGGCGCGCTCGATCAGGCCGACGAGAAGGTCGCGCTCGAGAAGGTCGCGCTCGATGGCGGCTCGCTCGAAACCGATGCGCTCGAAACCGGTGCGCTCGATGACAGCTCGCTCGAAACCGGTGCGCTCGATACCGGTGCGCTCGAAGCCGCTGGGTTGTTGGATGCGGGTGTGGCGGATGTCTCGGCGCCCGCCATTGACGCCCTGCTCCTGCTGCGGAACGGCCTCACCTCGCGCGGCGGCGACGACGGCTTTGTGAACTCACCCCGTGCCGCGGCTCCGCTGCGCTGGTTCTCCTGGCGCCGCAACGGCTACGCGTTCGGCCCGAGCATCGTGCTGCTCCGCAAGGGCGCGGTGTGGCGTGAGCTCATCGTTGTGCCGGAGCCGCGGGTGCAGAGCATCGCCCTCACGCAGGGTCCGCTGGAGCGCCGGCTCGGGCTCGCTTCCCTGCTGCTCCACACGGTCGCCGGACCGATCACGGCCAAGCTGGGGGCCGTGGAACGCACCCGCGCGCTCGAATTTTTCCTGACAAGTTCGCGTACGATCGTCACCGCAGCGTCCTCGGACACCAGCCACCGCTGGCGCAGCGGAGAGGACCCCACCTGATGCAACGATCCGGACGGCTCGGAGTCGGCATCATCGGTGCAGGCCACGTCGGCCCCGTCCTCGGTGCCGCACTGGCGGGCGCCGGCCACGCCATCGTCGGCATCTCCGCCGTCTCCAGCACGAGCCGCGACCGCGCGGAAGCCCTGCTTCCCGGAGTACCGATACTCGAGATTCCCGAGATCATCGAGCGCAGCGAACTCGTGATCCTCGCCGTTCCGGAAACCGAACTGACCGCCCTGGTGGCGGGCCTCGCCCAGGCGGGGCTCTGGCAACCCGGACAGCTCGTGCTCCACACCGCCGCTCCCTTCGGCACAGACGTACTCGCTCCCGCACGCGCCCTCGGCGCCATCCCCCTGGCCGTGCACCCCGCGATGTCGTTCACCGGCACCAGTCTCGATCTCGTGCGCCTGCAGGAGAGCTTTTGCGCCGTCACCGCCCCCGGCGCGGTGCAGCCCATCGGGCAGGCCCTCGTCATCGAGATGGGGGCAGAGCCGGTCCTGGTCGAAGAAAAGGACCGGCGCGCCTACGCGGAGGCGATCACCACCGCCGCCAGTTTCTCCGCTGCGATCGTGGGCCAGGCGACCGCGATCCTCGCGTCGATCGGTGTCGATTCGCCCGGCCAGGTGCTCGGTCCGCTGGTGCGTTCGGCGGTAGAGAACGCTTTGTCTGCTGCGACTGCGGGTACGATCGATGTCGCCTCACTCGCGCAGAACAGCTTCGGGGCCGACGCCCCGGAGGAAACACCGTGAACGACATGATGATTGCACGCCCCGTGATTCTGGAGACGGTGATCGGAGCACGCTCCGCCCTGAAGGAACAACCGGGGGTCATCCTGGTGCCCACGATGGGCGCCCTGCACGAGGGTCACTTCGCGCTGGTACGCCGGGCGCTCGAGATCGGCGGAACCGTCGTTGTCTCCATCTTCGTGAACCCGCTGCAGTTCGGTCCGAACGAGGATCTCGCCGCTTACCCGCGCAGCTTCGACGAGGACGTCGATACCCTGCACGCGATGGGGGTGCCCTTCGTTTTCGCTCCCTCGGTCGAGGAAATGTATCCGTCCGGCGCGAACCAGATTCGCGTCAGTGCGGGACGCGTCGGAGAGCTCTACGAAGGGCGTTCGCGTCCCGGCCACTTTGACGGCGCCCTCACCGTAGTCAGCAAGCTGCTGAACATTGTGCGCCCCTCGACGGTGGTGTTCGGCCAGAAGGACGCCCAGCAGGTCTATCTCGTGCGCCGGATGATTCACGAGCTCAACTTTCCGGTCGCCGTCGAGGTCGTCGAGATCGTGCGCGACGAGAGCGGCCTCGCCCTGTCCAGCCGCAACCGGTTCCTCGATGCCCGCGAGACCCACGCCGCCCGCGCCCTGTCCCAGGCGCTCGAAGCCGCCGCATCCTCCGCCGACCGCGGCATCGACGCCGTGATCGCCGCCGCCCAGGGAACGCTGATGGGCGAATCCCTCGTCGCCCTCGATTACCTGAAGGTTGCCAACCCGGACACTTTTCTTCCGGTGGATGATGGGTACCGAGGCCCCGCTGTCGTGCTCATCGCGGCTCGCGTCGGATCCGTGCGCCTCATCGACAACGAGAGGATCGTGCTGGCCGGCTGAGGCCGCCACGCGACATCCGCCTGCCCCCATCCTCACCACATTCGCTACAACACTGGAGTGTCCCCATTGACTGAGCTCGAGCCCGAACCGACCGAGTCGGAGATTTCGGAACAGAAGGCTGTGCGGCTTGCCAAGCGCGAGCGGCTGATCGAGTCGGGCGTGGGCGCCTACCCGGTCGGCGTTGCGATCACCGACACGATTCCGGCCGTGCGTGCCCGGTTCGGCGACATCGAGACCGACTCCGTCACCGGCGTGACCGTGGGCCTCGCGGGACGCCTGGTGTTTATGCGTAACACCGGCAAGCTCTGCTTCGCCACGCTGCAGTCCGGCGACGGCTCGCGTATCCAGGCCATGGTGAGCCTGGCGGCCGTGGGCGAAGAGTCGCTCGCCGCGTGGAAGGAATTCGTCGACCTCGGCGACCACGTCTTTGTCGCGGGCGAAGTCATCTCCAGCCGCCGCGGTGAGCTGTCGGTGATGGTCACCGAGTGGCAGATCGCGTCGAAGGCGATCCTGCCGCTGCCGAACCTGCACAACGAGCTGAGCGATGAGGCCCGCGTACGCAGCCGCTACCTCGACCTGATCGTGCGCCCCGCCGCCCGCGAAGTGGTGCGCGCCCGCGCCGCCGTCAACGCATCGCTGCGGAACACCTTCACCGGCCACGACTACCTCGAGGTCGAAACGCCGATGCTGCAGACGATGCACGGGGGAGCGGCCGCCCGCCCGTTCGTCACCACCTCGAACGCCTTTGACACCGAGCTCTACCTGCGCATCGCGCCGGAGCTGTTCCTCAAGCGTGCCGTCGTCGGCGGCATCGATCGCGTGTTCGAGATCAACCGCAACTTCCGCAACGAGGGCGCCGACTCCACCCACTCGCCCGAGTTCGCGATGCTCGAGGCGTACCAGGCCTACGGCGACTACAACCAGATCGCCGACCTCACCCAGGAGCTCATCCAGAACGCGGCCGTTGCCGTCAGCGGTTCGATGACCGTCACCTGGGCCGACGGCTCCGAGTACGACCTCGGCGGCGAGTGGGCGCGCATTGACATGTACGACTCGCTCTCGGAGGCGGCGGGCGTTTCTGTCACCCCGGACACCTCGGTCGACGAGTTGCTTGGGCTCGCGGCATCCGTCGGTGTCGAAGTTCATCTGCCCACGCACGGCAAGCTCGTCGAGGAGCTGTGGGAGCACTACGTAAAGAGCACCCTCATTGCGCCGACCTTCGTGATGAACTTTCCAGTCGACACATCGCCGCTCGTGCGTGCGCACCGCACGAAGCCGGGCGTGGTCGAGAAGTGGGACCTCTACATTCGGGGATTCGAGCTGGCCACCGGCTACTCCGAACTCGTCGATCCCGTCATCCAGCGCGAACGCTTCGTCGAGCAGGCCCTGCAGGCCAGCCGCGGCGATGTCGAGGCCATGCGTCTCGACGAGGAGTTCCTGCGCGCGCTCGAGTTCGGCATGCCGCCCACCGGGGGCATGGGAATGGGCATCGATCGCCTCCTCATGGCCATCACCGGGTTGGGCATCCGCGAGACAATCCTCTTCCCACTCGTCAAGTGAGTCGCGGTGGTGAAGTAGGGTACGGATATGAGTGATCTGAAGCTGCCCGGGGATGACGACAAGAAGCCCAAAATCTCCCAGGGCCGCATTGCCATCTGGGTCATCGTGGGCGGCGTCGCCCTCTACCTGTTGATCTCCGGCATCGTCGGAATCATCGCCAAGGGCTGATGAACCGCAAGTGGTCCCGGCTCATCGTCAGCGCGGCGCTGATCGGGCTGATTGTGGTGGTGGCAATCGTCACCCTGACAGGCAACCGCTGAGGCTTCGGGTTAGGCTGAGCGGGTGCCAGAAGAATTCTGGGCCAATGCGGCCTTCTCCATCACCCCGACGATCCTCGTGGGACTGATCTTCTGGTTCACCATGCGCGGCATTTTCCGGGCCGACCGCACGGAGCGCCGCGTGTACGCCGAGGTCGAGGCCGAAGAGCGTGCCCGCATGGGGATGCCTCCCGCCGCAGTTTCGGACCCCGCGACGACACCGGCGCCAGCACCCCCCCCGCTCAGCCAGTGCCGCCCGCGTTCCGGAGTAGGCCCGCTCGGCCAGCACCGCCCATCTCGGTATAGTTTCACCCGCGCATCGGGGTAGGCCCGCTCGCCAGTGCCGCCCATCTCGGCGCAGCTTCACCCGCGCACCGGAGGACTCGCGTTCATCCGAGCCAAAGGCTGGCCGTTCTCCTCACTTGACCCGGTAGCTCGTCGGTCTCACCTCGCAGGAACCATCGAACGGGCAGTTGTCGTCAGAGATCGACGCCCACAGGACAGTCGCCGTCGGTCTACCTGTGCCGACCGGACAGGCGTGGGCCATCGAACCCCGTCCGAACGCCCAGAACTGGCCGCTCGACTTCGTGGACGAGCGCCAACTGCCCGCTCGGCGCGCTGTCCACCGGTAGCGACTCGCTCGACGCGCGGAACGAGTCGAAGTAGCTCGCTCGACCAGCGGAACCAGCGGAACCAGCGGTAGCTAGCCGCTCGACGCGCAGTAACTAGTCGCCCAGGAGCTAGTCGCCCAGAACCTAGTCGCGCGGACGCAACCGCACGTTCGGCAGCACGGGGGCGGGCAGAGCTTTTCCGTCGTAGCCGTCCACGCGCCCGAATCTGTCGGGCAGCGCGGTGGCGGCGGACGAGGCATCCCGCACATCGTCCGACCCAAAGCCCGCGACCCCAGCGCCGGCAACCCCAGCGCCCGCGGCATTCTCCCCGATGACCTCGGCCTGCCACTGCGCGCGGTAGGCGGCGATCTCGTCGTGGGTGCGGCCGATGAAGTTCCACCACATCACGATGCGCTCGCCGAGCGGCACGCCACCGATCAGCACCGCCCGCACGGCCTCCGCTCCGGCGGTGAGCACGAGCTCGCGCCGGCCGGCGGCGAGGTAGGCGAGCGTGGCCACCGGCACGGCCTGGTCCTCGACGCGCAGCTCACCCGCGTCGAGCAGGATCCCGTGCTCGAACGTTGAGTCGACCGGAATCCGCACGGTGAGTCCCGCGGGAATGTCGACCTGGGCGCCGACGAGCGGGGTGAACATGGTGGCGGTGGATGTCTCGCCGAGCAGTGACCCGAGAAAGACGTGCACTGTCGCGCCCTCGTGCGCAATCGGCGTGGGCGCGTAATGCTCGAAGAACGGCGTCGTGTGCCGGTGCGCGTCGGGCAGGGCGACCCACAGCTGCGCTCCGTGCAGAATCGTGGTCTCCGTGGAGGACACCTCGGAGTGTTGAATGCCGCTGCCCGCCGTCATCAGATTCAGCTCGCCAGGGCGCACCATTGCGTGGGCGCCGGTACTGTCGCGGTGCTCGATTTCGCCGGCGAATAGCCAGCTCACCGTTTGCAGGCCCGTGTGCGGATGCGGCGGCACGTTCATTCCGCGGGTGCGTGCGACGGCGTCCGGTCCGTAGTGATCGACGAAACACCACGCGCCGATGAGGCTGCGCGCTCGCTGGGGGAGAGTGCGCCGTACTTCCATCGCGCGGGGACCTCCCAACGGGACATCCCGCGCCTGCAAAATTTCGAAACCGCAGGCATCGGCCTCCCCGGCCACGTACTCGGGCGGTTTGGTTTCGAGGTTGCTCATGCAGGAATGCTAATCCGCGTCGGAGGATGGTGGAGGGGTCACTCGCGCGAGGTGGTGACCTCGATCTGCCAATCGCCCTCGCACCGGAACCAGGTGCGCACCCCGTCGCCCACGTCGAAGGTGTACTCCTCGAGTTGCAGAAGTCGGGCCCACCCCTCGCAGGCGGCTATGCGATCGGCGCAGTCCCGCGGCGGAGCCCCCTCGATGAGGGGATCACCGCCCAGGTCGAGCGCACGCCAGGCCAGCGGCTCGAGCCCTGCCGCTTCGCCGATCCTCGCCAGCCCGGCCGAGAGCGCGTCTTCGATCGAGATCGTGGGGCCCGGCGTCGTCGCGGGCGATCCGTCGGCGGGCGACCGGACAGGCGGCAACCGGTCGGCGGGTAACAGGTCGGCGGGCAACCGGTCGGGCGCATCGGGCTCGCGTCGTCGCGAGGTGGTGGCCGGGCTTCCCGGTCCGGAACCGGAAGGGGAGGTGCCCGCGGGAGGCGAAGGACACCGGACCGGAATGTGTGCACGTAAACGGTCATGCCTGCGCATGTGGACCCCTCCGTCAGTCTGCTTCTGGTGTTCGCAGCCGGGGTCTGGGGCTTGAATACGCACTTTACCGCGCGGACGCTCGCATCTCAACGGACGATTTCGCCAGCGCAAGCTCTCACGCCCACGGCGAACAAGGGCACAATGCAGTGGGCGTGCTGGTTAGTCTCTTTGTAACGGAGCCGACCCCCTGCCCGGCCCCGGAGGAGATAGAGATGTTTGAGAGATTTACAGACCGCGCTCGTCGCGTCGTTGTCCTGGCCCAAGAAGAGGCCAAGATGCTCAACCACAACTACATCGGTACCGAGCACATCTTGCTCGGCCTGATCCACGAGGGTGAGGGCGTTGCAGCGAAGGCACTTGAGTCGCTGAACATCTCGCTCGATTCCGTGCGCGAGCAGGTACAGGACATCATCGGCCAGGGTCAGCAGCAGCCGACCGGCCACATTCCCTTCACGCCCCGCGCGAAGAAGGTCCTTGAGCTGAGCCTCCGCGAGGCCCTGCAGCTTGGACACAACTACATCGGCACTGAGCACATCCTGCTCGGCCTCATCCGCGAGGGTGAGGGCGTGGCGGCGCAGGTGCTCGTCAAGCTGGGTGCCGACTTGAACAAGGTGCGCCAGCAGGTCATCCAGCTTCTCTCTGGCTACCAGGGCAAGGAGGCAGTGGCTGTGGGCGGAAACGACGCAGCGCCCGACAAGGGCTCGCAGATCCTCGACCAGTTCGGGCGCAACCTGACACAGGCCGCGCGCGACGGCAAGCTCGACCCCGTGATCGGGCGAGAGAAGGAGATGGAGCGCGTTATGCAGATCCTCTCCCGCCGCTCCAAGAACAACCCCGTCCTGATCGGTGAGCCCGGTGTGGGTAAGACCGCCGTCGTCGAGGGCCTCGCCCAGGCGATTGTGAAGGGGGATGTCCCGGAGACACTCAAGGACAAGCAGCTTTACTCCCTCGACCTCGGGTCTCTCATCGCGGGTAGCCGTTACCGCGGTGACTTCGAGGAGCGCCTGAAGAAGGTCACCAAGGAGATCCGCACCCGCGGTGACATCATCGTCTTCATCGACGAGATCCACACGCTGGTCGGTGCCGGAGCCGCGGAGGGTGCCATCGACGCGGCATCCATCCTCAAGCCCCTGCTCGCTCGTGGTGAGCTCCAGACCATCGGTGCGACCACGCTCGACGAGTACCGCAAGCACTTCGAGAAGGACGCCGCTCTCGAGCGCCGCTTCCAGTCCGTGCAGGTGCACGAGCCGTCGCTGCCGCACACCATCAACATCCTCAAGGGACTCCGCGACAAGTACGAGGCGTTCCACAAGGTGTCCATCACCGACGGCGCCATCGTGGCTGCTGCGAACCTCGCCGACCGCTACGTGGCCGACCGGTTCCTGCCCGACAAGGCGATCGACCTGATCGACGAGGCCGGCGCACGCCTCCGCCTGTCGATCCTGTCGGCCCCGCCCGAGCTGCGCGAATTCGATGACAAGATCTCTGGCGTCCGTGGCCAGAAGGAAGCCGCCATCGAGGACCAGGACTTCGAAAAGGCCGCGTCTCTTCGCGATGAAGAGAAGAAGCTCCTTGGAGAGCGTCTGCGTCTTGAGAAGCAGTGGAAGAGTGGGGATGTCGGCGCCAGCGGCACCGTCGACGAAGGCATTATCGCCGAAGTCCTCGCCGCTGCCACGGGTATCCCGGTGTTCAAGCTCACCGAGGAAGAGTCCTCGCGACTCATCTTCATGGAGCGCGCCCTTCACCAGCGCGTCATCGGTCAGGAAGAGGCCATCTCGGTTCTGGCCAAGACCATCCGCCGCACCCGCGCAGGCCTCAAGGACCCGAAGCGTCCGTCGGGTTCGTTCATCTTCGCCGGTCCGACCGGTGTGGGTAAGACCGAGCTGGCCAAGGCGCTCGCCGAGTTCCTGTTCGACGACGAAGACGCGCTGATCTCCCTCGACATGAGCGAGTACGGCGAGAAGCACACGGTCTCGCGACTGTTCGGTGCTCCTCCCGGATTCGTCGGCTTCGAAGAGGGTGGCCAGCTCACCGAGAAGGTGCGCCGCAAGCCGTTCTCCGTGGTGCTCTTCGATGAGATCGAGAAGGCTCACCCCGACATCTTCAACTCGCTCCTCCAGATTCTGGAAGAGGGACGTCTGACGGATGGCCAGGGTCGTGTCGTCGACTTCAAGAACACGGTCATCATCATGACGACCAACCTCGGTACCCGCGACATCAGTGGAACCCCGATCGGGTTCACCTCCGCATCCGACACCGCCACCGGGTATGACCGCATGCGCGGCAAGGTTGTTGAGGAGCTGAAGAAGCACTTCAAGCCCGAGTTCCTGAACCGTGTTGACGAGACGATCGTGTTCCCGCAGCTCAGCCCCGAGGAGCTGCTGCAAATCGTCGACCTCTTCATCTCGCGCCTCAAGGATCGCCTGATGGACCGCGACCTCACCATCGAGCTCACGCTTTCCGCGAAGGAGCGCCTCATCAAGATCGGGTTCGACCCGTCTCTTGGTGCTCGCCCGTTGCGCCGCGCTGTGCAGCACGAGGTCGAGGACCGCCTGTCGGAAAAGATCCTGCACGGCGAGCTGAACGCGGGAGACCACGTCCACGTGGACTTCCTCGACAACGAGTTCGTTCTCACCACAACGCGCCAGGCAGGCCTGGTTCTGACGAAGGACGACGCCATCGAGGCCGCTGAGGTCTAAGCAGGCAGAGGTCTAAGCAGGCTGAGTTCTAAGCACTACCGCACCACCCGCGTCACCGCACGACCCAAAAAGGGGCACCCGAGGCAACTCGGGTGCCCCTCTTTGCGTTGTGGAGGCAGCGCCGATGCTGGGCGCGGTAGAAACTCGCGTTCTGCGAGTTGGGCGCGGTAGAAACACACTCGATGCTGCAGTTGTTACTACCGCGCCGAGCAAGTTTCTCCCGCATCGAGCTGCCGCAGCGAAGGTTTCTCCCGCGCCGAGCACGGTTCTACCGCGTCGACGCGTCCTGGGCATCCACCGACTTGTCCCGGACGGAGATCGCGCTTCCCGGACATGGTTATAACTCCATCCGCGAGGCCTCTTCTCCGTCCGGGACGGGTAGTGGGGCCGGGACGGTGGAAGTGGAAGCTGGACCGCGCGATTCGTGAGGCCCGTGTGCCGCGAGTATCGTGGAACGGGTGGCGCGAAGCGCGCGTCATCCACCTCGAACGGAAAATTCAGTGACCGACACCGCCCCGACCACCCGACGCGACCATCTGGTGCGGCGGGCGCGCACGAGCGACGTGCACGCGATCCAGTCGCTGGTGGAGCCCCTCGTGCAGAAGCGGATTCTGCTCGGCAAGGATCTCGTGGTGTTCTACGAATCCGTGCAGGAGTTCCTGGTCGTGGAGGATGCCGACGGCGTGCTCATCGGCTGCGGCGCGCTGCACGTGATGTGGGAAGACCTGGGCGAGGTGCGCACGCTCGCCGTCGCCGAGGAGTGGCTGCATCACGGGGTCGGCCACGCGATCCTCGACCACATCGAAATCGCCGCCCGCAACCTCGGCCTGAGTCGCCTGTTCTGTCTCACCTTCGAGACGGCGTTCTTCGAGCGGCACGGGTTTACGGCCATTGGCGAGGACATCGTTCCGCCGCACGTGTACGCCGAACTGCTGCGGTCTGGCGACGAGGGCATCGCCGAGTTCCTTGATTTGAGCCGGGTTAAGCCAAACACGCTGGGCAATACGCGGATGCTGAAGGTCCTCTAGTTACTCTGATCCCATGTCGACGTTCAAGAATCCGGTTGGCCCTCAGCCCAGCACGGTCTACTGGCGTCGGCGCCTGATCGTAGGACTCGGCGCGCTCGTGGTCATCCTCGTGATCGTGCTGATCATCGTGCGACCCGGCGCCGGTGCATCCGATACCGATCCCAATCCCACGGGCGACGATGCGGCCGTCTCGACCGATGACCAGGCCGACGGTTCTGATGGGGCGGAGGGGACGGATGATGCTGCGGCCGCACCCCCGGCAGCGGCCGACGGTGTCTGCGCCGCCGAGAACATCACGGTCGAGGCGAAGACCGACGCGACGACGTACGCGCCCGGCGTCAGCCCGATGATCTCCCTCAGCGTGACGAATTCCGGCGACACCGCGTGCCTGATGAATGTCGGTTCCGACGTTCAGGAGTACCGCATCACCAGCGGCGAGGAGCTGATCTGGTCGTCCAAGGACTGCCAGTCGGATCCCGTCGCGCTGCAGCAGGAGCTGCAACCCGGCGTTCCGGTCGACAGCACCCCGTTCCCCTGGGACCGTACCCGGTCGGATGCCGCAGCGTGCGACGCGGAACGCACCCCGGTTACCGGCGAGGGCGCGAGCTACCACCTGTCGGCCATCATCAACGGTGTCACCTCCGAGGACACCAAGCAGTTCGTTCTCAACTGACCGTTTTCTGAACTGAGCGCGTTCTGAGCTGAGCGCGTTCTGACGTAAGCGCGTTCTGAACCAGCTCCTCCTGCGCCCCGCGCGTCCAGCCTGATTCCGCTGAGAACGGATTTGCGCCGACCGCCGCTCGTTCTGAACTAAGTTCGTAGGGAACCAGCTCAGAACGACGAAAGGTACCAACACCGTGGAGGGCACCGAAATCGCCGCCGACGACGCAGCATTCCGATCCGACAGTCTCGCGTCCGCGCTCGAAGCCCAGGACACCGTCGCGGTCGCCCTGGCGCTGCGCAACGACGGGGTCATCGTGCCGCTGCTCGACGTCGAGGGCCCGGTGCAGGTGCGCGTGTTCCGCCGCGGCGACGCCGACAAGTACATGCTGCTGCTGTTCTCGTCCGCCGCGACCTACGTCACGATGGTGCCCGAGGAGAGCGACCACCGGGTGCTGAAGTATGACGCGGCCACCCTGCTGGAGTTCCTGCAGCAGAACGTGGGGGTGCTCGAGGCCGTGTGGTTCGACGTCGCCGGGCCGCACGCCATGCAGGCTGCCCCGGAAGACGTCATCGCCGCCCTCGAGCTGCCGCGCGCGGAGTAGCTGCGCCGATTAGCCGGTCTCGGTAGGGACGCTGGGCTACGTTCGCTCGGCCGCCGAACTCGCGTCCCTCTGTTTGGCGCGCCGAGTGGCCAGTTGTCGACGCGATCTTCGAAATCGGCGTGCCCACCGGTCAGCAATCGAGCGTTCTCGGGAGAAAAAGCGACGCGACAGCCCGCTCGATGAGGGCTCGGGTCCTGACGCGTAGCCAACTGTCCCCTCGACGGAGATTGGTGCCAGCGGTCTAGCTGCGGCCTCGCAAACACGCAGCTGCGTCACCGGAGTGGTCCCGGAGCGGTCGCAAAGCGGTCACCCGTGCGGTCGCGGAGCCGTCCAGAACCGTCACCGAGCAGTCGCGGACTTTTTGCTTCGAGTGGTCGAGCTCAATTCGTTCGCTGTCCTAGGAGTTCGTGCCGACACAACGACGGTCGCGGCCGCCACCGCCACAACGATGACCCCCGCCGCCAACGCGAGCCCGGCGTAGCCGACCAGCGCGAGCACCGGGCCCGCCAGCGCTCCGCCGGCCGCTCCCGCGATGTTCATGACGAGGTCGCTGCGACCCTGCAGTCGCGTGCGGGAGGCATCGGTCGCGAGGCCCGCGATGAGCGCCGATCCTGACACGGTGGTTGCGCTCCAGCCGAGCCCGATGAACGTGAGGCCGACCGTGACAGCGCTGGCGCTGCCCGCACCCAGGGCAACGGTGCTCAGGCCAATGGCCAGCAGCGCCTGCCCGATCAGGATCGTCGGGAACCTCCCGAGCTGGTCACTCAGCCACCCAAACACCGGCGATAGCGCAAACATCCCGGCGATATGCAGGCTGATCGTGAACCCAACCTCGCCGCCCGATGCCCCGTGGTGAACGAGGTGCACGGGCGTCATCGCCATCACCGCGACCATCACGGCCTGCGCGGACGCAATCGCCCCGATGGCAAAAATCGTGAGACGGCGGGTGGATGCCGCGGCCGCCACCACCGCGGAATCCCTCGCCACCGCGGTCTCGACTTCCGTCGCGGTCTGGACGCGCTTCGCCGTAGCGCCGGGAGTGGCGGGCTGGACTGCTGTCGCGGCCGTCGTACCGGGTGTGGCGGTCTCGACTTCTGTCGCGGCCGTTGTACCGGGCGTGGAAGCGGGCGCCGTGGCATCCGACTTCGCCGCCTCTGATGCCGGCGCTGCCCCTGAAGCCAGCCCCGCCGCCACCTTCTGGCTCAACAGATACGGATCCGGCCGGAGCGCGACCAGAAACACCGCGGCGGCGAGCAACTGGGCGGCGATGGCGAACGAGAAGGATCCGGTGAGGTGCGGCATGCCGAGGAGCTTCGCCATGTATTCGCCGGGCCCCGACAGGTTTGGACCGATCACGGCGCCGATGGTGGTCGACCACACCACGAGTGACAGCTGGCGTCCGCGGGTGTTCGGGACCGCCAGGTCGGTGGCGGCGAACCGAGACTGCAGGTTGACCGCGGTGCCCACGCCGAGGAGGGCGAATCCGAGCAGCAGCAGCGCGAAGGCCGTGAGCCCCGCGGCGAGGACGATGACCCCCGCGCCGAGGGCGGAGATCACGATGCCGACGCTGAGGGCGATGCGCCGACCCCGCGCCTGCGCAAGGCGGGCGAGCGGAATCGCGGCGGCCGCAGCCCCGAGAGTGGTGAGGGTGGCGGCGGTGCCGGACAAGGCGTCGTTGCCACTGACGTGGGCGGCGAGCAGGGCGCCGAACGACACGGTCGCGCCGATGCCCAGGCCACCGAGGATCTGACCCGCGACGAGCGTCCAGACCGTGCGGGTTTGGACACGCGCGATGGCGGCGGATCCGATTTCGCTCATTGCGCCAGCCTAGGACTCGATCGCGGTCTCGGTCGATGCCCAAAGACGGCCACGGCCGAGACGTGCCCGCCCGCGAAGTCGACACCCGCGAAGGACGCGCCCGAGAACTTCGCGCCCAAGAAGTCGACGCCCGCACAGGGCCCGCCCGCAAAGCTCACTCCCTAGAACTCCGGCACCTTCACGCGGTCAACCTCGGCGACGGCGGCGGTAAATGCGATGCGCATAGCTTCGCGGATATGCAGCGCCTCGGCGTCGACCACCGTGGTGAAGCCGAGCCGTCTCGCTTCGGCGAGGCGTTGCTTCGCCGAAGAGGCCTTGCGGATCTCTCCCGCGAGGCTGATTTCGCCGACGGCGGCGAACGTGACCGGCATGGCCCGCTCGTTCACCGAGCTCGCGATGGCGATCGCGATCGCGAGGTCGGCGCCCGGCTCGGTCAACCGGATGCCGCCCACGGTGGAGACATAGATATCCGAACTGGCCAGCGAGCCATAACCCGCGCGTTTTTCGAGCACGGCGAGCAGCATCGCCACCCGCGACCCGTCCACGCCGTTCACGACCCGCCGGGGCTGCGGCGCGGTGGACTTCACCACCAGCGCCTGCACCTCCACCGGCAGCGCGCGCCGTCCATCGAGCGCGATCGTGACGCAGGTGCCGCTGACGGGCAGCCGGGCGTGGGACAGGAACAGCCCGCTCGGGTCGGTGACCTCGGCGATGCCGTCGCCGGTCATCTCGAAGCAGCCGACCTCGTCCGTCGGACCGAACCGGTTTTTCAGCGCCCGTACGAAGCGCAGTGACGTTTGCCGGTCGCCTTCGAACTGGCACACGACATCCACCAGATGTTCAAGCAGTCGGGGGCCAGCGATCGAGCCGTCTTTTGTCACATGCCCCACCAGCACGATGGGCAGGTTTTTGTCTTTCGCGACGCGGATGAGGGTGGATGCCACCTCCCGCACCTGTGCGGGACCGCCAGCCAGACCGTCGATCGAGGAGGATGCCACGGTCTGAACCGAGTCGATGATGACCAGCTGCGGCTGCACCTGGTTGATCTGGCCGAGAATGACCCCGAGGTCGACCTCTGCCGCGAGGTAGAGCGAGCTGTGCAGGGCGCCGGTGCGCTGCGCGCGCATGCGCACCTGGTTGACGGACTCCTCGGCGCTCACGTAGAGCACGCGCATGCCGGTTGCCGCGGCACGGGAAGCGACCTCCAGCAGCAGCGTCGACTTGCCGACGCCGGGTTCGCCGCTGAGCAGGATCGCGGCGCCCGGAACGATTCCGCCCCCGAGTACCCGGTCGAACTCGGAGATGCCGCTCGGCCAGTGGGTGACCTCGTCTACGCCGATCGCGGTGATCGGTTTCGCCGCGCGAGCATCGCTGATCTTGACGGCGGCGACGGTACGTGTGGGAGTCGCGTTCTCGGCGTCATCCAGCACGGTGCCCCATGATTGGCACTCGCCGCAGCGGCCCACCCACTTGAGAGAGGTCCACCCGCACTCGGTGCAGCGGAAGTTGGACGTAGAACGGGCCATACCGTCAGCCTAGGTGCGACCGCCGACACCGGACGACGACTCAGCATGTCCGGTGGACAGGCCCAGGAACCGCTCCTAGTGCGCAGGCGGGTTGTCGTCGGTGCGGCCGTCCGCGCTACCCTCGGCACTGCCTTCGGCGATGGCGCTACCTTCGGCGACGGCGTTACCTTCGGCGACCGCGCCACTGCCGGCGACGGGCTCGGCATCGTGCGCCATAACTTCCCTGGCGAGACTCTGCAACGCGACATCCAGCGTCGGAATAAAAGCGGCAGCCCAGACGGCGTACCCTCGGTCGTTTGGGTGGAACAGGTCGCCGGCGAACTGCGTGCTGACGCCCCACAGCCCCTGACGCTTGGTGCGCGCATACAGCGGCACGACGGGGAAGTGGAATCGCGAGGCGAGGCGGTGCACGATCTCGTTGGCGATGATGACGTTTTTCTCGGCGGGCAGGAAGTAGAAAGAGGGTAGGTCGGCGATGATCGCGTGCTCGGGGAGTCCGTCGAACAGGCGCTGCAGGTCGTTCTCGAACACCTCAGCGTTGAAGTCCGCCATGTTGTTCGCGCCGATCGACACGGTCACGATGTCGGGCTGGATCTTGCGGAGCTTGGGGAGTTGCTGAAGCAGCGCGCCGCGCACGGTCGAGCCGCTCACGGCGAAGTTCGCGACCTTCACCGTTTTGCCCGTCACCTTCCGCATGTGTTTGGCAAGCTCGCCCACGTAGCTGCGGCCCGGCTTGCTCGCGCCAATGCCCTGCGCGGTCGAGTCGCCGATTGCGGCGTACAGGATGTCGCCATCGCGCAGGTGGTAGTCCTTCCACCACTTGGAGTTGACGGGGATTGCGTTGGCGAGGCGCTCGTTCCAGACCTCCCGGCGACGATGCAGGTAGCGGGCGTAGCTCGCGCCACCCAATGCGAGGGTAGCGGCGGCGAGCCCGGAATAGATCCACTTCACCCCGCAAACTCTACCTACCGAACCTCAGAACGGCTGGAACTGACAAAATCGGCTCCCCGCGTGTACTAAACTCGCCTACGGAACCGTGTCCGAGCGGCCGAAGGTGCAACTCTCGAAAAGTTGTGTGGGTGTTGAGCCCACCGTGGGTTCAAATCCCACCGGTTCCGCCATATCAACAAGAGCTCTTCCTCCGGGAGGAGCTTTTGTTATTTCGCCGGCTCCCCGACCACTCGAACGTGAAGGAAACACCGTGTCAGATCGCGCAAGAATCCAGGGCCACACCGTGACCCGCACCGTGCACATCGAGGCCTCCCGCGCGCGCGTCTGGGAGGCGCTGACCGACCCCGACGTCATGGTCAAGTGGTTCGGAGACGGTGTCGGCTTCGCCGCGCTCGAGGCCGGGGCGACCGGCAGCATCGACTGGGACGACTACGGTAGCTTCCCGATCGAAATCACCGAGGTGGTGCCCGGCGACTCGTTCGGCTTCCGTTGGTCGGGAATCCCCGCCGAACAGCTCGACGAGTACTCAACCCACGTGCGTTTTACGATCGTCGATGCGGATGCCGGGACCGATGTCACGGTGGTCGAGTCCGGCTTCGACACTATCCCTGGCGGCACGCGCTACCGTCGCGACCGTCTCGAGCAGAACCGAGAGGGCTGGGACGTCGAACTCGACGAGCTCGCGATGCTTCTTGAGGGTGTTGCCCAGTAGTTCATCTGATGCACATCGCTGGTTAATCGACATCCGCCTGAACAGCCTTCAGCATTGTCCGAACGGCAACGTCGCCGAGCGGCGGACGCGCTCTGAGGCGTTCACGGCCTCGCCGCGGGCATGTCCATGCTTCCCGTTCGAAAGGCCGTGCGATGAACCGACCCATCCGAGTCCTGTCGCTTTACGAAGGTTTTTTTGCTGGTGGGGCCCGCATCCTCCATACCGATGTTGTGGCCGGATTGCACAGCGGGGGTGATCAGCAGCACACCGTGTTGTCGATCGCGTCGGCTGCGCGCCGCGATTCGTCCATTCAGTACCTGCACAAAGACCCGCGTTATGTGCGTTTGACCGAGGCGGGCATCGACGTGGCGACGCTGGGGCGGGTTGCCGGGGCGCACGCGCCTGATCCTTCCGCGTTCACCGAACGGCAGTTGCGCATCGCCGCGGAAGCCGTTCGGCAGGCGGACGTGATTCTGTCGTTGAAGGAACAGCCGCTCGGGCTGCTGCTGGCTCTGCACGAGCGCGGGTTGATGCCCAACATTCCAGTTGCAGTGAGCCTGCATCGCTCCGACCCGACCCACTCGGGGCCAGCGTTGTCCTGGCTCACCGAGGCGTCGATGAAGGGGCTGCTGACCGCGGAGATTTCGTGCGCCCAGTCCACCAGCGACGCCTACGACCCCTATCTTTCGCCGGGGACCGCGCGATACGTCATCAGTAATGGCATCGACACCGACCGTTTCCGGCCCGGGACGAAGAGCGAGCAGGCATCGACACGCCAGCGGCTGGGGATACCCGCAGCGGCGCCCGTCGTGGTCTTCGCTGCCCGGTTCGACGCGATGAAGGATCCCGGGCTTTTCCTGCGTTCGGCAGTTGTGATGTCGCAGCACCGCCCCGAGACGCACTTCGTGATGTGCGGCGCGGGAATGACGCTGGAGAACGACGCATTCCGTGCCCTTCTCAACGAGTCGGGCGTCACCAGTTCGATGAACCTGCACGCGCTCGGCATCCGCGATGACATGCCGGCGATCTACCAGGTCGCGGACGTCGTCGCGCTGACGAGCGCATTTGGCGAGGCCTCGCCTCTCTGCCTGCTCGAAGGCGCTGCGTCAGGTGCGACGCCCGTCACCACCGATGTCGGCGACTCTGCCCGGACGGTGCATGGCATTGGATTCGTCACCTCACACGACCCGGCCGACATCGCTGCGGCCTGGGGCAGCGCGCTCGACCGGCGACAGGAGCTTCGCGACCTCAGTCTCGCTGCTCGCGATCGCTTCGGGCGGCAGCGCATGATTTCCGAGTACGCCGGGGTCGTGAGCGGCTTGATCGGGATCAACGAGGCCGCAGCCTAACGAGGACTGCTACTGGTCGAGGTTGGCCAGCGCGCCGGCGGTGTCCCAGAGGCGTTCGAAGGTGACGAGCAGGGGGGTGTTGCTAGTGTGATCGATCTGTGAGGCCGAACGGCCTTGCATGTGAAAGGAATTCCTATGACTGCCAACAACCCGTTCGCGCGCCTTCCTGAGGTGCCCAGCTTCGCCGTCACCAGCAGCACGATCGCCGACGGTCAGCCGTTCTCCGCAGCGCAGTTCTCTGGAGCCTTCGGCATTCCCGGCGGACAGGATGTTTCGCCTCAGCTGTCCTGGACTGGTGCGCCTGAGGGCACCAAAAGCTACGCGGTCACCATGTACGACCCCGACGCTCCGACGATGTCAGGTTTCTGGCACTGGGCCGTCGCCAACATCCCGGCCACCGTCACCGAACTCGCCGAGGGTGCGGGCGATGACACCGGCTCGGGCCTCCCCGAAGGCGCGTTCCAGCTCGCCGGCGACGCGAGCGCCGCGCGCTTCATCGGAGCAGCGCCGCCCGCGGGTCACGGCGCGCATCGCTACTTCGTGACCGTCCACGCCCTGGACGTCGAGGACATCGGCGTACCCGCCGAGGCCACGCCCGCGAACCTCGGATTCAACGTCGCGTCCCACATCCTCGGCCGCGCCACCCTCGTCGCGACCGGAGAGATCCCCGCCGAATAACGTGACGGCCACTATCGCCTGGCCCGCAATCATAAATTCACGGGCGGGCCAGGCGGATGCCGGGAGGTCTCAGCGTCGCGCTGCTCGCGCGGCTCGTGCTGCTGCCGCCGTTGCAGCGGCCTCTACCGCAGCCACTGCCGCCGCGACGCCGCCGCTCCAGGGAGCGCCGTGGCCGGGCAGTACCCACTGTGCGCCCGTGGGCAGGAGCACGCGCAGCGACGCGATGGCCTGATCCGGATCATCCGTAAAGGGGGCGGGTTGAGGACCGACCTGGCCGGTGAGCACGTGGCGCGTCGTGAGACCGTCGCCGACGAATACGGCGTCGACCAGCGGCACATAGATCGCGATGCTGCCAGCGGAGTGCCCGGGTAGCCCGATGATCTGGGGTGAACCGGGTAGGGCGAGTGTGTCACCCTCGTAAGCTTCGTGAACTTCGGTGAGGTGGGTTGTGCGCAGGCCGTTCTTGCGCAACGAGTACACCACGAACGATAGCGCGGCGCCCAGCTTCATCTGCTGACGCGCGATCGAGGGCTTATCGCCGCCTTTCGCGCGCGCTGCGTCCGCCGGATGCACGTAGACAGGCACCCCGTGATCGCGCCTCAGGCGTTCCGCAAAACCGACATGGTCGGAGTCGCCGTGCGTGAGGACCACACCCTTCACATCGCTCAGGGTGCGGCCCATGGATTCGAGCTCGGCCACCAGCTCAGGCCAGTGGCCCGCAAGACCGGCGTCGATGACGGTCACTCCGTCGGCGGTGTCGATGAGGTAGACGGCGATGATGTCGCTGCCGATGCGGTGGAGGGAGGGCCCAAGTCTCATGGTGGCTACGGTACCCAGCCACTCTCGCCATTGTCACCCCTGCGTCGGGCGCCCAACGAGCAGCGCAGCGATCGCGTCGCCCAGCGGTTCCACTAAGACGTGGCGATTAGAACAGGACGACTCCCGCGCGATCGATGAATGTTCCGGTCGCGCCCTGTCCTTGGCGGGTGGCGAGCTCAACAATCGCGTCGGTTCCCTCGGTCACCGTCTGGGTGCCGTTCTTGCCGTTGAGGTCCGTCGCCGTGTAGCCCGGGTCTGCGGCGTTGATGCGGATTTCCGGGAACGCTTTGGCGTACTGCACGGTGAGCATCGTGACGGCGGACTTCGACGACGTGTACAGGGGTGCAACGATCTGCGACTCGAGGCGTTCGGGATCCAGCACGGTGGCGAACGATCCGAGTCCGCTGGTCACGTTGACGATTGTGGGCGCCGTCGACTGGCGCAGTGCGGGAAGGAATGCGTTGGTCGTTCGCACCACACCTATGACGTTGGTGTTGAAGACCTGCAGCGCATCGTCGCCGGTCAGGTCGGCGGGGGCGCTGTGCGGACCGGTGATCCCGGCGTTGTTGATGAGCACGTCAAGCCCACCCTCAGCGGCAATGGTCTCTGCCGCGCTCGCGACCGATGCGTCGTTGGTAACGTCCAGTGCAACGTAGCGACCGCCGAGCTCGTCAGCGGCGCGCTGTCCCCGCTCCTGGTCGCGGGATCCCATCCAGACGGTGTGCCCGGCCGCGATGAGGCGGCGGGCGGTTTCATATCCGAGGCCTTTGTTGGCGCCGGTGATCAGTGTCGTTGTGACGGCAGTTGTTGTTACGGCAGTCGTTGTTGCAGCAGTTGTTGTCATGGTTCGAGTCTTCCCGCGGATTCGCTGGTTGTCGTGGCCCGGCCCAGCACGTGGACTGCCCAGCATGGGTACTGGCAGTACCAGCCTGAACGCGCCCGGCGCTGACACACTTGATAGATGGTGGATGCCGCGCACGGAGATCTCGGATCGCTCCTACATTCTTGGCGCGACAGGCTGTCGCCCGTCGATGTGGGTTTTCCTGCCGGTGCCGGTGCCGGTGCCGGTGCCGGTGCCGCGCGGCGTGCGATTGGCCTGCGTCGTGAGGAGCTCGCCTCACTCGCCGGGGTCAGCGTCGATTACCTGGTGCGCCTCGAGCAGGGCCGAGCCAGACGGCCCTCCACCCAGGTCGCTTCAGCGCTTGCCCGGGCACTCCAACTGTCGGATGCGGAACGTGACCACCTCTTTGTGCTTGCCGGGCTGTTGCCGCCCTCGCCCGGTGAAGTGCCCACGCACATCCCGCCGGGGGTGTCCCGTCTCGTCGCGCGCCTCGGCGAAACACCCATCGCCGTCTTCAGCGCCGCGTGGGACCTCATCACGTGGAGTCCCCTGTGGGGAGCGCTGATCGGCGAACCGTCGGCGGATGAATCTGTTCGTCCGAACTTGCTGCGTGTGCATTTCCGCGCACCGGGACCTGCTCAGACTGACCCGATGATCCTCAGTCGCTCGGGTGCGACCGCCAGATTCGAGGCGTCATTGGTTGCCGACCTGCGGCGAGTGCACGGACGCTACCCGGGTGATCGGGGAGTGACGGCCTTGATCAAGGACCTTCTTGCAACGAGCCCGCGGTTTCAGGAGCTCTGGGCGAGCGGTGACGTGAGCGAACACCAGTCGGAACGAAAGGTCGTGCGCAACGCGATCGTCGGCGACATCGAGGTCGACTGCGACGTGTTCACGGTTGCCGGTACCGACCTGCGTATCGTCGCCTACACGGCGGCGACGGGATCTGAAGCCGCCGAGAAGCTCGATTTCCTCCGAGTGTCCGCCGTCTCCTCCGCCGTCTCACACATGACGTGACGACGCCGACTGACGTGACCACGCCGAGTAGAGCGGTTGCGCCGACGGACGTGACTGCGCGGATCGTTGTGCCGCGCGCCGAACGCGCGGCACAACGCCACGATCGTGGAGGAGCTAGTCGCGCAGCTCCAAGTACTTCGCGATGAGCGCCTTGCTTGAGCTGTCCTGCGAGTCGAGCGCAGCGGCATCCCCCTGAACCGCCGGGGTAATTTGCAGCGCGAGCTGCTTGCCGAGCTCGACACCCCACTGGTCAAAGGAGTCGATGCCCCAGATCGTGCCTTCGACGAAGACGATGTGCTCGTAGAGCGCGATCAGCTGGCCGACGACGCTCGGCGTCAGGGCCGGGGCGAGGATCGACGTGGTCGGCCGGTTTCCGCTGAACTCCCGTGCGGGCACGACGGACTCCTTGGTGCCTTCCGCGCGTACTTCGTCGGCCGTCTTTCCAAACGCGAGCGCCTTCGTCTGGGCGAAGAAGTTGGCCATGAAGAGCGTGTGCACATCCTGGCCGGGCTCGACGCCCGCTCCATCGCCGGTCTCGTCCTTCAGCGGACGGGCGGGGTTGGCGACCGCAATGAAGTCGGCCGGAACGAGGCGGGTTCCCTGGTGGATGAGCTGGTAGAAAGCGTGCTGGCCGTTGGTGCCCGGCTCGCCCCAGAAGATTTCGCCGGTGTCTGTCGTTGTGGGGGAGCCATCCCAGCGGACGCTCTTGCCGTTCGACTCCATCGTGAGCTGCTGCAGGTAGGCGGGGAAGCGGTGCAGGTACTGCGCGTAGGGCAGAACCGCGTGGCTCTGCCCCCCCAGGAAGTTCGAGTACCAGACGTTGAGCAGGCCCATCAGAACGGGCACGTTCTGCTCGAGAGGCGCAGTGCGCATGTGCTCGTCGATGGCGTGGAAGCCGGCGAGGAACTCGCGCCAGTTGTCCGGGCCGATCGCGATGATGACGGAGGTGCCGATGGCAGAGTCGACGGAGTAGCGGCCGCCCACCCAGTCCCAGAAGCCGAACGCGTTTTCGGGGTCGATGCCGAACGCCGCAACCTTGTCGAGGGCGGTCGACACCGCAACGAAGTGCTTGGCAACGGCGCCCTTGCGGGCCTCGTCGGTGTCGGCGAGTGCACCGGCAGCGCCGAGCTGGTCCCACAGCCACGTGCGGGCCAGGCGGGCGTTGGTGAGGGTTTCCAGCGTGCCGAAGGTCTTCGATGCGACGATGAACAGCGTGGTCTCGGGGTCGAGGCCGACCGTCTTCTCGTAGACATCGGTCGGGTCGATGTTCGAGACAAACCGCACCTCGAGGCCCGACTGCACGTAGGGCTTGAGTGCTTCGTAGACCATCACCGGTCCGAGGTCGGAGCCGCCGATTCCGATATTCACGACCGTGTCGATGCGCTTGCCCGTTACACCCGTCCACTCGCCCGACCGGACTTTCTCGGCAAACGCGTACACCTTGTCGAGCGTCGCGTGAACGTCGGCGTCGACATCCTGTCCATCAACAACGAAGCCCTTCGGCGGAACCAGATCCGCGCCGTCCTTGGGGCGACGCAGCGCCGTGTGAAGAACCGCGCGGTCCTCCGTTACGTTGATGTGCTCGCCGGCGATCATGGACTGGAAGCGGCCGTCGATGTCGACATCCATCGCCAGCTGCACGAGGTGACCCAGGATCTCCTCGGTCAGAAGGCCCTTGGACAGGTCGACGGTGAGATCGGCCGCCTGGAAGGTGTACCGATCGGCTCGTCCGGGGTCCGCGTCGAACCATCCGCGCAGATCGGGTGAAAAGCCCTCTGCGATTGTGGCGAGCTGCTTCCAGGCGTCGCTAGAAGTGGGATCAACGGGGGCGGATTCGGTCACGGGGTTCTCCTGAATGCCGGAACGGTACATGGTCCGCGACTCCCGCATCGCTGCGAGGCGGACCTCGCCAAGCCTATTGCCGCGCCCGCGAGTATTGCTGTGCGCGCACGATCTGCGCGTATATCGGGTCGAGCAGAACGGGTCGGTAGATCCGTTACTCTGAACATCTTGAGGTTCTGAACATCTTGAGGTTCACGGCTCGGCAGCGTCAGATTGGTGGGTGGCATGGCGTCCAGCGCGGTCGATGTAGTGGCACGCAACAACGTCACGATTCACGGCTCGGGTCGCCCCATTGTCTTCGCCCACGGGTTCGGATGCAGCCAGGACATGTGGCGCCGCGTCGCCCCGCATTTTGCCGTCGATCACCAGGTCGTGCTGTTTGATCATGTCGGTGCGGGAAAATCCGACGTCACCGCCTACCGTCCGGGCAAGTACGACTCCCTCGAGGGATACGCCAGCGACGTCGTCGAGATCGTCGAGCAGCTCGACCTGACCGACGTGGTTTTGGTCGGCCACTCGGTCGGCGGAATCATCGGCATGCTCGCCGCAAACCGCGAACCGTCCCGATTTGCCGCGCTGATCTTGGTCGGTCCGTCTCCGCGCTATGTCGACACGGATGACTACACGGGCGGTTTCAGCCAGGTCGACATTGACGGGCTCCTTGATGTCCTCGATGCGAACTACTTCGGGTGGTCGGAGACCATGGCTCCCGTGATGATGGGGGCCGCCGAGCAGCCCGAGCTGAGCGATGAACTCAACGAGAGCTTCTGCAGGACCGATCCGACGATCGCCCGCCACTTCGCACGCGTGACCTTCCTCTCCGACAACCGACCGGATCTCGACGACGTCACCGTGCCCACACTCGTCGTGCAGTCGCGCGATGATGTCATCGCCCCCGTGGCCGTGGGCGAATACGTGGCCAAGCACGTGGCAGGCAGCAAGCTCGTGGTATTGCCCGTGACGGGACACTGCGCGCACCTCTCGGCACCGGACCAGGTGGTCACCGCGATCCGAGACTTTCTGTCGTGAGCACCGATCCGTCGCCCTCACCCGACACGGGATACTTCGAGGCCCTGTACCAGAGCGCTCCCTTCGGCTATCTGATCACCGACCACGAAGACCTCATCCTCCGGGTCAACGGGACGCTCCTGGCTTGGGGAGGGTACGAAGAGCACCAGCTTGTCGGCCAGCCCTTTCGGAACCTGCTCACGCCTGGGTCGCAGCTGCTCTATGAAACCCGGCATCGTCCGGTGCTGGGTCTTCAGGGCACGGCGAACGAGATGTCATTGCAGCTCGTCACGGCCGCCGGCCCGACGCTGCCCGTCCTCATCAACGCGGCGAGCGTGCTCGACGAGCGTGGCAACCTCTCGGAGGTGCGCATCGGGGTACTCGACGCCTCCAGCCGGGTCAGCTACGAGCAGGAGTTGCGCGCCGCGCAGCGCACGGCCGAAAGCCTTTCTGCGCGAGTTGCGATCCTGCAGGGTGCCTCGGCGGCCTTCGCGACGAGCGACACGGAGGCGTTGATCGCGCAAATTCTCGCGTCGATTCTCGAAGATGCGCTGGTTGCGGCCGCCGTGTGTGTGGCCCTCGTGAACTCAGCGGGGGAGCTCGAAGTCGTCGCGGGAACCAACCCACTCGACGTGCTCATCCGCGAAGAGTCGAATCGCGTGGGAAACGCGGTGCTGCAGCTCGAGAGGCCGGTCGTTGTCGGTAGAAGCGACGAGGACCGGAAACAGTATCCGCTCGTGACGAGCGCGCTCCGCGAAGCCCGGCTGCACTGCGTCGCGGTTTTCCCGATCATGAACGACGCCACTCCGATCGGTGTGACCGCGGCTTTCTTCGGGCGCGAACGCTCGTTCACGTCGAGCGAGACCGAGATGGTTTTGTCGGTGGCTCGCCAGGCGAGCCAGGGACTGACCCGAATGCGGGCCCAGGATCAGCTCGCGTACGCCGCTCTGCATGACCAGCTCACGGGCCTTGCCAACCGGGCGTTCGTTCGCGAAAGCATCGCGCTCGCCGTCTCGTCGTCGGCAAACACCTTCCGTCCGGTTTCCGTGATGTTCATCGACCTCGACGGGTTCAAGGCGGTCAACGATCAGCTCGGCCACCGTGAGGGAGATGCCGTGCTGCGCGAGGTTGCGAAGCGTCTGAGCGCATCGGTGCGTGCAGCGGACTTCGTCGGGCGTTACGGCGGGGACGAGTTTGTGGTGATCTGTCACGACACGGGTGAACGCGAATCCGCCGCGATCGCGGCCCGCATTCATCGCGAGATTCGTCTGCCCTACCCGGAGGCCGAGGGGTTTGCGGTCAGTGCCAGCATCGGGATCGCCGTGCACGAGGCATCCCACGAGCCAACGACGGTCGATGGTCTGATCGGCGCCGCGGACGCCGCGATGTACGAGTCGAAACGCCTCGGCCGCGACCGCACCACGCAGGTGTTGCTGTAGGCGCGTGTTGTGAGAGCAGTCGCTGTAGGTGCAGTTCTGTAGGAGCAGGCTTTAGCCGCGCGGAAGTGAGAGCGGCGGAACTTCGGTGCCCTCGGTCGCCGCGGCCGGGTCGTGTCCGATGTGGACGATGGCGTTGTGCTCGTCGACGTGCACCACAACCGGTGCGAAGCTCAGCGCTTCGGCGCGGCTCATCCCGGCGTAGGTGATCAGGATGACCGTGTCACCGATCTGGGCCTTGTGCGCTGCGGCGCCGTTCACCCCGATCACACCGGAGCCGCGCTCGCCCGCGATGAGGTAGGTCTCGAACCGCTCGCCGTTGTCGACGTCCACCACGCTGATCTGCTGGCCCGGCAGCATCTGCGCCGCATCGAGGAGGTCGAGGTCGACGGTGAGGGAGCCGACGTAGTGGAGGTCAGAGTGGGTAACGCGAGCGCGGTGGATTTTTGAGGCAAACATGGTGAGGATCACACCCCAGCGTATCCCCGCTGGCCGTCGTGGTGCCGTCGACGAGATGGTCGGCAAGATGGTTGGCAACGTCGGCGGTTGTGTCGAGGCGGGACTGATCACAATCACGGATGACACGATCGGCACCGACAGCAAAGCGAGCGAGATACCGACCGGGCACCGAGCGGCCGCGTTCGGTCAGCGCGTGCATACAGCTCCCCAGACGAGAACGTTCGAGGGGATGTTGTTGAGCCGACGTGACCCCCGAACGGGCGGCTTGCTGTGAATCGCCTGTGCCCATATTCTCGACCGAGGTAATCGCCGGGATCGTCCGTGTTGTGCCGCTAACGATCGGCGGCACCATGTCCTCCAGATGGACCCCGTTGCACATTCGACTTCGGTCGGCCGTGCGAGCGACTACTCTCGGGCGGGTTGCTGCCGTGGCGGCGATAGCCGTGATTGCGGCACCGCTGCTCGCGATTGTGTTGCTAGTTGGCCTGGGTGCCATCGTCGGCGACGGCTACCTTGAAAGCGCCGCGTTGACCATCGGCTGGGCGAGCACGGTGGGTGTCGTTGTGGCGGGCATCGCCGTTCTGATGCTGTTGTTTGGAATTATCGCCGTCGCCGCGGTGGTGGTGCGGCCCCGCGTGGGTGGCGCCCTTCTCACCGCGCTCCGTGCGCTTCCGCGGCTGCTTGCCGCACTCGTCCTTGTGATCGTTGCGATCCTGCTCGCCGCTGTTGCCTGGCCCCTGCTGGTGGTGGGAGCGCTGGTGACCGCGCTGGCGTTGCGTGTGCGCGGCAAGTCCGGTGTTCGCCGCGCTCTCGTCTGCGGCATCCCCCTACTCCCTCTTGTGTTTGCTGTTGCGCTGGTGCCCGCCGTAATTGCGGCATCCCTGGAACGTCCACGCGGACTCCGAGGGCTCCTGCGGGCGGCCGTGGCCATTGTGACCGCGCGCTGGTTGCCCCTGCTCGCGAACGTGATTGTGGCCGCCGGGGTGTCCACCGCGCTCACCTGGGCAGGCACCGCCGCGTCCAGCGCGCTCGAAGGAGCAGGACACGACGGTCTGGGGTTGCTGGCGACCGCCGTCGCTCTTGCCCTGCTGGTGGCATGCCTCGGATTCATCGTCGCGGTGATTCTGCCGCCGACCACACCCGTTGCCCCAATCACGGAGGCGCGGCGCGGCTGGCGCCTCGGCAGCCAGCGGTTCACCCAGGTCGCCATGCTGGTGGTGGCAGCCATGGTGCTCGCGATTGTTCCCGGCACCGTGTCGGCGCCCGCTTCCGCCGCCGTCATCGGCGAGCCCGTGCTTACCGCGAGCATCACGCCGAGCGCCACCTCGGACGGATCGTTGTTCACGGTCAGCGCCGAGGTGGATGCTGCGGACGCCAGCGACGACGGAACCCCCGCGGGCTCTGTCCAGTTTTTCGACGGAGACGTAGCGTTCGGCCTGCCGACTGCCCTCGTCGCCAGCGACATCGCGTCCATCGCAACCGCTGCACTGGTTGATGTGTCGCTTGAGGTGGGCGAGCGCTCGTTCCGGTTTGAGTACACCCCCGCGGATGCGACGGCCAGTGTGAGCACCTCCGGCCCCGTGGTGCAGACGGTTGAACCTGCCCCGACTACTGCTCCGGCCCCGGAGCCTGCTCCGGATACTGCCCCGGTACCTGCTCCGACCGCAGCCCCGGGGGCGGCCCCCGCCGTGGCGCCGTCACCGTTCCTGCGGGCAGTCGCTGCCGCAACCAGCGTGACGGCGGCTTTCTCGACGACGTCGATTGAGTACGGCATTCCGGCACCGCTTAGCGTGACCGTGGCCTCGTCTCTCGACGGGCCGCGCACCCTCGAGGTGCGCAACACCGCGACAAACGCGCTCCTGTCGTCGGAAATTATCCAGATTGTCAGTGGCGCCGCGGCCGCGACCGTAAACGTAACCGGGCTTCGTCCGGGCAACCACGTTGTGTCGGCCACTGTGGTGGGCGACGGGCTTAACGCGGAAGCGACCGCAACAGCTGCTTCACTTCGGGTGACGACCGCCCCAACAACGATGACGCTGATGACCAGCCAGTCGGGCATGGAGTTCGGCAAGCCCGTCACGTTCTCTGCGAGCGTGCGGACGAGTACAGGCGCTACCCCGACAGTGGGTCGTGTCACGTTCTACGCGGGAAACAAGCTCCTCGGTTCCGCCGCAGTGAATGCCTCGCGCTCCGCCTCCTTCACATGGATTCCGACCGCGGACGACCTGGGTGCGGACGACACCGCAACGATCGTGGCGGAAGCGTCGTACTTCGATTCCAGTTTTCTCTACTCTGGTTCATCGGGCACAACACACGTGCAGCTCTCCCGGGTGCAGCTGCCCGCGCCCAGCATGATCTGGTCGGGCGACCTGTCCGATCCCCTCGAGCGCTACCTCACGGTCACCTACCCCGCCGCCGAAGGGCGCCCGGTGCCGTCCGGCGTTGTGCAACTCAGTGACGTGGGTGGCGCCATGATCGCGCGGGAGCCCCTCATCAACGGCTCCGTTCAATTTCGGGTGATTCTCCCCGACCCGTTCCCACCTTTGGGCATCGAGTTCCTCTCGAACACCCAGGGCCCAGACCGAACCTACGCGTGGCGTGGAGACATGGTTCCGGACCTTGTGCTTCCGCCATATACCCCCAGCGTTTCTGTGAGCGCTCCGATGGATGTCTTCAGCGGCACACCTTTCGCCGTAAACGTAGACGTCACCAACGTTCCGGTGTCGACGGTTTCGGCAGTGATGATCACCGACACCGCTCCCAACGGTGACGTGCGAACCATCGGTAGTGCCACTCTTGACCAGGCTGGCCACGGCGATGCCGTGGTGACGATTGACGTTGAAGGCGCGCACAAGATCGGCGCGGCAGTGTTTTTCACCCCACAGAGCGAAATGGCGACCGCCTACTCGTCCACCGTTCCGGTGACCGTGGCAGCGCCCGTGCGGATCGTGCCGAACCTGGTGGTCACCTCACGCGGAGACCCCGTAGCGGGCGGCGCGATTCTGGTGCAGGTCACGGCCGAGTGGATCGCACCCGGATCAACCGGGTTGGCCGTGGGCGCGATCGTCGACGTACGCGACGGCAACGGTGCATATCTTGGTCAGGTCACTCTGAACGACACCGCAAGCGGAAACGGCTACAGGGGTGAGCTCCGGGTCAGCAACCTGCGCCCAGGCGCGCTCAGCATTGTCGCCTCCGCAAGCTACGGCACGTTGGGCGGGATTGCTACCAGCGCCCCGTTGGTCATTGTGGTCGCGGCGCCCGAGACCACCCTGGCACTGAACATCCCGTCGGTGGTGGTGGGCCAGACTCTCAACGTCGGTATAACCGCCTATCCCAGCGGCGGCTACGACGGGTTGTCCCGTTCCCAGGCAGCGACCGTGGTCATTGACGGTATGCCGTGGAAGATTTCCCTCACCAGGGGCACAGGTACCGACCCATTCCGCGGGACCGTGTCGGTGCCGACCAGCCAGGTTGGTTCGCTGAACGTCACCGCCTCGATTCCGGGCGACGGGATCGACACCAGCGCCGCATCGACTACAGCGACTGCCTCCGTGCTTATTCGTCCCACCTCGGTTTCTGTGGTCATGATGTCGTCTGCCCGTGCGGGGGAGCCCGTGACGGTCTCCGCGAGGATTGTGCAGGAAGGTCCCCAGCGCAGCCCCGCCCCCACCGGCACACTGACGGTTGCGGGTGTGCGCTGTGTGCAGGACGTGCCTTGCGTTATTCCGGGCAGCGAGGTGCGCACGGGAATAAACACGTTCACCGCTGTGTACTCCGGAGACTCGAACAACACAACGTCGACCAGCCAGGTCACCTTCACCGCGGCTCCCCGTACCTCGGCGCTCACGGTCAGCTTCTCGCCCACGATCGAGGACTGGGTCTACGGCGAACCCATCACCGCCACCTGGAGCACCCGTACCAGCGCCCAGCCGGCCTCCGGCACCGTCGCTGTCACGATCGCCAACGCCGCGTGCAGCGGACCCGCGCTCGCGGGCAGCTGCACGCTGACCCCGACAACAAAGGCGGTCAGCACCCCCATCACCACCAACTACTCGGTGCGGTTTGTGTCCTTTGACGGCGCCCCGCCGGCCACGGTCGACGGCACAACGCAGTCGGCGAGCCTGTGTGTGTACCCGTTTATCGACGGCACCGTCGACTACACCTCGGCCACGCGCTGTGGAGGCAACCAGACCGGCGTTCGCACCGGGTCCACCCTGCGGGTCACTCCGATCGTGGCCGAAGGGAACATCTTCGACCACTGGACCCTCAACGGTGCTGACCTGACTGACCGGTCGGTACCGCTCGTGTTGGTGATCACGGGCGAAACCACACTGATGGCTGTCGGCACGCTTCCGGTCGTTGAGTGCTTCACCCTGCAGGTGACGCCCTCCCGTATTGAGAGCCAGTCCGCGGGCGGGAGGCTCACGGCGATCACCGCGCCCAACTGCACCGATCCGAACATGCCCACCGCTGAGGAGATCGTCGACTGGAACAACTCCAGGCCCCGGTACGCCGCCGGAACGGTGGTGTACGTGCGAGCGGATGCCAGAACCGAGGAACCAAAATACGTGCTCGACGGCCCATTTGTGGGCGCCACCATGGTGAACGAGGTGGTCGGCAAGGTCACGATGGATGCCGACCGCACGGTGTCGGCAACGTTCTCTGTTCAGGACTGCGTGCGCACCGATTTTCTGCAGCCGGATGGGGGAAACGTGAGCCTGCTGAGCGCGGTTCGTCCCCTGGCCAGCGCTAACCTGTTGCCCGCCACCGGCGAATGTGTCGCCTACGACGGCAGTCCCGGATACGTTCCGGGCACCCGCCTCAGTGTGATCGCCACCGCCGACGACGACACTGTGCTCGAATCCTGGCTGACAAGCAGCGGGATTGTGCCACTCACCGACGAGCAACGAAAGGTTGTTTCCGTCGGAAGACTGAGTCAGACAAAGGTGGAGCGAACCCTCTCCGTGGAGGTTCCTGAAACGGCCCGTTTCGAGGTAACCGCCCGGTTCAGTCGCGTGGAGTGTGTCTCCGTGACCGTCATCTCGCGGTCATTGATCGCTTCCTACGAAACAACGGAAGAACGAGTTCCTGAGGGCGCCTTCGCCACCGGCTGGGGCACCGAGACCGGCTGTGGTGGTATCGCGGAGGAGCGCACGTCCACGTTCACTCCCAGCGGCTTCTACCACGTGAAATCTGTCACCAACTCGTTCGTAGCTTCGGGACGGGTCGACGTTGAAACAGACGAGGCCCGGGTGTCTGCCCGCTTCGGGGGTCGCGACTTTATGCTGGGCGCGTCGCAGGTCTACTGGTCAACTGACACAACCACCGGATTGTCGACCATGGTGCACGCTTCTCGCGGTGACGTCGCGTCGCTGGTCGGGCGCGCGGATGGTCCTGTGCTCGATCTCGAGAAGGTTGTGGGCAGCATCACCGTCACCGCTGACTGGTCCATGCTGAACTGTGCTGCGCCGAACGTGACGCTGCCGCAGGGCGGTGGGTTCGTCATCCTTCCGGGTTCCGCCGATGAACCGTTCTGCAACGACAAAAACCTGATCGCTCCGGGCCAGACGGTAGAGCTCAATCCGATACCCATCAATGGTGCGCCGGGCCTCACGGCTCTCACGACGGATGTGACGAGTGACACCTATGTCGCGGGTGTCGCGAAGGTGGTTGGCACTCTGCCCTACCGCCTCGAGTACTGCGCGCCGCTGGGTGTGGAGGTGCGGATTCACGATGACTCCGGCGCTGTCACAATCCCGAGCCGGGAGCTTGCGACCGCTCTCGTGGAAGACGACGGTGGATGCCCGCCGCTGTGGACGCGCCACAACCGCACAACCAAGACAGTGATCTCTGCCGAGGGCGAGTTCGGCTACTCCGTCATCGGCAACGCCGAAGGAATCGGTCCGGTGCGCACGGTCAGCGCGGCCGGTGTGGTTTCTGGTCCGACCGAGTTCAACCTCCAGACGGTGTGTTTCACGCTGTCCGTTGGTGACGCCTCGATCACCACAGCGGGCAACTGCCCTGGTGGTGCCGCCAACAGGTTTTTGAGAGGCGCCCAGGTAGAACTGCAGGCCGAGGACGCCGATCGTTTTGATGGCTGGGAGGGCGTCGATGCTGAGGAGGGCGAGACCGCGTGGGTGATTATCGACCGCGACCGCTACGTCGAAGCCGACATCCACAACTACTCAGACGTTGAGAAGCTCGGCAACGTCCTGAGCAGCGTCGCGGGTCGTGTTGTTTCCGCTGTGATGACCTTTGCTACGGGGGTGCTGCTCGCAAACGCGTTCGTTGTCAAAGCGGCAGGCTGGGCGCTGAAGGGTGTCGCCGTTGGTCTGCGCGCGATAGGCGCCGGTGGCGCAGTCGCCGATGGCTTCGACAAGGGATCCCAGGTGATCGCGGCCCAGTTTGATGCACTTAGCCTCCTGTCCACCTGCTTGAACAAGTTTGCGCACGGAGAAAGCGTGCTCGACAGCGTGTCACTGACCCCAGGTACGGTGACGGTCTCAAAAGACTCGAGTCCCGCAGAGCTCGTGGCGGCGATGAAGACCCAACTGGCGAACGACGTCGCCGGCAAGGGTGGAGCACCGATCCGGCTGCCGGGCAGCGCCGTCTTTGGCAAACTCGCCGGTGACGAAGCTGCGGCATTGGTGAACGCGTTCCTCTCCAATCCATCGATGTACACCGGAGATGCGCGTGACCAATGGAACGGGTTCGGCGACAAGATGACCAGTTGTGTGGAGACTGGCGCAAAGAAGTACCTCGCCACGACCTACTCCGGCTACTAAGTGCGCTGGCCGGAACCCTCCCGGAATGCTCACCTGAAGTCCTCCCGGCTGGTGCAGAAGTCTGGTGCAGCAGCCCAGTGCGGAAGGTGGATGTAGATGGTGACTCGCCCGCTCACCGGCCTCGAACACAATCTCGTACTGCTGTCGATGAGCGGGCTCACCCGGGTGGTTCCGCTGGCGGTGACGCGTGCGTGGCTGAAACAATTCACAGGATCAGCTGGTCGGCCTGAAGCGCAAATGCCCGATCCAACGCTTTTATACCCCTAACGACCCAGCCAACAATGCAAAAGGTTTCGTTGTGGACCGATTCCAGCTCGCGGGGCGCCCGAAGGGTGGCGTATTCGTACGCAACAAAATCCGGTGTCGCCTGTTTCCGCGATGACTGTGTCCAGACATTTATTGGGTGGATGTCTCGGTCACGGGTTCTCTCTCAATTCAGCTCGGCGCTGTGGCTTTTGACCTGAGTTTTCTGCGCCGCCGCCCTGTTACCGCAGGCTCGACCTCGGACTCGTAGGGACACAAGCACCGGCAGCGGCTGTGGGTGACGTGGCGAGGAACGCCGATTCGGATGACAGCAAAAAGGGGCGCTGTCAAGTCCATGGACGCGTCTCGGCGGCTGTGTTTCGATGGGGACATCAAATCAGGGGGTGCTGGACCCGGACTGCGCGGTGTGAGCGCTCCGGAGGTCGACGCGCACCTGATAGCCGACGTGGCCTCGCTGAGAAACAAACTGTGGCCACCCGTCAGAGAGCTGGAACAGCGTGTCGTACCCCGCAATGACCGTTCGCCAACGGCTGGAAGTTATGGAACTGAGTGACCACGAATGGCGTGTCTGCGACGCCGACCTGCCGCAGGGCGATGCCCAACGGGTGCTTGGCTACGTCGAGAAGCGTGGCTGGCACTACGAGCTGACCCGCCTGCGCAGTCCCGGCGAACGCCTGCGATTTGGCTCACTGACCGACTCACTGGCCGCGCTGAATAACGCCTAGGAGTTTGGCATCTCGTCCGAGTTGAATAGCCGGATGGCTAACCGATCCTCCGCGCAAACGGCTCCGGTCCGTGCTGTCTTCTTCGACATCGACGGAACCCTGGTCGATTCGAACTATCTCCACGTCGAGGCCTGGGCCCACGCCTTCGCCGATCTTGACGTGCCGGTGGACACTTGGCGTCTGCACCGGAGCATCGGTATGGACTCGGAGAAACTCCTTGACGCCCTCCTGCCTGAGCAACCTTCCTCCTCCGCCGCCGACCTCGCTGCACGGGCAACCGAGCTGCACTCGTCCTACTACGAAGACATGGTGCCCCGCCTGCGTGCCTTCGAGGGCGGGCGCGAGTTGGTCGCGGCGCTCGCTGAGCGTGGTGTCACGGTTGTGCTGGCTACCTCCGCCCCGGAAACCGAACTGAAGCACCTGCGAGCGGTTCTCGACATCGAGGATGACGTCGCCGAGGTCACCTCGGGCGACGACGTCGAGACGGCGAAGCCCGCACCGGACATCATTGCCGTGGCCTTGGGCAAGGCGGGTGCTGCCCCGTCAAACACGATCATGATCGGGGATGCGGTGTGGGATGTCGAGGCGGCGGTCAGCGCGGGCGTCACCTGCATCGGGGTGCTGACCGGAGGCGTCTCGCGTGCAGAACTGGTCGACGCCGGAGCGATCGCCACCTACAGCGACGTCGCCGAGCTGCTCGACCAGCTGGAGGAGAGCCCGCTCGCGCGACTCTGGTCGTAGCCCGGAGGCACGATTCGGGGCAGTCGCCCACTGGTGCGAGTCAGGGCCTGGGCGCTGGCGCGACTCTGGCCCCGCGACACCGTTAGCGGGGCCCCGCCCGGTCCGCAAGCACTGTGTCTTCGGCGCCCACGACCGTAGCGTGCACGTGGGGGTAAGGCGGAAGGTTCGGGCATGTTGTACCCAAAGAGCGGTGGTCGACAGGGCTGGTTCTCCCGGACGGCTGGGTGGGTCGGCGCCGCGGTGGGTTTCGCCGTGCTGTCCTACGGAATCGGTTCAGTATTGCTTGCCCGTCTGGCCCCGCCCGCAGGCGTGCTGGTGGCGATAACGGCTGGAGTTGGCTACGCAGTCTTGGTGCGGGTTGTGATCGCGCGCTGCCTGGAAGGACGCGGTCAGGCGGCGCCCGGCAGGGGAGTGTTGCGGCGCGGATCGATGGTGCAGCTCAGCGCTCCTGCGCGTCCAGAGGACCCACGATGAGCTCGTTGGCGCCGGCGGCGGACGCGTCGCCAGCTGCCTCTGCGCCGGACGCGTCGCCAGCTGCCTCTGCGCCGGACGCGTGGCCAGCTGCCTCGCCAGTGGGCGCGTCGCCAGCTCGCTCGCCCGTGGATCGCGCGTCCGCGGTTCCCGCGTCTACGGATGCGGCGTCCGCGCGGGACACGCACGGCATCAGGTAGTGCTCTCGCTCGTCGGCGTCCAGCACGACATCGCGGTGCAGGGCAGCGCCGGCGATGAGCCTGATCCGGCAGGTGCCGCAGGTGCCGCTCTCGCATGAGCTCGGTACCTCAATGTTCTCCCGCCGAAGCGCGTCGAGCAGTGTCTCCTGGGTCGACACGGCGATGCGCTGGCCGGACGGGTGCCACACGGCGGTGAAGGGGGAAGTCAGTTCGCCGAACGCGGAGACTCCGTTGAAGTCCTCGAAGTGAACGGCACTGGGGCGCCAGTGCATGGTCAGCGCGCGAATTTCGTCCTGCAGCGCCTCGGGACCGCAGCAGAAGATGCGGCGGTCGGCGGCGCTTTCGCCGGGGTCCGCGACCAGCGGCCAGAAGTCAAACGGCACGCCGTTGTGCTCTGCGCGATGGTAAACCGTCACGAATTCGGCTAACGCCGGGTCGGTCAGCTCGTCGTAAAACGCTGTCTCCTCGACGGAACGCGTCAGGTAGACCAGGTGCACGTCGCTGATTCCGACGGCGAGAATGGACCGCAACATCGCCCGAATCGGGGTAATACCGATTCCGGCGGCGATGAGCAGATAGCGCGAAGCCGCATGGAGGGGGAACGTGTTCCGCGGCTCTGAGATGAACAGGGTGTCACCGACGGCCGTGTCATCCACCAGGCTTGCGGATCCACCGCGTCCGTCCGGCGCCCGACGAACGGCGATGACGTAGCGAAACCGGTCGGCGGGATCGTTGTTCAGCGAGTAGCTGCGGGACGCGCCACCGGGCGTCGCCACGGTGATGTGGGCACCGACGTCGAACGCGGGCAAAGCGACATCCGCCCCCGCCTCATCAATTGCACCCAGGGTGAAGGAGAACACGGATGCGGTGAGGGCGCGTTTGTCGAGAATGCGCACGGCGAGGCGGGTGGTGGTCACCGGACCACCGGGAAGGGTATGTCGCTGGCTTCAGCGAGAGCATCGCCGACGCGGGGTGCAGTGCCGACGCGGGGTGCACCGCCGACGCGCAGAGCATCGCCGACGCTCGGCTGCGCGGCCACGGTCACCTCATCGCCGATGTGCAGCTCACCGTCCGCGAGAATTTCCGCGAAGAAGCCCAGCACGTCGTCGCCGTAGTGTTCAACGAGCAGGCGGGGCAGGGGGATGTCTCGGCGCGCAGTGAGCGGATCCACCTCGGTCGCCGCGCACCGCGTCGTCTCTTCGAGGCCGCGAAACTGAACGGAGCCGGCGGAGAACTCCCCGCCGAACCACCGCCGCTCCTCCCACGGTTCGAGCCCGTCGAGGTAGACGTTCGCCCGAAAACGTAGCGGGTCGACGGGGCGCCCGATGCGCTGTTCGAGATCACGCACGGAGGCGAGATTGATGAACGAGAGGGAGTTCATGAGCTGCCGCGAGGCCTTGGCGCTGTCACTGAAGTTGTAGCCGGGCTGCTGGGCGAACACCGGCAGGGCGTCGGACGGCAGGTCGAGTACCCGCGCGTAGAAGCGGCGCAGCTGGAGGATGCCCGCCGGGGTGCCGAGGTTTGCTTCAAGCACGATGTTGCCGCGGACTCGGACGGTCAGATCGAGAGTGTCCACGTCAAGGTGGGTGGTCAGGCCTGCCAGCCGCTCGTCCTTCATCAACATGAAGTACTGCCGCTTGGGCAGGGGAACGAACCGGGTCTCGCTGTAGAGACCGTCAGGGCGGGCCAAGGCGAACATGCGGTCGCCGGGAAACCCGCCGCCCTGGCGCAGGGAGACGCGACTGACAGGTTGCGCGCTGAGACCCTTGATGGGATACCGAAACAGGTGGGTGATCCGTGCCACAACAAGCCTCCTTCGCGCCGTGCGCCTAGTGCGAGCGTAGCGAAAGAGCCGGTCTGGCGCCGGTTGCGGGCTGGCGAGGCAGCTGGGCGCAGCCCGAAGGAGCTAGCGCGCGCCGACGGGGGTCGATGTGTGCGTGGAGCCCACGGCGTGCGATGCGGGGGGCGTGCGAGTGGTCGACGTGGCTCCAGTGCGCGGGAGGGGGGCGCGGGTGGAATGACCGTGCGACTGCGTTTCGTGGCGATGGACGGCTTCCGGCGTCGAATCGGCTTCCTCGAGGGGTTCTTCGGAGAGGAACAATCCCTGCGCTGAGTTTGCGGAGATGGTGAGCTGTTCCAGCCATCGACGGTTCACGGCGATGGGGCGGCTGGTACGGAGCGTAAACACGAGGGGAATGGAGTGCTGTATCCAGATGCTCCCCCGGCCACTGCCTGTCGCGACATCCTCCTTCCAGGTGAAAAAGAAGGACTCGCCGCGTCGAAGTTTCGCACCCATGACAATCTGCAGGTGGAAGAGTGTGCGGTCCTCGAAAGTAATGTCTGTGCGTTCGCCGTAGAACAGGGTGCCCATTGCCCCGCTCCTTTCTGTTCTCACAGCGCTGCCCCACCGTGCGTGCTCCGCACAGCGCAACGCAGAGCGGTATGAGATGCCACGGTACCGTCGCGAACGGCGGAGGTGCAGGGGCTTGACAGTGCCGGTTTCTCGCCCGTGCTTAACACTGTGCTTAAGCACAGGGTGAACACTGTCTGTCAACCCACTAATAGTTGGATAAGAGGGGTTTAGGTCGCGCCCGGGTGGGGTTAAAGTCCCGACATGAGCAAAGTCGGATTCCACTGGACGAGTGAGTCGCTTGAGGCAAGATTGCGAGCGCAAGCCGCGATCGACAGCGCGCCGCGATCAATCGCCGGCCTGGCCGCGGCCGAGCACCTCGACCTGTTGCGCACGGTCGAGCTGGTCGGCACGGCTCGGCTTTCGCCGACCGACGCTGTGGCACAGCTGACCCGCATCTCCGACAAGATTCGAGAGGCCAGCCAGCCAGTACGGTAGGCAGCGGGTAGCCGGGTAGCCGGGTAGCCGGGTAGCCCGTCAGCCCGGCAGCCGGGCAGCCGGGTAGCCCGTCAGCCCGGCAGACAGTCGGCGGGCAGGTCGCCAGTTAGCCAGTCAGTGGGTAGCCAGTCAGTGGGTAGCCGGTGAGGGGGAACAGTCGGTGCTCAGTCGACGCCGCGAATCTCGTCGACGAGGTCGGCATAGTCCGGGTTTTTTGCGATGAAAGAAACGACCAGCGGGCAGATCGCGACAACTCGTTTGCCCTTCGCGCGAACGTCGTCGAGGGCAAACTTGACCAGCTGACTCGCGAGTCCTTTGCCCGCGTACTCGGAATCGATCTCGGTATGGGTGAACAGCCTCCTGTTGCCGGAATCGCGGTAGACGCTGACGCCAATTACGGTGCCCCTGTCGACGAGTTCATACTTGCCATTGCCGTCTCGAAATTCCATCATCCATCCATAGTGCTCCCCATAGGCCAGAAAATGTTGGGCCATTGTCGACTACGTTGTGGGACGTTGTTCTCTAACCTCTACTTCCGACGGAGCCACCGTGAACCTCGATCTGCCGCTGGGAGATGGCCCACGCACAATCCGCATAGCCGCTGCCGTGATTGTGGATGACGCTGGACTCGCGCTTCTCGTCCGCAAGCGCGGAACCGCCCGTTTTATGCAGGCCGGTGGGAAAATCGACGACGGGGAGACGCCGTCCGAGGCGCTCGTGCGTGAGCTTGGTGAAGAACTGGGACTCGTCGTCGACGCGGATGCGCTGGAATACTGGGGACGTTTCTCCGCCGCTGCCGCGAACGAGCACGACCACGTGGTCGACGCGGAGGCCTTCTACCTCGCGCTCCCGCGGGTGATCTCGCTGACGGTCGCTGCTGCCGCCGAGATCGAAGAAATCGTCTGGGTCGAGCCGGCGGAGGCAACCGCGCTGCCTCTCGCGCCGCTCACGCGCGACATATTGCTGCCGCGATTGACCGCGGGCACGTTCGTGGGGTGACCGCGGGCACGTTCGTGGGGTGACCGCGGCCAGGTTTGCGGGGTGACCGCGGCCACTTTTAGCGGCTGACGGCGGCCACCTTGACGGTCTGGCCGCTGCACGTTCGCGGGCTCACCGCCAGTCGGACTCGTCCTCCACAGCGCCTATGGGAAAGATGCTCCACACCGATTTGCGACAGCCGGGTCACGCGGGAGTAGATCAGAGAAGACTTGATCCATGGCATTTCGAGGCTTTCAGCCCTCTCACGCGGCGGGTGCCGCTGCGCCTGACGGCGCGCGCGGAAGCGTGGCGGGTCTCGCGCCGGGCGATGCCTCGCTGCTGTTCGACCCTGAAGGATTACAGCTACCTGGCACAGATGGGCTCGAGGTGACAGCGGCATTTGCCGCAGCGATCGAAGCATTGAGGAAGATTCCAACAAGTGTCGTTGATTACGATCGGCTCGCTAACGACGCGATCGTGGGCCTTCTGGGCCAGTCGGCAGAACTGCACCGGCTCGCCGACGCCTGTCTCGCGATCGTGTCCGGTCAATTGGAACGCAGATCGGCCCCGGAGCTCGGCTCCGCAGGGCTAGCGAGACAGCAGGGCCATCGGACACCCATCCAGATGGCGAAAGTGGTCGGGCGGTTGCCCGGGCAGGACGCTGCGAAGGCTCTTCGCGGAGGCCGCCTCATTCACGACACGCAAATCGCCGCTACACCCACCCCGGATGGCGCTTCACCAATCGACCCCATAACGGGCGCGGTGTTCGCACCGGCGCAAGGATGGCTCGCTCCCGTCGGGCATGCTCTCACCCATGGTTTGTCCTTGGCTGCCGCCGAGTCGATTCAGCGCGGTCTCGGCACCCCGACCGAGGGCGTTCCCGAAGGCGCGCTGCTGAGCGCCGCACGGCGCCTGGTCGTCGAGGCGGAGTCCCTCGATCCTGATCTGCTTCTGGAGCGAGCGCGGCGAGCACGCGACGAACTCGATCTCGCCGGCATCGGCCTGCGTGAAGAGGAGCGACGGCAGAAGCGGTCCCTCACCTTCGTGCAGCAAAAGGATGGGATGTCTCGTCTGGTCTGGCTCATGGACCCCGAGACGGCCGCCGGAGTGGGAGAGGTCTTCGACCGGGTGACGTCCCCGCGCCGAGGAGGTCCGCGGCACGGTGCGGGCACCGCGGTTCAACACCATGCGGACCGAATTCTTGCGGATGCCCGGTCGACCGAGCAGCTCGCGTCAGACGAGTTCGCGCAGCTACTCCGCATCGGCGTCGACGCGGACTCCTCCGCGCTGCTCGGCACAGGAGCGCCCGCGGTGCGCATCCTCACGACCCGTCCGCCGCGCCAGATGGCATCGCAGCCCGCGGGCGCAGGGGATGATGCGGATGCGGGCGCAGGGGATGATGCGGATGCGGGCGCAGATGGGCGAGCGAGTGCAGACAGTGGCATCGAACGCATCGCTCCGGCAGGGAGCACATTCGGCCCGGGGTGGCTCGAAGGCCAGCGCGATCCGGTGTCACCCGAGACAGTTGCGCGGCTGACGTGCGCGGGCAGCACCAGTGAGATTCCGGTCGACGATTCGGGCCAGCCGCTCGACGTGGGACGGGAGCAACGCCTGTTCAACCAAAAGCAAAGAATCGCGATATCCGCCAGAGATGGTGGATGCAGGAGCGGCGACGTCGACGGAAACGGGAGCTGTGACCGGCCGCCCTCCTGGACTGAAGTTCATCACGTCGAACAGTGGAAGCGGGACAACGGGCGCACGGACATCGCCAACGGCATTCTTATGTGCAAATATCACCATCTGCAGCTGCACAATCAGGGGTGGGAGATCCATCGAGATCGGGCAACCTACTGGCTTGTCCCGCCGACATCCGTCGACCCGAAGCAGACACCACGACAGATGGCGTCACGGAGCGAAGCAATGAAACAGCTGGTCCGCTTCTCGGCTACTGATGTCGGCGCACCGTTGCCCCCGCGGCATCCACCATTCGGTTGATAGGAGCTTTGGCCGATCGACCGTTTCGGTCAGCCTGAGGAGCGATCACTATAGAGCCATGACTGATTCTTCCGCTCATGTTCGGGTGCGCGACATCCGCAAGACCTATGGCAAGTTCACCGCCCTCGACGGGGTCAGCTTCGATGTAGCGCGCGGAGAGACGTTCGCTCTGCTCGGGCCGAACGGCGCGGGCAAGAGCACCCTGATTGAGATTCTCGAGGGCTACCGCGACCGCACCGGTGGCGACGTTTCAGTGCTCGGGGTGGACCCCCAACATGGTGGCCTCGAGTGGAAAGCGAAGCTCGGGATCGTGCTGCAGTCCACCGGGGAGAGCGGCAACGTCACCGTGCACGAGCAACTGACCCACTTCGCCCGCTTCTACCCCAATCCGCGCGATGTCGACGAGACGATCGCTGCGGTCGGGCTGACGAGCAAGGCCAAGACACGCATAAAAGCGCTGTCCGGTGGGCAGCGTCGAAGGGTGGATGTCGCGCTGGGCGTTATCGGGCGGCCCGAACTGCTCTTCCTCGACGAACCGACGACCGGGTTCGACCCAGAAGCCCGGCACGAATTTTGGGAACTCATCCGAGAGCTCAAGCGTGAGGGCACCACCATCCTGCTGACCACCCACTACCTCGACGAGGCCGCTCAGCTCGGTGATCGCGCGGGAATCATCTCGGCAGGGCGCCTCATCGAGATCGGGGAGATCAACGAAATCGGCGGCCCGGCGGCGAGGGTGCCGATCGTGCGGTGGCGCGATTCCGGCGGGCTGCACGAGGAACGCACGAGCGAACCCGCCCACACCGTTGCAGCGCTTTTCGCTCGTCTTGGAAAAGAGCCCGACGGGCTCGAGGTCATCCGTCCAAGCCTCGAGTCCGTGTACCTCGGACTCGTTAGTGCCGCCGCAGCATCCGCAACTGATCTCGCCAAGGAGCTCGCATGAACACCATCGCCCTCGGCGTCACCCGCGCCACCTACGAAACCCGGGTCTACTTCCGCCAAAGTGACACCATCTTCTTCACCTTCCTCTTTCCGATTGTGATGCTCTCGATTTTCTCCGTGGCGTTCAGCGCCACGGGCAACGTCGGCACGAACGCGGACGGCACGGGCGGAATCTCACAGGCCGCCTTCTACCTCCCGGGGATGATCGCTGCGGGCATCCTGCTCAGCGGTGTGCAGAACCTGGCGGTGGACATCGCGGTGGAGCGAGGAGATGGCACCCTCAAACGCCTCGGCGGAACGCCGCTGCCGGTGCTGTCGTACTTCATCGGAAAGATCGGACAGGTGCTCCTCACCTCGATGCTGCAGATTGGACTGTTGCTGCTGATCGCACGGTTTGCCTTCGATGTGGAGCTGCCTACCGACGGCGATAAGTGGGTCACGTTCGCCTGGGTGTACCTGCTCGGCATATTCACGTCGGCGGTGCTCGGCATCGCACTTTCGCGGATTCCGCGCACGGGCAAGAGCGCAACGGCGGTGATCATTCCCATCGTGCTCGTGCTGCAATTCATCAGCGGTGTGTACCTCGCGTTCTCGATGCTGCCCGAGTGGCTTCAGAACGTCGCGTCGGTGTTTCCGCTGAAGTGGATGGCGCAGGGCATGCGCTCCGTCTTCCTGCCTGACAGCTTTGCCAGCCAGGAGCAGGGGGGAGAATGGGGCCTCACCGGAGTCGCAATCGTGCTGGTCGTCTGGCTGGTGGTTGGGCTCATCGCGTCGCGGCTGACGTTCCGGTGGATTCGTAAAGACAGCTGAATGCGGAAGGGTGGGATGTCCCGGTGACGACCCCAGCAGGATCGCCCGTGCACGAGCCAGGAGCTCGGCCGGTGCGTGGGTCCAGAGCGCGGCCAGTGCCCAGAGCGCGGCCTGTGCGCGAATCCGAAGGGCGGCCAGTGCGCGAGTCCGAAGCGCGGCCTGCGCGTCAGTCCGGAGCGCCGTGGTGGGACATCTTCTTCTCCGCGACAATGGTGCTGCTGGTGTTGATCGCCAGCCAGCGTGGGTCGAGCGCGCCAGCAGTTCTGACCACGCTGGGCGTCATCTCGATTGGTTACGTGGTGCTGGGCAGACGCGCACGGGACGACTCTCGGTTTGCCGTTCCTTTCGTCGCCTTGCTGATTCTGGGATCCGGCATCGCGACGAGCTTCAACCCCAGCATGGCGACCATCCAGGTCATCGCTTTTCCGCTGATCTGGGTGGTGATGCCGGGCATTCGTGCCGCCGTCATCGCTAATGCCGCCCTGGCGATAGCCGTCGCCGTGGGCTTTGTCTACGCGCTCGACGGCACACCGAGCGCGTATCAGCAGGCGCTCACCATCGAGGTGATTTCGCTCGTCGGCAGCGTAGCGCTGGGTATCTGGATGACCCGGATCGAACAGCTCAGCGACGAGCGCCAGCTGCTGCTCGACGAGCTCACCGTCACACAGGGGCGCCTGGCGCAGTTGCACCGGGAATCCGGAGCTACCAGCGAACGGGAACGGCTCGCACGTGACATCCACGACACCATCGCACAAAGCCTTACCGGCATCGTGATGTTGTCGCAGCACGCGCAGCGGGAGCTGCAGGCCGGTGATCTTGGCTCGCTCGAGCGGCGCCTGGAAGCGCTCGAAACGAACGCGCGCGAGGCTCTCGTAGAGACGCGTTCCCTCGTCACCGCGGGAGCGCCGGTGGAGCTGGGAGAGGGGATTGTTGCGGCACTGGGGCGTCTTGTTGAGCGGTTCGTCCGCGACACGGGCATCAATGCGTCGTTCGAGGCGGATGCCTACGTGGGCAGTCCCGGTCGACTCTCTCGTGACGCCGAGGTGGTGTTGCTTCGCTCGGCGCAGGAATCGCTGGCAAACATCCGCAAGCACTCTGCCGCCACCGTCGCGACTCTAACCGTTCGGGCCGACGGCGACGCGGTCGTGCTGACAGCAGCCGACAACGGCATCGGCTTCGACGCCGAGGCACAGTCGACGGGACACGGACTGCCCGGTATGCGCGACAGGCTCGCGCTCGCCGGTGGCACCCTTGTCGTGGCGACCGCTCCCGGGGCGGGCACCACGCTGCGCGCGACTCTGCCACTGGAGCTGTCGGCGGGTGCTGGTGCTGGTGCTGGAGCTGATTCTGGTGCTAGTTCTGGTGCTCCAGTTTCCCGTGACCGCGCGGCGCAGGTGCGCTCGTGACCCGCCCGCTCCGGATCCTGGTAGCCGACGACCACCCGATTGTGCGCAGCGGGATCGTGGCCCTGCTCCAGTCGACGACGGATCTGGAGGTTGTTGGCGAGGCCGCTGACGGCGAGCAGGCGGTCACGCTCGCTCTCGAGCTGAAACCCGATCTGGTGCTGATGGATCTGCGCATGCCCCGGTTGGACGGCGATCAGGCGACAGCGCGGGTTGTCGCGGCGGCACCCGACATCCGCATCATCATTCTCACCACGTATGAATCGGACGACAGCATTCTGCGTGCCATCGAAGCGGGCGCGAGCGGGTATTTGCTCAAGGCAGCGCCGCACGAGGAGATTCTGGCGGGCATCCGGTCGGTAGCGCGCGGGCAGGTCGCGCTCTCGCCGGCTGTCGCTGCCCTGTTGGTGCGCCGGACCGCGGCGCCACCCGCTGTCGCCGCGAGCCTGAGCGATCGGGAAGCGCAGGTGCTCGCACTGGTCGCGCAGGGGCAGAGCAATCGAACGATTGCGCAGTCCCTCTTCGTGAGCGAGGCGACGGTGAAGACGCACCTGCTGCACGTCTTTGGGAAGCTCGGGGTGAACGACCGCACACGGGCGGTCACGCTCGCGATGGAACTGGGGCTGCTGCCGCGGGTTGGGTCGTAGGTGGTTCTCCAACGCTGAGGTGTTGGGCACGGCGCGCAGCGCGCAGCGCGCACGGCGCAGCGCGCAGCGCGCACGGCGCAGCGCGCAGCGCGCACGGCGCAGCGTTACAGCGGAACCCGCACGTCTGACCCGCCCTCCTCCGTCACCCTCGACGCCACGCGCACGAGAGTGGGACGCTCGACGAAACCACCGGCGAAGAGCGCCTGACCCTGCACAAAGGTCGGTGATTGGCGCAGGAGAGATTCGGGCGCGTAGCCGAAAACATCCGCCAGCTCGACGAGGTCCCGGGGGGTGCTTATCTTCATCACGCCGAGGTTGTCGCACTGCGACAGGACGTTCGGGTGGATCTTCGTCGGGCGCTGGGTGGACAGGAACAGCCACAATCCGAACTTGCGCCCCTCCGCGGCGATCTGCACGATTTGCCGGGTCAGCGCATGCTCAATCGGCGAGACCGGGTTGGGTGGGCAGAAGTTGTGCGCCTCATCGAGGACGAGGAGGACGGGTTCGCGTGCCTCCCTGTGGTTCCAGAGGTGTTCGAGCACGGCCAGCGCCGCCGTCTGCGCCTCGGCAGGGTGATCGAACCCACCCAGATCGAGCACTGTTGCGGCCGGGCGTTCGTCGATCTGCTCCGTCACGGACGACCCTCCGAGGGACCACAGCTTCCATTCCAGAGCCTGGAGGTTGTCGATTCTGGTGGCAAGTTTGGCTCGCCCGGGGTCCTCAGACGAACGGAGGCCGCGGATATATGACACCGGATCCGCGGTGCGAAGGTCCTCGTCGACGTGGAGGAGTACGTTGAACTCCTCGGCATCGGCGATCGGGTCGAGGTGGAGCACCGCCGCCTTCGATGCGACGCTGAGGTCCACATACCGGGCGTGGAGGCGGGGAGTTTGTTTTCCCGTCGAATGGAAGATGCGGATGTCGGCGTCCTGAATCATCGCTGCGGCCTCGACCGGTGCGTCCGGACGCGGCTCTGCGAGGCGGACGAAGTCGGCGTTGGGGTCGAAGATAACGATCGGTAGGTGGGTGTGCAGGAGCAGCTGCTCGAGGACAACGCCGAGCGCGTAGGTCTTGCCTGAGCCGCTCTGCCCGCACCAAAACGTGTGCCGGTTGAACTTTCTTGCATCCAGTAAGACGAGCGTTGCGGGCTGCGGGGGAGTGGGTGGTGTCGCGGGTGCGGGCGAAGTTGGGGGAGAAGTGGGTGTCGCGATGAACTCCGTGCCGATTGTGAATGTTGAGGACACCGTTTCTCCGACCTATGACCCCCGGATCCGCACTCTGCAGCAAGCGGGGACAGCGTATTACGGCTTTGGTTGAGAGAGGAAGGGGCGAGGTGCGCTCTTGACGGCCGTCAGGAATAGTGCGGTCGTCGGTCGTCGGTCGCGTTAAGCGCGGACTAGTTCGGGCCGAGGGGCTGGGTCTTGTTCGTGCCGCCGGTGACGCTCGATCCGCCGGTGCCACCTACGCCGGTGGGACCGGAGTGCGGGTTCGGGTCGGGTTCCTTGAGCTCGACGAAGATGGTGCGCGTCTCGGTAGCGCCGATGTTCTCGCCCGTGTGGGTCTGGGCGGGCAACCACACCGCAGCTCCGGTCGGAAGTTCCACCTCGAGCTCCCGCCCGCCCGCTGCCAATCTCCGCCGGAAGGTGCTCAGCGTCACCATCACACTGTCGGGATGACCGTGCGGGGTGGACTTGTCACCTGGTGCGTCGCCGTACTCCAGCACGCGCACGCGCTCATTCTCGAATATCACGCGGTAGAAGTCCGGGTTGCTCACGACGGGATCGAGGCTCATGTCCCGAACCTATCCACCCGAGCCTCGCGCAACAAGGGGCTGTATCCCACCGACGCGGCGTGCCATCTGGCCGAAAGAGTGTGCCCGGCGGAACGGAGCGTCGCGCCCGGCAAACGGAGCGTCGCCCGCCGAAAGGAGCGTCGCCCGCGGAACGGAGCGTCGCCCCGCCGAGACCAGAAAGCCGCCCCTACCGGGTTCGCGCCGCGAGGCAGGCGAATCCGGTAGGGGCGGCAATCAGCCACGGCCTGTGCTGCACGCGAGGCCGGGCGTTCGGGATGGCCGAAGGTTGCTCGTCGGCTTAGTCGTTGACTCAGCCGCCGGCTTACTCGTCGGCCGCGGGTGCCTCGCCCCCGCCGAAGCCGCCGAAGGTTGCGGCACCCTCAGAGATGGAGGTGGCGGACACGTCGCCCGAATCATCCGCTTCCCCCGTCACCGTGAGGCTGTCGCCGGTCGCCAGCGAAGCTACATCGGACTCCTCGGTCGCGGTAACCGTGGTGTCGTCGGTGGTGGTGACGGTGATTTCTTCGCCGTCACTGGTCTCAAGCGTGATGGTGTCGCCGTCGATGGAGACAACAGTTCCGGAGGTTAAGCCGCCCATCCCGCCCGCGCCGGCTGGCATCTCGCCGGATGGCATCCCGCCAGCTGCCGCATCGCCACGGGCGGTCATGCCTCCGGCCTCGGTGGTGGTCGCAGCGGTGTTCTGCCCGATGAGCACGCCACCGAACAGTCCGATGCCGAGAACCGCGACGAGCACCAGCACGGGCGTCACGAAGCGCGCGGCCCCCTTTTTCTTGGCGGCGGCGGCGGAAGCGGAAGCGGGGGCGGTGGTGCCGGTCGCCGACCCCGAGGTGGGCGTGGCGGATTTCGCGTCCGAGGTGGGTGGGGCGGATGTCGCGCCCGAGGCGGGTGGGGCGGATGCGACGGGGCTCGAAGACACGGCGGAGCTGGAGGGCGTGGACTTTGGTTCGATGGCGGCCATGGGTGGTCTCATTTCTCTGGGGGATCTGGCTGGGGATAGTGGGTATGGGGGAGAGCAGCGCGGTGACGCCGCAGTGGAATGACGTCGGCGCCGCGCATGACGCCGACATCGCGCGTGACGCCTACACGGCGCGCAACGCCTGGATCGGTCGCATTGCCGCGGCGCGGCCAGCGGGGTAGACCCCGAAGAACACCCCGATCGCGACGGAGACGCCGAGGGCGAGCGGGATGGAATAGTCGAGCACGACGGGCATCGTTCCGTTGATCTCGAAGGTGGCGCCGATCAGCGCCACCGCCACGCCGAGGAGCCCGCCGACCAGGGTCAGCGTCGCCGCCTCGGCCAAGAATTGTCCGAGGATCGCTCCGCGCGTTGCGCCGAGCGCCTTGCGAATACCAATCTCGCGGGTGCGTTCGGTGACGGAGACGAGCATCACGTTGGTTACGCCAATGCCCCCGACGAGCAGGCTGATCGCCGCGACCGCGCCGAGCAACACGGTGAAGCTGTCCGCGCTCGCCGCCTCGGTTTCCAGCAGTGACGTCTGGTTGGTGATCGTGTACGGCGCGGTGTCGTCGACGCCCACGCCGAGGAACTGGTCGAGCATGACGCCGATCTCGCCTTCGGCCGCGGCCACATCATCCGAGCTGGTTGCCTGCACCAACAAGCTGCTCACCGCGCCAAAACCGGTGAACGACCGCTGGATGCGCGAGATCGGGGCAATAACGACGGTGTTCGGGTCGTCGGTTCCGGTGCTGCTCTGGGTCGCAAGCACCCCGACGATCGTGAGCGGAGTGCCATCGACCGTGATCGATTCGCCCAGGGCGGACCCGGTCGGGAAGAGCGTTGTCGCGAGCTCCGATCCGATCACGGCAACCTTCGCCGCGGATGCGACGTCGTCCTCCGTGAAGGATTCGCCCGTGCCGACCTCGGCGGTCGACACGTCGAAATAGTCGCTGCTGGTGCCGATGATGGAGACGCTGTCGGAGGAGCTCGCCGTGGAAGACACGGTCAGCGACGTGCTGACCTGCGGCACCACCGCAGACACATGGCCAAGGCCCGCGTCCGACAGCTTGTCGCTGACGTCGACGGTGATCTCCTTGACGGTGCTGCCCTCGGTCGCGGTTGCGCCCGGACCGCCGCCGCCGCCCGTCGAGCTCGCGCGCACCGTGACGGTGTCGGTTCCCAGCGCGGCAATGGATTCTCGGATGGTCGCAGCTGACCCGTTGCCCACCGCGAGCAGCAGAATGACGGATGCTACGCCGATGAGCACACCGAGCATGGTCAGTATCGAGCGCATCTTGTTGGCCAGCACCCCGCGCAGGGCCGAGAGCAGAATGTCGAGGAGGCTCACGCGAAGACCTCCTTGCGGCTGACCCGGTCGGACACAATGAGGCCGTCACTCACCGAAAGCACACGGTGTGCACGCTCCGCAACGTGCTGTTCGTGAGTGATGATCACGATGGTGCGTCCGGCGTCCGCCAGAGTGTCGAAAATGGCAAGAATCTCCTCCGTGGACTCGGAGTCGAGGTTTCCCGTCGGTTCGTCCGCGAGCACGAGCGTGGGGTTGGTGACCAGCGCCCGGGCGATCGCGACCCGTTGCTGTTGCCCGCCTGACAGTTCCTGCGGCTGGTGGTTGGCCCGATGTCCCAGGCCGACCATGCCGAGCGCATCGAGCGCCCGGCGGCGGCGTTCCGCTCGCTTTACGCCGCCATAGACAAGAGGGAGCTCTACGTTGGCGACCGCCGACATGCGGGGCACGAGGTTGAACGACTGGAAGATGAAACCGATCTCCCGGTTGCGCACGACGGCCAACTGGCCCTCGTCGAGCGTCGCCACATCGTTTCCCGCCAGCGAGTACACGCCGGACGAGGCGATGTCGAGGCATCCGAGCAGGTTCATCAGCGTGGACTTGCCGGAGCCAGACGGGCCCATGATGGCGACGTAGTCTCCGGCGGCGACAGCCAGGTTGATGCCGCGGAGGGCGTGCACCGCGGCATCCCCCGTTCCATATATTTGCTGGATGTCGACGAGCTCGAGAACAGGCTGCGCAGACGGTCCCGCGACGGCCCCGGACTCTCGCGCTACTGCGGCGTCGCCGCTGGCGGGAACGGTGCTCATGCGTGCTCCCTGCTGGGGTTGTGGTGGACGGTTGTCGGTGGTGCGATGGGGAATTTCACGGCTTGCCGCACTAGCCCGGGAATCCGCCGGTGGGCATTTCGCCGCCGGTAAATCCGCCGCCCGTGCCACCGCCGGGGAACCCGGATTGCTCCGTCGTGGCTGCGTCATCCGTGGTTGCCGCGACCTCGCCGAGAACGACCGTCTGGCCAGACGTGAGCCCCGAGGTGATTTCTGTACCCTCGTCACCGACCACGCCGAGTTCGACGGTGACCACGCTGGAGACATCCGACTCATCAAGGACCTCCACCGTCGAGGTGCCGTCCGTCGCGGTGGTGATGGCCGCGGTGGGCACATAGAGCGAGCCTTCGGCCGAAGCGGCGGTGGTGATGGCGGCCTCGGCGGTCTGGCCGAGGCGTAACCCCTCGGGAATTTCGCTGAGGGTGATGGTCGTCGCGTACGTGACGATCGAGTTGCTCGCGGTGGCCGTGGGGGAGATGGCCGTGATGGATGCCGCGGCGGTGACGTCATCGAGGGCCGGGAAGGTGACCGTGGCGGCCTGACCGACGGCGACCGACGCAATGTCAGCCTCGGCGATCGCCGCGGACACGGTGTAGGCGGACACGTCCGCGATGGTCACGAAACCGGAGCTGGAGGTGCTCGTGCTCGCGGTGCCGCTCGCGGTGCCGCTCGCGGTGCCGCTCGCGGTGCCGCTTGCGTCCGAGGTGGTGCCGCTGGAGCCCGTCGAGGTGGTTCCCCCGACTTCGCCGCTGACCGCGATGACTAAGCCGGCGATCGGAGCGGTCAATGTGGCCGCATTAACCGCGTCGACGCTGTCGTTGTAGGCGTCGGCGGCCTCGTCTACCTTGTCTTCGGCGCTGCTCAGCTGGCTCTTCGCGTTGGTGACGGCGGACTCTGCCTGACTGGTGTCGGTGGCGCTGCTGCTCGAGGTGGTCGAGGTCGAGCTGCCGGTGCCGGTGCCGGTGCTGGAACCGGTACCCGTGCTGGTACCCGTCGCCGAACCGGCACCGGTGCTCGTTCCCGCCGTCGTGGTCGCTGCTTCTTCGGCAGCGGCCGTCGCGGCTTCCGCGGTTGCTGTCACGAGGTCGGCCTTCGCCTCGGCCAGCGCCGTATTGGCGTCGGTGAGATCGGTGTTGGCGTCGGCGAGGGCGTTGGCTGCGTCGGTGCGTGCTTCGATGAGGTCGTCGGTCACCAGGGTGCCGAGCTGCTGACCGGCCGTAACAGTGGCGCCGAGCGCGACATCCACGGTGGCGATCGTGCCACTTACGCTGAAGGATGCGCTCACCTGACGGGCTGCGGCAATCGACCCGCTCGCGGTGATGGTGCTGCTGACGATTCCCTCTTGCACGGTGCCCGTGAGCTGCGTGGCCTCCGCGGTCGCTGCTGCGATCGGGTTGGCGACAAAGTAGGCGCCGGTGCCGGCGGCGATGATCACGGCAGCCAACGTGACATTGATGACGAGAGGGCGAGGAAGTTTCATTCCCGTAGGTTCGCGGACCTTTCTATGGGCACTGTTTGCCGATTCTGCGAGTTACCTGTTAATTTTTGAGGCGGTTCGGTAGTCAATTCGCGGCAACCTCTGGTGCCGGGAGGTCGTCGTGCCTATGCTCATTGCGAAAGCGAGGCTCCAATGGCGGATGACTCTTCGACCCGTTCGCGGCCGCATTTCGATCCGCGGTTCGATCCCGAGTTCCAGCCGGGCTTCGAGGTCGGGTCCGACGTCGGGTCCGCAGTCCGGCCCCAAGCCGGGTCCGCAGTCCGGTCACCAGACACTTCTCAGTTCGACGCTCAGGTCGGGCTCGAGACCGGGCTTTCGTCGGATTCGGAGCATCTAGCCGCTGCGGTGTCCTCGCCAGCGCAAAGTGCAAAGCCAGCCTCAGATGTGACGTCCCCAGCCGCGGGACCTGGCGCGAGGTCCGAAGGGGTGCGCGACGCTGGGCAGCTCCGCGAGGTGCCAAACGCTGAGCTACAGCAGAGCGGGGCGATAGCACGTGCGGCTGCGACAGCGCGTGGCGCTGCGGTGACCGGCGGTGCGGTGAGCGGCGCTGCAGTCGGCAGCGTTGCGTCGGGCCGCGGTGCGGTCAATCGCGTTGCGTCGGGCCCCGCCGCGGTGAACGGGATTGCGGTCGACGCGCCGGTGTCCCCGTCCGTCGTTGTCGTCGGGGCTGCGGACGGTGCTGGACGGGACGACAACGGACGGGCCGGCGGAGGACCGGAGGCCAAAGGCGACGCGCCGGATACTTCCCGCATCCCCTACGACGCAAACGCCGTCGGCGCCCGTCAGGGTGACGACTATTTCGCACCTCCACCGTGGCGCAACCCGTACTTGGTCGCTCTCGCTGGCGCCGGAGTCGGGCTGGTCGGCGCGGGCGCGTGGCTTTTCTTGAGGGCCTACTCTGCATTCAACGAAGGCGTGGCGATACAAACCCAGGGCGACTTTGCCGCCATGCAGGTGACGATGTACAGCGGACCGCTCGTCGTCCTCCTGGGCCTGGGCACGCTTCTCGGCGTCCTGTTCGTCGTCGCCGTCCGCTGGCGGCCGAGGCAGTGAGCGCGGGTGGTCCGCGCTAGGTTCTCCGACGCGCGGTGATCCGCGAGACTTGCGCCCTGCGGCTACGTGCCGCGCCTTCGCGACGACGTCAGGTTTGGCAGCGGGGGCAGAAGTAGACGTCGCGCTCGGTCAAAACCGTCTCGCCCAACCGTCCGCGCAAGATTCGGGTACCGCAGCGCAAGCACGGCTTACGATCCCGGCGCGCTACCCACGCGGTCTTCCCCGGACGCGTGTCCCCCGTCGTTACCCGCTCGGCGCGATCGCGGTTTGCGTAGATGAGCCGGTGCGCAAGGGCGATCAGACCCGGGATGTCGCCAACCTCACCCACCGGCCGCGTCGGCAGCACACCCCGCAGAAAGCACAGCTCGTTGCGGTAGTCATTGCCGAGTCCCGCGATCACGCGCTGGTCAAGCAGGGCAAGACCGATGGGCCTGGCGGGGTCGGCGGTCAAGCGACGAGCCGCTTCGTCCGGATCCCAGGCGGGACCGAGGATGTCGGGTCCGAGGTAGCCGATCGCTTCGCTCTCGCGTTCCCTCGGGAGCACCTCAAGAATGCCGAGCTGGAATCCCACCGTTACCCAGCCTGCGGTCGCGAGAATCGCGCGAGCTTGCCAGGCGGGTCGTCTCCACGCGGTCGCGGGGAGGTAGCGGTGCCATGACCCCTCCATTTTGAGGTGGCTGTGCACCGTTACCTCCCCAATTCGATGCAAAATATGTTTTCCGACGCTGACCACCTCGTCGATGCGTTGCCCGCTGAGATCGACGGTGGCAAACTCGGGCACACGGAAGTCGCTGCGCTCAAGGACCTCGCCGGCGAGCACCTCGTTCAACGCGCGAGCGGTGCGGAACACGGTATCTCCTTCGGGCATTCCTCCAGTCTGCCGAATCGCGGACGTTCGTGAGTGAAGAGATGTCATCTCCGAGGCGTCGAAGGCTGATTCGCTGCTGGTCGGCTCGGGGACTCCCGGTCGGTAGTCCGTGCGGCATCGTTCGCCTCATACACAGCTCCCGTACATCTCTCCTTCACCTTTGCGTGGGAGCGCGGCCATCCGCGGGCGCAACCGTAAGGACGCGCGTGTGTGCGCGACCACCCGGGGGATTAATGTCAGAGACGCCACGAATAGTTTTTACGCTTTTCGCGGCACACACGGATTCTATGGTGGCCGCCTGGCAGCGCTTCTCAGGAGACCTGCTGCCCGACGCAAACGGGCCGCTGGGTAAGCACCCGGAGGCGCTCCTGACCATCGATCGCTCCCCCGTAGTTCACCTGCCAACGGTGCAGCGTGGCTACTCCGGACGCGGCTTGCGTCACCCGTCCCTGCGGGGTGCAGCGATGCCGCCCCGGCGTGTTTCTGGCGCCGTGACATCCGCCTCGCTTGCCTCGTCTGCTTCTGCTCCATCCGCCCCAGCGCGACCGCCCCACTCGCTGTCGTCCCAGCCCGGGGATGCGCTGGCTTCGGCGATTGCGTCGGCTTCGTCGGCATCCGAATCTCCGACATTTTTGCGCCCTCCGGCCACGGGATCGTCCGCACCGCTCGGCGGAGTATGGCGGTTGCTCGCGACGAACAACCGCGAGATCGCGCGAAGCGTGCGCGTGTACCCGACGTTTGCGGAAGCCCGCGCGGATGTGGACAGGGTGTGCGCCAACCGGGAACGACTTGTCGTGGCCGCGGTCGTAGGACCCGACCGGGGAACCCGCGGGTGGTACGCCACTCTCGACGGCGAGCCTGTGATCACCTGCAGCAGATGGTACGAGACGTCCTCGTCGAGCGTCGCCGCCTCCGCCGACGCGGTTGAAGCGCTGCAGCTTGCGGTGATCGTCGAGGCGGTCCGCACAATCGAATCGGCCGACCGGCGCAGGAGTCGCTCGCGGGCAACCGAGTCGTCGGTTGGTGGCTGGTGATCGCGGCGCTCACGCAGCGATCCACGGACGGTTCCGAGTCAACATGGCACCGTTGAGCGTCCTTCATCTCCGCGTTGATCGTCGTTCATGTTCACTGTCGATTGTGAGCAGGTTGGAGCGGATGATCCCCGCCGCAGCCACTGTCCACGCCTCCGCCATCACCTGGAAGCATCGACGAGCCCTCTGTATTCGTAATTTTCAAGGATGTGCATGAAAGACGCGCTGGACACTGCCTTCGGCACCCAGGAGGTGGCGCTGATCGACACGACGGCGCCCGCTGACGAGACGGCGCGTGTTGACGACGGCGCGCGTGTCGACGAGACGGCGCGTGCTGACGCGGCGCTGATTGAAGAGACGGCGCTGATCCCACAGCTTCCGGGGGTTAAGGCAAGGGGCGGCTCGATTCCTCCCGGCGGCGCGGCTGCGCTGGGCGGTGCGGACACTCCGCCCGGAGGCGCGCGGCGATCGTTCGCTTCACGACTCTCCATCTCGGACGCGATCTTCCGTTACGTGAGCTACTCGGCCGGCATCATCACCGTCGCGATCATGCTCTGCGTCGGCCTGTTCCTGTCGATGCGAGCCGCAGATGCGCTGTCAGTGAGCGGCTTCTCGTTCCTGACCGAGCAGGCGTGGTCACCGGAGACCAAGACCTTCGGAATCGCGGCGGTCCTCTCGGGAACCATCACGATCGCAATCGTGGGAATGTGCGTTTCGGTGCCTCTGGCGCTCGGAACGTCGCTGCTCATCTCCGAAATCGTTTCTCCACGGCTGAAATCGACGATGGTGACCCTGGTCGACCTCATGGCAGCCGTGCCGAGCGTCGTGTTCGGTCTCTGGGGCGCCTTTTTCCTCCAGGCAAACATCATTCCGATTTCGCAGTGGATCTCGACCTACTTTGCCTGGATCCCCATATTCGCCGTGACCACCGATGGGGACACGCTCACTGACGCGAGTGCGTTCACGTCATCGGCCTTTATCGCCGGGATCGTAGTCGGGCTGATGGTCGTCCCCACACAGACCTCGGTCATGCGCGAGGCATTTTCGCAGGCACCCGCGGGAGAACGCGAAGGCGCGTTGGCGCTCGGATCTACCCGCTGGGGGATGATCCGTGAGGTCGTCATCCCGTTCGGGCGCGGTGGCATCATCGGCGGCACCATGCTCGGACTTGGGCGCGCGCTCGGAGAAACCATCGCGGTGTACATGATCATCTCGCCGGTCTTCGTCATCAACTGGGAGGTGCTGAAGACCGGTACCAACTCGGTGTCCGCGCTCATCGCGCTTCGGTATGGCGAGTCAAGCGAGTTCGGGCTGTCCGCGCTCATGGCCGCTGGACTCGTCCTGTTTGCGATCACCCTCATCATCAACTTCACCGCATCGTCGGTGGTTGCCCGTTCGCGCTCCGGCGCCGAGAGCGAAGCGTGATGCCCCAGCACATTGATACTGCCGGACCCGTCCTGGAGGACGTGGCCGGAACCGAAGTCCCGCTCACGAACGGAAACGCGGCGCTGGCGGTTCACGCACCGTCGGACATGAATGTGGCGCCCTACGTACTCGCGTCGCCAGCAGTACCCCCCGCTTCCGGCGGGGAAGAGCCAACGGAGTCGCAGCTCGTGCAAGCGCAGATGACGGCCGCGATCCAGCGGGCGAGGGAGACCAGAGCCGCAACGACGGCGCGACTGGTCGCTGCGCAGAGCGCCCCGATGGCTGCGAGTGCGAGTGCGAGTGCAAGTGCAGGAACGCCGCCTCTCGCCCCCAATCCCGCGCACGCGCCCGCAACCACGTGGTCAGCGACGATCACCCAGGACCCGCCGACGAAACTGGCTCCAACGGTGGTGCCACCCGTAGGAAGTGGAGAGGCAAGGTTGGACGGCCAGCCACAGACAACACCGCCGGTGGGAACAGGGGCAGGCTCGGGGGCACGCACGCGGCTTCCCGACCGCGACGGCGTGGTGGTCGCGCCGCGTCGCGCCCTTCGCAGCGCAACTCTCGACGACCGTTTCAACCTGTTTGGCGCACTCGCTGCCGGGCTAGCGCTTGCCTGCTTGCTGTTCGGCTGGTTCACGCCGATGACAGGCGCCGTCGGATGGGTCGTTATCGCGTTCCTGGGCTTCCTCGCTCTTTACGCGCTCCTGGTCGCGCTGCGGTCCGATCGCCAGCAGGTTTCGGACAAGGTGATGACGGTGCTGCTGTCCAGCGCCGGGATACTCCTGTTCGCGGCGCTGGTCTTCGTCGTCGTCTACACGGTCGTGCGGGGGAGTAGTGCGCTGCCGCATCTGAACTTCTTCACGCAGACGATGGCTCTCGCGGGCCCTCTCGATCCGCTCAATACCGGTGGAATCCTGCACGCCATCGTCGGCACGCTGATCCAAATCTCGATCGCGCTCGCCATCACCATCCCGCTCGGCGTGATTACGGCGGTGTTCCTCAATGAAATCGGCGGACGGTTCGCTCGTTTTGTACGCACCGTTGCCGATGCCATGACCGCGCTGCCGTCCATCGTCGCCGGGCTATTCGTGTACGCAGCGATCATCGCGCTAATCACGCATGAACGGTCTGGTTTCGCAGCGGCTCTTGCGATTACCGTGATGATGCTGCCGATCGTGATCAGGGCCTCTGACGTGGTTCTTCGACTGGTCGCCGGGAACCTCCGCGAGGCGTCCTACGCGTTGGGCGCAACCCGCTGGCGCATGGTCTGGCACGTGGTGCTGCCGACGGCCCGATCGGGCCTCGTCACCGCCGTGATCCTCGGCACCGCGCGCGGAATCGGTGAAACCTCGCCGGTGCTGCTCACCTCTGGCGTCTCAGCCGAGATGAACCTCAACCCGTTCTCGGGACCGATGATCTCGCTGCCGCTCCAGGTATTCGACTTTGTGAAGTCGCCCGAGCCCAACATGATCGCGCGGGGGTTCGGTACGGCTGCGGTGCTCATCGCCATCGTTCTGGCGCTGTTTACCATTGCCCGCCTCGTCGGTGGACGCGGACCGACGCAACTCTCGAAGCGCCAGAGGGCCGCAGCTGCCGCCAACTCGGCCCGTGACATCCGCCGCATCGAAGAATCACCGCGGTCCGAACCGGCCATGCAGAAACGGCGTCAGCAGCCCGGAGCTGCCGGAGCCGCGCCAGGAGCCACTCCGGGATCGACCATTCAGTCTCCGGCGCAGGCGCTGGCGCACCGCAGCCCGGCTCCGGGGCGCACCTTCTTGGGACGTCCCGAGGCGGTACTAACCGCTGCACCGCCGACCGCTGGGCCGCCAACCTCGGCGCCGGCGCCGACAATGCCGCCCGCAACAACGCCGCCCGTAACACCCGCATCTGGCGCAGACGCGCACGACAGCACAACCGACAGCAAGGGAACCCAATCGTGAGGCTCACACGCCTAATCCGCTCCATCGCGGCCGGAATCGCGCTCTCGACGTTGTCGCTTGGCCTTGTCGCCGGCACCGGCGTGGTCGCTGCGAATGCCGCCGACACGTGGGAACCGATTTCGGGCATCGGCTCGACCTGGTCCCAGAACGCGCTCGACCAATGGCGGAGCAACGTCAACAAGAACTACGGCATGACAATCAACTACTCCGGCGAGGGGTCTTCTGCTGGGCGCCGTCACTTCATCCTGCAGGACGTGGACTTTGCCATCAGCGAAATCCCGTTCCAGTCAGCTCCAGAAGACGGTTCCCTCCCCGAAAAGCCGACCAGCGGGTTCGCTTACATGCCGATCGTCGCCGGTGGTACGGCGTTTATGTACAACCTGCAGATCGGGGGGAAAAGGGTCACTAACCTCCGCCTCAGTGGTGAGACGATCACCAAGATTTTCACCAACGTGATCACCAACTGGAACGATCCAGTCATCAAGGCGGACAATCCCGGCCTGACGATGCCCGACAAAACAATCGTGCCGGTGGTGCGCTCGGATGGGTCCGGCTCCACAGCCCAATTTTCCCTATGGATGTCGAAGCAGCACACAGCGCTCTGGAACAACTACTGCGGTGTGGTGAACCGCCCGGTGCCGTGCGGTCTGACCTCTCAATATCCGGTCTCTGGCAATATCAAGGCCCAGAACGGGTCCCTTGGTGTCGCCGGGTACGTCGCGCAGGACTATGGCGAGGGCGCCATCACCTACGTCGAGTACTCGTATGCGTTGAAGTCGGGATTTCCCGTCGCAAAGGTGCTCAACAACGCGGGCTACTACATCGAGCCGACCGCGCCTTCCGTCGCGGTGGCGTTGATGAACGCGCAGATCGACGAGAACCCCGCTTCCAAGGACTATCTGACTCAGATCCTTGATGGCGTTTACAACAGCGCAGACAGCCGCACGTACCCGCTGTCGAGCTACTCGTACATGATCGTGCCCACCACGGTCAACAAGGTCTTTACCGAGAAGGAAGGGAAGACTTTGGGTGCGTTCGCAAACTACGTACTGTGTGAGGGGCAACAGCAGGCGCAGCAGCTCGGGTACTCGCCGCTTCCGATGAACCTCGTTCTCGCGGGATCGAAACAGATCGCGCGGATCCCGGGTGCTGACCCTGCGGGTTTCGACATCAACTCGTGCCGAAACCCAACCTTCAAGCCGGGCGACTCTCCGGCGAGTAACCAGCTTGCGGCAAGCGCGCCGGCACCCGAGGCATGCGACAAGCAGGGCACCACCCAGTGCAGCAAAGGCACCGGAGGCGCACCGGCCGCAACGCCCGTGAGCAACGACACCCCGGGTGCTTCGGACTCGCCCGAGGCCGCGGCTGCAGCAGCAGCCGGTGCTGGTGCGGCAGCCGGCGCTGGCGCAGGAGGGGGAACCGCTGACGCTGCCACGGCCGCAGGCTCCGCTCCGGTCTACGACAGCAACGGCGCCCTCATCAGCGGGTCGGGCATGGTCGGCACGGCCTCGTCCTCACCATTTACGCTTCCAGGCGGGGGATGGGGTGGGCAGCAGTACGTGATGTTGTTCGCCGCGCTGCTGCTCGTTGGCGCGGTGGTTCTGCCCCCGATGCTGTCGAAGCGGCTGAAGAGGCGTCCGACAGCCACAAAGTAGGTACGGCGCCGCTACCCAACTGTCTTGCCGCTGCCAGCCGCCAGCCGACGCGCTGCTGCTCTGGTGCTCGGCCGCACGGCGAACTGCGCACGGCGAACTGCGCGCGGCCGCCGGCGTTGGTGCATGCGGGTGCGGATCTGAGCCAGCAATGGAGTCTGGTGCCGGGAACGATTTGTTCCCACCTCACGATGCGTTCATTCCCCGATCAATTCTCATTCTGCGCGACAGCTACACGGGACATCTAGTTCCGCATTCGTTCATCCGAGCGACACCATCGGCCCATAAATTGATCGCCGGTGGCTGACCGAAAGCCCCGAAATAACTTGGAGAGTACCGTGAACGTAAGTCACTCGAGGCCTGCCGGGCGGACCTGGTTGGCGTCCCTGGGGGCTGGCTCGGTCGTCGGTATCGTGGTCGCCACGGTGCTCGCGCTCACGGGCGTGGTGATCCCGACGGATGCCGCGAGTGCAAGTTCCTCGAGTGCGGTCACGGTCGCGGCCGCGGACCAAGACGCCGACATCGCCACCGCGCCGATGCCTGACCTCAAGGTCACCGTGTCCCAGACGGAGGACCTTACCTCGCAGGGCATCGTGGTGAGTTGGACGGGCGGTAAGCAATCCACCGCCCCCGGTAGCTCCAGCGGTGGCGAAAACTTCCTGCAGATCGCGCAGTGCTGGGGTACCGACCCCGTTGATCCGACTGCACCGGACCGCACGACCTGCCAGTACGGTGCCTTCAACTCCGTGGGTGCAACCCGCGACAACTTTGTTCAAGACGAATTCATCGCTCCCCAGGACCAGCAGTTCAGTGTCCCCTCGGAAAACGTCTTCTCGCCCGCTTATGCGTCAATCCCTTTTACCGCCGTCACTGGAGAAAAGGTGGCTTCGGTTATCTACGACGAGGCGGCCAAGAAGAACAAAAAGGTCGACGTTGACGTCAACGTCAACCAGTTCGTAACCCAGTACACGTCGAACGAAGTCAAGTGGGCCGGATCCGGCGCCAGCGGCAGCGGGTCAGCCAAGTTCGAGGTGCAAACGGCGCTTCAGTCCCCGGGTCTCGGCTGCGGGAACGCCTCCAAGCTCGCGGACGGCTCGACCGCGAGCCAGTCATGCTGGCTTGTCGTCATCCCGCGCGGAGTTGCTGACGCTGGCGAGCAGCACATCATCAACTCCGGGCTGTTCTGGGACTCCTGGAAGCACAGCGTCGCGGTCAAGCTCGACTTCAAGCCCATCGGCGTCAACTGCACGATCGGGTCGGCCGAGCGCCAACTTGCCGGCAGCGAACTCGCCAGCGAAGCAATCGGATCCTGGCAGCCGACACTCTGCAAGTCTCAGGGCGGCGCTACGTTTAACATGTCGAAGGGTGCCGAGTCGGACGCCGCAGCAATGGCCAACGGCACCGTCCCATCGCCACTGGCGCTCACCTCGCGTCCGCTCGGTACCGAGAGCGGCACACCAGACGCACTTCAATACGCGCCGGTTGCGCTCTCGGGAGTTTCGATCGGGTTTGCGATCGACCGGCAGCCGACCGTTGGGGATGTCCCGGCTGATGTTCTGGAGAAGACGGCTCTCCCGTTCGAGAACATCAACCTGACCCCGCGCCTGCTTGCCAAACTGCTCACCAATTCCTACCTCGACTCGCTGCCGACCTACGCCGACAAGAAACACGTCGGTGTGGTCAGCTCCGCTAACCAAGGAAAGAATGCCCGCAACCTGACGCTCGACCCCGACTTCCTTGCGATCAACGACGCCGAGTGGAAGTACGAGGCGCTCATCAGCCCTTCTCTGTCTGACCTCCTGGTCTCCCAGGGTCGGTCTGACGCGGCGTGGCAGCTCTGGCGCTACATCATGGCCGACGCTGATGCTGTCGCGTTCCTAGAAGGCAAGCCGGACCCGTGGGGCATGAGGGTAAATCCCTGGAGCTCGACGAACGCAGACGTGACCAAAGAAGTCAATAAGGACGCCACCAGCGGCCTGGTGCTCCCTCGGGACAACTTTCCGAAGGCGGACCCTGTCGAGCAGGCCGCAAGCCCAACTCTCGGCGGGGCGGTCAATCTGGTGACCTGGCGCCCGTACACGAACGACCTCGATCAGAGCGCGTACCTGGCTCTCCGCGGCGACGGGCAGGTGCTCGGCGCGTGGGACTCGACTCAGGCCACACCCAAGTACGGCAAGGCCCTGCGAGACCTGATCGGGCAACAGCGTGTACTCGCCCTCACCGACACCGCCTCCGCAGCCAAGTACCAGGTTGTTTCGGCATCGCTGCGCAACGCGGCAGGCAAGTTCGTCGCTCCCACCAACACCTCGCTTCTGGCTGCGGCCGCGGCGATGACCGCGACGGGCCAGGCGCAGGTGTATGAACTCGACCCAACGGGGGATGCCGCGAAGGCAGCACCGTCCGCGTACCCCCTCGCGATGCCCGTCTATGCCGCGCTCAATCCCGCGCAGACGGACGCGGATCAGCGCGCCGACTACGCGACGTTCATCCGCTACGCGGCGACCGCCGGCCAGGTATCCGGGACGAACGCGGGGGAGCTGCCCGAGGGCTACGCACCTATTCCCGCAGGCTGGCAGACGCAGGCACTCAGCGCGGCGAACATCATCCAGAGCGGCGGCGTTCCAGTACAGCCGCCCGCGTCGCCCGCCCCGTCGACCCCGGGCGCAGCCCCCGCTGCCGCGTCCGCAGTTTCGAACGCCGCCGCGGCCGCTGCGACTGGCGCTCCTTCGTCCGTCACTGCGGTGAGCGCGCCGACGGATCCGGGGGCGACGGGGGTCACCGCGGCTTCGCTCACCGGGGCGGAGACCCCGAAGGATCCGAAGACCGGCGCGATCTCCGCGGCGATTCCCGGCGGAGTGCTCGGCGGCTTCGCGGCCGCTGCGGCCGTTCCGCTCTTCTCCCGGCTCAGAAGGCGCTTCTGATGCCCCCAATTCTTGGTACCGCAACGGAGCCCGATCTCCGGGACTGTGCTGTGCCCAAGTCGTGGCTGTCGTACTCGCGACAGCTCGGTCAAACACTCAACATAAAGGATCCGAAGTGAAGAGAAATAAAGCTGTCGCGATGTGTGCGGCTCTCAGCGTCGCTGCTGCTGGCCTCGCTCTTGCAACTCCCTCCTACGCCGACCCCGTCTCGAGCAGCTACGTGCTGGTCGGATCTGACACCCTCCAGGATTCGGGCAACGCGCTCGCCAACGGAACGAACATCACCGGTTCCAGCGTGCAGACGACCGCAAACGGAAGCTTCATTGCTTCCTACGACGCGTTCGGTTCCGCTGCCATCCAGACGAAGACGGCCGGAGTTTACTTTGCTCGCCCCGCCGGCTCCGGCGACGGCATTAAGGCGCTCAGCCGATCGATCGATGGAGGCGCCTTCTCCGTCTCAGGCAACGCAACTCCCGCCGTCTCGATCACCGGCCAGGTCGACATTGCGCGCACCTCAAGCGGCGCTGGCGCCACGGCCAACGCGAACGGCCTTCTCGCGTACGTCCCCTATGGCCGCGACGCTCTCTCCTACGCCTACGTCGGCGCGGGGCTTGGCGAGATCACCACGGCTCAGCTCAAGTCTGTTTACGACTGCTCGCTGACGTCGATTGGTGGCGTGCCCGTCACCCCCGTCCTCCCGCAGGCGGCGTCCGGTACGCGCAAGTTCTTCCTCTCCGCAATCGGGAACCCGACCCTCGGATCCTGCGTCGTGCAGAGCAGCTTCGCCGAGAACGACGGATCCGTCATCACCAACGGCCAGATCATCCCCTTCTCGGTCGCAAGCTGGGTTGCCCAGAAGAACGGTGCAGGACAGAACCGCACCGGTGCCGCATCGCTCGGAAGCCCGCTGAACGGCATCGAGCCGTTCACCGGAACGGGTGCCAACCTGGTCCCGAACGCTACCTACTACTCGAACGCAACGTTCGGGCGCGAGACGTACCTGGTTGTTGAGTACGCCCGCATCAACGCGGCCGATGCCAGGTTCGACCCGGCGCTTGCTGCGCTCGTTGACCCGACCAAGGCGAAGAGCCTCACCAACTTCAGCAACCCGGTAGCCACCTCCGGTGCTGTGAAGAAGAAGTTCGGCTTCCTCGCGCCGTCGTCGACGACCGTCGTCCGCGCCAACCTCACCTAGTCCTCCACATTCACCCAATCCTCCACATTTACAGAACGAAAGGCAGAATAATGAACAAGCTTCACAGCAAACGCATCCTTGCCGTTTCCCTCGTCGCCGCCGCCATCTTTGGTGCATCCGCGACCAGCGCATCCGCCGCTGAAAAGAACGGCTCCGACATTCCCGTTTATCTCATCGACGCCATCACGGAAGAGACCTTCCCGGCAACGGCGGTTCACCCGTTCGATTACGACGTAGTTGTCTCTGCGTCAGCAACGAACCCGATGGCACGCTTCCAGTGCAGCGCGGACACCGAGATCGTCCGTACGTTCATCTCGCCCGTCGGTTCCGAGCGCCTGATCCAGAGCTGGACCGCCTCGGCGCCGTCGGGAATGATCCCCGGCAGCAACAAGGAGATCCAGCAGTACCCGATGACCCTCTCCGCGAACATCAACGGTTCGGTCATGTCCGTCAAGGCCAACGGTGGTACCTACAGCGCCGGCCTTGCCTGCCTGAAGTACAACGGTGTTGCCATGGCGGCGTCGGGCCTGTGGTTCGCAACGATCGACGTAAAGCCGGTCACTGGTGAGTGGACGGCCCGCGCGTTCGAGACCCCGGTTGTTGTTCCCCCGGTTGATACCAACCTCACCGGTGAGATCGCACTCGAGGCCACCACGGTCACCGCACCCGAGGGCGTCCTCAGCCTCTCGGTTCCGACCGGTGCATCCGCAACGATTGGTTCGCCGACCCTGGTCGACGGTCTCTCGACCTCGACCGGTACCCTCGGCCAGATCACGGTCAACGACGGCCGCGTTCAGTCGAAGGCTGGCTGGACGCTCACCACCACGGTTGCTGACTTCGTCAACAAGGCCGACGCCACCAACACCATCCCGGCCAAGCAGCTCGGTGTTGCACCGAAGGTTGTCTCCACGACTGCCGCCGGTGTGACCACGGCCCCGGCGCAGGTCGCCGGTTCGGCTACCTACCCGTCCGCGTTCGCGACCGCCACGGCCAACACCGCTGTGGGAACCACCGTTCTCGACGCTGACCTGAAGTTCGTAGCTCCGGCCGACAAGCTGGCCGGTACCTACACCTCGAAGATGACGCTCACGCTCGCTTCGAAGTAGCACAACCCCACACAGCACCACAGCACTAAACGGGAGGGGCCGCGCACGTCGCGGTCCCTCTCGCCTGCGCTTGCAGCATCCGTCATATCGCTCCATCTTTTTCTGCGTTTCACCCCCGGTTTCGCTCATTCACGCCCCCGGTTTCGGAAAGACCTTTCACCGGAGTAGAAACCCCCTCACGTTCACCCGTCGTTGGGCCCTGATCCCCCCGCGAGACACCTTTGTTTGGACTAATGCACTGTGGCTTCTTACTTGGCATTCCCGACCCGCGTTGTGCGGGCTCTTGCGCTTGTCCTCGCGGTACTCATCGGGGCGGGTTTGCTTGCGACACTGGCGGTCTCGCCCGCGCGCGCGGATGACACCGATGGCATCTCTGGCGCTCCCGCCGATGCCTCCGGACCCGACCAGCGGTCCCGCTTCAGCTACCAGGCGACACCCGGCCAGCACATCGATGACCTTTACGTCGCAAGCAACACCGGCACCACCGCCCAGACGATGGTTGTGTTCGCCACGGACGCCTACAACACCGACGACGGTGGCTACGGCCTGCTCGACACGGATGCGGTGCCGGTAGACGCCGGCAGCTGGGTTTCCTTCGCCGGTGGCGTCAAGCAGCTCAGTATTCCGCTGGAGCCGGGAGCCTCGCAGGTTATTCCGTTCTCGCTCGACGTGCCGGCTGATGCCGCGCCGGGCGACCACGCGGCCGGAGTAGTAATCTCCGTGCAATCGACCTCGGGCGAGATCCTCGTTGACCGCCGAGTGGCCACGCGGATGTATGTGCGTGTGCCCGGAGAGCTGCAGCCCGCCCTGACCATCAGCAACATCTCCGCGAACTATGCCGCACAGATCAACCCGTTCGCAGGCGACACGACGGTTACCTACACCGTGACGAACTCGGGCAACGTCGCCCTTGGCGCAAGCGTGGTTGTGGGAGTCAAGGCCCTCTTCGGGGTCTCCGCCGCCGAAACGGAGCGCGAGGAGATGTCGGAAATTCTTCCAGGCAATGAGCGCACCTTCACCACGGTCGTCGACGGTGTCGGCCAGTGGGGTTACCTGAACCCGTACGTTCAATTGGCGCCATCGGTGGATGTCGAGGCGCTCAACCCCGGGCCCCTGGCGAGTGTCTCCCGCGACACCACTATTTTCGTCACGCCCTGGTGGCTCATCGTTCTGCTGCTGCTCGTCGGTGGGACGTTCCTGTTCCGTCGGTGGCGGGCCAAGCGCGACGAAAAGAGCGCGAAGGCCTGGATGGCGTACCAAGAGGCTGAGATGGCGCGCCGCGTCGCCGAGGGCGGAACGGCAACCGGTGCTGAGCAGCCTGTTGGCCCGGGCGATCCAGCTTTGGCCGAACCTGTGTCGGGACGGAACGACCGATGAGCGCCGTGAAGTCAAAACGACCAGCCGGTGCAACGCCAGCAACGATGACGCAAGCAGAGAGATCAGACGCAGGAGCGATGACGAAGATGACCTTCCCCCACATGGCCGGGAATGCAGCGCGCCGGGTCTCGACCTTTGCTCTCTGCGCTGTGCTCGGATTCTCCGCCTTGGCGATGACCACCGGAGCGCACAGTGCCGCGGCCGCGACCGACGACGGCGGCATCGACATCTCGATCACCGTAGCGACACCGACACCGACGCCGGCGGTGCTCACGCCCGCCGGGGGAACGGGCACCGGAACGGGAACCGGCAACGGAACCCTGCCGAGCACCGGCACGGGAGTCGGACGCGGGAACTCGGGCCCGACGGCAACCACTACCACCGAGACATCCCCCTCAACCGGCACAGGCGACCTGGGCGAGGATTCGACCAGCCTCGGCGGTGCCGTCCTGCTGAGCGGACTTACCTCGAGCTACGACCCCTCGCTGAACCCCCTCGGGGGAAGCCTTGAGGTGAAGTTCACCGTGCGGAACATCTCCGACGAACCCATCGACGCCTCCGCGAAGTTCTGGCTCACCACCCTGATCGGTACGAAGATCAGCACCGAAGTCAAAGACGTGGTCGGCCTCGAAGCTGGTCAGTCCCGGGTCGTCACCGCGCGGCTGCCCGGAGTCGGGCAGTGGACCGTCGTCACCGCTCACATGACGTTCACCCCTCCCGCCGAGGTCGGTGGCGTGAAGCTGGTTCCGGTTAGTCGTGACCGGATTGTGTTCGCCGAACCATGGCTTCTGTTCACCATTCTTCTCGTGGCCGCGGGTGCGTACGGCGTGTCGTACGTGCTGCGGTCAGCGCGGACGGTTCGACTGCCGAGGGTCACCGCGTGACGCTGACGAACGAACGGCCCGCGGGCGCGCGGAACACGGACGCCGCAGACACGGGCGTGGCGAACACAAACGCGCGGAACACGGATGTGGCGAACACGGGCGCGGCAAACACCGACGCGCGGAACACGGGCGCGGCAAACACCGACGACCAGCGCGCAGCCTCGCCCACCGCAACACTCGCGCCGCCCGCCGAACCGCAGGCGCCGCCGAAGGCGCCGGAGTCCCCGACCACGGCATTTTCTGTCGGCGCCGCGGCGCGGGAGGCGTATGCCAACCCGGGTTCAGCGAGCCGGTACTCTGCGGATTACACAATGGCTCGGCCGGGCAAGGGTCGATCGAGCATGCCACCTCGCCCGCCCCGCCCCCCGCGCCGTCCGCCGCGCGCGGCGATGGAAGCGGTGGCTCTCACCCCGGTTCAGGCGGCGCTGCGCAGCTCGCTAGTGCTGGTCGCGATAGTGCTGCTGGCCTTCGCATTTAACCTCATGGTGCTGAGCCACGTACAACACTTTGTCTCCCAACAGCGGCTCGACAATTCGTACCGGGTTCAACTCGCCGAGGGCACCGCGGCCGTGAGCGAAGGGGATCTCAACGACGTTCTCCTGAGCGACGGCGCTCCCGTCGGGAAAATCTCGATCCCCGCAATCGGCGTGGACGAGGTGATCTCCGAGGGAACTACTTCTGGGGTGCTCACCGCTGGTCCGGGTCACCGCCGCGACACGGTTCTGCCGGGGCAGGCCGGCGTCAGCGTCGTCATGGGACGCGCGGCTGCGTTCGGTGGTCCCTTCAGCCGTCTGCAGGAACTGACCCCCGGTGAGATATTCACCGTCGTCACCGGTCAAGGCGAACAGGTGTTTGAGGTCATCGGTGTGCGGTATGCCGGGGACCCGTCACCGGCCGCGCCTCAGGCGGGAGAGAGCCGTCTCATTCTGGAAACCGCCCGCGGCGCAGCCTTCGTGCCGGACGGCGTCGCCCGAGTTGACGCCCAGCTCACGAGCGAGGTGCAGCCTGCTGGCACCCGCCAAACGACGTCGGCTCTTCTTCCTGCCGCGCACACGGAATTGGCCACAGACACCAGCACGGCCTGGGCCCTTGTCTTTGCGCTTCAGTTTCTTGTGGTCGCCGAGATCGCTGCCGTCTGGGCGTATCGGCGCATCGGTGCGCAGAAGACCTGGGTCGTGTTCGTCCCGGTGATGCTGACCGCCGGGCTTCTCGTCGCCGACCAGGTGACGCGATTGCTGCCCAACCTTCTGTGAGCGATCGAGGCCCGCTTCTGTGAGCGACCGTGACCCGCTCACGCGGTCACCTGGATTTACCAACTGCGCAGTTCGAAGTACGAAAAGAAATGAGACTCCATGTCTGACCCGCTGACGACTGACCAGCACCGCACCCCCCAGGGCGCTTCGGGCGCGAGCGACCTGACCGAGGTGATCCCCGTTGCGCAGCCGACCCGGGGCAAACGCGCCCGAGTAAGCATGCCCGCGGCGAACCCGGCGGACAGGGCGTCCGGAGTGCCTTCTCCCGTGGTCGCCGGCGCCGCCGCTCCCACAACCCCCGGGGGTGCCGCCCCCGCGGTCCCTGCGGCCACCGCTGCCGCGGCGCCGTCGGTGACCAAGTACGCGCCGCCCGCCGCGCCGAGTTTTGCCGCACCGTCGTTTGCCGCACCGTCGTTTGCACCGCCATCTTTTGCCGCACCGTCCGCCGGAGCCGCCGCGTTGCCGCCCGTTGCTCCGGGAACGATGCCGCCCGTCGCTCCGCCAGCAGCGCCGAGCGCAGGCTGGGCCCCCGCCGGCGGATTCACGAGCCCGGCAGCTCCCGGTCCGGTCGCTGGAGCCCCGGCAGCCGGTGGCCCCAACGCTGGCGCGCCCACAATTGGCGGGTCATCGCTCGCGACACTCGACGCGAGAAACATCTCCGCGTGGTTCGGTGACCACCAGGTGCTCGACCGTGTCTCCCTCACAATGCCGGCCGGCGTCATCACGTCACTGATCGGTCCGTCGGGCTGTGGCAAGTCGACGTTCCTGCGGATCCTGAACCGGATGCACGAGCTGGTGCCATCCGCGAGCCTCGCCGGCGAGGTGCTGCTCGACGGCGACGACGTCTACGACACCGGTCGCCGCCTCACCGATGCACGCAAGAGCATCGGAATGGTCTTCCAGAAGCCCAACCCGTTCCCGGCGATGTCGATCTACGACAACGTTCTCGCGGGACTCAAACTGACCGGAACCCGCGCCACCCGCGACGACAAGGACTACCTCGTGGAGTCCTCGCTGTCCAAGGCTGGGCTGTGGAAAGAGGTCAAAGACCGCCTTCGCGCACCGGGCGGCGGCCTGTCGGGTGGGCAGCAGCAGCGGCTGTGCATTGCCCGTTCCCTCGCGGTAAAGCCTCGCGTGTTGTTGATGGACGAGCCGTGCTCGGCTCTCGACCCGACATCCACTCGCGTCATCGAAGAGACGATGCTTGAGCTGATCGATGAGGTCACCATCGTGATCGTGACCCACAACATGCAGCAGGCCCAGCGGGTCTCGCAGCAGTGCGCGTTCTTCCTCGCGGCGCAGGGCACGCCCGGTGCGATCGTGGAGTACGGCGACACCGAGGCGATGTTCTCGTCCCCGATCGACTCGCGCACATTCGACTACGTGAACGGCCGGTTCGGATAGCCAGAACTACGCCGGTGCGCCGCGCACGGGGCGACCTGTGTGCGGCGGCGTGGCGCTACATTCGCAGGCGCAGCCCCTGCGGGGTCGCGGCGAAGCCCGAGTCGACGAGCGCGGTTCCGAGCGGCGTGCCAATCGAGAATTCGCCGTCAATTACCTCGATGCGCATCTTGCCGAGACCCTGTCGAACGGTTGATGCCAGGGAGGATGCCGCGGCGGCAAGCACCCGCTGGTTCGCACTGAACGTCAGCACAGTTTTTCCCCCGCGTTCGACGTAGAGGGTCATAAAGCCGTCGACCAGCACCACGAGGGCTCCGGCCTTACGCCCGGGACGGTGCCCCGTAACCTGCGGCCACGGCAGGGCGGCGCCATACGGGTTGGCGGGATCTGTGGCCGCGAGGGTCACGGCGACGGGGTCGGCGTCCGAGCCGGACGAGCCCGACGATTCCAACGCCCGGTCGAACGAGCGCGATGAATCTGACGCCTGGACGGACGAGCCCGACTCTGACTCCTGCGCGAACGATCCCGGCTCCCGCGTGAAGTGGCGCAGGCGGTCGACGGTCGCGCCGGTGGCGAACTGGGCACCACCCAGGCCGTCGACGAAGTAGCCACGCCGGGCGCGCCCGGTCTCCTCGAAGGTGCTGAGAACCTTGTACATGAGGGAGAAACCGCCCCGGATGCCCTCGCTCATAACGGCCCCGCGGGTGACCACCCCGTAGCGTTCGAGGAGCAGTTCTGCGGTGGCCTTGGCCCGAACCGTGGTGTCGCCTTCGGCCAACGGCAGCAACGACCAGCGGCCGCCGACGGACGGCGGGCCTGCCTGCGTGGGCATCGTGGGCCGAGCGCGTCCCCGGTAGGCGCGGGTGCGCGGAACCCGCGATGGAGCGGCCTTTCCGCCGAGGAACGAACGAAGCGGCGAAAAGGTGTCGTTGGTCACAAGCCCGGCCCAGACCAGGTCCCAGATCGCGGTGGTGAGCTCCGCGTCATCCGTCGATCCGACCGCACCGGCCAGCTGCCGGAAGAAATACGCCCCGCCGCCCGCCATGCTGACCAGGATCTCGCGTTGCAGCTCGGTTGTTTCCGTGGTGTCACCATCGGGAAGCGCCGCAAGCGTCACCGGCGCGGTGTCGGCGAGGTGGAGGCTGACCCAGCCGTCGCTTCCGGCGAGAGACCCTGCTCCCGACCACAGCACCTCACCGGTGACCGTGAGTTCGTCGAGCCACGCGGGGGTGTAGTTGCGCAAACGTGCTGGGAGGATGAGGGTTTCCCAGGCGGAGGCGGGCAGGGCGACGCCGCCGAGCTGGTCGATGACCTGAACGAGACCGTCCACTCCACTGAGCCGCGGAGGCGCGGCGCTCGTGCCGACGTTCTGCCAGGCTGGCAAGAACCGGCCGAGAGTGTCCGTCGACACCGGCTCGACCTCGTGGCGAAGGGCGGCGAGCGAGCGACTGCGCAATCGCCTCAGGATCTCCGCGTCGACCCACTCGCTTCCCGCGGCGCCGGGGCGGAACTCACCCTCGACAACCCGGCGTCCCTGCCCGAGGCGGCGGAGCGAATCGAGCACCACCGCGACGCCGAGGCCGAACCGGGCCGCGGTGGCGTTCGCGGTAAACGGCGAGTGGGTGCGCGCGTAACGGCTGACGAGGTCACCGATCGGATCGGCGACAGGCTCGATGAAGGCGGCGGGAACGCCAATCGGCAGCGGAACCCCGAGGGCGTCACGCAGTCGGCTGGCGTCTTCGATGACCGCCCAGCGTTCGTCCCCCGCGATTGACGCGCGCAACACCCGGTTCGAGCGGGCGAGGTCGGCGAGTCCCTGCAGCAGTGCCGCGCGGCCGGAATCCGTCGCCGCAGCAGACGCATCCACAGCAGACGCATCCACACCCGAGGTAGCAGACGCATCCACACCCGAGGTCGCAGCCGCATCCACACCCGCTGCCGCAGCCTCCGTCGCTGCCGCAGCCTCCGTCGCTGCCGCCGCAGGTGCCGCGAGCCAACTCCGCTGCACGATCTCCTCCAGCGAGAGCGGCCCGAGCACGCGCAGCAGGTCGACCACTCCCTCGAGGTCTCGCGCGCGGCGGTCCGGCGCGAGCCGTTGCAGCTCGAGCTCGGTCTGCTCGATCACGCCGGCGTCGAGCAGTTCGCGCAGTTCTGCCCGGCCGAGCAGCTCCGCGAGCAGGGTGGGATCTAGCGAGAGAGCCGCCGCTCGCCGCTCCGCCAGCGGCGAGTCACCCTCGTACATAAAGGCCGCAACGTACCCGAACAGTAGGCTGCGTGCGAAGGGTGAAGCTGATTCGGTCTCTGTTTCGACGATGCGGATGCTGCGGCTCGCGATGCGGCCCGTCAGCGCCATCAGTGCCGGAAGATCGTACACGTCCTGCAGCACCTCGCGGACGGTCTCGAGCACGATCGGAAAGCTCGGGTATTTGCGAGCGACCTCGAGCAGCTGGCTGGCTCGCTGACGCTGCTGCCAGAGCGGCGACCGCTTGCCGGGGTTGTAACGCGGCAGGAGCAGCGCCCGCGCCGCGCACTCGCGGAAGCGGGCCGCGAACAGCGCAGAACCGCCGACTTCTTCGGTGACAAGCTGCTCGAGTTCAGCGGCATCGAACACGAACAGCTCCGCCCCGGGAGGTTCAGCCTCGGTGTCGGGCAGTCGCACGATGATGCCGTCGTCGCCGGCGACCGCGGCGCCGTCGTAGCCATACCGCTCGCGCACCCGGGCGGTGACCGCCAGCGCCCACGGGGAGTGCACGGGCATGCCGTACGGCGAGTGCAGGATGACGCGCCAATCGCCCAGCTCGTCACGGAAACGTTCCACCACGAGTGTGGTGTCGGTCGGCACGTGCCCGGTTGCCGCCTTCTGCTCCGCAATAAAGGTGATCAGGTTGGTCACGGCGCGCTGGTCGAGGCCGCCGCCCGCCACGCGGACCGCCGCTTTTTCTGCCGAGCTGGATGACACCTCCCGCACGTATTGCCCGATCGCCTGCCCGAGTTCAGCCGGTCGACCGAGACCGTCGCCCTTCCAGAACGGCACCCGCCCGGGTTGCCCGAACGCGGGGGTCACCATCACGCGGTCGTGCGTGATGTCTTCGATTCGCCAGCTCGTGGCACCAAGCGCAAACACATCGCCGACGCGGGACTCGTAGACCATCTCTTCGTCCAGCTCGCCGACGCGGCCGCCACCGGCGCGGCTGCTTGAACGACTGCCGGACGCGCTGCCGCCGTCGCTTCCGCTCGCGCCGACCATAAACACCCCGAACAGCCCGCGGTCGGGGATGGTGCCACCGCTGGTGACGGCGAGGCGTTGTGCCCCCGGACGACCGGTGAGAGTGCCGCTTACCCGGTCCCACACGATGCGCGGGCGCAGTTCTGCGAACTCGTCGCTTGGATAGAGGCCGCTGAGCAGGTCGAGAGTGGCCTCGTAGGCGTTGCGCGGCAGGGTAGCAAAGGGCGCGCTGCGGCGGAGCGATTCGTACCATTCCTCGATGTCGATCGGCTCGAGGGCCACCGCCGCGATCGTGTGCTGGGCGAGAATGTCGAGCGGGTTTGTGGGTATCGCGATCGCCTCGATTTCGCCGGAAACCATCCGCTCGCTGACCACGGCCGTGTGGATGAGATCGGCGCGGTGCTTCGGAAACAGCACCCCGCGGGAGATCTCGCCGACCTGGTGCCCTGCCCGGCCGACGCGTTGCAGCCCGCTCGCGACCGATGGCGGCGACTCCACCTGCACCACGAGGTCGACCTCGCCCATGTCGATACCGAGTTCCAGCGATGAGGTGGCCACCACACACCGCAGCCGCCCAGTTTTCAGGTCATCCTCGATAAGTGCGCGCTGGTCCTTGCTCACAGAGCCGTGGTGGGCGCGGGCGAGCAAGGCACCCGCGCCGGAGGTGGCTCCGGATTGCCCCATCAGCTGCGCGGGCATCCCGGCGACGGGCGAGCGCACGTCTGTCACCGTCTTCGTGGCGGTGGCGGTGGCGGTGGCGGTGGCGGTGGCGGTGGTGCCGGTGGCGGTGCCGGCGGGGCTGGCAACCGTGTCCATGGGGGATGTCGCGGCGCCAGAATTGCCACCCGCGGCCAGCGCTCCCGCCGGAAGTGCATCGGCAGCGAGAGAGCTCGCCGGAAGTGCGCCCGATGCGTCGCTGATGTCGTCGGAGGCCGGGGCTACGCCCTCGTCGAAGTCACCATCGAGGTCACCATTGAAGCCGTCGTCGCGAGGCGCAATTGTTGGTTCCGAAGCGATGGTGGATTCTGGCGAGGCGGCGGCGGGAGACATCCGCTCCTGGAAAATCTCGTTCAGGCGGGCGGTCAGACGCTCGGCCAGGCGGCGTGAATTGGCGAACACGATGGTCGACCGGTGGTCGAGGATGAGGTCGACGATGCGCTCCTCGACGTGCGGCCAGATCGATCCCTGCGGGGCAGCGCCGGCCGAGGAGCCCTCCATCACGGGAGCGGTGCCGAGTTCGGTCATGTCGTCGACGGGCACCACGACGGTCAGGTCGAATCGTTTGCCCGACGGGGGCGCGACGATGGTCACGGGGGCGCTCCCGCCGAGAAAACGGGCCACCTCCTCGCGCGGACGCACGGTCGCGGACAGTCCGATGCGCTGGGCCGGCTTCGGCAACAGGTCGTCCAGACGCTCGAGGGAGACGGCGAGGTGCGCGCCGCGTTTCGTCGAGGCGACCGCGTGGATCTCGTCGATGATGACCGTTTCGACCCCGAGCAGGGTTTCGCGGGCCGCCGAGGTCAGCATGAGGTAGAGCGATTCCGGCGTGGTGATGAGGATGTCCGGGGGAGTGCGTGCCAGCAGGCGCCGGTCTTGGGTGGATGTATCGCCCGACCGCACCCCGACCGTGATACCCGGCGCGGGCAGACCGAGGCGCTTCGCGGTCTGGGTGATACCAACCAGGGGCGAGCGAAGGTTGCGCTCGACGTCGACGCCGAGAGCCTTCAGCGGCGAAATGTAGAGCACGCGCGTGCGGGTTTTCTCGGGATCAGCCGCGCTATCGGCTCCTGGCTTCGACGACGAGCGCGGCTGGGTCGACGAGCCCGCCTCTAACGACGTGCCCAGCTTCGACGACGAGCGCTGCTGTGGTGACGTGCCAGACCGAGCGGGAGCCAGCGCCGGCTGCGCGTGCTGGCTGATCAAGCGGTCGATGGACCACAGGAACGCCGCGAGCGTCTTGCCGGAACCCGTGGGGGCGACGACGAGGGCGTGAGCGCCAGAAGAGATGGCCTCCCAGGCGCCGGTCTGCGCGGTGGTGGGCTCGGGAAAGGCACCCGTGAACCACGCCCGGGTCGCGGGGGAGAATCGTTCGAGCACATCGCCCATCCGACTATCTTGCCCCGGACCACCGACGCTCACCTGTGGAGGCGCTGACGCTCGCGTGCCGGCCCTACGATGTGTGCTGTGAATGATGCACTCTCACCACCCGCCCGGCCGACGGGCACAGTCTCGATCCGGGAGGCGCGGCCCGACGATCTCGATGCGATTCTGGCGCTCTACAACGACGCGATCTCCACGGGAACCGCCCTCTGGCTCGACGCCACCGTCGATCGGGCCAATCGCGCGAGCTGGCTCGAGGCCCAACGGGCGATGAACTTTCCGGTGTTTGTCGCCGAGGTGGATGCCACGTTCGCCGGCTATGCCTCGTACGGGTTATGGCGTGGTTACAGTGGATATCGGCACACGGTGGATGACTCGATCTACCTGGTTCCCGCGTTCCACGGTCGCGGTATCGGGTCCCTGCTGATGAAAGCGCTGATCGATCATGCGCGCGCAGCCGGATTCCACGTGATGATCGCGGACATCGAATCGGGAAACGTTGCGTCCCTTCGCCTGCACGCCCGATTCGGCTTCGAGGTCACCGGGGTGATTCCCGAGGTGGGAACGAAGTTCGGACGCTGGCTCGACCTCACCACGATGCGGCTCGCGCTCGAGTGACGCCAACTCAGTCCAGCTTGCCGCGAAGGAACTCCGCGATGTCGGCGAGCTCCTGCGCCGAGATGGAGTGGGCGAGGTCCTCGTAGATCCGCGACGTCGCAGAGGTGTGCGCGGGGATCCACGCTTCCGTGCGTTCGACGGCCGCATGGCTGATGATCTGGTCGGCTGTGCCGCGACCGTAGAACACCTCTGGCCGGACTCGCGCAAGCTCGGCATCACCCGGGTGCCCGCCGCTGGCGATGAACCCCGACAGCGCGACGGTCGCCGCGAACCGTTCGGGAGCGTGACGAATCAGCTGGAGCGACAGTGCCGCGCCCTGCGAGAAACCCAGCAGCCCCACGCTCGTGTAGTCCACGGTGTCGAGCCATTCGAGAACAGCGCTCGCCGCGGCATCCACACTCTCCTTCGAAGGATCTCCCGGGGTGCTGTCCCGCATCGTGAACCACGCATTGCCCCCGTTTTCGGGGATTGGCGCGCGCAGCGACGCGATGACGGGACCGAGCGGCAGGCGAGGCGAGAGGCCGAACAGGTCACCCTCGTGCGAGCCGTACCCGTGCAACAGGACGAGCAGGGGTCGCCCCGCGCGTTCGCGTTCTGGCGCTGACCACAGGACGGCTTCTGGATCGATTCTCATGTGTTGATTGTGGCAAAGAAAACCCCCGGGGTCTCATGCCGGGGGTTTTCACAACGGGTGAAACGTGGTCTCGTATCCCGTAATCGACGCGCACGTCGACCAAAGCTGGGGAGTCTCTCATCCCTCGCTCATGACAAGTATTCTCGCGGAACCTATGGATAAGCTCAAGATCTGCGCAGTTTTTGCGCAGCATCGCCCCCAATACGGGGGCGACGGATGCGCTTCTGTGTCGTAAACACGAATTCGAGCGTGGAAGAACCGGCGCTGTGCTCGTTCCATGGCACGCGTTTCCATGGCACGGTAACCGCCTGCGGAGGGGCAGCCCATGAGCGTCAAGGCCCGAGGTCACAGGCTGCTCCGCGAGTTCTCGACCCCGACCCTGGTGGTGCTGGTCGCACTGGCATCCCTTCTCTGCGTCGGCGTTGTGACCCGCTATGGATTCACTGCGACGGGGATTGCCTACGCGTTCTTCGTGGTGACCGGCACGTGGCTGTCGGCGATTGATCTGCGTCTGCGCATACTTCCGAACCGGATAGTTGTGCCGTCGATCGGGCTCGGGCTCCTTCTCCTCGGCGTCGCCGTGGTGGTGGATCGCGCCAGCGCCAGCTCAGCGGCAAGCGCAGCGGCAGGAGCAGGGGCAAGCGCAGCGGCAAGCGCAGCGGCAGGAACAGCGGCAAGCGCTGCGCCTGGCTTCACGGGAGCGGATGTTGCGGCCGACGCGATCCGGGTTGTTCTCGGCGGCCTCGTGTTGTTTGTCCTGTACCTGGTGCTGGCGCTGATTTCTCCTCGCGGGCTCGGGATGGGAGATGTGAAGTTCGCGGCGTTCGTGGGCATCTACCTCGCGTTCGACGGATGGGACACCCTAGTGAAGGGCGCCGCAGCGGGGTTCGCGCTCGCGGCGGTGATCGGCGCTGGGTTGATTGCTTTCCGACGGGTGGGGCGGGGCGCAACAATCCCGTTTGGGCCGCTGATGTTCGGCGGAGCGGTGTTGGTTCTCGCGCTCTGAAGTTTCCGGCTGACCAGCATTTTGTCTGTAGCCACCGCCACGCGTCCAGGGTGAAACTGTTTCACTCTAAATGCCCCCCAAAAGGGGGCTTCCGCGTCCCCCTTTGGGGGATACAGTTATGGCACGGACTGAGTCTTTCCCAACAGGTCTCAAACTTTGGTTGGGGTTGTGCTTTATCCGCGAATTGGTCTCGTAGTTTCCCTACCCTTAAGGACGCATCATGCTGTCACTCGTTGTCTCTCTCCAGTCCTACCTTGTTGCTGCCAAGGACCGGCTCTCCCGCGAGGAGACCGGTGCGACCGCCGTTGAATACGGCCTCATCATCGGCCTGATCGCCGTCGCGATCGTCGCCGTCCTCATCTTCCTCGGCCCCCAGCTGGCTGGCCTCTTCCAGGGCGTGAGCGACTCCATTCCGGAGGTCGCGACCACTTCCACCCCCGCCGGATAGCCACAGGCGCGCACTCACCCGTTCGCGTCCGTGCCGCGGTGTCCGATCTCGTCGGGCACCGCGGCATTCCTGGTCTACCGAGTCCCCCGAGGACTGTAATGAACACCCGACATCCCGAGCACGCGATGTTCCGCTCCGAAGACGGTGCCGTGGCAGTGGAATTTGCCCTGCTTCTGCCCATTCTGGTGGCGATGCTGATCGGAATCATGGAGTTTGGTCTCGTCTACAACGCGCAGATCACCCTCACGAATGCCGCCCGCGAGGGTGTGCGCACCGTCGCGATCGAGAACGATCAGACGGCAGCGCGCGCCGATGTGCGTGCGGCCGCCGTCGTGCTTGACCCGGCCGTGGCGGACGCCGACATCCGTTTCACGCCCACGGGCACCTGTGCGGCTGGCGTCACCGCGACCGTCACCATCACCTACGACTACAGCTATCTCACCGGCTTTTTCGGCGAAGGACTCACACTCACCGGAAGGGCGGCAATGCGATGCGGTGGCTAAGAGGGCGCGCGGGGCGGACATCCTTACGCGACGAGCGCGGCGCGGTCGGCGTGATTATCGCCGTCGCCATGGTGGCCCTCTTCGGGTTCGTCGCCATTGTCATCGACGTCGGCGCACTCTATGCCGAACGAGGGCAACTTCAGAATGGGGCGGATGCTGCGGCGCTCGCCATCGCGCAGGACTGTGCTGATGGCACCTGCACCAACACCCCGGCGACAGCCCAGCTCTTCGCCAACGCAAACGCCAACGACAGCGCGGCGCGGGCGACCGTCTCGGGCCTGACCACCAGTTCGGTCACGGTGTCCACCGCTACCGTCGATGGCGAGACCGGCGCAGGTGCCCTGGCTCTGTCGTTCGCGCCGGTGCTGGGTATCGACAGCAAAGCGGTGGCCGCGACCGCAACGGCCGGTTGGGGGAGTCCGCTCACCGGGCCCGCCGTCATCGGGATGACGTTTGCCCCGTGTGTCTTCGCGCTGAACGGTGCCATTCAGGTGATCAGCATGCACGGGGATTCGGGCGGCAACTCGTGCACCAGTACCAGCCCGTCGGGCCAGGTGCTTCCGGGCGGCTTCGGGTGGCTGAAGGACAACGCGGGCCAGTGCCAGGCCACGGTCACCGCGGGCACCAACACCACCGTCAGCGGCAGCACCGGCGTCAGCCTTCCCCCGGGGTGCCAGGCGCTCCTGTCCTCGATGGCCAACGAGACCATCCTCTTGCCCGTCTACTCGGACCGCGGCGGCACGGGTGCTTCCGCTTTCTACAAGATCAGGGGCTGGGCCGCGTTCCGGCTGCTCGGCTGGAACTTTCCGGGATTCAGCTACCACAACGCCACTTACCCGGGGGCCAACTGCAAGGGTTCCTGCAAGGGCATCGTGGGCCAGTTCATTAGCTTCGTCTCCCTCGACGATCGTTTCACTCGCGGCGGGCCGAACCTCGGCACTTCCGTCGTCGAACTAACCCGCTAGGAACCAGCCCATGAAAATCCGACTCATCAGTGCCCTGGCAGCTCTTGTCCTGGCGATCATCGGCGTGGTGCTGCTCTCCCAGTACGTGCAGGGCGCCGACGAGCGCGCCTACGGCGAGGCGCAAACCGTAGAGGTGCTGGTGGTCGCGGCCGCCGTTCCCGCCGGCACACCCACCGAGGACCTCGGCGAGTTTCTGGAGGTCAAGGCTGTACCGCAGTCCGTCGTCGCCGAGGACGTCGTCACCAACCTGGCTCAGTTCGGCGGACGGGTTGTCGGCGTCGACCTGGTCGTGGGCGAGACCCTGCTGGCGTCGCGGCTCATCGATCCGACCGCGCTCGTGGCACCGGGGAGTATTCCCGCGCCGGAGGGCCTGCAGGAGTTCACTGTCACTCTCACCGCGGAGCAGACCATCGGCGGACGGCTCGCGGCCGGTGACACCGTCGGCATCTACGTCAGCTTCGGTGACCTCGACCCCGCGGAGGCTCGAATCCTCCCCGGCACGAACCACGTGTTCCATCGCGTGTTGGTGACCAGCGTGCAAGGGGTCGTCGTTCCGTCAGACGACAGCTCGGCCGCGCCGGTGCCGGAGGCCGGAGTTTTCGTGACATTCGCCACCACCGCCGTCGATGCAGAGCGGATCATCTGGGCGCGCCAATACGCCGCATCGCTGTGGCTGTCGCTCGAGACCGAGGATGATCTCGACGCGGACACGAAGATGGTCACCGACGAGAACTTCCTGCAATGAGCCGCTTTCTGCTCGTCACCAACGACCTCCCGTTCACCGCTCGGGTGCAGCAGGCGGTTTCCGGAGGACTGACCGGCTCCCTGCGCGTGTTCGAGACCACCGCCCTTCCCGAGACTCCGAACGAGATGCTGAAGGGCGTCAGCGGTGAGCCGACCGCCGTCGTGATCCTCGGGCCAGGCGTGGTGGTGGATGCCGCGCTCAAACTCGCCGCCGTGTTCGACGTGCAGATGCCCGAGATCAGCCTGGTGCTGGTGTCTGACCCCGATCCCGAGTTGGCGCTCGCGGCCATGCGTTCCGGAATCCGGGACCTGCTTGACGACGACGCCGATACCGAAACCATCCGCGTGCTGCTCGAGCGCGCCTGCCGCACCTCCGAGAACCGTCGAAGGGTCGCTAGTGCGAGCGCTCCTGCATCCACGGGGCCAGCGGGGCAGGTCATCGTCGTGGCGTCCCCGAAGGGTGGGGTCGGCAAGACCACGTTCGCGACCAACCTCGCGGTCGCTCTCGGTCGGGTGGCCCCGATGTCGACCGTGCTGGTTGACCTCGACGCCCAGTTCGGTGATGTCGCGAGCGCGCTGCAGCTTGAGCCCGAGCACACCCTCACCGACGCGGTGAGCCGCGCGGCCTCGCAGGACTCGATGGTACTGAAGGCCTACCTCAGCGTGCATCACAGCTCCATCTATGCACTGTGCGCCCCGACATCCCCCGCCGAAGCGGACCGCATCAGCGGAGATAACATCACCCACCTGCTCGACCAACTCGCGAGCGAATTTCGCTACGTCGTGATCGACTCGGCGCCCGGCCTCGGCGAGCACACGCTCGCGGCACTGGAGAAGGCCACCGACGCGCTGCTGCTCTGCACAATGGACGTGCCGAGCGTGCGGGGCCTCCGCAAGGAGATCGATGTGCTCGACAACCTGAAACTCGTGCCGCGCCACAGGCGCATCGTGGTGAACTTCGGGGATCGCGCGAGCGGTCTCTCGGTGCGGGACATCGAGGCGACCATCGGCGCGACCGTCGACGTGGTGGTGCCGCGGTCGAAGCAGATCGCGCATTCCACCAACACGGGTGAGCCGCTACTGCAGCAAACGTCACGGGGGCGCACGGCCAAGGCGTTGCAATCGATCGCGAATTTCTTTGATCCCGCGGCCGCCCCGGCAGCGCGCAAGGGCCTGCACAAAAGAGCGGAACTGCAATGAAACTTTCCGACAGACTTGCCGCCGTGGGTGGGATGGAACCGTCAGCGATACCCGAACGCGCCGTGCCCGAACGCACCGTGGCTGCGGCCGAGGCATCCCCCGTTCCCGAAGCACCAAAAGGGCCCCCGATCGACGCGCTGCTCACCCTGAAAGCCCGGGTGGGCGCCGCCCTGTTCGAGCGCCTCGGTGCCAGGATGAACGACCCGAAACTGGCAGAGGCCGACCTGCTCATCTTCGCGCGGGACGTCCTCACCGAGATCGTTGCAGCGGAAAAGGTGCCGCTGAGCACGGAGGAGAAGCAGCGCCTGGTGCGGCAGATCAGCGATGACGTGCTGGGCTACGGGCCGCTGCAATCGCTGCTGGATGATCCCAGCCTCACCGAAATCATGGTGAATGGCCCCGACCAGATCTTTGTGGAGCGGGGCGGAAAGCTCACGCTCAGCGGAGCGCGGTTCCGTGACGAGACCCAGCTGCGCCGGGTGATCGAGAAGATTGTGTCGCGCGTCGGGCGCCGCATCGACGAGTCCTCTCCGCTGGTGGACGCGCGCCTCGAAGACGGATCGCGGGTAAACGCTGTGATCCCTCCGCTGGCGGTGAATGGGTCGTCGCTGACCATTCGTAAGTTCGCCGCCGATCCGCTGAAGGTCGACGACCTGATCGGGTTCGGCTCGATCTCCTCGGAGATGGCGGAACTTCTCGACGCCTGCGTCAAAGCCCACCTCAACATCATCGTCTCCGGTGGAACGGGCACCGGTAAAACCACCCTGCTGAACGTCTTGTCGTCCTTCATCCCGCAGGGCGAACGCATCATCACCATCGAAGACGCCGTCGAGTTGCAGCTGCAGCAGTCCCACGTCGTTCGCCTCGAAAGCCGGCCGGCGAACATCGAGGGCAAGGGTGAGATCAGCATCCGCGACCTGCTGCGCAACTCGTTGCGGATGCGCCCGGACCGGATCGTGGTGGGGGAGTGCCGGGGTGGCGAGGCGCTCGACATGCTGCAGGCGATGAACACCGGCCACGACGGCTCGCTGTCGACCGTGCACTCCAACTCACCACGCGACGCGATCTCGCGGATGGAAACCCTCGTGCTGATGGCGGGCATGGACCTGCCGCTGCGCGCGATCCGCGAGCAGATCGCCTCGGCGGTGGACGTCATTGTGCAACTGACGCGTATGCGCGACGGCAGCCGGCGGGTCACCCATATCACCGAGGTGCAGGGCATGGAGGGCGAGATCGTGACCCTGCAGGACGCGTTTGTGTTCGACTACTCGGCGGGCGTCGATGCCTCCGGCAGATTCCTGGGCAAACCCGTCTCCACCGGCGTCCGGCCCCGTTTCGTCGATCGGTTCAATGACCTCGGTATCGAGTTGTCCCCCCGGGTGTTTGCTACCGCGGAGGGCCGGAACCGCTGATGTGGATCCTCGGGTTTGTCCTCTGTTACCTCGCCATCGTTGTGGCCGTCTTCGGTGCGTTCGGCCCCGCGGTTACCCGGCTGCCGCTCGAACGGAGGCGGCCGGGTGTGAAGGAACCGGAGACGGGTCTCACCCGGGTGACGGGGGCGACCGTTGAGAGCATCGACCGCGTGCTCGGAGACCGCGGCTGGTCGCAGGGGTTCGCCTCGGCGCTCGAGCGGGCCGGAATCAAGCTCGCTCCCGCGGAGTTTGTGGTTCTCGTCGCGTCCGGAGCCGCCATCGCCGCGCTGTTCGCCGGCCTGATCGCTGGCCCGGTCCTCGGATTCATCGCCCTGATCGCCGCGCCGCTGGTCGCAAAACTTCTGCTCGGATTTCGCGAGGGCAAACGCAAAAAGGCCTTTGCCGATCAGCTGGATGACACGTTGCAACTTCTCGCGGGCGGACTCCGTGCGGGCCACAGCTTGCTTCGCGCGATCGACGCAGTGTCTCGGGAGTCGGAGTCACCCACGGCCGAAGAGTTTGCCCGCGTGGTGAACCAGACCCGCCTGGGCCGTGACCTCAACGACTCGCTCGACGAGACAGCGGCGCGGATGGGAAGCGAAGACTTCAGCTGGGTCGCCCAGGCCATCGGAATCCACCGGGAGGTCGGCGGTGACCTCTCCTCGGTGCTCGATGAGGTGGGGCACACCATTCGGGAACGCAACCAGATCCGTCGTCAGGTCGCGTCGCTCAGCGCCGAGGGCAAGATGTCGGCGTACGTTCTGGTCGCGCTGCCCTTTGTGGTGGTCGGAGTTCTCGTCCTGACCAGCCCGAGCTATATCTTGCGCTTTGTAGAGGGCCCGATCGGCTTTATGTTGATCGCGCTTTCCGCCGTGATGCTGACCATCGGCAGCCTGTGGATGCGCAAGGTGGTGAGTTTCAAATTCTGACCCTGCCCCCACTCATCATCGTTGCCATCCTCTGCGTGGCGGCGTGCGTGCCGGTGGGCCTGTGGGCGCTCGTTCAGGGCGATGGGCGCGTCCGCCGCCAGGTGCGGGAGAACCTGGGGCGCGGCATCGTTGTCGAGGGCACCTCCGCACCGAGCGATCGCCGGGTCTTCTCGGAGGTTGCGAAGGTGCTGGTGTCCGCGCGGAGCCGCGCGAAGCTCGACCACCTCCATGCGCTCGCCGGCCGGCCGGCCGGCTGGCCGATCGATCGCCTGATCGTGATCAAACCGGCATTGTCGATCGTTGCCGGTCTGTTCGGAGTGCTGCTGTTCTCGCAGAAGCCGAGCGCGGGATTGTTTCTGCTGGTGCTCGCGATCGTAGTGCTCGGCTACTTTGTGCCCGACCTTCTCCTCCACAGCCGAGGCATCGAGCGCCAGGCAGCAATCGCGTTGGAGCTGCCCGACACGCTCGACCAGATGCTGATCGCCGTGGAGGCGGGGCTCGGGTTCGAGGCGGCCATGACGCGTGCGGGGGAGAACGGCAAGGGACCGCTCGCGGACGAGTTCATCCGGACCCTGCAGGACATGCGGGTCGGTATGTCCCGCAAGGATGCCTACCAGGCCCTGGCCAAGCGAACCAATGTTCCCGACTTGCGCGCATTCATCCGTGCCGTAGTGCAGGCAGACGCCTATGGCATCTCGATCAGCTCGGTCCTCCGCACCCAGGCGAAGGAAATGCGGATCAAGCGGCGGCAGCGCGCGGAAGAAAAAGCCATGCAGATTCCCGTGAAGGTACTGTTTCCGCTGATGCTGTTCATCCTGCCGGTGCTGCTCATCGCCGTGCTGGGTCCCACGGTGATCACGGTTATGACGAACTTTTGAGTCACCGACAGAAGGCCTAGAGAGCGCGCGCAGATATTTCTTCGCGCCGCCGACCTCGTTCTGAATAGAATATCGCTCATGTATCTGCTGGCTGCGGTCTTACCTCTCGTGCTGATCATCGCTGCCCTGGCAGACATCATCACGCGGGACGATTCGCAGGTGAAGCACCTCCCCAAGATGGTCTGGATTCTCCTGGTTGTGCTGCTGCCGTTCGTGGGCAGCATCCTGTGGTTTGCGATCGGGCGCGAGTATGCCGCACGCGGCGACCGGGGCACGTTCGGTGATCCCCGCCGCTGGGGTTCGCCGGTGGAGAGCTCGTCTGCCGTCGGCTCGTCCGCCTTCGCGTCGTCCGTCGCGGGCGCCGGGCGCGGTCGCAGCACCGAAGAGGAGCTGGCCGACCTCGAGCGAGAGATCGAATTCCACGAAAACCAGGAACGCATTCGTCTCCTCGAAGCCGAGATCGAAGAGCGTCGAAAGCGCTCGGAGTGAGTGTCGGAAGCGCCATCGCGGCAAGGCGTGCAAATCGGTAACACGGGAAGGGTAAGAATGGAGCATGAGCACCGTAGGCACCCCTGATCCCAATCCTGGCTGGCTCTCCGACGAGGAGCTTGCGCACGTCCGTACCCGACTGCCGCTGCTATACGTGGAAGCGATTCCGGTGCGCGTTGACGGTCTCGGCCAGGTGACGCACGTCGGCGTCCTGCTGCGGGCGACGAACGGCTCGATTACCCGCACCCTCGTGTCCGGTCGGGTTCTGTTCGGCGAGACCCTGCGCGACGCGCTCTACCGTCACCTCGAGAAGGACCTGGGCCCGATGGCGTTCCCGCAGCTCCCCGCGTCGCCGGTGCCGTTCTCGGTTGCCGAGTACTTTCCGTTCGCCGGCGCGCAGTTCACCGACGACCGCCAGCACGCGGTGTCGCTCGCGTATGTGGTGCCGGTCACCGGCACGTGCGACCCGCGCCAGGATGCGCTCGAACTGACCTGGATGACGCCGATGGAGGCCGCCTCGGATGCGGTCGCTGCCGACATGGAGGGTGGGCGCGGCGCGCTGCTCCGTACGGGACTTGCTTCGGTCGGGCGCCTCTTCTAGCCGCTAGCACCGAGGCAGGCTGACGCGCTGCGCGGAAGCTGGGCCGCCGACCTGACCGTTAGGCGGACGCTGGCTCGCCGACCTGACCGCTACGCGGACGCCGGACCGCCGACCCAGCCGTGCTCGCCAAGCCAGGACTCACACAAAGCACTCCACGCTTCGAGCGGGCCCAGGTCGTAGGCGAGCCCCTTGCCGTGGTCGCCGCGCTCGAAAACGTGGAGGTCAAAAGGCACGTTGTGGGCCGCGAGCGCACTCGCGTAGCGCAGTGAGTGGCTGACCGCGACGGCGCCGTCGTCTGCCGTGTGCCAGAGAAACGTCGGCGGCGTCTGGGCGCTGACCAGGTGCTCGGCACTGAGCGCGCGGCGGTCATCGAGGGTGTCGTCGTTGCCGAGCAGGCTCTCGAGGGACTCGCCATGCGGCTCATGGGTCATCGAGATCACGGGGTAGCACAGTACGGAGAGGTCCACCCGGTTCGCCGGGTCCACCGGCGCCGAGGTCACCCCGGTCGCCATGAGCGCCGCGACGTGTCCGCCGGCGGAGAACCCCAGAACACCGATGCGCGAGCGGTCAACGACGACGGCGGCCCCCGTCTCGTCCGTACCAAAGTCGAGGGCACCCGAGCGGGCGGCGGCGAGCACGTCCTGCACACGCCGCAGCGCAGCGGGATAGCGGGCGGGGTCAACGGGATACTTCACGACGAGCGCGTTCACGCCGATCTCGGCGAGCCAGTCCGCGATGGTGATTCCCTCGTGGTCGGCGTGCTCGCGGTACGAGCCCCCGGGCAGCACCAGCATCAGCGGTGGCGGCGATTGCGGGTCCGCGTCTACGGCCGCGCGAAACTGAAGGTCGGCGTCCGCCAGGGTTGGCACGGGCGCACCGGGCGCCCGGGGCGCCTCGGTGGCTGCGGAAAGCGTCGAGGCTGTGGTGGAGGTAGTGGCTGTTGTGGCGGTTGTGAACGCGGGCAGCGCGGGATCGGTCATGAGGCCATCGTAGCCAGCGCGACATCCGCAATCCCCGCTTCTGTCGCGGGTCAACACGGACGGGAGCACGCAGCCATCGAGGCCGTGCACTTTGACCGCGCAGCCATCGCGGCCGTGCACCTTGACCGCGCGTGCGGGCGGCGCATCATTGTGCGGGTCGGCCCGTACGCCATATTGTCGGAGGGGCCTTCACGGGTGCGGCGGTCTCGATCTTTTCTCGGATTGCCCCCATGCTTCTTCTGTGGCGCTCCTGGTTCCTCGAACACTCTCGGCGGGGTCGAGGGCCATAAATTCACGAGATTGGGACACGCCTGATGACGGACAACATTGCCCCCGTGGGTGACGAGCACGCGATTGACGCACACGCACACGCACACGCGGACGCGCACGCGCACGCACCACGAACCCTCGGGCCCGGTGGGCCGGTCGTGTCCCGGCTGTGCCTCGGTACCTCGGCGTGGTCGAGAGCACGTTTCGGCGCCGGCCCGATCGACGCGCTCGAGCTGGTACTGGATGCCGCGGCGGGCGTGCACGACGGTGACGTGCACGAGGGCAGTGTGCACGAGGGTGACGTGCGCGAGGGCAATGTGCGCGACGGCGTTTCTCACGAAGGCGATGTGCGGGATGCCACGGGCATTACTTTCATCGATACATCCAACGAATATGGGGCCCAAGCCAGCGAGGCCTACATCGGTGAGGCGATCCGCCGCCGCGGGGGACTGCCCGCGGGAGTGGTGCTGCAGAGCAAGTTGGACCGCGACCCCGAGACCGGCTCGTTCTCGAGTGACCGGATGTGGCGAAGCCTGCTGGAAAGCACCGCACGGCTCGGCCTCGACCGCCTGCCGATGATGTACCTGCACGACCCCGAGCGGATCGGCTGGGACGAGGCCTTCGCTGTCGACGGGCCGGTGCGCGCGCTGGTGGAGATGAAGGAACGCGGGCTCGTCGACCAGATCGGCATCTCGGGAGGGCCCGCGCCGATGCTGCAGCGCTACGTCGAGACCGGACTGTTCACCGCCGTGATCACCCACAACCGCTACACGCTGGTCGATCGCTCGTCGGAAGAGCTCCTCAACTCCGCGGTAAACCGCGGCGTCAGCGTGGTCAACGCCGCGGTGCTCGGCGGAGGAGCCCTCGCGCGCTGGCCCCAGGAGGCCACGTACTATGCGTACCGCGAGACGTCTCCCGCCATGCGCCGGGCGATCGCACTGATGGGCGAGGCCTGCCAGCGGGCGGGAGTGACTCTGTCTGCGGCGGCGCTGCAGTTCAGCACTCGCGACGCGCGCGTGGTGTCCACGATCGTCGGCGGAAACTCACCCCAGCAGGTTCGCGACGCGATCGCGGACGACGCGTTGCCGATCCCGGCGGAGCTGTGGGACGAGCTCGAAACCCTCGTGCCCGACTCCGAGGTCTGGCAGGAGCCCCCGGGGAGCAGCTGGCCGTAGGCGGTCCGCACGGTCGGGCCCCGCGGCATCCGCCCCGCCCACCGCCACACCCGCTGCTCCGCCCACGCCACACCCGCCGCCCCGGGCCTCGCGAGATGCGCCACAACAACGCTCGTCACCAGTTGCGCGGCGGGCGAGCAGCTTGTCGTTACGGTGGAGCGTACGGACGCCGCCTCCACCGTGTCTGTCACAAGCTCCACCGGCAGCGCCGCCGAAATCCGGGTTCGCCTGGCCGGCGGCGACATCCACACCACATCAAATGGAAAGGCTGTTCTCCCCATGTCTAACGCCGATACCACCGCAGCGACCACCGCGCCAGCGACCGAGACCGAGACCGCAGCGACCACCGCGCCTGCGACCGAGACCGAGACCGAGACCGCAGCGACCACCGCTCCCGCTGCCGCGTCCGCCACCGCCGTTGTCGGATCCGCCGACTACCGCGACTCGGGCCTCGCCTTTCCCGCTGACTTCGTCTTCGGTTCCGCCACCGCGTCGTACCAGATCGAGGGTGCCGCCACCGAAGACGGCCGCGGCCCGTCCATCTGGGACACCTTTAGCCACACCCCCGGCAAAATCTGGAACGGGGACACGGGGGATGTCGCGGACGACCACTATCACCGCCTCGAAACCGACCTCGACCTGATGAAAAACCTCGGGCTCGAGTCCTACCGCTTCTCGATCGCGTGGCCGCGCATCCAGGCCACGGGCACGGGCCCCGCGAACCCCGCGGGACTCGATTTCTACACCCGCCTGGTCGACGGACTCGTTGCGCGCGGCATCAAGCCGATCGCGACCCTGTACCACTGGGACCTTCCGCAGGCGCTCGAAGACCAGGGCGGCTGGGCCAACCGCGAGACCGCCTACGCCTTCGCCGAGTACGCCCGCATCATGGGCGAGGCCCTCGGCGACAAGATCGTCACCTGGACCACACTGAACGAGCCGTGGTGCTCGGCCTACCTCGGCTACGGCTCAGGAGCCCACGCCCCCGGACGCATGAATGGCGCAGACGCGCTCGCCGCCGTGCACCACCTCAACCTCGCGCACGGACTCGCGGTCACCGCCCTGAAGAAGGTCGTCACCAACGACCCGGCGTTCTCCATCACGCTGAACCTCCACGTCATCCGCGGCGACGGCGAGACCGGACCCGAGGCGGTGCGCCAGATTGACGGCCTCGCCAACCGGGTGTTCCTCGGCCCGTTGCTGCACGGTTCCTACCCCGAGGACGTTTTTGAGGACACGGCGGATGTCACAGACTGGGCTTTTGTGCACGACGGTGACCTCGAACTCATCCACCAGCCGCTCGACCTCCTGGGAGTCAACTACTACTCGACGACCCTCGTGCGCATCTGGGACGGAGTCACCCCGCGCGCGAACAACGACGGTCACAAGGACATGGGCGGTTCCCCCTGGCCCGGTGCCGACCGGATAGAGTTCCTGGCGCAGCCGGGTCCGTACACGGAGATGGGCTGGAACATCGAGCCGGCCGGTCTCGAGGAGTTGCTGATGTCGCTCCACGCCGAGTTCCCGACGCTGCCGCTGATGGTCACCGAGAACGGTGCGGCCTTCGCCGATGAGGTCACCACCTCGGTCGACGAGTCCGGAGCAACGGTTTCTGCCGTGCACGACCTCGAGCGCATCGACTACCTGCAGCGCCACTTCACCGCCGCGCACCGCGCGCTGTCCCGCGGGGTCGACCTGCGCGGCTACCAGGTCTGGTCGCTGATGGACAACTTCGAGTGGGGTTACGGCTACTCCAAGCGCTTCGGGATCGTCTACATCGACTTCGACACCCAGGAGCGCATCCTCAAGGACAGCGCCAAGTGGTATTCGACGCTGATCGCAACCCGCAGCATCCCGCCGCTCGAACGCTAACCCGCTGGAACGCTAACCCGCTGGGGGTCGAGCCCGCTGGAGGATCCTCGCGGCCCCCGAAAATGACTGACGGCACCGGACATATCCGGTGCCGTCAGTCGGTTAACGGTGCCGTGGCGGCTCTCCCGACCTTCTGTCGTCGACGTAGGGCCCGGTCGGTGGTTGACCCGCTCCCTACACAGGCGACTTTTATCTAACAGGTGTTGAATAGAGGAGTCGGCATCGGAGCTGTTTCGAAGCATTCGACCGGTCGGCGCAATCGAAATGGAGAAGTGACATGGCACGCGTAAGCGGAAAAGTGGCCCTCATCAGCGGCGGAGCACGGGGAATGGGCGCGGCCCACGCCCGACGCCTGGTCGAGGAAGGTGCCAAGGTTGTGATCGGCGACCTGCTCGATGAGGAGGGCGCGGCAACCGCCGCAGAGCTCGGCGAGAACGCCCGCTTCGTGCACCTCGACGTCACCAAGCCCGACGAGTGGGATGCCGCAGTGGCCACCGCCGTCTCCGAGTTCGGCGGCCTCGACATCCTCGTCAACAACGCCGGGATTGCTAACTTCGCGCCCATCGAGGAGTACACCCTCGACCAGTGGAACCTGATCATCGCCATCAACCTCACGGGAACGTTCAACGGCATCAAGGCGGCGATTCCGGCACTCAAGGCCTCGGGTAAGGGGTCGATCATCAACATCTCGTCGACCGCCGGGTTGAAGGGCGTCGCGAGTATCCCCGGCTACACGGCCGCCAAGTTCGCGGTGCGCGGGCTCACCAAGGAGATCGCGATCGATCTCGGCAAGTACAACATCCGCGCGAACTCCATCCACCCCGGCAACATCCGCACGCCGATGACCGACGGGCTCGACGTCGACCAGTCGCTCGTGCCGCTGGCTCGGATGGGCGAGGTGTCTGAGCTGTCGAACATGGTGCTCTTCCTCGCCAGCGACGAGTCGAGCTTCTCGACCGGCTCGGAGTTCGTGGCTGATGGCGGCGAGACGGCGGGCGTCGTTCCGCCGGTTCCGCTGGCGTAGCAGCTGCGCGGAGCCGCCGGGCGCGAGCCGTAGCGCCGCCGGCCGCGGGCGTCGAGCCGCCGGGCGCACCCGAGCGCGGTAGGGCGCAGCCGCGCGTCAACGACAGAAGGCCGGATTCCCCGTGTGATGCGGGGGATCCGGCCTTCTGTGATGTTGCTGCTGTGGTGCTTTACTGCGGAATGTAGATCCGGGTGGTGCTCGTCATCCCAAGGAGATGCCGTCGTTCAGACGGATGCTGCGGAGCCGAAGCTCAGCGACCGCCACGGCGTGCGCCGCCAGCCTGGGACATGCGCACGAGGCCACCGACCTGCAGCTTGCCGCCGCCGGACTGTGCTGCGCCGCCCTGGCCAGATCCGCCCGAGCGGCCGGAGCCACCCTGACGGGCGGGACGACCGGAGCCGGCTTCGCCAGCAGCGCGCGCGGGACGACCCGAACGAGCCGCGTCGGAACGCTGGCCGTCGCGGCCACCGCCACCGGTGGAACCGTCGCGGTTCGCACGCTTGCGCTGGGCGTTGGCGCCCTGCGAGCGACCACCCTGCGACTGCCCGCGCACCGGAGTCTCGACGCGGGGAAGCGGCTTGACGTACGCGGCGACGTCGCCCACCAGAGCGGTGACGGCGGCCGAGGCTGCCGTGACCTGCTGCGGCTGAACCGAGATGGCTGCCTTGCGGAGCAGCAACGCGGTGTCCTTGCGCTGGTCGGGAAGCACGAGGGTGACCACGTCACCGGCGGCTCCGGCGCGGGCCGTGCGGCCCGAGCGGTGCAGGTACGCCTTGTGCTCGGCCGGCGGGTCCACGTGGATCACGAGTTCGATGTCATCGACGTGAACGCCGCGGGCGGCGACGTCGGTGGCGACGAGCACCTTGACGTCACCAGCGGAGAACGCGGCGAGGTTGCGGTCACGCTGTACCTGCGAGAGGTTTCCGTGCAGGTCGACGGCGGGGATTCCGCTGTCGGTCAGCTGGCGGGCCAACTTCTTCGCGTGGTGCTTGGTGCGCATAAAGAGGATGCGACGACCGCTGCCCGAAGCGAGCTTCTCGATGAGAATCCGCTTGGTCTCGGTGCCGTCGACCTCGAAGACGTGGTGGGTCATCGCGGCGACGGGGGAGTTGGCCTCGTCGACGGAGTGCAGCACCTCGTTGTGGAGGTAGCGGCGCACCAGCTTGTCCACGCCGTTGTCGAGGGTCGCGCTGAACAGCATGCGCTGTCCGTTCTGCGGGGTCTTGTCCATGATGCGGGTGACGACCGGGAGGAACCCGAGGTCGGCCATGTGGTCGGCCTCGTCGAGGATCGAGATCTCGACGGAGTCGAGGTTGACGAAGCCCTGCTTCATGAGGTCCTCGAGGCGGCCGGGGCAGGCCACGACGATGTCGACGCCAGCCTTGAGCGCGGCGACCTGGCGCTGCTGCGAGACGCCACCGAAGATGGTGGTCGACTTGAGGCCGTAGACCTCGGCGAGCGGGGTGAGCGCGACGGTGATCTGGGTGGCGAGCTCGCGGGTCGGGGCGAGGATCAGCGCAAGCGGGCGGCCCGGGCGGCGGTTGCCACCGGCGAGCTTGCCGCCGAGGCGCGCAACCATCGGAATCGAGAACGCGAGGGTCTTGCCGGAGCCGGTCTTTCCGCGGCCGAGAACGTCGCGTCCACCGAGAGTATCGGGAAGCGTGTCGATCTGGATCGGGAACGGGCTGTCGATGCCCTGCGCGGCGAGAGCCGCAACCATGGGCGCCGGAACGCCGAGCTCAGCAAAGGATTTTTGAGTTTCAGACAAAGGTGTTGTGCCTTTCGGGCATCAGCGCTGGCCGGTGGCGCTCTGGGCGCGCAACGAAAGCAGCTTTTGTGGCGAAGGTGGCAAGGGCCACATCCGTTCGCCGGAGAAAGATCTCGAGCCGGTCCGCTTCTGATTGGCGGTGTCGGCGAGAAGAGAAGAAGTCCTTCGTTTCGAGTGCAGGCACTCAACTTGGGACAAGCGTTCAACGACGCAGGAAGTCCGTCGTGGACTTACAAGTAGCCCCAGCATAGCGGATCCGTCACCTGTTGCACAGATTTGGTGTGCGAGAGGTGGAAGGAAGCGCGGCGTCAGTGGCCGGCGAGGCCCTCGTAGCGTTCGCCGACGGGGATCTCAACCGCGACCCTGTTTCCCGGCTGCGCCAGCGGGCACGCCCACGCGGGGTCGTACGCGCACGAAGGGTTGTAGGCGAAGTTGAAGTCGAGCACGAGCGTCTCCGGGCCTCCCAGTTGCAGGCCCGTGTCACCGTGGCCGGCCAGGCCAGACTCAGGTTCCGCGTCGCCGAGGCCCGCCAGGCCAGACCCGAGGTCTGCGCCCTTGATCGTGTCGATGAGGTAGCGCCCGCCGCCGTAGGTGCCGCCCGGCTTGCCGGCGAGAGCGTCCTTGACGGGCACGAAGATTCCGCCGCCGTAGGAGGCGAGGCGCCACACGTCGAGCGTCCCGACATCCGGCACATCAACAAAGCCGATGCGCTCGAAGGGAACGGTTCCGTCGGTTCCGGTCTCCACGTCCATTCGTTTCGGCTCAGCAGCGTCGAGCAGCGGCAGCTCGAACCGCCAGGCCGGGTCGTAGGGCTCGACGGGCAGGCCCGCGAACGAGGCCAAGTCCTCCGGAAGCAGCGGCGACGACGGGTGATGCGCAAACAGTTCATCCCGTTCCGTTTTCCACAGGGCATGCGCGGCGACCACGTCGGACGATTCACGCACGGACTTATAGAGGGAGAACACGCGGCGGCGCCAGTCGGCGACCTGAAGAGCAGTCATAGTTCGAGGCTAGTCCGCGGCTGCGCGATGCGATTGAATCCGGGTATGGAAATGGCGGATACGGGCAAGGTGGACTTTCGCAAGGAACGCCCCGATCTCTACGCGCCGGGCCGCAAGGAATTCAGCATCGTCGAGGTGCCCCCGTTCGACTTCCTTATCGTCGACGGCCACGGCGACCCCAACACCAGCCCGGATTACGTCCACGCACTCGAAGCCCTCTACGCGCTCTCGTATGCGGCAAAGTTTGCGAACAAGGCCGGCGGCGGGCGTGATTACGTGGTCGCGCCGCTGGAGGGACTCTGGCACTCGGAACATCGCGATGCCTTCCCGAACCGGGCGAAGGACCAGTGGTCGTGGACGATGATGATCCGGCAGCCGTCCTGGATAACCGATGAGATTCGGGATGCCGCGCGCGCCACCTCTGCGAAGAAGAACCTGCCGGCCCTGCCGAAAGTTGGTCTCCAGCACTTCGAGGAGGGCAAATCGGTGCAGATCCTCCACGTCGGAAGCTACGACGACGAGGGTCCCACGATCGCGCGCCTTCACGCTGAGTTTCTTCCCGCCGAGGGGTTCGTCGAGAACGGGTTGCATCACGAGATCTATCTCAGTGATCCACGCAAAACGGATGCCGCGCGGCTAAGAACCGTCCTGCGGCAGCCAGTGCGGCCGAAGCACCCGCCCATTCCTTTGCGCTGAGCCGCGTGCTCCCGTCAGCCGCGGTCGCCGGCGACTCCCTCCGGTGGCTCCCGCTCGCCCTCCAGCCGCTCAGACCCTCCAGCCGCTCAGACCCTCCAGCCGGGCGCCAGCCGCCGCAGGCCGAACGCGCGCCACTGCCAGAACGCCCAATACAGCGGCCAGAGCAGCGGCGTCATCCGTCCCGCTTCGAACACCAGACGGTCGCGGTAGAGAGTGCGCCCGCCCGGGGCGTCGGACACCACCATGGTGTGCTCCCACCGCGTGATCACGCCAAGCACCCCGCCGATACCATGGCCTCCATCGCGCATGATGCGCACCTCGCCACTGCCGACGCCGGAGTAGGAGACCGGGCGCGTGCCGGTTCCCGGATCCCCGGGTTCGGGAAACGAGACGCCGATGACCTGGTCACCGATCGGAATGATCCCGCCCGCGGAGACCCGCACGAGATGGTCGCCGGGCGTCCAGAGCGCGGGATACCCGTCTGCTTCGAGGGAGCGGAACCGGGTGAACGGGGCAGAGACCGCCCCGAACACCTCGGGGCTCCGGATCGCCCGCCACGCGGCATCCGGCGGGCAATCGAGGACAAGTTTGAGAAGCACACGCATCTGCCCAGTCTCACGGGGATGGCTGCAGGTGACAAGCGTCCGGGAGAGTGACAAGCGTCCGGGAGAGTGACAAGCGTTCGCTAGCTGCGGATGCGCTGAGACGGCGATGCTGTGGGAATGTGACGGGGGCTCAGCCGGTTCACCCCAGCACGTGACATCCATCTGCACCGCATTGATCCGTTGGAGGAACTATGAAGGCACTACTCGGCGACCTGGTCCTGGCTGACTCTCCGCAGGAAGACCTCGTTTCAATCGAGGGCAACTGGTACTTCCCACCGTCGAGCGTCAACGCCGACCTTCTGACCCCGAGCGCCACCCCGTACACCTGTGCGTGGAAGGGCGAGTGCCAGTACTTCAGCGTCAAGAACGGCGACCAGCTGCTTCAGGACCGGGCCTTCAGCTACCCGACTCCGTACCCAGCCTCGTTCGACCGCGTCGGCATGGACTACAGCAACTACGTTGCGTTCTGGAAAGAGGTCAAGGTCGTCGAGTAACAGCTCGCGTTCGGTCGTCGTCCGCTGGCCGCTGGCCGTCGTCCGTCGTCCGTCGGCCCCGTCGCTGTCGCTGAGACACCTGGGGTGCGCGTCCCGGCCCCGCGGTATTCCTGGCTCGAGCTGGACCTTGCCTGGCTCGGGCTGGACGTTCCCTGGCTGGGGCTGGACGTGCCGGCCACACGTGAGTATCTTTCGGGAGTATGAACGTGAATGGCGACGGGTCACCTTCGCCGGAACGGCCAGCCGACGACCCGACGCACAAGGCGCCTGACAAAGTGGCGCCTGACAATGTGGCGCCTGACAAAGTGGCGCCTGACAAAGTGGCGCCCGACGCAGTGGTGCCCGACAAAGATGGGCGCACGGACGGCCTTCCGTCAGGCTGGGTAACCCTCATCCGAAACGACTGGGTGACCGAGTTTGTGGCTACCGGCTCGTGGCTCGTTATCTGGGTCGTAATATTCGGCAATGCGTCGAATATCGTCACGGACGGACTCCCGATCACGGCAAGGTTTCTCGCCTGGGCGGGTTGCTTGGCGGGCGGACTGCTCGCTGTTTTCGCCTGGTATCGCTTCAAGCCGGTTCCCCGGGTGAACTTCGACACGAGCGAAGTCCGACGTGGGCGCCGCACCCTGCCCATGAGCGAGATCCGTTGGGCGAGGCTGCTGGTGACCGAGACGAAGAAGTCGCGCACCATCACGCTGCAGTTCGGACCAGGCACACTTCGAGTCGGGTCGGAAGTTGTCCATCGCGGGTTCGCCTCGTACGTCGTGCGAGCAAGCTACGGCCAGACCCGGCCCACCGAGCCTGCACGGCTGGTGGCCGAGGTGCTGCGCCGATCCCGTATCGAGCTTCCCCAGACACCGGATGACCCCACGGGCCGGTTTACCTGGTTCAACTTTCCGGGCAGTCACCCGCGAGCAGGCCATCGAGATCGCGCTCAACCCGCCGGCCTTCGGTGACGCGCTGCCCCTGCCGCCATCGCACATGCATGATCCGCCGCGCCCGGGGTCACAAAAGTAGCCGGAGCCGGAGCCGTGGCCGTCGCCGGAGCCGTGGCCGTAGCCGCCGCCGAACCCGCCGCCGAACCCGCAGCCGCACCCGCACCCGCAGCCTCAGGCTCAGACCCGGGACGCCGAGCGAATGCGGTGGGCCCGCACCTTCGCGCGATTGCCGCAGCGCTGCATCGAGCACCACCGGCGATTGTTCGAGCGCGACTCGTCGTAAAAAATCAGGCCGCAGTCGGCTGCACTGCACTCGCGGATGCGATCCTGCGCCACGGAGAACAGCTCGACGGCCTCGCGTGCCATCGCCGACAGTGCCTGGCCCGCGCGCGCGGAGGTGCGCCCCGCGCGGCGTAAGCCACCCAACAGTGCAGGCGGTGGGATGTCGGGTGTCGCGGCAAACAGGTTGAGCATGTCAACGTCGCCCGAAGCCAGGGGCTCCGCCCGGCTCACGGCCGTGGCCATTCGGGCCAGAGTGTCGCGCAGTGCCTTTGCGTCGACCAGATCGCCCTCCGATATCTCGCCGCCCACCTCGGGAAAACGCCCGGCGAGCCACTGGCCCAGGTCGCCCGGGGTGTGAAGCGATTCCCATCGAGCAGCAAAGCCGCCGGTGTAGGCAAAGTCGAACGCGACGGACCCGGAATCGAACCACCAGCGAGTGCCGTCTGAGGCGACGAACCACTGTCCGGTTGGTTTGGCCTGGGTCACGTAACCAATATAGTCGGTTACATGAACAACACGAATGGACAGACCAAGGACGCCGGCTGGGACGTGGGTGTCCGTAAAACGGTCGACGCTCCGCTCGACGTTGTGTGGGTCTTTCTTCTCGGCAAGGGCCTGGACATCTGGCTGGGCAACACGCGTCTTTCGCTCGAAAAAGGCGCGAGGTACGAGACGGATGATGACATCAGCGGTCACATCATCAGCGTGAGTGACAAGTCCCGCATCCGGATGACCTGGCAGCCCGGCGAGTGGGATCACGATTCCGTCCTTCACGTCACCGTGAAGACGACGCCGATCGGCACGACTATCGGCTTTGAGCAGGAGCGCCTGGCCAACCGCGACGAGCGCAAGATCATGCTGACCCACTGGAAAGAGGTGCTCGACCGACTCCAGCACGGGCTCCTCGAGGTTACGAAGCGCTCCTAGGCGCCGACGCGCTTCTAGTCACCGAAGTGCTCCTGGCCACCCGTCATCAGCTGGCGCGCGCCGAGCGCGCCGAGCGGCGCACCGCGGGCGGAATCACCCGGTTCTCCCACACCAGCACGTGGGCCGGGTCGAAGCGCCGCGAGCACTTGCCGCAGGCCATGATCTGGGCCGGACGTCTGTGCCGGTAGTGCACGTGGCCCGCGGGGCAGGTGCCCACCCACGGCGCCAGCTCGTTGGCTATCGCCCCGGGGTAGAGGCGCGTTCCGACGTAGCCGATGCTCGCGGCCGTCTCCTTCCAGCGCGGCCCGTGCCCGGCCGCGTTGCCGGCCATCGCATGGGCCACCTCGTGCAACAGAACCTGGTGGATGTCGTCGTCTTCGGCCGTGGCGGCCAGATACCGCGACACCGTAATTCGCTTGGTCGACCAGTTGCACTGGCCCGCGCGCTTTTTCGCATTGTCGAACCCGAAGGACCACTCCTCCGGGTTGAGGTGCATCGTGATCAGGGCAGTGCCCCAGGTGCGTACTCGGTCTAAATCAGCCACCAGATAAGACTACGAAGCGGCGCCGTCAACAAACGTCTCGGCGACCGCAATGGCGATAGTCACGGCTTCGATCTGCTCTGTGGAGGAGTTGATCTTTTTACGCAGCAGCAGCGACGTGCGAAAGTCCAGCAGCGCCGAGCTGTAGTCCTGCTGGTCGAAGAAGACGCGGCCGCGGTGCTGAAGCGCATAGGCCTCCACGCTCGTCCAGCCGTGGGTGCGCGCCTCGTCGACGCAGTCGCTGAGCTCGCGCAGCGCGTCCACCAGGCGTCCCTGGTACTGCTGCACGACCGCGCGGCGCACGCGCGCACGGGTGATCTGCGTGCGTTCGCCGGCGAATCGCGCGAGGCGGAGGGCCTCGTTGGAGGAGTCCCATGCTTCGTCGAGTCGCCCGACCAGGCGGAGCAGCGCCGCGCGCTCGGTGATGGCGGACAGGCTGCGCTGGTCGCCGAGCTCGTCGAGCCGGCGGGTGGCGGCGGCGAGGTCAACGCGCTCGCGGAGTGTGGTGGGGTCGTACCCGAGGATGATGCTCATTTTTATCTAGTCAGCCCTTGTTGAGGGCGCCTACACGCACCTCGAGAATCTTGTCGTCCCCGTCGCGTGGAGCGCGACCCGTGTTGTTAGTAAGTATCCACAGAGTGTCGTTCGGTCCCTCGATGACATCCCGCATTCGCCCGAATTGCCCAGCGAAGAAAGAGGTGGTGGTGACGGCCTCGGGAGTCGGCGCGATCGACCAGAGTCGCTCACCGCGGAGCGCGGCGAGGAACAAAGTGTCCCGGGTCCAGAGCAGGCCGCTCGGGCTGGCCTCGTCGGTCGACCACTGGTGCACCGGGTTGCGGAAGCGCGAATCGGAGCCGATCCCTTCGACGACCGGCCACCCGTAGTTGATGCCGGGTTCGATCAGGTTGAGTTCGTCCCAGGTGTTCTGTCCGAACTCGGACGCCCAGAGGTTTCCGTCACGGTCCCACGCGATCCCCTGCGGGTTGCGATGGCCGTACGAATAGACCGGGCTGCCCGGGAACGGGTTGTCGGCCGGCACGCTGCCGTCCGCAGCAACACGGAGGATCTTTCCGCCCAGTTCGTCGAGGTTCTGCGAGCTGTCGCGCACGCCGGCGTCGCCGGCGGTGATGTACAGCGCGCCGTCCGGGCCGAACTTGATGCGACCACCGTTGTGGTTGCCCGCCTTCGGGATGCCGCTGAGGATCGTTTCTGGGGCACCGAGACTGTGGGTTCCCGCGGCGCCGAGCAGCGGCATCCGCACCACACGATTGTCTATTTGGGACGTGAGATACGCGTACAGCCAGCGCATCGGCGGGGCGTCAGGGGTGTCGGATGCCTCTGTCCACACGGTCAGGCCGAGCAAGCCACCCTCGCCTCCAGGGATGACCCCGTTGACCAGGCCCACGTCGCGGACAACGCCCGCGTCGGATACCTCTTTCACGATCGCCGTATCGCGTTCGCTGACGAGGGTCGCGCCGGTGTCGAGCCGCACGAGCGACCACGGAAGGTTGAGCTCGGTCGCGACGACGCGCGGCTCACCCTCGGGCTGAACGGGCCCGGCGGGGGAGGCCGGGGCGGCCGGTTGGGCGGGCGTCGCGCCGTTTGTCGGGGGCGCTGCGGGAGGGGATGAAGCGGACGGGGATGAAGCGGGCGGTGCCGAAATGGACGGCACCGGCGCGGGGTCGAGCGGAACGCCGGTGGTGCACCCCGACAGCGTCAGGACCGCGGCGACGAAACCCGCGGAAGCAGGCACGACGGTGGCGCGCAGCGATCGGGAGCGGCGGAGGCGGGCTTGCGAAGATGCCACAGGGGCCTCCCGTGTCGGTGATTCAGGAAGTCGTCTCATTCTGTCGCACGGCACCCACGGATGTCTGGGCTTTCGGGTGGGTGGCGCCTGCTGAAGTCCTGAGTTTACGGACGCGCTGCCGCCACCGGCGCCTGGCGGGCGAGAGCGGAGGCACTTACCGGGCAAGAGCGCTGGCAACCGCCGCGGAAGGATCAGGCGGCGGAAGCGAGGGCCTCGCGCAGGCTGACGAGCCCGTTCGAAAGGCGCGTCTCGGCGGTCTCGACGCTGACGCCGAGGAGGTTCGCGACCTGGTTCGTGCTGAATCCCGAGTAGAAGGCCAGGTGGATCGACTGGCGCAGCTCGGCGTCGAGCGAGTCGAGGGCGTCGGTGGCGTGGTCGAGGTTGATGTCGATGGTGGGGGTAGTGGCTGTGGTGATCATTGCGGAGTGCATGGTGAAGCGAACTTTCTGGATGTGACTATGAATGTGCGGCGCGGCATCGCGCGCGCCAAATTTCAGCAGCGTATGTGGACGCCCGGGATTGCCTCGGGCGAATGTGGTTCGGTTCCGGCCGTGGATCAGGGCAGCGGAACTGCTCACCCAAACGGGTGAACGATGCTCCGGGTAGGAGCGGCGCAGACGTCGTGGGAAGACGAACTGCGGTGGACGGCTGGGGCCATCAAGCGCTTGGGCCTGGATGAAGCTTCAGGCGCCGAGGCACTACTTTAGTACAGATCTACGAAGAATGCGAGCGTGACGTGGAAACGTCCTTCTCCGAGGGCCTGATCTGGCCCGCGTCGCCCCGGCCGCGTCGCCCGGCCGCGTCGCCCGGCCGCGTCGCCCCGTACGCCCGCGTCAGTCGCCCCGCGCTCCTGCCTCAGTCGCGCCCGGGCTTGACCTGGAAGATACCCCGCGACGGTAGCGGTGACGGTGTGGCCGTCGTATCGGTCACGACGCTGGCCCCGGCGATCCACTCGCGCAGCTCCCGCCCGGTCACGACCTTCGACGGGTGCGGGCCACCGGCGAGCAGTCGCGGCATCCAGTCGAGCGGCAGCGGCTCCTGTGAGCCCACCATCACGACGTTGCCGAAACGGCGACCCTTGAGGATCTGCGTTTCGGCCAGCGCCGCGACATCCTGCATCGCCTCAAGAAGCGTGGCGGCCTGCGCCCGCGCGAACGCGAGCCCCGGGCCGTCTGCGACGTTCACCGCGATGATGCCGCCGGGCTTGAGCAGGGTCGCGGCCTCCGTGTAGAACTCGAGGCTTGTGACGTGGGCGGGTGTGCGCGCGCCGGAGAAGACGTCGACGACGAGCAGGTCAACCGTTCCACGGAGCCCGGCGGGAAACTTCGCGAGCACCTCGCGGGCGTCGCCGTGGCGCACCCGGATCTGGGCTGTCTTGGGCAGCGGCAACGAGGCGCGCACGAGGTCGACCAGGTCGCTCTCGAGTTCGACGACCTGCTGGCGCGAGCCCGGACGGGTGGCCTCGACATAGCGGGGGAGTGTGAAGGCGCCGGCGCCGAGGTGCACCGCCGTGATCGGCTCGCCGGGCATGCCGATCTGGTCGATGACGTGACCGATGCGCTGCACGTACTCAAAAAACAGCTCGGTCGGGTCCTCGACGTTGACGTGCGATTGGGGAGTTCCGTCGACGACCAGCGTGAACGCGCCAGGGACCCAGCGGTCCGGCTCGATGACGGCAAGAAAACCGCTGTGTTTCAGGGTAGTCGAGGGGTGTTCCATGCTCTGACACTGCCACAAATCTGTGCGAGCGGATGCCTCGGGCCGACGCCATCCCGGCCCTTATAGCCGATTGTCGCAAATCGGTCAAGAAACAACTTGCCAGAAGTGGCCGCGGGATCCTATACTTATTCTTTGCGCTCCCAGACAACCTATGCCGTCATATTGTGGACAGCAGGCGCGCCCCGAGTATAGCGGCGGGGTAGATCTCCATCGATTAGAAATCGTCGAGACTCTGGTGGGCAAATCTCACAACACCGACAGTAATGGCCCGACGGGGCCCACGGAGGTTATTTCCTTGGCTGCTGCGCGCAACGCAACCACCAACTCATCCCCGAAGAACGGCCGCAACGCATCGCGGCTGTCCTTCGCAAAGATCACTGACACCCTGACCGTTCCCGATCTGCTCGCATTGCAGACCGAGAGCTTCGACTGGCTCGTTGGCAACGACATCTGGAAGCAGCGCGTAGCGGAGGGTGAGGCCCAGGGCCGCACCGACCTGCCTACCCGCAGCGGCCTCGACGAGATCTTCGAGGAGATCTCGCCGATCGAGGACCTCGGCGAGACGATGCAACTGTCGTTCACGGGCCCCGAGCTCGAAGAGCCGAAGTACTCCATCGAGGAGTGCAAGGAGCGCGGCAAGACTTTTGCTGCTCCCCTGTACGTCAACGCCGAGTTCATGAACCACCTCACCGGTGAGATCAAGACCCAGACGGTATTCATGGGCGACTTCCCGCTGATGACGCAGAAGGGTACGTTCATTGTGAACGGCACCGAGCGCGTTGTTGTCTCGCAGCTCGTTCGTTCGCCCGGTGTCTACTTCGACCGCACCCCCGAGAAACTGTCCGACAAGGACATCTACTCCGCTCGCATCATCCCGAGCCGCGGTGCCTGGCTCGAGTTCGAGATCGACAAGCGCGACCAGGTCGGCGTTCGCATCGACCGCAAGCGCAAGCAGTCCGTCACGGTCTTCCTCAAGGCGCTCGGTCTAACCAGCGAGCAGATCCTCGAGGAGTTCGCCGGGTTCCCGTCGATCGCTCTCACCCTGGAGAAGGATTCCATCCTTACCAAGGAAGAGGCGCTCAAGGACATCTACCGCAAGCTCCGTCCTGGAGAGCAGGTCGCCGCTGAGGCCGCCCGCGCGCTCCTCGACAACTTCTACTTCAACTCCAAGCGCTACGACCTCGCGAAGGTTGGTCGCTACAAGATCAACCGCAAGCTCGGCATCGATGCTCCGTTGAAGAACTCGGTACTGACCCTCGAGGACATCCTCGCGACGATCAAGTACATGGTTGCGCTGCACGACTCGACCTCCCCCTACGTCACGGTTGTCGATTCGGCCACCTCGACCATCAAGGGTGTTCGCGAGGGCAAGGCTGTTGACGTCCGCCTCGACGTGGACGACATCGACCACTTCGGTAACCGTCGCATCCGCGCGGTCGGCGAGCTGATCCAGAACCAGGTTCGCACCGGTCTGTCCCGCATGGAGCGCGTCGTGCGCGAGCGCATGACCACGCAGGACATCGAAGCGATCACCCCGCAGACCCTGATCAACGTGCGCCCCGTCGTCGCGGCGATCAAGGAGTTCTTCGGTACGTCGCAGCTGTCGCAGTTCATGGACCAGAACAACCCGTTGTCGGGTCTCACCCACAAGCGCCGCCTGTCTGCGCTTGGCCCCGGTGGTCTGTCCCGTGAGCGCGCCGGTGTCGAGGTGCGAGACGTTCACCCGTCGCACTACGGCCGCATGTGCCCCATTGAAACTCCTGAGGGCCCCAACATTGGTCTGATCGGTTCGCTGGCATCGTTCGCACGCATCAACGCGTTCGGTTTCATCGAGACCCCCTACCGTCGCGTTGTCGACGGTGTGGTCACCGCCACGATCGACTACCTGACCGCAAGCGAAGAGGACGACTTCATCGTCGCCCAGGCAAACGCCCCGCTGACGGCCGACGCGCGCTTCGCTGACCCTCGCGTGCTTGCACGTAAGAAGGGTGGCGAGGTAGACCTCATCCCGACCGAGACCATCGGTTACATGGATGTCTCGCCGCGCCAGATGGTATCCGTAGCGACATCCCTCATCCCCTTCCTCGAGCACGACGATGCGAACCGCGCCCTCATGGGTGCGAACATGCAGCGCCAGGCTGTCCCGCTGCTGCGCAGCGAGAGCCCGCTCGTCGGAACCGGTATGGAGGGCTACGCCGCAATCGACGCCGGAGAAGTCACCACGGCTTCTCGCGCCGGTGTTGTCTCCGAGGTCTCGGCCGACGTTGTGTCGGTCATGACTGACGAGGGTGGCACGGACCAGTACTTCCTCAACAAGTTCACCCGCTCGAACCAGGGCAACAGCTACAACCAGCGCGTGATCGTCAGCGCCGGCGAGCGTGTCGAAGCCGGCCAGGTGCTGGCCGACGGCCCCTCGACGGAGAACGGCGAACTCGCCCTCGGAAAGAACCTTCTCGTGGCATTCATGCCGTGGGAGGGCTACAACTTCGAGGACGCGATGATCCTGAGCCAGAACCTGGTGAAGGACGACACCCTCTCCTCGATTCACATCGAAGAGTACGAGGTCGACGCCCGCGACACGAAGCTCGGTAAGGAAGAGATCACCCGCGACCTCCCGAACGTCAGCCCGGAACTCCTGGCCGACCTCGACGAGCGTGGAATCATCCGTATCGGTGCAGAGGTTCGCCCCGGCGACATCCTGGTCGGAAAGGTCACGCCGAAGGGCGAGACCGAGCTGTCCGCAGAGGAGCGCCTGCTGCGCGCCATCTTCAACGAGAAGAGCCGCGAAGTTCGCGACACCTCGCTGAAGGTTCCGCACGGTGAGCAGGGAACGGTCATCGCCGTCAAGGAGTTCAGCGCCGACAACGACGACGAACTCGGATCCGGCGTCAACCAGCGCGTTGTTGTCTACATTGCCCAGAAGCGCAAGATCACCGCTGGTGACAAGCTCGCGGGTCGTCACGGCAACAAGGGTGTTATCTCCAAGATCCTGCCCGTCGAGGACATGCCGTTCCTCGCGGACGGAACCCCTGTCGACATCATCCTCAACCCGCTCGGTATCCCCGGTCGCATGAACTTCGGCCAGGTGCTCGAAACGCACCTCGGTTGGATCGCGAAGCAGGGCTGGCAGGTGGAAGGCAAGCCCAAGTGGGCTGGTCGTCTCCCCGCCGACGCGCACAGCGCCGCTCCCGGAACCAAGGTTGCGACTCCTGTGTTCGACGGTGCCCTCGAAGAGGAAATCGCCGGTCTGCTTGACTCGACCACCGTCACCCGTGACGGCGACCGTCTCATCGGATCCTCCGGTAAGGCCCAGCTGTTCGACGGCCGCTCCGGCGAGCCGTTCCCGGCTCCGGTCTCCGTGGGTTACATGTACATCCTCAAGCTGCACCACCTTGTCGACGACAAGATTCACGCACGCTCGACGGGTCCGTACTCGATGATCACGCAGCAGCCCCTCGGTGGTAAGGCGCAGTTCGGTGGACAGCGCTTCGGTGAGATGGAGGTCTGGGCTCTCGAGGCCTATGGCGCCGCTTACGCACTGCAGGAGCTCCTGACGATCAAGTCCGACGACATCCTCGGCCGCGTCAAGGTCTACGAGGCGATCGTCAAGGGCGAGAACATCCAGGAGCCTGGTATTCCGGAAAGCTTCAAGGTCCTCATCAAGGAGATGCAGTCCCTGTGCCTGAACGTCGAGGTTCTCTCGGCCGACGGTTCAACTGTCAATCTGCGCGACACGGATGACGAGGTCTTCCGTGCTGCGGAAGAACTCGGCATCAACATCTCCACTCGGTTTGAGTCCTCGTCGATTGACGAGATCTAGACCTCGCGGTCTAGGCCTCAGCCGTAAGACTTTTCGTTTTCCAAGGAGAGAAGAAAACATTGCTCGACGTTCACGCGTTTGACGAAATCAAGATTGGCCTCGCTACGGCCGACGACATCCGTCGTTGGTCGCACGGTGAGGTAAAGAAGCCCGAAACCATCAACTACCGCACCCTCAAGCCCGAGAAGGACGGCCTGTTCGGCGAACAGATCTTCGGCCCGTCTCGCGACTGGGAGTGCTCGTGTGGCAAGTACAAGCGAGTGCGCTTCAAAGGCATCGTTTGTGAGCGCTGTGGCGTGGAGGTCACCAAGTCCTCCGTCCGCCGCGAGCGCATGGGTCACATCGAGCTCGCCGCTCCGGTTACGCACATCTGGTACTTCAAGGGTGTGCCCAGCCGTCTCGGCTACCTGCTGGACATGGCCCCGAAGGACCTCGAGAAGGTCATCTACTTCGCTGCGTACATGATCATCTCGGTCGACGTGGATGCACGTCACGAGGACATGCCGGGCCTTGAGAACGAGCTTCGTCTCGAGATCAAGACCCTGGAAGGCCAGCGCGACTCGCGTATTGCCGACCGTCTGGCCAAGCTCGAGGAAGACCTCGCGGCACTGGAGGCTGAGGGCGCGAAGAGCGACCAGAAGCGCCGTGCCAAGGATGGCGCCGAGAAGGAAATGGGCCAGGCCCGCAAGTCCTTCGACGAGCAGATCGCCCAGCTTGAGCGTGTGTGGGATGACTTCCGCAGCCTCAAGGTTGGCGACCTCAAGCCCGAGGATGCCGTCTTCCACGACCTCCAGGACCGCTTCGGAACCTACTTCGAGGCCTTCATGGGCGCGGAGTCGATCCAGAAGCGCCTCCAGGCGTTCGACCTGGCCGCGGAGAGCGAATTGCTCCACGACCAGATCGCCAACGGCAAGGGCCAGAAGAAGATCCGTGCCATCAAGCGCCTGCGCGTGGTGAACTCGTTCCTCCAGACCGGCAACTCGCCGGCCGCGATGGTGCTCGAGGTTGTTCCGGTTATTCCTCCGGAGCTTCGCCCGATGGTTCAGCTGGACGGTGGCCGCTTCGCGACCAGCGACCTGAACGACCTCTACCGTCGTGTGATCAACCGCAACAACCGCCTCCGCCGCCTGCTTGACCTCGGTGCGCCCGAGATCATCGTGAACAACGAGAAGCGCATGCTGCAGGAAGCTGTTGACGCGCTGTTCGACAACGGTCGTCGTGGCCGCCCCGTCACGGGTACTGGTAACCGCGCCCTCAAGTCCCTGAGCGACATGCTCAAGGGTAAGCAGGGTCGTTTCCGCCAGAACCTGCTCGGAAAGCGCGTGGACTACTCCGGTCGTTCCGTCATCATCGTTGGCCCGCAGCTGAAGCTGCACCAGTGTGGTCTGCCCAAGCAGATGGCCCTGGAGCTCTTCAAGCCGTTCGTCATCAAGCGCCTCATCGACCTCAGCCACGCGCAGAACATCAAGAGCGCCAAGCGGATGGTGGAGCGTAGCCGCCCGCAGGTGTGGGACGTCCTCGAGGAGATCATCCGCGAGCGCCCCGTGCTGCTGAACCGTGCACCCACCCTTCACCGTCTGGGTATCCAGGCGTTCGAGCCTCAGCTCGTTGAAGGTAAGGCCATTCAGCTTCACCCGCTGGTGTGTGCCGCGTTCAACGCCGACTTCGACGGTGACCAGATGGCAGTTCACCTGCCGCTGTCCGTCGAGGCGCAGGCCGAGGCCCGCATCCTGATGCTCGCGTCGAACAACATCCTCAAGCCGTCCGATGGACGTCCGGTGACCCTGCCTACCCAGGACATGATCATTGGTCTGCACCACCTGACCACGCTCAAGGAAGGTGTCGCAGGCGAAGGCCGCGCGTTCACCTCCATTGCGGAGGCCATCCTCGCGTTCGACCAGAAGTCTCTGGACCTGAACGCGAAGATTCGCATCCGCCTGGAGAACATCTGGTTCGCCGAGGGCGAAGCTCCCGAGGCGTTCACGCAGGGCGACACCGTCCTGATGAACACCACGCTGGGCCGCGCACTGTTCAACGAGACCCTTCCGGTCGACTACCCGTACATCGAAGCACTGGCCGACAAGGGCCAGCTCTCCGCGATCGTCAACGACCTCGCGGAGCGGTACCCGAAGGTGGAGGTCGCTGCAGCACTCGACCGCATCAAGGACGCCGGTTTCCACTGGGCAGCTCGCTCGGGTGTTACCGTTGCACTCTCCGACATCCTGACCCCGCCGAACAAGCGCGAGATCATCCAGGGTTACGAGAAGCAGGCTTCCAAGGTTCAAGACCAGTTCGAAAAGGGTCTGACCACCGAGGCCGAGCGTCGCCAGGAGCTCATCGAGATCTGGAACAAGGCCACGGCAGAAGTTGCAAAGGCGATGGAGGACAACCTCCCCACCGACAACAACATCTTCCGCATGGTTTCGTCCGGTGCTCGTGGTAACTGGATGCAGATCCGCCAGATTGCCGGTATGCGTGGACTGGTGTCGAACCCGAAGGGTGAGATCATTCCTCGCCCGATCGTCAACAGCTACCGCGAGGGTCTGTCTGTAGCCGAGTACTTCATCTCCACCCACGGTGCCCGTAAGGGTCTGGCCGACACCGCGCTTCGCACGGCTGACTCCGGATACCTAACGCGTCGACTCGTCGACGTTTCGCAGGATGTCATCATCCGCGAGGACGACTGTGGCACGAGCCGCGGTCTCGACATGCCGATCGCTATCCAGGACGCCGCAGGCAACTGGGTTCGTGACAGCAACGTTGAGAACTCGGTCTACGCTCGCAGCCTCGCGGCTGACGCGGTCGACGCTGCTGGCAACGTTGTTGCCGCGGCGGGTTCCGACGTCGGTGACGTTCTGATCGAGCAGCTTCTCGCTGCTGGTGTGAACAACATCAAGGTGCGTTCGGTTCTGACCTGTGAGTCGGCCGTCGGTGTGTGTGCGGTCTGCTACGGCCGTTCGCTCGCGACCGGTCTGCTCGTGGACATCGGAGAGGCCGTCGGCATCATCGCCGCACAGTCGATCGGTGAGCCCGGAACCCAGCTGACCATGCGTACCTTCCACACGGGTGGTATCGCATCGGCTGATGACATCACCCAGGGTCTGCCCCGCGTCACCGAGCTGTTCGAGGCTCGTACCCCCAAGGGTGCGTCCCCGATCGCCGAGGCCGCTGGTCGCATCACCATCGAGGACACGGACCGTAGCCGCAAGCTCGTCCTGACCCCCGACAACGGTGACGAGCCCATCGCGTACCCGGTGCTCAAGCGTGCAACCCTCCTCATCGAGGATGGCCAGCACGTCGAGCTCGGCACGCAGCTGCACATCGGTAACCTCGACCCGAAGGAAGTTCTTCGCGTCAAGGGTGTCCGTGCCGTTCAGCTGCACCTCGTCGATGGTGTGCAGGGCGTTTACCGCTCGCAGGGTGTGCCGATTCACGATAAGCACATCGAGGTCATCGTTCGCCAGATGCTGCGGAAGGTAACCGTGGTTGACCACGGTGACACCGACCTGCTGCCCGGTGAGGTTGTTGACCGCCTGCGTTACAACGAGATCAACCGTGCAACCCTCACCGAGGGAAAGCAGACGGCATCGGCTCGCCAGGAGGTCATGGGTATCACCAAGGCATCGCTGGCAACCGAGTCGTGGCTGTCGGCCGCGTCGTTCCAGGAAACCACCCGCGTTCTGACGCAGGCGGCCATGGAGGGCAAGTCCGACCCGCTGATGGGTCTCAAGGAGAACGTCATCATCGGAAAGCTGATCCCGGCCGGAACCGGTCTTGCCAAGTACCGCGACGTCAGCGTCGAGGCAACGGACGAGGCCAAGGCCGAGCGTTACCCGAACCGCATCTTCACGGATGAGTCGGTATTCAGCGAGTCCGACCTGAGCTTCGTCGACTTCGACAGCTTCAGCTCGGATGACTACACCCCGGGTACCTACAACTAAGTAGCTCCCGCGTAGCGCCAGAACGGCCCGCCACCTCACGGTGGCGGGCCGTTCTGGGTTCGTCAGCCGTTCGAGTTAGATAACGTTTCGAGTTAGATAAACAGCGCCAACAGCAGTGCCAGATAGATCACGACGAAGATCGTGGGCGACACGAATCGCACCACGTTGACCCAGGGCCGCTGAGCGACGATCCGCCGGGTGACAGCGCCGACGGACGACACGGAGCTGAGGTCATCGGCAACCGCGATCGCTTCGTTCGCCGCGGAGATCTGGGCAACCGCGCCTAGAACGCCGGAGGCAAGCAGAATGCCTGCCGTCGCCACCCGCACCGCCACAGACGCTTCATCAAGGCCGGCGAAAAGCAACGCCACGGTCACGATCAGAAGGAAGGTCGGGGCCAGCTGGCTGACAATGATGTGCAAGCGCGCCTTGGCCCAGAGGCCCAGAAGCTCATATTCGGTCATTCAGAGTTCCTTGCGGTAGGGGAAATCAGCAGCTTACGCCGGGAGGAGCGGCGACGGGAGGCGGTCATGGGCGATCCCGAGGTCGTTCAAGCCGGTGCTGGGCCCTCGCTGACAACATTCTTTCGTGAATCCCCGTCACTTCAGCGGTGCCGGCAAAAATCGGTCGGCTGCGGGCACCCCGCGAACAGGGGTAACGGTGGGGCGCTTGGTCGGGGTGGCTGTCTCCCGGATCAAGCGCAATTACAGCGCCGTAGTTACACGGTTGTCATTATCGGTAGCGCAAAAGTGCTGGTCAGCATGCAGTTTTACGGGCGCGGCTCCTCAGGTGGCGAACGGGGTACGTCCGCCCGAGGTGGCTACGACCTGACACCCGCGCGGAGCGCTGAACGGCGGCGCCCGAGGTGGGCGTCCGGAAGTAGAGCATCGGCAGAATCGGGGTACAGCGCGGTGGCGTGGTTGCCACTCGGGGCGTCGCGAACGACTGCCGTGCGCCTCCGCCGCGTGCCCCCGCGGAGCACCGGCGCGCAACGAGACCTCCGTGCGGGGTGCTGGTGGCATACCCCCGAGTTCTGCCCCCGCGGCCGGGGGCAGTCCGAGTCGTCTACCTGTTGCGGGGACCGGGCCGCAACCCCGCGTTCGAGGGGATAGGCCGCAATTTGCGCCCGTTCTACCGTGTGCTCGTGGGGCAACCCGAATACCCCACACAGCAGAGGTGTGAACCGCATGGCGTCGCTGACGGAGATTTTGATGATGCGCGGTGTCGTGTCGATCGAGAAGCTCGGTCGCGGCGCGGCGCTGCGGGGAGACGATGAGGAGACTGTCCGTGCCCTAGTCGCGGCAGGCCTCGTCTCGGCTCCCCAGCTGGCGTCTGCGCGCGCTGCCCAGGCCGGCTTTCCGTTTGTGGAGCTGCTGGACTACCCGGTTGATTCCTCTGCCATAGCCCTCGTGCCGGCGGCCCTGTGTCGTCGGCACGAGGTGCTGCCCATATCGCGCAAGGGAGACACGGTGCTGGTTGCAATGGCAGACCCGGGTGACGTCGTCGCGCTGGACGATGTGCGCGCGACATCCCGCCTGCGGGTGCGGGTCGCCGCCGTCGACAGGGCCGACCTGCACGCCGCCATCGACCGCTACCACCGCGCGGACGGTGAGCTCACCTCCCTGACTACCGCGCTGGCCGAGGAGAGCGCGTCGGGCGAGGATCGTCCAGACAGTGTCGACGCAGCATCCGCCGGGGAAGACGCCCCGATCGTGCGTTTCGTGAACCTGCTGATCAGCCAGGCTATTCAGGACCTCGCCTCCGACATTCACATCGAGCCGGGCGAGCGTCAGCTGCGCGTGCGCTACCGCATTGACGGCGTGCTGCACGAGATGCAGACCGCGCCGAAGGGCATTCAGGCCGGCATCATCTCGCGACTGAAGATCATGGCCGACATCGATATCGCCGAGCGGCGCCGGGCGCAAGATGGGCGGATGTCGGTGACCCATGACGGCCGTACGATCGACCTCCGCGTGGCGACTCTGCCCACCATCCATGGCGAGAAGATCGTGCTGCGCATCCTCGACAACAACAACACGGCGATGGGGATGAGCGAGCTGCACCTGCGCGAGCGCAACCTGCGGGTGTTCCGCGCCTCGTACAGCAAGCCGTACGGAATGATCCTGGTGACCGGCCCCACCGGGTCCGGCAAGTCGACGACCCTGTACACCACCCTGCACGCCGTCGCGCGGCCCGAGATCAACGTCATCACCGTCGAAGATCCGGTGGAATACCGGATGGATGGCGTCAACCAGGTGCAGGTGAACCCGAAAGCGGGTCTCACCTTCGCGAGCGCCCTCCGCTCGATTCTGCGGTCGGATCCCGATGTGGTGCTGCTCGGCGAGATCCGCGACTTCGAGACCGCACAGATCGCGATCGAGGCGTCGCTCACCGGACACCTCGTGCTGTCGACCCTGCACACCAACGATGCTCCGAGCGCGATAACCCGGCTCACTGAGATGGGGATCGAGCCGTTTTTGGTCGGCTCTGCCCTCGACTGCGTTGTGGCGCAGCGGCTCGCCCGGCGGTTGTGCGACCGGTGCCGCATCCCGGCCGAGCACGGAGCGGACTACCTTCGATCGCTCGATCTCGGATTTGATGCTGAGCAGGCGGATGTCACGTTGTTTGCTCCGGTGGGATGCGCCCACTGTTCCCACACCGGGTATCGCGGACGCATTGCGCTGCACGAGGTCATGAGCGTGAGCGAAGACATCGAGCGACTCGCCGCACAGCGCGCTTCGAGCGCCGAGATCGCCCGGGTTGCCCGCCGCCAGGGGATGAGCACCCTGCGTCAGGATGGCTGGGCGAAGGCCGCCGCCGGGCTCATTTCGGTCGAAGAAATTTTGCGGGTCGTCGCGTGATGCCCGCACGGCCCTTTGCACCGCCCATCGCTCCGCCCGCCGTGCCGTCCATCGTTCCGCCCACCGTGACACCCGAGGGGAACCCCGAATGAATACTCTGACCTCAGACAACAGCTACCCGACGCGGGCAAGCCTGCGCCGGGCGGCACTCCCGTTCGCGGAACACCAGGACATCTCGCGCACGATCCCGCCGATCCCGCGGGAAATCGCGCCCGAGCCGTCCGCGGTGGACGCGTGGCAGCTCGCTCCCAAGCCGTCGGAGCTGCCCGCATCAGGCCCGGGCATGTTCGGCCTCAACGCGGCGGGCGAGCTGGCAACACCTGTCGCCCAGCTCCCTGTCGCTCCAACCCCTGTCGCTCCAACACCTGCCGCTCCATCACCTCTCGCTCCAACCCCCGCGCCGCGACCAGCCGGCCTGCCCCGACTCGCCACCGCGCCGCGCACCGCGGTGCTCGAGGTGGGGCTCCGTACGCCGGAGGCACTCTCGACCGGGACCGTGGAGGGCGAAGGGGAGCCGGCGGCCGCGGCATCCACCGTCCCTGATGGAGCAGACGCCGACCTGCTGCGCGCGCTGGCGCAGGTCGTTGAAGTGGGCGGATCCGACCTGCACATCACGGGCAACGCCGGGCCGACCCTCCGCGTCGACGGCAGGCTGCGGCAGGTTGAGGGGAGCGCCGTGTGGTCGCGCGAGAAGGTGCGGGCGGCCCTGCTCAGTGTGCTGACGCCGGCGCAGCGGGATGCTTTCGCCGACGTTCTCGAGCTGGACATCGCGCTGACGCTGCCGACGGGCGCGCGCTTCCGGGTGAACTTCTACCAGCAGCGCGGCGCGATCGGGGCAGCGTTCCGGCTTGTGCCCACCCGGATCAAGCCGCTCGAGGAACTCGGCGTTCCCGACACGATCGGCCGGTTTGCCGCCCTCCCGCGCGGACTGGTGCTGGTGACGGGACCCACCGGTTCGGGCAAGTCGACCACTCTCGCCGCCCTCATCGACCTGGTCAACCGCACCCGGGCCGACCACATCGTCACCGTCGAGGACCCGATCGAGTTTCTCCACAGCAACAAGCGGTCGCTGGTCAACCAGCGCGAGGTCGGTTCCGACACCCACAGTTTCGCCGCCGCGCTCCGGCACGTGCTGCGGCAGGACCCGGACGTCATCCTCATCGGCGAACTGCGCGACCTCGAGACCATCTCGGTGGCGTTGACCGCGGCGGAGACGGGTCACCTCGTTTTTGCAACCCTTCACACGCAGGATGCTGCGCAGTCGATCGATCGCATCATCGACGTGTTTCCATCATTCCAACAGGCGCAGGTGCGCGCGCAACTGGCCGCGACACTGCAGGGCGTCGTCTGCCAGATGCTGCTGCGACGCTCGGACGGCGAGGGCAGGGTGGTCGCCACAGAAGTGCTCGTCACCACCCCGGCGATCGCGAACCTGATCCGCGACGGGCGCACCCACCAGATCCGGTCGGCGATGCAGGCCGGGCGCGAGCTGGGTATGCACACGGCCGATCAGCGGCTGGCCGAGCTGGTAAACCTCGGAACCATCACCCACGCCACCGCCTACGAGAAGGCGCAGGACGTCGGCGGGCTCCGCCAGCTGATCGAACGCGAGGAACCGGCCGGGAGCGCCCCTCCCCTCGCGGTCGGGGGCGTGGACTTCGGCGACACGTTCTCCACGGCTGGTCCGACCAGATGAGCGCGGTGGGCGCGGTCGATCCCCTGCAGAGCTGGGCATACAAAGGCACAGACTCGTCCGGCAAAGCCGTACGGGGGCGCATCGAGGCGCGCACCGAGGCGACCGTGACCGCGCGGCTGCGGGCGCAGGGAATCTCGCCGTCCGCGATCACTGTTGCATCCGCGGCAACCGGGCTGAACCGCGACATCTCGATTCCCGGCCTCGAGAAGCGCATCAGCCTCGCCGACCTGGCCGTGATGAGCAGGCAGCTGGCCACGATGATCTCCTCGGGCATCACGCTGCTGCGCACCCTCAGCATCCTCGCCGAGCAGACCGAGAATCCGAAGCTCGCGGGGGTGCTGCGCACGGTGCGCGGTGATGTCGAAGGGGGGATGTCGCTGTCCGATGCCCTGGCCAAACACCCCCGCGATTTTCCACCCCTGATGCTGAATCTCGTGCGCACGGGGGAGACGTCGGGATTTCTGGAGCGGGCGCTCGACGCCGTCGCGAACAACTACGAGTCCGAGGTGAAGCTGCGCGGCACCATCAGGAGCGCGCTGACCTACCCGGTGGTCGTATTCGTGATGGCCATCCTCGCGGTGATCGGGATGCTGCTGTTCATCGTTCCGGTGTTTGAGCAGATGTTCGCGGACTTCGACAGCGAACTCCCGCTTCCGACGCTGGTGCTGGTGGCGCTGTCGGATGTGATGGCGTGGGTTGCCCCCGTACTACTCGTGCTCGCCATCGTGGGCGGGATCTGGTGGCGCCGCCATCGTCACGAGGAACGGGTGCGCCAGGTGCTCGATCCGCTGCTGCTCAAACTGCCCGTGTTCGGGCCGCTGCTGCAGAAGGTCGCGATCGCGCGGTTCTCGCGCAACTTCGCGACAATGATCGGCGCGGGTGTGCCGATCCTGAAGGCGCTCGGCATCGTGGGCGCGACCTCGGGCAACTGGGTCGTCGAGCGCGCCCTGTTCACCGTTCAGGAATCGGTGCGCCACGGCAGGAGCATCGCGGCCCCGCTCGCCGAGGAACCGGTCTTTCCCGCGATGGTGACGCAGATGATCGCGGTCGGGGAGGATGCCGGGGCGCTTGAGCCAATGCTCGACAAAATCAGTGCCTTCTACGACCAGGAGGTCGAGGCGACGACATCCCAGCTCACGGCCCTCATCGAGCCCATCATGATCGCCTCGGTCGGCGTAGTGATCGGCGGGATGATCGTTGCCCTCTACCTGCCGATCTTTTCGATCTTCGATCAGATCCGCTAGCGCTCTCTCGTGTAAGTGTGCGCTGATCTGGGCTTTTGTTTTCGGGGTTGCCCCCACTTCTGGGGCGCGGAAACCGAGGATTCACCCCAATTGTGGGGGCGGCAAAGCTGCAGATCGTACAGAAACATCGTGTTCCACGCACTCACCTACCCGAAGGAATGAACAGTGAAAACAACAATCGCCAACTCCCTGGCGGCCCGTCGTGCCTCCGTTGCCTCATCCGACATCGACCCCGCGAAGGACGGCGAGTCTTCGAGGGAGAAGGGCTTCACCCTCGTCGAGCTGCTCGTAGTGGTCGTCATCATCGGCATCCTCGCCGCCATTGCGATCCCGACGTTCCTGAACCAGCGGCAGGCGGCGTGGGAGGCGCAGGTCACTTCGGATATCGCGAATGCCGTCATCGCGGTCGAGACCATCGCGGTAAACAACAACGGCTCGTACTCATCGATCACGACCACAGATGCTCTCAAGAATGCGGGCTACAGCAAATCGGCTGATGTGACTCTCACGCCCGCAATCGATGGCGCCGGGTACACGATCTCGGGTCGCCATTCCCGGCTAGGAACCATCAAATGGACCTACACGAGTTCGACCGGTTTGGTCACAGAATCAGCCGTGACAGCCGGTACCTAGCCCCAAGACTCGGTGGGGTCCCGTTCCCCCCAGCGGCACCCCACCGAACCCTCCCTCGTGGCCCTAACCACGCGGGAGACCCCACAGAAACACCGCTCTACCCCGCAAGTGCTCTACCTAGCACGTGCTCCACCTAGCAAGTGTTGCGGCACCGCTGGTTTCCCCCGGCCCGCGGTGCCGCACCCTGGGGGAAACGCCCGCCCGCGGCATCCCGCAGCACCCGCCTTACCTGCCGCACCACCGCCCCGAAGCGAGGTGACACCATGACCGCAGCACAGAACACGCCGGCCCCACCCACCCAGCACGCCGAGCAGCCCGAGCATGGCATCGCGGACGACGCCGGGTTCAGCCTCGTCGAGGTCATGGTGGCGCTGTTTGTCTTCGCCCTTCTCTCGACCGGAACCGCCTACACGGTGCTGAGCGTGATCCAGCTCGATCGTGATTCCCGAGCCCGCCACGTCGCCGCAAACCTTGCCGCCGAGGAGATCGACCTGGCCAGGGACGCAGCAAGCGTGATGGCATTGACGGATGTCACGCGGCCAGCTCAGCGCGTTGGTGGCGACCTTTTCCACGTAGTCGTGAAGACCGCGTGGGTGTCGGCCACGGGCACGGATGACGCGTGCGGGGCGACCGGCGGAACCCTGCTGTACAAGCGGATCAACGTCGAGGTGCGCTGGGACAACCAGCGCGGCGGCTCGAGCCCCGTGCGCGCGGACACCGTCATCACGCCCAACTCCCACCTCAACTCTCCCGACAGCGGAACCATCCTGGTGCGGGTGCTGGGAACGTCCGGTTCCGGTGTTTCGGGGGTCGGCATCACTGCGACACCCTCTGCCGTCGCAAACGGAGCAACCAGCAGCGCGAACGCCACGACGGACTCCCAGGGCTGCGCGTTTCTCACCCGCCTCACGCCCGGCAACTACAGCGTTACGGCCACCGCGGCCGACCACTTCGACTCGATGGCGCAGGCCAGTTCTCCCGTGGCGACCGTTCCCGTCGTGGCCGGGTACTCCGCGGGCGCGTCCTTCTCCTACGATCGCGCGAGCCAGTTCACCCTGACCTACGCGCCGACCGCGACGCCGACCGTCCCCGCGGGCGCGGTGTACCTGCCGCGCAACCTCGACACGAGTTACCTGGCTGCGGATGGACGTGTGACCGTGGCATCCCTCACCGGATCCGGCACGAACACCACCCGCACCCTCACGGCGTCGCTGTTTCCGTTCGCCTCCGGGTACGAGGTAATTGCTGGGGTGTACACCGCGGACGCGTCCTGCCTGTCGATCGACCCGGCCGCGTGGGCTCCGGTGACCGAGGCGGGCGTGGTCCTGACGGGCACGCGCACGAAGGTCGCCAGCAGCCCGGGGGAGTCCGTCGCCGGCACCGTACCGATGGGCATCCTCACGGTCACCGGCCTGGCTCCCGGCGCCAATCTCACGGCCGTGAGCGCCGCGGCCCCCGCGTCGACCGGCGATCCCGGCTGCACCCGCGCCACCACCTACGCGTTCGGCGCCGTGCCGTCGGGGTCGACCATCGCGCTTCCGTTCGGATCCTGGACCCTGCACTCGACCGCGGCGACGGCCCCAGGAGCGGCGGTGCCCGGCAGCACCGTGCCCGGAGCCACCGTGCCGGGATCGGCAATCACGCTCGGCAGCCGCGGCAGCGTCGCGGCAACTGTCATCACGCTCGATCCGCGGGTCGCGCCATGAGCGAACCCGTCCCGCACCACCGACTCGCGCGCGACCAGTCAGGCATCAGCCTGGTCGAACTCGTCATCTCGATCGCGCTCACCGCCATCATCGCCACGCTGATGGTCTCGATCGTCGTCACCGTGTCGCGCAGCTTCACCCGCGAAGCGCAGGCATCCGCCAATTCGAGCTCGGCGTCGATCGGCATGCGCGAACTGTCCCGCGTGATCCGCTCGGCCGCGGAGGTCTCCCTCATCGGCACGCCCGCCGGCACCGCCCCGGCCAACGCGATCCTCCGCGCGACGGCCGCCGAAATCACCCTTTACTCCTTCATCGATGCGGATGCCGCGGCGCCGGCACCCCTCGCCGTGAAGTTCACCGTCACCGCCGGGGGCACCCTGACCGAGACCCGGTGGGTCGGCAGCCCCGCGACGCCAAGTACCCCCGCGACGCCGAGTACCCCCGCAACGCCGGGCATTCCCGCGACTCCAGGCGGCCCGGCAGCTGCCACGGCGACGACGCCGTGGCACTTCGCCACCGAACCCGCATCCGAGCGCACGATCGTCCGCGGCATCCTCACCGATTCCGCGACTCCGCTTCTGCGCTACTACAACGCGGCCGGTTCCGAGCTGGTTCCCGCACCCGGCGCCGCCCTCGATTCGGCGCAACTACCGGCCATCGCCTCCGTACGGGTGACGCTCCGGGTGCAACAGAGCCCGCAGCCCGCGAGTGAAAGCAGCAGCGCGAGCTCTGGGACCACCGCCATCCTGGACAACACGATTGGACTCCCCAACCTCGGCATCAGCCGCGTGCGGGGCACCCGGTGAGCCGCCGTGCTTCGCCGCCCGCAACCGGCAGCGTGGCATCCACCAGTCCAACCGGCAGCGTGGCATCCGCCCGCTCTGCGCCCCCCGCCCTCAGCGTCCTTCGTCGCCTCGGCAGCACGCTCCGGCGCGACGAAGACGGTGTCGCTCTCGTCATGGTGATCGGCGTCGGTGCGGTTCTCGCACTGCTCACGGTCGCCGCCGTCGCGATTGCCCTCGGTAGCGCCCGCACGGCGCGCACCGACCAGGACTGGAACGGAGCGCTCGCCGCCGCCTACGCCGGGGTCGAGGAATACCAGAGCCGCCTCGCCGCCGACCCCAGCTACGGCCGGTACGGTAACCCGGCCGCGCCCTACTCCGCCCCCTCGGCGACCGCTATCAGCCTTCCCGCCGGAGCCGCCGCCAACCCCGCGTTCGGAGTAGGCCTCACCGGCAGCTGGGCGAGTGTGCCGGGCAGCGGGGGCACCGCGAGCTTTCGATATGAGGTGGATGTCTCGGAGTTTGACATCACCGGCAGCATGTCCCTGCGCTCCACCGGCCGCGTCGGCACGCAAACCCGCACCGTGATCGCCGAGCTCAAGGTGAACAGCTTCCTCGACTACCTCTATTTCACCGACTATGAGGTAGCCGATCCCACGGGCGCCTCTGCCGCCGTAGTCCACGACTGCACCCGGTACGCATATGCGGGCCGCACCGACGCGAACCACTGTGGCGAGCTCTCGTTCATTGGCTCGGACGTGCTCAACGGGCCCGTGCACTCGAACGACACGATCCGTTCCTGCGGCGCCACCTTCAAGGGCCCCGTCACCACGGCCTACAGCGCCCCGAGCGGCACGCCGCTGTACGCCCCGATGGACTCGAACAGCCACCCCTGCGGAGCTTCGACCTTCTCGCCAGCCACCGGCCCCACAACGGTCGGCGCCGTCGTGATGCCCGCGACCAACGCGGCGCTCATGCTCGAGACCCGCAGCGACCTGACCACCCCGGCCGGCTGCCTGTTCACCGGTCCGACCCAGATCGTCTTCAACGCCACCGGCACCGTCACGGTGCGCTCGCCGTGGACCCGCCAGACCCAGGTCACCGGCGACCCGGCCAGTGGGGGCAGCGCGCCGGCCGCCTGTGGGGTGCCCGGCGCGACCGGTCTCGGCTCGCGGGACGGGTCGACCTTCGCGGTGCCGGCCAACAACGTGATGTACGTGCAGGATGTCCCGGCCGTAGCCACCGACCCGAACTACTGGAGCCCCACCGCGTTTCCTCCCGTGCAGGAGGCAACCGGAACCGGCACCGTACCGCTGAGTTGCACGGGCGTCGACGGGCACGGCTCCGATAACGGCATCGGCTACCCCACGACGAACGAATCCGCCAGCGCGACCGACTACGGCTGTCGCACCGGCGACGCTTTTGTGCGGGGAGTGCTCAACGGGTCGGTGACGGTCGCGACATCCCACCTTCTCTACATCGTGGGCAACATCACGCTGGCAAACACGACCCGCGACATGCTCGGCTTGGTGGGTAACGACGCTGTTCTGGTATGGAACCCGGTGGATGCCTCCGGCGTTTCGGTGATGCCCGACGCCGAGCGAGGCAGCCGGAGCATCCACGCGGCGGTGCTGTCGGTCAACCACACCTTCCGGGTGCAGAACCCGTCCAAGGGTGGCGCCCGCGGATCGCTCACGGTGGTGGGCGCGATCGCGCAGAAGTTCCGCGGAACCGTGTGGGTACGGACCCCGGACGGCACGGTCCACGGCTACACCAAGGACTACTCCTACGACTCCCGCTTTGCGACCCGCACCCCGCCGAAGTTTTTGCTGCCGGTGAGCACCAGCTACGCGGTCACCCTGTGGATCGAGACGCGCGCCGCCTTCGCCGCAGACGGAGCGGCACGATGAGCGCCGCGCTGCTGATAAGCGCGCTTGGCGGATCCCTGGGGCTCGCGATCGGATCGTTCCTCAATGTGGTCGTCTGGCGGGTGCCCCGCGGTGAGTCGCTGGTCGCGCCGCCGAGCGCGTGCCCCCGCTGCTCCCACCCGATCCGAGCGCGGGACAACGTGCCGGTGGCGTCCTGGCTGCTGCTCCGGGGCCGCTGCCGCGACTGCGCAGAACCGATCCGGGCGCGCTACCCGCTGGTCGAGGCGACCACCGCGCTCGCGTTCGTTGCGCTCACCCTGTACTACGTGTTCGAGGCTCCCGGCCGGCTCGCCGAGCTGCCCGCGCTGTTGTTTCTGGCCGCGACATCCATCTCGCTCGCCCTCATCGACATCGACACCCACACGCTCCCCAATCGCATCGTGCTGCCCGCGTATCCGATCGGCGCGGCACTACTACTCGGCGCAACCGCGGTCGCGGGCGAGTGGGAGGCACTCGTGACCGCGTTCATCGGGGCGTCACTGCTCTTCTCCTTCTACCTGGCGCTCGCCCTGGCCTACCCGCGCGGCATGGGCCTCGGCGACGTCAAACTCGCAGGGGTGCTCGGCCTCTACCTCGGCTGGTTCGGCTGGGCGGAGCTCGCGGTCGGGGCGTTCGCGGCGTTCCTGCTGGGCGGCGCGTACTCCGTGGCGCTGCTCGCCGCTGGCAGGGTTCAGCGCGGCGGTGGGGTGCCGTTCGGGCCGTGGATGCTCGCGGGCGCCTGGGTCGGAATCCTGCTGGGGGAGCGCATCGCGCACGTGTATCTGACGTCTGTCGGCCTGACCTCTGTCGGCCTGACCTCTGTCGGCCTGAACTAAAGGAGCAGCACATGACCCAACGCATCGTCGGTGTCGACATCGGTTCGGACGCCATCCGCGCCGTCGAGGTGGAGGGCGCCGCCGGCTCGCATCCGTCCATTCGCGCGTTCGGTCAGATCAGTGTGCCGCCGGGCGTTGTCGCAAGCGGGGAGGTGATAGAGGTGGATGCCGTCGCGGCACTTCTGCGGGAGCTCTGGTCAATCCACCGCTTCAGTTCCACCCGCGTCGTGCTCGGTGTCGGCAACGCCCGGGTTCTCGTACGCGACCTCACCGTGCCCCGCGGCACCATGGCCCAGATGCGGCAGGCGCTGCCGTTCTCCGTGCACGATCTGCTCACGGTGCCGACATCGGAGGCGATTCTCGACTTCTATCCGATCTCGGAGGCGGTGGCAGACGGGTTGCCGGTGGTGAGCGGTCTCCTCGTCGCCGCGGTCGCCGAGACCGTGAGCGCGCTGATCGCCGCCGCCACCCAGGCCGGACTCACCGTGGTCGACGTCGACCTCGCGCCGTTCGCCCTGGTGCGGGCGCAGGCCGCGTCGTTTCGAACGTCGACCGTGGCATTGGTGGATGTCGGCGCCCGCACCACCACGGTTGTGGTCGCCGCTCGCGGGGTGCCGCATTTTGTGCGCATCATCCCGACCGGCGGCCACGACCTCACCCGGCTCATCGGGCAGACGCTGGCGGTGCCGCTCGAGCAGGCGGAACGGATCAAACGCGAGGTGGGCCTGGTGCTCGGGCCGTCGGACCCGGACCCTGCGCAGAGCCAGGCCGCCGCCGTGATCAACGACTTCTCCCACGACCTGCTGGAGGCGGTGCGCAACACCCTGCGCTACTTCGAAAACGCACACCCCGAACATCCGCTCGAGGGCATCGTGCTCACCGGTGGTGGTGCGCGACTGCGCGGGCTCCCGGCCGCGCTCGCCGAGATAACCCGGCTGCCGTCCTTGGTGGGCAAACCGCTCGCCGGGCTCTCCGTTGACGACGGCGCCGCGACATCCCCCCGCCGCGGCGCAGATGCGCCCATGACAATCGCCCTCGGTCTCGCCATCGGAGGAGCCCGCACGGGTAATCCCGCCGACTTCTTCGGTGTCGCGGGCCAGCCGCGGGTGAGCCTGCTTCCGCCCGAGATCGGGCTGCGCGCCCGGGCCCGCACACTCAACCGACGCTTCGCGCTCGCCGCGGCCACCGTGCTGGTGGCGACCGTCGCGGGAGTTCTCGGCGCCGGATGGTTTGCCGGCCAGGCACAGAACCGCCTCGACGCGGCCCAAGCGGAAACCACCGCCCTGCTCGATCAGCAGAAAAACTACGCGGAATCGAAAAACCTCGCCGCGCTGCTCGCCACCCTGCACGACGCTCGGGCCTACGGAGCATCCACCGAAATCGACTGGGCCGCCTACCTCTCCCTCATCGAGGCGACAATGCCCGCGGGGACCAGTCTCATCGAAGCCGCCGCCAGCGCCGCCGCACCCTGGGAGGTGCAGCGGCCACCGGCCGGGCCGCTCCGGGGTGACGTCGCCGGAACCCTCACGCTGCGTACCTCGAGCTCATCTGAGGGCGACCTCACCGCGTGGGTACGCAGCCTCGAGGCCCTGCCCGGGTACGCCGACTCGTCGCTGGACGCCCGTTCCCTCGACGAGACCGGCGCCCGCCCGGGGTACATCGCCGAGGTCACCCTCAACGTTGGTGCCGACGCGCGCGCTCGCCGCTTCGCCGCCGCGGAGACCCCACCCCAGGACGGGCCGGTGGGCGGCACCGTCGACGCGGCCGGAGAGTAGGACACCATGCCCATTACCCGCCTGCCCGCCAAACGCCTGCCCACGAAACGCCTGCCCGCACAACGCCTGCCCAACCCACGGATGCCGCTCATCATCACCACGGTCAGCTGCTGTGGAATTCTCGCCCTCGGGTGGTTCCTCGGTGTGTCGCCGCAGGTGGATGCCGCGGCCGCCTCCCACACCGCCCTTGCCAGCACCGAGCTGCAGAACGCGAAGCACCGCACCACCCTGCTCGCCCTCATCGAGCAGCACGCCCGCATCGATGCGATCCGGGCAGAGACGCTCAGCCTGCGCGGTGAGATTCCCGCGGGCCTGGGCCTGCCAGACCTGGTCGATGAGATGACCGCGGTCGCGGCGGCTCACGGGGTGGTGATCACACGCTACGGCGCAGAAGAGCCGCTGTCGCCGATCTCCCTTGCCGAAGCGGCGCAGGCCTCGGTCGCTCCGACGACCGAGCCCACGGGGGAGCAGCCCGCCGCACCCACCGCTGGGCAGCCCACGGCACCCGCCGCCGAGTCGATCGCCGAGTCAGCGGCAACCGCACCTTCACCGCGCGTGACCGCCGGCAACCTCTACGCCGTGCCGATCACTCTCACCCTGAGTGGCACACCGGCCGACGCGCGCGCGATGGTCGGCGAGCTCCAGCACGGACGGCGCCTGTTCCTCGTCACCTCAGCCGACTTCGTCGCCACCGAGCCGCTTGAGGAAAGCGTGTCGGAGGTGCGCGGGTACGCCTACGTGCTGATCGACGCCGCGACCGGGTAGGGGCGGGCGCGGCCTCGCGCGTCCAGCGCTCTGTCACGCAGCGTTGCTAAAGTGACATCCGTCCATCCGGGTTGCCTTGATCCGCGTGGTTCCGGGCAGCGAGGAGCACCACAGTGAGCGACGACAACTCTGGGGCACAGTCTCCCCGCGACGCACCGAACGCGCCCGCACGAGATGCCGCGACCTCGCCTGAGCCCGCCGAGACCTCGCCCGAGCATGCGGAGTCCTCCCCGGCCCACGGTGCCGACGACTCTCACGCGGCGGTCGGGTCGAAGTACATCCCGCCCGCTCTCGTGGAGCCGGATGCCGCGGCGCGCGTGATCGCCGCTTCCGCCGTTGCCCAGCGTGCCGCAGCACGTGCCGCCGCCCGCGCCCTCGCGTCGAACGCACCACCCGCGCACCAGTCCCCGGCTGGCGCAGTGCCGTTCACCTCGCCGGACACGGTGATCGACCGCTCCCAGTACGTGATCGACGCGTCTACGCCCGCGTCCACGTCGACAAACACGACCCTGGCCCTCGCCTCCGCCGCCGCCCCCACAGTCGCGTACGCGACCGCCCCCGCCACTGCCGCGTCGGACGGCTCTCCCCAGAATGGCTCCCCGCAGAACGGCTCCCCCCAGAACGGTTTCGCGCACGGCAGTTTCGCCAACCACGGTGTCGCCAACCACGGTGTCGCCGACGACGACCAGAACGCGCAGCCGCGGGTGGTCTACGTGGAAGCGCCCATGCCGCCAGCGAAGCGGAACAACCGCGGAGTCGGCTCGTTGCTCGCCGCGCTCTCCGCTCTTGCGTTCGCCGCGCTGTTTGCGGTCGTCATCTTTGCCCTGTTCTACCTCACCACCGGACGGGTGGTCACCAACTTCCTTGGTCAGGCGAGTTTCTTTGTTCCTGTGGTGCTGTATGCGATCGGGTTCGTCGTTCTGGTGCTCATCGCCAACCGGGCGGGCTGGTGGGCTTACGTGCTCGGCAGCATTCCCGTGGCGCTGTTCACCTACCTCGTGACCATCGGCGTTCTGCTGCTGTTGAGCGATGTGGTGAGCTCGACTCCCGCAGAGGCCAGCGCCGAGTTCGCCCGTGCGCTCGTCAACCCGCTGGTGATCGCGGCCGGCGTGCTCGCGCGCGAGGTATCTCTCTGGACGGGGCTGGCGATCAGCGCGCGGGGTCGCCGGGTGAAGGTGCAGAACGCCGAGAGGCAGGCGCAGTTCGAGCGTGATGTGATTGAGCGAGGAACCCGTCATGGCCACACCTCCGCAGCCCCCCGCGCCGCCTCCTAACCGGTTTCTGCTTCCCGCGCTGGCCACTGTCGCGTACTTCGCGATGGTGATCGCGACCTTTGGGTTCCTCAGCCTGTTTCTCGGACGGGACGTCATCTCTGACCCGGAAGCGGGAACGCTGCTCGGGCCGTCCATGGTGCTGGCAGCGGCCCTGGTCACCTTTCGGGCGCTGGTGCGAACTGCGGGGCGGACAACACCGTGGGGCGCGTCAGCAGCGGCCGTGGCATCCGTCTTCGTGATTATGATCCTGGTCGGAGGTCTCGGGTTCGCCTGGGCACAGGGGGAGCCGGTGTGGCTGCTGATCTATGCGGCGCAGCAGGCGAGCAGCCCGTTTGTGATCGCGGCAGCCCTGCTGTCGGGCGCGATAGTTCTTTCGCTCTGGGCGGTGTCGTCACGCCCGCCGGGCGACGGCCGTGGTATTGACCGCGGAGAGCCGCAAGGCTAGTATTACTTGGGTGTGCGCTTTGTCGTGCGCCTGCATTGTGCCCCTGTGAATCTGATTGTTGACTCACATGCGCTGCAGGTCTGACCACGCCATACACGCTGGGTTTGTTCCTTCCGGAACAGCCCCCACGGCATACCAGCCAGGGCCCGAACGTTTGTGTCCCGCGGTTGGTCCAGATGAACTCGTTGTGCGTCAGTACGTTGGCGCGAAGCGAATGCGAATTAGTAGCAAGCAGCTGTCACCGTGCAGTAAATACAAGGAGTACGTAGTGCCAACCATTCAGCAGTTGGTCCGTAAGGGCCGCAGCCCGAAGGTCACAAAGTCCAAGACACCGGCCCTCAAGAACAACCCGCAGCAGCGCGGCGTGTGCACCCGCGTGTACACGACCACCCCGAAGAAGCCGAACTCGGCTCTCCGTAAGGTCGCTCGCGTCAAGTTGTCGAACGGCACCGAGGTCACCGCATACATTCCCGGCGAGGGCCACAACCTCCAGGAGCACTCGATGGTGCTCGTGCGCGGCGGTCGTGTGAAAGACCTCCCCGGTGTTCGTTACAAGATCGTTCGTGGCGCGCTGGACACCCAGGCAGTCAAGAACCGCAAGCAGGCTCGCAGCCGGTACGGCGCGAAGATGGAGAAGAAGTAATGCCTCGCAAGGGACCAGCACCCAAGCGCCCGGTCGTAGCAGATCCGGTTTACGGCGCTCCGATCGTCAGCCAGCTCGTTAACAAGATTCTCCTCGATGGCAAGAAGGGCCTTGCCGAGCGCATCGTCTACGGCGCCCTCGAAGGTGTCTCCGCCAAGAACGGCGCGGATGCCGTTGTCACCTTGAAGAAGGCCCTCGACAACGTCCGTCCGACCCTCGAGGTCAAGTCTCGCCGCGTTGGTGGCTCGACGTACCAGGTGCCGGTTGAGGTCAAGCCGCACCGCGCGAACACGCTCGCGCTGCGTTGGCTCACCAGCTACGCCAAGGCTCGCCGCGAGAAGACGATGACCGAGCGTCTCACCAACGAGATTCTCGACGCGTCGAACGGTCTTGGAGCCGCTGTGAAGCGTCGCGAAGACACCCACAAGATGGCCGAGTCGAACAAGGCCTTCGCGCACTACCGCTGGTAGTTAGCTCCCGCTGGTTGGGCAAGACACACCGTGCTCGTAGAGTGACTGTGCTCGTAAAGAGCATGTGCTCGTTATGAACACGGGCGTCTGTGCCGCAACATAGTTTCGGCGCGGCCCCTCGGGACCTGCCCAACCAGCCTTCACTCTTAACCCTTTCGGAGGAAATCCGTGGCACAAGACGTGCTCACCGACCTGAACAAGGTCCGCAACATCGGCATCATGGCCCACATCGATGCCGGCAAGACCACCACGACTGAGCGCATCCTGTTCTACACGGGTATCACTCACAAGATCGGTGAAGTTCACGATGGCGCAGCCACCATGGACTGGATGGCGCAGGAGCAGGAACGTGGCATCACGATCACCTCTGCCGCGACGACCTGTTTCTGGAACAACCACCAGATCAACATCATCGACACACCCGGTCACGTTGACTTCACGGTCGAGGTGGAGCGTTCGCTCCGCGTCCTCGATGGTGCCGTCGCCGTGTTCGACGGCAAGGAGGGCGTTGAGCCCCAGTCCGAGACCGTCTGGCGCCAGGCCGACAAGTACGACGTCCCCCGCATTTGCTTCGTCAACAAGATGGACAAGCTCGGCGCGGACTTCTACTTCACCGTCGAGACCATCGTCAAGCGCCTTGGTGCCCGTCCGCTGGTCATCCAGCTGCCGATCGGTTTCGAGAACACCTTCGAGGGCGTTGTCGACCTGGTCGAGATGCGCGCGCTGACCTGGCGCGGAGACTCCAAGGGTGACGTTGAGCTCGGTGCCAAGTACGAGATCGAGCCCATCCCGGAAGACCTCGTCGAAAAGGCCAACGAGTACCGCCAGGTGCTGCTCGAGACCGTCGCAGAAACTGACGACGCGCTGCTCGAGAAGTTCTTCGCGGGTGAAGCGCTCACCGTCGCCGAGATCAAGGCCGCCATCCGCAAGATGACGGTCAACTCGGAGATCTACCCGGTGCTCTGTGGCTCCGCGTTCAAGAACCGCGGCGTCCAGCCGATGCTTGACGCCGTCATCGACTACCTGCCGAGCCCGCTCGACGTGCCGGCAACCGAAGGCCGCGACGTTCGCGACGAAGAGAAGATCATTGAGCGTCACCCCGACGCGACCGAGCCCTTCGCGGCTCTCGCGTTCAAGGTTGCCGTCCACCCGTTCTTCGGTCGTCTCACCTACGTTCGTGTCTACTCGGGCGCAGTCGACTCCGGAGCCCAGGTCATCAACGCGACCAAGGGCAAGAAGGAGCGCATCGGCAAGATCTTCCAGATGCACGCGAACAAGGAGAACCCGGTCGCCGCAATGAGCGCCGGGCACATCTACGCGGTCATCGGCCTCAAGGACACCACCACCGGTGACACGCTCTCCGACCCGCAGAACCAGGTTGTTCTCGAGTCGATGACGTTCCCGGAGCCCGTGATCGAGGTCGCGATCGAGCCGAAGACGAAGCAGGACCAGGAAAAGCTGGGCCTCGCCATTCAGAAGCTCGCCGAAGAAGACCCGACGTTCCGCACCGAGCACAACCAGGACACCGGCCAGACCACGATCAAGGGAATGGGCGAGCTTCACCTCGACATCCTCGTTGACCGTATGAAGCGCGAGTTCGGCGTTGAGGCCAACGTTGGTAAGCCGCAGGTTGCCTACCGCGAGACGATCCGCCGCATTGTGCCGAAGCACGACTTCACGCACAAGAAGCAGACCGGTGGTTCCGGCCAGTTCGCCAAGATTCAGATCTCCATCGAGCCGCTGGAAGTCACGGCCGAGAAGACCTACGAATTTGAGAACAAGGTCACCGGTGGCCGCGTTCCCCGCGAGTACATCCCCTCGGTTGACGCTGGAATTCAGGACGCACTGCACGTTGGTGTCCTGGCCGGCTACCCGATGGTGGGCGTCAAGGCACTTCTGCTTGACGGTGCCGCGCACGACGTCGACTCCTCGGAGATGGCGTTCAAGATTGCCGGATCGATGGCTTTCAAGGAAGCCGCTCGCATGGCACAACCCGTTCTGCTCGAGCCGCTGATGGCTGTCGAGGTGCGTACCCCTGAGGAATACATGGGCGACGTCATCGGCGACATCAACTCGCGACGCGGTCAGATCCAGAGCATGGATGACGCGACTGGCGTCAAGGTCATCCGCGCAAACGTGCCGCTGTCGGAGATGTTCGGATACGTGGGTGACCTGAGGTCGAAGACCTCTGGCCGCGCCGTGTATTCGATGACCTTCGAGTCGTACGCTGAGGTCCCGAGAGCTGTTGCCGACGAGATCATCCAGAAGAACAAGGGCGAATAGCACCCTGACACGAAGGCTCACCGAGCCCGAGTAACATAACAACACACCAATTCCGTGAAGCGTGCGGTTGAGAACCTCAACCGCACGCTTCGCACCAGAGTCCTGAGGAGGACCCACAGTGGCCAAGGCCAAGTTCGAGCGGACTAAGCCGCACGTAAACATCGGAACGATCGGTCACGTTGACCACGGAAAGACCACGCTCACCGCAGCGATCTCCAAGGTCCTCGCCGACAAGTTCCCTTCCGCTACCAACGTTCAGCGCGACTTCGCGTCGATCGACTCTGCTCCTGAAGAGCGCCAGCGCGGAATTACCATCAACATCTCGCACGTCGAGTACGAGACCGAGAAGCGCCACTACGCACACGTAGACGCCCCCGGCCACGCTGACTACATCAAGAACATGATCACCGGTGCTGCTCAGATGGACGGTGCAATCCTCGTGGTTGCAGCGACCGACGGCCCGATGGCTCAGACCCGTGAGCACGTTCTGCTCGCGAAGCAGGTCGGCGTGCCGTACCTGCTCGTCGCGCTGAACAAGTCCGACATGGTTGATGACGAAGAAATCCTTGAGCTCGTTGAGCTCGAGGTTCGCGAGCTGCTCTCCAGCCAGGACTTCGATGGCGACAACGCTCCCGTTGTTCGCGTCTCGGGCCTCAAGGCTCTCGAGGGCGACGAGAAGTGGGTCGACTCGATCCTCGAGCTCATGGCCGCCGTTGACGAGTCCGTGCCGGACCCGATCCGCGACAAGGACAAGCCGTTCTTGATGCCGATCGAGGACGTCTTCACGATCACCGGTCGTGGAACCGTCGTTACGGGCCGCGCCGAGCGTGGAACCCTCGCACTCAACTCCGAGGTCGAAATCGTTGGCATCCGCCCGACGCAGAAAACCATCGTCACGGGTATCGAGATGTTCCACAAGCAGCTCGACGAGGCTTGGGCCGGCGAGAACTGTGGTCTGCTCCTCCGTGGAACCAAGCGTGAAGACGTTGAGCGTGGCCAGGTTGTTGTCAAGCCGGGCTCCGTTACTCCTCACACGAACTTCGAGGGAACCGCGTACATCCTTTCCAAGGAAGAGGGCGGCCGTCACAACCCGTTCTACGCGAACTACCGCCCGCAGTTCTACTTCCGCACCACCGACGTCACCGGCGTCATCACGCTGCCCGAGGGCACCGAGATGGTAATGCCCGGCGACACGACTGGTATGACCGTTGAGCTCATTCAGCCCATCGCCATGGAAGAGGGCCTCGGCTACGCGATCCGTGAGGGTGGCCGCACCGTCGGCGCCGGCACGGTGACCAAGGTTCTGAAGTAACCTCTGCACCACCGCACCATCCGCGCAGCAGCTGAACCGGCCTTCTGGCCCGACAGCATCTGAGTAGCGACCGAGGGGTCGAGTCCACACGGACTCGGCCCCTTTTTCGTGCCCGAGGGCCAGGGCGCGCATGGGCCGCCCCACCATGGGGCCATCGCGTCCCGGATAGGGTATTGCGCTCAGGCGAGCGTGGTAATTGTGTGTACATGCCTCGACTTCGCCGCAGCGACTCGTCATCTCCCGGTGTGCACCGGGTGCGGGCGGGACGCGGTTTCACCTACCGTGACCCCCGCGGGGGAACCGTCACCGATCCCGAGCTGCGAGCCCGATTCGAGTCCCTCGGGATTCCGCCGGCGTGGACCGACGTGTGGATCGCCCCGTTCGCGAACGGTCACATCCAGGCGACGGGCGTCGACGCGGCCGGACGACGGCAGTACATCTACCACCCGACCTGGCGCGAGCAGAAGGACCGGATCAAGTACGATCGCGCTCTCGCTCTGGCCGAATCACTCCCCACCGCGAGGCGTCGAGTCACGATGGACCTTCGCCAGGAACAGCCCACCCGGGAGCGGGCCCTTGCGGCGGGATTCCGGATGCTGGATACCGGAAGCCTCCGCGTCGGGTCCGAGCGTTACGCCGAGGCCAACGGCAGCATCGGCCTCACCACGCTGCTGTGCGCGCACGCCACCGTGTCCGGAGACACGGTACAGCTACGCTTTCCGGCCAAGAGCGGGCAGGCCTGGGACAGCGACATCACCGACCCGGATCTGGCCCGCGTGGTGCGCGGCCTGAAGCGCCGGGGAGCCAACGCGCGGCTGCTCGCCTACCGGGCAGACAACGGGTGGCACCCGGTGTCCGCGGTGGAGATCAACGAGTACGTGCGCGAACGCACCGGGGGCGAGTTCAGCGCGAAGGACTTCCGCACGCTCCACGGCACCGTGGCCGCCGCGGTCAGCCTCGCCAAGCACGGGCCGGCCGCCACCAAAACGGCACGGCAGCGTGCGATCTCGCAAGCTGTGCGCGAGGCCGCTGCCGAGCTCAGCAACACTCCGGCGATCGCCCGATCGAGTTACGTGGATCCGCGCGTGATCGACCACTTCACACACGGCCGCACGCTGGACCCGAACCGGATCCACGCCGCCGAGAGCGAACTGCGCGTGCTGCTCTTCGAATGACCGCCTACCATTTAACCCAGCACGATTCGAAAACCACGCACGATTCAGAACCTCAACCCGATGGGAGCACGACCATGGCAGGCTTCGGCGACATGATGAAGAAGGCACAGAATCTGCTGGGCGACGAGAAGGTGCAGAAGCACCTCAAGAGCGAAAAGGCCGAGGGCATCAGTGACACCGTCCTCGACCGCGCGAGTGATATCGCGAAGAAGGTCTCCGGAGGCAAGCACAACGACAAAATAGACGGTGCACGCGACCAGGCCGACAAGCGTCTCGGCAACGAGTGACAGTGGTCTCGCACCGGTAGTCTCGATACGGATGCCGCCGGGCAATCACCATCCCGCCCGACGAAAGGCTCCGCACGTGCACAGAAGCTACACCGCAGGTCTGCTCCTGCTGACCGCGTCTACGGGCGCTATCGACGCCGTCAGCTACCTGGCTCTGGACCGGGTGTTCACCGGAAACATGACCGGCAACGTGCTGTTCATCGGATTCGCCCTCGTCGGGGTCGCTGGCATCCCGCTGCTGAACAACATCATCGCCCTGCTCGGCTTCGTTGTGGGATCGATCGTCAGCGGCCGGATCGTGGGTCGCGGTCACCAGGAGAAGCTGCCGCTGGCCTCGGCCTGGGTGCTTCTCGTCGGTGGAGCGCTCGCGATCGGGCTGGGCATCTTCTGGACCGTTCTCGGCGACCTGCCCCATCTCGCCATCCTGGTGATCACCTTCCTCCTCGCCGTCGTCATGGGCGGCCAGGTGTCCGCCGTCAAACCGGTCGGCAACAGCGACATCACCACGATCGTGGTGACCAACACCCTCGCGAATCTCGCCCGCGACAGCCGTCTGGGCGGCGGCAAGGGGCAGGCCTGGGTGCACCGCCTGCTCGCGGTTGTCATGATGGGTCTTGGCGCGGCACTCGGCGCCTGGGTGATCACCATCTGGGGCGGCCCCTGGGCCCTTTTTGCGGCCGCGCTGATCTATGTCGCTGGCGCCGTCACACTCATCATCGCGGGGCGTCGCAAGCTCATTTAGGGCGGATGCTGCATCCGCTCGCCCCGCCTTCGAAGAGCACCCCGTGGCCAAGCAGAACACCGCCCCGCAGCGCGACACGCCCGGGTTGCAGCAATGCCCGGAGTGTGGCAAACTCGTCTAGTTCAACATTTCGCCACTACGCGTGTGCGAATCACCACCAGGCAGTGCATAGACCGACGTCCGTTCCAGTGGAACACAGGCGTTGTTGATCTAGGCCGCGGGGGGAAGAACACGGATTACCCACTCCCGAACACAGTTCAGAACACGCATGTGCTCTTGCGGGGTGGGGAACCCCAGTACTTGACAGATAAACAGTGGTGCAAACAGCAGAAGTGCTGGGCTTACCAAGCATCCAATAGTTGTGCGCAAGCACAGACCACGATGCATTAGAGAGAGAGAGTCAGACATGGCGGGACAAAAGATCCGCATTCGACTTAAGTCGTATGACCACGAGGTCATCGATAGCTCGGCGCGCAAGATCGTCGACACGGTAACCCGCGCGGGTGCCACGGTAGTTGGCCCGGTGCCGCTTCCGACCGAGAAGAACATCATCGTTGTGATCCGTTCTCCTCACAAGTACAAGGACAGCCGCGAGCACTTTGAGAAGCGCACCCACAAGCGTCTGATCGACATCATTGACCCGACGCCGAAGGCCGTCGACTCGCTTATGCGTCTCGACCTTCCCGCCGATGTCAACATCGAGATCAAGCTCTAGGCCGAGGAGGAAACCATGACTAACACAAAGACAGTCAAGGGCCTGCTGGGCAAGAAGCTCGGTATGACCCAGGTCTGGGACGAGAACAACAAGCTCGTTCCCGTCACCGTCGTTGAGATCACCCCCAACGTTGTGACCCAGCTGCGCACCCCCGAGGTTGACGGCTACACGGCGATCCAGATCGCCTACGGCCAGATCGACCCCCGCAAGGTGAACAAGCCTGCTGCAGGACACTTCGAGAAGGCTGGCGTCACGCCTCGCCGTCACCTCACCGAAGTTCGCACCGCTGACGCCGCCGAGTACACACTCGGCCAGGAGCTCACGGTTGACACCTTCGAGGCCGGCGCATTCGTCGACGTCGTCGGAACGAGCAAGGGTAAGGGCTTCGCCGGTGTTATGAAGCGTCACAACTTCAAGGGCGTTTCTTCCTCGCACGGTTCGCACCGCAACCACCGCAAGCCCGGCTCGATCGGTGCCTCCTCGACCCCCAGCCGTGTCTTCAAGGGCATGCGCATGGCGGGACGTATGGGTGGCGACCGCGTGACGGTGCTGAACCTCAAGGTTCACTCGGTCGACCTCGAGAAGGGTCTGCTGCTCGTCAAGGGCGCGGTTCCCGGCGCTCGTGGCCGCATCGTATTCGTTCGCAACTCAGTGAAGGGGGCGTAGTTCACATGGCTACCTCACTTGATGTGGTTGACGTCCAGGGCAACAAGGCCGGAAGCGTAGAGCTTCCCGCCGAACTGTTCGACGTACCCACCAACGTTCCGCTCATCCACCAGGTCGTCGTTGCTCAGCTCGCAGCCGCTCGCCAGGGAACGCACTCCACGAAGACTCGTGGCGAGGTTTCCGGTGCCGGACGCAAGCCGTTCAAGCAGAAGGGAACCGGTCGCGCTCGTCAGGGCTCGATCCGTGCACCTCACATGACCGGTGGTGGCGTTGTCAACGGGCCCAAGCCGCGCAACTACGCGCAGCGCACCCCCAAGAAGATGATTGCTGCAGCACTGCTCGGCTCTCTCTCCGACCGCGCCCGCGGTGACCGCCTTCACGTCATCGAGTCCCTCGCCCTTGGCGAGAGCCCCTCGACCAAGGCCGTCATCACGCTGATCGACACCATCGCCTCGAGCAAGCACGTACTCATCGTGCTTGAGCGTGACGACGAGCTGTCGCGTCGCAGCGTGGGCAACATCCCCACCGTCCACGTGCTGCCGCCCGACCAGTTGAACGCCTATGACGTTCTGGTCAGCGACGACATCATCTTCACCAAGGCCGCATTCGAAGCGTTCGTCGCGTCGAAGTCCAAGAAGGAGGAGGTCAGCGCATGACCGCTACGCAGAAGGACCCGCGCGACATCATCATCGCTCCCGTCGTCTCCGAGAAGAGCTACAGCCTGATCGACGATGGCAAGTACACCTTCATTGTTGACCCTCGTGCCAACAAGACGGAGATCAAGCTGGCCGTCGAGAAGATCTTCTCCGTGAAGGTCGACTCGGTCAACACACTCAACCGCACCGGCAAGGCGACCCGTACCAAGTTCGGTATCGGCAAGCGCAAGAACACCAAGCGTGCGATCGTCACACTCAAGTCCGGTTCCATCGACATCTTCACAGCTGTCGGCTAGGGAACAGAGGGATAAACCATGGCTATTCGTAAGTACAAGCCCACGACTCCTGGTCGTCGCGGTTCTTCGGTTGCAGACTTTGCCGAGATTACGCGTTCGACCCCGGAGAAGTCGCTTCTTCGTCCGCTGCCCAAGACCGGTGGCCGTAACAACGCCGGTCGCATCACGACCCGTCACATCGGTGGTGGCCACAAGCGCCAGTACCGCGTGATCGACTTCCGTCGCAACGACAAAGACGGCATCAACGCCCGCGTCGCTGAGATCGAGTACGACCCCAACCGCACCGCGCGCATCGCACTGCTGCACTTCGTCGATGGAACGAAGCGCTACATCGTTGCTCCGAACAAGCTGAGCCAGGGCGACATCGTCGAATCCGGCCCCGGCGCGGACATCAAGCCAGGCAACAACCTGCCGCTGCGCAACATCCCCGTGGGAACGGTCATTCACATGATCGAGCTCAAGCCCGGTGGTGGCGCGAAGATGGCTCGTTCCGCTGGTGCATCCGTTCGTCTCGTCGCCAAGGATGGCCCCTACGCGCAGCTTCGTCTGCCGTCGGGTGAAATCCGCAACGTCGACGCACGCTGCCGCGCCACGATCGGCGAGGTCGGCAACGCCGAGCAGTCGAACATCAACTGGGGCAAGGCCGGCCGTATGCGCTGGAAAGGCGTTCGCCCGACCGTTCGTGGTGTAGCCATGAACCCGGTGGACCACCCGCACGGTGGTGGTGAGGGTAAGACGTCCGGTGGACGTCACCCCGTCAGCCCGTGGGGCCAGAAGGAAGGCCGCACCCGCAAGCGCAAGCTTGAGAGTGACAAGCTCATTGTTCGTCGACGCAACGTCGGCAAGAAGCGCAAGTAGGAGTTGTAGAAGATGCCACGCAGTCTGAAGAAGGGCCCCTTCGTCGACGAGCACCTGCTTCGCAAGGTAGTCGTCGCCAATGAGGCCAAAAGCAAGAGCGTTATCAAGACCTGGTCGCGCCGCTCCATGATCATTCCGATCATGCTCGGCCACACGATCGCGGTCCATGACGGTCGCAAGCACATCCCGGTGTTCGTCACCGAGTCCATGGTGGGCCACAAGCTCGGCGAGTTCTCGCCCACCCGCACCTTCCGCGGCCACGTGAAGGATGACAAGAAGGGTCGCCGCCGCTAACGCGGTGGTGGAAGGAGGAGAGAAATGGTTGAATCCATCGCTCGCGTGAAGCACATTCGCGTTACAGCCACCAAGGCCCGTCGCGTCGTTAACCTGATCCGCGGCAAGCAGGCCACTGAAGCACTGGCAATTCTGAAGTTCGCACCGCAGGGTGCGAGCGAGCCCGTGTACAAGCTGGTTGCATCCGCTATCGCCAACGCGCGAGTCAAGGCAGATGCATCCAACACCTACCTGGACGAGCAGGACCTGTTCGTCTCGCAGGCGTTTGTTGACGAGGGAACGACCCTGAAGCGGTTCCAGCCGCGTGCTCAGGGCCGTGCATTCCAGATCCTGAAGCGCACCAGCCACATCACGATTGTTCTGGCCACGCCAGAGGATGCCGACGTGGCGAAAGCCGCCAAGAAGGCAGGAAAGAAGTAATGGGCCAGAAAGTAAACCCCTACGGCTTCCGTCTGGGAATTACCACCGACCACGTGTCGCGTTGGTTCTCTGACAGCACGAAGGCCGGCCAGCGCTACAGCGACTACGTTGCTGAAGACATCAAGATCCGTAACCTGCTGAAGACGTCGCTTGACCGCGCCGGCGTGGCACGTATCGAGATCGAGCGCACCCGTGACCGTGTCCGCGTCGACATCCACACCGCCCGTCCGGGCATTGTGATTGGTCGTCGTGGCGCCGAGGCCGAGCGCATCCGCGCCGACCTCGAGAAGCTCTCGGGCAAGCAGATCCAGCTGAACATCCTCGAGGTCAAGAACCCCGAGGCTGAAGCTCAGCTCGTCGCACAGGGAATCGCGGAGCAGCTCAGCGCCCGCGTGGCGTTCCGCCGCGCGATGCGTAAGGGCATGCAGGGTGCCCAGCGCACCCCCACCGTCAAGGGTGTCCGTATCCAGGTGTCCGGTCGTCTGGGTGGCGCAGAAATGAGCCGCTCGGAGTTCTACCGCGAAGGCCGTGTGCCGCTGCACACCCTGCGCGCGAACATCGACTATGGCTTCTACGAGGCCAAGACCACCTTCGGCCGTATCGGTGTGAAGGTCTGGATCTACAAGGGCGACATAACGAACAAGGAGCTTGCTCGCGAGCAGGCCAACCAGAAGTCGTCGCGTCCGGAGCGTCGTGATGGCGGTGGCCGCGATGGCGACCGTGCACGTCGTGCCCCGCGTACCGACGCTGTCGCTGCCCCCGTTGCAGCAGGAGTTGAGGCGTAACAATGTTGATTCCCCGCAGAGTTAAGCACCGCAAGCAGCACCACCCCGGCCGTACCGGCCAGGCTACTGGTGGCACCGTGGTGTCGTTCGGTGAGTACGGCATCCAGGCCCTTACTCCCGCATATGTGACTAACCGCCAGATCGAGGCAGCTCGTATCGCGATGACCCGTCACATCAAGCGTGGTGGAAAGGTGTGGATCAACATCTACCCCGACCGCCCGCTTACCAAGAAGCCGGCCGAAACCCGCATGGGTTCCGGTAAGGGTTCGCCCGAGTGGTGGATCGCCAACGTCAAGCCCGGACGCGTGCTCTTTGAGCTCAGCGGTGTAACCGAGGAAGTCGCACGCGAGGCACTCACTCGTGCCATTCACAAGCTGCCCCTGAAGGCACGCATCATCAAGCGCGAGGAGGGCGACGCATAATGGCGATCGGATCCAAGGAGCTCGCACCAACCGAGCTCGACACTTTTGAAGACGACCGACTCGTCGACGAGCTGAAGAAGGCCAAGGAAGAGCTGTTCAACCTGCGCTTCCAGTCGGCTACCGGCCAGCTCGAGAGCCACGGACGACTGCGCGCTGTCAAGCGCGACATCGCCCGCATCTACACCGTCATCCGTGAGCGCGAGCTGGGCATTCGTGCCACGCCCGTCGCGGTTGAGGCTCCCGTCAAGGCGAAGAAGACCAAGAAGGCTGACGCTCCTGCTGTTGCAGAGGCCGACGCTACCGAGACCGCCGAGGAGACCAAGTAATGGCTAAGGTCAACGACACCGCGGACGCCACGTCCGTCGGAACCGATGTCAAGGACGCCAGTGCGCGCGGTTACCGCAAGGTTCGTCGCGGCTACGTCACCAGCGACAAGATGGAAAAGACCATCGTTGTCGAGGTTGAGGACCGCGTAAAGCACCCGCTTTACGGCAAGGTCATCCGCCGCACATCCAAGGTCAAGGTCCACGATGAGGCCAACTCGGCCGGAATCGGCGACCTCGTTGTTATCAGCGAGACCCGTCCCCTGTCCGCTACGAAGCGCTGGCGCCTCGTCGAAGTCCTCGAGAAGGCCAAGTAAGCCTCGCGCTTACTTGAGTAGCAGGAGAAAAAAATGATTCAGCAGGAATCCCGCCTGAAGATCGCCGATAACACCGGCGCCAAGGAGATTCTGACCATTCGCGTGCTCGGTGGCTCTGGCCGTCGTTACGCGGGTCTTGGTGACGTTATCGTCGCCACCGTAAAAGATGCGATCCCTGGCGGAAACGTCAAGAAGGGTGACGTCGTCAAGGCAGTCATCGTTCGCACCAAGAAGGAGACCCGTCGCGCTGATGGTTCTTACATCAAGTTTGACGAGAACGCCGCAGTGATCCTCAAGGCTGACGGAGACCCTCGCGGTACCCGCATCTTTGGGCCGGTAGGTCGTGAGCTTCGCGACAAGAAGTTCATGAAGATCATCTCGCTGGCACCGGAGGTCATTTAATCATGGCAAACATCAAGAAGGGTGACCTGGTTCAGGTCATCACGGGCGCCAAGCAGACCCGCGGCGGAGACCGTGGCAAGCAGGGACGCGTCCTCGAGGTATTCGCTGAGAAGAACCGCGTGATCGTGGAGGGTGTCAACTTTGTCACCAAGCACGTTCGTGTGGGCCAGACCCAGCGTGGTACCAAGACCGGCGGCATTGAAACCGTCGAGGCGTCCATCCACGTCTCGAACGTTGCGCTGATCGACCCCAAGACGAAGACGCCGACGCGAGTTGGCTTCCGCGAGGAGGTAGTGGAGAAGAACGGTGTCAAGAAGACCGTTCGTATCCGTTACGCCAAGAAGTCCGGTGAGGACCTGTAATGACGAACACCGAAACTGCCGCGCCGGCTGTCAAAGCTCAGCCGCGCCTCAAGCAGAAGTACCGCGAAGAGATCTCCGCGCAGCTGAAGAAGGACTTCAACTTCACGAACGTGCACCAGGTGCCCGGACTTGTGAAGATCGTTGTCAACACCGGTGTTGGTGAAGCCGCCCGCGATGGAAAGATCATCGATGGCGCCGTCAAGGACCTCACGGCCATCACTGGCCAGAAGCCGCAGGTCACCAACGCCCGCAAGTCGATCGCTCAGTTCAAGCTGCGCGAGGGCCAGCCGATTGGCGCCCACGTGACGCTTCGCGGCGACCGCGCCTGGGAATTCCTCGACCGGCTTCTGTCGCTCGCGCTTCCCCGTATCCGCGACTTCCGCGGCCTGTCGGACAAGCAGTTCGACGGCCACGGTAACTACACCTTCGGCCTCACGGAACAGTCCATGTTCCACGAGATCGATCAGGACAAGATCGACCGTGTTCGTGGTTTCGACATCACCGTCGTGACCACTGCAAAGAACGATGACGAGGGTCGCGCGCTGCTTCAGGCGCTCGGGTTCCCGTTCCGTAACGCGCAGAACACACCCTCCTAACCTGCACCACCTATCGCCTAGGTCGGCATCCGGTGTACCGGGTGCCGAAACCAGGTGAGAAAAGGAAATACTCGCAATGACAATGACAGATCCGGTCGCAGACCTGCTGACCAGACTGCGCAACGCTAACTCGGCGTACCACGAAACCGTGTCGCTCCCGAGTAGCAAGCTCAAGACTCACATCGCCGACATTCTCAAGGCCGAGGGATTCATCTCCGGCTGGAAGCTCGAAGAGGCCCGCGTCGGACAGACGCTGACCATCGACCTGAAGTACGGCCCGAACCGTGAACGCTCCATCGTGGGCATCAAGCGCGTGTCGAAGCCCGGCCTTCGCGTGTACGCCAAGTCGACCGAGATCCCCAAGGTCTTCGGCGGGCTCGGTGTCGCAATCCTGTCGACCTCCTCCGGTCTCCTCACGGACCGCCAGGCCAGCAAGAAGGGCGTGGGTGGGGAAGTCCTCGCCTACGTGTGGTAACCCGTCATGTCGCGTATTGGAAGACTTCCCATCTCGATCCCCGCTGGGGTCGACATCACCGTTGATGGCTCAGCCGTCACGGTCAAGGGCCCGAAGGGAGAGCTCACGCTCTCCGTCGCCAGCCCCATCGAGGTCAAGAAGGAGGATGGCCAGATCCTGGTCACCCGTCCAGACGACGAGCGCGCTTCGCGTTCGCTGCACGGCCTCACGCGTACCCTCATCGCCAACCAGATCATTGGTGTGACGGAAGGGTACAAGAAGGGCCTCGAAATCGTAGGTACCGGTTACCGCGTAGCAGCAAAGGGCGACTCGATCGAGTTCGCACTGGGCTTCTCACACTCGATCACGGTTGCGCCGCCCGCCGGCATCAGCTTCACGGTCGAGGGCAACAACAAACTGACTGTCAGCGGCATCGACAAGCAGGCCGTCGGCGAAGTCGCGGCCAACATTCGTAAGTTGCGCAAGCCAGAGCCCTACAAGGGCAAGGGCGTGCGTTACGCAGGCGAGGTAGTCCGCCGCAAGGCCGGAAAGAGTGGTAAGTAATCATGGGTCTCGGAACTAGAGGCAAGAGCAAGTCGGCCGCAAAGGGCCGCAGGCACGCTCGTCTTCGCAAGAAGGTCATTGGCACCGAGGCGCGCCCGCGCCTGGTCGTCACGCGTTCGGCCCGTCACGTATTCGTGCAGGTTGTTGATGACAGCAAGGGTTTCACCCTGGCATCCGCATCAACGCTTGAGGCTGACATGCGCACCTTCGATGGTGACAAGACCGCCAAGGCACGCAAGGTTGGCGAACTCGTCGCCGAGCGCGCCAAGGCCGCCGGTGTCGAAGCCGTCGTATTTGACCGTGGTGGTAGCAAGTACGCGGGTCGCGTAGCTGCAATCGCCGAGGGAGCTCGAGAGGGTGGACTAGACCTGTGAGCACCGAAACCAACAAGGAGCAGAACGTGGCCGCCGAAGCACCCGTCGTCGTCACTGCTGAGGCCGTTGCTACGGCTGCAGTCGTCGATGCGCCCGCTACCGACACCACCAACGAGCCTCGCGAGGCTCGTCGTGGTGGCCGTGAGCGCAGCCCGAACCGTGACCGTGGTTCGAGGGACTCTGAGAAGAGCCAGTTCCTCGAGCGCGTCGTCACCATCAACCGCGTATCCAAGGTCGTCAAGGGTGGTCGTCGCTTTAGCTTCACCGCTCTCGTCGTCGTCGGAGACGGCAACGGACTGGTGGGTGTCGGCTACGGCAAGGCCCGCGAGGTGCCGACCGCGATCTCCAAGGGTGTTGAGGAAGCGAAGAAGAACTTCTTCCGCGTTCCCCGCGTCGCAGCGTCGATCCCGCACCCCGTGCAGGGTGAAGCCGCTGCCGGCGTCGTACTCCTCCGTCCCGCAGCTCCCGGTACCGGTGTAATCGCCGGTGGCCCGGTTCGCGCGGTACTGGAGTGTGCCGGCATCCACGACGTTCTGAGCAAGTCGCTCGGTTCGTCGAACACCATCAACATCGTGCACGCCACGGTCGCCGCGCTCAAGGCGCTTGAGGAGCCTCGCGCGGTCGCCGCGCGTCGTGGCCTCGAGCTCGAAGATGTCGCGCCCGCCCGTCTGGTTCGTGCCGATGCAGAGGCGCGCGGCGCCCTGGCAACCGCGAAGGCAGGTGTCTGATGGCCCGCCTGAAGATTACCCAGATCAAGTCCAAAATTAGTGAGAAGCAGAACCAGCGCGACACGCTTCGCAGCCTGGGTCTTCACCGCATCCGTAATGTCGTTATCCGCGAGGACAACGCGCAGAACCGCGGCTATGTGAAGACCGTTGCTCACCTGGTAAAGGTCGAGGAGATTGACTAATGGCTGACGAGAAGGAAGCTAAGAAGACACCCGCGAAGGCTACGGCCACCGCGGTCAAGGCACCGGCAAAGGCCAAGGCTCCGGCCAAGGCCAAGGCTTCGTCCACGCAGGCAGCTGCTGGCACGACGGCCGCCACCACCACGAAGGCTGCGCCGGCGAAGAAGGCGTCCGTTTCGGACGTCGTCGCTCCCCGCCCGCAGGTTCTCAAGGTGCACCACCTTCGTCCCGCCGCAGGCGCCAAGAAGGCCAAGACCCGCGTTGGACGCGGTGAAGGCTCGAAGGGTAAGACTGCCGGTCGCGGTACCAAGGGAACCAAGGCTCGTTACCAGATGCGTGTTGGCTTTGAGGGCGGTGGCGTGAACTTCGTCATGCGCACCCCGAAGCTGCGCGGGTTCAAGAACCCGTTCCGCGTCGAGTACCAGGTCGTCAACCTCGCCAAGCTCGCCGAGCTGTACCCGACCGGTGGAGAGGTCACGATCAGTGACCTCGTCGCCAAGGGCGCCGTTCGCGACAACGAGAAGGTCAAGGTTCTTGGCCAGGGTGACATTGCGGTTAAGCTAAACGTTGTTGTGGATAAGGTCTCCGGCTCCGCCGAGGCCAAGATCCTCGCAGCAGGCGGCTCCGTCAAGTAACGAAGCGCGATAGCGTTGTGTTCGGACGAGAAATCGTGCCGTCACAGGTGTTCGGTGTGGAGTCGTCGTGCAATGCGCGGCGACTCCCCCCACCCCCCAACCGGAACTAGCAGGAGGCCTTGTGTTTAGAGCTGTCGCGCGAATCTTTCGCACGCCCGATCTTCGACGGAAGATTGGATTTACGCTCGGCATAGTCGCGCTGTTCCGTCTCGGATCGTTTGTACCGGCCCCTTTCGTGGACTTCGGTAACGTCCAGACCTGCCTGGCAAATAACGCAGGAACGACCGGCCTCTACGAGCTGGTCAACCTCTTCAGCGGTGGAGCCCTGCTCCAGCTGTCCATTTTCGCCCTCGGCATCATGCCGTACATCACGGCGTCGATCATCGTGCAGCTGCTGCGCGTGGTCATCCCCCACTTCGACACCCTCTACAAGGAGGGCCAGACCGGCCAGGCGAAGCTGACGCAGTACACGCGTTACCTCACCATCGCCCTCGGCGTTCTGCAGTCGACCACCCTCATCACCGTGGCCCGTAGCGGCGCCCTCTTCGGCACCACCACCGGTGTGCCCGAGTGCACCGCGCTCATCACCGATGACGCCTGGTACGCGATCATGCTCATGGTCATCACCATGACCGCTGGCACCGGCCTCATCATGTGGATGGGCGAGCTCATCACCGAGCGCGGCATCGGCAACGGTATGTCGCTGCTTATCTTCACCTCGATCGCCGCCCAGTTCCCCGGTGCGCTGCTCAGCATCCAGCAGGCCCGCGGAGTTGAGATCCTCATCATGGTTCTCGCCGTCGGAGTCGTCATCATGGCGGCGGTGGTGTTCGTCGAACAGTCCCAGCGCCGCATTCCGGTGCAATATGCCAAGCGGATGGTGGGTCGTCGAACCTACGGCGGCAACAACACCTACATCCCGATCAAGGTGAACATGGCCGGCGTTGTGCCCGTCATCTTCGCCTCATCGCTGCTCTACCTGCCCGCGCTCATCGCGCAGTTCAACCAGCCGGCGGCGGGGGAGACCCCCGCGGCCTGGGTCACCTGGATCAGCAACAACCTCGTGTCGGGTGACAGCCCGTTCTACATGGCGCTGTACTTCCTGCTCATCGTCGGCTTCACCTACTTCTACGTCGCGATCACCTTCAACCCCGAAGAGGTCGCCGACAACATGAAGAAGTACGGCGGATTTGTGCCCGGCATCCGCGCCGGCCGCCCGACCGCCGACTACCTCGACTACGTGCTGACCCGCGTCACCCTCCCCGGCGCGCTGTACCTCGGCATCATTGCCTTGATCCCGCTCATCGCCCTGTCGACGGTCGGCGCCAACGCGAACTTCCCGTTCGGCGGCGCCAGCATCCTCATCATCGTCGGTGTGGGTCTCGAGACGGTCAAGCAGATCGACTCGCAGCTGCAGCAGCGTCACTACGAGGGTCTCCTTCGTTGAGCGGCCGCAGCGCGACCGACGCCCTGCGACTGCTCATCATCGGGCCCCCCGGCGCGGGTAAGGGAACCCAGGCGGCGCTCCTCGCGGAGGCCTACGGAATCCCGACGATCTCGACGGGGGATATCTTCCGCAGCAACGTCAAGGACGAAACAGAGCTCGGCCTTGTCGCCAAGTCCTACATGGACAGCGGAGACGTTGTGCCAGACAGCCTCACGAATTCGCTGGTGCGTAGTCGCCTCGCCGAAGACGACGTCAAGGGCGGGTTCCTCCTCGATGGCTACCCGCGCACGCCGCAACAGGTCGACGAGCTCGACGACATCCTGGCCGGGCATGATGCCCAGCTTGACGCGGTAATCGAACTCGTCGCCGACCCTGAGCTTGTCGTCGCACGCCTGTTGAAGCGGGCGGGTGAGCAGGGACGAGCGGATGACACGGAAGAAGTCATCCGTTATCGCCTCACCGTCTACAGCCAGCAGACGGAACCCCTCATCGCCGTGTACGCCGACCGCGGTCTCATCGTGACCGTCGATGCGATCGGAACGGTGGATGACGTCACCGAGCGCATCGAGGTTGCTCTCGCCGGTCGCGGCATCGCTCCACTCGAGAAGGCCTAGGGCATCTCGCCGGTGTCGGACCGAGCGATGTACAAAAAGCCGGACGAGCTGCGGCTGATGGTGGCCCCCGGGCTGTTGACCGCTGCGGCGCTTGACGCGGTTCGCGAGGCGATCACTCCCGGCGTCACGACACTCGAGTTAGACGCCATCGCCGAGCGGGTCATCCGCGCAGGTGGAGGCATTCCTAACTTCGCTCTCGAGCCCGGTTACCGCCACACGATCTGTGCCTCGGTGAACTCCGCGGTGGTGCATGGTATCCCCACCGATCGTCCGCTCGCCGCGGGTGACCTGGTCTCGATCGACTGCGGCGCCGAGGTCGACGGCTGGAACGGTGACGCCGCATTCTCCGTCGTGGTGGGCGGCGCGGGCCCGAGCGAGTTCCAGATGCGTCGGCAGCGGCTGGTGGATGTCACGGAGCAGTCTTTGTGGGCGGGAATAGCAGCGCTGTCCCGCGCCTCCCACGTGAACGAGATCGGTGCAGCAGTCGAGGACGCGATCGACTCGGGCGCCGAGCCGGGCTATCCCTACGGGATCATCGAAGACTTCACCGGTCACGGCATCGGGCGCTCCATGCACGAGGAGCCGCCGGTGTTCAATTACCGCATCCGGGGCCGCGGGGCGCGGGTCAAGCCTGGCCTGGTGGTCGCGATCGAGCCGATGGTCACACTGGGGTCGATCGATACCCACGTGCTCGCGGACGACTGGACCATGGTGACCGATGATGGATCGGATGCCGCGCACTGGGAGCACTCCATCGCCGTGCACGACGGCGGGATCTGGGTACTCACCGCCGCCGACGGGGGCGCAGAAAAGCTTGCAGCCTACGGAGTGACACCGCGCGCACTGCGCTGACGTGCTGGCTCTCGTGCGGTCCTCTTTGCTGACCGATACTCACCTGGGCGACGTCGGCGCGTCGTTCCCTCGATGCGCGGGAACAAAGTATAGGGCGGACTTGGCGAAACTACCCTTAATGACCTAAGCTTGATCTTTGGTGTTTCAGGCCTGTTTTCGCACGCCCAGAGACGCCATCATCCACGCAAGACCAGCACAACCAACTTATAGCGACGAAGAGGCAATGGCAAAAAAAGACGGTGTCATCGAGATCGAAGGCGCAGTAGTCGAAGCTCTGCCCAACGCAATGTTTCGCGTTGAACTGAGCAACGGCCACCGAGTGCTTGCCCATATTTCGGGCAAGATGCGTCAGCACTACATCCGCATCCTCCCCGAGGACCGCGTGATCGTAGAACTGAGCCCCTACGATCTGACCCGTGGCCGGATCGTTTACCGCTACAAGTAGCTCCTCACCTACACCGGGGCTTCTTTTGAAGCCGCGATGTGTGCCGGAGTAACTGCTGGAAAGTAACGGCCCGCGGCATCCTGCGGGTACGAAGACAGCGAGCACAAGGAACCACAATGAAGGTCAACCCCAGCGTCAAGAAGATCTGCGACAAGTGCAAGGTCATCCGCCGCCACGGCAACGTGATGGTCATCTGCGAAAACCCGCGCCACAAGCAGCGCCAGGGCTAAGCAGGAGCACTTCTTGCGGTCGTCAGGCTGCATCAAGATTTACACCGCTACACCGCATCACCGCGCTGGCGCATCACTGCACTAGCGCAACAAACAAAGCACGATAGCAACGCCAGATCCCGGCTCCTCGAAGGAGGGGCCGGGGGACACCCGTGGTTGGAGGCCACGGCACAGGTGCTGCTACAGACCTCCACCCACTCACAGGAGAAGCCATAATGGCACGTCTAGCAGGCGTAGACATCCCGCGCGACAAGCGCGTGGAAGTCGCACTGACTTACATTTACGGTGTTGGCCGTACGAGCGCCCTCAAGACGCTCGCGGACACTGAGATCAGCGGAGAAATTCGCGTCAAGGACCTCACCGATGACCAGCTCATCGCACTTCGTGACTACATCGAAGTCAACTTCAAGGTAGAAGGTGACCTTCGTCGTGAGGTTGCAGCCGACATCCGCCGCAAGGTCGAGATCGGCAGCTACCAGGGTATTCGCCACCGTCGCGGGCTCCCCGTACACGGACAGCGCACCAAGACCAACGCTCGTACCCGCAAGGGTCCGAAGCGCACCGTCGCCGGCAAGAAGAAGGCCCGATAGCGAGCACTGCTCGTATCGCCATACACGTTTTAGGAGAACATCATGGCAGCACCAAAATCGGCCGCTCGTAAGCCGCGTCGTAAAGAGAAGAAGAACGTTGCAGTGGGCCAGGCCCACATCAAGTCCACGTTCAACAACACCATCGTCACCATCACGGACCCGACCGGTGCCGTACTGAGCTGGGCTTCGTCCGGAACGGTCGGCTTCAAGGGTTCGCGTAAGTCGACCCCGTTCGCAGCCCAGCTGTCCGCGGAGTCCGCGGCTCGCCAGGCGCAGGAACATGGCGTCAAGAAGGTCGACGTGTTCGTCAAGGGACCCGGCTCCGGCCGCGAGACCGCAATCCGCTCACTTCAGGCCGCTGGCCTCGAGGTCGGCGTCATCAGCGACGTCACCCCGCAGGCGCACAACGGTTGCCGTCCGCCGAAGCGTCGCCGCGTCTAGTCCTTCCGCGGAACTGTCTCCTTCCGGGAGCTAGTTTCCTCACGGAACTAGATCGACGACGGGTCGAGCTACGCGCCGAAGGCGAGTAATCGAAGCCTCTTTCATTCATTCAGATGGATGATCCGGGGCCCGGTTACCGCCTTCGGCCTCGCTCGTTCCGCACGGATCTTGCCTCACCGCTCGACCAGCTTCCTCACAACTCAACACACAAACGACGGGTTCGCCGCCCGTCGAGCCCAAGTGTCATATAGCGGACACTTTGCCGAAAGGAACAACCAGTGCTCATTGCACAGCGCCCCACTCTTTCAGAAGAGAACATTTCCGAGTTCCGCTCGCGATTCGTCATTGAGCCCCTCGAACCCGGCTTTGGCTACACGCTCGGCAACTCCCTTCGCCGTACGCTCCTGTCGTCCATCCCCGGTGCTGCTGTAACCAGCATCCGCATCGATGGTGTTCTGCACGAGTTCAGCACCGTACCCGGTGTGAAGGAAGACGTCACCGAGGTCATCCTCAACATCAAGAACCTCGTTGTCTCCAGCGAGCACGACGAGCCGATCACCGCCTACCTGCGCAAGCAGGGTGCTGGCCAGGTCACCGCTGCTGACATCTCTGCGCCCGCCGGCGTCGAGATCCACAACCCGGACCTCGTCATCGCGACGCTGAACGACAAGGCGAAGTTCGAGCTCGAGCTGACCATCGAGCGTGGCCGTGGCTACGTTTCGGCGACTCAGAACCGCAGCGAGTTCAGCGAAGCCGGCCAGATTCCGGTCGACTCCATTTACTCGCCCGTCCTCAAGGTCACGTACCGCGTCGAGGCAACTCGCGCCGGTGAGCGTACCGACTTCGACCGCCTCGTGGTCGACGTCGAGACCAAGAACGCGATCACACCTCGTGACGCCATCGCCTCCGCCGGTCGCACGCTGACCGAGCTGTTCGGCCTGGCTCGCGAGCTCAACACCGCCGCTGAGGGCATCGAGATTGGTCCGGCTCCGGTCGACGCCGTTCTCTCGAGCGAACTCAGCATGCCGATCGAAGACCTCGACCTGTCCGTGCGCAGCTACAACTGCCTCAAGCGCGAGGGCATCAACACTGTGAGCGAGCTCGTCGCCCTGTCGGAGACGCAGCTCATGAACATCCGCAACTTCGGACAGAAGTCGGTGGATGAGGTCAAGGACAAGCTCGTCGAGATGGGCCTGTCACTCAAGGACACGGTTCCTGGTTTTGACGGCGCTCACTTCTACGGCGGGTACGACGAAGAAGAGACCGCCAACTAATTCCTCGTCGGCCTCGATCTGTCTGACGACTTCATAACACTTACGGAGAAATAACAATGGCTGCACCAACCAAGGGACCCCGCCTCGGCGGAGGGCCGGCGCATGAGCGCCTTATGCTCGCGAACCTCGCGGCTGCCCTGTTCACCCACAAGAGCATCAAGACCACCGAGACGCGTGCCAAGCGCCTTCGTCCGGTAGCCGAGAAGCTGGTTACCTTCGCAAAGAAGGGCGACCTGCACTCTCGCCGTCGCGTTCTCGCGACCATCGGCGACAAGACCGTCGTGCACGAGCTCTTCACCGAGATCGCGCCCCTGGTCGAGCTGCGTGAGGGTGGTTACACCCGCATCACAAAGCTTGGTTTCCGCAAGGGTGACAACGCGTCGATGGTTCAGATGGAGCTCGTCCTCGAGCCCGTCAACCCGAAGCCGAAGAGCGCCAAGAAGCTTGCAGCGGCCGCTGCTGCTGCTGGCACCTCTGAGGTAGTCGTCGAGGACGAGGCCGCAGAGGCACCGTCCGAAGCGACCGACGAAGCCCCCACCGAGGAGACCGTCACCGACGAGGCCGTTGCGGCTCCCGTCGAGGACGCTCCCGCGACGGACGCCAAGTAGTCACTCGCACAACCCAGCACCACCAGCATTACCCGCAACCGTGAATGGCCCCGTCTTCGGACGGGGCCATTTCTGTGTCCGGTGGGTCGCGCCCCGCGGCATCCGCTCGCCCGCCCTCGACGAGGCAGACTCGCGCGGCGGCATAGACTTGCGCGGTGCAAAGCGAAGAATCCGTTACCCTCAACGCGCCCGAGGTGCCGGACAAGGATGACTCGCTCACCCGTCTGCGACTGGACATCGCGTACGACGGCGGCGGCTTCAACGGGTGGGGCGCGCAGCCCGAGCTGAGGACCGTGCAGGGGGCCATTGAAGACGCCTTCGCGATTGTTTTTCGTCGGTTCACGCCGATCCCTCAGCTCACCGTCGCGGGGCGCACGGATGCGGGGGTTCACGCGACCGGCCAGGTCGCCCACGTCGATCTCACCCCCGAACAACTCACGAGCCTCGATCGGCCGCGCCGAGGGGGGCTGGCCGGCAAACGCTACGACGGTCCCGCGTCGCTCGGCCGCCGGATCAACGGCATCGCTGGCCTGGACAGCGACGTGTATGTGTCTCGCTCGGCTATCGCGGCCGACGGTTTTGACGCGCGCTTTTCGGCACTCTGGCGCCGGTACGAGTACCGCATCGCGGATACCAACGCTCCACGAAACCCGTTGGAGCGGCACCGCACCCTCTGGTACCCAGCCCCTCTCGACGTCGACGTGATGAATGCGACCGCGAGCTCCCTGCTCGGCCTGCACGACTGGGCGGCGTACTGCAAACCGCGCGATGGAGCGACGACGGTGCGCACCCTGCAGGACTTCAGCTGGATCCGCCAGGATGACGGGATTCTCGTCGCCCGCGTGCAAGCCGATGCGTTCTGTCACAGCATGGTGCGCTCGCTCGTGGGCGCCTGCGTCTCGGCGGGGCAGAACAATCTCCCCATGGACAGGCCCGCCGCGATTCGCGACGAGAAGGTGCGCGGGAGTGAGTTCAAGGTAATGCCGGCCAAGGGCCTCGTTCTGACCGAGGTGGGGTACCCCGATGATAAAGATCTGGCCGAGCGCGCCGAGCTGACCCGTCGTCGTCGCCCTCTGATAGTTGACCCCGAGGGGTGAACGGTCTAATGTAGATCCTTGGTGCCTGCGTTCTATGCGCTACACCCGAAGTTGAGCCCTCCACCGGCATCGTTCCTCCGCTTTTCTTAGCGAGGAACCTTCCACGGAGTGGGATTCACGAACGCCTCATTTCGACTAAGAAAGCAGTACAGCTGTGACTCGTACGTTCTCGCCCACCCCCGCTGATGTTCAGCGCGACTGGGTCATCATTGACGCCGAAGACATCGTCCTCGGTCGCCTCGCCAGCCACGCCGCAATCCTTCTTCGCGGCAAGCACAAGGCCACCTTTGCTCCTCACATGGACATGGGTGACTTCGTCATCATCATCAACGCCGACAAGATTGCCCTTACCGGCTCCAAGCTCGCCCAGAAGAAGCTGTACCGTCACTCCGGTTACCCGGGTGGCCTCAGCGCTACCACGTACGCCGAGATGCTGGAGAAGCACCCGACCCGCGCGGTCGAGAAGGCCGTCCGCGGCATGCTCCCCAAGAACTCGATCGGTCGCGCCCAGCTGTTGAAGCTCAAGGTCTACGCCGGCGCCGAGCACCCTCACGCGGCGCAGCAGCCTAAGCCGTACACCCTCAGCCAGGTCGCTCAGTAGCGCCGGCCAGCCAGACTTTTCGCGAATAAAGACTAAAAGGATTCACTGACGTGGCGAAGATCGCAGACATCATCGAGGAAGCTCCCGAGAGCTTCACGACCGAGACCCCCGCAACCGAGGCGCCCAAGGCTCCTCGCGCGGTTCTCAACGTTCCCGGCGCAGCCGTGGGACGACGCAAGGAGGCAATCGCCCGCGTGCGCCTCATCCCCGGCGGCACCACGTTCACGGTGAACGGACGCCAGCTCGAGGAGTACTTCCCCAACAAGCTTCACCAGCAGCTCATCAACGACCCGTTCAAGGTCCTCGACCTGCTGGGCAGCTACGACGTGATCGCAAAGATCAACGGTGGTGGCCCCTCCGGCCAGGCCGGTGCCCTGCGCCTCGCCATCGCCCGTTCGCTGAACGAGATCGACCGCGAGAACAACCGCGCGATCCTCAAGAAGGCTGGCTTCCTCACTCGTGACGCTCGCGTCATCGAGCGCAAGAAGGCCGGTCTCAAGAAGGCCCGCAAGGCTTCGCAGTTCTCGAAGCGCTAGTCAGCGCCGAGTAGCCGGCCATCATGCCTCGGTTATTTGGCACGGACGGCGTCCGTGGGCTCGCCAACAGCGAGCTCACGGTCGAAATGTCGCTTGGGCTTGCCCAGGCGGCAGCCGTCGTGCTCGGCAAAGGCCGAGTTGCAGACGGGCGGCGTGCCTCTGGCCGCCGCCCGATCGCGGTCGTCGCTCGCGACCCCCGCGTTTCCGGTGAGTTCCTGTCGGCAGCAGTGTCGGCGGGACTCGCCAGTTCCGGTGTCGATGTTTACGACGCCGGCGTCATACCGACCCCCGCGGCGGCGTTCCTCGTCGGCGACTTCGGGGCCGACCTTGGCGTGATGATTTCCGCCTCGCACAATGCCGCGCCCGACAACGGCATCAAATTTTTCGCCTCCGGTGGCACGAAACTTCCGGACGAGGTCGAGGACCGCATCGAGGCGGCCATGTCCGCGCCAAAGCTTGCGCCCACCGGTGGTGATGTGGGCCGAATCCGTCGCTTCGCCGACGCCGAGGACCGCTACATCGTCCACCTCCTGTCGACCCTGCCGAACCGCCTCGACGGCGTGCACGTTGTTCTTGACTGTGCCCACGGCGCCGCGGCCGGCGTATCGCCGCAGGTATTCACGGATGCCGGCGCACGGGTGACCGTGATCGGTGCTGACCCCGACGGTATGAACATCAACGACGGCGTTGGTTCAACACACCTCGACAACCTCGCCCGTGCTGTGCTCGAGCATGGTGCCGATCTCGGTATCGCTCACGACGGCGACGCGGATCGCTGCCTCGCGGTGGATCACACCGGCGCTGTCGTCGACGGTGACCAGATCATGGCCATCCTCGCCGTCGCCATGGCGGACCGGGGCGCACTCGTCAACCGCACACTGGTCGCAACAGTCATGAGCAACCTCGGGCTGAAGCGCGCGATGGCAGCCCACGACATTTCGATGGTCGAGACCAAGGTCGGCGACCGGTACGTGCTGGAAGAGCTCAACGCCCAGGGCTTGTCGCTCGGGGGCGAGCAGTCGGGCCACGTGATCATGACCCGTTTCGCGACCACAGGCGACGGCATCCTCACGGGACTTCACCTTGTGGCCGAGATGGCTCGCACGGGCAAGACCCTGGCGGAGCTGGCATCCATCATGACGGTGTACCCGCAGACCCTGGTCAACGTGCGCGGAGTGAACCACCACGGCCTCGCGTCAGACGAGCACATCGCCGCCGCTGTGGCTGAGGTGACCGCGACCCTCGGTGACAGCGGCCGCGTGCTGTTGCGCCCGTCGGGCACGGAGCCGATGGTGCGCGTCATGGTCGAGGCCGAGGAGCAGTCCACGGCGGACGACATTGCTGCCGGTCTGGCCGACGTCGTGCGCGAGCGCCTGGCGCTCTAGCGCGGACTCTCTGGCGCCGGTCTAACTAGGCGTGAGTGCTGTGAAGTGCGGAAAATGCACGCAGTGGTAGTGGGAGGATCGAGTCCGTCAAAAACCCTCCGCCCCCAAAATCCAGTGGGAGTTCCCGACGAACTCGATCGATACCCCCATCGGACGACGAAATCCCTCCATCTTCGTCGACCTGGCACCAATCTACGGACCCACGGGGCCGTTGTCGAGAGCGATCTTGTACAGCTGACGAATAACGCCGGTCAGGGGGATGTTTCAATCTGGCGAGCATTGGCTCGGGCGGCACCGTCACACAGCCAGCGCGTTCGGGGTCGGCCGTCTTCGCCCGTGCGCCGCCCCTACCTCGAGTCCCGTGCGACTGGGGCACCAGGAGGGGCGAGGTGGCCCAAACCGACGCGATCGGGCGCACTCAGCGGCCAGCGCCGACGGGCCTCGAGTGATCGGGCGCACCCAGTGGCCAGTTGCCGACCGGTTCCTCAAACCCGGCCCACCCAGGGGACAGGAATCGACCCACGCCAACAGGAAATGGCGACGCGACTGGCCGGTCGATGAAGCGCCGGGTCGAGAAGTGGCCGGTGGACACGAGGCGGCCTCGCCATCTGGCCTCTCGGAGGGAGGTGGTGGAGTCACGGCCGGTCGGAGGCGTCATTGGCTCGATCGGCTAGATCTTTCGGAGGAGCACGCTGCTGACGGCGTGATCCGAGCCCTTACGCAGCACCAGGTCCGCCCGCGCGCGGGTCGGCTGGATGTTCTCGAGCAGGTTCGGTTCGTTGATGTCTTTCCAGACCTGGCGCGCGCGGGCCCCCGCCTCTTCCTCGCTGAGCGTGGAGAATCGGTGGAAGTAGGACTGTGGGTTGGTGAATGCGCCACGCTGCAGGGACATAAACCGGTCGACGTACCAACGCTGGATGTCGCTGGTGCGGGCGTCCACGTAGATGGTGAAGTCGAACAGGTCGCTGACCGCGAGGCGGTGGCCGGGAGCCGGCGGCTGTAACACGTTGAGACCCTCGACGATGAGCACGTCGGGGCGGCGCACGACTACTTCGGCGTCGGGCACGATGTCGTAGCTGAGGTGTGAGTAGAACGGCGCGCGCACCTCGCTCGCCCCGCTCTTGATCTTGCTGACGAACCGGAGCAGTGCCCTGCGGTCGTAGCTCTCGGGGAAGCCTTTGCGGTCCATGAGCCCGCGACGTTCAAGCTCGGCATTCGGAAGCAAGAACCCGTCGGTGGGCACAAGCTCCACCCTCGGGGTGTCATCCCAGCGGGCGAGCAACTCCCGCAGCAGACGGGCGATCGTCGACTTGCCCACGGCGACAGAACCGGCGACGCCGATCACGAACGGCGTGCTCTGCGTTCGTTCGCCGAGGAACGAGCTGGTCGAGCGGTGCAGGTCGCGCGCTCCAGCGACGTAGAGGTTCAGCAGGCGGCTGAGCGGAAGGTACACATCGCTGACTTCCCGCAGGTCGAGCACGTCACCGAGGCCGCGAAGCTGCACCAATTCCGTTTCACTCAGCGGCAGCCGGGTGCTCGGGGCGAGATCGGCCCAGTCATTTCGGTCGATCTCCACGTAGGGGGAGTCGTGGCTGGGCGCGGAGGAATCAGACATTGCAGTCAACGCTAGCGCAGCACATGAGAAGTCAGAATCATACCGGTGACCTATCCTCACGGATAGTGGCGCTGCGCTCCGCGGTTCGCACAGCGCTCGGGAAGTAGAGTGAGGGGCATGTGTGGAATTGTTGGATACGTTGGTCCCAATAGCAGCCTCGATGTTCTGATCGCCGGACTGAGTCGGCTTGAGTATCGCGGCTACGATTCGGCGGGTGTCGCGGTCATCGACAGTGACGGTCACCTCGGAACCCGCAAGCATGCGGGCAAGCTGAAGGTTCTCACGTCCGATCTTGAGGCAACACCGCTCTCGGACGGCCAGACCGGTATCGGTCACACTCGCTGGGCCACGCACGGCGGACCCAACGACAGCAACGCGCACCCGCACCTGGGCGATGGCGGAAAGCTCGCCCTCATCCACAACGGAATCATCGAGAACTTCTCGGCCCTCAAGCAGGAACTGGTCGACCTCGGCGAGGTATTCGAGAGCGAGACCGACACCGAGGTCGCCGCTCTGCTCGTCGGCCGCGAATACCGCGCCACGGGCGACCTGACCGAGAGCATGCGCCGCGTCGTCGCGCGCCTCGAGGGTGCCTTCACCCTCCTCATCGTGCACGAGGACAGCCCCGGCGTGGTCGTCGGCGCCCGGCGCAACTCGCCCCTCGTTATCGGTCTCGGTGACGGCGAGAACTTCCTCGGCTCCGACGTCGCCGCGTTCGTCGGCTTCACCCGTCGTGCCATGGAGATCGGGCAGGACCAGATTGTCACCATCCGCCCCGACTCCGTGCTGGTAACCGACTTCGACGGTGCCCCGGTTGAGGCTTTTGAGTACGAGGTCGCCTGGGATGCCTCCGCCGCAGAAAAGGGTGGCTGGGCTTCCTTTATGGCGAAGGAGATCAGCGAGGGCCCGGAGGCTGTTGCGAACACTCTCCGCGGCCGGATCGTCGACAACGTGGTGACCATCCCCGAACTCAATGGCCTTGACGAGTCCGTGCTCGCGGGCATCGACCGCATCATCATCGTCGCCTGCGGGACTGCAGCAAACGCCGCCGAGGTGGGCAAGTACGCGATCGAGAACTGGGCCCGCATTCCGGTGAACGTCGAACTCGCCCACGAGTTCCGATACCGCAATCCGGTCATCAATGAGAAGACCCTGGTGATTTCCATCAGCCAGTCGGGCGAGACCATGGACACCCTGATGGCCGTCAAGTACGCCCGAAAAGAAGGCGCCCGCGTGCTGTCCATCTGCAACACCCAGGGCGCGACGATTCCGCGCGAGTCTGAGGCGGTCATTTACACGCACGCCGGACCAGAAGTCGCCGTGGCATCCACCAAGGCCTTTGTTGCCCAGATCACCGCGCTGTACCTGCTCGGCCTGCACCTCGCCCGCGTTCGCGGCACGCAGACCCCCGAGTTCATCGCCGAGCAACTCGACGAGCTTCGTTCCATTCCCGAGAAGATCTCCGAGACGCTGGAGAATTCCACCGTTATTGGGCAGCTCGCGCACTTCATGACCGACACCACCTCCGTGCTTTTCCTGGGCAGGCACGTCGGGTTCCCCATCGCGATGGAGGGTGCGCTCAAGCTGAAGGAGCTGGCGTACATCCACGCCGAGGGATTCGCCGCTGGTGAGCTCAAGCACGGCCCGATCGCCTTGATCGAGGCCGGTCAGGTCGTTTTCGTTGTGGTGCCGAGCCCTCGCGCCCATGACTCCCTGCACAAGAAGGTTGTCTCCAACATTCAGGAGATCCGAGCGCGCGGCGCCCGCGTCATTGCCATCGCCGAAAAGGGGGATGCCGCTGTGCTCCCGTTCGCGGATCAGGTGATTCCCATTCCGTTGGCCAGCACCTTCTTCGAACCGCTGCTTGCGGTCGTGCCGTTGCATATCTTCAGCATGGAACTGGCGATGGCGAAGGGTCTGGATGTCGACCAGCCCCGCAACCTGGCCAAGTCCGTCACCGTCGAGTAGCTCGCGGTGCGGGCGGTCGAGTCGCGTGCGGTGACGTCCGTCGCGCCCGCTGTGACGGGGGCGTCCCTCGGTGTTACGGCCGGGTCGCGCGCTGCAACGGGGGACACGCGATGATCGTCGGTATCGGCGTCGATGTCGTCGACCTGGCGCGGTTTGAGCGCGCCGTCAGTCGCACTCCGGCGTTGCTGGAGCGGCTGTTCACCCCGGCCGAACGCGTCTTACCGCTGCGCTCGCTCGCGGGGCGCTTTGCGGCGAAGGAAGCACTCATCAAGGCGTTCGGTGATTCTGCGGGTGTGGGCTGGCAAGATATGGAGGTGGTTTCCGATGCCGTCGGTAACCCCTCATTTCTGCTGCATGGCGCTGTCGCGGTCATCGCAGCGACGAAAGGAATCGCCACCGTGCACCTGTCTATGTCGCATGACGCGGGCGTGGCAATCGCCTACGTGATCGCGGAGGCTCGACCGTGAGCTCGGCACGCCCGACGCGCGAGGCCCGGGTGGACCTCGGTGCGATCCGGCACAATGTCGCCACCCTGAAGGCGGCGACCGCGCCAGCTGCCTTTATGGCTGTCGTCAAGGCAGGGGGGTACGGCCACGGCGCGGAGGCTGTCGCGCGTGCAGCCCTCGAGGGCGGTGCGGACTGGCTCGGCGTCGTGGACGTCGAGGAGGCGCTCGCGCTTCGCGAAGCCGGAATCACGGCCCCGCTGCTGGCCTGGCTCCACGGACCCACCACCGATTTCCCTGCTGCCCTCGCGGCAAACATCGACCTGGGCGTCAGCTCGCTCGAGCAGCTCGATCGGATAGCCGCAGCGGGCGCCCGCAAGGCGGGCTCCCCGGCGTACGTGCACCTCAAGGTAGACACGGGGCTCGGTCGCAACGGCATCGAGGAATCCGACTGCCCCGCCGTGTTCGACCGTGCCGCCGAATACGAGCGAGCGGGACTCTTGCGGGTGCGCGGCATCTTCAGCCACCTGGCCAATACCGGCGAAGCGGAGGACTTGGAGCAGGTTGCTCGATTCGAGGCGCTCGTGGAGTCCGCGACATCCGCCGGTCTAAATATTGCACTGCGGCACCTCGCGGCCACCGCCGGGGCGCTCAGGCTGCCGGCGGCCCGGTTCGACCTCGTGCGGTGTGGCATCGGCATCTACGGGCTGTCGCCGTTCGAGGGCGAAAGTTCGGCGTCGCTCGGGTTGCGGCCCGCGATGGAGCTCTCGGCGGCCATAGTGTCGGTGAAGCGGGTTCCGGAGGGCAGCGGTGTCTCCTACGGCTACACCTATCGCACCTCCGCGGAGTCGACCCTCGCCCTGGTGCCGCTCGGGTATGCCGACGGGATTCCCCGGCACGCATCATCCCGCGGCCCGGTCTTCATCAACGGACGCCGCTATCAGATCAGCGGTCGCGTGGCGATGGACCAGTTTGTCGTCGATCTCGGCCAGGACACCGCCGTGGTCGGCGACCGCGCCGTGCTCTTCGGCGACCCCAGCACGGGAGTGCCCTCGGCCGACGACTGGGCCGAGGCAGCCGACACCATCAATTACGAAATCGTGACGCGTATCGGTGCCCGCGTCACCCGCACCACAACGTGACCGGCGATCCGGCACCCACTTTCGACTCCGGGATCGTGCGGCGCCTCACCATCTCCACCCCCGAAGACATGGCCGAGTTGGGAGCGTCGCTCGCCCGCCAGCTCGCCGCCGGTGACCTTGTCACCCTCAACGGCGAACTCGGTGCGGGCAAGACCACTCTTACCCGCGGACTCGGCGAGGCCCTCGGGGTACGCGGCGCGGTGACCAGCCCGACGTTTGTGCTCGCCCGCACCCACCGGCGGCTCGACGATGCCGCGCCTCCCCTGGTGCACGTCGACGCGTATCGCCTGTCCACGGCCGCCGAACTCGACGATCTCGACATCGACTTCGCCCGCTCCATCGTGGTGGTCGAGTGGGGCGCGGGCCTGCTCGACGGAATCACCGACACCTGGCTGTCGCTCGACATCGCCCGGCCCACCGGCGCGCGCGTACTTTCGGGCAGCACCGAGAGCTCCGACAGCGCCGAAAGTGCGGATGAGCGAGCGGATGCCACGGAGCCCAGCGACGCGGACGACGGCGTAGAACCCCGCGAGGTAACCATCACGGGGCACGGCGACCGCTGGAAGGACTTAGGGTGGGTCGGTGCTTCTCGCAATTGATACCTCCGCCGGAACCAGCGTCGCCGTGGTGGACCGCGACCGCGGCGTGCTCGCCGAATTCTCCGAACACGACACCCGCCGCCACTCCGAGGTGATCGGCACCCTCATCGCAGAGGCGCTGAAAGCGTCGGGGATCGAGGTCGCGGCTCTCAGCGGTGTCGCGGTCGGAATGGGCCCGGGCCCCTTCACCGGTCTTCGCGTCGGCATCGCTGCGGCCCGCGCGTTCGCCTTCGGCGCGGGCAAACCGGTCGTTCCGGTGGTCAGCCACGACGCGATCGCCTTTGCCGCGCTCGAGGGAATGAAACGTGCGCCCGGGTCGATTGCGGCTGCGGTTCCGCATCCGCTCCTCGTGGTCAGCGATGCCCGCCGCCGCGAGGTTTATTGGTCCGCCTATTCCGGATCGGACGAACAGGGACTGCCGATCCGCGTCGCCGGCCCCGGGCTGGCCCGCCCGGACGATCTGCCGAACCTCCCCGAACTCACCGGGCGTGACGGTTCTTCCAGCCGCGCCGGCGGCTTCGACCGGTACGAGCGGCTCGACGCCGACGCCGTTTCCGCGGCGGCGCTCGGAATGTTCGCCGAAAGCCTGTACCTGCACCGGCGTCCCTTCGCCGGACCCGACGCCCTCTACTTGCGTGCTCCGGACGTCACCATGTCCGCCGGCCCGAAAAGGGTCAGCTGATGGCCTGGCAGCTGCGCGTCGCGGGCTCGCACGACCTCGCGCCGATCATGGCAATCGAATCCAGCACGTTTGGAACGGATGCCTGGACCGACTCAGCCATGCGCGCCGACCTGGGCAACCGACACACCTACTACCTCGTCGCGTTCCACCCCGAGACCCCCGATCTCATCGAGGGCTACGCGGGGCTGCTGTCTCCCGTGGGCAGCGGCGAAGGCGACATCCAGACGATTGCCGTCGCCGAGTCCGCTCGCCGCCAGGGGCTTGGCCGGATGCTGATGCAGGCACTCATCGCGGAGGCGCGCGCACGCCGCGCGACGGCCCTCTTTCTGGAGGTGCGCGCCGATAACCCCACCGCGCAGCAATTGTATGTTTCGCTCGGATTCGAGGAGATCGCGGTGCGCCCGAAGTATTACCAGCCCGACGGAGTGGACGCGCGGATCATGCGCTTGAGCATTGCCGAGCCCCGCCTGAGTCCGGCGGTGGGCGCATGAGCACGGTCCACCCAAAACCCGGCTCCGCGGCATCCGCCTCTATGATCCTCCCCCAGGGATCTGTAGCCCACAGGCAGGAACCCCTGATCCTCGGTATCGAGACCAGCTGCGATGAAACCGGCATCGGCATCGTGCGCGGCAGCACCCTGCTCGCCAACGTCATCACGTCGTCGATGGACGAGCACGCGCGCTACGGGGGAGTGGTTCCCGAGGTTGCGGCCCGCGCCCACCTTGAGGCGCTCGAGCCTGCCCTGCGCGCCGCGCTCGCCGAAGCCGGTGTGACGCTCGCCGAGCTCGACGCGATCGCGGTCACGAGCGGCCCCGGCCTCTCCGGCGCGCTGATGGTGGGCGTCGGCGCGGCCAAGGCCCTCGCGGTGGCACTGGACAAACCGATCTACGCGGTCAACCACCTCGTGGGTCATGTCGGTGCGGACGTGCTGCGCACCGACGGCACCAGCATCGAGCTGCCCACCATCGCGCTGCTGGTCTCCGGCGGACACACCTCGTTACTGCTCGTGCGCGACCTGGTCTCCGACGTCGAGTTGCTCGGTGAAACCATCGATGACGCGGCGGGGGAGGCCTTCGACAAGGTCGCGAGGCTGCTCGGGCTTCCCTACCCGGGCGGACCCCATATAGACCGGGTCGCGGAGGGTGGAGATCCGAAGGCGATTCGGTTCCCCCGCGGGCTCAGCCAGTCGAAGGACATGGCCAAACACCGCTACGACTTCTCGTTTTCGGGCCTGAAGACGGCTGTGGCGCGGTGGGTTGAGGCGAAGCGGGATGCCGGTGAGGACGTACCCATGGCGGATGTCGCCGCCAGCTTCCGCGAGGCGGTCGCCGACATTCTGCTGACGAAGGCACTCGCCGCCTGTGCGGCCTACGGCATTCCGCGGCTGCTGTTGGGCGGCGGTGTGGTCGCGAACGCCCGCATCCGTGAACTCGCGGCGGAACGCTGCGCCGCAGCCGGTGTAGAACTGCGCATCCCACCGCTGGAGCTCTGCACGGACAACGGCGCGATGATCGCGGCGTTGGGAGCACAGCTTGTGCAGGCCGGGTTTCCCCCGTCGACGCTCGATTTCTCTGCCGACTCCACGCTGCCCGTCACGACCATCCAGGCGTGAACCCGGTCCCGCGGAGTTGGCGCCAGAGCCGTGTCTCGCACGGATCGATCTGATGAGTGGAGAGGGATCTCTCTGGCGGTTGTAGACCGATCTATCTGACGGTTGTAATTGACACGCCTCGCGCACACTGCCAGCATTAGCCCGGTAGCCGCCGAATAGCTGTCCATAGCAAGTACCAAGGAGATCGCACCCCATGACCAACAATCCCGAACCGATGCCCTACGCCGCGCCGGAGCCGACTCCGTACTCATCCAACGGTGGCGCGCCAGCCAAGTCCCCCGTTCTGAGCATCATCTCGCTCATCGCCGGTATCCTCGGCGTCCTCGCCGGTTTCATCGGCTGGGGACTTCTCTTCTCGATCGGTGCCGTTGTGCTCGGCCACCTCGGCCAGCGCAAGGAGCCCGCCGCCAAGGGCATGTGGCTCACCGGCCTGATCACCGGTTACGCCGGTATCGTGCTGAACCTCATCATTCTGGCGATCTTCATTGTTGCGCTCATGGCCGGCATCAGCGCCTACGACATGGAGACCGCGCCGTAACGCGTTTTCACCAATAGGCCCGAAGGCCTTTCGTCTGGATCCGCGCTTGATAGCGTGGATCCAGACCGCTTTAATGCGTCGGGCTAGTCGCGTCGGGTCCATCGCGTCGGGACAACACGCCGAACCAGGCACCACGAGAGAAACAGAGCTGGGAATCATGTCATTGAACAACCGAGACCTCCCGCCGATCCCTTCGCCACCGGACCCCGATGCAGCCGTCAACGCTGACGTCGACCCGCCATCGTCTGCCCCGACCGATCCGCCGACGTCTGCCCCGACCGATCCGCCGACGACGCCTCCTACTGACCCACCTACTGACCCACCGACTGCGCCACCTGCGCCGCCCTCCGCGCCCTCCTCGGCAGTGCCAATCGATGAGGCCGCTGCACCGTCGGCGCCGCCAGCAGGCGATACTGCTCGGCCGACCGCGGTCCCGATCGCTGACGCCGCCGCGCCTCGGGATACCTGGTCCGCACCATCCGCCTTCCCTCGATCTGAAATCGGGGAACCACCGACGCCTCTCGCCCCTCCCGGCGGATTCGCGGCCAGCCCAGGTGCATACCCGTCATCGCAGAACGCCACCGCGCCCTACCCTGCAGCGCCGTACCCCACAGCGCCGTACCCGTCCGCTGCGGACCCGGAGGCAACGTACAAGGGGTCAGACAACGTTACGGAGCCGCTGCCCGGGGTAGGTGGCATCGGGGAGCCGTTCCCGCTCAAGTCAGACGACGCGCACAATTCTCCCGCCCACAATCCATACACGCAGAACTCTTCCGCACAGAACTCATCCGCGCAGAGCCCCTACGCTCAGAATTCCGCTCCCCAGAACCCCTATGCGCAGAACCCGTATGCGCAAAACCCGTACGCGCAGAACCCCAATGGGCAGAACCTTTACGCGCAGAACCCGTACGGACAGAACCCTTACGGACAGAACCCTTACGCGCAGAACCCGTACTCCCAGAACCCCTACGCGCCGGGCGCGAACGGGTACGCCACGCAGATGACGGCAGCGCCCACGACACCGCAGGGGCTGAGCATCGCGTCAATGGTCTGCGGCATCGTCGGGGTTCTCTCGGCGGCCGCCTTCTTCGGGCTGCTGCCGTCAATTGCGGCGGTCATCACCGGGCATATCGCCGCGCGGCGCGAGCCTCGGGCGCGGGCATTCTGGCTCACCGGCATTATCACCGGGTACGTGGGAATCATGTTCAGCGTCCTCATGATTCTCCTCATCGTTATCCCGATTCTGTTCGTGATCAACGCAGGCGTGTCGAGTGACGGCTACCCGGCCTGACCCGAGCTGAGTGACGGCTACCCGGCCTGACCCGAGCTGAGTGACGGCTACCCGGCCTGAGCTGAGTTGAGCTGAGTTGAGCTGAGCTGAGCTGAGCTGAGCCAAGAAACTGGTCTCGCCCGCCGGTGAGTGCTAGACCCTCTCGCAGAGAAGAGCGGTGTGGCGACCGGCGACCCGCGTGAGGATCAGCGTGGCGCTTTTCGCGCCTTTCAGGTTCAGCTTTTTGCGCAGCTGCGCGGGGTCGACGTCGACCCCGCGCTTCTTGATCTCGAGTGACCCGATGCCGCGCAGTGCGAGTTCTTTCTTCAGGCGTCGCTCGTCATAGGGGAACGTCTCCAACACACGGAAGCAGGTGGCGAACGGGGTCGCAACCGCGTCATCGGCCGTGAGATACGCAATCGAGGCGCTCACCATCCGCGCATCGATCTGTCGGGCCAGTTGACCGATGAGGCGCGCGCGAATCACGCTGCCGTCCGGCTCGTAGATGAACTCCCCGAGTTCGCCCACCGGCGCATCTTCGCTGTCCTCGGCGGCCGTCAGTTCTGCGGCGCCATGCTCGCCGAGCACGAGTGCTGCGCGGCGGATCCCGGGGCGGGCCACGGCGCCGAACCAGAGGCCGAGTTCTACGACGTCGTGGTCCACGGTGACCCACTGGGCCTCGGCGTCCTCGGGAATGAGATCCCTGTCGATACCGGGGCCGAGCTTGATGCCGGTCGGCAGGCGCTTGGCGAGATCAAACGCAAAGTCCAGTGACGGGGTCCAGTCGGCGGGGTTGTTAAGCCGGCGAACGTTGTCTCGCCGCGCGGGGTCCAGGTACACGCCGTCGATGCCGGCGAGGTCGACCTCGGTCGCGTCCGCGTGCCGCACGGTCGCGTTGCTCCACGGCGCGAGGTTGAACGCCGCGAGGGCCGCGGTGACTTCATCCTTCTCGACCGCGGTGACTTCAAGCTCTAGCGCAGCTATCGCGAGGGCGTCCGCCCCGATTCCGCAGCCCAGATCGGCGACCCACTTCACCCCTGCAGCCTGGAATCGTCCGGCATGCAGCGCAGCTACCTTCAGACGGGTCGCCTGCTCGAGGCCCGCTTCGGTGAAGAGCATTCGCGCAGCGAACGGGCCGAACTTGCTGTCCGCGCGAGCCCGCAGGCGCGACTGGCTCAACACCGCAGCGACTCTGCCTGCCGGATGGCCCGCCTTGCGCAACTCAGCGACCGCACGAACAACGTCGGTGCCCGCGCTGTACGGCGGAAGGGAGTCGAGCAGGCGCAGGGCCTCGGGGGACAGCAATTCGACAAGCTCAGAAGACTCCATCCCTCCATCCTTCCCCACTGCACCTTCCACACCGAACCGGGCACGAAGAGCAACGGATCTGGCACTCGGATTGAACGAGTGCCAATCCACCCTCTATGATTGTTTCTGGCACTCTCATAGGGAGTGTGCTAACCCCAGTTTTCTGAGAAAGAAGAGGTGAACCGTGTCGGTCTCCATTAAGCCGCTCGAGGATCGCATCGTCATTCGCCAGGTCGAGGCGGAGCAGACGACTGCTTCAGGTCTGGTAATTCCGGACACCGCGAAGGAGAAGCCCCAGGAGGGCGAGGTCGTGGCCGTAGGCCCCGGGCGCATTGACGACAACGGCAACCGCGTTCCGTTGGACATCGCCGTGGGTGACAAGGTCATCTACTCGAAGTATGGCGGAACCGAGGTCAAGTACTCCGGTGAAGACCTTCTCGTGCTGTCGGCGCGTGACGTTCTCGCGATCGTCGTTCACTAGGATCGTCGTTCACTAAACGAACACCAGAGCCCGCAAGGGCTCACGACACAGGCCCGGCGGTTTCCGCCGGGCCTGTGTCGTTTGCGGGGCACTGCGTTTCTGCCACGCGAACAACGGTTCCCGCCTCCGTTTCGACCGCGCGGGCAATAGCGGTCACGCCCCCGATAGTGTTGAAATCGTGTCTACCACCCCCGCGCAGCCCGCCGTCGATCGCCTGAGCAAGGGATTCGGCTTCGCCGTGGCGGCCTACGGGTTGTGGGGCGTGCTTCCCATCTTTTTCTTGTTGCTCGCGCCCGCGGGAGCGGTCGAGATCGTCGCATGGCGGGTGCTGTTCTCCGTCGTTTTCTGCGCGATCCTCCTCAGCGTCACCCGCGGCTGGGCGAGACTGCGCGCGATTCTGGCCGACCGCCGAACCACCCTTTCGCTTGGCTTGGCCGGCGGACTCATCCTCGTGAACTGGCTCGTGTTCATCTTTGCCGCGCTCAGCGGACACGTGGTCGAGGCAGCGTTGGGCTACTTCACCAATCCGATCGTCACGGTGCTGCTCGGTGTGTTCGTGCTGCGCGAGAAGCTGCGCCCGCTGCAGTGGGCAGCAATCGCGATCAGTGCAGTAGCCGTTGTCGTGCTTGCCCTGAACTACGGCGCTTTTCCGTGGATTGCCCTGGCGCTCGCCTGCTCGTTCGGGATGTATGGCCTTGTGAAGAAGCGGGTGGGGGGCAAGGTCGACGCGATCAGCGGGCTGACCATCGAGACGATGTGGATCTCGCCCATCGCGATCGGTATGCTCATCGTCGTCGGTTCCACCGCCGGGCTGACCATCGGCACCGTAAGTGCCCTGCACACCACGGCGATGGTGGCTACCGGAGTTATCACTGCCGTGCCGCTGCTTCTGTTCGCCGCGGCCGCGCGACGGATGCCGCTGGTGCACCTGGGACTCGTGCAATACCTCGCCCCGATCCTGCAATTCCTGATTGGCGTTTTTGTGCTCGGTGAGGACATGCCGCCCGCCCGCTGGGCGGGTTTCGCAATCGTGTGGTTGGCGCTGATCGTGCTGACGGTGGACATGCTTGTGGCGAGTCGGGCCGGGCGCCAGGCATCGCTGCAGTCGGCGTAGGAGCTCGCCACGCAGCGACATCCGCCGTATATCACGGTTGATAACGATTCGGTGCGTGTTACAGGCCTGTAACACGCACGTATTGTGCCCGTCCCTTTAGCGCAATACCGTGACATCACAGCAGTGCACGACATAACTGTGTTCTGAATCACATTTTCCTAACGCAAGGAGCAACATGAGCGTTTTCGCGAAGGCCAAGGCCTCCCGCTCACGGTCCCTGAAGTCCATCCTCGGCGGTGTCGCCATGGTCGGCGTCAGCGCACTCGTGCTGAGCGGCTGCGCCGCGCCCGCAGAGGAAGACACCGCGGAGGACACCGGCACCCGCCAGGACCTCACCCTGAAGATTGGTACGGCCCTTCCGGTCACCGGGAGCCTGGCGTTCCTCGGCCCACCCGAGATCGCGGGTGTTGGACTTGCTGCAGAGCAGATCAACGCCGCAGACCTGGGTATTCAGATCGAGGTCACCTACGGTGACTCCGGTGATGCTGACAACAAGGCGTACGCAACCGAGGTTCCGCGTCTGCTGAGCGATGGCGTTTCCGCCATCATCGGTGCCGCGTCCTCTGGTGTCTCCAAGCTCTTCATCGACGACGTGACCGGCGCCGGTGTCATCCAGTTCTCCCCGGCCAACACCTCGGCCGACTTCACCACCTGGGACGACAACGGCCTCTACTGGCGTACCGCTCCCTCGGACATCCTGCAGGGCGAGGTTCTCGGTAACCTCATCGCCGAAGACGGCAACGAAACCCTCGGCATCATCTACCTCAACGACTCCTACGGCACCGGCCTGACCGAGTTCACCACCGAGGCATTCGAAGGCGCGGGCGGCGAAGTTGTTGCTGCCGCGTCGTTCAACGCTGGTGACGCCTCCTTCGATGCTCAGATCAGCGAGGTGACGGCCGCTAACCCGGACGCCATCGCGATCATCGCGTTCGACGAGACCAAGACCATCGTTCCTGGCCTGTCCTCCTTCGCGAAGGACAAGCTCTACTTCGTTGACGGGAACCTCGCCGATTACAGCGCGGACTTCGCAGCGGGAACTCTGACCGGCGCCAAGGGAACCCTTCCGGGTCTTGACACCGCGGAGCTCGGCACCTTCACCGACGACCTGCAGGCATTCGTTGCTGCAAACGGTGAGCCGGCGCTGAAGGACTACAGCTACGCGGCTGAGTCGTACGACGCCGTGATCCTGCTGGCGCTTGCTGCTCTTGAGGCGAACTCCGTCGAAGGTGCGGACATCGCTGAGAAGCTGCAGGAAGTCTCGGGCGGTAGCGGTGACGGTGAGAAGTACACCAACTTCGCTGAAGCAGCTCAGGCCATCCTCGATGGCGACACGGTCGACTACGACGGAAACTCCGGCCCGATCACGTTCGATGAGAACGGCGACCCGACCGAAGCAACCGTTGGAATCTTCCAGTACCTCGAGGACAACACCTACGAGCGCATCGCCAACTAGCACTGCGCGGTAACGCGGCACCGCAGTAATTCGCGGGAACGCTCCGCTAGAACTACCAGAAACCCCCGGCCACCTCGGCCGGGGGTTTTTGCGTCCGCGCGGCCGGGGGATCTGCGTCCGTACCGCCGCTGGAGAGCTCAGTAGACCGCCGCCGCAGGTTGTCGTGCCGAGGCGGTGCGGCGGTCCTGGGCGGGCCGCGCGACGCCCTGCACAACGTGTGCGTGCCGCGCGCCGCCCTGCACAACGTGTGCGTGCCGCGCGCCGCCTGGCGCAACTTGTGCGCGCCGCGCGGCGCCCTGCACAACGTGCGCGTGCCGCGCGGCGCCTGGCGCAACTTGTGCGCGCCGCGCGGCGCCCCGGACGCATCGAGGGAACGGCGCTGCGCGTTGTCGGCCGCGCGCCTGTGTGTACGCCAGCGCCGTCGTCAAACGCCGGCCCGGGCGGGGGCGGGCGGGGCGGGGCCAGCGGGCTTGGCTGACGCGGCCCGCCTGGGTGCGCAGAGCCACACAGGCAGACATAAAAAGGAGGGCACCTGCGCGGTGTGCGCGGGTGCCCTCCCGGGACTTTCTTGTCGACGCGAGGCCGAGCTGCGAATCGAGCTGCGGCCTAGGCTGCGTCCTCGCCGAGGGTGCCGAGGTACAGCGAGATGACCTTCGGATCGTTCATCAACTGGCGGCCCGGGCCGCTGTACGCGTCCTTGCCCTGGTCGAGCACGTAGCCGCGGTCGCAGATCTGCAGGCAGCGGCGCGCGTTCTGCTCGACCATGATGGTCGTCACGCCGGCCTTGTTGATCTCAGAGACGCGGATGAACGCCTCGTCCTGGCGCACGGGAGACAGGCCGGCAGAGGGCTCGTCGAGCAGCAGCACGGCCGGGTCCATCATGAGCGCCCGAGACATCGCGACCATCTGGCGCTCGCCGCCGGATAGCGAACCAGCGCGCTGCTTCAGACGCTTGCCGAGCTCGGCGAAGATGCCGGTGACGAACTCGAGGCGTTCCTCGTAGATCTTGGGCTTCTGGAAGAGGCCCATCTGGAGGTTCTCCTCGATGGAGAGGCTCGGGAACACGTTGTTGTTCTGCGGCACAAAGCCGACTCCGCGCCCGACGAGCTTGTTCGCGGGCAAGCCCGTGATGTCTTCGCCGTTGAGCAGGATCTCGCCGCTGCGCACCTTGACCTGGCCGAAGATCGACTTCAGCAGCGTGGACTTGCCCGCGCCGTTCGGGCCGATGATTCCGATCAGCTCACCTTTTCTTGCGGTGAGGGAGCAACCGTTGAGGATGTTCACTCCGGGGAGGTACCCGGCGGTGACATTCGCGACCTCGACGACGTACTCGGATGTGGCGCTCACAGCTGTTCTCCCTTTTCGTTCACGCGGCCGGTGACAACACCGAGGTCCACGTCGAGGTGCGCGCCGAGGTAGGCATCGATCACCGCGGGGTTTTTCATCACGATTTCCGGCGGACCCTCTGCGACGATCTTGCCCTCGGCCATCACGATGACCCAGTCGGCGATATGGCTGACCATCGCCATGTCGTGCTCGACGAAGAGCACGGTCATGCCCTCCTTCTTGAGGTCCAGGATGTGGTCGAGCAGCGACTGGGTGAGCGCCGGGTTGACGCCCGCCATGGGCTCGTCGAGCATCACCAGTGTCGGATCGCTCATCAGCGCCCGCGCCATCTCGAGCAGCTTGCGCTGCCCACCGGAGAGGCTCGCGGCGTAGTCGGCGCTCTTGGCGTCGAGCTTGAACTTCACGAGAAGCTCCTGCGCGCGCGCCTCGAGCTCCTGGTCCTGCTTGCGCCACAGCGCCGGGAAGAGGCTGCTGAACAGCCCCTCACCGCGCTGGCCCTTGGCGCCGAGTTTCATGTTGTCCAGAACGGTCAACAGTCCGAGCGCCTTGGTGAGCTGGAAGGTACGGATCTGGCCGAGGCGTGCGACTTTGAATGCCGACATCCCGCTGATCGACTTGCCGTCAAACGTCCACGTGCCCGTATTCGGCTTATCGAATCCGGTGAGGAGGTTGAACAGGGTGGTCTTGCCCGCGCCGTTCGGCCCGATGAGCGCTGTGATCGCGCCACGAGGGATCTCGAGGTGAGCGACATCCACCGCATGAAGGCCACCGAACGTGCGCGTGATGTTATCCGCGACGATGATCGGGTCGACCTTGGCGACACCCGGCGCGATTTCGCCCGAGTGCAGGCCGGTGGTCTTTACGGGACGACCGGTGGGGAGCACGTTACTTGACAAAGGTCAGCTCCTTCTTGTTGCCGAAGATTCCCTGGGGTCTGAAGATCACGATCAGCATGAGCGCGACTCCCACCAGGATGAATCGGAGTACCTGCGACTGCGTGGTGGTCATAAAGGGCAGCAGGCCCGCGTTGACCATCTGGGGCAGGGCGTTCGAGAGGAACGCCATGATCACCCAGAAGATGACGGAACCGACGATGGGTCCGAAGACCGTCGCGGCACCACCGAGCAGCAGGATTGTGTAGAGGAAGAACGTCAGGCTCGTCACGTAGACACTGGGCACGACCGCGGACGGCAACGCCAACACCACGCCACCGAGTGCGCCGAAGACGCCACCGATAACGAGCGACTGCATCTTGTAGGCGAAGACGTTCTTGCCGAGGGCGCGCACGGCATCCTCGTCCTCACGGATTCCCTTGATGACGCGGCCCCAGGGGCTGCGCATCAGGGCCCAGACGATCAGGGCGGCGACGACGACGAGGAGGATGCCGAAGATGCGCACCCACCACTGCGTCTCGTTGTAGACCCAGGGGCCGAAGCCGTAGGTGCCCTCCGGAATCGGGTTGGCCGCGCGGAATCCCGCGTGATAGTTGCCGAGGCCGTCAGCGGAGTTGGTGTATTCGTCGAACGCCTGCGTTGTGAACAAGAGGCGCACGATCTCCGCGGCGGCGATGGTGACGATCGCGAGGTAGTCGGCGCGAAGACGCAGCGTCGGGATACCCAGGATGAACGCGAATATCACCGAGCCCACGATGCCCACCAGGATGCCGACCCACCACGGAGCCCCGAAGGACAGGATGGAGATGGCGTACCCGTAGGCGCCGATGGCCATAAAGCCCGCCTGGCCGAAGTTCAGAAGGCCGGTGTATCCGAAGTGCAAGGCAAGCCCGAGTGCGGCGAGGGCATACGCGATGGTCTCCGGAGAGATGAGGTACGCGGCCGTGTTTGAGAGGATCTGTCCCCAGTCCATATGACGCCTAACCTATTCTTTCTCGACGGCCGAGGATGCCCTGCGGTCGCACCAGCAGCACCAGGATCAGAACGATCAGCGCTCCGACATATTTCAGGTCCGAGGGGATCCACAGGGTGGAGACCTCGACGATCATTCCGACCACGAGCGAGCCGACGAGGGCTCCGAACGCGGTACCCAGTCCACCGAGCGTGATGGCGGCGAAGATGAGCAGCAGGATGCCGGCGCCCATGTCCCACTTGATGCCCGGACGGAAGTATGCCCACAGGATTCCGGAGAGTCCGGCGAGTGCCGCAGCAAGAATCCAGACGATGCGGATGACGCGGTCGACGTCAATGCCGCTCGCAGCTGCCAGCGAGGCGTTGTCGGAGATCGCGCGGGTGGCCTTACCGACCCGGGTGCGCTGCAGCCAGTAGGCAACGGCGAGGAGAACAACGACGCTGACCACCATGCTGACCATGTCGGTCACGGTCAGGGAGACCGCGCCGAACAGGTTGATCTCCGCGGCTCCTGCGCCGGGCAGCTGGTACGTGCCTCCACCGATGAAGTACTGGAAGGTGTACCGCAACGCGAGCGACAGGCCGATGCTGACGATCATCAGCTGGACGATTCCGATGCCCCGTCTCCTCAGGGGTCTGAACAGGCCAAGGTCGAGCACAAATCCCAGTGCCCCGCTGAGTATCACCGCCAGGGGGATCGCGATCAAAATCGGCATCGAGAGATACGTGCTGAACACCATCGCAGCGATGGCCCCGAAGGTCACGAACTCGGCGTGAGCGAAGTTGGACAGGCCCGTCGTTCCGAACACGAGCGAGGCACCGATGGCGGCCAGCGCGAGCATCAGACCGAAGTTGAGGCCGTTGACGGCACGATCGGCGAGCTGGTCCCAGAAGGACACCGTCACCCGCACACCCTCACCGAGGAAGAAGTTGACCGACTTGTTGCTGGTCAGTCCAAACTCAACTTCGGTGGTGGCGCTGCCCTCGGCGACGATGACGCCGTCCGGCAGGGTGGACTCGTCGAGAGTGATCTCGTACGTGTCCTTCTCCGGCACACCGATGCGCCACTTACCTTCTGCGTCTGTCTCGACTTCTGCCTCGTAGCCGTTCCCCGACACCGAGATGAGCACATCCTCAAGCGGAACACCGTCGTTTTTGACGTTTCCACTGAAGATGAAGTCATATTCATCGGTGCCGACCTCGTCCGCTGTGGCGGCCGAAAGTGGGACAAGCGATAGGGCGAACGCGGCGCACAGCGCGGCGAACACCAAGACCATAAAGCGCGATCTGCGCTTGCGAGCTCTAAGAGCGATTTGCACGGAACCTCCAAGACGGACCAGCCGAAGTCCTCCGACCTCGTGGTTCTGGCTCATCGTCGTCGTTGACGCTACTGGCTTAATGTTGCCCTTGTGTTTCGGAAAGGACACCAAATGGTCTCGCTATTATCCGTGTCGGGGTGCTAATTAGCACAATTCGTTATCGTGCCGGAATAGGCGTGAGTCGAATTGGTTAATATGTACTACCGGGATCCAGTGCCGCACCCGGGCACCAATCGCGAAACGAATCAAGGGACCTAATGGACCAGCCTGACCCTTTCGGCTTCATCGGCCTCACTTATGACGATGTCATGCTCCTGCCCGGACACACTGATGTGATCCCGAGCGAGGCGGACACGACATCCCGCCTCACGCGTCGTATCAATGTGGCGTCACCCCTTCTCTCCGCGGCGATGGACACCGTGACCGAGGCCCGGATGGCGATCGCCATGGCGCGCATGGGCGGAATCGGCATCCTGCACCGCAACCTCTCGATCGAAGACCAGGCAGCGCAGGTCGACAAGGTCAAGCGCAGCGAGTCCGGCATGATCACCAACCCGGTCACGACGACCCCCGACGCAACTGTCGCCGAAGTGGACGCCCTGTGCGGGCAGTTCCGGGTGTCCGGTCTCCCCGTCATCGACGACGATGGCCGTCTGGTCGGAATCATCACCAACCGGGACATGCGTTTCGTTTCCGAGTTCGAAAAGTCCACCACTCTCGTACGCGACGTGATGACCACCAACGGTCTCGTCACCGCGCCGGTGGGGGTGGGGTCGGATGCCGCGATCGCACTCTTCGCCCAGCACAAGATCGAGAAGCTCCCCATCGTCGACGAAGACGGACGACTGCGCGGCCTCATCACCGTCAAGGACTTCGACAAGAGCGAGAAGTACCCGAACGCCACCAAGGACAGCGAGGGTCGCCTGCGTGTGGGCGCCGCGCTCGGCTTCTTCGGAGACGCCTGGGACCGCGCTGTTGCCCTCAACGAGGCCGGAGTCGACGTGCTGGTTGTTGACACCGCCAACGGTGATTCGGCCGGCGTGATCGAGATTATTCGCCGCATCAAGTCCGACCCCTCGTTCGCTCACATCGACGTTATCGGCGGAAACGTCGCGACCCGCTCCGGCGCGCAGGCCCTGATCGACGCCGGTGTTGACGCTGTCAAGGTCGGCGTCGGCCCTGGCTCCATCTGCACGACCCGAGTGGTGGCCGGTGTGGGTGTTCCGCAGGTGACCGCCGTGTACGAGGCATCCCTCGCCGCGCGTGAATCGGGTATCCCCGTCATCGCCGACGGTGGCCTGCAGTACTCGGGTGACATCGCCAAGGCGCTCGTTGCCGGCGCAGACACCGTAATGCTCGGATCGCTCCTCGCGGGGTGCGACGAGAGCCCCGGGGATCTCGTCTTCCTCAACGGCAAGCAGTTCAAGAACTACCGCGGCATGGGTTCGCTCGGCGCGCTGCAGACCCGGGGCAAGAAGACGTCCTACTCACGGGACCGTTATTTTCAGGCGGATGTCCCGTCCGACGACGCCCTCATCGCCGAAGGCATCGAGGGCCAGGTGCCCTACCGGGGGCCGCTCGCTTCGGTCGCGTACCAGCTCCTCGGGGGACTGCGCCAGTCGATGTTCTACACGGGCGCGCGCACCATCACGGAGCTGAAGAACAAGGGCAAGTTCGTGCGCATCACCGCGGCCGGCCTCAAGGAGTCGCACCCGCACGACGTGCAGATGGTGGTCGAGGCGCCGAACTACCGCCGCTGAGGCTGTGGCCGCTGCGGCCGCGGGTCTCTGTCGCGGCCGCCAAACTCCGGTCGCGGCCGCCGGTCTCGCCTGGCGCTCGCTGCGGTTGAACCGACTCAGCGTCCCGGATGGAGAAGACGTCTCCCGGACGGGACTATGACTCCATCCGGGACGCAGTATCTCCATCCGCGAGCGGAGCGGGTGGGTCTTAGCAATGCCTGCCGCGTTCCCAGCAGTGCGCGATGAAGAGTTGACTGGGGAGGCCGACTCGCCCGGACGCGGTGGGAGCTGCGGGCCGACTTGCCCTGCACATCCACTGCGAGTACCGCGACATCCACCAGATCCCTCTTTGACGCGCGACCGCCACTGTCGAACTTCGAGGCTGGGGGAATGACCTACACAAATTTGACCCGAAACGGGCTAATTCTCGCTGGTTCCCTTCGCCCATTTGTAACCGAGCGAGCTGTCGCGCGCGACGTAGCAGCTGGATCACTCGTGCGCGTGCGGCGTGGCGCATATGTTGAACGCGAGCGGTGGGAATCGGCGACGCCCCGCGAGCGCCACATTCTGCGCATCCACTCGGTCGTGGCGGCGACATCTAAACCCGTGGTGATTGGCGGGATGTCGGCTGCTGCACTCTGGGGCATGCCGGTGAAGGGTCCGTGGCCAACAGCTGTGACTGTGGTTGAGCCTCAGGAGCGAGGCGGACGGTCTGCCCCGGGTGTTCGGCGCACCAGTGTTGGATTCTCGTCTGCTTCGCTCGTCGAAGTTCACGGGGTCACCGTCACGGATCTGGCGCGCACCACCCTCGATGTCGCCCGCGTACACACCTTCACTGATGCGATAGGTTCCGCTGACTGGGCACTTTGGCGAAAAAACCCACGTGGGATTTCGGTCAGCGACCTCACAGAAGAACTGTCGCGTATGGCGCCCCGCGCGGGGCGCGCTCACCTTGAGCGTGTCGCGGCGTTTGCCTCGCCTCTGTCAGACTCGTTCTACGAGTCAGCTGCTCGGGCCGCTATGCACCTGCTCGGGTTTGCTGCTCCAGAACTCCAGGTATCGATGAGGGACTCGCAGGGCGAGATGTTCCCCGACTATTTCTGGCGCGACGTCCGGATCGCGGGGGAATTCGACGGCAAGGAAAAGTACATGCGACCCCAGTACTCCCCGCGGGCGCCAGGTGAAACCGTTTGGCAGGAAAAGAAACGGGAGGACCGACTTCGCGCACTCAATCTCGGGGTAGTGCGGATTCTGACCGAGCACGTAGAGAATCCGCAGCGGCTTGAGAGCCTGTTGGTATCCGCGGGCGTCCCGAGGATAGCGGGCCGGTGATCCCGGGCGAGATCCGGCCCGGAGATTGCGAGCTGACTCGCTCGGCGCGGTAGAAGCCTGTTGGGCGCGGTAGACACCTGTTCCCGGAAAACTCATCGCGGTAGAAACCCACTCAATGCGGTAGTTGTTTCTACCGCATTGAGTGGGTTTCTGCCGCACCGAGCCCGGGCCTCTTCTCATAGGTGCAGATAACTACCGCGGCGAGCGGGCTTCTACCGCGCTGAGGCGTCCAGCGCGTTCGCGTGCGGGTGCGCGGGCGGGCGCGGGTGCGGGGAGACCGGGCCGGCGGACAGCGCGGGTGACCGCACAGCGTGGCGGCCAGTGCCCGGGTGTCGTGCACCGCCGGTAGGCTGTACCGGTGAGTGACATCGAGATCGGACGCGCCAAGCGCGCTCGCCGCGCATACGCCTTTGACGATATTGCCGTTGTGCCGAGCAGGCGCACGCGCGATCCGAAGGACGTATCCATCAGCTGGACCATCGACGCCTACACCTTCTCCATCCCGGTGCTTGCCGCCCCGATGGACTCCGTGGTGAGCCCGGCGACCGCGATCGCCATCGGCAAGCTGGGCGGGCTGGGCGTGCTCGACCTTGAGGGTGTCTGGGCCCGGTACGACGACCCGGAGCCGCTGCTCGCGGAGATCCAGCACCTGTCGCCCGAGAACGCGACGGTGCGCATGCAGGAGATCTACTCCGCACCGATCAAGCCCGAGCTGATCCGTGACCGGCTCGCCGAGATTCGAGCAGCGGGTGTTCCCGTCGCCGGTGCGCTCAGCCCGCAGCGCACGCAGGAGTTCTACAAGACGGTTGTGGCGGCCGGCGTGGACATGTTCGTGATCCGCGGCACCACCGTGAGCGCCGAGCACGTGTCGCGCTCCACCGAGCCCCTCAACCTCAAGAAGTTCATTTACGAGCTCGACGTTCCCGTCATCGTCGGTGGCGCCGCGACCTACACCGCGGCTTTGCACCTCATGCGTACGGGTGCCGCGGGCGTGCTTGTCGGATTCGGTGGCGGCGCAGCATCCACCACCCGGGCCAGCCTGGGAATCCACGCTCCCATGGCAACGGCCGTAGCGGATGTCGCGGGTGCACGCCGTGACTACCTCGACGAGTCCGGCGGGCGCTACGTTCACGTCATCGCCGACGGCGGCCTTGGCACCAGCGGCGACATCGTCAAGGCGATTTCGGTCGGTGCGGACGCCGTCATGCTCGGCAGCACTCTCGCCCGCGCGACCGACGCACCCGGAGCCGGCTGGCACTGGGGCACCGAGTCGCACCACAGCGAACTTCCCCGCGGCAATCGCGTCGAGGTCGGCAGCGTTGCCCCGCTCGAGCAGATCCTGTTCGGTCCGGGCACCGTTGCAGACGGTCGTGTGAACCTGATGGGGGCGTTGCGCCGGTCGATGGCCACCACGGGATACTCCGACCTCAAGGAGTTCCAGCGCGTCGAGGTAGTTGTCGCGCCGTACACACAGCGGTAGTTTCGAAGCAGTCAGTCCGCAGCCCCACAGCTTCGGATTGGCCGTGAGCACCAGTGGATCGTCGACAGGGACGTCGACAATGAAGTCGTATTGATAAATCAGGAGGCACGCATGGGCCAGTCCAATTCCGTCACTCGATCGTCGAAGCTCGGTCCGGAGGAACGCGCCGCCGCGATAGAAGCGCTCAAGTCGAAAGAGCTGGACATCCTGGTGGTCGGCGGTGGCATTGTGGGCACCGGCTCGGCGCTTGACGCCGTGACTCGCGGGCTCAGTGTGGGCATGCTCGAGGCCCGGGACTGGTCGAGCGGTACCTCGAGCCGCTCGTCGAAACTGGTGCATGGCGGCATCCGCTATCTTGAACAGCTCGACTTCCGGCTGGTGCGTGAGGCGCTGATTGAACGCGGGCTCCTGCTGCAGCGGCTCGCTCCGCACCTGGTGAAGCCGGTGCGTTTTCTCTACCCGCTCACCAAGGGTTTCACCGAGCGCTGCTACATCGGTGCCGGCATGCTGCTGTACGACATCTTCAGCTACACCGGAGGCCGCTCGCCGGGAGTGCCGCATCACCGCCACCTCAGCAAGCGGCAGATCGCGGCCGCAGCGCCGAGCCTCGCCAAGGACGCCTTCACCGGTGGCATCACGTATTACGACGCACAGGTGGATGACGCCCGCTACACCTCAACGCTCGCCCGCACCGCCTCGTTCTATGGCGCCCACGTCGCCAGCCGGGTGCGCGTGGAAGGCTTCCTGAAGGTCGGCCAGCGCGTGGTCGGTGTGAAAGCGCACGACCTCGAGACCGGGGAGCACTTCGAGGTCAAGGCGAAGCAGGTTGTGAATGCGACGGGCGTCTGGACCGACGACACGCAGTCCATGGTGGGAGAGCGCGGCCAGTTCAAGGTGCGCGCATCGAAGGGTGTGCACCTCGTGGTGCCCCGCGACCGCTTCCAGTCGAAGATCGGGCTGCTGCTGCGCACCGAGAAGAGCGTGCTGTTCGTGATCCCGTGGGGTCGCCACTGGCTGATCGGCACCACCGACACCGACTGGAACCTCGACAAGTCGCACCCCGCGGCCACCGCTGCAGACATCGATTACATCCTCGAACACGTCAACAAAGTCATGGCCGTTCCCCTGACGCGCGACGACGTCGAGGGTGTTTACGCGGGGCTGCGTCCACTGCTCGCGGGGGAGTCTGAGCAGACTTCCAAGCTGAGCCGGGAGCACCTCGTCGCCCACAGCGTTCCCGGGCTGGTTGTGGTCGCGGGTGGCAAGTGGACCACCTACCGGATTATGGCGAAGGATGCCGTCGACGAGGCCGCTGCGGCGCTCGACGGTAAGGTGCCCGCCTCGATCACCGCGGACATCGCTCTTCTCGGCGCGGAGGGTTACCAGGCCGCGTGGAACAAGCGCGGCAAGATTGCCCGTGCGTTTGGTCTGCACCGTGTCCGCATCGAGCACCTGCTCAACCGGTACGGCGTGATGACCGACGAAATCCTCGACCTCATCCGTGAGCGCCCCGAACTGGCCGAGGCCATCCCGGGCGCCGACGATTACATCCAGGCTGAAGTTGTTTATGCGGCCACCCACGAGGGCGCGCTGCACCTCGACGATGTACTGGCTCGGCGCACCCGGATCAGCATCGAAGCGTGGGACCGCGGGATCTCGGCCGCGCCGGTCGCGGCTCGTCTGATGGCGGAGGCTCTCGGGTGGGATGACGAGCGCACCGAGCGCGAGGTGAACGTCTACCTCAAGCGGGTCGCCGCCGAACGGGCAAGCCAGGAGCAGCCAGACGACGAATCTGCCGACCGGTCCCGGCTGGAGGCACCGGACATCGTCGCCACCGCGTAGCGGTGCGGGGCGTGCGGGGCGTGCGGAGCGAGCGCCCGCCAGCGAGCGCTGTCAGCGTGCGCAAACCACCGTGCGCCCGCGGGGCTGCGCTGTGGGCGCAATCCGGGTGGTGAGCGAACCCCGCTCACGGGAACCCGGCAGGAGCGGGCTCGGTAGACTGGGATAACTGCGTGCGTTTCGCGCTGCCGCAGTTCGCACGCCGCCCGCACGCACTGAAGGAGTCCACTCATGGTTGATGTCCGCCGAGTAAAACTTCCCGGTGTCGGAGTTCTGCACACCTTCGTCACCGACGACGGCGGCAAGGTGGGCGTGATCACTCACCGGTCGGGACACAGCGACCTGATCACGTTCTCGGATGCCGAGGACGCCGCGGACTCCGCGAAGGTCTCCCTCCGTCTGGACGAAGACGAGGCGCACACCCTCGCCGAACTGCTGGGCGGCACCCGTATCACGGAGTCGCTCTCGAGCCTCGACCAGATTCCCGGGCTCTCGATCGACTGGTTCACCGTCGACTACGAAGACCACATCGCCGGACAACCCCTCGGCGACCTGGGTAGCCGCGGCGTGGTCGGACTTACCGTCGTTGCCGTCGTGCGCGGCGACTCCGCGAATCCCGCTCCGGAGGACGATTTCAAGGTTTTCCCTGGTGACACCCTCGTCGTGGCCGGATCACCCGAAAAGGTCGCCAAGGCGTTCCATTTCTATCGCACGGGCGAGATGAAGATGAAGACGCCCGTCGACGCGCCACCCGGAACGTAGACGATGCACCTAGGTGAAGAACTCCTCGTCCTGGGCATCCTGTTCATCCTCGCGTACATCTTCGGGCGCCTCGGGAAGCTCATCGGGCTCCCCGCGATCCCGATCTACATGTTGGTTGGACTCGTCGCGAGCCCCAATTTCGACCTGTTCCCCCTGAACTTCGACCCCAGCTACGTCGAACTGATCGCTGTCTTCGGGCTGATCCTGCTGCTGTTCAACCTCGGACTGGAATTCGATCAGGACGAGTTCTTCAGCAATGCCGGAAAACTCCTGCTCTCGGGCGGCACCTACATCGCCGTCAACATGGGTGTGGGTCTGGCGTTCGGCTTTATGCTCGGCTGGGGCAGCCGCGAAGCGCTCGTCGTCGCGGGCATCACCGCGACCTCATCGAGCGCAATCGTCACGAAGCTGCTGATCGAGCTGAAACGTCTCCCCAACCGCGAAACGCCGATGATCCTGGGCGTCACCGTGGTGGAGGACATCTTCATCGCGATCTACCTGGCGATCGTGTCGGTGGTCCTCTCCGGCGAGACAGAGATCTGGCCCGTCGTGGGCAAGCTCGGCGTAGCGTTCCTCTTCGTCGTGGTGATGTTCACCGTCGCGCGCTGGGGCGGCAAGTACGTCTCGCGCATCTTCCGCACCAAGGACGACGAGCTCTTCACGATCCTCTTCTTCGGTCTCGCCGTCGCGTTCGGCGGCATCGGGGAACTTCTCGGGGTGACCGACGCGATCGGCGCATTCCTCATCGGGCTCGTCCTGGGTGCGACCAAATACCGCGCGAAGATTGAACAACTTTCCTTGCCGATGCGGGATGTCTTCGGGGCGTTCTTCTTCCTGAATTTCGGTCTCGGGCTCAACCCTTCCCTGTTCGGGCAGGTGTTGTGGCCGGTTGCCGGCGCGGTGCTCATGACGCTCGTGCTGAACATCATCGCCGGTCAGTTCGTCGCGTGGCTGAACAAGCTCGGGCCGCAGGCGGGCATCAACACCACCGTGATCCTGCAGAACCGCGGCGAGTTCGCGCTGATTCTCGCAACCCTGGCAATGGCCGCGGGACTCGACGACCGCATAGTGCCGTTCGCCGGCCTGTACGTGCTGGTGATGTCGATCTTTGGACCCATCCTCGCCTCCAACTCCGAGCGCATCGGCGGGGTCATCCTCGGCACAAACCGCAAGCGGGCGAAGGCTCTGGCGTCCCGCGAACGCAATGAGCGCGACCGAATGAACCAGGAGGCCATCGCATTGGTGGCCGCCGCGACATCCGGAACCCTGTCTGAAGGCTCGGACGACGGCGACGGCGACGGCGACGAGGAGTTCGACAACTTCGACCCGGCACCCGCCGATATGGCGGCGTTCGTTCGCACCCACAGCGGAGGAGATCGTGCGGCGTGCCTGGGCGCTGCGGGTAGGGACTCGGCGGGCCTGGGCGCTGCGGGTAGAGACTCCGCGGGTACGGACCCCGCGGGCAGGGACGCTGCGGGCAAGGACTCTGCCGACAGCGCTGAAGACGATGCAGCGACCGAGCCTAACGTCGTCGACCGGCTCATCCAGCAGGCAATGGAACAATCAGACCAGCAGGACGAACGCAAAACGGATCCGGAGTACTAACGTGTGGAGATTGGCGCGCCAGCCTCGCTGGATCGCGGCGCTTGTTCTGGCCCTGGCGATCGCTGCCGCATTCGCAGCTCTGGGGCAGTGGCAGTTCTCGCGCAGCATCGTTGAGGCGACCGTTGTAGACCGCGACACCGAAACGGTGCGCCAGCTGACCGACGTGGTCGAACCTCAAACGCCGGTGATGGCGGATGTCGCGGGGCTGATGGTCTCCTTCGAAGGCACAGTCGTCCCGGGCGACAGCACGGTCCTCACCGGCCGGCTCAACGGCGGTGAGGCCGGCTATTGGGTGATGGCGCACGTGGTCGTGGACAACGGCGCGAGCGTAGCGGTCGCGCTGGGTTGGGCGGAAACGGAGGAGCAGGCGGAGGCCGCTGCGGCGGGGTCTGTCGGTATCGCCGCGCTCGTTCCGTTCCAGGGTCGGTACCTCGCGTCGGAGGCTCCGCAGGAGGGGGACTTCGAGTCGGGGGAGCGCAACACCGCCTCGGTTGCCGCGCTCATCAACGAGTGGAGCACGCCGTTCGAGAGTGTGTACGGGGGCTACGTCGTGTCGGCCGATGCCCCTGACGGGTTGGTCGACATCGACTCGCCCGTGCCGGACGACGAGGTGTCACTGAACTGGTTGAACATTTTCTACGCCGCGGAATGGGCAGTGTTCGCGGTCTTCGCGATCTTCCTCTGGTACCGCCTCGTGCGCGACGCCTGGGAGCGGGAGCAGGAGTTCGCCGCCGAGGATGCGGCGGAGGCAGCCGCGCAAGACGCGGCCGAGTCAGCGGCTGTCGATAGGGAATCCACACCTCCCGAGAACCGCGACCCCTCAGCACGAACCCCATCGGCGAAGCGATGACGCGCGGAGCCGCAGCGTTCCCTCGGGCAAGGGAGTCGCTGGCGGCGCCAGCGCTCTGGGTACTCGTCGCGGCCGTGATCTTTTTGCTGCCGGGTGCTTTCAACCGGTGGGTGTTTCCGAAAGAGACCGTCGCTCTGGCGGGTGTCCTGCTGGCCGCTATCGCGATTCCGGCGGGTCGATTGCCGCGCTGGGTCTGGATCGCCGCAGGCACGGGACTCGTGGTGGCGGCCTCGGCTGCCCTCCTCGGTGCCACTCCGCTCGCGCAGATCGTGGGGCGATGGCCCCGGTACGAAGGTCTCATTTCCGTTGGTGTCTACTTCGCTGTCGCGTGGGCCGCCGCGCGCTTGCTGGGACCGGCGGGCACGGCCCAGCGATTCCAGAGCTTGTATACGTCGCTCGCAACCGCTTCGGTGCTTCTGGGAGTGGTGTCCCTGCTCGAAGCCAGCGGCGCTCGTCCGATCGCCACTGACCTCGCGCGCCCGGGCGCGCTGCTGGGGAACGCTACCGAGCAGGGCATCGTCGGCGTGATGCTCACCGCCCTGTTGGTGTTGCCCGCCATCGACGGGTGGTCGTCTCGGCTGAGCCCCTGGCACGCCCGGAGATGGTTGTTCACCGCGGGCATCACACTCGGCGTTGCGACGGTTGTGGTCTCGGCGTCGCGCGCAGCGCTGTTGGGTCTTCTCGTCGTGTTCTTGGCGCTCGTCGCGATCCTGCTTGTCCGCCCTCCCGCCGCCGTTTCTCGTCTCAGACTCGCCGTGGGTCTCGGCGGGGCAGCCCTTGTTGCTGCCGGAGCGGCGTTCGCTGTGCCGCTCACCCGGGACAGGATCCTCTCTCTCAGCCCGCTTTCATCGAGTTCGGTTGACGACCGGTTTGCGATCTGGAGCGACGCGATCACGCTCTTCACCCGACATCCGTGGCTGGGTGTGGGGCCGAACGGGTACCTCGACGCGGTTGGTGCGGTGCACGAAGCCACCTGGTTTGCGAACGTTGGCAGCGGAACCACCATCGACTCGCCCCACAGCATCCCCCTCCAACTGTTGCTCGTGGGAGGGATTCCGCTTCTGGTCGTGGCCGTAGTCGCTGTGCTGCTGACATTCCGCGCCACCGTTCGCGTTCTCCGCGCGCCCGAGCGGGAGGTTGCAGAGGGCAGGCGCGGCGCATCGACCACCGCCCTGAGGGCGTCCGTATCGTACGACGCCACTCGGCGGAGCGCTGTTGTTGGCGCGACCCTGGCCCTTTCTGTGTGGGGTGTCGCTCTCCTGACCCACTTCTCCTCGCCTGGCACGGCTATCCTCGCGGCGCTGGCATGGGGCGTGGTGGTCGCCATCCGGCCTACAACGGGTGAGGGTCTGGTCGGAGGACGTGTGGCCGCCGAACGACCGGTAGTGCGTCGCTTGCGCATCGGAGCCCTGGCCGTATGGTTGGTGCTCAGTTCTGTCTGGACCGTCGCGGACGTGCACCTCAACACGGGTGTTGCGTCGGCCAGCAGCCTCCGGATCGCTGATGCGGACGCTGCTTTTACTTCGGCGGCGGCGCTGCGACCGTGGGACGTTGACGTTCCCTCCGTGGCAGCCCAGTCGTTTGCTGAGGCCACCGAGCGGGAGGTCCCGGGAGCGCTGCCGCTTGCACTGCTCTGGTCCGAAAAGGCCCTGCAGGCCGTTCCCACTTCGGTGCTCGCGGGTAAGGCGCGTGCCGTCGCGCTGCAGTACTCGGGCGACATCGATGGCGCGATCGAACTACTCACCGCCCTGCGTAAACAGACGCCGAATGACCCTGAAGTGGCCCATCGCCTCGGCGGAATGCTGCTGTTGGCGTCCGATCAGGACGGCGCTCGCGTTCAGCTGGAGTTCGCAGCATCCCGCAATCCTGACTCGGTCGATGTTTGGCTGACGTTGCAGTACCTCTACGAGGTGATGGGGGATGCCGCAGCCGCAGACCGGGCGACGAAGGAGCTTGCGCGCCTCGGCGCCGATGCCGGATGAATGGCGAACTAAACTAGACCAATGTCCGAGCAGAGCCCCCGTGCCACCAGCCCCCGTGTCCGTCGGCAGCTGAAGCCCCGGGCAGCGGATGCGAAACGCATCACCACCGCGCTGAAGCTCTACCGCGTCACGTCCATCGTGACCGGTGTCTTCCTTCTGCTGCTGTGCGTGATGATGGTCACCCGCTACGGCTTCGGTGTCGACATCGAGCTGAATGGTGCGTTCGGGTTTTTCGCCCTCACGCCGAAAGAACAGATCACCGGAATCAACGTTTCGACCGTCATCCTGATTCTGCACGGATGGTTTTATGTGGTTTACCTCTTCAGCGACTTCCACCTGTGGAGCCTGATGCGGTGGGACTTCACACGGTTCATCATCGTCGCCCTCGGTGGCGTCGTTCCCTTCCTGTCGTTCATTGTCGAGCGCCACTATCACCGTCTCGCGACGGCGCAGCTCGCTGCGGTCGTCGAGGCAAACGCCAAGAATGCACCCGTGGAGGCACAACCGTGAGCGGCACACCAGTGACCAGCCCGTCCGATTCAATCCAGCCAGAGCCCACAAAGCCGGGATACGCCGCAAACGAAAGCGTCGAGAAGACCCCGGAGACTGACCACCGGCCTGTTCTCGTTGTCGACTTCGGCGCACAGTACGCCCAGCTCATCGCGCGTCGCGTGCGAGAGGCGAATGTGTACAGCCAGATTGTGCCCCACACGATCACTGCCGATGAGGTCGCGAAGCTCAACCCGAGCGGCATCGTGTTGAGCGGTGGACCCTCCAGCGTCTACGACGAGGGCTCGCCGTCCCTCGACCCGGGCATCCTCAAGCTCGGCGTCCCGACGCTCGGAATTTGCTACGGCTTCCAGGTGATGGCGCAGCAGCTCGGCGGCGAAGTCGCCAACACCGGCCTCCGCGAGTACGGCGCCACCGCGGTGACGCTCGCCGCCGGCAGCAGCACACTGTTGGGCGAGCAGCCGGCGGACCAGACCACGTGGATGAGCCACGGCGACTCGGTCTCCAAAGCCCCCGAGGGCTTCACTGTTTTGGCGTCCAGCGCTTCCACCCCCGTCGCCGCGTTTGCGAGCGACGAGAAGAAGATGTACGGGGTGCAATGGCACCCAGAGGTCAAGCATTCGGAGTTCGGCCAGCAGGTGCTGGAGAACTTCCTCCACCGGGCCGCCGGAATTCCGGCCGACTGGAACAGCGGCAGCGTCATCGCCGAGCAGGTCGCCCGGATCCAGGCCCAGGTCGGCACCAGCCGCGTCATCTGTGGCCTGTCGGGCGGGGTGGACTCCGCCGTCGCCGCCGCGATCGTGCACAAGGCCGTGGGCGATCAGCTCATCTGCATATTTGTTGACCACGGTCTGCTCCGCCAGGACGAGCGCCGCCAGGTCGAGGAAGACTACGTGGCCTCCACAGGAGTGCGCCTGGTCACGATCGACGCCGTCGAGCAGTTTCAGGACGCGCTGACCGGCGTCACCGATCCCGAGACCAAGCGAAAGATCATTGGCCGAGAGTTCATCCGCTCCTTCGAGAACGCCGCAGAGGCTTTGGTTCTTGAGGCGCAGGGGGATGGCGCGTCCATCGACTTCCTCGTGCAGGGCACTCTGTACCCCGACGTGGTGGAGAGCGGCGGCGGTACCGGGACCGCGAACATCAAGAGCCACCACAACGTGGGCGGTCTGCCGGAGGACCTTCAGTTCAAGCTGGTCGAGCCGTTGCGCACCTTGTTCAAGGACGAGGTTCGGGCGATCGGCCGCGAACTCGGACTGCCGGAGGTCATCGTGGGCCGCCAGCCGTTTCCGGGGCCCGGCCTCGGGATCCGCATCGTGGGCGAGGTTACCCGTGAGCGGCTCGATCTGCTCCGCACGGCGGACGCGATCGTCCGCGAGGAACTGACAGCGGCGGGCCTCGACCAGGAGATCTGGCAGTGCCCGGTCGTGCTGCTCGCCGACGTTCGCTCGGTGGGCGTGCAGGGCGACGGACGCACCTACGGGCACCCGATCGTGCTGCGCCCCGTCTCGTCGGAGGATGCCATGACGGCCGACTGGACCCGCCTGCCGTACGACGTGCTCGCGCGCATCTCCAACCGCATCACCAATGAGGTGGCCGGCGTCAATCGCGTTGTGCTCGACGTTACGTCGAAGCCGCCGGGAACGATCGAGTGGGAGTAGCCTCCCGTCGCGCCAGGAACTCCAGCACGGCTGGCTAGCCGGGGGTGGCTGGCCGCGGCTGGCTAGCGCGCGCCCGCGCGGCGAGGGGTGGCCGGACGGCCGCGGAGGCGCCGCCCGAAGCGCTGCACACCCCACACGGTGACGCGCAGCATCGCCTCGACCACGATCGACCTGCTCATCTTTGACTCGCCAATTTCGCGTTCGCGAAACTCAATCGGAATCTCCACGATCGGCAGGCCGGCATCGTGGAAGCGCAGCGTCAGGTCGACCTGGAAGCAGTAGCCGCGCGAGTCGACCGAGGAGAGGTCGATGGCGCGCAGAGCTTCGGCGCGATAGAGCCGGAACCCCGCCGTCGCATCCGCGACCGGGAGGCCGAGCATGAGCCGGGAGTAGACGTTGCCTCCGCGGCTGAGAAACTCGCGGCTGCGCGGCCAGCCGACAACGCTGCCGCCGCGCACCCAGCGCGATCCGATCACGAGCGCGGGCCGTGCCGCGGAGTCGAACGCTGCCATCATGCGGGGCAGCGCTTCCGCGGGGTGTGACCCGTCGGCATCGAATTCGCCGATGATGGCGTAGTCGTGCTGGTGGGCCCAGTCGAATGCCGCGAGGTACGCGGCCCCCAGGCCCTTCTTCTCCGTGCGGTGCAGGACGAAAACCCGCTCGTCTTCGCCGGCAATGCGATCGGCGATGTCCCCGGTGAAGTCGGGGCTCCCATCATCCACCACCAAAATATGCGCCTCCGGGAGAGCACGGAGCACGCTCCCGACCGTCGCCTCGATATTGCCGGCCTCGTTGTAGGTCGGGATGATGATGAGGGTTGCGGGGAGGTGGTGGTGGGGCACGGGATGCTTTCGCTTGTTCGGTGGATGTCGGGCGAGCAACACAAAGGGGACGGACTCCGCGGAGTACCGTCCCCTGGGTGTGAGCTACAGGCCGGAGGTGGCGCCAGCAGCTGCTAGTTGCTGCGGAAGATCGCGATGAGACGCAGGATCTCGGTGTACAGCCAGACGATGGTCAGCACGAGTCCGAACGCGGCACGCCACCCGAGAATGCGGGGAGCGCCAGCGCGAACGCCCTGGCCGATCGACGTGAAGTCGAGTACGAGCGAGTACGCGGCCATCAGGATGACGAGCGGGCCGATGATGAGGCCGAGCGGGATGCCGAAGATCTCAAAACCGGTGGCGAGTCCCCACGGGTCGTTGCTGATTCCGGTGAGCTGCAGCCCGAAGTTGACCAGCGCAAACAGGCCGTACGAGATCATGGCGATCGTGAAGACCTTGGTGGCACGAGCCGACGCGCGCACCTTGCCGTTGGCAAACAGCGCAAGGGTCACGCCGAAGACGAGCCCGGTGCCGAGCAACGCCTGGCCGATGATGCCGGGGAGCTGCGACTCCAGGATGCCGGAGAGGCCTCCAAGGAACACACCCTCGACGAGTCCGTAGGTCAGGATGAGCGCGGGCGAGGGGCGCTTCTTGAAGATGTTGACCAGCGCGAGGCCGAACCCGATGAGCGCGGCGGGGATGGCCAGTGCGGGGAGGAAGAACCCGACAACACCACCGACGAGGACAAAGGCGAGGGTGCCGATCGTCTTGACGATGACGTCTTCGTAGCTCATGCGGTCGGTCTCGGCGGGGCCAGCGGACGGACGCCCGTACAGCTCGTCGAGCTGCTCAGACGTCATGGTGGGCGCGTTCGCTGCCTTCGCGCCGCCGTTGCCGAATGCGGCGTTCTTAAAGGCGGGGTTGGAGGAGAGTGCCATGGGGTCCTTATCTCTGTGAGTAACGTCAAACGTTGCTGAGAACCATTGTATTTGCTGGCGGGGCGGGAGTAGCTGGGGATTCACCCGATTCGGGCGCCAGGGGTGCCGCGTCGCTGTGCTTTGAGCGAACGTGCCGCGGTTCGGTCCAGCCACGATGCCAGCCACGCGCTGCCCACGAGTGCGATGCCCGACACCGGGGTGGTGAACGCCAGGTCGGCGACTTCCCGGAAGGAACCAGCCAGAGCGACCGTCACCAGAAGCAGGGGCACAACGGCCAGGTAGCTCAGCCTGCTGCGTTGCCGAACCACCAGCCAGGCGACGAACGGCAGAATCAGCGCGGGGGCGCATTGCGGGCCCGCGAGTTGCGCGAACGCGCCGAGGTACGCCGGCACCACCACCGCCATGCGACGGCTCCGGGACCCGGGCAGCAGCGCCCAGCCGACGAAAAAGGCCACCGTGCCCTGCACGATGAGAAACAACGCGTAGCTGTTGCCGCCCTGAATTGCGACCGAACCCGACACAATCAGCGCAAGCCCGCCGAGGTAGCGCCCGCGCATCCGTTCCCCCATGCTCGCCAGCGTAGTGCCGTAGCGTTTACGCCGTGACCGACGACTATCCCCGCCCCCTCGTGATCGCGCACCGCGGAGCGAGCGGCTATCGCCCCGAGCACAGCCGCGCCGCCTACGAACTCGCGCTGGAGATGGGAGCCGACGCGATCGAACCCGACATCGTCGCAAGTTCCGACGGAGTGCTGGTGCTCCGGCACGAGAACGAGATTTCCGACACCACCAATGTGGCTTTCCTGTCGGAGTTTGCTGGCCGGCGCACCACCAAGGTGATCGACGGCGTCGAGCGAACCGGGTGGTTCACTGAGGACTTCACCTGGGCCGAGTTGTCCACGCTGCGCACGGCCGAGCGACTTCCGAAGATCCGTCGCGGCAGCGCGACCTTCATCGGCGGCGGCGGCATCCTGCGCCTGCGCGACCTCCTGGAGATTCTCGACGCCGCCGGACGCGCCGTCATCCTGGTGGCCGAGATCAAGCACGCAACCTATTTCGCGTCGATCGGCCTCCCGCTGGACGAGTTGTTCGCGGCCGAGATCGCCCACTGGGCGACCGCCGACAATCTCATCGTGGAGAGCTTCGAGCAGACCGTGCTGCAGCAGATCCGCGCGCGCGGCGTGGCCGGACGGCTGGTGTTCCTCATCGACGCCGAGGGCGGTCCCGCCGACCTTCTCGCTCAGGAGGCAGCGTCCGGCGTGCCCGCGCGCAGCTACGCCGATCACCTCACCAACGCTGGCCTCACCGAGCTCGCCCACGTCGTCGATGGGGTGAGCCTGGCCAAATCATTGATCATGCGGCGGGATGCCTCGCGCCACGTCATCGGCATCACCGACGTCGTCGCTCGCGCGCACCTGGCCGGACTGATCGTGTTTGTCTGGACGCTTCGGGCGGAGAACACGTTTCTGCCGCGCAACCTGCGGATCGGAGTGCGCCCGAGTGGGTACGGGGACTGGCCCGCGGAGTTCGCGCTGATCCTCAGCAGCGGAGTCGACGGTGTGTTTGCCGACCAGCCCGACCTGGCGTTGCGCGCGCGGTGGGACTTCCTCGCAGTGACGGAGGCGCCGCCTAGAATTGCTTCGCCATGACCTTTGTTCTTGATCCCCGCGACCCATCGACGCCACCACCCGGGGGCTCGTTTCAGGACGCGCTTCTCGAGGGCCTCAACCCGCAGCAGCGCCAGGCCGTGCTGTACCGCGGCCCCGCGCTGCTGATCATTGCCGGTGCCGGCTCGGGCAAGACCAGTGTGCTCACCCGACGCATCGCCGGACTGCTCGCCACCCGTGAGGCCTGGCCGAGCCAGATCCTCGCCATTACCTTCACCAATAAGGCCGCGGCAGAGATGCGTGAGCGCGTGCAGCAGCTGGTGGGCCGACAGCAGGCCGAGGGCATGTGGATCTCCACCTTCCACTCCGCCTGCGTGCGCATTCTGCGCCGCGAGGCCGAGAACTTCGGGTTTACCAAGAGCTTCACTATCTACGACTCCGCCGACAGCAAAGCGCTGATCAAGCGCATCATCAAGGAACTCGAAGCCGACACCTTCGGCATCACGGTCTCCGGCGCGATGAACAAGATCTCCAAGCTCAAGAACGAACTCAGCGACGTCGAGTCCTATGCCCGCGGGGCGAACTTCAACGACCCGGGCGAGGTGATGTTCCTGCAGATCTTCCGGGAGTACACCAAGCGGTTGCAGTCGGCCAACGCATTTGACTTCGACGACCTCATCGGCCAGACCGTGTATCTGTTCCGCGCGTTCCCGCACGTCGCCGCGCTCTACCAGCGCCGGTTCCGGCACATCCTCGTCGATGAGTACCAGGACACCAACCACGCCCAGTACGCGCTCATCCAGGAGCTCACCCGACCGGTGAACCAGGGCGACCTGCCGCTCGACCTGCAGGGCAAGGGACACCTCGATCCCGCATCCCTCACCGTCGTCGGCGACAGCGATCAGTCGATCTACGCGTTCCGCGGAGCGGACATCCGCAACATCGTCGAATTCGAACGCGACTTCCCTAACTCGACGACCATCCTGCTCGAACAGAACTACCGGTCGACCCAGAACATCCTGGACGCGGCGAACTCGGTCATCTCGAACAACTTCGACCGCAAAGACAAAAAGCTGTTCACCACGATCGGGTCCGGCGAGAAGATCGTCGGGTTCACCGGCTACTCCGGCCACGACGAGGCGCAATTTGTCGCGGACGAGATCACCAAGCTGCATGACAGCGGGATGGCCTACAAAGAGATCGCCGTCTTCTACCGCACAAACGCTCAGACGCGTGCGCTGGAAGACATCTTCATCCGCTCGGCGCTGCCCTACCGGGTGCTCGGCGGCACCAAGTTCTACGAGCGCGCCGAGATCAAAGACGCCATGTCTTACCTGATCACCGTCGCAAACCCGCTCGATCCGATGGCGCTGCGACGCATCATGAACGTGCCGAAGCGCGGCATCGGGCCCGCCACCGAGGCGGCGCTGCAGAACTTCGCCGATAACAACCAGACGACGCTCCGCGACGCCATGCGAAACGCCCAGGCGCTCGGGCTCGGCCCCAAGGTCACCGGGGCGATTACCGGTCTCGCGCTGATCCTCGATGACGTGCAGGCCACCGTCGACGTGCCGGAGGGGGTCGCGCAGGCGAAGCCGTCCGACATCCTGAAGACGCTGCTGGATCGCACCGGATTTATTGAGGCACTGCGCGCGACGCGTGACCCGCAGGACGAGGCGCGGGCCGAGAACGTCGAAGAGCTGCTGTCGGTGACCAAGGAGTTCCAGAAGAACAATCCGGATGGCACCCTGCTCGACTTCCTGACCGAGGTTTCGCTCGTGGCGGCGGCAGATGATCTGGATGACACGTCCGGCACGGTTTCGCTGATGACCCTGCACACGGCCAAGGGGCTGGAGTACGAGGCGGTGTTCCTCACCGGCATCGAAGAAGACCTGCTGCCGCACCGCATGTCCGCGGGGGAGCCTGGGGGTCCCGCTGAGGAGCGACGCCTCTTCTATGTGGGCATCACCCGCGCACGCCAGCGGCTGTACCTGTCGCTCGCGATGACGCGCGCCCAGTTCGGTGAGGTCAACGTCGCGATGCCGAGCCGCTACCTGCAGGAGATTCCGCCGGAGCTCATCGACTGGAAGCAGTCGCCGGGCGACGCGACCAGCCGCAACGGAACCCAGCCCCGGGCCCTCAACGCGCGGCGCGGGGCGTTCGGTGCGGAGGGAAGCCTGGGCACCGGGGCATCCGGGTTCAACGGCGGTTTCGGCGGAGGGTTCACCGGTTCGGGCTCTGGGTACGAGAACGCGGGAGGGCCAAGCGCTACCGCCCTCGCGCGTGCCGCCCGCAACGCCGCGAAGCCCAAGACCGAGTGGGCCAACAAGATCACCGGCACCGTGCGTGACAACGGTGATCTCACGCTCGCCGCGGGCGACCGCATCCGCCACGTCGACTTCGGCGACGGACGCGTCAGCGCGGTCACCGGCGAGGGCACCAAGCGCGTCGCCGAGGTGCACTTCGACACCGCCGGACGCAAGCGGCTGCTCATCAAGGTCGCGCCGATCGAAAAGATCTAGCGCGCATGGTGGCCCCGTCAGCTGCGGTGCCGCCGACGGCGCACCGGGCCAGTGTGCCGAGGGGCGGTGTGCCGGTTCCCACAGCGCGGCTGCGATTTAGACGGATGTCGGGAGCCGATCTTGACGCGATGGCGGCGCTGCTCGGCGACCCCGCCGTGATGGCGTTCTACCCGGCCCCGAAGACTCGCATGAAGCTCTAGATCACCGCACCTGGCCAGCTCAGCCGCGCCGGCGCAGCTCACCGCACCTCGGCAGCTAACGCTGACGAGTGCGGGCCGGCACCACCAGGCGCCTGCCGGTGGCCGGGTGTTCGATCACGTCGATAGGGTGCCCGTAGACCTCGGTGAGGATCGCGGAAGTCATTACCTCAGCGGGAGGACCGGCGGCAGCGACGCGACCGTCGACGAGCATCACGATGTGGTCCGCGTGGGTCGCGGCTGCGTCGAGGTCGTGCAGCACGATCACCACGGCGCCTCCGGCAGCGGCGAGGGACCCGGCCAGCCCGAGCACCAGCTCCTGATGAGAGATGTCCAGCGACGCGGTCGGTTCGTCGAGCAACACCACCGGGGCGTCCTGCGCGAGCACCCGCGCGAGAGCCGCACGCGCCTGCTCCCCGCCGGAGAGGGTGGTCACGTCGCGATGGGCGAAGCGAGTGCTGTCGGTGTTGTCGAGGGCGCGGGTGACGACGGCCGTGGCATCCCGCCCATCATTTTTGTCCCAGGCACTCACACCCATCTCTACGACCTCGCGCACTGTGTAGGAGAACGCGACGGCGGACTGCTGCAGCATCACGCTGCGATTCCGGGCGAGTTCGGTGACGGAGTATTCGCCGAGGGGGCGTTGGTGCACGAGAACTGAGCCGGTCGTGGGACGGATGTCGCCCGCGAGGACTCCGAGCAGCGTCGACTTGCCCGCGCCGTTCGGTCCGATGATCGCGGTGACCTGACCGGCAGCGACCGCGAGGGTGACCTGGGACAACAGGGCCTGGCCGCGCACGGTGAAGGACAGGTCGCGGCCTTCGAGCGCGATCGTGGTGGTCGAGGTCACGGTGGGCTGCTGCGTGGCATCGATCATGGCATCCCCGTTCCGCCGCGGAGAGAGCGGCGCATCAGCACAAAGAAGACGGGCCCGCCGACGAGCGCGGTGAACATGCCGATGGGCAGGTCGGCGAAGGGCACCAGCGTGCGGGAGAGCATATCGGCAAGGCTGATCAGCAGTGCCCCGCCGAGAGCACTGGCGGGAACCAGCAGGCGGTGAGAGGGTCCGACCAGCAACCGCAGCAGGTGGGGAATGATCAGGCCGACGAACGCGATGATGCCCGCGTACGCGACGGCGGCGGAGGTCAGGATCGCGACACACACGATCGAGACCACGCGGAGCCGTTCGACGTTGACGCCGAGGTGGCGGGCCTGGCGCTCGCCGAGGGCGAGCAGGTCGAGCTTGCCGGCGGAGATCAGGGCGCCGACCCCGCCCAGGAGCAGGAACGGCGCGGTCGTCGCTACTGATATCCAGGAGGCTCCGTTCAACGAACCGAGCTGCCAGAACACGATCTGCTCGCGGCTGGCGGTGTCGGCGAGGAACACGCACAGGGCAATGAGGGCGCTCGCGACCGCGTTGACCGCGATGCCGGTGAGCACGAGCGTCAGGATCTGGGTGCGGCCCGTCGACCGGGACAGGAAGTACACGGCGAAGGTGGTGATGAGGCCGAAAACGAAGGCGGCCACCGGAACAGTCGCCGCCCCGGCCCAGTCGAGCCCGAAGACGATGGCGGCGCAGGCACCCACGGCACAGCCGGCAGACACTCCGATGACACCGGGCTCGGCGAGGGGGTTTCCGAACATGCCCTGCATCATCGTCCCGGCGATGCCGAGTGCGGCGCCCACGATCAGGCCGAGTGCGATGCGTGGGAACCGGACGTTCCAGAGGGCGCCGTCCGCAAATTGTGCGGCGGCGTCGACCGGCACCAGCCCGAGGCGTCGTCCGATGGATGCCACGATGTCAGCCACCGCGAGGGGGAACTGGCCCACCATGGCAGAGCCGATGACCGTTGCCGCGAGCATCACGACGAGCACGGCGACCGTGAGGGTGAACCGGCGCTGGCGCTGGCGCTGGCGCGTGGTTCGGGGAGGAGCGGCGGTGCGAGGTCGGGCGGTGCGCGGCGCGGTGGTGTGAGCGCGGGTGGTGCGCGGCCCGGGGGTGTGTGCGCCGGTGGTGCGCGGAGGTGTGGTGGTCGGAGTGGGGGTGGTCGGAGTTGGGGTGGTCATGGGCGCAGCTCCGACGGGGCGTAGACGGCCGCGGACAGGGAGTGCAGGACCGCGCCGGTGGATGGCCCGAACGACAGGACTTGCCCGTCGTTCATGTCGACGACGCGGCGGTTCTGTCCGGCGATCGTGTCGCTCACGCCGGGCCGCCCGAGGAGGCCCTCGAGTCCGCCGGTGGACTCGAGCCCGCTGCTCATCACGAGGATGAGTTCCGGATTGAGGGCAAGCAACGCTTCACTGTTCGCGGGTTTGGTGCCCGAAATTCCGGCAGCGGTCGCGACGTCGTTTCCCCCGATCGAGGTGATCAGGTCGTCCGCGCCGGATCCTTCCCCGAGGATAAAGAACACCGATCCGTTGCCGCGCACGTACAGGAACGCGATACGTAGCGGATCGATGCCAGCCGTCATCGCCGCGATCTCATCCTGCGCGTCGGCGATGCCCTGGACGGATCGGGCGGCGAGCTCTTCGCCGGCCTTCGCCACCCCGAGGGCGTCGGCGACGGCATGAATCTGCTCGGCGACCGAATCCATCGTGCGGGTGGAGGCGAAAAAAACCACCGCCACACCCGAGGCGCGCAATTGGTCCTGAACCTCGCGTGGGCCAATACTCGTGTCCGTCAGAACGATGGTCGGCTCGAGCGCGAGAACCGCTTCGCCGTTGAGCTGGTGGCCGTCCTGGGTAACGACCGGAAGGTCGGCCAACTCCGGGGAGGTGTTGGTCGAGCCGCGGCCGACGAGGTTGTCCCCGAGCCCCAAGCCGACAACGGTATCGGCGAGGGTGCCGTACAGGTCAAGGGCGATGATCCGCGATGCGTCCGTGATCGTCACCGCTGTGCCGGTTTCATCGGTCACCGTGACCGGCAGGCTCGGAATCACCTCGGACTCGATGGGTGCCACAGCTGAAACCGCCGCGGCGGTGGATGATCCGAGAAGGGTTCTTGGGTCGGCGAGCGGTGCTGCTGTGGAAGAGGTGGGTGGCGAAGCCGTCGGGGTCGCGGGCGACGGAACAACGGTGGAGGCCGCCGGGGCCTCCACCGTTGTGCACGCCGCGAGAGAGCCGACGGTCAGGGCGGCGACTGCTATTAGGAGCAATCGCCGGCGGACACGCGTCGACACTGGCACGACTAGATCGTCGAACCTTCTGCAGAGCGGGTGGCGCGGCGCCGACGAGCAAACGAGATGCCGCCGAAACCGGTCATCACCAGCAGGGCGGCGAGGACGATGCCGCCGGCGAGGGTGTCGGTGCCGGTCTGCGCGAGCGACGAGGACGTAGAGGCCGTGCACGGCACGGTCGCGCCGAGCGGCGCGGTCAGGCTGATCGGCGCGAGTGCCGCACCCGCGTCGTAGAAGTCACCGAAGGCGGTCGCTCCGGCGGACGTGAGGGTGGTGCCCGCACCATTCAGGCTGAGTCGTGAGCCCGTAATGCTGACGCTGCCCGCGGCAACATTCGCGAAGGCGACGTTGGACTGCGTGGTGCGCGTTCCATCGAGAGCGAGGCTGTCGAAGGAGGCGGTCAGTGTCGCGGCCGACCCGGAGAAGCGGACCTTCACGTTCGTGATGGTGATGTCCAGCGCGCCGTCGTGGCCGGTGAAGTGCACCGTTCCGGGGAACGAGATCGTGCCACGGGTCGTCTCGGTGTTGACGCTTCCGCTGCCGTTCGACCACACGAACCGTCCGTTGGAGTCTCCTACCGAGCTGAGATCCCAGGTGCCGTTGGCGATGCCGCCCGTGATGTAGGTGCGGAACGAGTCCTTGATGGCCCAGTTGAGGGTCGCGCCGGACACGGATCGTGCGACGCAGCTTTCCGCGGCCGCGGGGGTGCTGTCCACCGGGCTCACCGAGGGAGCGATCTCGGACGGAGCGGCGATCACTACGGGATCCGTGTTGATCGGGGTGCCAATGGCCGGCGCCTGCGCGCTGGTGACGTCGAGCTGGTAGACGAAGTTCAGGATCGCGTTCTGCGTGCGGTCCGTCACACCCAGGCCGTGCGCCTTCGAGGTATAAATCGCCCAGGTTGAGTCGACTGCGCCGGCGGGTGCAAGCGCTCGCGCGACTGCTGCAGCCGCGCTGGCGGGCACGGTGAGCTCGACACTGAAGGTGCCGTCAGCGTTCATCGGTGCGGTGCGACCGGCGCCGGTCGACGCCACCGTGTTGCCCACCGCGACGTGCACGGCCTCCATGCCGGGGAACCCAGCGTTCGCGGTGTAGAGGTCGCTGAATCCGCGGGGTGCGAGCGCGAGGTAGATTCCGGGGCTGGTCGCGGAGAATCCACTACCGGTGACGGTGACGGTGCCGCCCGCAACCGAGGTGGCGGAGTATCCAAGCTTGATCGAGCCAGCGGTGTCCGTGACCGGCACAGTTACGCCGGGTTCGATGGGGATCGGAGGTGTCACCACGGGAGGGGTAACGACGGGAGGGGTAACCACGGGCGGCTCGACCACTACTGGTGCGTCGTAGGTGACGTCGGTGATCGTCGCCTGGGTGGGGTCATCGTTGCGGTGTGCTTTGCCGGTGTAGATGGCGTAGTTGGTTCCGGTGTCGGCGGGCAGGGTGATGGTGGTGGTGAAGGTTCCATCAGCGTTCAGGGTCGCACTCGCCCCGCGCGTTCCCTCAAGAGCGATCCACTTTGTCTGGTTCGAGATATAGCTGGGGGAGGCCGCCGCGGCAAGGAAGTCGGCTTGGCCCGCTGCAGCTACTCCCAGGAAGATACCGTTGCCGGTGGGCGAGAAGCCGGTTCCGGTGACGGTGACTGTTCCGCCGAGGGCGGGGACCGTGGCAACCGAGACGGTCGGGGTGACCGCGGGCGGGGTCACGACGGGCGGGGTGACGACGGGCGGGGTGCTGTACGTCACGGGGGTGACGGTGGCCTGGGTGGGGTCTTCGCCGCGGTGAGCTTTGCCGGTGTAGATGGCATAGCTGGTTCCGGTGTCGGCGGGGAAGGTGATGGTGACGCTGAACGTTCCGTCGGCTGCGAGGGTGTCGGTGGCGCCGGGAATTCCGGGGGCGATCCATCTGGTGCTGAGTTTGTCCGGGGAAGCATTTGCGGCGGTGAGGTTTGCGAATCCGGCGGGTGCTGCGACGAGGTAGATGCCGTTGCCGGTGGGGGAGAAGTCTCGTCCGGTGATGGTGACGGCTCCGCCGGTGTCCGGCACGGTGCCAACGGAGACGGTCGGGGTGACGACGGGCGGGGTGACGACGGGTGGTGTGACAACGGGTGGTGTGACCACTGGCGGGGTAACGACGGGTGGCTCGACCACGGGGGGTTCGACAACGACGGGTGCGGTGTACGCGAGGGGAGTAATCGTGGCCTGCGTGGTGTCGCCGAAGCCTCCGTGCGCCTTAGCGGTGTACACCGCCCATTTCTTCGCACCGTCATCGGCGGGAAGGGTGAGGGTCACGGTGAACGCGCCAGAACTGTCCATGGGCGCCCGGGTGGGGGTGGTCGCATTGCCGCGGTTCACCCACATCGAGGTGTCGGCGCTGATGCCCGCGGCGTAGAAGTCGGAGAAGCCCTGCGCTGCTGCGCCGAGGTAGATGCCGACCGAATTTGGGTCGAAGCCTGTTCCGGTGACGGTCACCTCACCACCGCCGTCCGGGATCGCGGTCACGGTGATCGTGGGGGTCTCCGCCGCGGTGGCAGCGGTTGTGCCGACGGCGAGCATTCCGATCGACAGCAGCGCGGCAAGCGAGACCGCGACGGCCTTTGTCAGAAGAGAATGCCTCGGGGGCATAGATTCGGTGAAGGTGGGCAACTGGTTGTATCCCTGCTGTGAAAAGGGGGCGGCGATGGGATGCTCCATCGGGGGCTGGCCTAATTAGGTAAGGCTTGCCTTAATTAGGTAGTCCTACCCTAGTGTTAGACCGAGCGCTTGCGCCAGAGACTTTCGAACCTTCCTCAAGGAGAGCCCATGACTACCCTCGCTGCATCCGCCAGTGTCGCCGAGCCCTTCGCCGTGCGGTTGCGCACGCAGACGCAGAACGCTCACACCCGCGCGGAAAGCGCCGGATTTATGAGCCGCTTGATGGGCGGAACGGGAAGCATCGACCAGTACGTCGCTTTGATCGGGCAGTATTTCTTTATCTACGAGGCACTCGAGCGTGTTGGCGAATCGTTCAGGACCGACCCCGTCGGCCAGGCCTTTATCTCCGACGCGCTCTTGCGCCGCCAGGCCCTCGAGGCAGACCTGAGCTTCTTCTCCGGCCCGAATTGGCGCGAGACGATCGAACCGCTGCCCGCGACCGTGACCTACGTCGAGCGACTGGAGGCCGTGGCATCCAACTCAGCATTGTTTGTCGCGCACCACTATTTGCGTTACCTCGGCGACCTGTCGGGCGGGCAGATCATCCGCGTGATGGTTCAGCGTCACTACGGCATTTCGGAGGAGGGGCTGAGCTTCCTCATCTTCCCCGAGGTGCCGAAGCCGAAGCCCTTCAAGGATGCCTACCGGGTAGCTCTCGAGGACGCCGAGTGGAGCGCCGATGATCGCGACGACTTCATCCTCGAGGTCGACCGCGCCTACGGCCTGAACTTCGACCTGTTCACCCAGCTGGGTGAATCGACCGCGGCGAAGTAACCCGCCCACCCGGAATCGCCCGGAGGAGTCTGTTCTTCGGTAGTTCCCGCAGGCTCCGCGGCAGATGCGGGTACACGCGGGCCGTCAGCCCCATGACCGCGTCGAACCGTCGCTGCCGCCCCGGAGACCACGGCAGAGCAAAGGCCTTCCGCAGCTCGGGGGAGAGCAGACCCGCGGTGACCAGCCCGGCAAGCGGCATCGCGGCCCGCAGCCACAGCGGTCCTGTTGGGGGATGAAGCAGGGTGTGAGCGACACCGCGCGCGACATCATCCACCTCCACAGACGCAATTTGGTCGGCCCAGTACCGCCGGAAGGCAGCCCGATCCGGCGGCCACAGCTCCCGCGGCATTTGCAGGGCGACGCCGATCTGCGCGTAATCGTCGTAGATCGCATCCGCGTCGGAATCGGACAGGGCGCCGAACACTCGCTCGTGCACGGTCACCGCGGACTCGTACAGCGTGGCGTTCACCCACAGTTGCAGCGCGGGATCCGTCGCGTCATACCCGGGCGCGCGCACCGGGGCGTGGGCGCGGTTGACCATCTCGGTCACGAATTCGGCCTGCTCGGGCGTTCCCCAGTAGAGCGCGTACACAAATGTCAGCGTGTGGCGCAGGCGCCGGGTTGGGTCGGAGGCGAAGCCACTGTGCTCGGCGACGGCGTGACCGACGCCCGGATTCGCGAGCTGGAGCAGGATGGCGCGGCCGCCGCCCGCGAGGAGAACCGCCTCGGCACCCATGTCACGCAATCGCATACAGCGAGTCTGCCCTCTCGCGGTGGGTTTCGCCTCACCGGCATCCGCTCGCACGCAAGCATCCGGCGTTCGTCCAAGACCCGGTAGAGTTCTTCGTGGTTCAAGTCTCTCGATGTCGAGTTATCTCGACGTCGAGAAACTGGCCGCTCCGTTAGTTACCGCCCACGGATTGGATGAGCAGCGTGGATCTTTTCGAGTACCAAGCCAGGGACCTTTTTGAGTCCTACGGCGTACCTGTGCTTGCCGGCATCACGGCAGACACCCCCGAAGAAGCGAGAGCCGCCGCGATCAAGCTCGGCGGGATCGTGGTCGTCAAGGCGCAGGTGAAGGTCGGCGGCCGCGGCAAAGCGGGCGGCGTCAAGGTTGCTAAGTCTCCCGACGAGGCGTTCGAGGCCGCAGAGGCAATCCTCGGCCTCGACATCAAGGGGCACGTGGTGAAGCGCGTGATGGTCGCCGCGGGTGCGCGCATCGCGCAGGAGTTCTACTTCTCGGTTCTGCTCGACCGCTCCAACCGTTCCTTCCTCTCCATGGCCAGCGTCGAGGGTGGAATGGAAATTGAGATCCTCGCGGTCGAAAAGCCCGAGGCCCTCGCTCGTGTCGAGGTCGACCCGATCGCGGGCATCGACCACGACAAGGCGCTCGACATCGCCCGCCAGGCCGGCTTCCCCGACGAACTGCTCGAAAAGATCGCGCCCGTCATCGGCCGGCTCTGGGCAGTGTTCAAGGAAGAGGACGCGACCCTCGTCGAGGTAAATCCGCTCGTGCTCACCGAGACCGGGGAGATCATCGCCCTCGACGGCAAGGTCACGCTCGACGAGAACGCCGGCTTCCGCCACGACAACCACCACGCCCTTGAAGACGCGGGCGACGTCGATCCGCTCGAGGCCAAGGCCAAGGCGAACGACCTCAACTACGTCAAGCTCGACGGCCAGGTCGGCATCATCGGCAACGGTGCAGGCCTCGTGATGTCGACCCTCGACGTCGTTTCCTACGCCGGCGAGAAGCACGGCGGGGTTCGCCCGGCGAACTTCCTCGACATCGGTGGCGGGGCGTCCGCCGAGGTGATGGCTGCGGGCCTCGACGTGATTCTCGGCGACCCGCAGGTGAAGAGCGTGTTCGTGAACGTATTCGGCGGGATCACCTCCTGCGACGCGGTGGCGAACGGAATCGTCGGCGCGCTTGCGAAGCTGGGCGACGCGGCGACGAAGCCCCTCGTTGTGCGCCTGGACGGCAACAATGTCGTCGAGGGCCGCCAGATCCTCGAGGATGCAGCGCACCCGCTGGTCACCGTAGTCGACACCATGGACGAGGCTGCCGACAAGGCCGCCGAACTCGCGAACGCGTAAGGGCAGGAAACAACAATGTCGATTTTCCTTGACGAGAGTTCCAAGATCATCGTCCAGGGCCTCACCGGCTCAGAGGGCACCAAACATGCGGGGCGGATGTTGGCTTCCGGCTCCCAGATCGTGGGTGGGGTGAATCCGCGCAAGGCAGGAACCACCGTCGAGATCGAGGGCCACACCCTGCCGATCTTCGGATCCGTCGCTGACGCGATGAACGCGACCGGAGCCACCGTGTCCGTGATTTTCGTGCCCCCGGCCTTCGCCAAGGACGCCGTGCTCGAGGCGATTGACGCAGCGATTCCGCTTGCGATCGTCATCACCGAGGGCATCCCGATCCACGACTCGGCAGAGTTTTGGGCGCACGCCTCTGCCAAGGGCAACATCACCCAGATCATCGGGCCGAACTGCCCCGGCATCATCAGCCCCGGCAAGTCGAACGCGGGCATCATTCCGGCGTCGATAACCGAGGCCGGGCCGATCGGACTCGTCTCCAAGTCGGGCACCCTGACCTACCAGATGATGTTCGAGCTGCGCGATCTCGGGTTCTCCACCGCAATCGGCATTGGCGGCGACCCGATCATCGGCACCACCCACATCGACGCACTCGAGGCGTTCGAGGCAGACCCGGAGACAAAGGCGATCGTGATGATCGGCGAGATCGGTGGAGACGCCGAAGAACGCGCCGCCGCGTACATCCAGGAGCACGTCACCAAGCCCGTCGTCGCCTACGTTGCCGGATTCACGGCGCCGGAGGGCAAGACCATGGGACACGCCGGCGCGATCGTGTCCGACGGTGCCGGTACCGCCCAGGGCAAGAAGGAAGCGCTCGAGGCGGCCGGTGTTCGCGTCGGCAAGACGCCGTCCGAGACCGCGTCACTGCTGCGAGAAATCTACGCGACGCTCGAAAACGCGTAGGGCACGCGTCGCGGTAATCCGCTGAGTGTGGCGGATGTCGCGGGCGAAACTGTAGCGCCGGGCACTACTCCCAGCGGTGGGAGAAGTGCCCGGCGTACTCGAAGATATCGCCGAGAAGCGGGTTGCTCAGGTGAACTTCGATGCGGTGGGCATCTCCCGTCCAGCGCTGGCTGAGCACGATTTTCGCCCCAAAGATTGCGGGCACGGGCACGCGCAGTGGTCCGAGGTGTAGCCAGGCCGCATCCGAGATCATGCTCAGGCCGCCGTCGACAACGCGCACCCGGAGGCGCACCTCGAGGGAACGTCCGCGCCCGACGAAGTCGTGCAGCTGGCCGTCGATGACGTGGAGCGTGTCCTCGATCTGACGCACCCGGCCGGGGAACTGAAACTCGCGGCCCGCGCTCAGCCCATCGCCTGGCCCGGGCACGGTGGTGATGGTGAACGGCACGTTCCTGCCGAACTCGGGAAACACCAGGCGCTGCCGGGCCAACACGGCGAACACCGGACGCAACCATCGCTTGCGCGAGCCCGCGACCTCGAAGGTTCCTGTGCCGAATCCGACCTGTCCGTCGCCGGGCAGCGCGAGGTACTCCCGCAGCTGCGGTGCGAGTTCATCGAACTGCGCGCCAAGCACGCGCTGGTACACCGAGGTCGGCGCTTCTGGAACAGCGTGTGGAGCAGATTCGTGGGTCACCACTCCATCCTCGCGGACGGTCCCGGCGCGAGGCGAATCGGGGGCGAACCGCAGGCGAATCGCGCGACGAATCGTGCGGCGAATCCCGAGCCTCACAATCTCCTTGGTTTCGGTAGGGCGACAGGGAGATGTTGGCTCGGTCGCGGTAAGGTTCCCTCCGTATGAATCGCTCGCTGACTGCCCTCTTCGCCGCGTTCGAGGCTGTCCTCGTCGTGGCCATTGGCGTGGGAATCTCCCTTGCCCCGCTCACGATCCTGTGGGCCGCGCAATACGGCTTCGCGCCCGATTGGTGGGACTTCTGGCGTGCCTCGGTCGACATTTGGCTGGTTGGGCACGGCGTTGACCTGAGCATCACGCTGAACGGGGCGCTCGCGACATCCACCGGCCTACAAGGGGCAGCGACCCCGTTCGCCGTGACCATGGCAGCGCTGGGTTTTTCGCTGCTCACGATCTTGCTCGGCATGCGTGCCGGACGCCGGATAGCCCAAACCGACCACCGCCTGCTCGGTGAGGCCGTGGCGATCGGACTCTTTGCTGCGCTGTCGTTGGGGCTGTCGCTGTCCGCCTCGTTTCCGGCCGCGCAGCCCAACCTCGTGCAGGGCACCCTGTTGCCGACCATGGTGTTTGCCATTGGCGTAGTTTTGGGTACGCTGCGCGCGTCCCGCCCGGGGGTGGATGCCGCGTCGCGACTCATCCGCACCTGGGTCAACAGCTGGGGGCCGCAGACGCGCGCGACGGTTGCCGCGTCACTCCGCGGCGGCGCCAGCGCGGCCGCGGCGATCGTCGCCATCGCCTCGGTTGTCGTTGCGGTGCTGATCGTCACCAGCTACGCACAGATCATCGAACTGTATGAGGGACTCCAGGCGGGAGCGCTCGGCGGCCTCGCGCTCACCATCGCGCAGCTCGCCATTTTGCCGAACCTGGTGCTGTGGGGGGTGTCGTGGCTGGTCGGCCCCGGGTTCGCGATCGGAACCGGATCGGCCGTGAGCCCCATCGCGACCACGCTTGGGCCGATTCCGGCCGTGCCCGTGCTGGGCGCTCTGCCCACCTTCGACTCCCCGTTCGCCTTCGTGGGCATTCTTATTCCCGTGCTTGCGGGTTTCCTCGCGGGGGCGCTGCTCGGGTCGAAGGGGGTGCGCGGCAACGCCTCCGGCTCCGGCTCTGGGCCCGGCGGTGGCTTCGGCGGTGGCTCCGGTGCTGGTGGTGGCGGTGGCGGCTTCGGTCGCCGCGGCTTCGCTTCGCGAGCCCGGCAAAGCCTCAGCATCGGCATCCCTCAGACCGTCATCACCGGCCTCGGCATGGGGCTGGTCGGCGGGGCGCTGCTCGGACTGCTCGCCTGGGCATCGGGTGGCGCCGCCGGCCCGGGTCGGCTCGCGACCGTGGGCCCGGATCCGTGGCAGGTCGGGCTGTGGGCTGCACTTGAGATCGGTATCGCCGCAACCCTCGGGCTGCTGGCGGCAACGCGTCTGCCGAGCGGCACCCATCCGGACGACACGAGCACGCCGCCGCTCGGTTTCGACTCGTCGCACGTGCGCGATGCCCTGGACCGCGACCGCGGAGAGGGACCAGACAGCAATCCGCTCGGTTCATTCCGTGCACCGCCGCGGCCGTAGCGGCAAGATCCGGCCTGAGCGGCGAGATCCGGCCTGAGCGGCGAGTTCTGGCCGCAGCGGCGAGTTCTGGCCTGAACGGCGAGTTCTGAGCTGAGCGGCGAGTTCTGAGCGTGAGCACGGGCGCCCGCTAAACTTGGCGCGTGCTGTCACTCGTGGTTCTTATCTCCGGCGGCGGATCGAACCTTCGCGCTCTCCTCGAGGCGTCGGAGGACGCAGAGTTCCCCGCCCGTGTCGTCGCTGTCGGCGCCGACCGCGACGCTGACGGGTTCGAGCACGCCGAGGCCTACGGCATTCCCACCTTCGCCACGGCGCTGTCCAACTTTCCCGACCGCGACGCCTGGGGCGAGGCGCTGGTCGAGCAAATCGAGGTATGGCAACCCGACCTGGTGATCCTCAGCGGGTTTATGAAGCTGTTGCCCCCGCGGGTCATCGAGGCGCTCGGCCCCAACCTGATCAACACCCATCCGGCATACCTTCCGGAGTTTCCCGGTGCCCACGGCGTGCGCGACGCCCTCGCCGCGGGCGTGCAGCAGACCGGCGCCAGCGTCATCCTGGTCGATAACGGGGTGGACTCCGGACCCATCATCGCCCAGCAGCGGGTCGCCGTACTGCCGGGTGACACGGAACATTCCCTCCACGAGCGCATCAAACCCGTGGAGCGGGAGCTTCTTATCCAGGCGGTGCTCGACATCGCCAACGGCCACATCAATCTCAAGGAGCTAGCTACCGCATGAGCGGACCTTCGCACGATCCTGCCCTGTACCGCCCCCGCGACGTGGTGCCGATCCGCCGAGCGCTCGTCTCGGTGAGCGACAAAACCGGACTGACCCGGCTTGCCGCGGCCCTCGCCGCCGCCGGGGTCGAAATTGTCTCGACCGGCTCGACCGCGAAGACGATTGCGGCCAGCGGTGTTCCGGTCACCGAGGTGGCCGAGGTCACCGGGTACCCGGAGTCCCTCGACGGACGCGTGCGCACCCTGCACCCGGCCATCCACTCCGGCCTGCTCGCCGACCTCCGCCTCGAGTCGCACGAACGCGAGCTCGCCGAGCAGGGAATCGCCCCGTTCGAGCTGGTTGTCTCCAACCTGTACCCGTTCGTCGAGACCATCCGCGCGGGAGTCACCGGCGACGAGGCCGTCGAGCAGATCGACATCGGGGGACCCGCAATGGTGCGAGCCTCCGCGAAGAACCACGCGAACGTCGCCATCGTCACCTCGCCTGACCAGTACCTTCTGGTCGAGGAGGCACTCGCCGCCGGGGGAACGTCGCTGCTGCAGCGCCGCGAGCTGGCAGCCGAAGCCTTCGCGCACACCGCTGGGTACGACGCCGCGGTAGCCGAGTGGTTCGCGACATCCCCGTTCGACCAGCCAGGGACGTCGCCTGACCAGGCAAGGACTTTGTCTTCTCAGGGGGATGCCACGCCCGCAACCGCCGCGCCAACGTCGACTTTCGCCAGCTCCACCGCAGCTGCAGGTACTGCCACGCCCGCAACCGCCGACGCGGCATCCACCGTCCCCGAGCACATCGAATTCTCGGGCACGCTCAAGCAGGTGCTCCGCTACGGCGAGAACAGCCACCAGTCGGCCGCCCTGTACCTGCGTGAAGACGGCCGCGGCATCGCGCAGGCCGAACAGCTGCATGGCAAGGGGATGTCGTACAACAACTTTGTCGATGCGGATGCCGCGTTGCGAGCCGCGTTCGACTTCGACGAACCCGCCGTCGCCATCATCAAACACGCGAATCCCTGTGGCATCGCCGTGGCCGCCCGGGTCGGAGACCCGATCGCCAGCGCCCACCGCCGCGCCCACGACTGCGACCCCGTTTCCGCGTTCGGGGGCGTCATCGCGGCGAACCGCGTGGTCACGCTCGAAGCCGCCGAGGCGATCAAGGACATCTTCACCGAGGTTGTGGTTGCGCCCGGGTTCGAACCGGAGGCGCTTGCACTGCTGAGCACCAAGAAGAACCTGCGGCTGCTGCAGCTTCCGGCGGACTACGCGCGCGAGGCCACCGAGGTCAAGCAGGTTTCCGGCGGGCTGCTCACGCAGTCGGTCGACACCCATTTCGCGCCCTTCGACGAGTGGACGCTCGCGGCAGGTGAACCCGCGGATGAGGCAACCCGGGCAGACCTCGAGTTCGCCTGGCGTGCGGTACGCGCGGTGAAGTCGAACGGCATCCTGCTCGCCCACGCTGGCGCGTCCGTCGGTGTGGGCATGGGCCAGGTGAACCGGGTTGACTCGTGCCACCTCGCCGTCACCCGCGCGGGGGAGCGCGCCGCCGGGAGTGTCGCCGCCTCCGACGCCTTCTTCCCGTTCGCTGATGGGCTGGAAGTGCTGCTCGCGGCGGGGGTACGCGCGGTCGTGCAGCCCGGCGGTTCCGTGCGGGACGCCGAGGTCATCGCCGCGGCCAATGCAGCCGGCGTGACGATGTACTTCACGGGTGAGCGCCACTTCTTCCACTAATCCGCTCGCCGGCGCTCCCGGCCCCCAATACCCACTCGCGGCACCGGACATGTCCGGTGCCGCGAGCAGGTTTCCGGTGCCGGGAGCCTAGCGCGCGCCCGGGCGGGAGAAACTGCGCCACTTCCGAGTCCCGGAGGCTCGCTGTGGCCCGGCTCCGGGAGTTTGGAGCTCCGGGAGGGCTAGCTGCGCGCTTCGCCCGCCAGCAGCCGCCCGCCAGCAGCCGCCCCGCAAGCAGCCGCCTCGCCAGCAATCGGCCCGCCAGCAACCGCGCAGCTGATTCATAGAGACTCCGCCGTAGGGTCGTAGACATGACTTCTCGCGCCCCGCTCCTCCCACGGCTGACCGCCGCTATGGTTTCGGCGCTCGCCGTCGCCGCCATCACGCAGGTGGCCACCACCCTCTTCTTCCACGCCACCAACGGTGCCGTAAGCGCGCAGCTTGAGTCGATCAGCTCGTTCTTCGCGATCTCCAGCCTCCTGCTGTTTGTGCTCGTCGCGATCGCCGCGATGCTCGGTCTCTATCGGCGCTGGTTCATCACGCTGCCGGTCGCGCTCGTCATCAGCGTGATCGCCTCACTCGCGGGCACCGTCATCACCTTTATCTCCTCGGGCAATGCGCTGACCGCAGAGGTGTGGCCGAGCGTGTTCGACACCCTGCGCAGCAACAACCTCTTCTTCGTCGTCTTCGCGGTCATCGCGATTGTGACAGCAGGTGCCGCAGTCTGGAGGGCCGTGCTCGCCCGCAGCGCCGCTTCCCGCGCGGGCATGCGCACCCTCGCGCTGGTGCGGTTGCCCTCATCGAACCTGGCCGAGGGTGAGCTGACCCACCTGGAGCGCACCCCGATCGACGCCGAGCTCGCCGACACCCAGTGGGAGAAGTACGTCGCCGCGCTGGAGGCCGAGGGTTTCACCACCGTCGAGGTGCCGGCCGCTGACGGGTTCGCCGACTCCGTCTTCGTCGAGGACGCCGTCGTGATCCTCGACAACACCGCCGTACTCACCAGCCCGGGCGCGGAGTCGCGTCGCGGTGAGATCGAGGGCGTCGCTGCGGCCATCCCCGGCCTGGACCTGGGGATGGACGTCGAGACGATCGAACTTCCGGGCACCCTCGACGGCGGCGACGTTCTCAAGGTCGGACGCACGGTCTACGTCGGACGCGGCGGCCGCACCAACGCCGAAGGCATCCGTCAGTTCCGCGCCATCGCCATCGCGCGCGGCTTCGAGGTCGTCGCCGTGCCGGTCAGTCGCGTGCTGCACCTGAAGAGTGCGGTCACCGCGCTTCCCGACGGCACGGTCATCGGCTACGCCCCGCTCGTGGAGCGCCCCGAGCTGTTCACCCGGTTCCTCGCGGTTCCCGAGGAGACCGGCGCTGCCGTCGTCGTACTCTCGCCCGACACCGTGCTGATGGCGGCGTCTGCCCCGCTCTCCGCCGCGCTGATTGAGGACCTCGGATACCGCGTAGTCACCGTCGACATCAGCGAGTTCGAGAAGCTCGAGGGGTGCGTCACTTGCCTATCCGTGCGCATCCGCTGACAAAAGTTAGCTTGCCCCGCGCCTAGCTGAGGGTTATTCTGGAAGGCTGCCCGGGGGTCGGTATAGCGATTGCTCTTCCCTGCGGGCGTTATTTCCGCCACAGACCAGGGACTTTCATGCCTTCCACCCCGACCGGTTCCGGTCGTCCGCCCGAGTCCACTCCGCCGAAGCCGAAGTCCACCCCCGAGCGCCCCGGCACGTTCGGCGCGCTCCGGCGCATCTATCCGTACGCAAAGCCCGCGCTGCCGCGCCTCTACCTCGGGATGGCGTCCGCGTTGCTCGCGGCGGTTCTCGCGCTGCTCATTCCCCAGGTGCTGCGAGCCCTCGTCGACGGGCCGCTGCAGGACGGTGACGCGAGCCAGATCTGGCCGGCGGTTGCCCTCGTGCTGGCCCTCGGCGTCGCGGAAGCGCTGCTCATCGCGCTCCGCCGCTGGTTCGTACTCGGACCCGGCACCCACATCGAGGCGCGAATGCGCAACGCACTGTACGCGAAACTGCAGGACCTCCCCGTGGGATTCCACGACCGCTGGGCCTCCGGACAGCTCCTGTCGCGCGCGGTAAGCGACCTGAACCTCATCCGCCGCTGGATCTCCTTTGGCCTCGTGCTGCTGATCGTCAACGTGCTGACCATCCTCATCGGCTTCCTCTTCCTGCTGAACATCTCGTGGATCCTCGGCCTGCTGTTTATGGTCTGCTCGATCCCGCTGTGGATCAACGGTTTCCGCTTCGAGAACAAGTACTCCGCGGTGGCCCGCCGCAGCCAGGACCAGGCCGGCGACCTCGCCACCGCCGTAGAGGAATCGGTACACGGCATCCGTGTCCTCAAGGCATTCGGGCGGGGCAAGCACGCGCTCGCCAACTTCGCCTCGCAAGCCGAAGACCTCCGCGGCACAGAGATCGAGAAGGCCAAGGCCATTGCCGGAATCTGGCTCTGGTTGATTTTGGTTCCGGATGTCACCTTCGCCCTCTCTCTGCTCGGCGGCGTCTGGTTGGCTGCCGCTGGCCAGATATCGGCGGGAGAGCTCGTGGCCTTCTTCGCCACGGCGACCGTGCTGCGCTGGCCGGTGGAGTCGGTGGGCTTTCTGCTGTCGATGACCTTTGACGCCCGCACCGCCGTGGACCGCTTCTTCGAGGTGATGGACTCGCCGAACACCATCGTCGATCCCGAAAACCCGAAGACCATTGACAACCCGCGCGGGCGCCTCGTGTTCGAGGACGTGCACTTCCGGTACTCCGATTCGGCGGCGCAGTATCCCGATCTCGTCGACGGCGTGCAGCTCACGCTCGAGCCGGGGGAGACGATGGCGCTGGTCGGCCTGACCGGATCCGGCAAGTCCACCCTGACCGCGCTCACGACCCGCCTCTACGACGTGACTGGCGGGCGGATCACGCTCGACGGCGTCGATATCCGCGATCTCACCCGCTACGACCTGCGCGAGAACATCGCGATGGCCTTCGAGGATGCGACGCTGTTCTCCGCCTCCGTGCGCGAGAACGTGCTGCTCGGCCGGCCGGAATCCAGTGAGGACGAACTCGCCGAGGCGCTCGCCATCGCGCAGGCGTCGTTTGTCTACGATCTTCCCGATGGACTCGACACCCGGGTGGGCGAGGAGGGCATGAGCCTGTCCGGCGGCCAGCGCCAACGTTTGGCCCTCGCCCGTGCGATCGCCGCGAAACCGCGCGTGCTCGTGTTGGATGATCCGTTGTCGGCCCTCGACGTCGACACCGAGGCCCTCGTGGAGGCAGCGCTTCGCCGGGTGCTTGACACCACGACGGCGCTGATGGTCGCGCACCGGCCGTCCACCGTGATGCTCGCCGACCGGGTGGCACTGCTCGAATCCGGGCGGATCAGCGCGGTGGGAACCCACTCCGAGCTGCTGGCCAGCAACGCGCACTATCGGTTCGTGATCTCCAGTCTCGAGGATGAACTCGCGCGCGAGTCGCTCGCCGAGGCTCGGGCCAGTGCCAGCACGGCCAGCGGCAGCGCGGGTAGTGGCAGCACGGGTAGCGGCAGCGCGGCTAGTGGCAGCACGGCCAGTGCCAGCACGGCAACAGCCGTCACGAACGTCGCAGTCACCACAACAGACGAGGTAAACCGATGAGCGTCACCGGCGTCCAGGGCGAGGAGCGCGACGACTACAACAGGGTCGAGAGCGCTCAGATTCGCCGTCGTTCCCTGCGGCTGCTCGGGTCACTGCTGAGGCCGGTGCGCGGGCGCGTCGCGCTCACCATGATCGTCGTCGTGATCAGCACCGCCGCGCAGGTGGCCGGTCCGGCGCTGATCGCTTTCGGCATCGACCGCGGCCTGCCCGCGCTCATCGACAACGACGCGATGCCCCTGGTGTTCACCGTCGCCGCCTTTCTCACCACGGCCGTGGTGGGCGCGGCACTGATGGCCTGGTACACCGTGCTCACGGCGCGCATCAGCCAGGCGATCCTCATCGACCTGCGCAAGCGGGTCTTCCTGCAGACGCAGCGACTCAGCCTCGACTTCCACGAGAACTACACTTCGGGCCGCATCATCGCGCGGCAGACCAGCGACCTCGACTCGATCCGGGAACTGCTCGATTCCGGCGTAAATCAGCTGGTGCAGGGAATCCTCTACATGCTGTTCATCGGGGTGGCGATCTTCGTGCTCGACTGGAGAAGTGGACTCGTGCTGCTCGGCGCCCTGGTGCCCCTCGCGGTGCTCACCCGCTGGTTCCAGCAGCGTTCGCAGAGGCTGTTCCGCCAGTCCCGGGTCGCCTCTGCTCGCCTGATCGTGCAATTTGTCGAAACCATGACCGGAATCCGTGCGGTCAAGGCGTTCCGCAAGGAGAAGCGCAACGAGAAGGAGTTCGGCGAGGTGGTCGAGGACTACCGCCAGGTAAACGGACGCGTCATCCAACTCTTCGGAATTTTTGACCCCGGCCTGGTCCTCATCGGCAACATTGCGCTCGCCGTGGTGCTGTTGGTTGGCGGACTGCGGGTCGCCGGCGGTGGTCTCGCCGTAGGAGTTCTGCTCGCGGCGATGCTGTACACCCGCCAGTTCTTTGCGCCGGCGCAGGAGATGGCGATGTTCTACAATTCTTACCAGTCGGCGACCGCCGCGCTCGAGAAGATCTCCGGGGTGCTGGAGGAGGCGCCGAGCGTTCCCGACCCGGTCAAGCCCGTCGACCTCTGGAAGGCGAAGGGCCACGTTGTCTTCGATACCGTGACCTTTGCGTACACGGAGGGCCGTGTGGTGCTGCCGAGTTTCAGCCTCGACATGCCCGCCGGTCAGACCATCGCGCTGGTCGGGTCCACGGGAGCAGGCAAGTCGACGCTCGCGAAACTGATGGCGCGGTTCTACGACCCCACCGAAGGCGAGGTCACCCTCGACGGGATCTCGCTGCGCAAGCTGCACCCGAAAGACCTCCGCCGCGCGATCGTGATGGTCACCCAGGAGGCCTACCTGTTCTCGGGTTCCGTGGCCGACAACATCGCCCTCGGCAAACCGGAGGCGACGAAGGACGAGATCATCAACGCCGCGAAGGCCGTCGGCGCACACGAGTTCATCGAGAACCTGCCCGATGGGTACGAGACAGACGTCAACAAGCGGGGCGGGCGCGTTTCCGCCGGGCAACGCCAGTTGCTGTCGTTTGCCCGCGCGTTCCTCGCCGACCCCGTGGTGCTGATTCTCGACGAGGCGACTGCCTCACTCGACATCCCGAGCGAACGCCTCGTGCAGAACGGACTGCAGACGCTGCTGGCCGACCGCACGGCGATCATCATCGCGCACCGCTTGTCGACCGTGGCTATCGCTGACCGGGTGCTGGTGATGGAGCACGGGCAGATCGTGGAAGACGGCACGCCCGAGGACCTCATCGCCGGAACCGGCCGCTTCGCCCAGCTGCACGCGGCCTGGCGCGAGTCGCTCGTGTAGGTTGCCGGCGCACCACGCCGCACGCTGCACCGCGCGGGGTCGCGCCGCCGAGGGGACCGCTGCTACACCGACGCCCACGCGTAGGTGTTGCCGTCCTTGTCGAACACCTGCCACCCAGACCCGCACACGATTCCCTCGGTCGGCACCTCGGCCGGCCACCAGGTCGACTCCAGCAGGGGGGAGCCGACGAGCGTGCCCGGGGCGCAGTATTCGTCGTCGATCGCCGTGGCGCTGGTGTACCGGAGGATGTCGCCGGGGCCGTTGGTGATGACCCGGATCTTCAGGTCCGTGGCGTCCTCTGGCACAAACGATGGCGGGACGAACGCGGGATCAGCCTCGGACGAGACATCCGCCGCCGTGGCGAACACCCGCTCTTTTTGGTGCGAGCCAAACTCGTCGGTCAGGGCGCAGCCCGAGAGTCCGGCGGCGAGGGTCAGCGTCACGGCTGCGGTCGCGGAGGCAAGGACGGGTCCGCGTCGTGCTGCGATGATGCGAGGGGAAGTCATGTATCCAGTGAACCGTCGCCGGCCCGCGCCCACATCGGTCGAGCGGATGAGTCAGGTCACCGATGAGGATGACTCCCGCCCCGGAGGATTGCTGAGGCAGGTCTTCTGAGGTGGACGAATCGTGAGGCGGATGTCTCGTGGCCGGCGATCTGCCGGGCAGAGCTACTGCTCGCCGTCGTAGCGAGCTGCCGCAAGGTCAACCCGGAACACACCGTTCGCGGACCACCGCAGCGGCGTTCCCTCCGCGCGAAAATGCTCGAGCGCACGGGACTCGTGGTCGACAGCGGGATGTCCGCTCGCGCGAACCACGCGCCACCACGGCACATCGCTGCCGTAGTACGCCATCGTCTGGCCGACCGCGCGGGCCGCACGCGAGCCGAGGGCGGCCGCCACCCCGCCGTAGGTCATTACTCTCCCGGGAGGAATCGACTCGACGACCGCGAGGACACGGGAGACGAAGTCATTCACCATGCCGCCTAACAATGCCGCACGCCTGCACGACGAAACGCGCCTGCACGACGGAACGTGCCTCCACCGCCTCGCCGCTACAGAGTGAGCGCGCCGAGGTTCTCGCCGTACTGGGTCTGGCCCACGACGACGAAACCGAGGCGGAGGAAGAACGACTCCGGGCCCTCTTCGCCGGGTTCCCAGATGACGGTGAGGCGGTCAAAGCCGCGACTGCGGGCTTCGTCCGCGAGGGCCTCGACGGCAAACGTGCCGACGCCGCGCCCCTGGACGTCTGCGGCGACGTTGATGCGCCAGATGCAGCTGCGAAACTCTTCCTGCTCCGCTTCCGGATCGAAGTTGCCACGGATAAATCCGACCACCTCGTCGTCATCGAGAACCACACGCGGCCAGGAAGTGACGGGGTTGATGTACGCATCGGCAATGGAGTATGAAACCGGCGAAACGAACTGCTCCTGCCCGCGGCGGAGCGTGAGCCCGTTGGCCGCGACGATTGTCTTCGCGGATAGTTCTTCCAGTCGCAGCTCACCCATACCCATAGGTTAGGGCCGGATGCGGGACGAAGGTAGCGATCTCTTGACATCAAGAGACTTTGGCGGGGCGGGTAGGCTGGGCGTTGGTCCATCGGAGGGCCGCGTTGATAGGAGAAGCAGTTGGCCAAGATCAAGGTTGAAGGCACCGTCGTAGAGCTCGACGGCGACGAGATGACGCGCATCATCTGGCAGAAAATCAAAGACACTCTGATTCATCCGTACCTCGACATCAATCTCGAGTACTACGACCTCGGCATCGAGCACCGCGACGCGACCGACGACCAGGTCACGATCGACGCGGCGCACGCGATCCAGAAGCACGGCGTCGGCGTCAAGTGCGCGACGATCACCCCCGACGAAGACCGCGTTGTCGAGTTCGGCCTCAAGAAGATGTGGAAGAGCCCGAACGGCACCATCCGCAACATCCTCGGTGGAGTCATCTTCCGCGAGCCCATCATCATCTCCAACATTCCGCGTCTGGTGCCCGGCTGGAACAAGCCAATCATCATCGGTCGTCACGCGTTCGGTGACCAGTACCGTGCTACGGACTTCCGTTTTGCCGGCAAGGGAAAGCTCACGGTCGAGTTCACCCCGGAAGACGGCTCCGAGCCGCTGAAGTTTGAGGTGTACGACGCCCCGGGCGACGGCATCGCCCAGGTGCAGTACAACCTCGACGAGTCGATCATCGACTTCGCGCGTGCCTCCCTCAACTACGGGCTCACCCGCAACTACCCGGTCTACCTCTCGACGAAGAACACGATCCTGAAGGCCTACGACGGTCGCTTCAAGGACATCTTCGAGGAGATCTTCCAGACCGAGTTCAAGGAGAAGTTCGACGCCGCTGGTCTCACCTACGAGCACCGCCTGATCGACGACATGGTGGCGTCCGCTATGAAGTGGGAGGGCGGCTACGTCTGGGCCTGCAAGAACTACGACGGAGACGTGCAGTCCGACACTGTCGCGCAGGGCTTCGGCTCGCTCGGCCTGATGACCAGCGTGCTTTCGGTCCCGGACGGCAGCGTCGTCGAGGCGGAGGCCGCACACGGCACCGTCACGCGCCACTACCGCCAGCACCAGGCGGGCAAGCCCACCTCCACGAACCCGATCGCCTCGATCTACGCCTGGACCCGCGGACTGTCGCACCGCGCCAAGCTCGATGACAACCCGGCGCTCGCCGAGTTCGCCGCCACGCTCGAGGATGTCGTCATCAAGTCGGTCGAGTCCGGCGCGATGACCAAGGACCTTGCCCTTCTCGTCGGACCCGACCAGAAGTGGCAGACCACCGAGGAGTTCCTCGACACCCTTGACAAGAACCTGGCCGCACGCCTGGGGTAGCCGGGAAATGCCCTGCGGAATCCCAGTCGGTAGTGGCATCGTCTAACCATGAACACCAATCACTTTGACGTTGTCGTCATCGGCGCGGGCCCCGCGGGCACCGCGGCCGCTCTCCGTGCCGCCGAGCTCGGGGCCCGAGTAGCCGTAGTGGAGGCCGCGCGCACCGGCGGCACCTGTGTCAACACGGGCTGCGTGCCCACCCGGGTGCTCGCGAAGACAGCGCGGATCATGCGGGAGATGCGCACGGCCGGCGGGTACGGCATCGGGGTTGTTGACCAGGGCATTGACTGGCCGTCCACCGTTCAGCGGGTACGGGCCACCGTCGATCGCGTACGCGCGCTCAAGAGTGAGCCCGCGCGATTCGCCGCGGCCGGGGTAGAGCTGATCCTCGAGGGTCGCGCGCGCTTCGCCAACGCCACGACGCTCCGGCTCGACAGCGGGCGGCAGGTTACCGCCGAGACGATCATCGTCGCGGTCGGCGGGCACTCGCGCCGACTCCCGATTCCCGGGGCCGAGTTCGCCACCGTGCCGGAGCACGTGCTCGATCTCCCGGCACTGCCGGGCCGGGTCGCCGTGATCGGAGCAGGAAACACCGGGGCGCAACTTGTCACGGTGTTCAGCTCCTTCGGGTCATCCGTCACCCTGCTCGATCTCGCCCCCCGCGTGCTTATGCCCTCGGACGAGGCGATTTCCGCGGCGGTTGCTGGCGCCTTCACCGACCAGGGCGTGGCCGTGCACACCGGAATCGATGGTGTGGAGAGCATCGAGCGCGACGACTACGGGGTCCTCACCCTGACATGGAGTAACGATGGCAGCCCCGTCTCGGGCCAGTTCGACGCGGTGATCATGGCCACCGGGTGGCCGGCGGACGTGGAGGACCTCGGTCTGGAAAACGCCGGCATCGCGACCACCCGGTCGTCGATTCCGGTGGACCAGTACTTCCACAGCGTCGTGCCGCACGTGTACGCGGTGGGAGACTCCACCGGTAAGGACATGCTGGTGCAGGCGGCGCAGTTCGAGGGGGAAGCCGCCGCGGAGAACGCGGTGCTCGGCGCAAACCGCCGCACTCCCCACCACCTGCTGCCCGCCGGGGGGTTCACCGACCCCGACTACGCCGGCGTGGGACTCACCGAAGCCCAGGCGCGCGAACGGGACCCGCGCTGCGTGGTGTCGGTGGTGCCGTACTCAAGCCTCGACCGCGCGGTCATCGACGATCGTGAACTCGGATTCCTCAAGCTCATCTCCGACCGCCGCCGGGAACTGATCCTGGGCGCGCACGCCGTGGGGGAGAACGCGATCGAGGTGGTGCAGTCGGTGACCACCGCGATGGCCGCCGGAGTCGACGTGGCGACGCTGGCGAACGTGCGGTTCGCCTACCCGACCTACAGCGCGATCATCGGGTTGGCCGCACGTGGGTTGCTCGCCGAGTCGGACGCTGCGGCGGCAGCGACATCCACCGCCTCGGCCTCGTTCGAATAAAGCAGCCTCATTCGAATAAAGCGGCCTCATTCGAATAGAGCGAACTGTGCCGCCTCGCGGAGCAGCGCGTCCGCTGCCTCGTCTCCGCGTGCCGCCAGCGTCACCACGTCGCCGATGACCACAACCGCGGGGGACCGCACGCCCGTCGTGCGCATCATCTCGTCGGCGCGGTCGAGGGAACAGATTGTGGTGCGCTGGTCGTCGGCGAATCCGCGCTCGATGATCGCGACGGGCATGTCCGCGCGCATGCCCAGACGGGAAAGTCCTCCCAGCATCTGACCGAGCGTGCTGATGCCCATGAGCACGACGATCGTTCCGCCGAGGCCGATGAGGTGGGTCAGGTCGCGGTCGCCGATCGGCGTGTGCCCGGAGATGACCGTGAACAGTCGGCTCACCCCGCGATGGGTGACCGGGATTCCCGCGGCGGCCGGCACGGCGATCGCGCTGGTCACGCCCGGAATAACGGTGACGGCGACGCCCGCTTCGCGGCAGGCGATCACTTCTTCGCCGCCGCGTCCGAACACGAACGGGTCGCCTCCCTTGAGGCGCACAACCGTGTCGCCGCGGAGGGCCGCGGCAACCAGCATCCGCTCAATTTCACGCTGGGGACGCGCATGGTGACCCGGCGCCTTGCCGACGTCGACCAGCTCGGCTCCCGGTGCCCACTTCTCGAGCAGGTCAGACGGTCCGAGGCGGTCATAGAAGACGACGTCCGCGCGGCGAAGGGCGTCCATCGCGGCCACCGTGAGCAGGCCGGCTGACCCGGGTCCGCCTCCGACGAGCGTGACGGATCCCATGGCGGATGTCTCGGCCGCCGGCTCCCGCGTGAGCCAGGTTCGATGCCGCAGACACGCCGCGGTGATGAGGGCATCGGTCTGGGCGGTCGCCTCGACGAGCACCACGAGTTCGACCGCCGAGACCAGATCGCTCCAGGCTGTGGGGGAGCGGGGAGGCTGCACGGTGTGCACGTGAACGATTGGGGTCTGCGCCGCGTGGCCAGCGTGCTCGGCGTTGCCAGCGCGCCCGGCGGCGCCCGCGTGCTCTGCGTTGCCAGCGCGCCCGCGTTCGGGGAGCGGGCCGCCGAGGTGGAACACCTCTGCTCCGACGGCGAGGTACTGCGCAAGCACGCGCCGCGCAGGACGCGCGTCGCCCACCACCAGCACCCGGCGACCTCCGAAATCGAGTCCGGGGGTCACGTTACTCGCTGTCCGCGAGCTGCTCGGCCGGACGCATGGGGATGGTCAGGCCGGCCAGCTGAACCCGGCCGGCTTCGCTGGTGCCGTCGCGCTCTTCCGGGCGAGCCGGTCGGGGCTGTCCGCGCTCAATTACCTGGAGGAGAGACGGGTCGGGTGTGGTCGGCGCGTTGACAAAGGGACGGAACCGGCGCATGCGCTCGGGATCGGACAGCGTTGCAGCCCACTCGTCTTCGAACACGTTGACGTGCATGGCCATCGCGGCGTCGAGCTCCGCGGCGATGCCGAGCGAGTCGTTGCACACCACGTCGTACACGTGGTCGATGCCACCCTCGAGGTCTTCCTGCCAGCGCGCGGTGCGCTGCAGGCGGTCGGCAGTGCGGATGTAATACATCAGGTAGCGGTCGATGTACCGGATGAGGGTGTCTGCGTCGAGGTCCTTGGCGAGCAGAACCGCGTGCGCGGGCTGGAAGCCGCCGTTGCCGCCGACGTAGAGGTTCCAGCCGATCTCGGTCGCGATGACGCCGATGTCTTTCGAGCGCGCTTCAGCGCACTCGCGGGCACAACCTGACACACCCAGCTTGAACTTGTGGGGTGAACGCAGCCCGCGGTAACGGTTTTCGAGTTCGATCGCCATTGCTACGGAGTCCTGAACGCCGAATCGGCACCAGGCTGACCCGACACACGACTTCGCCGTGCGCAGGCTCTTTCCGTAGGCCTGGCCCGATTCGAAGCCTGCGTCGACGAGTACTCGCCAGATGTCGGGCAGCTGGTCGAGGCGGGCGCCGAAGAGAGCGATCCGCTGGCCGCCGGTGATCTTGGTGTACAGGTTGAACTGCGCGGCGACTTCGCCAATGACGATGAGCTTCTCGGGGGTGATCTCGCCGCCGGGGATGCGGGGAACAACCGAGTAGCTGCCGTCCTTCTGCATGTTCGCCAGTGCGCGGTCGTTGGTGTCCTGCAGCCCGCCGCGGCCGGCATCGAGGATGTAGCCGCCAGTTTGTGATGCGAGCACCGACGCGATGGTGGGCTTGCACACATCGCAGCCGAGGCCGGTACCGAAGCGCTCCATGATCTGCTCGAAGGAGGTGAGTCCCAGGATGCGCACGGACTCAAACAGCTCGCTGCGGCTCAGCGTGATGTGCTCGCAGAGTGCGTGTGACACCGCGATTCCCGCGGCCTTCAGCTCGGTCTCGAGCACCTTCTTCAGCAACGGCACACACGATCCACACTGGGTGCCCGCACGGGTGCAGGCCTTCAGTGCGCCGAGCTCGGTGACGGGGTCACCGTGGTCGCCGTGGATTGCAGCGCGAACGGTGCCGAACGACACGTCATTGCACGAGCAGAGCTGGGCGTCGTCGGGCATGTCGGAGCTCGAGGGCAGCTCTGCCCCAGAGGCCGACAGGTAGGCGCCGGGTTCCGCAGGCAGCTCTCGCCCGAGCATGGGGCGCAGCGACAGGTACGGCGACGCGTCGCCGACGAAGATTCCGCCGAGCAGGGTTTTCGCATCGCTCGACACCACGATTTTTTGGTACAGCCCGCGGGCCGGGTCGGCGTAGACAACCTCGAGGGCGCGGTCGCCGGTGCCGAATGCATCACCGAAGCTCGCTACCTCGACACCCGACAGCTTGAGCTTGGTGGCGTCGTCTATTCCGGGGAAGACCGCCTCGCCGCCGTTGATGCGGTCGGCAACAACTTCAGCCATCGCGTTTGCGGGAGCGACCAGGCCGATGCACCGGCCGTCAACGCTGGCAACCTCGCCGATCGCCCAGACGCCGGGAACGGAACTGGCGCAGTCGTCGCCGATCACGATGCCGCCGCGCTCGCCGATCTCGATGCCGGCGGCGCGAGCGAGCTCGTCTCGCGGGCGAATACCGATCGACCAGACGAGCAGGTCGGCGTGCAGCTGGCGGCCGTCATCGAGGGTGAGGCCGAGCACCTGCCCGGACTCCGCGACCAGGATTTCACTGGGGCGGTGGCCCAGTTCGAGCGCGATGCCCTGGGAGTCGATGAGGCGGCCGAGCGCCATGCCGGCCCCCTGGTCGAGCTGGGTGGGCATAAGCCAGGTGGCGCCGTCAACGATGGTGGTGTTTGCGCCGAGACGCTGCACCCCGCCGGCGGCTTCGAGGCCGAGCAGTCCTCCACCTATAACGGTGACGTTCGCGGGCCGGCCGAACTTTTCTTTGAGGCGGGCCGTCTCGCTGACGAGAAAGTCGACGTCCTCGATCGTGCGGTAGACGACGCCCTTGTCACTGTTGGCCATCGGGGGCACAAAAGCAGACGAGCCGGTGGCAAACACCAGTTCGGTGTATCCGAGTAGTTCGCCGCTGCCGAGCGTCACTGTGCGGGCCGCGGTGTCCACGGCGGTGACGCGGCTGCCGCCGCGGTAGTGAATGCTTGGGGACTCCCAAAGGGTGCCGTCTCCGAGCGTCAGGTCTTCCGGCTCGGTGAGGCGGTGCGATAGCGACACGCGGTCGTAGGGAAGGTGAATTTCTTCGCCGATGACGGTGACGTCGATCGCCGGGGTGGAACGGTCCGCTGCGAGATTGCGGTCATTCATCGCCTCCGCGAATCGATGCGCCGCGGGTCCGCCGCCGATGACGATTACCCGGCGTGCCGGTGCGGAAGCGCCGTCGTCGGTGGTGGTGGCTTCCGGGGTCGTCTGGTCGAACGTCATTGCGGCACCTCTCGGGGTGGTTCAGGTCGGGGTGTTTCCCGATCGCGAGTTCCTGCGCCGAGCCGTCCTATGGTGTTAACCCAGTACCGCACGGCAGCGCCGTCAGAATGAGAGTCCTTAGTCCCGTTCTCGCGTGGCCCCTAAAAGTGGTACGTTCGCCGCCTGCCACGCGGGCATTGCCCAACGATCGGGGAAAGCATGTTGAACACCGAGACCACCACGGCCACGAGCCGTGTCGACTCCGCCACCGGATGGGCTAGCGTGTGCGAGCTCACCCAGCTGGAGCCGCTCTTCGCCGAGGCCGCGCTGATTGATGGCGAACAGATCGCGCTGGTGCGAATGTCGGACGATTCCGTGCACGCGGTATCGAACCAGGACCCGGTGACCGGGTCGTTCGTGATGAGTCGGGGAATCGTTGGTTCACGCGGCGACCGCCCCACCCTGGCTTCTCCCCTCCACAAGCAGGTCTACGACCTCGCCACGGGGGAGTGCTTTGGCGACTCCGCCGTCACTTTGCGTACGTTCGAGACTCGCGTCGAGGCGGGCATTGTGCAGGTCAGACTGTCGTCGTCTGATTCGTCAGCCGAATCTGCGCTGTGAATTCTGCCGGAGCCCCGGTGCTCCTGCTCGCGTCTCACGGAACCCGCAATGAGACCGCGAGCGCAGCGGTCGCTGCCCTCGTCGACGCGGTGACCGAACGGATTGTCTCAGCGGATCCAGCCGCCCTGGTGGCGAGCGGGTTCATCGATGTGCAGCAACCGGACGTTCCCGCTTGCCTCGCGGCCGTCGATCCCGGCGCGTCGGTTGTTATCGTTCCGCTTCTGATGTCCGCCGGCTACCACGTGGCCTTTGACCTCGCGAACGCGGCAGCCGGTGCAGCCCCGCGCAACGTACTCGTGGCCGGGGCTCTTGGCCCCGACATCCGCCTGGCCCATATTCTTGCCGAGCGGCTGGCCGCGAGCGGACTGCGGCACGACGACCGGGTGGTTCTCGCAGCGGCCGGATCGAGCGATGCCAACGCGGTTGATGACTGTCTCACCGCCGGTCGGCAGCTCGCGGAGGTGCTGGGACGCGAGGTCACCGTGGGTTTCATCGCCGCCGCCGAACCAGGATTGGCGGCCGCCGTCGCCACCGTGCGCGCGGAGTCTCCTGGAGCGCGGGTCGTCGTGGCCAGCTACCTGCTCGCCCCCGGCACCTTCGCTGAGCAGTCTCGCGAGGCGGGTGCGGACGTTGTGAGCGGCACGATCCTCGTCGAGGGGGCGGAACCTCCGGCTGCCCTCGTCGACGTTGTGGTTGACCTGTATCGCGGAATGCTGGTCGACGCTCCTGCGTAGCTCGCCCGCTCGTGGCGGGCTCGCTCTCCCGCACGTCGTGGCGGGCTCGCCCGCCCGCACGCGATTCTGGGAGATAACTGATCGTTTCGCGGCGTTCGTCCATCGGAGCGTGATTAAATTCACCTCATGCCTACCGTCACCGCATACGCAGCCACATCCGCCACAGAGCCTCTCGTCAAGACCACCATCGAACGTCGCGAAGTCGGCGCGAAAGACGTACTGATCGAGATCAAGTACTCCGGCATCTGCCACTCCGACATCCACACCGTTCGCGGCGAGTGGGGAGACATCCAGTACCCGCAGGTCGTCGGCCACGAGATCGTCGGCTTCGTCACCGAGGTCGGATCCGACGTCACCCTGCACAACGTCGGCGACCGCGTGGGCGTCGGCTGTATGGTCAACTCCTGCCGCGAGTGTGAGAACTGCCTCGCCGGAATGCAGAACTACTGCCTCAAGGGCAACACCGGCACCTACGCGTCGGTCGACCTCGACGGCACCATCACCCAGGGCGGCTACTCGACCCACGTTGTTGTGGTCGAAGACTTCGTGCTGAAGGTGCCCGAGTCGATCCCGTTCGAGAAGGCCGCGCCCCTGCTCTGCGCCGGCATCACCACGTACTCGCCGCTCGCGCACTGGAACGCCGGACCCGGCAAGAAGGTCGCGGTGGTCGGCATGGGCGGCCTTGGTCACATGGCCGTGAAGATCGCGCACGCCATGGGCGCTGACGTCACCGTGCTGTCGCAGTCGCTCAGCAAGCAGGAGGACGGACTGCGTCTCGGCGCGGACCACTACTACGCCACGAGCGACCCGGCCACGTTCGAGGCACTCGGCAACAGCTTCGACCTCATGATCAACACGGTCAGTGCTCCCGTCGACCTCCAGTCGTACCTGTCGCTGCTCCGGCTCGACGGCACGATGGTCAACGTCGGCGCTCCCGCCCAGCCCCTCCCGGTCTCGGTGTTCGGGCTGATGGCCAACCGTCGCTCCTTCGCTGCGTCCGGAATCGGCAGCATCGGCGAGACCCAGGAAATGCTGGACTTCTGCGCGGAGCACGGCATTGCGCCGGAGACCGAGCTCGTCGCGGCTGACTACATCAACGAGGCCTACGAGCGCGTGCTCGCCTCGGACGTGCGCTACCGCTTCGTCATCGACGTCGCCACGATGGCGTAACTGCGTAACTGCGTAACTGCGCAACTGCGTAACTGCGTAACCGCAGGACTGCGTAGCTGTGTGACCGCTCGGGGAGCCCCTGCGCGGTTCAGCTTCGGCTCCGCGTAGCTCGCGGCCCCCGAAATCGCCTGGCGGCACCGGACATATCCGGTGCCGCCAGCGGTTAAAGGGGGCCGTGAGGGCGGTGGATGCCGGTGGGACGGGGCCGCGGCGGTGGGAAAGCGCTCGCGGCGGTAGAAAACCACTCGCCGCGGTAGTTCCACGACTGTGGGCGGGTTGCCCGCGGTAGAAAGATACTCGCCGCGGTAGAAACAACTACCGCATCGAGTAGGTTTCTACCGCTCCGGGTCGATTCGGAGACGTATCGGTACCGGCGAAGTATCAGTACCCGGAGAAGTAGTCCGACTTCACCCGCCGCACACCCGCTCGGCGTAGTGCCTGGCGCAGCGCGGTGACCAGCTGCGGCGGGCCGGAGACGAAGGTGTCCCGTGCGGTCGCGTCCGGCACGGCGTCCAGGAGCATCGGCCCGGTGAGAGGTCCCGCTCCGATCCAGGTCCAGCTCGCGGGCAGCTCGGTCGGCGCGGTCGGCGACACCAGCAGCACCCGGTGCTCTCCGCGTTCGAGGTGCTCCGCGTAGGCGATCTCGTCGGCGCTGCTGCTCGAATACACGAGCACGACATCACGCTTTTGTCCGGTGACCTCGAGGTGCTCGAGCTGGCTGATGAACGGTGTGATCCCGATGCCGCCCGCGACGAGCAGGAGCGGTCGCGCCTGGTCGCGGGGCAGAACGAAGTCGCCCCCGATGGATGTCGCCGCCACAGTTTCACCCGGATTCAGCTCCAGCAGCGCGCGTTTGAACGAGCTCGACACCTCGGGTACGCGCAGCCCGAACCGCACAACTCCGGCCGCGCCCGTAGTGGCAGGTGCAGCCGCCCCACCAGTAACCCCACCAGCAACCCCACCAGTTGCCGTACCCGCAGCCGACCCGCTCCCGACCCCTGGGGCCGACGCGATGCTGAACACCCGGCGCAGCCCGCGTGGGTCGCGGTTCTTGTGCGGCAGCGTCAGTTCCATGTACTGACCGGGCAGAAACGACAGCCTGCGGTGCGGCTCGAACTCGAACTCCCAGCTGGTGGGGGTGAGCTGGGTGCGCCCACGGAAGGTGAGACGGATGCCGCGCCGCTGACCCACCGCGAACGCGAACAGGTTGCCCACCACGAGGGCAAGCTCGGGGGAGTTGTACAACGGACCGACCGAGAACGGCACCGCCAGGAGAACCGCGACGATGGCGGCGAGCACGAGCTGCTGCCAGCGACGCGGGGGCAGCGTCAGCGGTTCGCTGAGCATAAATCCGGCGAGGAACACGATCGGGTACGACGTGAATGCGGTGCCGATCGAGCCGAGCGTCACGGTAATGAGCACCGCGGCAAGGGCGATGAACCCGAGCCCCATGGTCAGCCGGTGGGTGCGGTACAGGATCAGCAGGGTGGCGATTGCGGTGAACGGCAGCATCCACGGCGTCGCGATCCACCAGGCGGCGAAGTTCAGCTGGAGCAGTCCGACTATCAAGGCCCCGATGGCTGCGGGGTTGAAGATGTGCCGGCGGCGGATGGCGAGCAGGTACTTCGACGCCGACGCGATGAGTGCGGCCAGCGCGATGGTGGCCAGCTCCGCGACATCCGTTGTCGGACGAAAAAGGAACAGCAGCAGCAGGCCCGTGATGAGCGACGACTCGACGTGGGCCCTCGTGCGGAACACCGCCGCAAACAGAATGCTCGTCAGGGAGGTGGCGCCCACCGCGACGACCCCGCTGAGAGCGATCTCCGCCGGAGTGTAGAAGATGAGCCCGGCCAGCGACAGCACGATGGCGATCGCGGCGAGGACGATCAGGCTGATCACCACGAGCCGGTACATCGTCACCCTGCCGGTCACCCGGTCGAGTGTCATCTTCAGCCTGAGCGGCACGGAAGTGTCCCGGGCGGCCGGTGGCACGGAGCTCGGAGCAGCGCTGGCTGCAGAAGCGTTGGTCATGTAAACATCTCCCCTTGGATGTCGCGCGAATACTCCACCGAACCATCGGCGAGCATCCGGACGTACTGAAAGTCAAAGTCGAACGCGGCGGCACCACGGAAAAACAGCCCGGTCGCCAGCCCATCGGCGTGCATCGTGTGCAGGGCGCTGCGGTGTTGAGTGGGCAGGGTGCCGGCGTGCATTGTGGGCTGGGTGGTTGTAGGCAGGGTGGTTGTGGGCAGGGTGGCGGATGCCGCGGGGCCCGGCCCACCGGCCGCGGGCACGACCGCCCAGGTAGCGATCACCCGGGTGGTCGGCTCGCCGGTCAGCGCGTCGAGCACGTGGTGCAGGCCCGAGCCCCACGCCCGGCGGTTGGACGCCGAGGCGCAGAGCGCGGCGTTGCTCAGGGTGTACACACCGATCGCTTTTGTCGGGTCACGCGGATGCTCGAGCGCGACGCGCAGCGGCGAGCTGCCGCGGTGCACCAGGTCGCCGCTCGCGTCGACCACATATTCGTCCACGCCTGCCTCGGTGAGGATGGCGGCCACCAGGTCGACCAGATACCCCTTGCCGGCGGCCCCGACATCCAGCAGCACCGGACGCACGGTGGTGAGTCGCTCGCCGTCCCACGCCACCGCGTTGTCCCAGGAGGGAACACGCACCGACTCGGGATTCGGCGTGAGCGAGTAGCTGCGGTCGTAGCCGAGATTCTCCAGTCGCGCGCCGACCAGTGGACTGACCGCGCCGCCCGTGGCCTCGTAGAGGCTCCGATACAGGGCGAACAGCGGGGGAGCGTCGGGCGGGAACTCCCAGACACCGGGCTCGCGGTTGATGCGGCTGACAAGCGAGTCCGTGCGGAAGCGGGAGTAGGTGCGATCGAAGCTCTCGATTCGCTCCGCGATCGCCGCGACGACCTCAGGCGGGAGCGGTTCCGGCGTGTCAATGCGCCAGGGCGCGCCGATGGCGTCGAACCGGTGCTGCGCGTGCGGGGTGCTGGTGCGCATGGGTGCCGACGCTTTAGGCGGCGGCTTCGGCTTTGATGGTCTCGACGGCTTCGTTGAAGCCGCCGCTGGTCAGTGAGGACCCAGCCACACGGTCGACATCGAGGTCGTCGATGTTCTCGCCGACCACCACATCGGCGATGCCCTCGGCGAAGTCGGACTGGTAGCGCACCGAGTTGCCGCTGGTGGCGTTCGGCGTGACGGTGACCGCGGTGACGGTGTCTCCCTCGAGCGTGAGCTCAACGGAGATGCTCTCCGATCCGCCGGGGGAGGTGTACTCGCCCTCGGCGCTGTATGTGCCGTCGGCGTAGCTGCCGGCCTCGGTATCGGTGCCATCGTCGGAACCTGAGTCGGTGCCGGCGTCTGTCGAGGTGTCGGAGCCGGTCGAGCTCTCCGCGGGCGCGCTCGAGGAACTCGAGTCATCCGCGCCGGAGCCGGTGTCGGTGGAGGCGGTGCTGTCGTCGGCGGCGCAGCCCGCGAGGCTCCCGATGAGCGAGAGGCCAGCGAGGGCACCAAAGGTATAACGCGTGCGAAGGGAGATTGGCATGGAAATCCTCTGTTTGTTGTTGCCGATTTTAGTTGTCGGTACAAGAAATAAGGAAACACCCCTTTGCTATGGAAATGCCTAGAGTCCGCTGCCTTTCCGTCCTGCTGGCCCTACGACCGGCCGTGCACTACGATGCGGGATACGCCGAGCCCTTCAGGAGTCTGGCGAGGTGTGCGGCGTTGGACGCGAGTGATTTTGTAGCGGATGCCACGGCCTCGGGTGTCTCGTCGAGGTCGTTGTAGTCCGTTCCCTGCATCGCTTCGCCGTTCCAGTAGGTTCCCCCCTGCGACGGGATCGTGAACCCCACGTCGTTGAGCGACTGGTACAGCACGGCGGTGATGTGGTGCGCGCCGTCTTCGTTGCCGACCACTCCGACAACGGCGACTTTGTCGTACAGGTCAGGGCGGCCCGCGGCATCCATCTCGGACAATTCGGCGTCAAGCCGCTCGAGAACCCGGTGGGCAACGCTGGAGGCCTGGCCCATCCAGGTCGGGGTGCAGACCACGAGGATGTCGGCGGCGAGCACTTGGTCGCGCAGCGTCGGCCACTGGTCGCCGTTGCCCATGTCGGTCTCAACGCCCGGCGCAACGTTGTAGTCGACAACGCGCACGCTCGAACCGGTGACGCCATGGCCGGCGAGCTCCGCGAGGATCTGGGATGCCATCAGCTCACTGCTCGACGGCGCGGGGGAGGGCTTGAGGGAACAGACGAGTGCGAGCGCGCTCAGCGGGGTGGTGCCGGACGAGGTAACTGAAGAGTTTTCCATGGCGGCATTCTGTCGCCGGTTCCTGAGAATCCTGCTGGCCTGCGCACTGGCGCCGCGCGCGAACCGAGGGCGAGTAACCCCGGCACCAGCGCTGCGCGGCAACCGAGTGCGAGCCCCCCGGCACTAGCGTTGCGCGCGAACCGAGGGCGAGACACCCCGGTGCTACCGCTGCGCGATGCGGCGGCCGTCGGCCCAGACCTCGTCCACTTCCCACGCCGAGTTCAGCAGCACCGCGTCGGCGACGAAACCGGGGGCGAGGAGCCCGTGGCGGTGTTCAATTCCCAGCACCTTCGCCGGCGTCAGGGTGAGCGCGGCGACAGCATCGACGGCCGGGATGTGTGCCCGCGTGATCGCCACGCGGAGGGCGCGGTCCTGGGTGAGGGTGGACCCGGCGATGGTGGTGGTGCCGCGGAGCAGCGCGGTGCCGTCGCGGACGGCAACGTTGAGCGAGCCCAGCCGGTAGTCGCCATCGGTCGAGCCCGCGGCGGCCATCGCGTCGGTGACCAACGCGACCCGGCCGGGCGCGGAGCGAAAGGTGAGCGCGGCAACATCGGGGTGCACGTGCTCTCCGTCGAGGATCAGCTCGAGGCTGACCCGGGCGTCCTCGAACGCGGCGACGACCGGACCGGGAGCGCGGTGGTGGATGCCCGACATCGCGTTGAACGCGTGGGTGAGCAGGCGGGCGCCGCGGTCGAACGCCTCCTGCGCGATCGCGAAGTCGGCGTAGCTGTGTCCGATCGCCACCACAACGCCGGCCTCGACGAGGACGTCGATCGACTCCATCGCGCCCACCAGCTCCGGCGCGATGGTGATCTGGCGCAGGGTGCCGCGCGCGGAGTTCAGCAGTTCCTCGAGCAGGGCGGGGTCGGGCTCGAGCAAAAACTGGGCGTTGTGCGCGCCGCGGCGACCGACCGCCATAAACGGGCCCTCGAGGTGGGCGCCGAGCACGAGCGGATCCGACCGCGCGAGATCCGCGATCGCCGCGAGGCTGGCGCGCAGCTCCGCAGGGGGGTTCGCGACCAGGCTGACGACGCTGCGGGTTGTGCCGTGCGCCCGGTGGGTGGCGAGCGCCCGCACGAGATGCTCGCCGCCATCGTCGAAGGCGAAGCCGCCACCGCCGTGGCCGTGCAGGTCGAGGAATCCCGGGACCAGTCGCCGCCCCGCGACATCCACCTGAAAATCAGCGGGCGGATGCTGCGGGCCCGACCCGACCGAGATGATCGAGTTGCCCTCCACGAGCATCCAGAAGTCGTCGACCTGCCCGTGCGCATCGAGCTTGCGGGCACGGGAGAAAAGAGTAGTCATGGCCTGGTCTCCTGCTTCGTTGCGAGGTGAACGGGGTGCTCGGTGCTCTGCTGCGAGCCCTACTCAGCGCGAGCCCTACTGAGCGCGAGCCCTACTTAAAGATGATGGTGCGTGCGCGGTCGAGAAGCACCCGGTCTTCGGCAAACCACTTCACGGCCTGGGTGAGCGTGCGGGACTCCTCGTCCTGCCCGATGGCCACGAGCTCCGCCGGGGTGCGCGAGTGGTCGACCCGCACCACATTCTGCTCGATGATCGGACCCTCGTCGAGGTCGCTCGTGACGAAGTGCGCCGTCGCGCCGATCAGCTTCACGCCGCGGGCGTGGGCCTGCTTGTACGGGCTTGCTCCCTTGAAGCCGGGGAGGAAGGAGTGGTGGATGTTGATGATCCGACCGCTGAGCGCCGCACAGAACTCCGGCGACAGGATCTGCATGTAGCGGGCGAGAACCACCAGCTCGATGTCGTTCTCCTCCACGACCTGCAGCACGCGGGCCTCGAATGCCGCTTTTTCTTCTGCGGATGTCACGGGGCGCGACTCAAACGGAACCCCGTAGAACTCGGCAAGCCCAGCCAGATCGGGATGGTTGGCGAGCACAAGCGGGATCTCGACGGACAGCTGCCCCGCACGCTGGCGGAAGAGCATGTCGTTGAGGCAGTGGCCGGCCTTCGACACCAGCACGAGCGTGCGCAGCGGGCGACCCACCACGTCCAGCCGCCAGGTCATCTCGTAGCGCTGCGTGATCGGCTCGAGGGCGGCGCTGAACTCCTCCTGGGAGATCGCGGCCTCGACCTGCAGGCGCATAAAGAAGGTTCCGGTGTCATCGCTCGAGAACTGTTGCGACTCGGTGATGTTGCCGTTGGCCCCCACAATCGCACCGCTGATGGCATGCACGATGCCCGGGCGGTCTTCGCAGACGAGGGTCAGGATCCAGTGGGTCGAAAGCTCAGTCACGACACAAGAGTATTGCCCCGGGGTACGCTGGATGTGACGCCGCAGCTGACCGCCGCGTCCCGCGGGCGGCGAACGCACCACAGCAATCTGGAACGGAATGCCTCGTTATGGGCGCCCCCACCTCAAAGACAGCTCCTGCATCCACGTCTGAATACGCCTTCCCCTGGGCCCCACTGCTGATCCTCGCGTCCGCGATCTTCGTCGCCGTCACCAGCGAGTTTGTGCCCGTCGGACTGCTCCCGGATCTCGCCGAAACCTTCGATGTGTCGGAGTCGCAGGTCGGGCTGCTGGTCACGATCTTCGCCGGGTCGGTCGTTGTCTCCGCGGCGCCGCTGACGGCGCTCACCCGCAACGTTCCGCGCAAGAAGCTTGTGATCGCGGTGCTCGTGGTCTTCGCCATAGGCAACCTGCTCGCCGCTCTCGCGCCCACCTACACGGTGCTGGTCATCGCGCGCGTCATCGGCGGCGTCGCCCACGGCCTGTTCTGGTCGATCGTGGGCGCCTACACGGGGTACCTCGTTCCCAAGCATCACCTCGGACGCGCCGTGGCGATCACCAGCGGTGGTGGCAGCGCCGCGTTTGTGCTCGGCGTGCCGCTCGGCACCGCGCTGGGGCAGGCCCTCGGCTGGCGCCTCACCTTCGCGGTCATCGCCGCCGTCATCGCGGTGATCCTGGTGCTGGTGCTGAAGTTTTTGCCCGCAATCAGCCACCGGGTCGAGCTGAAGACGGGCGAGATCGCCGTGCCGATGCGCAAGGACCGTTCGGTGGTCGGAGTGGTGCTGCTCTGCGTGATCGTGCTCATCACCATGAACGCTCACTACGTCTTCTATACCTACATCTCGCCGTACTTGACGGGCGTGGCCGGTTTCGACGAGACATCCATCGCCCCGCTCCTGTTCTTGTTTGGAGGCGCGGGCGCGATCGGTCTCGTGATCTCCGGTTTCGTGAGCGACAAGTACCCGCGGGCAGGCCTCGCGGTCGCGTTCACCGTGGTCGCCGCCTGCGTGCTGGTCATCGCCGTGTGGCACAGCAACACCGCGATCGTGCTCGTGGCAATCGTGATCTGGGCGATCGCGTTCGGTGGAGCCCCGGCGATGATGCAGACCCGGCTGCTGCACACCGCGTCGCCCCGCATTCGTGACGCCGCTTCGGCCTGGTACACGACCGCGTTCAACGCTGCGATCGGCGCGGGTGCCCTGATCGGCGGCGGCCTGCTCGACAGGTACGGCCTCGAAATTCTTCCCTATGTGGATGTCGCGCTGCTCCTCATCGGAATCGTCGTGCTTCTCGTCTCCAACGTGATCGTGCGGCGCAGGTCTCTGCCGCGTGACGTGTCGCTGTCGACCGGGTCGATCTCGACGATCGGTTCGCCGTAGCGGAGTCGGTTCTGCGGCTACAGCGGGCCAGGTCCCTCGCGACCAGCACATCGGTTGATGCTGCACGGTCGCGACCAGCGCGCCGGTTGATGCTGCACGCTCGCGACCCACAAACCCGCGTTCGGCTGGTAGTCTGCAACGGTCGCAACTGGCGTTGAGATGGGCAACCATCGGGGAGCGACTGACACTCGAATTGGCCGTACGCCTGGGCCGATCGGATAGCAGTACGCCGTGACCGCGGCGCAAATGAGTCCAGAGATTGTCATAGGGAGCGCCATGTCTTCGTCCTTCACATCCCCCCTCTCCGAGGTTGACCCGGAGATCGCCGCCATCCTCGACAGCGAACTCGGCCGCCAGCGCGGCACCCTCGAGATGATCGCAAGCGAGAACTTCGTTCCCCGCGCCGTGCTCGAGGCCCAGGGTTCCGTGCTCACCAACAAGTACGCCGAGGGCTACCCCGGCCGTCGCTACTACGGCGGCTGCGAGTTCGTCGACGTCGCCGAGACTCTCGCGCTCAGCCGGGCGAAAGCTCTGTTCGGGGCGGCTTACGCCAACGTGCAACCTCACTCCGGGGCATCCGCCAACGCCGCCGTCCTCGCTGCAATTGCGCAGCCCGGCGACAAGATCCTCGGCCTGGAGCTCGCCCACGGTGGCCACCTCACCCACGGCATGAAGCTCAACTTCTCCGGCAAGCTCTACGAGGCGCACGCCTACGGTGTTGACCCGACGACGTTCCGCATCGACATGGACGCCGTGCGCGCCAAGGCCCTCGAGGTGCGCCCGCAGGTGCTCATCGCCGGGTGGTCCGCGTACTCCCGCCAGCTCGACTTCGAGGCCTTCCGCGCCATCGCCGACGAGGTAGGCGCCAAGCTCTGGGTGGACATGGCCCACTTCGCCGGTCTGGTCGCCGCGGGACTGCACCCGAACCCGGTGCCGTTCGCGGACGTGACATCCAGCACCGTGCACAAGACCATCGGCGGACCGCGCTCGGGATTCATCCTGACCAACGACCTCGAGCTGCAGAAGAAGATCAACTCGAACGTATTCCCCGGCCAGCAGGGCGGACCGCTCATGCACGTCATCGCGGCCAAGGCCACCGCGTTCAAGCTCGCGGGTGAGCCCGAGTTCAAGGACCGCCAGGAGCGCACCATCCGCGGAGCCCAGATTCTCGCCGAGCGCCTCACCGCTCCGGACGCCGTCTCCGCGGGCATCGACGTTCTCACCGGAGGCACCGATGTGCACCTGGTGCTTGTCGACCTGCGTAACTCTGCGATCCACGGTAAGGACGCGGAGGACATCCTGCACGAGGCGGGCATCACCGTGAACCGTAACTCGGTGCCGTTCGACCCGCGCCCGCCGCTCACCCCGTCGGGCGTGCGCATCGGTACCCCGGCGCTGGCGACCCGCGGCTTCGGCGACGAAGAGTTCACCGAGGTCGCCGACATCATCGCGACCGCGCTGAAGCCGGCTCCGGATGTTGCGGCGCTGCGAGCACGCGTGCTCACCCTCACTGACGGATTCCCGCTGTACCCGGGACTCGTCAGCCCCGGCACCTGGTCGTAGCGCGGACTGCTGCCGCCGCAGAAACCTGGCTCCACCCCTCGCCCAACCCTCGCGGCACCGGAAAACGTGTCGCGGAGGGGGACATTTCCACCGCCGCGAGCAGGTATCCGGTGCCGCGAGCTCGCCGCGGCAGATGTACCCCCGCCGCGGCAGAAACCAATCGCTTCCGGATGCTGCGCTGCTGGCCGCGGTAGAAACCAGTCGCTTCCCGAGGCGCGGGCGGCCCACCGCGGTAGATACTTACTCGATGCGGTAGAAACAACTGCCGCATCGAGAAGGTATCTACCGCGCCGACATCGCGGGGCGACAGTATCTACCGCGCCGACATCGCGGGGCGACAGCAACTACCGCGCCGAGCAGCTAACTACGACATTCCACACCCGAAGACTCGGAGAATCCGAATGACTGCAACACTCCTCGACGGCGTCGCCACCGCGACCGCGGTGAAGTCCGAACTGGCCGAACGCATCACGGCGCTGAAGGCGCGCGGCATCACGCCGGGGCTCGGCACCCTGCTGGTCGGCAGTGACCCGGGCTCCCTCTCCTACGTGGCAGGCAAGCACCGCGACTGCGCTGAGGTCGGCATCGAATCGATCCGGGTCGACCTGCCGGCTACCGCGACCGCCGGCGAGGTGCGCGCGGCCATCGCCGGCCTCAACGAGAACCCCGCCGTGACGGGGTACATCATTCAGTTGCCCCTCCCTGCGGGCCTGGATGAGAACGCGATGCTCGAGCTGATGGACCCCGCCAAGGACGCCGATGGCCTGCACCCGACCAACCTCGGCCGACTGGTGCTCGGCGTCGGTGGCCCGCTGGACTCGCCGCTTCCCTGCACCCCGGCCGGAATCGTCGAGATGTTGCAGCGCTACCACGTGTCGATCCCGGGCAAGCGCGTGGTCGTCATCGGTCGCGGCCTTACCGTCGGTCGCCCGCTCGGCTTGCTGCTCACCCGCAAGGGTCTCGACGCCACCGTCACCCTCACCCACTCGCGGTCGCTCGACCTGGAGTCGCACGTGCGCGAGGCGGACATCGTCGTCGCCGCCGTCGGTGTGGCCGGCCTGGTGAAGCCCGAGTGGGTCAAGCCCGGGGCAGCGGTACTCGACGTCGGCATCACGCGGGTCGTCAACTCCGAGACGGGCAAGGCACGTCTGGTTGGCGACGTTGATCCTGATGTGCGGGATGTCGCGGGCTACCTGTCACCCGTCCCCGGCGGTGTCGGCCCGATGACAAGGGCGATGCTGCTGAAGAACGTGGTCGAGGCAGCCGAGCGGCTCTAGTCGAGGAGGGTCGAGGCAGCCGAGCGGCTCCAGCTCATAAGGGGTGTACTGCTGGTACCTCCACAAGCGGTACCTCGCGCGTGCGTGAGATCAGTCGTTGAATGTTAATCGTCAAGCGACTCGAATTTCTCACCGCGGGCTTCGGCCCGCAGAATGGACGATCACGTGCCCAAGAACATCGGATACGCCGCCACCGACGCCAAGACTCCGCTCGCTCCATTTCCTTTCGACCGTCGTGAAGTCGGGGCCGAGGATGTCCGGATCGACATCAAATTTTGCGGAATCTGTCACTCCGACATCCACCAGGCTCGTGACGAGTGGGGCAATGCGCTGGCCACAAACTACCCCTGCATGCCCGGGCATGAGATCGCCGGGATCGTCGCGGATGTAGGCGACAAGGTGACCACCTTCGCGGTCGGCGACCGTGTCGGCGTCGGCTGCATGATCTACTGGGGCTCCGATGACCAGCGCGGGGGCACCGACGAGCAGTACCAGAACCCGCCGGCCGTCTTCACCTACAACTCACCCGACGCCGAGACCGGTGAGGTCACGTTCGGTGGCTACTCGGACGAGATCGTGGTGAACCAGCACTTCGTGCTGAACATCCCGGACTCGATTCCGCTCGAAAAGGCAGCGCCGCTCCTGTGTGCCGGCGTCACCACCTGGTCGCCCTTGAAGCACTGGAACATCGGACCCGGCTCCGTTGTGGCTGTTGCCGGCATTGGCGGCCTCGGCCACCTCGCGGTTCAGCTCGCGAAGGCCCTCGGTGCCACGGTGACAGCGCTCACCACCACGGAGGAGAAGACCGACGAGATCCTGGCCCTCGGCGCAGACGAGGTCGTCGTGATGAGCAACGAGGATGCTGTGAAGGCCCATGCAGCCACCTTCGACCTGGTGCTCTCAACGATCCCGACCGCGTTCGACATGAACCCGTACCTCGCGCTGGTGAAGCACGACGGCGCGTTTGTCACGGTCGGAATGCTCGAGCCATCGGAACCCATCGACTTCGCTTTGGTGACCTTGATGCGTATCACGCTGGCCGGGTCGGCGATCGGCAGCATTGCCGAGACGCAGGAGGTGCTCGACTTCTGCGCGGCGAACGGCATCGCCTCTGACATCGAGCTCGTTGCCGCTGACCAGATCAACGCGGCCTTCGAGAAGGTCATCGCCAACGACGCGCGCTTCCGCTACGTCATCGACAACTCGACCCTGCCCGCTGCCGTCTAAAAACCGCCGCCTGGCAGCGCGGCCTGGCAGCGCCGTCTGCCACCGCGTATCAGGGTGCTACCGGTCGTCGAACCCGACATCCAGCGCGAAAGCGACGAGCAACGCGGTAGCGGCAGACCTACGGGGACGAGCGCCAGCGACTCCCGCCATCGCTACAGGATCTTCGCTGCGGCGAGCAGCGCGAGCGTGATCGTGATGACGAGTGCGGCGATGCTGATGATGAGCGCGGCGATGACCAGGCCGCGCCCGGGGCCGCCGGAGGTCGTGTGGCGGAACGCCCGGATCGTGAAACCGAGCGCGAGAATCCCGAAAGGCACGCAGAGCAACGGAATCGTGCAGCACACCAACGCGATGACCGCCCAGATGAACGCGGCGGTGCGTCCGGGCGCGGTCGCCGCGGCGGGAACTGACGCACGCGCAGCGGCGGTGGCAGGTGCAGCTCCGCTGCGGGCTTTGGGGCGACGGGGAGTAGGTGCGGCCATGCGCCAAGGCTAGCGCGAGCCAGCTACTCCACCAGCGCGCGAGCCGTGCCCTCGTCGATGACAAGGTCGGTGATGAGACCCGCGGCCAACGCTCCGCGCACGGCGTCCAGTTTGGAGATGCCCGAACTCACACACACCCGGCGCGCGACCTGGCGGAGGGTGGCGAAGTCCGGTCCGGTGGCGCGGGCGTTAAGCGGGATGCCGTCGTGCGAACCATCGGCGCGGAGGAAGATCGTCGCCACATCTCCCACCACCGAGGCATCCCGCAGTGATTGGAAGTCCGTATCGTCGAGGTACCCGGTCGTGTACACGTGGCTGGGGACGTCTGCGTAGGGGCTTCCGATGCCGAACAGCGCGACATCCATTCGGCCCTGAATTTCAAGGACGCGCCGGGTGGAGCGCTCCCGCCAGAACGCCTCTTTGGTTGCCGGATCGTCGAAGAATGCCGGCACGGGGAAGTGCTGCACGAAGGCGCCGTACGCGTTGCCGAAGCGCTGCAGGATCTCGCTCGCGTAGACGATTCCGGTGGTGCGGGTGTTCGCGGCGCCATTGAGCTGAACGATCTGCGCATTGTGGGTCGTTTTGCTGACGAGGTGACGGCTGACGGCGCTCATCGTGGAGCCCCAGGCGACCCCCATCGTCATATTTGAGTCGAAGAACGAGCCGAGAATACGTGCAGCGGACAGGGCCACCCGCTCGAGCCGGTCCACCTCGCTGGCGTGGTCGGGCACCGGCACAATGTGCGGGGCGACACCGTAGCGGTCACGCAAATCGTTCTGCACGCGGGAGATTTGGTCGAGCGGCGACTTGATCTGGATTTCGACCAGGCCGGTGGCGCGGGCGAAACTGAGCAGGCGGGACACCGACGAGCGGGAAACATGCAGCTCGCGGGCGATCGCATCCATTGTCAGGTCCTGCATGTAGTAGAGGTGTGCCGCGCGCAGCGCCTCCTGCGTTTTGTCGTCCCCCTGCCCTGAGCCCGAGCCCCGGCCTGTGCCGTGACCTCCGCCCTGACCTGTGCCATGGGCGGCAATCGGGCTCGACCCGGGTCCCTCTAGTGACGCTGACATGGCGACTCCCTGCACGTTTGTGCAACTGTCTTGATCGAATGTGTTGCACGGATGACACTTAACTCACCACACCTGACGCCCGCGCGCAATGTAGCCGCGCCGCAGGTGCAACGATGCACCAACTACTCACCTTGAAGAGGCGGAAATACCATGGGCTCCCAGTCCAAGAATGAAGGACACACTCGCACGGATGTGGCGGCCATCTCCGCGCGCCCCACAGCCGAGGTCCTGATCATTGGCGGCGGTATCAACGGCATCGCAACGTTCCGCGATCTGGCGCTGCAGGGTGTCGACGTTGTGCTGGTCGAGCGCGGCGATTACGTCTCGGGCGCATCATCCGCCTCATCCCACATGATCCACGGAGGTGTTCGCTACCTCGAGAACGGCGAGCTGCGCCTGGTGCGCGAGTCGGTGCAGGAGCGCAATGGCCTGCTCAAGACCGCGCCGCACTACGTCAAGCCGCTGAAGACGACCATTCCGATCTTCTCGACTGTTTCGGGCGTGCTCAACGCGCCGATCCGTCTGCTCAGCCACAAGCAGCGTTCCACCAAGGAGCGCGGCGCTGCGCTCATCAAGATCGGCCTGACCCTCTACGACTCCTTCAGCCGCGACGGTGGATCGGTGCCCCGCCACGAGTTCCGCGGACGCAAGGCGTCGCTGGCCCAGCTTCCCGCGCTCAACCCGGACATCAAGTTCACCGCGACCTACTACGACGCGTCGATGCACGACCCGGAGCGCCTCGCCCTCGACGTGCTTCGCGACGGCCAGAACGCCGGTGCACACGCCGCCGGTGCACACGCCGCAGACAAGAACGCCGCCGGCAACCGCGCCCGCAGCGCGAACTACCTCGAAGCCGTAGCTCTCACCGCCGAAGGCGTGCGCGTACGCGACCGCGTCACGGGCAACGAATTCACCATCGCGTCCGACGTGGTCGTCAACACGTCAGGACCGTGGACGGATGTCACCAACGGCGCCCTCGGGATGCCGACCACCTTCATGGGCGGCACCAAGGGCTCGCACATCGTGCTCGACCACCCCGATCTCTACAACGAGCTCGCGGGCCGGGAGCTGTTCTTCGAGAACAACGACGGCCGGATCGTGCTCATCTACCCGCTCAAGGGTCGCGTTATGGTCGGCACCACCGACATCGAGGCCGACGTCAACGAGGTGAGCGTCTGCACCGAAGACGAGGTCGACTACTTCTTCGACCTCGTGAAGCACGTCTTCCCCGCGTTCACCCTAAACCGCTCGCAGATCGTCTTCCGCTTCGCCGGCATCCGCCCGCTCCCGCAGCACGACGACGAGGCCCCGGGCTTTGTATCCCGCGACTACCGCATCGAACGCGCTCCGATCTTCGCCCGCCCCGGAGCAACCCTGATCAGCCTCGTCGGCGGCAAGTGGACCACGTTCCGCGCGCTCGCCGAGCACCTCGGCAACGAGATCCTCGGCCTGCTCGGAAAGCCCCGAACGGTCAGCACCGAGGGACTCGCGATCGGCGGCGGCGTGGGCTTCCCGACCACGGAAGACACCCTGCGGGTCTGGCTCGCGAGCAATGGAGACCTCATCGGCACGTGCCGCGCCGAGGCGCTGCTGAACCGCTACGGCACCCGTGCCTCCGACGTCATCGACTACATCACCGAGCACGGCGACGTGATGCTCGACTCCACGAGCGAGTACACCCGCACCGAGTTGCAGTTCCTCGTTGCCGACGAGTCGGTTGTGCATCTGGACGACGTCTTCCTGCGCCGCACCAGCCTCGCCTTCACGGGTTCGATCACCCCTGCCGTTCTTGAAGAGGTGGCGGATGTCGTCGCCGCCGGCCTCGGCTGGGACGACGCACACCGTGCTGAAGAAGTGAGCCGGGTGCGCACGCTCCTCGCCGACGTGCACGGGGTAGTCATCCCCGCTGCGGCGCAGACGCGCGCGACCGCGACCGCGAGCTGAGGCGTGTGACCGCGAACTGACACGGCTACACCGTCGTATCAGTTCCCACGGGCGTAGTGCGCGGCGCTCCGGCTAAACCTCCGTCGTGTATACCGGAGGTTGCCCGTAGATCGCGGCGGCAGCTGCCCCGCGGTTGGCCTTGCGGATGCGGTTGCTCCGTCGGATCAGCAGGATCCCGGGGATCGCGAAGACCGCCAGGAAGATGAATGCGGCAATGGCCTGGCCGAAGATGTACGGGTCTGCTCGAATGATCGCGAGCAGTCCGAGCGAGAGGAACCGGATACTCGGAAACAGCGCGATGAAGCACAGGATTATGCCGAAAACCAGCGGAGTCGTTCCCGTCGAGCGTGTCTTGAGTGGCGCGGACGGCGCTGCTGGCGCGGGCGGCGGAGTGGGTGGCAAAGTCGTCATGGTCGAGCTTAGCGACGAGTGTTGTTCAAAAACGGCTGCCGCGAAGTCTGGTGAGACTTCGCGGCAGCCGTTTGTTGTGGCAGGTGCGGCGTGCGGTTACGAGCTGCGTGCGGTTAGTTGCTGCGCCGCACCCTGCGCGAGCGCGTGATCACCGCTGCAACCAGACCCGCGACAAGCAGGCCAAGCCCGGCGAGCAGGACTCCGGCGGAGTCCGTGCCGGTTGTCGGGAGGGCGGAGATACCCGCCGAACCGGCCGTCGACACCGATCCGGACCCAGCTCCAGCTCCCGAGCCAACCGCGCCCGTTCCGGTCCCCGTGCCCGGCGCTCCCGTGCCTGGCGTGCCCGAACCGGGCGTGCCGTCACCGGGAGCATCGACCACGACCGCGCGGACAGTGCCCGCCACCGGCACGTGCAGCGCGCTGGTGTCGGTCGTCACTCGCGCGGCCGTGGAAGTGGAGGAGGGCGTGATGGTTACCGACGCGCGGTACGCACCGACCGTGGCAGCGCTGGTCTCGTCGAGGGATACCGTGCCGACCCGGGCCGTGGCGCCGGGAGCAATAACCACCGAGGACACGACATCCCGCAGCCTGAATCCGGCGCCAACCGTGACCGCGACGGTGCCACTGAAGGTTGCCGTGCCCGTGTTGGTGACCGTGAGGGGAGTGGCGACCGACGGGGCGTTGACTTCGATCTCGCCGAGAACTAGAGCGCCGTCGGCGTCCGCTCCGGTCACCGCGAGGGTTGCGCTCGCGGTGCTGTCCGGTGCAAACGTCGACATTCCCGGAAGCGCGACGCCCTCAAAGTCGAACAGGGCCTGGTTCTCCCACGCATTGCCCGATGCGGGGTCTGCGGGGTCCCAGCCGTTGCCTTCAACCGAGGTCCACGCCGGTTCCCAGTAGACGACGCCGAGCCCGCGGCCACCCGCGGCCGAAGCCACAACGTCCTGTACGGCCCGCACGTTCGCGGCTTGTCCCTCGGGTGTCGCCGGGTAGCCGGTCACGAGCATCGCCGGGTCGCGGACGACGTTCTCCCAGGCGGAGGATGGCGCGGTGGCGTCGTCCTCGAGGGTGAACGGGTACGACGTCTCCACCACGAGCACGTCGCGGTCGTAGCGGTCAGACAGAGTCGAGACGGCGTTCTGCAGGTCGGCGAGCGACCCGTGCCAGTACCCGTAGTAGGACAGGCCGATCACGTCGAACGGCACGTTGCGCGCCGTGGCCTCGTCGTACCACCAGGTGAGGCCGCCGATCCCGTTGTTGATGTTGGTGAGGTGCAGAATGATCTCCGCGGTGGGCGTCACGTCGCGGACGGCGTTTGCACCAGCGGTCAGGAAAGCCGCGAGGTTGTCCCACTGCGCACCCGACACGGTGTCGGTCGGGTCGACGTCCCAGGTCTGGCCGAGCGGCCAGAGCATTCCGGGGTTGATCTCGTTGCCGACCTGCACCGACGCGGGGATGACCCCGGCCGCGACGATCGCCGTGAGCACCTCGTGGGTGTGCTCGTAGACCTTGTCCGCGACAGCGGCGGCATCCAGGCCAACCCACGCGGCAGGCATTCCCTGCGCTCCCGGGTCTGTCCAGCGGTCGGAGTAGTGGAAGTCAACGAGAACGCCCATGCCCGCGGCATCCGCTCTCACGGCCGTATCGACCACCTGCGGAATCATGTTGTAGCCATCCGCCGGATTGACCCACACCTTCAGGCGCACGAGGTTGGCGCCGGCATCGGCAATGATCTCGACGGGGTCGCCGGGCGTGCCGTCGGCGGTGCGGTATTCGGCGCCGAACGCTTCGTTCTTGTTGACTCCCGAGAGGTCGGCCCCGCGGATGTCCCTGTCCACAGTGCCCTGCTCGAGAGTCACGGCATCGATACTGGCCCACGCGCCCGCGGCCCCGGTTGTCGTGAGGCCGATCGTGCACTCGCCCCCCGAGACGTAGCCGCTGACCGCAAGCTCGAGCCAGGCGTCATCCGTTTCTGTAGAGGGAAGCACTGTCTCTCCATCTACACCACAGCCTGTGAGGGACAGGGCGGATGCCGCGAGGGCTCCGCCCGCTTTCACGTGCGCGCGCACGGTCCACCAGCCCTCACTGAGTCCGGAGACCCGCTGAGTGGCGGCGGCGGATCCGTCGGAGGCGAGCCACTGGCTCAGGCGCGAGTTCGACGCGTAGCCGCTTGACTCGATGGTTACACCCGCGGTGGTCGTCCAGCCGTCCAGGCCGGATTCGAAGCCGGCGTTGGTGATGGTCGGCGCGGTCGCCGGCGGTGTGGGCGCCGCGGCGGCGGCACTGGCGCTGAGGCTCGGGCCGAGCCCCGCGCCACTGCCCACGACGAGCGCGAGAATCGCCACGCCGGCACCCAGGGCGCTGGCGCGCAGGGTGCCGACACGCAGCGCACGGGTTTGTGGCCCCCTCGCTTCCCGTCGTCGACCGGAATTGTGGTTGTGCTGCATATCGTCCTCCTTGACGTGGGTGGGTGATTCGGTTGTGCTGGTCGTGCTCGTGCTGGCCGTGATGGTGCTGGCCGTGCTCGTTGTGCTGCCGCCCCCTAGGGGAGGCGGCCCGAGGCCGAAGCCTCAGCTGGTGGCGGAGGTGAGCACGACGCTCACGCCCCGGGCGGGTACTTCGGCTGCGGACGCGGCGCCCGTGAGCAGGTCGATTCCCTGCACGGGGGCCGCGATCGGCTGCTCGCTGTGGTTGATCAGGAACGTGTACGTCTCTGACTCGGTGCGTCGCGTCGTGATCTCGAGGCCCTCGGGAAGCAGTTCGGACACGATCCCGGCGTCTGCGAGCACATCGCTCACAAAACGACCGAGGTCGTCGTTCTCCAGCTTGGTCGAGGTGTACCAGGCAGACCCAGATCCATGCGCATTGCGCGTGATCGCCGGGATACCGGCGCCTGGACCGCTGGTGAAGCTGGCGACGGCTTCCGCGCCGTCGAGCGCGAGGTCTTCGCTCCAGGCGGAGCCGATCATGCCGTTGTCGAGCGTGACCGTCTCGTTCTCGTGAAGCGGCAGGAATTCCTCGACCGCGATACCGAGCGTCGAGCGCAGGGCGCCCGGGAAGGCGCCCGCGTAGACGGTGTCGGTCTCGTCGACGATTCCGGAGAAGAACGACGTCGCCAGGTGCCCGCCGCCGCGAACGTAGGAATCGAGGTTCGCAGCGGAATCCCGATCGACGAGGTAGAGCGCCGGGGCGAAGACCACGTCGTAGCCGCTGAGGTCGTCACGGGGGTGGGCGAAGTCGACGCTCACGCCGCGCAGGTACAGCTGCGTGTAGAAGGCCTCGATGCGCTCGCGGTGGCCGAGCTCCATGCTCGGGCGCCACTCGAGGTCCTGGGCCCAGAACGATTCGATGTCCCAGAGGATGGCGACGCGGGAGGTCACGCGGGATCCGCGCACCGCGGCCAGCCGCTGCAGGTCGGCGCCCAGCTGCACGACCTCGCGCCAGACCCGGCTGGAGGTGCCGGCGTGGGGGAGCATCGCCGAGTGGAACTTCTCGGCACCGTAGCGGGAGGCGCGGAACTGGAAGAACATGATCGCATCGGCGCCGCGACCCATGTGGGACAGGCTGTTGCGCGCCATTTCGCCCGGACGCTTGGCGATGTTGCGGGGCTGCCAGTTGACGGCCGAGGTCGAGTGCTCGAGCAGCATCCACGGCTTGCCCTTCGCGAGCGAGCGGGTGAAGTCGGCGTCCATGGCGAGGTGGATGTGGTTGTCGAGGCGCTCCGCGACCAGGTAGTGGTCGTTTGCGACGACATCCACCTCTTTGGCCCACTTCCAGTAATCGACGGACGGGCAGTTGGTGGCCATGAAGTTGGTGGTGACCGCGAGGTCGGGGGTGAAGCGGCGGATCGCGTCGCGCTCGGCGACGAAGCAGGCCAGCAGCGCGTCTGAGGTGAAGCGCTGGAAGTCGAGCCGGTGGGTCGGGTTGGTGATGCTCGCCGAGGTGCGCGGAGCATCGATCTCGTCCCACTGCCCGTAACGCTGGCCCCAGAAGGTGGTGCCCCAGGCCTCGTTCACGGCGTCGAGGGAGCCATAGCGGTCGGCAAGCCACGCGCGGAACGCCGTAACGGAGGCGTCGTCATAGGAATCGCTGATCGGGGCGCCGTATTCGTTGTGCACGTGCCACATCGCCAGAGCGGGGTGGCTTGCGTAGCGCTCCGCCAGCTTCTCAACCAGGGCGACCGACGCGCGCCGGTACTCGGGCGAGGACGGGCTGACCATTCCGCGCGATCCGAATGCGAGCGGCAGTCCGTCGCGGGTCACCGGACGCGACTGCGGGTACTTCTTCCAGAACCAGGCCGGGGGAGCGGCGGTCGGCGTGCCGAGGTCGACGTCGATGCCGGCGTCGGCGAGCAGGCTGAAGATGTCATCGAGGAACGAGAAGTCGTAGACGCCCTCGCTCGGCTCGAGTAGCACCCAGGAGAAGATGCCGATGCTGACGAGGTTGATGCCCGCATCTTTCATGAGCGCGATGTCTTCGATCCACACCTCGCGCGGCCACTGCTCGGGGTTGTAATCCCCGCCGTATCGGATGTCGGCGGTGCCCCGGGGCCAGTCGCGAACGGGAGCCGGTGAGGGAGCGGGGAATAGGGCTGAGGATGGGGCGGCGGATGTCTCGGGGGCCAGGCCCGGCAGTGCATCCGCTTTCGGGGTCGTACCCACGGTCGTGCTCGCGTCGGCTGCGGTCGTTGTAGTCGGCATGTAGATACGATCTCCCTTTACTGTGTGCGGTCACAGTTCTATCACAGCTTAGTTGAACTGTCTCTAACGGGTATCCCTTCGTTTGACAGCGAGCAGATGATGTGAGTAACTGGAACCGCTCACAGGTACCCCGGCTAATCTTCATGATCGACGGTGGAACCTCTACAACGCCGTTAAGCAGCAGCTTTCGACAAGGAGGACGAAATGCACCGAATTTTTCGCTCAAGCGCCATCGCGGCCGTAGCCGCCGCCGCGCTTCTCACCACGGGTTGCTCTGCGGGATCCGGCGGTGACTCCGGTCCCGTTGAGCTGAGCTACTGGGCCTGGGCCCCGAACCTCGAGCAGGTCGTCGAGATCTGGAACGAGCAGAACCCCGACATCCAGGTGACGGTCAACAAGCAGGACGGTGGCGACCCCGCCATCACCAAGCTGCTCACAGCGATCAAAGCCGGAAGCGGCGCCCCGGACATGATCCAGGCCGAGTACCAGAAGATCGCGACACTCGTCGGGTCGGACGCGCTCGCGGACCTCTCGGATCAGGGTGCGGGCGACCTCGAAGACGTCTTCTCCGAGGGCGACTGGGACCAGGTCACCCTTGGCGGCGACGCGATCTACGCGATCCCGCAGGACACCGCTCCCATGATGTTCTTTTACCGCGCCGACATTCTCGACTCGCTCGGCCTGACCGCCCCCACGACGTGGGAAGAGTACGCGGAGCTCGCTCGCGCTGTTCACACGGCAAACCCCGACCAGCTCCTCGGCACCTTCTCCGCGAACGACGCGGGTTGGTTCACCGGCCTTGCACAGCAGGCTGACGCCGAGTGGTGGGGAATCGACGGCGAGGCCTGGACGGTTGGCGTCGACGAAGAGCCCACTCAGAAGGTCGCCGAGTACTGGGGCGGACTCGTCGAGGAGGGTGTCATCGGCAACCAGCCCATGTACACGCCCGAGTGGAACGCCGGCCTGAACGATGGCTCGCAGGTCGGATGGCTCAGTGCCGTCTGGGCTCCGGGAGTTCTGAGCGGTAACGCACCGGACACGGCTGGCCTCTGGGAGGCAGCACCGATGCCGCAGTGGGATGCCGACGAACCGGCCACCGGAAACTGGGGTGGCTCGACCACGGCAGTGACCACGCAGTCCGAGCACCCGGAAGAAGCCATGGAGTTCATCACCTGGCTGAACACCGACCCCGAGGCCGTCACCGCCCTCGCCGATGTTTCCGGTGTGTACCCGGCAGCGCAGGAGGCTGCAGCCGAGGCCCTCACCACCGCGCCGGAGTTCTTCTCCAACCAGACCGACTTCTACGACGTCGTCGCCGAAGTTGCGGAGACCGCGAATCCCTTCACCTACGGACCCAACGTGAACGTCGCCTACAGCGCGTACAACGACGAGTTCGCCAAGGCCGCGGACGCCAAGACGCAGGCTGCGTTCATCGAAGCGGTCACGCAGATGCAGAAGATTACGATTGACGACCTGAAGAGCGCTGGCTTCACCGTCAAGGAGTAGTTCGCCCCGCGGCATCCCGCATCACCAGCACGACAGCACGACAAGCACGACAAGCACGACCAGCACGACCAGCACGACCAGCACGACCCTGAATGAGTACGACCCTGAATGAGTACGACCCTGAGGGGAACACCCATGGTGTTCCCCTCAGGCACCCCCGTTAGGAAAGGACACCCAGTGGCCACGACCACCAGGATCGAAGGCGATGCGGCTCCGCCCCGCGATCGGTCTGCCGCTTCTCCCCGCAAGCGCCTGAATGGGTCGCGCTGGACACGCATTGGTATCCCCTACGCGATGCTTGCGCCGGCGATCATCCTTTTCGCCGCGTTTATGGCAGCGCCGATTCTCTACACCCTCTACCTCAGCTTCCAGAAGAAGCAGGTCGTCGGTCTTGGTCTCGGCTCGGGTGGCAGCAGCCAGGTCTTCGCCGGCTGGGAGAACTACGCCGCCGCGTTCGGTGACCCGGAGTTCGGCGCGAGCGTTGGACGCGTGTTTCTCTATGGGCTCGTCCTGGTGCCGTGCATGCTCGGGCTCGCACTGTTGTTCGCCCTGCTGCTGGACTCGCCGCGCACCCGCGCCGCCGGCTTCACGCGGGTCGCGATCTTTATGCCCTATGCCGTTCCCGCGGTCATCAGCTCGCTGCTCTGGGGTTTCCTCTACCTTCCGGCCGTCAGCCCGTTCTATTACATCTTCGACAAGCTTGGCTGGGACGCACCCCAGGTGCTCTCGTCGAACCTGATCCTGTTCGGCATTGCGAACATTGCTCTCTGGGGCGGTGTCGGCTTCAACATGATCGTCATCTACACCTCGCTGAAGGCCGTACCGCAGGACATTTACGAGGCCGCCAGACTGGACGGTGCATCCGAAATCCAGATGGCTCTGCGCATCAAGATCCCGATCATCGCGCCCTCGATCGTGATGACCGCGCTCTTCTCGATGGTCGCCACGCTTCAGGTCTTCGCCGAACCGACCACCCTGCGCCCGCTCACCAACACCCTCTCCACCAGCTGGACACCGCTGATGAAGGTCTACCGTGACGCGTTCACTCGTGACGACATTTACTCTGCCGCCGCGACATCCATCATCATCGCCCTTGCCACGTTCGCGCTCTCGTTCCTGTTCCTCAAGATCGTTCAGCGCCGCGCATTCGGACAGGAAGACTGACCGCCATGTCACGTTCCGCTCTCGAAGCCCCGTCGTCCGACCCGACGATCGCCGCGTCTGCCTCCGCCCCCGCGCCGACACCGACCTCGCGATCTCTGCTCGGGCGGCCGAAGGCCAGCCCGCTGTCGACGACGATTCTGATCCTCGGCGCGGTGTACTGCCTGTTCCCCGTGCTGTGGGTTGTCATGGCCGCCAGCAAGGACGGCGGCGAGCTCTTCTCCACGTTCACGCTCGCACCGAGCGGCAACTTCTTCAACAACATCGTCGAGCTGTCGCAGTACCGTGGCGGGCTCTACTGGCGCTGGATGCTGAACACCGCCCTGTACGCGGGCGTCGGCGCTCTGGCCTCCACCTGGGTCTCCGCCATCGCCGGTTACGTGCTGGCGAAGTTCACCTTCCCCGGCAAGAGCACGGTCTTCACCGTGCTGCTGATGGGTGTTCTGGTACCCGGCGTGATCCTCGCGATCCCGCAGTACTTCCTGATGGCGCAGATCGGACTGACCAACACGTACTGGTCAGTGCTCCTGCCGCAGATCATCAGCCCGTACGGCATCTACCTCTCGCGCATCTACGCGGCCGGTTCTGTTCCTACCGAGGTCATCGAGGCCGCCCGAACCGAGGGTGCGCGCGAGTTCTCGATCTTCAACCGCGTCGCGCTGCCGATGATGGGCCCGGGTCTCGTGACGATCTTCCTGTTCCAGTTCGTCGCAATCTGGAACAACTTCATGCTGCCCTACATCATGCTCGGCGACGACAAGCTGTTCCCCATCACCGTTGGGCTCAGCGGTCTCCTCAACCAGGGTGCCTCGGTTCCGTCGATGTACACCCTCGTGATCATGGGCGCATTGCTGTCGATCATCCCGCTCATCGCGATGTTCCTTCTGCTGCAACGCTTCTGGAAGGTCGACCTGGCCGCCGGAGCGGTGAAGGCGTAGTGGTCGCGCGCCGCGTCGGGCGCTGCGTCCCGCGCCGTGTCGGGCGCTGCGGGGGATGCCGTGTTGGATGCCGCGTCCCGCACCGCGGAGGAGGCCGTGTCGGATGCCGCGGCCATTCCAATAGGCTGTCGGCGTGACCCCGCCCCCCGCAAAGAAGCGCCCGACCATCGACGACGTGGCAAGGGTCGCGGGAGTCTCGCGGGGAACCGTCTCGCGGGTGCTCACCGGTGGACATTGGGTGAGTCCGGATGCCTCGGCGGCGGTGACTGCGGCAATCGCAGAAACCGGTTACCGAGTGAACCCGCACGCGCGGTCGCTGGCCACGAGCAAGGCCAACTCCGTCGCGTTTTTACTCACTGAGTCGTATGAGCGCCTGTTCGACGATCCGAACTTCGCGATCCTGTTACGCGGAGCCTCCACGGCGCTCGCGCAAAGCGACATCCCCCTGGTCCTCCTTATGGCAGGGAACGAGGCGGAACAGCGCAGGGCGACCGAGTTCATCACCGGTGGTCACGTTGACGGTGTGCTGCTGGTCTCCAGCCACCAGGGCAGGCAGGACTTTCTTCCCGAGATCTCACGGGCCGGGGTTCCCGCGATTTCCTGCGGTATTCCGCTCGGGTTCGAGCGCAAGATCGGATACGTCGCGGCGGACGACTTTTCTGGCGCCCAGGAGATGGTGCGCTACCTGCGCAGTATCGGGCGCACCCGCATTGGTACGGTCGCGGGACCGCAGGACACCTCCGGTGGCCTCTCGCGTTTGCGGGGCTACCGCGACGAACTCGGTGACGACGTGGTGGAAGACCGGATCGCGTACGGCGACTACGGGTTCGCCAGCGGTGAACGAGCGATGCACGAGCTACTCGAGCGCGCCCCCGACATCGACGCGGTGTTTGTCGGCAACGACCTGATGGCGCGCGGGGCAATCAAGGCGATCGAGTCGACCGGTCGGCGCGTGCCCGAAGATATCGCGGTTGGTGGTTTCGACGATTCACCGGCAGCCCTGGACGGAAGCCCCACCATAACGACGATGCGCCAGCCGTTCGAGCGCATCAGCCAGGAAATGGTGCGCCTGCTGCTTGCCGCCATCGCCGGCGAGGCCACGGCGGCGATGACGATCCCCACGCAGCTGGTACGGCGCGAGTCGGCGTAGGCTGCCCGACTGACCCCGCGCTGGGACGACTGCCCGCGCGTTGGGGCGAGTGCGCGAGCGTTGGGGCGCGTGCCCGCGCGTTGGGGCGACTGCCCGCGCGCCGGGGCGGACTGCCCCCGCGCTGGGGCGTACGCGCGCCTACGTGCCCGTGCGTCGCCGCTGGTAGCCTCTGCACATCTAGCCTCTGCGCACTTATCCGCTGCACAACGGAGGCCACTGGGTTTGCACTGGGGAGTAGAGCATGCGAATTCTCGATCGGGTCGCGGCGATGACGATGCTGCTGCTGGCGCTCGCGCTGACCGGCAGTGCTCTGGCTGGGTGCGCTGCGACTCCAGCCACCAGGTCTGACCGAAACCCGGATTCGCCTCCGCTGGCTGGCGCGGGCGTCGGTCCTGAGTCAGCGGCGATTGGCCTGGTGAACCTGTGGCGGGTTTCGGGGGCCGCCGGCGAAGGTGTCGACACGTGGTTGCGCTTGGATGTGCCGGAGTTTCAGCTGTGGAGCGACTGCGGTCTGGTTGTGGGGTCGTGGTTGACGACGGAGACCCTGTTTGTGGCAACCACCTCGGGGGCCAGCAGTGGATGTGCCAGTGGCGGTGGAATCCCGGGGGTCCCGTGGCTTGAATCGGTGGTGTCCTACAGCGCGTCGGGAGACGGCTGGCAGCTGAGCAATTCAGACGGCGAGGTGGTCGCAACCCTCACGCTTGACGGGGCGCCCGAACCAGACCCCAACGCTGCCGAGATTTATACCAAGCCCCCCGTAATTACGGACGCCGTGCGCGCAGCGATGCACCAGGCCGCAGCGGTGCCGCCTGGCCTCACCCCCGCTACAGGGGACGAGCTGATAGGGCGCTGGGTGCCGGTGGCCTACAGCGTTTCTACCGGTCCACACGTCGTTTTCAACGCGGACGGAACGTGGACCGGGTCGGATGGGTGCAACGGCGGTGGGGGCCGCTGGGTGGCTGATGATGCGGGAGCGTTCTTGGCGGCCGCGGGGCCGTCCACCCTGATGGGTTGTGAGGGTGCGCCGGTTCCGTACTGGGTGGCGCAGGCAAGATCAGCTGTGATCGACGACGGCTGGCTGCTGTTACTGGACGCGAGTGGCTCCGAGGTCGGGCGACTCGAGCGCGGGTAACGCTTCTTGAGCGCGGATAACGAGGCTCGAGGGCGCTGTTGCGGGTTGCTACCGGGCTAAAGGAGCCGCGGGTAAACCGGTTCGAGGGCGCTACCGCGGGTTAACGCTACCTAGGCGTAGGGCAGCCCAGCCCAGCTCCCGGCCTATCTGTTCATGCGGTTGGTGTTGCGGGTGGTGTAGCGGGCTTTGCCGAGGGCTTTCATGGCTTGGGTGGGGTCGAGGTAGCGGGGTGCGAGGAGGAAGGGTTTTCCGTTGACCATTTTTATGGTGAAGGGGGAGGTGTGGATTTGTCTGTGGTGTTCGGGGCAGAGGAGGACGGCGTTGTCGATGTTGGTTTTTCCGCCGTGGGACCAGGGGGTGACGTGGTGGACGTCGCAGTGGGTGGGGGGTTTGTGGCAGTCGCCCCAGGCGCAGCTTCCGTCGCGGATGGCGACGGCTTTGCGGATTGTTTTGCCGAAGAGGCGGCGTTTGTGGCCGAGGTAGAGCAGTTCGCCGTGGGTGCCGAGGATGGCGGTGCGGATGCCGCCGGTGCAGGCGAGTTGTTCGATGGTGGCGAGGGATACGGGTTCCTCGACTCCGTCGAGCCAGCCGACTCCGATGCCGGATTGGAGGTCGGCGGCGGTGACGACGGCGGTGACTTCGGCGAGGGAGCGGGTGCCGCCGAGGGTGTCTGCGGAGGCGCGGAGTCCTGCGCGGAGGTAGCCGGACATGGTGTCGGCGTGGCGTTGTTCGCGGGTGCGGAGGTCGGTGACTTTGGTGACTACCGCGGTGGTTTCCGGGTCGACGTCGCCGTCGGTGTGGGGGTGGGTGATGTTGGGGTTGGTGATGTCGAGTTGTCCGGTGTTGAGCAGTCGGGCGGTTTCGGTGGGGTCGGCGATGGTGATGCCGTTGTGGGTGAGGTGGAGGGCGTCGTCTTCGCAGTAGAACTTGGGGGTCGCGGCGGCGTCGGATTCGGCGAAGAGTGCTTTGAGCAGCGCGGTGTCTTCGCCGGTGGTGTCCCAGGTGTTGCGGGTGATGCCGTTTCGTTCGCGGCCTTGGCGAAATCCGCGGCGGGAGCGGATGTCGTCTTCGCGGGGTTCGGCGCCGTCGGGGTCGAGAGCTTCGCGCCATTGCCGGATGTGGATGGCGACGGTGTCGGGGGCGGTATCGGTGGCGGTGTCGACGAGGTGGGCTTCGGCAGCGCGGACGCTGTCTTGCCAGTGTTCCTCGGTGTCGGGGTCGCTTTCGTTGTGGTGTTTGCGGGCTTCGTCGAGGCCGGTGATGATGCGTGCGCTGGTGTCGATACTGAGGTGTCCGCTGTGGAGGGCGGCGCTGACGGCGGGGTAGGGGGCGGGGAGGGTGTCGCCGGTGAGGGTGAGGTGGGTGCGGGTCGCTGTGGCGACGCGGATGCGGCGGGTCGCTTCGCTGCTGCTGATCCGGGCGACGGATTCGATGAGGTGGTGGGCGCGGCGGTGGCCGTGTCGGGACGATAGCCCGGATGCGCCGGCGGTGTAGGGGGAGCGGTCGTCGATGACGGCTGCTGTGGAGATTTGCACGGACCCGACGAGCCGGGCTACGGCTTCGGTGCGCACCAGCACGCTGAGGACGGTGGCGTCGTTTTGGGCGGCGAGGCATTCGGTGCCGGTGGTGGCTGTGGCAAGTTCTGCTGCGCGGGCCAGGTCGCGGGTGATCTGGTCGAGTAGCTCGACCAGATCCCCCGACACGGCCGAATTCGCCCCATTGTCGATTTGGGGGACGCTCCCTGCCTCCGCCGACCCACCCGCGACCGACCCACCCGCGACCGACCCACCCGCGACCGGCTCGGTCGCGGTCGGTGGCAGCGCCCACGCCTCGACCGGCGGCTCGATCCGGACTCCGGGCACAGTCCAGTGCTCTACCGGGGCGGTGTGTTCGAAGGTGAGGGCCATACATCAATGATTGCGTCGAACAGGGTTCGAAGATAGGGCTTGACATTGCCACCGACATTCGAAACTATGTTCTAATGAATACCAAGGCGGCGGTGCTCAAGCGCATGGCCCTAAACTGCTGGGGCGTCCAACGCGAGCGCCGTAGCATCGTCCGATCCTCGGTAGCGAAAGTGCTTGAAGGCGGGCTGCCCGTCGGCACTAACGATTCCGAACAGGCGCCCCGTGAATCCTCCCGCGACTTCGGTGCAGAGGTAACGGCCATCGAGGCGCGCCAATTCCACTCGCTCGCCGTCCTTCATGTAACCGAGCGCCACGCAGTCTGGACCGCCCGAACCGGATGTTTCCGGCACAACCGCCACGTAGACCGTCACGCTCGTGCTTTCGCGGCTGCTTCCCGGCCACTCTGTCGAGTGCGTTCGCTGAACCACGACCGCCCGTACCGCGCCGACCTGACTGACCGCAGCGACCGTGCTGGCCGACACCTCTACCGAATACTCGTGGGTCGGTGTGAGACGCAATACCAAGGCGCCTCGCCCGCTGCCCGGCTCGATCGAGACCGTGGCTTCTGCGAACAGCTGTTCCTGGCGGCGCCCCAGGAACACGTCGCTGTACCGGGCCGAGTTCAGCAGCAGCGAGCCGTCACCCAAGGCCGCTACTGGAGAGCCAGAGGCCGGTCCGGACGAAACCCACTCGTAGCCGAGTTGCGCAGAGAAATCCGTGAGAACGTCGGTGACCGTGCTGACGGCTGTGCCGGAGGACGTACCGGTGACCGTGCTGGAGATCGCGCTGGGGTGCGCGACGGTCGGGGACAGCAGATCGCCGACCACGGGCCATCCGTCTTGCCATCGCACCTCGGCCGCGAACGTTTCCCGACCGAGGCCGTGGAAGCCGTGGGAGCCGCCACGAACCCGCACGCCAAGGAACACCATGGCCCAGCTGCCGTCCGGGCGCTGAACCAGGTCGGCGTGGCCCGTGTTCTGCAGAGTGCCCGGGTAACCGCGGCGGGTGAGAATCGGCCCGGTCGGGTTCGCTTCGAATGGGCCCTGCGGGGTGGGTCCGCGCGCGATGACCACCGAGTGACCGCGTTCAGTGCCTCCCTCGGCGAGCATGAGATACCAGTAGTCGTTGATGCGGTACAGGTGCGGGCCCTCCGGAAACTTGTGCCCGGTGCCCTGCCACAGTTCGATCGGCTCGCCCTGCACGTTTCCCGTTACAGGGTCAACTTCTGCCTGGCGGATGACTGAGGTGATGGTGGCAGCGTCAAAGGTTGCAAAGGTGACGAACAATCTTCCCGCGTCATCCCACGCCAGGTCAGGGTCGATGCCCGCGGCTCCGGGAATCCGGACCGGATCGGACCACGGGCCGCGTGGGTCGGTTGCCGACACCAAGATCTGGCCACCATCGTCGTCGACGTTGGTCGTGATCATCCAGAACCGGCCGCCGTGATGGCGGATTGTGGGGGCGTAGATGCCGCCTGAGGGCTTTGCGCGGCTGAGATCCAGCTGCGCGCGGCGGTTCAGCACGTGGCCGATCTGCGTCCAGTCGGTGAGGTTTGTGCTGTGAAAAAGGGGAACGCCGGGAAAGTACTCGAAGGACGACGTGACAAGGAAGTAATCCTCTTCCACGCGCACCACGCTCGGATCAGGATGGAAGCCCGGGATGACGGGGCGGGGCTCCTGTGCCACGGTGGTCCTTTCGTTGGGGACGCAGTTTTCGTCCACTTGTGATGCGCGCCGATCCCGGATGCCGAACAAGATCCACACGGAGAACGCTACTCCTGCGCAGAATTGCGGTTGCCCACATAAGAAATTCGCTTTTTCAGAAGGAGTCCTCCAGTCGTGCTCGGTGTAATAGTCCCCTAGTCTGATTCTCTGGGTGGTGCAGATGCCGCCCGATGAGGAGACCATATGTCGCAAGCAGCCCTGGCCGGTGGCCGATCCACTCTCGTGGACCAGTTCATCACCCGTACTCTCGCCACTGACGTGGCTCTCGTTGTTGGCGGAGCCGCCCTCGTCGGTGTCGCCGCCCAGATCGCCGTTCCGTTGTGGCCCGTGCCAATCACAGGTCAAACCCTCGCGGTACTCGTTGTCGGCAGCGCCCTCGGTGCCGTTCGTGGCGCGCTCTCCATGGTTGTTTACGCGCTGCTGGGAATCGTTGGTCTGCCCGTCTTCTCCGACGCAGCTGCGGGACTCGGTGTCATCGCCGGCCCGACCGGTGGTTACATCATCGGCTTTATTGCTTCCGCGGCCCTCGTGGGCTGGATCGCAGAGCGCGCTGGAGACCGCAAGTTCCTCGGTGCCAGCCTCGCCTTCGCCTCCGGAACCGTCGTCACCTTCGCCTTCGGTTTGATCTGGCTCTCCGCCGCGCTCAACCTGAACCTCGAGCAGACGCTCCAGGCGGGCCTCTACCCGTTCATCATCGGAGGCGCCGTCAAGGCGCTGCTGGCCGCGGGCATCATCCCGTCCGTCTGGCAGATCGCCCGCCGCCGCACCAAGAAATAGCGAGTCGCTCCGGCGACAGCCGTTCCGGCAACAGCCGCCGCAGGACCCGAACAGAGAACGACCCCGCCGAGAGTCTCGACGGGGTCGTTCTGCGTTGCTGGGCCAAGGCTGTGCGCTGGGCCCAGACCCGAGTTGCTGAGCTGGGCCGAGTTGCTGGCTAGACCTCGCGCACGGCTCCATCGGCGGCGCTCACGACGAACATCGTCGGAGCGGTGAAGTTCCGCTCGGAGAAGGCCGCCGTGATGGCGATCTTGAGCGCGGGAATGCTCTCGCTCGGCACCAGTGCGATAGCGGCGCCTCCAAATCCGCCTCCGGTCATGCGGGCGCCGATAGCGCCGTTCGCCTGCGCGGTCTCGACCGCGACATCCAGCTCGGCGACTGAGATCTCGAAGTCATCCCGCATGGACGCGTGGGAGGCGTCAAGGAGAGACCCGATCGCGGCCGGACCCTCGAGGCGCAGGGTGCGCACGGTGTCGAGCACACGCTGGTTCTCGGTAACGATGTGGCGCACGCGGCGGAACGTTTCCTCGCTGAGCACCTCCTGGGCGCGGGGAAGGTCGTCGACGTCGAGGTAACGCAGCGACGGGACATCCATCAGGCGGGCGCCCTCTTCGCAGGAGGCTCGTCGAGCGGCGTACCCACCGGTGGAGTGCGCGTGCGCGACGTTGGTGTCGATGATCAGCAGCTCGAGGCCCGCGGCGGCGAAGCCGAGGTCGACCACTTCGGCGTCGAGGCTGCGGCAGTCGAGGAACACGGCGGCGTCGCGGCGGCCGAGTAGCGATGCAGACTGGTCCATGATGCCGGTGGGGGCACCCACTGCCTTGTTCTCGGCGAGCTGACCGACCTTCGCGAGGGTCTGGCGGTCGAATTCGAGACGCCACGAGTCGTTCAACGCCAGGGCGATGGAGCTTTCGATGGCCGCAGACGACGAAAGGCCGGCACCGACGGGAACCGTAGACTCCAGGTAGGCGTCGAACCCGGTCACCGAGCCGGTCACTGCGCCGGCAGCCAAGCCGTCAACCGCGTCGCCGGCTCCGCTGAGGTCCGCGCCGAAGCGTCCCAGCGCCCAGGCGACGCCGAGCGGGTACGCCGACCAGCCCGAAAGCACGTCGGGCCCGAGCTCCTCCACAGCGAGGTCGTCGAGGTTGATCTCCACAACTCCCTCGGCGAAGGCGCTGGAGATGCGGATGACGCGGTCATCGCGCAGCGCGAGCGCCAGCACCGTGCGGCGGTTGATCGCGAACGGCAGCACAAAGCCCTCGTTGTAGTCGGTGTGCTCACCGATCAGGTTCACCCGGCCCGGGGCGGACCAGAGGCCATCGGGGGATTTGCCGTAGAGCGCGCTGAAGGTGGACTGCACCCGCTCGAGGAGCGCAGCGTCATCCGCTTCAGGCATCGAGGTGTTATCTGTGGTGGTCATGCTCGGCTAATTCCTTCTCGGATGAATGCTGCGGTCTGTTCGGGCAGGACGTCGCCGATGAAGGCGCCCATCGCAGCCTCCGACCCGGCAAGGTACTTGAGTTTGTTTGCGGCGCGCCTCGGCGACGTGATTTGAAGCATGAGGCGGATGTCGTCACGCCCCACGTTCACGGGAGCCTGGTGCCACGCGGCGATGTAGGGGGTCGGGGTGTCATACAGCTTGTCGATGCCGCGGAGCAGCTGCAGGTAGAGGGTGGCGAGCTCGTCGCGCTCCTCGTCGTTGGTCGCGGCGAAGTCCGGGATGTGGCGGTGCGGCAGCATGTGCACCTCGATGGGCCAGCGCGCGGCGAACGGCACGTACGCGGTCCAGTTCTTGCCCTCGAGCACGACCCGCTCCGAGGCGCGTTCGCTCTGCAGGATCTGTTCGAACAGGTCGGGTCCGACCTTCTCGATCGACTCGAGCAGGCGCGTGGTGCGCGGGGTGACGTACGGGTAGGAGTAGATCTGCCCGTGCGGGTGCTGCAGGGTGACGCCAATTTCCTGGCCGCGGTTCTCGAACGGGAACACCTGCTGGATGCCGGGCATCGCCGACAGAGCGGCGGTGCGGTCGGCCCACGCCTCGATCACCGTGCGGGCGCGCGACGGGGTGAGTGAGCCGAACGAGCCCTCGTGCTGGGGGCTGAAGCAGACGACCTCGCAGCGGCCGATCGATGTGTAGCTGCGGCCGAGTCCGACCTCGCTGAGGGCTTCGAGCGACTCGGGAGCGCCGGCATCGCCCGCAAGAGCCGGGCCGAACGACGGCGACTTGTTCTCGAACACGGCGACGTCGTACATGCTCGGCACCTCGGTCGCGTTGTCCGGGGTGGTCGGCGCGAGCGGGTCCTGGTTGGCCGGCGGGAGAAAGACGCGGTTCTGGCGCGCAGCGGCGATGGAGATCCACTCGCCGGTCAGCACGTCCTGGCGCATCGTGGCGGTGTCGGGCCGCGGGTCGAGGTGGCGCGCGTCGGCCGTGCGCTCCGGGGGCAGAACGGTGTCTGCGTCGTCGAAGTAGATCAGTTCCCGTCCGTCGTTGAGCACCGTGGGCCGTTTGACGATTCCGCTCGTAGTCATGGTGATTACGATATCGTAAGTAGGCTACTTTCGATATCGTAAATAGACGCTGGAGCGGCGAAGCGGGGCGCGCCTGGCGCGCGAGGCGCAATGCTTCATCAACGGGAGACAGGGCACCGGATGGCACGTGACAGCACCGCGGAACGCCGGGAGAAGCTGGCGGATCTGGTGACCAAGCGCGGATTCCTGCGGGTCGCCGATGCCAGCGCGATTCTCGGGGTGAGCGAGGTCACGGTTCGGGCCGACCTGACCGCGCTCGAAGCGACCGACCGGGTGCTGCGGGTGCACGGGGGCGCGATGCCGGTACACGGCGGCGCGATGCCGGTACCCGGCGCGGGCGTGGGCACCGCGACATCCCACGACCCAAAATCCGACGCGGTGCCTGAGCCCACCTTCGAGCAGGCTCTGATTCGCGAGACGGAGTCCAAGCGCGCGATCGGCGAAGCAGCCGCCGCCCTCGTCACCAGCGGGCAGAGCGTGATTCTCGACGTCGGATCGACCGCGCTGGCCGTGGCGGAGGCGCTGGTGCGGCGTGTTGATCTGGTGGATGTCGCGGTCATCACCAACGGGATCAGCATCGCCCTCGCGCTCGAGGCGGCGATCCCGCGCTTCACCGTTGTCGTTACCGGCGGCACCCTTCGGCCGCTCCAGCACTCGCTCGTGAACCCGTCGGCCTCCGCGTTCCTCGAGTCGGTGCACGTCGACATCGCGTTCATCGGGTGCAACGGGATCGACCCGGTGCGCGGGGTCACGAATATCAACTATCCCGAGGCCGAGGTGAAGCGCAGGATGGTTCAGTCGTCGAGCCGCCAGGTGCTCATCGCCGACGGGAGCAAGCTCGGGCAGGCGCACCTCGGAGTCATTGGGGCGGTGGCGGAGTTCGCGCAGCTGGTGACGGGCGGGGTGGTGGACGAGGTCATCGTCGACTCGTTGCGGAGCGCCGGCCTTGAGGTTCTGGTCGTGGCCTGATCCTGAGATTTCTCCACATCCGCCGGGGAACTCGGTAGCCTCGCAGGCGTGACCCGCACCTACGACGTACCCGCCGGCTGGCTCGCTCGCTCTGCATCCCGCACCCCGCTGCGCCTGGTGAACGCGTTCGCCTTCGCTAAGTCGTCTACCCCACCGCCAGACCAGTGGACGCACTTCGCCAAGCTCAGGCCCGTGCCGTGGAAGCTGGTTGGAGCGTTTGCCCTCATCGCAGCGTTCTGCGTCTGGGGGATTGTCAGCACGCTCATCCAGTTCGCCGAAGAACTCGAGTACGCGATCTTTCCCCTCGTTCTGATGGCCGCGGGCGCGCTGTTCTTCGGCTGGGCCACAGTAAACTCCGTCGTCTCCTACGGCACGCGAACGGGCTGGCCGCACCTCCACGGGGTGGGCATTGGCGAATCGGGCATCGCGTTTCGCCTCACCGGTGGCGATGCGGACGTGCCATGGGACGCCGTCACCTCGATCAGGGCGACATTCACGAACGAGGACAACCCCCGAAAGGCGAACATCCCGGTCTTGCGCGTGGAGTACGCCGGTTCGCGGGTTGACCTGAACACCCAGATCCTCGGGGCATCTCCGATCGTGACCTACTGGGCGCTCATCTACTACTGGATGACAAAGGAAAGCCGTGGCGAACTGGGAACGACAGTCGCGCAAGAGCGGATGGACGGTTGGCTCACGCAGGTCACCGCAACCGCAGCGCCACGAGGTCTGGCAGCGCCCGAAGGCCCGGCAGCGCCCGGGACCCCAGGTGCGACTCTGGCCGAGCCGAGCCAATAGGCTTGCGGCATGCGTGCTTCCACTGGTGAACAGTTCGTCCTGACCCGCTCAACGCCGTTCGGCCCGGCCGAGGCGATCATCACGGAGGTGGCGGCCTCGATCCGCACCCTCCGCATCAACGGCGTAGACCTCACCCAGCCGTACCCGGAACATGTGCCTCCGCCCTTCGGATGCGGCATCGTTCTCGTGCCGTGGCCGAACCGGATCGAAGATGGCCTCTGGCAGCACGACGGTCAGCCCCAGCAGCTGGTGCTGTCTGAACCGAAACTGCACAACGCGATCCACGGCCTGCTCGTGCACACCGCCTATTGGATGGTGAGCCGCACCGACGATTCGGTCACGCTTGCCGCGTCGGTGTTTCCCGAGCGCGGCTACCCCTTCGCCCTCGAGACACAGGTCACCTACCAGCTCGTCGACGATGGCCTGACGGTCACCCATGAGATTCGCAACGAGGGCGCGACTCCCGCTCCCGCCGCGATCGGCACCCATCCGTTCTTCCAGATCGGCGATGTGCCCACGAAAGACCTCACCCTGACGGTGCACGCGGCCTCACGGTTTCCGGTCGACGAGCGCCTGAACGTCAGCGCGGAAGTGCCGGTCGAGGGACGTTTCGATCTGCGTGCCGGCCAGAAGGTCGAAACCCTGAAGTTGGATGACGCCTTCGGAGACGTCACACCCATCGACCAGGTCACCGCAACGCTCACTGCACCAGACGGCCGCACGGTGTCACTCTGGCAGGACGAGAACTTTCCGTATGTACAGGTCTTCACCACGCCGAACTTTCCCGTTGGCGACAACCTCACGGTAATGAACGCCCTGGAACCGGACACCACCCCGCCCGAGTCGCGCACCCTCGCCATCGCGATCGAGCCGATGACAGCGCCCGCGGACGCGTTCAACTCCGGCCAGTCGCTTCGCTGGATAGAACCTGAGCAAACCTGGACTGCCAGCTGGGGGATTCGCTACACGGTCTAGGCAGGCGCGGCGACGCCGACCATAATTGCGGAATGAGTACGACCGCCGCAACAACGATCTCTCCCGAGCTGGCCCGGGCGCTGCGCGATTCTGGCCTGGTGTGGCATCCCGCGGTCGGCGACGCGTTCTCCATCGACCGGCTCGAGGTCGACGCCGACGTCTTCATCCTGAGCGACATGACCGTGGAAGCGCACCAATACTCCACCGGCACCGTCCTCGGATTCAACGGCACGACCGAGTGGGCGCTCGACTCGGTTTCCCTCGAGGACACCCTGTGGCTGCCGCGCGAGGACCAGCTGCGCACCCTCCTGCGCCGCTGCTTCCGCAGCCTTGAGGTGCTGCCCGGCGGTGGATTCCGGGTGTCCACGATCTTCAGCGACCTGCCGCAGAGCTTCGAGGCGCGCACCGCCGTCGACGCCTACGCGAAGGCGCTGCTCCTGTTCATCGACGAGTCCATCGGCGACCCGTTTCCCGACCTGGAGCACGAGCTGCCCCGCATCTGACGAGCTGCCCCTGATCTGACGAGCTGCCCCTGACGTCGAGCGCCTCGCACCGCGGTCGCCCGTGCGCACTGCAGCCCGCCGCCCGCGCCTCGTCCGTTACAGTGTGAACGCTGCCGCTCGAAAGACGCTGCTGCTCGAAAGGAACCTTGTGCCTGCTCTGGATACTCTGAAGCTCCCCGCCCGCCGCGACGTGAAGGGCCTCGGTACGGTACTGACGGAGATCGAGGCGCCCACCCCGATGCGAGCGACGTTCGTAGAGGACCGCTACGGCACCTTCGTGGTGGTCGGCGACGCCGTGCTGTCCGCGTCCGCGCGCACCCTCACCATGGCGGGCCGGTTCATCGAACAAGGCATGAAGCCCGACCGCACTCTGCGCCTGCTCGCCCCGGTCACTCCGGACTCCTCGACGGCCGATGACGTCGTCATCCCCGCCTCCGACACCGCCGAACTGCGCGCGACCGTCGCGGCGGTGCACCACGGTGATCTCGTGCGCGCGGGGTTCCACGTTCGTGCGTACGGCAGCTTCACGATTACCGGCATGGCCGTATGGTCGGATGTCGCTGGCGCCTTCCTGGTCGGAGGCTGGTACGTCTCCGGCGCCCAAGAACAACCCGCGCCCCTGCTAGAGAGCCTGGCGATCCTCGCTACCGCCGCCGAGCACGGCGCCCCGGTGCCACCCCGCATCACCGGCACGCTCGGCGAGGACGACCTCGGCGCGTAGCCGGCGCGTTGCTTCGGTCGAGCCGGTCGAGCGCTAGCCCGACTGCTAGCCCGAGCCAGAGCGTGGCCATGGAACGGGCACTCGACGACCAAGCCTCATCGACCGGACAGCTATCGACCCTCGACGGGGAAAACGCTCGCTGGCCGGACAGCAATCGACCCGTTCCGCGAGAAAAAGCGACGGGAGCGCCCACTCGACGGGGTGTTTCGACCCGGAGCGGCGCGAACTGCCCGGTCGACGAATCCAGGGAGCCCCTCACCTCAGTCACGACTTGGCAGGAAGAGGTGAGGGGCTTACTGCTGACTTTCCAGCCGAGGCCGGAATGAAGGAACCCCCAGCTGCAGCGGTGAACGCCGTGACCAGGGGCGATGAAACACCCGGGGCGACGATAACACGAAGTTGAGAAAAAATCTAGGTTTGTAGCACGTATCGCCCCTGATATTCCGCTTCGCATGGTTCCGGGTTCACTATTGCAGGCTATCCCAGAGTCGATATCTCGTCACTTGTATCGCGCGACGTTTCGAGTAGGGCCACGATCGCGTGGGTCGAATCGAGCTGTCCGAGAGCCGGGAACACCCGCTCGACGCTGCCCGTGTGGGCTTCGAGGCGCGGATCGGTGATCGCATCGACGGCCACCACCACGCTGTACCCGAGGTCGTAGGCCTGGCGGGCAGTGGACTCGATCCCGAAGCTCGTTGCGATGCCGGCGAGCACCACCTGCGTGACGCCGAGGGCTCGCAGGTGCATGTCGAGATCGGTGCCGGCGAAGGCGCTCCAGGTGGCGCGCGAGACCGTGAGGTCGGAGGGTTGCTGGTCGAGTGCGGGCAGCATCGCGCTCCATTCGGCCGGGAACGCGCGAGCGCCGGCGCCGTACTGGGTCTGGCCGGCCGGCGTTCCCGTGACGTTCGCCAGCACAACGGGCAGTCCGCGCTCGCGGAATGCGGCGAGCAACTCGACGTTGCGTGCGACGACATCCGCAATGGGGTGGGCCGTCGGGTTGGCCGCGGTTCCCGCCTGCAGGTCAACAACAATCAGGGCAACGGTCGGGTCGAGGTTGGTGATAGGCACAGTGGTTCTCCTCTTGCGTAGTGGGATGTCGGGTCGAGCACTCACGGCCGGCTGTCGGGTGGAGCACTCAGATCGTCGTGATACGGAGTCTCATCTGTGAGATAGCGTATCACTGGCTAGACTCAAACATCATGGATGTCGGCGTTCGAGAACTCACCCGGGACGCGGTGCGCGCGCGGCTCGCGGAGTCGATCTACGACTGCTTTCTCGAGAACGGCTTCGACGGCACCACGGTCGAAGAGGCGGCCAAGGCGGCGGGGATCTCCCGAGCAACCTTCTTCCGCTACTTCCCGTCCAAGGAAGACGCCGTGATCGTGGCTATGCAGTCGACCCAGCTCGACTACGCGAGCCTGCTGCGCACTTTCGATCTGACAAACGCGGAGCCGATCTGGACGCATCTGCGTCGCGCCTTCGAACCGGCGGTGCTGGTGGCGGAGGCCGAGGCCGACCCGACACGACTGCGCGCCAAGGTGAATCTCATCAGCTCGATACCGTCGCTCCGTGCGCACCTCGGCGAGCGGCGCCTGCTCCAGGAGGAGTTGCTCGCCGCTGCCCTGGTGGAAAAGATCAGCGACCCGCTCACCGCCAAGGTCCTCGTCGCCGCGGCTTTGTCGGCGTTCGATGTCGCCTGGCGCGAATGGGCGGAGCTGCCCGACACGTCGTTCCGCGAGCTGCTCGACGGGATCTTCGTCCGGCTGTCGGACCCCGCCATTGGGCACAGCCGGTGACGGCAGAAGAAGTGTCAGAAGCGCGCGGGCCAGAAGCGAGCGAGCCAGAAGCGACGGTGCCGGACGCGAGCGTGCCCGTAGCCAGCCCCGCGCCGGCGAGCCCGCCAAACTCCAGGCCGGTCTGGCGGGAGCGCAGCAGGCTGGTGCGCGCGTGGCGGCTGTTCGTGACGCGCCGCCCGCGCACCTTCACCGAGAAGGTGCGCTACAAGATGTTGCGGGACCGTCGTCCCTTGGTCATCACCTTTGCTGACAAGGCGGCGGTGCGTGAGTACGTGACATCCACCATCGGCGCCCAATATTTGCCCGTTGCCTACGCGATCACGGCCGACCCCCGCGATCTGCTCACGCTCGACCTGCCGGAGGCGTACGTCGTGAAGCCTACGCACGGCAGCGGGGTTGCGGTTGTCGTGTCCCCGCGGGCGTCGCCGGATGCCACGTTGCCGACCGACCCCGGGAGCTGGGTATACCGCCACGTACTTCCTGCGGCGGTTGATCGCACTCATCTCGCGTGGCTTGCAGAGGGCTGGATCGCGCAGCTGTACGGCCAGGGGCCGAACCGAGAGTGGGCGTACGGGCACGTGCCGCGGCAGGTCATCGTGGAGGAGCTGCTGACCGGTGAAGACGGCGGTATCCCCGATGACCTCAAGTTCTTCGTGTTCCACGGGTCCTGCCGCTACATCGAAGTCGACGCCGGCCGGTTCGGCCAGCGGACCCAGGACTTCTTCGACCGGGACTGGAACCACCTCGCGCTCAGCGGCGGACCGGCCTGGGCAGACCCGTCGCACCCCCGGCCCGCGGGCCTGGACGCGATGATCGCGCTCGCGGAGCGTCTCGCCGCAGAAACCGATTTCGTGCGGGTCGACCTCTACAACCTGCCCGACCGGGTGGTGTTCGGCGAACTCACCAGCTACCCCGCGGGCGGCACCAGTCCGTTCGAGCCGCGGCGGTTCAACGCGGAGTTCGGCGCCCACTGGAGCGTGCCGAAGCGGTATCGGTGACCGGGCGCGGCCGAACCGACGGGGCACCGGCGCCTTGGCGCTCGCCGCAGAGGTGGCTCGTTGCCGTCACCGAGTAGGCCGACGCAGACCGCTCAGGCCCGCACCCAGCCGTCGCCGTCGCGCCGGACCGCGCCTCCGCGTTCGAAGGCCTCCAGCCAGCCCGTCATCGGCCACTGTCCCCACCGGTCGGCGAAGCGACGCCCGTTGCGCAGGATGTCGTCGAGGTGCTGCCACGGCGGAGACGAGGTGGGGTGGTGCTGGTGGTACGCGTGAGCGCCGCCGACCCAGGCCATCGGGATACCCGAGGAGCGCAGCGCAAACGCGAAGTCGGTGTCTTCCCCGCCGTACCCCTCGTATCCCTCGTCGAATCGTGGTGTGGTGGCCCAGGTGCTCGCGGTCATCGAGAAGGACAGCGACCAGAAGAGGGTGTACTGGTCGGGCGTCGCCGGCAGTACCTGCCCGGGCGGGGGTGCCGGGCGGGCGGTGTGGGGGTTGGTGGCGGTGACAAGCGCCGTGGCATCCGTCACATCAATGCCCGGCGGGAGGTAGGTGACCGGGCCGCAGAACACGGTATCGGGGTGCTCGGACGCCGCCGCGGTGTACCGGTCGATGAGGTCGGGACCGGGCACGCAGTCGGCGTCGAGGAAGATGAGCACGTCGGCGCCCGCCGCGACTGCCCGGTCGGCTCCCGCGTTGCGTGCGGCCGCGAGGCGGAGCCCATGCGGGCCGGGCGGCACGTGGAGGGTGTGGTTGACGAGGGTGCCCTCGGCGAGAGCACGGCCGGCGTCGAGGGAGTGGTCGTCTAGCGTGCCGTCGGAGGCGAGCCGCGGCGGAGTGTCATCGCCGACCCAGACCAGCACGCTGGTGACGCCGCCTATCTTCCTCACGGCTCGCAGCTGGTTATGCACGTGGGCGCGTCGGGGTGCGGACGCGAGCGTGATGACGGTCGGGGTCATGGCGTGCGTGCTCGACGGCGCACTGGATTCGGCGTGGCTGGACCTCTCGCGGTTCACGAGCGGACCGCCCCGGCCGTAGCCTCGATCACCGTAGCCTCGATTTCCGCGGCAGCGCGCTCGGCAGCACCGGCGGTCTGCCAGCGGGACCACTCCGGACGCAGCGAGCGCGCCTTCTCGAGCAGGCCGGGCCACGCGTCTGCGGCGGGCCAGCACGTTTCGACGACGGCGAGGCCAGCTTGCGCGAGGGCTTGGGCGGTCTGCGCCTGTTCTTCAAACGGACGTTCCTGGGGGATGATGACGGCGCGTGCATTCGCAGCAGCCAGATCCGCGATCGAACTCTGGCCGGCCCAGGCGACGACGATGTCCGCGCGACGGAGCTGCACCCACGGGTCTTCCGACCAGCCGCCGCCGAACCCGGGTATACCGAGGGCGCTCCAAGTGTATCCCGGTGTTGCTGCGGCGGCCGCGGTGATGGACTCCGCGGTCACGTCGCTACCTCCGGCGCCGCCCAGCACGAGAACCTCGGGACGCGCGTTTCCCGAGCGGGCGGGACGGTCGGACGCAGCGGCGGGCAGGTCGGACGCAGCGGCGGGCAGGCTGGGCGCGGCGGCGGGCAGGCTGGCCGCGGCGTCGTCGAGGCTGGGAGTAGCGTCCTGCCTGCCGGCAAAGCGGCTGATTCCCCCGACGTAGGCGACGCGCGGCAGGGCGTTCAGGTGGGCAGGCCGCATCAGGTCGCCCGGCCACGGCGCGATGACCGAGGTCGCGGCGCGAAACGCGAGGTCATGGGGGATGTCGTCGCGCGTGCCTGGCTGCGTAATCAATACGGTCGGGATCCCCAGCAGTCGCACGAACAGGGTGACCTCCGCCGAGACATCCACCACAAATGCGCTGACCGGGCTGTGATCAAGCTGGGTAGCAATCGCGGTCAGGCGACGCCGGTGCCCGTTGTGCAGCAGTGGTGCCCAGTGCAGCAGGCCGCCGGCGTCGGTGTTTCTGTGCCGGACCGGTCCGCCCGTTTCTGGTTCTTCGGCGTCGTCGCGGTCGAGCAGCACCCAGCGGCAGTTGGCCGGCAGGGTGGCTGGCTGCGGAAGGGAGCTGAAGCAGACGATCTCGCCGGCGACATGCGGAGCGATTGCGAGCAGCCGGCCGAGGTGGCCCCGTCCGTGGTGGTGGACGTACCAGCCGATTCGCGTCACGCCGCCTGCTCCGGGAGCGAGTCCAGCGACCCGAGCGAGTCTGCGCCGGCCATCAGCCGCGCGAAGTGCGCTTCGAGCGCCCCGATGCGGGCGGTAAGTGAAAAGCGCGCGATCGCACTCGCGCGCGTGGCCTCCCGGAAGCCCGACTCGGTGCGCGAGCGGGCGATGAGCGCGTGCGCCGCAGCAGCAAGCCCGGCGACGTCGCCGCGGTCGGCGGTCGCCATTCCCACACTCCCGCTGGCGATCTCGGAGACGCCGCCCACCGCGAAGCTCGCAACCGGGGTGCCGCACATAAGGGCTTCGGGCGCGACGAGACCGAATGGCTCCTCCCACGCGGGGGTGCCGATGGAGCAGGCGCTTCGCCCCACGACATCCGCCAGCTCCTCGGGAGAAAGGTGGCCAACGTATCGAATCGTGTCACTGAGGCGGGGAAAGAGGTGCTGTTCGGCATACCGCTCGTCACCGATGCGCCCCGCGATGACGAGCGGCAGACCGAGACGCTCGGCGACGTCGATCGCGAGATGCGGCGCCTTCTCTTCGACGATGCGTCCGAACCACACGAGGTTCTCGCCCCCCTGACCGAGCGGCCAGGCTGCCGGATCCACCGCGTTGCTCAGCACGGTCGACTCGATCCCGGCGGCGGCCCACTGGGCGCGGGTGTGCTCGCTCACCGAGAGGAAGTGGCTGGGCCGACCGGTCCCGGCCCGGTGCGCCGCGGCCAGGTGGGCTTCGACCATGTCCCGGTCCACCGGGGTGTGCAGCGTCGAGATCATCGGCACCCCGAGCTCGGCCGCGCGGCGAAGCGGAAGGCTGTGCAGGCAATGGTTGGAGATGACGTCGAATCGTTCCGGATGCGCCGCGATTACGTCAAGGGCATGTGCCAGCGCGGGAACAGACGACGTCTCGTAGCTCGCCGGGTAGGTGTCATCCGTCGGGTGAGCGCCCTCCGGCCAGGTGAGTGCGGGGGTGGTAAACGGGCTGCCCGCAGTGGTGCCGTCCGAGCCCTCCGCCGCGATGATCGTGACCTCGTGTCCTCGCGCGCGCAGCTGGTCGGCCTCGTTCCACACCGCGGACTCCAACCCTCCGGCGTGCGGACGGCGAATCGGAAACCGGAGGGGAGCGATGACAACGATACGGAGGCGGTTCGCGGCCATCACGATCGGAGCTCGGATGGTGTTCTGTCGAGAACGAGCTGGCGGTAGAGCGCCGCGTGCGCGGACGTGAGCGAGTCGCGCTCCGTCTCGCGCTGCGCCTGCCGCCGCCGCACTTCTGCCGCCCGGTCGTCGGAGCCCGGTCGGGTTGCGCGGGGTGAGTCGAGCGCTGCCGCGATGGCCGCGGCAAGCGACATCCCATCCGACATCCCATCCGGCTCTGCAGACGGCGCTACAGAACGCTCCGCGGAGAATGACGCAACGCTGCCATCGGCGTGCTGCTCGGCGTAGAAGCCGAGCGCCGGTGCGGCGATGCCGGTGCCGAGGTCCCAGCACAGCTCCAGCCAGCCGGAGTGCGTGCCGTGCCGGTAGGGCAGCACGCAGACGTCCGAGCCCGCAATCGCGTGGGCCAGCGCGGAATCGTCGAGTCGGTCGTGCTCGAGGAGCTCGACTCTCTCGCTGCCGGCGGTGATCGCCCGGATCTCGGCGCGCGCGGCGGCATCGCGCACCCGGTGGTGCATCCGCACGAGGGCGGTCACCTCGCGTCCGGCGCGGGCGAGGTCGTCGATCGCGCCGCACAATGCCGTCACCATGGCGACGGAATCGATGTTGGAGCGCAGGTCTTTGAGGTGCATTTCGACACGATATGAGGCGGATGCCGGGGGCTGCGGCATCGCGGAAGCGTCCGACACCACCGCAGGGTGAGGCAAGACGAGAGCGGAACGGCCCCACCGGCGCTGGATCTCGCGGGCGGCCCCAGCGGTGAGGGTGATGAGCGCGTCCGCGGCCGGGATCAGAACGTCGAGCTGCTCGCGGTAGCCGCTCTGGTCGCTGTCGCTTAACTGCGGGTGCTCGAGGTCGTGCACGGTGAATACCACCGGCCAGCCGACGTCGTGCGCCGCCGCCACGCAGGCCGCGAGGTGCTCGGGAGTGAACGACTCGGTGCCGAAATGGATGTGCACCAGGTCCGCCGCGGACGCGTTATCGCGGATCCAGGACGGGTCCAGCGCAACGGGAGGCCACCACTGGCCAGCGGGTACGCCCGCGGGCACCGGATCGGGCAGGACCGTGATCCCCTCGGACCCGCTGACCCGCTGGGGATAGGGGTGCGCTGCCGGAACGGATACCACTCTGATGCTGGGCTGGGACGGAGTGAGCGGAGCAGAAGATTTACCCAGGAGAGTCGGAGTCGTCCGGTGCAATACTCTCCCTCTCGCTCGTAAGCGCTCAAGGCAGAGCGCATTCAAAATATACGGGCCGCCCCTAGCGGGAATGGGGCCTTGACACTATGTGAACGGGATAGTAGGCATGCGGGATGCCCTCCGTGCCTACAGGCGCGCGTACTTCGCCCGGGCGAAGCAGTACACGCCGTAGAAGATCAGTCCGAGCGCGACGAGGGTGAGGATAGCGACACCGAACGGCAGCGCAACCAGCGACTTGAGCGCACCGTCCAGACCCGTCGCGGCCGAGGGGTCGGCGGTCGCCGCTGCGATTCCGAACAGGCCCCCGACAACAACGAGCGCTATTCCCTTGGCGATGTAGCCGCCGACACCGAGCACGACGATTGCCGTGGTCGCGGCCCCCCGCGGCTCCGCGATGTCCGAGAGGAACTTCTTGCGGGCGCCCTTGACGATGAAGTAGACACCGATAGCGGCGATGGCGAGCGCAACCGCCACGAGCGCGAACACCCCACCGGGAGCGGCGAGCAGGCTTGCGCTCAAGTCCTGCGTCTGGCCGGAGCTGTCGGAGCTGCCGCCGCGCGCGTAGGTCGCGGCACTCGCACCGACGGCGAGGTAGGCAATGCCCTTGCCGCCTTCCTTGGCGCGATCGACCCAGGCGTCCTTGTCGGTGCCGCGGACGAGCACAGCCTCGAGCAGCTGGAACAGGCCAAGCGCCAAGAGCCCGATCACCACCACGACGAGAACAAAAACCCCGCCGGGGTTGGCCGCGAGCGAACCGAGCGCGCCGGACTGATCGGCCTCGCCGCCACCACCGAAGGCGACGCTCAGCGCGATTCCCCCGATCAGGATGTGCAGGAGCCCGTTCATCGCGAAGCCGCCGCGGGCGAGGACTTTCAGCACGGGACTGTCCTGCATACGGTCGGCCGCGCGGCGCGACGAGGTTGCGGCGGCGGAGGCTGCGTCGGAGGCATCGTTCAGATCAGGCATGCCCCAACATTAGGGCCCAACCGATGCGGACTCACCCCAGCAGGGGTGAGTCCGCATCGCTCAGCTGTGTTGTGCGCGACTGCGTCGCTGGGCGCTGCGACCCGCGAGCAGCAACAGGCCACCCAGGAGCAGCAGCAGCGACGCCAGCAGCGCGGGCGCTCCCACCGAGCCCACACCGGTCGACGGAAGCGCGCCGGTGCGCACGGGAGCATCAAACGTGTTCACGGCCGCAATCGTGAGCACCTGCTCCCGTTCTGGCGAGCCAGCGGCAACCGGCTGCGCGTCGGCGAAGGTAGACGGGGTCACCGTGCTTCTGGTGGCGCCCCCCGTTTCTGTTTCGACGCCGAAGCAGCGTGCCCCCACCGGCAGCCGGAGCGTGTCGAGACGAATGGTTTCATTCGCCCCGATGTCAACCTTGCCGCTGAACACGGTGGCCAGTGTCTCGTCGCCCGGAGCCGTGTCCGTCTGAACGACCACGGGCACCTGGCAGGTGACAAGCACGGTGAAGGTTGCGGAAGCAACGGCGGGCGTGCCCGCGAGAGCCCCCTCAGCCTTCTTGCTCAGCTCCACAACGCCGCCGGAGAAGGCGTTCACAACCCGACAGTGACCGTGTTGTCGGTCAGCGGGTCAGCGACAACCACCACCGTGACGGGGTCAGGAACGGTGTCCGCCCCTCCCGCGTCCGTCTCGGTGACCACACACTCGGCCCCCAGGGGAAGGCCGGTGATGGGTTCTGACGTGATCGTGTCCGCGTCGCCCACTGCTCGGAGCGTGACATCCCCCGTATAGACGTGGTCGACGCCGTTGAAGGAACAGTCCACGCTGAACACGTAATCGCGGTCGGGGTTGGCCGCCACCCCCACGCCGGTGAGCGTCTTGGTGATCACGATCGAACCCGCATCGAACCGGTTGGTGACCACCACCGGTGCGAGATAGACCCCGCCGGTGTCCACGGCCGGAATCACCACCGGGGTGGACGGCGTGATGCTGGTGTCGGTCGCGCCACCCGCGTTCGTCTCGGTGATTGTGCAGGCTGCCCCCACGGGTGCGGCGACCTCCTGCGTCTGCGCACCCCGGAAGGTCAGCGTGAGCGGGAAGCCAGAGACGACCGCCCCGTTGTATTCGCAGCTGACCCTCACCGAGAACGGCCCGACACCGTAGGAGGCGGCATCTCCCGTCACCGCTTTGGTCACCCGCAGAACGCCCATCGGGTAGCTATTGGTGATGGGTGCCGTCGCCACCGGGATCGGGGCGGGGGCCGGCGTACCGAAGTGCGGTTCGATGGTTACCCGGTGGGCTGTTGCGCGCGAGGGGTGGTCGCTTACAGCACCCTTCGCGTCGCTCTCCCAGACAAGACACTCCGCGCCAGCCGGTATCGCGTCAATGACCTTCTTGGCGCCGACGGAGAGGCGCTCCGTACCGGACGCGACCACGGTTTTTGTGGTCCCGTCGCCGGGAGCGATGGTGCACTCGTACTGGAAGGTGTATTTCAGGTCACCGGTTTGCACCTTCGCGGGGTTTGCGCCCAGCGTCTTCTCGAGCACGAGCGACCCGTAGCTCGTCGCCACACCGACCTTGATGGGTTCGATGGGGGCGAGAATGCGGGCGCTGCCGTCGCCGCGCTGGGTCACTTCGCTGTGCGCGATCGAGTTCCACGCGATGGTGGGGTCGCTCACCTGGGTGACGCGGAGCGGTGTCACCATCTGGAACGCGATGGTCACGCCGGCTCCGGGGGAGAGGGGTTTCTGCGAGAAGTCCATCGCAGCCTGGAATGCGGTCGCGTCTGCGGCAAAGGTCGGCGTCCAGTCGTCGGGCGCACAGGTGCCCGGCGTTCCGTAGTCGATGTCCTCGGTGCAGAGCGTTTTGCCCGAACTATAGTCGAGCGCGAGAGCAGACCCGCCGCCCGTCACCACGGGTGCCGCAGCGAGGGTCGGACGGTTATCCCACTGCGTTCCCCGGTCGGCGCCGAGAACACCGGTGTCTCCCGCGGCCGGGAGGCGGTCGATGATCGTCATCTGGGTGCCGGGCTCGGTGCCGGCGTTTCTCACCCGGATGAGGAAGTTGATCGGGTCGCCGGGATTCACGAGAGCGACACACGGGGTTGCCGTGTAGGTTTCGCCATTCTCAGTGAAACTGGGGCAGCTTGCGTCTCCGATCGGAACGGGCCGGGCGCTCTCGCCGTTGTACCAGCCGAGATCGTGATTGCCGGCGATCCACTTTCGCGACTCGAACGACGCACCGGCGCGGGTACGCGCGGTAGCGGTGTCGGTGCAGAAGGTGCCCACGCCGAATGAACCGTCGCCCGACGTTCCATCACCCTTCTCGCAGGCCAGCCCCGCAATGGGGGAGCCGGCCGCCATGGTGTTGGTGAGCAGCTGGCCCGCCAGCACGCCGGGCTCCAGCTTCATCTGCACCACGATGCTGAAGGTTGCCCCCGGGGCGAGCATCCACGCACCGAAGTCAAACGTCGCCTGGGCCACGTGCTCGCCCTCGCGCACCACACTGAATGTGGGCGCGGGAACTGCCGGAGTTCCGGCGGGCAGATCGACGGCGGTGATACTGAAGGGCTGGCCGTTGTCGCCCGCGTACTCCTCGTCGAAGCTCAGGCCCGCAGGAATCGAGTCCACCACCCGCAGGTTCGGAATGCTGGCGGTTCCCGTGTTGGTGACCTTCAGGGTGAACGGCACTCGTTCCCCGGGGGAGATCACGGCGTTCGGGGTCTTGTCGACGTCCAGACGCGGTGTGCCACCGTTCAGTTCCAGGGTGCTGGTGACCGGGTCGGTCTTTTCCGTCACTCCGGGAGCCTGAAGCCAGGTGGCGTAGAACCCGGTCGCCGTATTGTGAATGGGGCTGGCGACCGCGGTCGACGCGTCGCTGCGCAGGGTGGCGCGTGGGGTGACCCTGAACGTGACTTTTCCCGTGCAACGCTCGTCGCCGCACGGCGTGAACACGTGACCGCCGTTGGCTGTAGACGTGCTGCCGAACGTTGCACGGATACCCGTCACCTCGCCCTCGGCGACGCCGGTGGGCAGTGCTGCGCGCTCCGCCGGCACTCCGCGTACCCAGGCGCCCTTCACATAGGCGTCGATCCGGACCGTGCTTCCAGAGGCGGATGCCGCGGGCGGGGTCATCGCGGTGAAGTCCACAAAATCGACCGACTCGAAGAACTTCGTGTCCCCGTCTTCGATGCCCAACTCGCGGGCGCTGAGGTTTCCGGTATTGCGAACCGTGAGGTTCACCGAGGTGTACTGCTCGGGCAGACCCGCGACCCGCACCGGCAGTGCGCTCGGGGTGATCATCTTGTTCACGGAGGCGCCGTCTGCCGTCGGCCCGGTGCTGGTGGCCGGCGAACAGGCGGGTTCTGCACCGACGTAGCCCGTCGCGGTCAGCACGAAGCAGTTACTGAGCGCCGTGCCATCGGGCGTACCCGAGCGGCGCTCGGCGGTGAGGTTGAGCTGGAAGTACTGGGTGGTCGGAAGCTCACCCGCGAGTGAGGCGCGGATTCCGGTCGCACGGTCGAGCAGCGCTGCGTTTGCGGGATCGAAGGCGACCCACGCGTCGGCCGCCGGATCAAACACCTCGATCGTTGCCTCCCCGGTTCCGGATGATTTGGTCACCGCGGCGTCCACGATGCGAAGAACCGCGAAAGGGTTGCCGGCCACCGTCGGGCGATCGCTCGCGTCGACGGGGGGATCGGTGATCACGGGAGTGGTGAGGGGCAGATTGCCACTGTTGGTGAAGCGGAGCGTGAACGGAATGGGTTCACCGAACGGGATGCTGGCGCGCCCGACGGTCTTGACCCCGGTACCGGCCAGGTGCGCTGTTTCCACGGCGACCGTGTCGCAGGCATTTGCCGCCGATGCGCCCGTGCCGTTCGTGGTGTTCGCGATACCGGACACCCGGGCGCAGTTGTCGACGCCGGCGCTGCTGCCGCCGGCCAGGTCGTCGTTGGTCACCAGCGCGTTGAGGAGTCCGGACAAGCCGAGCGATGCTGACGCACCGGGAACGATGGTGGCCGCGCCTGCGGCTCCCCGGTAGGTGACCGAAACGCTCGTGATGCGCACGCCCGGGCGGGCGGCGTCACTGATCAGGGTGTTCTCCGTGTGGGTCGTGGTGGTGGATGAGCCGTCGGAGTAGCCGATCAACAGGAGAGCGGATGCTGCGCCCTCGGGAAGTGTGAGACGCACGATCTCCGTGTCGAACTTTGCGAATTCGGCGGGCGCGGTGGCCGCCGGTTCGGCGATGGTGACCTCGGCGAGAGCAAACGGCGATTCGTTGGTGGCGCGCACCACTGCGGACACGGGTGAGCGCTTGTTGATGACCGCGTGCTCCCCGGCATCCCGCGAGAAATTCTGATTGGTGTCGGCAAAGAACGACTTGGTGGCGGTGAGAACCAACGTGTCGGGAAGGATGTCCTTCGACGCGCAGGCAGCGGTGCCGACCGTGGTCGCGCCCGTGGAATCTGTCGCGCTGGGGGTCGCGCAGTTGGCCACCGTGGTGCGTTCCGTTGGTTTCTGCTCCGCGCCCGTCGAGCGGATTGTGCTGCGGAGGGCGAGGGTGAGGTCGATGAAGCCCGCCGTCGCTGAGGTGGGGATCGGGGTTCCTGCGGAGTGGGAGAACACGACCCGTACGCCCGTGATTGTGGCGGGGTCGACCCCGGCAGGGAACGCGAACGCTGCGGCCGCCGTCAGGGTACCGCCGCCCGTGTACGCGCCGTCGGCGCACTCGAGTGTGGGGTCGGTGCAGAAAAAGACCTGCGCCCGATCCGTGCCGGCGGGCAAAGACACGAGTGCGACCTCGCGCAGGTTGAACCGATCGAATACCTCAGATCCGTCGTCGGTAACGGCGAGAGAAGTAACTTTGGCTGAGCTGGACGACGCGTTGCGCACACCCAGGTGCACTGTGCTCGTCGCCGCACTTCCGGCGACGGCCGCTGATCCTGGCCACTGCTTGGTGGCAACGGGCGTGACCACACGGGGAACGGTCACCTGAACGACATCGGTCGCCGTCTGGGGCGTCGCATTGTCGGCGGTCACGGTGGCGCTGTTGCTGATGGAGGCGCCGTCGAGGAGCGGGGTGTCCGCGGGCAGCGTCATCTTGATGTCGAGTGTCTCGTTGGTGCCGGCGAGCAGCCCGGTGCCCGTCGGATTGTCGAGGCGCTGCTGGTAGACGATCGTGAGCTTGTGCGACGCGCTGTCGTAGGTGACCAGGCGTGACGGTGTCGAGGTGGGCAGGCTCGCGACATCCACCACCAGCTCAGCCGGGAGAGTGTCTTCGAAGGTGAAGTTCGCGCAGTCGATTTCGATGCTCGAGCAGGAGAGGTACAGGGTGTAGTTGATGTCGTCCCCCGCTTGCAGCGGCGCACCGGCGAGATCGTTTGCCTTGGTGATGGCGAGCGTGGCCGTGCCGGCGGCAATCGCAGCTCCGGCGGGCACGGTCATGGTGGCGAGAACCAGGGCAGCTGTCACTGCAGCGATCACGGGTTTTCGGCGCGACGAATAACGGGTACGTAGCAAGGGACTTACCTCCGGGTAGTAAGAATCGATGGGGCGCGCAGGTCCCTCACGGGAGTGCTGTCGTGCGCCGCACGTCGAGAGCATTCGCCCTCTTTTATAGAGAGGGACTCAGCTCAAAAACGTGACGTTCCGTCAGAAAGAATTTACCCAGCGGTAAAGAAGGTCGAAAAAGTCGGCCCAAATCGCCCCGTTAGAGGGTCAAAATAGCGAAGTCCGAGCGTCACCAGGCCCGCGCTGGTCGTGAAGTCGCCCGACCAGGTGCCATCGTCGCCGATGCGCATTACGTCCGCGCGAGGTGATCCGTTGACGACGCGCTGCACCGACGCTCCGGGCTCGCCGCTGAACGAAATTCGCAGACCCGCAGCAAAGACCGTGCTGCCCGCGAGCGGGCTGGTGAGAGTCGGCGGCTGTCGGATCGTCACCGCGACGGAGGGGCCAATGGCCGAGGTGCGACCCTCGAAAACCTGCCTGACGGAGAGCTGCGTTGTGCCGGCGCGAATCTCTCTCAGGTCGATGATGCTCCAGGTCCCGTCGGACGACGCGGTCGCGGAGGCGAGAACGCGGAGGGAGCTGTTGACGAGCTCCACCCGGGCGCCGATCTGGGCGCGCGTGCCCGAGATGATTGGGAGGACGAGTTCGAGTGGATCGACGTCGACTCGCATTGTCGGCGCAGCGAGCGGTGTGGGTGCGGGGGGTGTCTCAGGCTCAGGCTCAGGCTCAGGCTCAGGCTCTGGCTCCGGTACCGGAACGGACGGTGGAACGGGAGTGGGCACGGGCACGGGCACGGGCACCGGCGCGGGTTGCGGAACTGGTGTGGATGCAGAGCCTGGATTCGGGCTCGGCGCGGTGGTCGAGGCGCTCGCCGGATCGTCGTCCGGGTGGTGTCTCGATGACGAGGGTGGCTCGTCGGCCGGGATGGGTTTCGCCGAGGGAACGGGTGTCGCCGTGGGAGTCGGCGTTCCCGTGGGGGTCGGTGTGGCCGAAGGCGTGGGCGCAGCCGTTGTGGTCGCCGAACTTTTATCCTCAGCCCTGATGACCTCGGGTGGTGTGGCCTCCGGGAGGACGGCCGGCTGGAGCACCGCGACGACAACGAACCAGGTGGTTGCGAGAGCTGCTGTCGCGCCGAGGCTGATCGATGCAACCACAGCTCCGGTTTTCGCGGCGACCGTCGTGGTCACGCCCACGTGGGCCGCTGCCACGAGTCCGGGCTCTCCCAGGCTCTGATGAGCAAGGGCTGACCCGCCCAATAGTGCGGGAAGGGTGGCCCAGATCAGTCCGGTTGCCAGAGCGCGTGCTTCGTCAGCGGCTCGCCGACAGCTCGCGCAGAGTGCGAGGTGCTCGTCCACCTGGCGCGCCGCCGCGGGCGACAGGGCATTCCGGGTGTGCAGGATCACCTTCTCCAGCACCCGGGAACACTCTTCGGAACCGGCGCGGGTGAGCTGGCGCGCTATCCACGCGTCTCGGAAGCCGCGACGCGCCCGCACGAGCAGGGCTGACGCCGCGTTTGCGCTGAGTTTCAACCGGGGAGCGATCTGGCGGGGCCGCAATCCCTCCACGTCGCTCAGCCAGAGGGCGTCGCGCCAGCGTTCCGGAAGCTCCCGGAACACCTCCGCCACCAACGTGCTGTCGGCGCGAGACTCCGCCATCGTGGCAGAAGAGGAGGTCACGAGCGCGTCATTCTCCGAGGTGCTGGGATCATCCACCGAGTACGGTCGCGGCGCGCGACCCCACTCTTCGGCGAGGTGGCGCACGGTGGTGACCAAATAGGCGCCAAACGCCGAGTCCGGCCCGCCGCCGCGGCCAATGATGCCCATGACCCGGACGAACGCTTCCGCAACGAGATCGTCGGCATCGAGCGAGGGAAACTGCTGTGCCTGGGCCCGAGCGCGCTTGACATTGTTTCGCCACAACGCGGCGAACGCGTCACTGTCACCGGCACGTGCCCGGGTGAGGAGCGCCGCGTCACTACCCTCAGCGTCACTATCCTGAGCGTCACCGCCCGGAGCGTCACCGCCCGCAGCGTCTCTGCCCTCAGCGTCGCTGGCCCCCGCTCCGGTGGTCTGCGCCGCGGCATCCCCCTCGTTATTCGAGTCAAATGATGGGCTCGGAGGAACCGAAACGTCCTCTCCGCTGGGCGGATTCGGCGAGTCGGGGCTCATTTACCAAATTTTGTCTCATTAACTACCGTGAGCACCAGAGAAACTTGACAACGTTTCGTTTTTTCCTGCCAACGCTGCGGCGGGGTTGATGTCGATTCACCGAGACTCCGGCACGGGGCCTAGCCAGCAGAGGTGCAGAATTCTATGTTGAGGGTGGCGCAGCTTCCGCAGCAGGCGGGGTGCCCGATGTGTGTCGTGAGGATGTCTGTCGTGAGTATGAAAATGCAGAGAATGTTGTTCTCCGTGGCCGTGCTGGCCACTGCGCTGGTCTCCGTGGGCGCCCTGCCCGCCTCGGCTGAGGAACCGGTCGAGCTCGGGTCGACCCACGTCGTCGACGCCGCGGGCGTGCTGGGCGGCGACACCGCTGCTATCGAGGAGGCCGCCGACGAGCTCTACAACGCCGACGGAATCGACCTCTACGTTGTCTACGTCGACCAGTTCACGGGCCCCGAAAACGCCGCGGACTGGGCAAACAGCACGGCCTCCCTCAACAACCTCGGCCCCACCGACTACCTGCTCGCCGTCGCAGTCGGCGGGCGCGCGTACTACCTGTCCGGGGATTCGGCCGGCCCGGTCAGCGAAGACCAGCTCGCGAGCATCGAGAACGACCTGGTCGAGCCGCAGCTGCGCGAAGACAACTGGGAGGGCGCCGCGATCGCCGCGGCCGAAGGGCTCGGTGACGCCGTCGGGGGCGGAGGCGCCACGGAAAGCGGTACAGGCAGCGGCTTCGGCGGCGGCCTGATCGTGGTCGCGCTGGTTGTGCTCGCCGGGTTTGCCCTGATCGTGTTGCTGATTGCCCGGTCCCGCCGCAAGTCTGCCGCGGGCGTCCAGAGCGGTGAGCGGCGAGCGGGTTCCGCGGCGGTCCAGCCGCCGCCCATTCCTCTCGCCGAGTTGCAGCAGCGAGCGGGCAGTGCCCTCGTGCAGACGGATGATGCGGTGCAAACCAGCGAGGAAGAACTCGGTTTCGCCATCGCCTCCTACGGCGCCGCTGCCGAGCCGTTCACCCGCGCCCTCGCCCTGTCGAAGACCCAGCTCGAGGAAGCATTCCGGCTGAAGCAGAAGCTCGATGACGCCGAGCCGGACTCTGAAGCCCAGGCCCGCGACTGGAACTCCCGGATCATCGAGCTCTGTGAAGAAGCGAACGCCGTGCTCGACGAGCAGGCAGACGCGTTCGACGAGTTGCGCGAACTTGAGAAGAACGTGCCGACCGCCATCGCCGCCGTGCGGGCTGACCTGGCCGCGACAGAGCCCCGGATCGAGGCCGCCCGCGCCACCCTGCAGGCGCTAAGTCAACGATTCACCGACACCACCCTGAACACCGTCGCCGACAACCCCGAGCAGGCGGCCGAGCGGCTGACCTTCGCGAGCACCGCCCTTGCCGGAGCCGAGGAGGATGTCGCTGCCGCCGAACTGAGCGAGGCAGCCGTCGGTGTCCAGGCGGCCCAGGAGGCTGTCGCGCAGGCGCAGCGTCTGCTCGACGCCATCGACAAGGTGGGCACCGACCTCGCGGCCACCCGCGCGGCGATCGATACCGCCATCGCCGACCTGCAGCGTGACCTCGTGGACGCCCGCGCCCTTGCTGCGGCGGGTGACTCGCAGGGTTCCATTGCGGCGGTCGCATCATCCACCACCACAGCCGTCGCCGAAGTTCAGCGCCAGCTCGGTGCTGAGGCCGTCGATGCTCACGGCCTGGCCCAGCAGCTCGAACTCGCCAATCGCGACATCGACGGTGTTCTCGCCGCGGTGCGCGACCGCCAGTCGCAGGACCGCCGGGCCAGCGCGGCCCTCCGGCAGGTGCTCGGGTCCGCCGAGAGCAAGGTGTCGGCGGCGACCGACTTCATCTCCGCGCGCCGAGGGGGCGTCGGGGCAGAGGCGCGCACCCGTCTGGCCGAGGCCAGCAGGCTCGTGTCCGCCGCCCACGCTGCCGCCCCGACCGACCCCGCGCTCGCGCTGGCGCACGCCCAGCGGGCCGACGACCTCGCCGGCCAGTCCATCCAGCTCGCCGAACAGGACGTCAGCGGGTTCAGCTCTAACATGGGCGGGTTCGGCGGTATGCCCGGGACGGGCGGTGGATCGAGCGGAAACGGGATGATGGGGGCCGTGCTGGGCGGCATCATCATCAATTCCGTTCTCGGTGGGGGCAACCGTGGGGGAGGCCTGTTCGGTGGCGGCGGCTTCGGTGGAGGCGGTTTTGGTGGTGGAGGCGGCGGGGGCGGCTTCGGCGGGTTTGGCGGCGGTGGCGGTGGTCGCGGCGGCGGAAGTCGCGGACCCGGCAGCTTCGGTGGCGGCGGCACCCGCTCCCGCCGCGGCGGCGGCCGGTTCTAGCCCGCCAGGCTGGCCGAAGTATCACCGGGCAGCGACTGGCTCCGGCATCGTCTCTCGCACGACGTTGTTCGGAGTTTTCCTCGGTAGCGTACTCTTCGTTCGGTCGGTTGTGACGACGGTGGTCGCAAGAAAGTAGGGATTCGATGAGCGGAAACTGGGGCGAAAGCACGGTCATGGCGCGCCTGCGCGCCGGGTCGCCTCAGCTCGGACCCAGCGAAAGACGGGTCGCCAGCGTCATTCTGGCGCGACCCTCCGAGGTCACCGACTGGTCCACCTCCGAGCTCGCTGCCGCCGCTGAGACGTCGGCCGCGACGGTCATCCGTGCCTGCCAGAGCCTGGGCTTTCGGGGCTTCCAGCACCTCCGCCTCGAACTCGCGCGGGCGGCGCCCTCGCTCCCGGAGACCAACGATGATCCGGTTGGCGTGCTGTTCGACGAGGCGGTGGACGCCCTGCGGGTTGGGCGCGAGAGCGTCGATCCGGGCGCCGTCGAGGCGGCGGTGCGCGCGCTTGAGGGGGCTCGCCGCCTGGTGTTGGTGGGCAACGGCTTCTCGTCGCCGCCACTGCAGGATGCCGCACTGCGGTTCAGCACGATCGGTCGTTCGGTCGAAGCCCCGAGCGATGTTCTCGCGCAACAGTTCGCGTCGCATTCGCTTGCCCCGGGGGATGTCTGCCTGGCGGTGAGCTACTCGGGAGCAAACCTGCATTCGCTTGCCGCCTGCCGCGCTGCGGCGGATCGGGGGGCGACGGTGATCGTTATCACCAGTTTTGCGCGGTCCCCGCTTGCGCGCCTCGGCACGATCGCCCTCGTGACCACACCCGTGGGCAGCGCGCACGGCATCGATCCGTTCCTGAGCCGGCTCAACCACATGGTGATCCTCCATGCGCTGCATTCACTCCTGGCGCAACGGATCGGTTCGGACGTCGTGGAGATGCGCCACGTTATTGCCGAGGCTCTCGCCGAGGACGAGTAGCTCTGCGGTTCGCCGTGCCGTGCGGGTTCGTCGTGACTACGCAACGTTCGTCGCTTAGTTACTCCGACGTAACCCGACGTTCATCCCGTCCGCTCACGCTGGCTCAGTAACCGCATTCCGCGCTCCGTGGAATGTACGGAATGGGAGGCGGTGGGTCGGTGCGCAAGTTCGTGAAACTCCCCCTCAGTGACGGCAGCGCGTTGGGCACGCCACTCGCGGGTGCTGTGGCATGAGCGCGGACTCCGGGCGCATCACGATCCTGCACGTGAGCGACGTGCACGCAACGAACGGCGAACTCCTCTACGGCGCCGTGAACGGGCTCGAGCGGCTTGCTCTGGTCTGCTCCTACGCGCTCGACGCGGGCATCACCCCCGAGGCGGTGGTGGTCACCGGCGATCTCGTGCAGCGGGGTCACGCCGCGGCGTACCCGGCACTGGCCCGGGCGTTCGCCCGCCTCGAGGACCGCATCGGCGCCCCGGTGCTGACCGCGCTCGGTAACCACGATGACCCGGAGGCGGCCAGGGCACTCGCGCACCACGAGAGTGCGCACTACCGAGCCGTCATTCTCGACACCGTGCGGATCCTAATTCTGGACTCCAGCAGCGGCGCTCTCGGAGACGAGCAGCTCGGCTGGCTCCGCGGCCAGCTTGCCGTTCCGCATGCGCTCGGCACCGTCGTCGCCCTGCACCACGCACCGCTCGGCTCGCCGCTTCCGACCCTCGCAAAGCAGGGGCTCCGCGACGGCTCGGAGTTGCTGGACGCGCTCGTGCACACCGACACGCGCCTCGTGCTGGCCGGGCATTTCCATCATCCGCTGTCCGCAACGGTGCGCGGCATCCCGATCTCCGTAGGACCATCGCTGGCTTATCACCAGGTGATGAACGCAGGCCCCAACGTGGTGAGCGGCCACGACTCGGCGATGTTCTCACTGGTGCACCTCACCGCGGACTCCGTGAGCGCGACCTCGGTGAGCATGCGCACCCCAGAACCACTGTTCACCTCCCAACACACCCCTCCCCACCACCAAACACACCGAAGGACATCATGACCCGCATCACCCGCACGACCGCCGTCTCGGCCCTCGCGCTGTCAACCATCCTTCTTGCGGGATGCAGCGCCGCCGAGCCTGCCGCGCCTGCCACCGACGACGCGCTCGAGCCCGCGACGATCACCCTGTACACGTCCGAACCGCAGGAGAAAGCAGACGCCCTGGTCGCTGCCTTCAACGAGGTGCACCCCGAAGTCACCGTCGAGGTGTTCCGCGCAGGTACGGGCGACCTCACGGCGCGAATCGAAGCGGAGCGCACCTCTGGCGACGTGCAGGCGGATGTGCTGCTCGCCGCGGATTCGGGAACGTTCGAGGACTACGCCGCCGAAGACCTGCTGCTGCAGTACTCGCCCGCCGACGTCGATGCTCTCAACCCCGATGTCGTTGACCCGGACGGCTACTACACCGGAACGCGGATCATCCCCACCGTCATCGCCTACAACACGGGCATGATCGACGACGCACCCACCTCGTGGGTGGAGCTGACCAACGCCGAGTACTCGGGCCAGATCGTGATGCCGAACCCGGACGTGTCAGGAGCCGCGGCCTACAACGCAGCAGTCTGGCTCGCGGAGCCGGAGCTGGGCGAGGCCTGGCTCACCGAGCTCGCCGCGAACGAGCCCGTGATCGCCGACAGCAACGGTCCCGTCGCGCAGGCGATTGCGGCGGGCACCCAGCCCGTGGGCATCGTCGTTGACTACCTCGTGCGCGAACTCGCCGCGCAGGGCTCACCGATCGCGGTGTCGTACCCCACCGAGGGCGTGCCCTACGTGTCCCAGCCGGTGGGAATCTTCGCCAGCACCGACGCGCAGGCCGCATCGGAGGCCTTCGTAGACTTCCTCGTCAGCGAGGAAGGCCAGAAGCTTGCCGTCGAGCAGTCCTACCTCCCCGTGCGCTCCGACGTCGGAACCCCCGAGGGTGCCCCGTCGATGGATGACATCGCCGTACTCTCGCCCGACCTCGAGACCATTCGCAGCACGCAGGACGCGGCGGTCGCGAAGTTCAACGAGCTGTTCTCGTAGACGCTCGTCCACGAGCAACACCCGTATTGAGGTAGTCGTACTGTAATGAGCGCAACACGTAGCAACACCCTTGCGGGTTCGGCCGATTCTGGCCGGACCCGCAAGGGCGTGCGCCCGGGGCAACCGGAGCCCGGCCGACGCAGACCCGATGGTGTGACGATTACCCGCACCCTGCTGTGGCTGGCGTGCCTGGCACTCGTGGTGGTGCCGCTCGGCACGGTGCTCGCCCTTGCCGCCGGTGGTAACCACCTCGCCCTGCTGCTCGAGGGCGACGTTCTCGAAGCCGGCGTGAACAGCCTGGTCTCGGCCGTGCTCTCGGCGGCGGGCGCCGTTGTGGTCGGATCCGCCCTGGCGATCCTGTTCGACCGCACCGACCTGCCGGGGCGGCGGGTCTTCCGCCTGCTGGCGCTCAGCCCCCTGCTCGTGCCTCCCTTCGTCGGTGCCATCGCCTGGATCGGCATCGCCGGGCCCACCAGCCCGGTCAATCTCTGGTGGCGCGACGAGTTCGGCGGGCCCCTCTGGATCATCTACGGCGGCGACGGCGTGGTTTTTCTCCTCATCGTGCACAGCTACCCCATCGCGATGCTCGTCGTATCGGCTGCCCTGCGCCGCATCCCCACCGACCTCGAACACGCGGCGCGCATCGGCGGCGCATCGGCCCTCCGCGCGCTGGTGAACATCACACTGCCGCTGCTGCGTCCGGCGCTGCTTTCCTCCTTCACCCTGATCGCCGTCTCGAACCTGGCCGACTTCGGGATTCCGTCGATCATCGGCCTGCCCGAGCGCTTCGTCACGCTCTCCACCCTCGTCTACCGCTACATCCAGTCCGGCACGGTGGATCGCCCGCTCGAGGTAGTCGCCACCATCGGCGCGGTTCTGCTCGTGGTCGCTTTGGCCGCCCTCGTGCTTGACCTCGTGGCATCCCGTCGTCGCTGGGAATTGGACTCCTCGACCTCGACGCCGCAGCGCCTCCCGCTGGGGCGTGGCCGCGTTGTCGTCGCCGTGCTCACCTGGACGTTTGTGCTCACGATTACCGTCCTTCCCCTGCTCGCGCTGCTCAGCCAATCGCTGTTGCCGGCTCCGGGGGTGCCGCTGACGCTGGAGAACCTCACCCTCGACAACATCACCAGGGCGGTCACCGCGCGAGGAACCGTGACGGGCGCGACCACCTCGATCATGCTCGCCACCCTGGCCGGCCTGATCTGCGGCGTCCTCGGTCTTGGCATCGGAACACTGGTGACCCGCACGAAGGCCCGCGACAACCGGGCCCTGCACGCGCTCGCGATCCTCCCGCAAGCGATACCCGGGCTCGTGATCGCCGTCGCGTGGCTCGTCATCGCGCCGCGCATCGGACTGTTCAACACCCCGTGGCTCATCCTCTGCGCCTATATCACCTCGTTCGTTGCCCTCGTGGTGCAGGCGGTGGCCGCGCCCTTGAGTGCGACACCGCTGACGGCGGAGGAAGCGGCCCGGGCCTCCGGCGCAACGAGGCTGCGTGCGCTCGTTGACATCTCCTGCCGGATGGCCATTCCCGCAGCCGTGTCCGGAACGGTGCTGGTCGCGCTCACCGCGGTTCGGGAACTCACCCTGTCGGTGCTGCTGCTGTCACCCGGCGCACAGACTCTGGGGGTGGCGATCTTCAACCTCCAGCAGGCCGGTTCGTACAACACCGCGTCTGCACTGTCCCTGATCATCACGATAGTGGGCCTGGCCGGGCTTGGCTTCGCCGCCCGCTCGCCCCGCTGAAAGGTCACCGTGGCTTCCGTATCTCTCGACTCCGTTACCCTCCGCTACCCGTCGGGCACCGTCGGTCTTGCCGACATCGACCTGCACATCGCCGACGGCGAATTCGTCGCACTACTCGGGCCGTCCGGCTCCGGCAAAACCACGCTCTTGCGCACCGTCGCCGGTTTTCTGACACCCACCGCTGGCACGATTCGCATCGGTGACCGCACCGTGGCGGAGGCGGGCAAGTCTGTCCCGCCGGAGCTGCGGGGGCTCGGCATGGTGTTTCAGCAGCACGCCGTCTGGCCGCACTGGAACGTCGGGCGCAACGTGGACTACCCGCTGCGCCGCTCGGGTGTTGCCCGCCGGGAGCGGACCGAACGGGTGGAGAAGGCCCTCACCCTCGTCGGACTGGAGGACTTCGCACGCCGAGATCCCGCGACGCTCTCGGGCGGCCAGCGCCAGCGGGTGGCGCTGGCGCGTGCACTCGTCGCCGAGCCGCGCGTGCTGCTGCTCGATGAGGCACTGTCGGCCCTTGACGAGCCCTTGCGTGATCGGCTCAGGATCGAGCTGCAGGCGCTCACCCGCCGGATGGGACTCACGGTTCTGCACGTCACTCACGACCGGGACGAGGCCCTTGCCCTCGCCGACCGGGTGGTCGTGCTCGATTCCGGTCGGATCCAACAGATCGCCACGCCCTCGGAGATGCTGGCCCGCCCGGCGTCTGCGCTCGTCGCTCGCTTTCTGTCCGATGCAACCACTATCACCGGGATGAGCTCCGCGGACGGTTTCGCGGCGGCGGGGCATCCGCTCATCGTGCAGCCATCCCGCCTCGAGGGCGTGCGCTCAACCGGCAGCTGCGAGATCGCGATTCTGCCCGAGGACGTCGAGATCGCGCCGGCCTCGGGATCGGGCGGGCGTGATGCCGGTACCCGTTTTGTTGCGAACGAGGCGACGGTGGTGTCGTCGCTGTTCGGCCGGGACGGCAACGATGTGGTGCTCGACTGGGACGGGCTGTCGCTGCGGTGTCGCAGCCGCAGCCATCGCCCCGTCGTGGGGGAGCGGGTCACGGTGTCTGTCGCGCGTGCCATCGTCTACGCTCTTGCGCCCGCGGTCGCGACTGAGCCGACCCTCGAGCCCGCACAGCTGTAGCGCCGCCTGGTCCTTACGCCAGCACACTGCACGCCTGGCACGGAACAGAGGAACGGGCGCGTGGCGAGCATTTCTGCTCACCACGCGCCCGTTCCGATTGGGGTGTTGCTCGTACCGTTGTGGTTCTCGCTGCAGCCGTTACGCGCGAGGCGCGGTCACGACCTCGGGTACCGCAGCGGGAGCGACCGGATGGGTGCGCTCGAGCGAAGCACCCTCGACGTCAACGTTCGGCAGAATGCGGTCGAGCCATTTCGGAATCCACCACGCGGCGTCGCCGAGCAGGTGCATCACGGCGGGGATGATCAGCAGGCGCACGATGAATGCGTCGAAGAGCACACCGATGGCCAGTCCGAAGCCGATGGACTGGATCATCACCGAGTTCGAGAAGACGAACCCGGAGAACACCGAGGTCATGATGAGCGCCGCGGCGATCACCACGGTGCGACCCGCGTGCACTCCGCGCTGCACCGCAAGCCGCGCAGGGGTGCCGTGGGCGTACGACTCCCGCATGCCGCTGACCAAAAACAGCTGGTAGTCCATGGCGAGCCCGAACAGCACACCGACCACAAGGATCGGCAGGAAGCTCAGGATGGGGCCGGGATCGTGCACCCCGAAGACCGGCGCGAGCCAGCCCCACTGGAACACGGCGGTGATGGCGCCGAAGGACGCGAACAGCGACAGGACGAACCCGAGGGTCGCGGTAATCGGCACGAGGATCGAGCGGAACACGAAGATCAGGATGATCAACGACAGCCCGACGACCACGAGGAGATACAGCGGCAGGGCGTCGGCGAGCTTCTCGCTGACGTCGATGTTTCCTGAGGCGTTGCCCGCGACACCGAGTGACGCGACGCCGTCGATCTCGAGCCCGCGCAGATCGCGCACGAGCTGCTCTGTCGACTCGCTCGTCGGTCCCTCGCCCGGGATGACCTGGAACGCGAGGAGCAGGTCGTCGTCGGACGCGCCAATCGGGGCGACCGCGACCACATCGTTCTCCGCCTTGAGGGCGGTTCCGATGCGTACCTGCTCGGCGACCAGCTGGTCCTCCGAGACGGCGGTTTCGAGGTCGGCGACGACAAGCAGCGGACCGTTGACTCCGGCACCGAACTTGTCGTCAACGAGCTTGTACGCCTTGTAGGCACTCGAGTCGACCGGTTCAGACGACCCCGCCGGCAGGCCGAGGCGCATCGACAGCGCGGGGATCGCGATGATGAGCAGCACGGCAACGCCAGCGACAACCGTCACCACGGCGCGCACGGTGTTCATCGGCTTGCTCGGCACACTGGCGTGGTGATCGGCGTTGCCGATGCGGGCGCGCGCCTTCTTGGTCAGGATTTTCTCGCCGACCAGGCGCAGCAGTGCCGGGGTTAGCGTGATAGCGATGAGGATCGCCACGAACACGCAGACCGCGCCGACCGTTCCCATCAGCCCGAGGAACGGGATTCCGGTGAGGTTGAGGGCGAGGAGTGCGATGAGCACCGTGGCGCCCGCGAACACCACCGCGTTGCCCGAGGTGCCGTTGGCCAGGCCAATGGACTCGTGCAGCTGTACACCGCTCCGCAACTGGGTGCGATGCCGGTTGAGAATGAACAGCGAGTAGTCGATTCCGACCGCGAGACCGAGCATCACACCGAGAACCGGCGTGACCGAAATCATCTCCACGGAGCCGGAGAGAGCGAGAGAGGCGAGCACACCCACACCCACGCCAACGAGGGCGTTGAGCAGGGGGAGTCCCGCGCCGATCAGGGTGCCGAGCATGATGAACAACACGAGTGCGGCAACGATCACGCCGCCGATCTCTCCTGGGCCGAGCACCTCGGGGATGGTGGCGGCGATATCGTTCGATACCTCGGCGACAACACCGTCGATGTCAGCATTCGTCATCTCTTCGACGACAGCTTCCTTCGACTCGGCGGGGACCGCGTTGAGGCCGGTATCGAACTGGATGCTGGCAACAGCGGTGGTTTCGTCTGAGGACACCTGGCGGATCTCGGCGGCGAGCTCAAGCAGGTCTGAGCCGTCCTCCAGAGTGGTGCTCTGCGTCTCAAGCTCGGTCCGACCCTGGTCGAGGGTCGTCTGCTGGGTGGCGATTGCGGCCGCGCCGGCCTCGATCTCGGCCTGCTGCGCGGCGAGCTGGGTCTCCGCGGCGGCGAGCTGTCCGGCGGCCTCTGCCTGGGCGCGCGCGGCGTCGAGCTGCTGCCTGCCCGCGGCGAGCTGGGCAGTAGCGGCGTCGATTTGAGCCTGGCCGGCGTCGAGTTGCGCCTGCGCGTCAGCGATCTGCGTGCGACCATCGGCGACCTGCTGTGCCTGGCCGTCGAGCTGAGCCTGGGTCTCAAATGGATTTGTGGTGGATGTCACGTTGTCCAGCTCCGTGGTGCTGGTCAGCAGTTCACCGATCGCGGCCTGCTGCTCGGCAGTGAACGCGGAGTCGTCTGTGGTGGTGAAGACGACCGTGCCGCGCCCGCCGCTGGCTGCGGGGAACTTCTCGGCGAGCTCGTCGCTCACCTTCTGGGTTGCCGTGCCGGGGATACTCACGGACGAGGTGAGCGTGCCGCCGAACAGCGCGAACGCGCCGCCGGCGAGGCCGAGTATGACCACCCACGCGACTATGACCAGCCACGCGCGGCGGGCGGAGAACCGACCAAGTCGGTAGAGAAGGGATGCCATGTTCCTCAGGTTCTTTCGTGTTAGGCGGTGACGGGATGGTGCGTCTCGCGTCGCGTCGATGAGAGCGGAGAGGTGAAGCGGGTGAGGTGATGCAGGGCGGTGCGGTGGTGCAGGGCGGTGCGGTAGTGCGTCAAGCGGGCAGAAAAGAGTGTGGGGGCGGTCAGGCGGGCGGTGCGTATCCGGCGCGGACGCTGGTGATGAGCCGGTCGAGCAGGTCATCCCAAACTTTCCGCGAGGCCTCGGTGAGTTCCGCTCCGGTCTGCACCATCCAGTACCGGCAGACGACGGCGATCCCGTTCATGAGCGAGGTGACCATGACGGCGACCTCGAACTCGTCGAGCTCGCGGCTGCGCTGCGCCATCTCCGCCGACAGCTGCTCGGTGGTGCGGGTGAAGACGTCCTGCACGGCCATCTGCGACTTTCCGGCGTTGTCCTCGTCGGAGAGCACGCGCCAGAGGTAGGCGACCACCGTCGGGAGGTCCATATTGCGCAGCGTCGCAGTGATCTCGTCGAACAGCGCGACGCGGCTTCCGTCGCCCACCGGCATGGCCGCCGTGGTGGCCCGGAACTCTTCGACAGCATCGCTCACTACCCGCGTGCAGGTGGTCATGATCACGTCGTCAAGCGATGAGAAGTGATTGAAGACAGTGCGGCGGGCGACATCCGCTCGCTTGGCAAGCTCGTCGACGCTGAAGCGAGGCTTGCCGCGTTCACGAATGAGCGAATCGGCGGCGTTCAGGATGGCCTGGCGGTGCCGGGCTTTGAGCTCGGCCCGTCGATCGGGGGCGATGTCCTGAATCACGTATCTACACTAAGTGCAACGACGCACGAAGTGCAGCGGAAAGCGAATGCCGCGGCTGCGACTTAGCTGTGAAGAATCAGTCACGGTTCCGCTGTAAGTGTGCGCGTGCCTTCATCCGGTTGCCGCGGGTCGCCATGGAGCACCATTTCGCGGTGCCCGGTCGGCTGCGGTCGAGAAGAACTAGCCGGCATTCGTCGTTGCCACAGGGGCGGAGTCGCCCCGGGTGTTGGCGGATCACCTCGGCCCAGGCCAGGACGAAGCTGATCTGGTGATTCGGGGCCGAACAGAACTCGCAGACGGAAGCCGCGCTGCGACCCGCGCTCGAGCGCGAGGCTGTCGAGTGGCAGTACCGCACGGCGTCATTGACCCGTCGCTCGTCGACCCGGACGCCTGGGAACACGACCTCCCCCTGCTTGCCCGTCCCGGTGTTTCCCAGGCGCAACTCGCTCTGTTCGCCGACTACGCCAGTAACCGCGTGCTCTGCCCGCGCGTGCACGAGTGGCTTCGCGAGAGCGCCGTTCCTGTCCTCGCCGTGTGGGGCCGCAACGATGAGATCTTCGCGGCGGCAGGAGCCGAGGCCTTCGGAAATGACAGCCCAGACGCGGAGGTGCTTCTCCTCGGCGGCGGCCATTTCATGCTCGAGACGCACCTCGAGCATGTGGCCGGGGCGATCGTGGCCTGGGCCGATGTGCACGGCCTGTGATGGTGGAAGACCCGGGGTCACCGGCGCCGAACCGCTGCCTGACTGATGAGTGCCTTCGCCGCGTGGAGGGCACCCAAAAGTTGGTCGACGCCGCTGTGCAAGCTGCGTTGCCCCCGGCCGTCGCGCCTTGAGGTGTAGGAGGTTGCTCCGCTGCTCGGTACGCAGCTCAGGATCCTGTTGCCTCACTGCAGAGGACAATCCGCATAGGGGAAGTGGTCAAACGGTTCTGCAGAATGCTCGTATTAGCGGCAAGTCGCAATGTGCCGATATTGACCGTAAGTGCGACACAGAACCATTGGCCACAGAGACGGGCTAAGCGGCAAACGTCGCCCAGATAATACCAGCCGTACAAATCACTAAGCCGACTGTCGCTACAACTAGTGCTTGAGAGGCCGAATGAATCCGCTCAGACATCTGCTGGTCGAGACGGGCCCGCTGCTCTATCACCCAGATGTCAAGTGACGACCCTGCACCCCACAGAACATCCTTACCGCCGACACGTTGCAATAACTTATTGATCCGCGCCAGCTCTTCCGCTGTGGGCTCTGGTATTTGGTGTGACATCAGTGATCGTCGCATGTGGTCAATGCTCCCACTCAAGCTAACGACCTGACGAGAAGAGACATCACCGCACAATCGAGGGAATCGATGCCCTTGCCGGGACCATGTATTTAGCTGGCGCTGTCGATACTCATTTTGGAGGTGACTCATTGAGCTTCTCGAGGTGGAGGGTGTAAACGTTTCTGCGATAGGGAGATTGGGTGAGATCTCGTTGTATGAGTCGCAACTGTACGGATGCAATGCCTAGCTCGACAAGCTCGTCAAATCCTTTACTCCTGGTCTCGTCAGATAGTTGATATCGACGTTCAGCTTGTTTGGGAGATAGCCATAAATTTGTTGGTTTCCTTCCGGACGCTAGGTCGAGAAGCACTAACAGCATCACGAAACCGGGCCCGCTTAGCCTTGCAATCCAGCCATTGGTCCAAATTTCATTAGGAACCTTGAAATATCGATTCTCATCGAGCGCGTCGATTTCTTTTTGCCTTGCTTCAACCAGAACTTTCCCCGGCGGAATGTAAGGGCGGCCCCGTCCAGTTTCTTCCAGCAAACGTAAGCGGGGTGGTAAACCCGGGGAGGGTTCGGAATCTAAAAATTGTTGCTCAACGAGACGTCGCAGCGCAGCGTTTACGCGGCTCGCTCCTTTGGTCTCAGGTTCGCTAAGACCCAACAACGTAGCCCAAGTCCTGGCGGAAAAGCTCACGTCGTAAGGCTCACTGACAGCGATCCACAAAATGGAAATCAACAGCTTAATTTTTACAACGCCTCCACCTCGACCTCCGCGTAACAGTCGCGCAACCGGGGATGGCTGATTCTCCAAGAGCGATGGTCCCAAGAAAGAGGATCGGATAATCGCAGACTCGCGTTTGATGCGACGCGCAAATGCTTTCCCAGACATCGCCGCCTGCTGAGCCAAAAAAACGGAGGAGGGTGGATGTAGTTCGAGGTAATTACTCTCGGAATTATTATGAGCCGTCACAAACAATAGGTTATCACCGTTGCAAACAACTGCCTAGTACTAGTTTATACAATGACCGGTTAGAATCGTGCTTAGCACGTTCCGCTTGTTTGCTGGGTTTTACATGCGAAAAGAAGAATCTGAAAAAGAATAGCGATGGGTGCTATTGACAAACAATGACACCAGCGATTAGTCTGACCTCGTGGCCGCGATTCGGGTCCGTGAATAATTGGCTCCCCTTGCGAGGGGGGTTTGCTGAAAACTTCGCGGTCGTCTCATTAGCCTCGGAAGAGCCCGATCCGCGTCCACACCTTCCAACTTTCACAGGCTGAGTCTGGCTGGTGGTCGCCGCACCTCGGGCGTGGCTGGTGTTCTTTCTGCTCGTCCACGCGGCAACATCCGTATTCGGTCTAAGTAGCTGAGCGAGCTAGCCTCTGCAGTTTTCGCGTCAGACCCGCGTTTGCGGTGGAACCGGACTCGGCTAGGGGCTAACTTGTGCTTCGACCGGGCGGCGCATGCCGCCTGGGCGCGCTCTCACCGCAAATGCTTGTTGTCGGTGGTCGCAGAGAGGATGGAGCCCACGGGCCAACCAACTGCAATATGTGCCTTCTGTACAGGCCAAATGGATGGGAGTTTGATAACCACCGTCAACGGTGTTGAACTGTGCGAAGGGTGTCAAATTTTTCCCGCAGACATGCAGAACGACTCTCACCTGGGGACGCTCACGTTTACCGCCGATGGTACGTCTTTGACGTGCTCATGCGGCGACACGTACGAACGCCCAAGCTGGGCCAGCGCCATGGTTCTTGCCCCGTTACCGTCGCTCCCCGCTGCGATGGCTCAGCTGCATGTCAGTAGTGAGCCGTTGCCTGGTCGTCTTGCATCGGAGCCACGCCGGCAAGCTGCGCCGCGCTATCGCCTCCGATCGCTCATCGAACGGATACAGCAGCGCTAAACAGGGCGGGGTAGCTCTTCAAACTGGGCCTGTTGTCGATGTGAAACCGCGTCTCTACATCGGCCGCGATTGTGTAGCGGCATGAACCGCACCAGATCGATTCGTCCTCAATAACAATCGGTGCTCGGTGGTGCCCGCGGAGGTCATCGAGATAGCCAGTCGTGCCAAACTTCCCAAATGGCAGACGACTCTAAAACCATCCCGCTTCTCCTCACCGCTGGGCCTGTCGGGTCCGGCTCGCTCAACCTGCGTTTCCCACGGGAGTACACAGCAGAGATTAAGGCTTTGCTCGACGACAACGGAATTGAGCACAGCAGCGCAGCGGAGTTTTCTGAGGGCGTCGAACTCGCAATCGAGGCCGTGCGCATTGGGACGGGCGCAGCTGGAATCGTTGGCGGTCTCGGTTTTATGTATAGGACCTTCGTGCATCGCCATGACGGCAAGCGTGTCGCCATCAGCAAGGACGGAGATCTCGACGTAAGCGGGTTCTCACAGAAACGAACCGAGCAGATCATCGAGAATCAGGTGACCGCGCAAGCAGAGCGTGACGCTGAATGGTTTCGGTCGATAGGGTCCGAGTCTCCCGATCAATAACGATCTTTGCGAGCAGAGTCGATCGGGACCTATGACGCCGACTTGGCAGGCGCTATGCAATGCTGCGCAATTTGCGGTTTAGTTACCAGAAGCCCGAAGGTGGTCCGCGTAGCGGGTTAGCCAATCCCCATCTAGGCGTATGACCTTGCGCGCCATCCCTTTGCCGTGTTCGCGTTTCCATCGAAGAGTGACCGTGGGTCTCATGAGCACAGGATCAAGAATTTCTATCGGGTGATCGAAGCTTTCATGGATCTTATAAAGCGGAATCCTCACCGCCCATGGCTCGTTAACCGCCACAACACTTTTTTGCTGATACGGGCGAACGCCATCGGACGTCTCTTGAGTTGTCCCGATGACTACGGAAGTAGTGGTGAGGTCGACAAGACGAGCAGGAGCAGTCCCATGATTCTCAATGGTGAGAGTCATGTACGGAATTGTGAAGCTAGCGAACGTCTTTAATTCGATGCCGCCTGCTAGTCCAATACGGTCCCAGGTGACGAAGAGGTCTGGCCTGTTCTGATATTTGCGAGATTGGGAAATTGCAATAAGCGCGAGTACCACTGTGACCACAATCCCGATCAGTGACCATACCCATTCCATGGCCTGAGCGTACCCGCACCGCAAGATGCCCGGTCCGTTGGCTGAACGACATAGCCCCGTGACCCCTGCGATCGATCGCAGCACAGTAACTGCTCTCCCGGCCAAACCGGTCGATCCCTAACCAGTGCTGGGGCAAGGCAGTCTGCTTCCTCGTGGCCCAACGCGTATGGGTTCAGTCACCTAATCGATCATCGTTTATGACGAATGGGACGGCTTTTTGATCTAGAATTTTTCGTATTTTCCACTGTCGTTTCGGACTGATCTCGGTTTTATCTCGGACGCCAAACATTTTCCGTAGGAACTCCCAGTCATTCCAGCCGTCGTTTTCGTTGTACTGGTCGGGAGTAAATGCTCCGACGTCATAGAGATAATCGAGTACAGCGCGTGAGAAGTATTCCGTTGTTAGGGCAATCTGCCTTCCTTCGCGAGCGGCGCTGCGAATATGCACTAACTTCCGGAACACAGCAATTTGTCTGTTGAGGTCGGTCCGCTCGAAGTGGTTCACGCAGGTGCTCCCGATGGGGAATAGCTCTGCACCATTGTGAGTGTTCGTGATGGTGTACAGCCAGAGAAGGTTCGTTTGACCGCAGACGCACTCTCCTTCGCCCGTCGGGTGCTCTGCCACGGACGTGACCTCCCACTCCAGCACGCCGGTCTTCCATTTGCTGGCCGTCGACGCTTCAGTAACAGCGCGGCGTAACGCGTGGAAATTTGCCGTCTTCACTGTTCTCTCTCTTCCCTAGCTGACCGTCTACCGGTGTGTTAAGAGCGTGGTCCAGGCTTGCGGCTCAGGTGGAACTCGAGCTGGTCGTCTGTCAGGGCGAGAAAAGAACTCTGCCGTTCGGCCCGGTAGGTCCCCAGCACGTCGGTGCCATCCTTCTCAAGGATGCGGGCGGTCTGATTTGCGCTTGTCGTTCGGCTCGGAGCAAACGCCGACGTGGTCTTGAGTTCCTTTTTAGTGAACCGCGGACGAGAAAAGATTTCTTTGCGCCGGACGACTTTCACAAGGTTTTCCCACTTCACGTAATCGAGGACAGCGACCCCGTAATACTGGCCGTAGGTCATTTGGATTTTGTAGTTGGCGAACCACTTCGGGACGAGGAGGAGGGGTTTACCATCCGCAACCGGAAGAGTGAGAGTCTTCGATTCCCATGTGGCGCGGGCACTGTTCCAATAGGTGGTTTCCATGGTGGTTGTTGGTCGGCGAGTATGGAACTCGGGGTGCTTCGCCATCATGTCGCTGGTGAACTGTTCGAGGGTTTCAAGCACGATCCTTGCCGTGATATCAGAAGTGACATCTTTATCGATTCTGTCAACGAACAGCGGGATGTCTTCGACATATTTGAGCGTTGCGACGGCGAGCTGGCACAGGGGGTTGCCGAGGAGTTCGTTCCAGATCTGTGTGCCGAGCTTTTCGGCGGCGCCATGACCCTGGGTGCCCTTACTGGACATGCCCAATCGGGTGGCGCTGAGCTCTCTGAAGTGCTGCAGGCTCTGTTCTCCGGAGACGTGATCTGCGGGGGCTGCAGAACGAAGGTTCACGAGTATCCCGTCAAAGAACTGGGTGAGGGCAGCGTCGGCGGCCAATCCATACCGGTCGCCGGTTCTGGACGCTACTCGGATGGCACTGGGATCGATAAACAGCAAGTTGTCGCGCTCGACGTTCACGTCAAGAAAATCGACAGGTCCGCTGATGCGGAAGTCGGCAGTTATTCGGGGCATTTTTTGGTCCAATCAGGGTAAGCGTCGGGAATGTCGGATGCGGCATGCTGTTGCGCTACCGACACACTAAATGTACCTTAAGTGTGTCGGTAGCGCAACACACTCTCGGTTGCGTACCATTGACCTATCTAGAGGGAGAACAAAATGGCGCAAACAAACATCGATGTCTCAAGACTCGTAGCGGTCCTTGATGCGCGGATCGAGGCGGATAAATTGTCGTGGCGACAGGCAGCCGGGCAGATCGGGGTCAGCCCGTCACTGCTCTCTCGGCTACGAAACAGACAGCGCCCCGATCTCGATGCCTATGTGCTGATTGTTCGATGGCTCAACATGTCAACTGAAGATTTTCTTGAGCGAGAAGGTCATCGCGAGGAACAGCCGGAACTCACGAGTGAGGTGTCGGCATTGCTGCGCGCGAGACGTGATCTAAGCGACGGCGACAAGATGCTGCTTGAAAACGTCTTCAAGTCAGGCTTGCAGGTGGTCCGGAGTACTCGAGCGGAAATGTAACTGATGAATAAGGCTGAGCTTGGACGGTTGGCGCATGAAGTACGACGAGATCTGGGCTTGACGCCAGATCAGCAGTTTGACCCTCTGCACTGGGGCCGCGAGTGGGGCGTCCCAATGCTGTCTTTGGACCAGGCGACCAGCGACCCAGCTACCCTGCAGCGGTTGACGGTGGACGCTCCCGAGCTATGGTCGGCTGCGGTGGTAAGAGATCAACTGGGGCATTGCGTGATCTATAACCACGCACATTCCGCACCCAGGATTCGATCTGACCTTGCGCATGAAGTTGCGCATCTGATCGCAGAGCATCGCTTAGATGTGGCATGGATGGAGCCCGGAGGTAAGAAGTGCGGAGCCTCGCCTGCGCATGAGAAAGAGGCGGCGGAGTTAGGGGCAGCTCTTCTCGTCCCTGCCGCCGCGGCTAAAACACATGCGGTATACGGGAGGCAGCCCGAAACACTCGCAGCAAAGTTTGGAGTGAGCCTCGAGATGGCAACTTGGCGGATAGGTATATCGGGAGGTCCAAAAATCCGAGAGCGGTGGCTGGCGAAGCAAGGCAGGTAGTTGAGGATTTGAGCACTTCCAAACCGCGGGTATGTCTCGTAACCCTTGGGTTACGAGGCGCTTAGGTTACGAGACACATCTGCTGATGACTCCGTGTAAAGCCTCGATGTCGGAGTAGCTCATGGCTGGACTCTGACAGCCATTGTGAGACGACGACGACAACCGAGAAATCTCGTAACGATGTCCCGCAACCTGTCGGCTGAATATCCGTGTTCGTTCAGGGTTACGAGACGGTCGGTTAGAGAGTTATCTTGGTGTCGCGCTCGAGGATATTCCAGCGCGGCGCTGGTGCTCAAGTATGCGATCCGAGACGGACGGATTTCACGGAATGTATGTGCTGGAATCGGCCTACCCCGCATTGACCGGGCACGGCGCCAATACCTGTCACACGAGTACGTTCATGAGTTTGCTCACCGATGCGGACCAGACGGGGACATCGTCTTGACTCTGGCATATACAGGGTTGCCCTGGGGAGAGCTCGCGGCATCGCGCGTCGAAGACGTTGATTTCGAACGCCGGCGCCTAGTTGTCAACCAAGCGGTAACAGAAGTAGGTCCTAATTTGATCTACGGAACCCCTAAGAATCACAGCCGCCGAAGTGTCCCTTTTCCGGAGTTCATCGAAACTGCGCTGGTCGACCGAACCGCGAATCGCCTCCACGGCGATTTCGTGTTCACGGCTCCAAAAGGAGGGGCGTTGCGCAATCGGAACTGGCGGCGGCGAAACTTCGAGCGCGCTGTCGTCGAACTCACTACAGCGCATCCCGAACTCGTCGTTTTCTCGCCTCACGACCGACGCCACACAGCGGCAAGTCTTGCGATTCCGGCGGGTGCGAACGTAAACGCAGTGCAGCGAATGCTCGGGCACAAGACGGCCGCCATGACGTTAGACGTCTACAGTGACCTGTTTGATGATGATTTTGATGCAGTAGGAGTCGCCCTGAATGAAGCCGGTGCTTCAGCAATTGTGGGCAAAATGTGGGCAAACGATCCCAACGTCGATTCCGACACGAGTGCTCGGCGGTCAAGATCCGCGTAAATAAAAGGATCAAAAGGGTGGGCCCCGTCGGACTCGAACCGACGACCCGCGGATTAAAAGTCCGATGCTCTACCAACTGAGCTAGAGGCCCGCGGCAAGAAATCCCGCGCTAACAAATGTAGTGCCTATTCACCCCCGGGTTTGCACGGACAGCCTAGGCTCGGTGGAATGGCCGACGACTTCCACAAGCCCACGCAGTACTCCGGCGACAAGTTCGACACCTTCATCGGAGGAGAGGACCCGGCGCAGATCGTGCGCATGGCCCACGACACTGCGCACGCCCTCATCGATCGCGGCCGCGCGACAGAAGACCCCGCGGTGCTGCAGCGCCTCGTCTCGTACACCGACGAGCACGGCATCGACGCCCTCGCCGAACTCTGGGCGCGGTCGAACCCCCGCACACTCCCGGGTGCCCTGTGGCGGATCTACCTGATGCGGGTGCTGATCCGTCAGGATCCGACGGGGATGGCCTTTCTCTTCCAGCGCGGCACCGAGGTGCTGCAGACAATCGATCCCGTGGTTGCCGGCGCAACCCTGCCGACCGGACCGGACGAGATCACCGCCTTGGCCGACCAGATCCTGCGCGGGATGTTCGTCGGCGACTTCGCCGTTGCGCTCGATCGGGCGGCGGCCTTCTGTCGCGTGAGTGGTGCAGGGGCGACGAGCGTGGCGGATGACACGGAGCTGACCAACCCCACCCGTGCGACCGAATTGACCGCACGTGCTGCGCGGCTCGCCCAAACCGCCGCCGAATTCGCTGCTAGCGCACGACTACACCGCGCGGGTCAACTCGAGTAAAATAGTAAATCCGGGCCGCAGTAACCCCGGGCTCCACTAATAGCCGCTCCGAGCGGCCTCGCGCCGAGAGGCGTTCTGCGGCCCGGGCCAACTTTCGCTTCTTCCGGTATTCGGAATGCACTTGTTACCAATCCGCTTGGCGGAGGGCACCGAACCACTGGTATGTCATCCTTCTCGATCCAGTCAGCCTCCGCTCGCCGAGCGAGTCACGGCGTTCGTTCGGGAGCGACCTGACATGCTTAAGCTCGTGCCCCGATCCAACGACGTACCCCCAGAAGAGGCTGCTGTGCCTCGCGCAGCCGCCGGACTACTCCTCTCGCGGGTGGCAGAGGGAGACCAGGGCGCTTTCGCAGAGCTCTACGATCTCACCGCTGCTCGCGTACTCGGATTGATTCGGCGGGTGCTGAAAGACCCGGCGCAGTCGGAGGAAGTCGCGCAAGAAGTATTCCTGGAGGTCTGGCAGACCGCGTCCCGCTTCGACGCGGCCAAGGGCGGCGGTGCGACGTGGATCCTCACGATGGCACACCGACGCGCGGTTGACCGGGTGCGCTCCTCGCAGGCCGGTCGTGACCGCGACACCAAGGTGGGAATCCGCGACTACACGCCCGACTATGACTCGGTAGCGGAGACCGTAGAGGTCACCGTCGAATCCGAACGCGTAGCGAAGGCAATGGAGCGGCTCACCGAACTACAGCGACAGGCCGTGAAACTCGCCTACTACGGCGGTTACAGCCACAGTGAAGTCGCGGAGCTGTTGAAGGTGCCCATAGGCACAGTAAAAACGCGACTCAGGGACGGAATGATCCGGCTCCGCGATGAGTTGGGGGTGGCGTCATGAGGAACGATGATGGCACACTCGGCTTTCCCCACCAGAACAGCAACCCGAGCGAGGACGACATGAACACCGCAGGTGGTCACGGACATCCATCCGACATTGCGCTGAATTCCGGAGCGTACGTGCTCAACGCACTCAGCGCAGACGAAAGACAAGAATTTGAGACTCACCTTGGTGAATCTCCCACAACACGAAAAGAGGTGACCGAAATGACTGAGACTGCTGCGTTGCTCGGGTTGTCGGTCACTCCGGTGACACCGTCGCCCGACCTCAAGCGCAACCTCATGGCGATGATCGCGTCCACCCCGCAGCTGCCGAGGCAGGTTGAGGCCGATGCTCCTACTGTGCCGGTGGCAAGCGCCGCACCCGCGGCTCTGCTCGAGCCGCAGGGGAGTGCCGCACCCGCGGATCCGGTCGAGCCGCAGGGCACTGCCACACCGGCTGCTCCGTCAGAGCTTCGGCCGCGCACCGCGGCCAAGGCGCAGGCGCGCTGGTTCAACCGGCCCATCCTCGCGATGACCGCGGTCGCCGCAGCGCTCGCGCTAATCGTCGGCGGCACCGGCGTGGTCAACCTCGTGAACGATGCGACCTACCAACGCCAGCAGGCCGACCAGCTTGCTCAGATCACCTCGGCCGAGGATATGCAGCAGACCGTTGCCGCGGTATCCACCGGCGGCACCGCGACGCTGATGTGGTCAGAGGATCTCGGCAAATCCGTTGTAGTGGCCGAGGGGCTCGCGGAGCTCGAGGGCGACGAGACCTACGAACTCTGGTACATCACCGGCGACGGCGCGGCCACAGCGGCAGGGCTGTTCACTATGGATGGCTCAGACAGCGTCTGGCGGGTCCTTGAGGGCGAGATGCAGGCGGGAGCCACCATCGGCGTGACTGTGGAGCCGAAGGGCGGCTCGGAGCAGCCCACGACGGATCCGATCGTCGCCATCTCCAGCGCCGCCTGAGCGCAGCGCCGTCTGAGAAACCAGAAGTAGGTCATGAGGGGGATGTCGCGCCGCGGCATCCCCCTCAGCTGGTAGCACCCCTTCTCACAACAAAAGCCGCAGCACCGGGAAACCCGGACTGCGGCTTTGTTGTGTGTGAGGTGAATCTACCGGTGCAGCGGCACATCCACCTCGGTCTTCGGGGGCGGTTTATCCGAACTTGCCCGACACGTAGTCCTCGGTCGCCTGGACGCTCGGCTTGGAGAAGATCGTGGTGGTGTCGTCGTACTCGATGAGCTTGCCCGGCTTGCCGGTGCCCGCGATGTTGAAGAACGCGGTGCGGTCAGACACGCGGCTAGCCTGCTGCATGTTGTGAGTCACGATGACGATCGTGTACTGCTGCTTGAGCTCCTCGATGAGGTCCTCAATGGCGAGGGTGGAGATCGGGTCGAGGGCAGAGCAGGGCTCGTCCATCAGGATCACCTCGGGGGAGACGGCGATGGCGCGCGCGATGCAGAGGCGCTGCTGCTGTCCACCGGAGAGGCCGGAGCCCGGCAGGCCGAGGCGGTCCTTCACCTCTTTCCAGAGGTTCGCCCCCATCAGCGACTTCTCAACCAGGTCATCACCGTCGGACTTGCTCATGCGGCGGTTGTTCAGCTTGACGCCGGCGAGCACGTTCTCTCGGATCGACATCGTCGGGAACGGGTTGGGGCGCTGGAACACCATGCCCACCTGGCGACGCACGAGCACCGGGTCGACACCGGCGCCGTAGAGGTTGTTGCCATCGATGAGCACTTCACCCTCGACGTAGGCGCCGGGGATGACCTCGTGCATGCGGTTCAGCGTGCGCAGGAAGGTGGACTTGCCACAGCCGCTGGGCCCGATGAACGCGGTGACGGTGCGAGGTTCGATGGTGAGGGAGATGCCCTCTACCGCCTTGAACTTGCTGTAGAAGACGTTGAGGTCGTTGACTTCGATGCGCTTAGACACGGTTTCCTTTTGTCTGTTCTGGCCTGGTCAGCGGCCGAGCTTGGGAGAGAAGATGTTGGCGATGAGGCGGGCGATGAGGTTGAGGGCCATAACGATGAGGATGAGCGTCAGCGCGCCGGTCCAGGCGCGCTCGAGATACGGGTCAACGTTGGAACCAGGGTTCGCGTACTGGTTGAACACGAACACGGGCAGCGACATCATGCGGTCGGCGCCCAGGTCGTAGTTCATGCTCGTCGTGAATCCGGCGATGAGCAGCAGCGGCGCGGTCTCGCCGATGACGCGGGCGATTGCGAGCGTCACACCCGTGGTAATTCCCGCGATGGATGTCGGGATCACGATCTTCAGGATCGTGAGCCACTTCGGCACACCAAGGGCGTAGGAGGCCTCACGCAGTTCGTTGGGAACCAGCTTCAGCATCTCCTCCGACGACCGGACGACAACCGGGATCATCAGAAGCGACAGCGCGACCGATCCGCCGAAGCCGAAACGGATGCCTTCGTCGTCGAACAACAGGGAGAAGAAGGCGAACGCAAACAGGCCAGCGACGATCGACGGGATGCCGGTCATGACGTCCACGAAGAAGGTGATTGCGCGGGCGAGGCCGCCGCGTCCGTATTCAACAAGGTAGACGGCCGTGAGCAGCCCGACCGGGATGGAGATGATCGCGGCCATCCCGGTGATGAGGAGGGTGCCGGTGATGGCGTGCAGTGCTCCACCGCCCTCGCCGACGACGTTGCGCATCGACTGACTGAAGAAGGCCAGGTCGAAGCGGGCGAGGCCGTTGGTGAGCACCGTGAAGAGGAGCGAGATGAGCGGCAGCAGCGCCAGAATGAAGGCGGTAACCACGAGCGAGGTGACGAAGCGGTCGCGAGCCTGGCGGATGCCCTCGACGAGGTATGCCGTCACGAACAGCAACACGTCGAAGAGGACGGTGCCGAGGAAGATCGCGGCGGGAACGTTCAGCTCAGTGTCGCTGCTCGCGGCAACCATGCCGAACACGACGAGGAGCACGGCCCAGCTGGCGCCGAGCAAAGTCCATGGCACCCAGCGCGGCAGGCGCCCGGTAGTCAGCGAGTTGGTCATGCCCGAGGGGGCAACAACGGGGGTGGCGGTTGTGGCAGTCACTAGTTCGCTCCAGAGAACGCCTTGCGGCGGTTGACGATCACGCGGGCCACCGAGTTGATGACCAGTGTGATGGCGAAAAGGATGAGTCCCGTGGCGATGAGGGCGTTGATCTCAATGCCGTGAGCCTCGGGGAAGTTCAGCGCGATGTTTCCGGCAATGGTTGACGGGTTCGCTGATCCGGTGAGGACGAAGCTGATCACCGGGGCCGGGGAGAGCACCATTGCGACGACCATGGTCTCACCAAGCGCGCGGCCAAGACCGAGCATCGCGGCGGAGACGATGCCGGCGCGTCCGAAGGGCAGGACGGCCATCTGGATCATTTCGAGGCGCGTGGCCCCGAGCGCCAGGGCGGCCTCTTCGTGCAATACGGGAGTCTGGAGGAAGATCTCGCGTGACAGCGCGGTGATGATCGGAATGATCATCACGGCGAGAACGATGGCGACCGTGAGAATGGTTTTTCCGGTACCGGAGACGGAGCCGGCGAAGAGCGGGAACCAGCCGAAGTTGTCGACGAGCCATCCGTAGAACGGGGTGACCATCGGTGCGAGCACCTTGATGCCCCAGAGGCCGAACACGACCGACGGCACCGCTGCGAGCAGGTCGATGACGTAACCGAGGCCCTGGGCGACGCGGCGGGGGGCGTAGTGAGAGATGAAGAGCGCGATGCCGATCGAGATGGGGAACGCGATCAGGAGGGCAAGGAACGCAGCCCACACGGTTCCGAAGGCGAGCGGCCCGACGTAGGCCCAGAAGCTCGACGGCGAACCCTTGAGCTCGGAAGGATCAGCGAGAAGCGCGGGGATGCTCTGCGCAATCAGGAAGACCGCAACGGCAGCAAGAGCAACGAGGATCAGAATGCCAGCGACTACGGTGCTGGTCGAGAAGACCCGGTCAGCGCGCCGTACCTTCGCGCGGAGCGGCGGTGTTGCTGTCGTTGTCATGTTTCCTTCGGGCCCATCTGTTCGGGAGGAATAGGAGAAGGGTGTGAACCCAGTCTGACGGGCCGCGGAGACTCGCGCTTTTCAGCACAAGTTCCGCAGCCCGTCAGGATGTGAAGAGGTGTTACTTGATCAGCTCGATAGCGGCGGAAGCCTTCTCGAACAGAGCGTCGGAGATCGGTGCTGAACCGGCGCCCTCAGCTGCGGCCTCCTGGCCCTCGGGGCTAGCCATGTAGGTGAAGTATTCCTTCACGAGCTCGCCCTGAGCGGAATCTTCGTAGGTCTCGCAACCGACGAGGTATGCAACCAGAACGACCGGGTAAGCGGCCTCATCCGGGGTGCGGTCCAGCTCGATGGACAGGTCGCCCTCGGCGCGGCCCTCGACGAACGGCGAAGCGTCGACGATTGCTGCAGCTGCCTCGGGGGAGAAGGGCAGGTACTCGTCACCGACGAGAACCGAAACGGTACCAAGGTCACCGGCGCGCGAAGCGTCCGCGTAACCGATGGTGCCGGTGCCGTTGGTGACTGCGTCAACCACGCCGGAGGTGCCCTGTGCGGCCTCGCCAGCTTCGATCGGCCAAACGCCGTCAGCCTCGTAGGTCCAGGTCGTGGGAGCGGCCTGAGCGAGGTAGTCGGTGAAGTTCTCGGTGGTGCCGGAGTCATCCGAACGGTGAACGGCCGTGATGGGGGTCGCGGGAAGCTCGACGCCCTCGTTCTGGTCGGCGATGGCCGGGTCGTCCCACGAGGTGATCGTGCCGGCAAAGATGCCCGCGATCGTCTCGGCGTCGAGGTCCAGCGTGTCGATGCCCTCAAGGTTGAAGATGACGGCGATCGGGGAGATGTACAGCGGGAGCTGAACGATGGGGCTGTCGGGCGCGCACGATGCGAAGCCGCCAGCGGCAACTTCCTCGTCGTCGAATGCACGGTCGGTGCCAGCGAAGTCGCTGCCGCCGGCAAGGAAGGTCTCGCGACCAGCGCCGGATCCGGCGGGGTCGTAGGCGATGTCAACATCGGGGTTTGCGGTCTGGAACTCGGCGATCCAGGTCTCCTGTGCCGCGCCAACGGCGGACGAGCCGCCACCGACCAGCGAGCCGGAGAGGGTGCTTGCGCTTTCGTCGTCCGTGGGCGTGCCACCCTCGTTTGCTGCGCAGGAGGACAGGAGGACGGATGCTGCGATTGCTACGGCAGCGACGCTACCGAAACGGGTGAATCTCACAGTGTTCCCTTCGGGGATACTTTGATTGCAGGACAGAACGGGCCGGTGCGGCCCAAGAATCGAAGCTACGTCGCGAAGTTAACTACGATCGGCCCGGAAGATGAACGCAGGGTAAACGACCCACCAACATCAGGCGTAACTCCGCGGGTGCGCCCGGGATTTCGCGGAAACGAGGGCACCCGACATCCGCCTCATCACGAACATCAGGGGCTAACCCGCGCTGCCGTCGACTATCCGGCAGACGGGCTGTGGGTCTCGATCGCGACGATTCCCGCGGACGGGTTCTCGGACGAGATATGCACGACGCTGTATTCCCCGGGGGAGAGCATTGCCGCGTGGCGCACCGCCGATGTGATCGGTGTCTGCGTGAGATGGGCGATCTCGTCAAGGAGATCGGGCAATACCGGGCCGTGTGTGCAGAGAACGACGGACTGCCGGCGCGCGAGGCGTTTGGTCACGATCTCGTGCACGCGTGCTTCGCCGAGCTCGTGCGCGTCCTGGCTGAGGCCCTCGGTCTGCTTCACCTTCACCCCGGAAAGTCGCGCAATCGGGCCGATGGTAGCGATGCACCTAGCCGCCGTGCTGGTGAAGATCTTCTGCGGCCGGTATGCCGCCAGGCCGTGGGCGATGCTTGCGGCCTGGTCAGCACCGCGCTGCATCAGCGGTCGTGTGGCGTCGGGTCCATCCCAGGCCTCACCCGGCACGGTCTTCGCGTGCCGGAGGGCAATGATGGCGAAGGTGCGGGCGGTGCCGGCATTGAGACGCTGCTCGAACGTGTCGAGGATCTGGCGATCATGGTCGTAACTGACCGCTCTACGGGCGCGCGACAGGCTGACCCACTCGAGGGCGGCGATCTCATCGTTGGGAGTGAAGCGTGATGTCGCGACGGTTTCGTCGGTCACCTCAGCGGCCCAGTAGTAGACCTTCTTCTCGCGCCCGCCCGGCAGCTCATACTCGACCTGGCCGAGCGGGGCGCCGAGCGCGATCGCGAGACCCGTTTCTTCGGCGATCTCGCGCACGGCTGTCTCTGGCAGGGTTTCACCGGGATCGAGCTTGCCCTTCGGCAGCGACACATCCTTGTGCTGGGTGCGGTGAACGAGCAAAACGCGTGCTTTACCGTCGACCATGCGCCAACAGACCGCCCCCGCGGCCAACACCGGCAGGGTCGCCACCGACGTCACCGAAGCACGCCAACACGGCGTCGCAGCATGATTTCACGCATGAGTACGTTCTGCATGTCGTCGAGAGGGGCTCCGGACTCGTCGCGCGAGTGCCGCGTCCAGGTTCCGTCCTCGTCGAGCCACCAGGACGAGGTGGTCTCCGACATCGCCCGATCGAAGAGTGACTCGATCTGCGCGATGTGATCGGGCTCGGTCAGGCGCACCAGCGCTTCAACCCGGCGGTCGAGGTTGCGGTGCATCATGTCGGCACTGCCGATGTAGACCTGCGTGTCGCCGCCGTTGACGAAGTAGAACAGCCGCGAGTGCTCGAGGTAGCGACCGAGTACCGAGCGCACCCGGATGTTCTCGCTCAGGCGCTCCTGGCCGGGCTTCAGCGACGACATGCTGCGCACGAAAATATCGATCGGAACGCCCGCATTGCTCGCGCGGTACAGCGCATCGATGATTGCCTCGTCGACGATGGCGTTCACCTTGATGCGGATCCCCGAGGGGAGACCCGCGCGCGCATTGGCCGCTTCAGTGGCGATCCGCTTGAGCAGACCCTTGCGCAGGTGCAGCGGGGCGACGAGCAGGCGCTTGAACTTCTTCTCGATCGCGTAGCCGGAGAGCTCGTTGAACAGGCGGGTGAGGTCTTTGCCGACGGTGTCGCTGTCGGTGAGCAGGCCCATGTCTTCGTACATGCGGCTGGTCTTCGGGTTGTAGTTACCCGTGCCGATGTGGCTGTAGGTCTTGAGCTGCCCGTTCTTCTCGCGGCGCACCACCAGCGCGAGCTTGCAGTGCGTCTTCAATCCGACCAGGCCGTACACAACGTGCACACCCGCCTTTTCGAGCTTGCGGGCCCAGCTGATGTTCGCGGTCTCGTCGAAGCGGGCCTTGATCTCCACCAGCGCGAGAACGGCCTTGCCCGACTCCGCGGCAGCGATCAGCGCCTCGACGATCGGGCTATCGCCACTGGTGCGGTACAGCGTCTGCTTGATGGCGAGCACGTTCGGGTCGGCGGCCGCCTGCTCAAGGAAGGTCTGCACGCTGGTCGCGAAGGACTCGTAGGGGTGGTGCAGCAGGATGTCTTTTTTGGTGATCGAGGCGAAGATGTCTGGGTCTTCGGTCGGCTCGCCGGGCAGCAGGCTCACGCTCGTGGTGGGCAGGTGCTTCGGGTATTTCAGGCTCGGCCGGTCGATCCGCGTGACTTCGAACAGGCCGCCCAGGTCGAGCGGCGCAGGCAGGCGGTAAACCTCCTGCTCGGTGATGTCCAGCTCCTGCATCAGCAGACTGAGCGTCACCGGGTCCATGTCGTCGGTGATCTCGAGACGGATGGGGGGTCCGAACCGGCGCTTCAGAAGCTCCTTCTCCAGCGCTTGGATCAGGTTCTCCGACTCGTCTTCCTCGATCTGCATGTCCTCGTTGCGAGTCACGCGGAATTCGTGGTGCTCGAGAATCTCCATGCCCGGGAACAGGTCAGGCAGGTGGTTCGAAATCAAATCTTCGAGGGGGATGAAGCGGAGCTGGCCGGTTCCGTCGTCGGGCAGCTGCACGAACCGAGGCAGAACCGACGGCACCTTCAGCCGAGCGAACTCGACCCGATCCGTCTTCGGGTTGCGCACGCGGATCGACAGGTTCAGCGACAGCCCGGAGATGTAGGGGAACGGGTGCGCGGGGTCGACAGCGAGGGGCATGAGTACGGGAAAAATCTGGCGCGAGAAGATGTCGTCGACACGGATGCGGTCGGCCTCGTCGAGGTCGCTCCAGCTTTCGATGTGAATCCCGGCTTCGTCGAGCGCCGGCTTCACCATGGACTGGAACGCCTTCGCGTGGCGGTTCTGCAGCTCATGCGCGGCGGCACTGATGTCGGCGAGAGCGTCACGCGGGCCACGCCCAACGTTCGTGGGCACGGCGAGGCCGGTCACGATGCGGCGCTTGAGGCCGGCGACCCGCACCATAAAGAACTCGTCCAGGTTGCTGGCGAAGATGGCGAGAAAGTTCGCCCGCTCGAGCAGAGGAAGGTCGGGATCTTCTGCCAGTTCAAGCACACGCTGGTTGAAGGCGAGCCAGCTCAGCTCGCGGTCGAGATATCGGCCAGCGGGCAGCGTTCCATCATCTTCGGCGGACGACTCGTCTTCATAGTCGTCCAGATAATCAGCACCGACCGCGGCGTCGCCCAAATACGTCTCGGAATCCATATCCCCATACTGGCACCCGATTCACCCGCGCGAACCCGATAGGCGTTAACGTTCAGCAAATCTCGACGCTTCAGCTCGTGCTCGATCGCTGTTCAGCCCTGTGGAGCTGTTCAGCCCTGTGGATAAGTCGAGCGGGATGCCACGGAGCTGACTTATCGTCTCCGCATGCAATCCCGCGCCCAGCTCCCCCGACTTCACCGTCGAGCTGTTCTGGTGGCAGCCGCGCTGGTTGCGGCCCTGGTCATTGCGTTGGTTGCTGTGCTTGGGTTGTCTGCCGCGGGACTCCTGGCTTTCGGCCCCGCAGATTCCACAGCCACCGCGCCGCTGACTGCGGGCTCCACGCCGGGGGCGGACTCTAGCGACACGGCCACGACGTCCTCGCCTGCTCCACTCTTCGCGAGCGACGAGGAGGCGCTCGCGGCTGCATCCGCCGCCTACGCGGCTTTTCTCGATGCGACGGATTCGGTAATTGCCGACGGTGGTGCGGCTCCAGAGCGCATCGACGAGTTCGCCACCCCGGATGTTGCGAGGTTTGAAAAAGAGGGCGTACAGCGATTCGTGGAGAACGGCTATCAACTCGCGGGCCGGTCGCGTCTCACTGCGGCCCAGTTCCAGTCGCATTCTGTCGACGCCCGTGGCTCGCACGTCGCTACCATCTACGCGTGCGTGGACATCTCTGAAGTCGATGTGTTCAACGCTAAAGGTGAATCCGTAGTTGCTCCGGACCGCTCCGACCAGACGGCATTCGAGGTGACCTTTACCCAATCGCCGGAAGACAGAACTCGGCTCATCGTGATGGCCAACGACGTTTGGGAGGGTGGCGGAATATGTCGAGCGTCGTAGGTCGATTTGCGGTTGGTCTCCTTCTAGCCACGAGCCTGGTCCCAACCGGCGTCACCCAACCTCAATCGCCCGCTGACGATTGTGCGCGAGCCGACCGCCTATGGCAGGACTGCGCCACGGTCAACGGATCGATTTATGGCGAGAACGCGGTCCTCGACGGATTCGAAGGCAGTAGCGGCGCCGACTCTGCAACCCCGCCGCGCACACCATCAGGTTGGAGCAACCCAGCGCCCGCCCCAATACCCGAACGTGAGGACCCCGCCGCGTTCGCGCAGCGGACCGATGAGTTTGGCTTTCTGTTCAACATTCAGATTGATCGGCCGTGCACTGATCCCACTATCGCCACCTGCGCCGAAGTCGAGCCGGTCACCCTTGAGGACATCGCAAGCTTCCATCCCGATACCGGCACCACCCAGATGGAACCCAACGGGTGGACCATCGCCGGACTCCCCACAAA
>NZ_PVTL01000007.1 GCF_003003265.1 Glaciihabitans tibetensis
CCAAAAACAAAGCCGTCCGGCAACTCGAAGCCCTCGGATACGAAGTCACAATCACCCACGCAGCAGCATAAGGAACCTCTATTTACGTATCAGTTCTGGGGCAAATCGGGCCGAAAAGTCGCCAGAACTGCCCAGTCGGCGTGGACGATCGAAGGTTATTGTCCGGTCGGTGAGGATGACCGACGGTTGCAGTCCACTCGGCGTGGCTGGCTCTGGTTGCGATCGACTCGGCGCGCGCCAGCGGTGTCATCGCGGTAGTGCGGCCGGCACCCTCACCGTGAGCACCCGCGCGAAGAGGAGCACGAGGAGTCCGGCCACCGGAACTATGAGCAGGCCGGTGCGTAGCGACGTGGCATCCGCTATCGCACCCACAATCGGCGGCGAAACCAGGAAGCCCACCCGCAGCAACCAGCCGACGAGCGTCAGGCCGGTACCCGGGCGAAATCCGGGCAGGGAATCCGCTGCCTCCATCGCGGCGGGAATGAGCGTCGCGACGCCGAGACCGGCGAGGCCGAATCCGATCACCGTGGCGGGGACCGAGGGAAACGCCAAGGCGATACCCATGCCCACGAAGACGATTGCGCCACCGGCTCGGGCAACCGCGCGCTGGCCGAATCGGTCAACGAGCCGGTCGCCGAAGATGCGGCCGATGAACTGCATGCCCTGCAAAGCGATGAATCCGATGCCGGCGACGAAGGCGGTCGCACCGAGCGAACCGGACAGGTAGATCGCCGACCAGGAGCTGCCGGAGTCTTCGACCAGTGCGCCCGAGGCGGCGATGACGACCAGGGCGAGAAGTACGCCGTACTTCGCGACGACGGCGAGGGCGCGCGGGCGGCGGAGCGCGGCTGTGCCGGTGGTGCTGGCGACGTCCGGGGTGGCGGTGGTTCCTGCGGTGGCGGAGGTGCTGGCGGCGCTGGAGGTGCTGGCGATTCCTGCGGTGCCGGTAATTCCTGAGCTGGCGATGCCGGCTGTGGCTGTGGCTGCGGCAGTGGGGGCGGACTGGTCTGCGGGGTCCTCTGTGGCCTGCGAAAGGGCTTCCGTCGGTTCCGGGCCTGCCAGGAGGAAGCGGTACGCGGCCATCGCCATCAGGCTGAACACGACACCGGAGATCGAGAGGTGCACCGGCAGGGGAAGCGCGAATTGCGCGGCGGCCGCGCCGAGGACACCGCCGAGAACCGCGCCCACACTCCAGATCGCGTGGAACGAGTTCAGGATCGACCGCCGGTAGAGGCGTTGCACGCGCAGGCCGTGGGAGTTCTGCGCGACATCCGTGATGGAGTCCATCGCCCCGGCGAGGAACAGGCCACCGGCCAGAGCGATCCACGCGGGTGCTACCCCGGCGACGAGGATGCCGACCGCGGTGAAAATAGTGGCGACGACGGCCACCCGCGACGAACGGAAGCGTCGGATCAGCATTCCCGCGCTCAGGCCGGCGAGCAGGGCGCCCAACGGAAAGGCTGCGACCGCGACGCCGAAGGCCGCGTTCGAGAGCTCGAGATCGGCGACGATCTCGGGGTACCGCGGCAGCAGGTTCGCGAAGATCGCGCCATTCGTGAAGAAGAGGATCGCCACCGCGAAGCGGGCCTGTGCCAACCGACGTGGCGAGAGAGGAGCCGGCGGACGAGCGTCTCCGCTGGTTTCGGTGCGCACGGACTCGGTGTGCACGGTCTCGGCGCGCACGGACTTAGGGGGCAGGGATTCAGATGGCGGGGATTCAGATGTCATCGTGGGAGAACACTTTCGTGAAGAGAGCACGCGGCTGCGCCGGCTGGATTGTGACTGGGTGAGAGATATTGCGTCCCGGCGGGCGAAACGGGCGCTCGCGGCCGGAGAAGGAGCGTCCCGGAGGGAGTCATAGATCCCTCCGGGAGACGCTTTCCCCCTCCGGGAGGCACTTCTCCCTCCGGGAGGGGCCCGCCGCGGCCGACCGACGTAGTGCCTACTCCGCCGGAGCTCGAGCTAGACCTTCAGTCGCCAGTCGTCCTCGTCCACGACCTCGGTGGGCATCGTGATCGACCCGGTGGGCGGGTTGATGACGGTGGCCTCGTCACGACGGTGGCGGAGGACCACGTCGACGTAAGAGTTCAGTGCTTCGGCGAGGGGGATGTCTCGTGCCTCGTTCTGCGACATGTACCAGCGGTGGTCCAGCAGCTGGTGGAACACCTCTGCAGGTTCCAGCCGCCCGCGCAGGTCCTTCGGGATCGCGCGGATAACAGGCTCGAACACACGGGCGAGCCATTCGTGCGCGATCATCTCTTCGTCGACCTCACCCTTCTTGTGGAAGGTGACGGTGTAGGAGTCGAGGTCGTTGAGCAGCCGCCGCGCCTGGTTTTCTTGCGCGTCCAGCCCGGTGAGGCGGAGCAGGCGGCGCTGGTGGTGCCCGGCGTCGACAACCTTGGGCTGGATGCGAACCTGGGTGCCCGTGTCATCCGTTTTGATTGCAAGCTCTTCGATGTCGAAACCGAGGTCGTTGAGGCGCTCGACCCGCTGGTTGATGCGCCAGCGTTCGGACTGGTCGAACTCCTCGGAGCCGGTCAGTTCCTTCCACAGGGTGCGGTAGGCGGCGACGATTCCGTTGCTGATCCCGACCGGGTCGAAGTCCTCGTCGAGACGGCCACCGGCCTGCAGGTCGAGCAGTTCGCCGGCGATATTTACGCGGGCGATCTCGAGGTCGTTCTCGCGCTGACCGTTCGAAAGCTTGTTGTAGAGCTGGCCGGTTTCTGCGTCCACCAGGTAGGCGGCGAACGCCCCGGCGTCGCGACGGAACAGCGTGTTCGACAGCGAGACGTCACCCCAGAAGAACCCGACGATGTGCAGGCGAACCAACAACACCGCGAGGGCGTCGACGAGGCGGGTACCGGTGTCGGGGCGGAGGCTCTGCGAGTAGAGCGCGCGATAGGGCAGGGAGAAACGCAGGTGCCGCGTGACCAGGGCGGAGTCGAGTTCGATGCCGTCGACCGTGCTGCGGTTGGTGATCACCGCGACCGGGTCAACACACGGGATCTCGAGGCGCTGCAGGGTGCGGAGCATCTCGTACTCGCGACGGGCGAACTCTGCCGAGGTTTCCTTGATGGCAACGACGTAGCCGCTCAGGTGAGCGAAGCGCACGAGGTGTCGCGAAATTCCCTTGGGGAGTGCGGCGATGGAGTCGTCTGGCCAGACCTCGAGCGGAAGTGCCCAGGGCAGGTCGAGCAGCGCCGGGTCGACGATCGCGGAGGTGATGTTGAGGGAGCCACTCATAGTGCCGTTGAGCCTCTCGTAGAGATAGGTAGCGATGGAGTAGCGAGGTAGCGATGGAGTAGCGAGGTAGCGATGAAGCGGTGCTGGAGTAGCGATGATTCGGTGCTGTGTAGCGGGCCGCGATAGCACTGAAGCGGTGCAGGAGTAGCGACAGAACCGGTGCGACCCAAGACGAGGAGCCTGCCGCCCAGATGTCGGGCAACAGGCTCCTCGTTCGCTGGGGCTAGGCGCCCCGCTGGTTTGTCAGTGCCTTACGCGACGACAACTTCGCCGACGCGAGCGCCAGACTCGATGTCGAACAGGTGCACGTGGCCCTCCTTGGGGACGATGTACACCTGGTCGCCGGCGTTCGGGTGCGAGCGGCCGTCGACGCGCACGCACAGGTCGACGCGGTTGCCGCCGATGGTGGCGTGTCCGTAGAGGTTGCCGTCGGCGCCGAGCTCCTCGATGACGTCGACCTCGACCGGGAGGCCGTCGCCGGCCGTGGTGACCGTGACGTCTTCGGGGCGGATGCCCACGGTGACCTGCTTCTGCTTGATGCCCGCGAGCGTGTTGCGGTCGACCCGTACCGCGTGGTTGCCGAAGAGCACACCATCCTCGGAAAGGTCAGCCTGGAACAGGTTCATCGCGGGGGAGCCGATGAAGCCTGCGACGAACACGTTGTTCGGGCGCTCGTACAGATCACGGGGGGTACCGACCTGCTGAAGCACGCCATCCTTGAGCACCGCGATGCGGTCACCCATGGTGAGGGCCTCAGTCTGGTCGTGGGTGACGTAGACCGTGGTGACGCCGAGGCGACGCTGCAGCGACGCGATCTGCGTGCGGGTTTGAACGCGGAGCTTGGCGTCGAGGTTCGACAGCGGCTCGTCCATGAGGAACACCTGGGGCTGGCGAACGATCGCGCGACCCATGGCGACGCGCTGACGCTGACCACCGGAGAGTGCCTTCGGCTTGCGGCCGAGGTAGGGCTCGAGGTCGAGGAGCTTTGCGGCCTCGAGAACGCGCGTTGCACGCTCGTCTTTGTTGATGCCGGCGATCTTGAGCGCGAAGCCCATGTTCTCGGCGACGGTCATGTGCGGGTACAGCGCGTAGTTCTGGAAGACCATGGCGATGTCACGGTCCTTCGGCGGAACGTCCGTGACGTTGCGGTCGCCAATGAGGATGCTTCCTTCGTTGACCTCTTCGAGGCCAGCGAGCATCCGGAGGGAGGTGGACTTTCCACAACCGGAGGGTCCGACGAGGACGAGGAATTCGCCGTCTGCTACGTCGAGGTCGAGGGCGTCAACGGCCGGTCGGGTCGAGCCCGGGTACAGACGTGTGGCCTTGTCGAAAGTTACTGATGCCATGTTAAATTGCTCCTTCACCGGCAGGTACGTGCCGGACGATCCGAGTGAATGGACGGTGGACGAACCACCACCGGCCATTATGTCACTGTCTAGGACCCGGCGATAGGCGCGTACTCAGAACAGTTGGTTATGGTGATACCCGCGAACGTTTGGACGATTCCCAGAGTCTCGCCCTAACCTTCTAGACGCGCGCGGCCTTTACCTGGGGCCGCCACCCGAAATTTTCCAGCGTAATGAGTGAGGTTCTTTTGACCAACGGGAGTACCGGAGACGGCAATCTCAGCAAGAGCGAGAGCCGCGAGGCTGCACGGGCGAAGGCGAAAGCCATCCGCGACTCCCGCAAGCGCAAGGACCGCGCCGGCAAGCTGTTCCTTCAGGGCGGCATCATCGTCGGCGCGCTTGCCATCATCACCGTCATCGTTCTCGTGCTGGTCAATACCCAGCGTCCCGCGGGCCCCGGCCCCCTGAACATGCTGAGCGACGGAATCAAGATCGGCGCCGGCATGATCGCCCTGCCGACGGCCGCCCTCGAGGCTGAAGCCGAGCCGGTGCCGAACGCCATCGCCGAAGACTCCGAAGTGATCGACATCCAGATCTACGTCGACTACCTCTGCCCGTTCTGCAAGATCTTCGAAGACACCAACACCGAGCAGCTCGAGTCGTGGCTCGAGCGCGGGGCCGTCACGGTGGAGGTGCACCCCATCTCGATCCTCAACTCGAATTCGATGGGCACCCAGTACTCCACCCGCTCGGCGAACGTCGCCGCGTGCGTCGCCAACTTCGCCCCGGACAGCTTCTGGGCCGTCAACAAGGCCCTCTTCGCCAACCAGCCGGAGGAGCGCACCGCTGGCCTCTCCGATGACGAGCTGCTCGAGGTCGTGTCCGACGCCGGCCTCACCCCGACGGACGCCATCGAATCGTGCGTGCGCGACCAGACATTCAAAACCTGGGTGGGGGATGCCACGTTGCGAGCACTGGACGGGCCCGTCCCTAACTCTGAGGCGCTCGTGAAGGGCACGCCGACCGTAGTCGTGGATGGTCTCAAGTACGAGGGTGCCGTGGATGACCCCGACGCGTTCGCGCAGTTCGTGATCCAGGCCGCCGGAGCCACCTTCAGCGAGAACTCGACGGCCACCCCCACGCCGACGCCCGCGCCGTAACGCAGAGCGCGGTAACGCAGAGCGCGGTAACGCACAAAAGGCGCTGGCCCCCGATCGACGAAATGTCGGCCGGGGGCCAGCGCCTTTTGGCTACGCGGGCAGTCCTGCGCGGTGGTGACCAGCGCGGTGCTGCGGTGCTGCGGTGCTGCGGTGCGGGGACCTACTTGCGCGGCCAGACCGGCAGCACGGTGCGCTTCGAGGTGGCGTTGAGCACCACGGCGAAGGAGCCGTACCAGGCCAGCAGCGCGGTGATGATTCCGAGCCAGCCGCCGATGCGGTGCAGGGCCTCGATGCCGGCGAGGTCGCTGATCGCGAGGGCGAAGAAGGTGAGCGTCAGTGCGACGAACACGGCGAAGATCGAGCCGTTCGTCTGGCGAGCAGCGACGGTCATGTACGCGGTGAAGATCGCCCAGCCGAGCAGGAAGACGCCCACACCGACGGCGCCAGCCGCTTCGCCGCTCGGGGTGGTCTCGAGGTACCAGAAGGCCAGCCAGAACGCGCCGTAGGAGGTGAACGCGGTCGCGCCGAAGGTGTTCTTGTTCGCGAACTCCCACACGCCCGCGATGATCTGCGCGATGCCGCCGTAGAAAAGGGCGAGGCCCAGTACAGACGCGCTCGACTCGATCAGCCCGGCGTTAGCCACGCTGAGCACGAAGGTGGTCAGTGCGAAAGCGGCGAGCCCGAGCGATCCGGGGTCGGCGGGAGGGGTGGATGCCGCGGGGGCGACGCGTGTGGCAGGGGAAAGCTGGTCGGTGCTCATGAAACTCTCTTTGTGGTGGGGGAGGGGCGACAGGCCGAAGGCGCGCCGCAGACGATTATCGCAGCAGTCGCCGCGACACCAGCCGCTACAGCAGCAGTCGCCCCGTCGCCCGCCCCACCGAGCGACAGCTAGCCGAGAGCGCTCTGCTCCACCTTCGTGGTGCTGCCGAGCACAACCTTGCCCGGGTTGAACGTTCCCTTGGGGTCGGCCGCGTCGAAGAGGCCGCGCATCATCGCGATGCCCTCGCTGGAGATGTCTTCCTCGAGCCACGGAGCGTGCTCGAGCCCGACACCGTGGTGGTGCGAGACCGTTCCTCCGTTGGTGATGAACGCCTGCTGGATGGCGGTCTTCACCACGTCGTACTGGGCGATGGCATCGCCGGTGGAGACAAAGGCGAACGTGAAGTAGAGGCAGGCGCCCGAGTGGTACGAGTGCGACATGTGGGCCATGATCCAGCCCTTCACCCCGATCTCGTCGAACGCACGGTTGGCGCTGGCGATCACGTCTGTGTACAGCGGGAGGAGCTTCGACCAGGGAGCGGCTGTCTCCGAGACATCCGCCGAGCCCCCAAAGTCCAGGAAGAAGTCTCGGATGTACGGGGTGTCGAACTTCTTCTGGTCGTAGAGCACTCCGGGCCCCTTGCCGACGCTGACGCCGCCGTGCTTCTTGACGATGGAGGCCACCAGCTTCTGGTTGCGCGACACGAGCTCGTCGCCGCCCTCGTACCCCACGAAGGAGAGGCACATCTTGGTCGTGTCCCAACCCTTCGCCTTGAGGAACACGCCGAGTCCCTTGGTCACCAGGCTGGAGAGGCCCTTGCTCGCCTTGCTCGTGGCAAACGAAAAGACCGTCTCGTTACCGTCGGAGACGCGGGTCACCGAGGGGCTCGCGTCGCTCTCGGAGATCGCCTGCATCGCGGCGAGGCCGGCGCGCCACGTCGGGTAGAGGTAGGCGAGGATCTCGCGGTTGGCGGGGATGCGGTGCACCTGCACGGTCACCTCGGTGATCACGCCGAGGCGGCCCTCGCTGCCCAAAATCATCTCGCGGACGCTCGGCCCGGTCGAGGCGCTGGGGATGGCGCGGATGACGAGCACACCGCCGGGGCGCACGACCCGCAGGCCCTTCGCGATGTCGGCGATGTCGCCATACTTGTCCGACTGCATGCCGGAGGAGCGGGTGGCAACCCAGCCGCCGACGGTCGAGTGGGTGAAGCTGTCGGGGAAGTGCCCGATGGTCCAGCCGGCCTTGGTGAGTTCGGCTTCGAGATCGGGGCCCTGGGCGCCAGCCTGGATGCGGGCGAGTCCGGATCCCTCGTCAATGTCGAGAACCCGGTTGAGGCGCCCGAGGTCGAGCGAGATCACGGTGCGCTCCTCGGTCGCGAGGGGCTCGAGGCTGCCGACGATGTTGCTGCCGCCGCCGAACGGGATGATGACCGCGTCGGCTTCGACCGCGGCATCCACGATGTCCTGCACCTCGGCCTCGTCCGCGGGGTAGATGACCACGTCGGGTACCCGGGCCAGGTCTCCCGCGCGCACCCGGAGCAGGTCACGGATGCTCTTTCCGAAGGTGTGGATGACCCGGTCCATGTCATTGGTCGTGAGGTACGTCGCCCCGACTATGCCGGTCAGTGCGGTGAGAAACGCGTCGCTGGCACGGCTGGCCGGAACATCCAGATCCTCGAATGCCATCGAGGTGGGCTCTGTCGGCAGCGACAGGTCAACTCCGACGGCGGACTTCAGGAAGGGAGCGAACCCCGGCTTGTTCTCGTGGTGGAAAGCGATGCCCTCCAGGCCCCAGCCCCACCACTTCATGTGCTTGACGTCGGTCACGGGCGAACTCCTTTGGGGGCGGTGGGCTGGCCAAGAACGATGGCCGTGTTGGTATCTCGCAGGCGAGTGATTTCGGCGCGCAGACGAGCCGAGAACTGGGCCGCACCCTCGTCGGGGAGGGCGTAGAGCGGTTCGCCGAACACAATACCGACCCGGGGACGCCCGGGGCGCGGCCAGTTCGTCCCGCGGGGATGCGCGATGTGCACTCCGATCAGCGCGAGCGGGATGCACGGCACCTCGCAGGAGGCGGCGAGTGCGGCGGCGCCGGGCTTGAACGCGCCGAATTCGCCGTCGCGCGACCGGGTGCCCTCGGGGAATATGAGCAGGGGGATGCCGCGGAGCAGGAGCGAGCGGGCGCTGACCGAGTGCGCGCTCGGGGTGGAGCGGCGCACGGGGAACGCATTGAAGAACAGGGCAGTCAACCCGCGACGCCACCACACGTCGAAGAAGTAGTCCGCGGCGGCGCCGGCGGCGAGGTACCGGGCGAGGCGTCGGGGGAGCGCTCCGAATATCAGGGGGGTGTCCAGGTGACTGGAATGGTTCGCCACCACTACGAACGGACCCTTCACGTCGCGGAGGCGTTCGCGGCCGATGACGGTGACGTTGGTGAGGGTCCAGATGAGCGGTTTGAGGAGGCCGCGCTGGGCGACATAGCGGATGCTGGCGTGGCCGGGCGAGGCAAACCTGTCACGCGGCTCCGTGCTCGCGGCGCCGATGACTCCGGGGCTCCGGGGCACTCCGACGGTCATCGTGCGGTTGCCTTTCTGCGACTGGACGAAATTGCGGAGGAGAAGCTCCGGATTGCGCTGCGTGGAGCATGCCGAGCCATCCAGATGAGGGCTCGGTACCGAACTGTGGGTATGGAGATCATTTTGCCTCGCTTTACGTCGCGTAAGCACGCGGTTACGAGTTGTTCGGCGTCCAGCCACATCAGGTTTGGAATGCTGCTCGCCCCGATGCCGGCGCGCTCGTGAAACTCGGTGCGCACCCATCCGGGGCAGAGCGCCGTCACGACGATTCCGGTTCCGCGCAGCTCGACCGCGAGTCCCTCGGTGAACGAGGTAACCCAGGCCTTGATCGCCGAGTAACTTCCCATCGTGATGAAGCCCGCTGTGCTTGACACATTGATGATGTTTCCGGCTCCGCGGGGCAGCATGCCCCGGGCCGCGGCGCCCGACAGAACCAGAACCGCCCGGCACATCACCTCGAAGCCCCGGTCATGCTCCGACACATCCGCATCGATGAGAGAGGTATGCATGCCGAAGCCTGCGTTATTGACCACCAGATCGACCGGTCGGGTGGGATCCTCCAGGCGGGCGGCCAGCCGGGCGACCGCGTCGCGGTCGGCCAGGTCGGCCTCGATCGTTTCCACGGTGCGACCAAGTGCGCGCAGCTCGGTTGCCATCTCGGCGAGCCGTTCCGCCCCGCGAGCGACCAGCACCAGGTCGTATCCTTCGCCCGCGAGTTGTCGTGCGAACGCGGCTCCAATGCCAGACGTTCCACCGGTGACGAAAGCTACTACCATCCGGTTAGGATACGCTGCGGACAACACTTTTCCGACTCGCACGCTGCGTCAGAAAGCGAAGGTTGGACGATGACACCCCAAAGCCCAGCGTCCCTCGGCGCACGTTTTGACGTGCGCGAGTACGCCCGTACGGCCCGCGGCAATCACCGCGACGAGCTGCAGCTGGCGGACTACGCAACCGCTCCGCTCGACCCCGAATCGCTGCACGCAATTCGCTATTACGCGCGCCTCGAAAGCGCCACAATGGAGCACCTGCGTAACCTCCTGGTGACGGCGACCCACAAGGATGCACGGGTTACCGCATTCCTGGTGACGTGGGCCTTTGAGAAGTTCTGGATCGCCGACGCGCTCGACGCCGTGCTCGAAGCGAACGGTCGTCCGCGCGCCCAGGATGAGGACGAGGGCGAGACCCGACACTCGAGGTCGGAGGCATCCGAGCGTCGCGGCCCGATCCGCCGTGCCCTCGCCGCGATTGCGCAGGGGGTGCCGATCATCGCGCTGCACATGGCCATGGGGCTTGTGGACGAGTGGGTGATGCGCGCGGCCTACGAGCGGCTCGCGGCCCGGAGCGAGAGCGCTGCTCTGTCCTCCACGGTCGCTCTCATTCTCGACGTCAAAAAGCGGCACGCCGCCTTCTTCGAGGACGAGGCGGTGCGACGCCTCACGGATTCCGCGCGGGCTGTTCGCCAGACCCGCCGCACGCTGCCCCGCATCGCCTGGCCGATTGGGTCGATCGACCGCGCGGCCATCGACCGCAGCTTCTTCGAGAGCTACGTCTTCGGCGGGGACGAGGGCGCCGCACGCGCCCGGGATCTCGGCACCCAGGTCAGCGCGCTTCCCGGCATGACGCGTTCCATCGGTGACGCCGTCGCGCAGGGGCTTCGACCGTGAGTGCGCATGCAGCTGGCGCGGGAGGCGCGGGCTCTGCGGGCGCGGCGGGTTCGGCGGGCTCGAGCGCGGGCATTACTTCTGGTGACCTGGGCACTGCCCACATCCTGCTGACGGGCGGCACCGGGTTCGTCGGCCAGGCGATCCTCGAACGGCTCCTGGAATCCCACCCCGGCACCACGGTCTCACTCCTCGTGCGCACGAAGGGCAGCACCAGCGGTCAGGACCGGCTGCGCAACCTGCTGCGCAAACCCGTCTTCTCCGTCTGGCGCGACCGGGTGGGCGACGCCGAGGTGGAACGCGCGGTTCGCGAGCGCCTGCGCGTCGTCGAGGGCAGCCTCTCGGCCTTTCCTGAGCTGCCGTCCGACCTAGACGTTGTCATCCACAGCGCCTCCACCGTCAGCTTCGACCCGCCCATCGACCAGGCCTTCGAGACCAATGTCGGCGGCGCCCTCGGGCTCTACAGCGCGCTCGCGGCCAGCGGCAGCAATCCCCACGTGGTGCACGTCTCCACCGCGTACGTCGGCGGTATCCGCAAGGGCATCGTGCCCGAGGCCCGCCTCACCCACGAGGTCGATTGGCGCGCCGAATACACGGCGGCGCAGGGCGCCCGTGAGCGCGTGCAAATGGCGTCGCGCCAACCAGAAACGCTGCGGGGATTCATCCACACCGCCCGCGCCAAACACGGTAAAGAAGGCCCGCAGGCAGTCGCGACCGCGGCGGAGGCGGCACGCCTGGAGTGGGTGCAGTCCCGCCTGGTGGACTACGGGCGGATGCGTGCGGAGAGCCTCGGCTGGACCGACGTGTACACGCTCACGAAGGCCTTCGCCGAGCGCGCCGCCGAGCAGCTGTGGCCGGCCGCCGAGGGTCGCAGGCTCTCCGTTGTTCGTCCCGCGATCATCGAGAGCGCGCTGACCCACCCGTTCCCCGGCTGGATCGACGGGTTCAAGGTCGCCGACCCGCTCATCCTCGCCTACGGCCGCGGGGTTCTCCCCGAGTTCCCTGGCCTGCCAGACAGCGTGCTCGACGTGATCCCGGTGGACTTTGTGGTCAACGCGATCCTCGCGGTCGCGAGCAACCCGCCGGCCGCAGACCCCCAGTACTTTCACGTGAGTTCCGGCGCGAGTAACCCGCTGCCGATCCATCGCATGCTGCAGAACATGAACGACTTCTTCACCGCCAACCCGATGCCGCACGCCGAGCACGGGCACGTGCGCGTTCCCACCTGGAAGTTCCCCGGCGGCCGACGGGTCGACCGGGCGCTCCGCGGCGAGCGGCGCCGGGTGCTGCAGAGCCGGATGCTGATCGAGCGTCTGCCCTCAAACGAGGCAACCCGCGCCCGCATCGCGAAGCTGCAGACCCGCCTGAGCGATCTCGAGTCGCTGCAGAATTTCGCCGAACTCTACCGGGCGTACGTGCAGACGGAGATCATCTTCGACGACACCCGAACGAAGGCGCTGTTCCGTTCCCTGCCCGAAGCTGTGCAGGCCGACGCCGGATTCGACGTGGCGAGCATCGACTGGGAGGACTACCTCGGCCGGGTGCACTTCCCGGCGATCACCACCCTCACCCGCGCATTCGCGGTGCGCCGGCCGGAGACCGCCCGCACGGCGAAGGCCCTGCCCGAGAGATCCGACGTGGTCGCCGTCTTCGACCTCGAGGGCACCGTCGTCGACTCGAACATCGTGGAGCAGTACCTCTGGGTGCGCTCCGCCGGCCTCCGAAAAGCCGCCTGGCCCGCCGAGGTCATCGGATTGCTCGCAGATCTGCCGCGGTATCTTGCCGCAGAACGCCGCGATCGCGGCGAGTTCATCCGTGTTTTCCTGCGCCGATATAGCGGGATGCCGGCAGAGCGACTCGACCGGGTGGTGGCCGGCGGATACCGTGACACGTTGCTGCGTCACACCATGCCCGAGGCCATCGCGCGCATCCAGGAGCACCGCGCCGCCGGCCACCGCACGGTGCTGGTGACCGGATCGATCGGAGCCCTCGTGGCCCCTCTTGCGCACCTCTTCGACGAGGTGGTTGCCGGGTCGATGCACGAGCGCGACGGGATCCTCACGGGGTACCTCGCCCAGCCGCCCATCGTCGACGAGGCGCGTGCGGCGTGGCTTCGGCACTACGCCGAGCAGCACAACATCGACCTCGCGCAGTCCTACGGGTACGGCGACAGCCACGCCGACCTCGTCTGGCTCGAACTGCTGGGTCACCCGCATGCGGTCAACCCCGACACCAATCTGTCGCGGGAAGCGCAACGAAGACGTTGGAGGATCCACAATTGGAAACGGGGCAGCCAGCGTGCTGTGCTCCCCGCGCCCGCACCTGCACCCGCTTCGGTGAGTGCCGGGCTTGCACCCGTGGGCGCCGCAGAGTCTGTGGCTTCTGCGGAGCCGGCACCCACCGACATCCGCCTGACAAACGGTCCTGATCTCACCGCTGACAACCCGAAAGGAGTGGGAACCGCCACCTAGGAGGCGACTTCCTCACATCTCATGGCATTCGACGTAGACAAGTACACGGCGACATCGGTCGCGGTGAACTGGGCGGACCTCGACCTCGCGCGATTCCGCGAGCACCCCTTGCCCGAGGGTTCGTTGCGCACGCTCCGGTATATGGCGGATGTGGAATATCACACCGTCTGCTACACCCGCGACCTGCTCACCACGCCCTCCCACAAGGAGGCGGACATGAGCGCGTTTATGACGATGTGGAACCGCGAAGAGTTCTGGCACGGTGAAGCGCTCGCCGAGGTGCTGAGCTACCACGACATCACGGTCGACTTCGACGAGCTGAAGGCCAACCGCCTGAAGCTCGGGTGGAAGGACCGTCTCGACCCGATCAAGCAGTCCGTCGTGGGCAAGCTCGTCGGAATGGACTTCGTCGCCGTGCACATGGCCTGGGGCGCCGCGAACGAGTGGTCGGCGATCACCGCCTATAACCGCATGGCGGAGCTCGAGGAGGATCCGGTGCTTGCCGAGCTGCTCAAGCGAATCGCGAAGCAGGAGGCGCGGCACGTCGCGTTCTACACCTCGCAGGCCCGCGACCGCCTCGCAAAGAGCAAGAAGGCGCAGGTGTTCGCGCGCTTCGCCCTGAGCAACTTCTGGGCGCCCGTCGGCTCCAGCATCATGGACAAGGTCGAGGTGCAGCACGTCATGGGCCACCTGATGGGTGGGCCCGAGGGTCGCAAGGCCGCGCGCAAGATCGACACCGCCATCTCGGGCCTGCCCGGGCTGCAGGGGCTCACGATCGTGGACGATTCGCTGAACGCGCTGGGCATCGCGGCGTAGCGGTCTTGGTGGGGCGACCGGGTGCCGGGAACGCCTGGGCGACCGGGTGCGCCTGGGCGGTGTCGCGACTGGTCGAGTGAGCCGCGCGAATTCCGTGAGGTGTCACGAATGGTTCGTGAGGTGTCACGAATGGTTACTGGGCGAAATCCGAAGTGTCGCAAGTGGTCGAACCGTGCGCGTGAGGTGTCGCGTTTTGTCGAGCGTCATCGGTGACGTGTCACGATTCGTCGTAACTTCGTCGCGCGTTGCGACCACTTGGGCCACCTCAGCGCGAGCGTCGCCTTACGGAGCGTGAGGTGTCACGATTTGTCGGGCGGACCTACCTGGCTCCAGCGACAAAACGGGGCACCTCACCCCTCTGGGCCCGAGGTGTCCCGTTTTGTCGCGGCGGCGACGCGGGAGTCGGCCGGCGGCGCCTGGACGATGGCGCCTGGCCGGCGGCGCCTGGACGACGGCGCCCGCGGCTACGCGGGGACCGCGGCGAGCTCGTCGTAGGTGGCGAACTTTGTGGCGATGTCGCTGCCGGTGAAGTTGCCCACCCAGCCGTCGTCGTCGTGGAAGAAGCGCACCGAGACGTACTCGGGGCGCGTGCCCATGTCGAACCAGTGGGTCGTGTTCGCCGGAACGGAGATGACGTCGCCGGCCTCACAGAAGACCGCGTGCACCTTGCCGGCGACGCGCAGGTAGAACACGCCGGAGCCGCGAGCGAAGAAGCGGTCTTCGTCGTCGTCGTGCTGGTGCTCACTGAGGAACTTCTGGCGAGCGGTCGCGGCGGTCTCTGCGTACGCGGGGTCCTCCGAGGGCGCGATCGCGACCACGTCGACGAGCGTGTAGCCCTGCGCGGCGTTGACCGCGTCGATCTCGGTCTTGTAGGCGGCGAGCACCTCGTCCTGCGTGGGGTTCTCGCCCAGTTCTTTGAGCTCCCAACGGCCGAAGCGCACGCCCAAGGGGGAGAGGACCGCGCCGATGGTTGCGGCATCGCGGGTCTGGATGGTGGGGGTCGTTTCGTCGGTTTCGTCCCAGACGGTCAGAAGAGTCATAGCCGCAATATTATTCGCCGCAGCATTCTGCGGCGCCCCGCAGGACGATCAGCCGTAACACGGTGTCACAGAAAGTGCATTCGCAGCCCGTCCTTGGTTGCATAAGCCTGCCCTCCTTGCCGCAGCACTTCCTTCTCGAAAGTACGCATCCCATGGCTAAGCCCCGCAGCATCCCCTTCGCCCCCCTCGTCACCCTCGCCGCGACCGCACTGCTCGCCCTCTCCGGCTGCGCCCAGTCGAGTGCTGAAACCGCCCCCGCCCCCGAGACCACCGCGAAGGCCGCGACCGCCGACCTTCCCGCGCCGTTCGACGGCGACCCGGTCAGCGTTGCCCTGGTGCGCCAGAGTGGCGCGGGCGACTACTTCGAGTCATGGGGCGCCGGTGCCGAGGCCCAGGCCGCGCTCGCGAATATCGAGCTGACGATCACCGATGCCCGCAACGACAACGCGAAGCAGGCGAGCGACCTCGAGCAGGCGATTGCCTCCGAGCCCGACGCGATCATCGTCGACCACGGCCAGACAGACACCCTCCAGCCGCTGATCACCCGGGCGGTCGACGCGGGCATCCCGGTCGTCGTCTACGACCTCGCGTTGACAGACGCGACGGGTGTGGTGACCACGTCCCAGTCAGACGAGTCGATGGCGACAGGGGTCCTCGACCAGCTGATCGAGGACGTTGGCGCCGGCGCGAAGGTCGGCTACGTGTCCGCGACCGGGTACGCGGCCCTCGACCGCCGAGCCGTCGTCTGGAACGAGTTCGTCGAGGAAAACGACCTCGACGTTGTGTTCTCGACCGGCAAGGTGACGGATTCCACCGCGAGCGACAATATTCCCCTGGTGGATGCCGCGCTCAAACAGAACCCGGACGTGCAGGCGATCTTCGCCCCCTACGACGAGATCACGAAGGGCGTAGTTCAGGCCGTCTCGCAGAACAACCTGTCCTCGAGCGTGAAGGTGTACGGAATCGATATCTCCAACGCCGACCTCGAGGTAATCAACGCGGAGAACAGCCCGTGGGTCGCAACCTCAGCCACCGATCCCACCGCCATCGGCGCGGCCGTCGTGCGCACCCTCGCGCTGCAGCTCGCGGGCGAACTCGAGGAGACCGACGTGCAGTTCCCCGCGATCACCATCACGCAGGAGTTCCTAGCCGACAACGACGTGGACAACGTCGCAGCCCTGCGCGTGGCGGAGCCGACCCTGACCCTCGACACCACCCTCGTCACGGATTGGCTGCCGGCCGCTTCGTGAGTCTGAGCAACGCGTCACCCGAATCACCCGCGTCGCCCCCGTCGCCCGCCGAGGGAAACGACACCACCGTCGTTTCCCTCCCAGGCGATTCCAACAATGGCTTTTCCGACAGCGCGCCTTCCGACACCGTCGTCTCCCTCAGTGGCGTTTCTGTCTCCTACGGCTCGAACCTCGTGCTGCGGGACGTCACCCTGAGCTTCGCCGCCGGTCGCATCACCGCGCTGCTCGGCGCGAACGGCGCGGGCAAGTCGACCCTGATCAAGGCACTCTCGGGGGCGAACCCGCGATACTCGGGCACCATCGAAGTTGGCGGCGCGGTCGTGGCGCTGAGCAGCCCGACCGTTGCGCGCGGGCACGGTATCTCCGCGGTGCACCAGAAGGTTGCCGACGGTATTGTTCCGGGCCTCACTGTGGCCGAGAACGTGCTGCTGGATGACCTGGCCGGCAGCCGGCATCCGCTTCGAAATAGACGTCGTGATCTGGTCGATGCCCGCGCAGCCCTCGCCGTGCTGGGGCTCGAGTGGTCCGACCGTGTTTTGAGGGCGGATGCCGGGGACCTGCGCATCTCGGACGCGCAGTTGCTGATTCTCGCGCGGGCGCTGCGCAGCCGACCCCGATTGCTGATCCTCGACGAGCCGACGTCGGCGCTGACCTCCGCGGAATCCGACCGACTGTTCGAGGTGCTGCGAGCGCTGCGCGCCGACGGACTCGCGATCGTGTACGTGTCCCACCGCTTCGGAGAGATCGAGGCGCTCGCCGACAGCGCCGTGGTGCTGCGCGACGGCGTTGTGCAGAGCCACAGCGAACGCCCGTTCGTCTGGAACGGCATCCTGCACGACATGCTGGGGCGCGCGACCGAACTGACCCACCAGCGGGCCCAAAGCGACCGGGGAGCGACCACCGTCGCGGAGGTCAGCGCGGTCACGCTGCTGGCCGAGTCGGCGCCGGTGTCGCTCGCGATTCGCGGTGGTGAGGTGCTGGGAATTCTGGGTCTCATCGGCGCGGGAAAGACCGAGCTCGCCGAGATCCTGGCGGGCCTGGCGAAGCCCCGAGCCGGCGCTCCCGCGGGTGCTCTTGCGGGCGCTCCCGCGGGCACGCTGACCCTCGGCGGCGAGCCGTATGCGCCGCGCCGGCCGTGGGACGCCATCCGCGCCGGGGTGGTTCTGGTTCCGGAGGACCGGCAGCGCCAGGGAATCCTGCCGGGCTGGTCGGTGATGCACAACATTTCGCTGCCGTTCCTGCGGGCCTCCTCACGGCTCGGAACGCTGCGCTCCAGTCGCGAAAGCACGCGCGCCTCCGAGGTAGTCAGCGCGCTCGATGTCGTGACGGAAAACCTCAATACTCCGATCGACGACCTGTCCGGCGGCAACCAGCAGAAGGTCGTCGTCGGCCGCTGGCTATCGGCCGAGCCGCGGCTGGCGATCCTCGATGAACCGTTCCGCGGGGTCGACATTGCCGCGCGGCGCGAGATCGGCGCGCGGCTGACCACGCTCGTGCGCACCGGAGCCGCCGCCGTTGTTCTGTCCAGCGATGTCGACGAGATCGTGGAGGTGTCCGACCGCATCATCGTGCTGGTCGCCGGCTCGATCGCTCTCGATGGCTACGCCGACGAACTCGACCGCTCCACGATCGTCGAGGCATTCCTCGGCGAGACTGCGGGCAACGCTTCGCCCCGCGACGGTGCGCCCGGCGAGACTGAGCCCCGTGACATCCCCCAGCACCCGCCCCTAGTGAACGGCCCCAGACTGTGACGATCCCTCCCGTAACCACCTCGCGCAAGACGGTCGGCGCCTCCGGCCTCACCGGCCTCACCCGCTCCAGTTTCGGCGATCGCGCCGCCGCCGGGGTGGTGCGCTGGGGCTTTGTTGCCGTGACGATCCTGCTCGTGGCGTTCTTCGCGTTCACCGAGCCGAACTTCCGCACGGTCGACAACCTGTTCGGCATGCTCAAGTTCATCGCCCCGACGGCGATCGCGGGGCTCGGCGTGATGATGGCGATGACCGTCGGCGGAATCGACCTTTCGGTGGGCGCCTCGGCGGGCTTCGCGGTGTCGATCGCGGCGTGGACGATGGTGATCGGCAACCAGGTCGGCGGGGTCGCGATCATCGTGGTGCTGGTCTGCGGTCTGCTGATCGGCGCCCTGAACGCGCTGCTCATCGTGGTCGCTCGCATCCCCGATTTGCTCGCGACGCTGACGACCATGTTCGTGATCGTGGGCCTCAAGCTCCTCATCGTCGACGGAAAGTCCATCTCGTCGAAGATGTCGCTCGCCGACGGCAGCACCGCCCCCGGCAGCTTCACCGCGGACTTTCTCTGGCTCGACCGTGGCAGCATCGGACCCGTTCCGGTGCCCGTCGTGCTGTTCCTGGCGATCACGGCGTTGCTCTGGTTCTTGCTCGAGCGCACGCGATGGGGCCGCGCCCTCTACGCTGTCGGCGCCAACGCCGAGGCGGCCAGACTCGCCGGCGTGCGGGTGCAGCTCTACCGCACCTTCGCCTACATGGCCTGTGGTTTGCTCGCGTCAATCGCTGGCCTCTTGCTTGGGGCGCGGATCGGACAGGGGGATGTCTCCGCCGGCAACTCTCTGCTGCTCGACGCCGTCGCGGTCTCACTGGTCGGGGTGTCCGTGCTCGGCATCGGGCGCCCGAACGCGTGGGGAACCGCACTGGGCGCGGTGCTGATCGCGGTGATGGTGACCGGGTTCACGATGATCGGGCTGCCGTACTACGCGCAGGACTTCGGCAAGGGCATCGTGCTGCTGGTGGCGCTGCTGTTCAGCTTCACCTTCTCGCGTCGCCGCACGGTTGTGGTGGCGGGGAGTCACACGAACTAGGCGGCGGTGCGGCGAAGGCCGAAGCGTCACGAGTTGTCGGCGATCCGACATGCGAAGTGTCGCGCTTTGTCGCTGGGCCGAGAGTGCCCGGCTGCAAATCCCGCGAAGTGCCGCGATTCGTCGTTCCCTCGGAGCTGAAGTGCCGCGTTTTGTCTCTGGCCCAAAGTGAGGTGTCCAGATTCGTCTCTGGCCAAACCCGAAGTGTCACGACTGGTCGGGTATCCCCCGCGAGGTGGCCGAATCTGTCGTAACTTCGTCGGGAGTTGCGACCTATTTCGACACTTCGGCGCGGGCGTCGTCCCTGTAGGCGTGAGGTGTCACGTTATGTCGTCCGTCAGGGCTCGTCGCGGGCGTCAACCGACCTAACTGTCTCCCGGACTAGCGATCAGCGCTCGCATCCTGTCGTGGTTGGCGCGGAGGACCTCGAGCAAAGTTGTGCTGCTGCTGCTGCTGCTGCTGGAGTCGGCGTCGGTGTCTGGGCTGGAGTCGGGGCGGGAGTCGGCGACGGTGTCTGGGCTGGAGTCGGAGTCGGAGTCGGCGTCGGTGTCTGGGCTGGAGTCGGCCCCGGCGTCGAGGCGAGCGTCGGCCTTGGAGTCTACGTTTGCGTCCAGCCAGTCGCTGAGCGCGCTGTTGAACAGCACCACGGCCATGGGTGCGAGCAGCGCGGCCGTGGCGGGGTCGACGTTGTGGTCGAGCAGCGCACTCTCGATCGCGTCGGCCAGCACAGCGGATTTCAGTAGTTCCCGCTCGCGCAGTCGCACATCGTCGCGCAGGATCAGCCGCCGCACCAGCAGGTCGCCGCGCCACTGGTCGAACCGGCTGGCCGTGACGGCCTCGAGCCCGAACATCACGAGCGCCCAAGGATGGAGGGATGCCGGGGCGTCAGCGAGTACCGCGGTGACCACCGTCGGAAACTCGCGTTCCCGAAAGAAGAGCACCTCGGGCTTGTCAGCGAAGTGCCGGAAGAAGGTGCGCGTCGTGAGTCCCGCGCGCTCGGTGATCTGGGGAACGGTGGTGTCTGCGTACCCCTGCTCCGCGAATAGTTCGAGGGCGGCGCGCTCCAGGCGCATCGCCGCATCTGGTGCCCATCGACTCATCTGCCCAGCGTAGCTGATGACATGACGTGTCATCAGGCGTATAGTGATGACACGCCGTGTCATCAGCGCCGGGTGGTCAGCGCCGCGTCACCACGCGGTGTCATCGACGCGGCGGGATCGTAAGCCCCGCGGCATCCACCTGCATATTTTCCATCTGAGAACTAGCGAAGGACTCCCACATGCCCACGAACTCCGCAGCCTGGCTCGACGCGCCCTTCGGCACCCTCGTGGTGAGAGAGGCGCCGTACACCTCGCCGGGTGCGGGCGAGATCGTCGTGCGCAATCGCGCGGTTGCCATGAACCCGCTCGATGTCGTGAAGCAGTCGACGGGCGACCTGATGTACGGCTGGCTGCCCTATTCCATGATTCTTGGGGTGGATGTCGCGGGCGAGGTCATGGAGGTGGGAGCCGGCGTCACCCGTTTCGCAGTGGGAGATCGCGTGGTCGGGTATGCGGTCGGCATGGAGAAGAAGCGTAACCACGCGGCGGAGGGCGGATTCCAGAACTACACGGTGCTGCGTGCGCTGCTGGCCGCGCCGATCCCGGACAGTATGGCGTTCGAGGACGCGGCGGTGCTCCCGTTGGGGATCTCGACGGCGGCGTCGGCGCTGTTCCAGAAGGACCAGCTCGGACTGCGGCATCCGCTGGCCGTGCGGCAGGCGGACGCGGCGACGGAACGTGCGGGGCTAGCGGCGGAACCCCGAGAAGCGGTCGTCGTGTGGGGCGGTTCGACCAGTGTGGGGAGCAACGCGATTCAGCTGGCCGTCGCCGCCGGCTACACCGTGGTGACCACGGCATCGCCGCGCAACCACGACCGCATGCGGGAACTCGGCGCAACCCATGTCTTCGACTACGCGAGCCCGACCGTTGTGGCTGACGTGATCGCTGCTGCCACTACCTCGGGCACAAGGGTCATCGGCGTTCTGGCGGTCGGCACCGGATCCGCCGAACCCAGCGTGGCCATTGCGGCCGGCACCGGGGCGAAGCGAGTCGCGATGGCGAGCCCGTCGGTTTCGTTCCTCGAACTGCCCCGTCGGAAGGGCCCCAGTGTCACATTTGTGCGGGTGATGGCGAGGCTCGTCGCGAGCAACGTCGCCCTGCAGTTGCGCTGCATCCCGCGCGGCATCCGTGCGCGCTTTGTGTGGGGTAGCTCGCTCATGAACAACGAGGTGGGCCCCATGCTGTGGGAGGAGTTTCTGCCCGCGGCGCTCGCGGAGGGGCGCTACATTGCCGCGCCGACGGCTCAGGTGATCGGCTCCGGGCTGGAGCAGGTGCAGACCGCGCTGGACGTGCTGGGCCGAGGGGTTTCCGCGCGCAAAGTTGTGGTCAGCCTGTAGATACCGCATCGAGCGTGTTTCTACCGCGGTGCGCAGCGGAAGCCGCAGTGCGCAGCGGCAGCCGCAGTGCGAGCGCAGCAGGAGCGGCCAGCAGAAGCGCGCCCTACCGCGTCTCGATGCGGAAGCGCAGCAGCCACTCGATCAGTTCGGCGTGCCAGCGGGCCTGGTGGAGGTCGGCGCCCCACGCGTACATGCCGTGGTTGGCGACGAGCACCACCGGTACCTCGCCGACCGCGTCCGTCGCGGGAACATAAACGGCCTCGAACGCATCGCCGAGCTCGACCATGTCCTGGCTGTTCTGCACCACGGGGATCAGCACGGTCTCGTCGTGCGCGAGGTGCCCCAGACCCTTGAGCATTTCGAGGTCGCGGAGCTCTACGCCGTGCGGCCAGTGGTGCGCGGCGACCACGGCGGCCAGGGCGTGCACGTGCACAACAGCTCCGGCTCCGGTGACCCGGGCGATGCGTGAGTGGAGGCCGGCCTCGGCCGACGGGCGGTGGCCGGAGCCGCCGAGTCCCTCGGTGCGCGCGCCGTCGCGGTCGACGATGACAAAGTCGTCCGCGGTGAGCTCGCCCTTGTCGAGGCCCGAGCCGGTGACGGCGAGGTGCAGCGGATCCCGCGTGAGGGTGACGGAGAGGTTCCCGGAGGTGCCGCGCATCCACCCCATGCCGGCGAAGCGAGCGGCCTCGGCGGCGAGGGCTGCGCCCGCGGCCGCGAGGGTGTCGGACGTTATGCCGTCGGGGGAGAACTGCGAGCCTGACGAGGCTGGCGCGCTCATGCGCTGGCGCCGTTCGTGCCAACAGAACTCGACGGCGAGGCGGATGTCGGCGCCGCGACATCCACCTCATCAAAGGAACTGGCTACCGGAGCTGGCCCGAAGTCCGCTCCGAACCACGGTTCGCCGGCCCGCGAGAACGCGACGACCTGCCAGCCGGCGGCGAGGGCTGCGGAGACTTCTTCGGGGTGGTCAGTGAAAAATACGATGTCGGATGCCGGGTTGCCGAGCGACGCGGAGATGGCGTCGTATGACGCGGGGTCCTTTTTCGATCCGGCCTTGACGGTGTCGAAGTAGTCGGTGATCAGCGGGGTGAGGTCGCCGTCGGGGGAGTGGCGGAACCACGGCACCTGGCTCGCAACCGACCCGGACGAGAACACCGACAGCGCGACGCCCGCCGCGTGCCACTCGCGCAGGCGCGGAATCACGTCGTCGAAGAAGTGCGAGCTGATCTCGCCCTTCGCGAAGCCGGTGGCCCAAATCTGCCCCTGCAGGGTTTTCAGCGGGGTGGCCTTGACGTCGTTCGCCATCCATTCGTGCAGCACGGCGACGACCTGGTCCGTGGTCGCGTCGTCGGAGAGGCCCGCAGGACCAGCCGGGGCGGTGGCCTCGGTTCCGGCCGCGCGCGAATCGGCAATGATCTGCGCCCGTGCCTCGATGGTGAGCGGCTCGGTCGCGTGCGCGTCGAGGTAGGGCGCGAGGCGCGGACGGGCGTAGTCGTAGAGGTCGCCGAGGATGAACCCGGCGGCGCTGGTGGTTCCCTCGAGGTCGAGCACGATCGTGCGGGCCGTCACCGACACGGTGCCGGAGAGTGGTGCGGAAGCTGCCGACTTTGATGATGAGGCGGATGTCACGGGGCTCACTTTCGCTGCTGTCAGGTCCGCGCGGTCGACGATCCACCCGCGGGCACGCTGCAGCAGCTCGCCGTGGGCGGCCGCGCGGTGTTCGGCCGGAAGCGAGTTGAGGTCGGCGGCGCCCGCGTAGCCAGCGACCCGGCGAATGGACTCGGCGCCGGCGAAGCCCCACGCGTCGGAGTGGATCCGGTCGAGCCATTCCTCCTGCGAGAGGTCGTCGGGGGCCGCGACCCGGTCGGGCCAGCGCGCCGCGACGACGCGGCGGAACTCGTCCCAGCTCGCGCCGATCGCCGACAGTCGAGCCGAAGCGAGCTGGTGGGCACCGACGGCGCGGGCCGCGATGCCGGCGATGGTGAGGTTCGCCCAGAACAGGCCGAGGTCCATGCCGATCGGGCCGACGAAGCTGAACTCGGGGTCGAAGATCTTTGTGGCCTGGGCGCCGTCGCGGGTGCCGACCATCACCGATCCGCTGTGCAGGTCGCCGTGGATGAGTGCCTCGGAGCGGCTGCCAAAGGTGGCGCGCAGTGTCGCTGCGGCGGCAAGAAGCTCGGTGTCGAGGTAGAGCTCGCGCACCGCGGCATCCAACTCGGCAATCCAGGTGTTGTGCTCGTGCTCACGGAACGGCTCGTCGAGCACCACCGCGTCCGTCAGTGCGCACAGCTCGGGGTTCGCGGCGGACTCGACCAGCGCCGCAAACTCCGAAGCGGGCAGCCCGACCACGCTCGTCGACAGCGAGAGCTCGGCGACGAAGCGCCCGACGACGGTGCCGAGCTCGAGAAAGTCGAGTTCCCGCGGGGTGCGGCCGGCCGCGGCATCCGCCACCTGCTGCACCAAGACGTCCCGCAGCACATCGAGGTCGGAGAGGTCCTCCATCACGAGAATAAAGCGGTCGAGGTCGACGGACTCGATGCGCGGCACCGACTGCGGAACCAGCCCGGACAGCAACTCGTAGGCGCGCGCCTCCGAGGCGATGCGGGCGGGATCGATCGGCCAGTCGGGCCCGGCGACCTGCACCCACGGCGGCGCCTGCTTGACCGCGACGCTTCCGAGCGGCCCGCGCGCGAGGAACACCCGGTTCATGTTGCCCGCCGTCACCTCGACCACGGCGATCTCGTCGGGATCGGCGGCGAGGCGCGCGGCGATGCCCGCGATCTCGAGGTACTCGACGACGTTGTCGCGGTCGATGAGCAGCTCGTAGTCCGCTTCGGTGGGGAGGGCCGGGGTGTCTGTCATGGCGCGGCGGATTCCTTGCGTGGGGTGTGTACGGGGTGCGATGCGGAAAAGTCTGGTGCAGAAAAGTAGCCGGCCAGGTCAGCCGGGGCGAATGCGCCGCGATCGGTGACGACCGCGGTGACAAACCGGGGCGGGGTCAGGTCGAACGCGGGGTACCAGGCGTCGGTGACGAGGGTCGAGGCGGTGCGGGAGCCGAGCGTCGAGAGCACCTCCGCCGGGTCGCGGTTCTCGATGGTGATGTCCTCGCCGGTGGATGCCGCGGGGTCGGGCGATTGCACCAGGGCGTAGTACGGCACGTCGAAGGCGCTCGCCGCGATGGCGAGTCCGAGCGTGCCCACCTTGTTGACCACGCTGCCGTCCAGGCTCACGCGGTCGGCGGCGGTGACCAGGGCGTCGATGCGGCCGAGGGTAGAGCCGGGCGCCAGGGCGGCCGCCCCCATTCCATCGGTGATCAGCGTCACCTTCTGGTCGAGTTCGCGCAGGGTGTGCGCTGTCAGCCGGGCGCCCTGCAGGTACGGACGGGTCTCCGTCGCGACCCACTCGAAGCGCTTGCCGGCCTCCGCTGCGGCGCGCACGAGCTCCACGAGGTAGGTGTCCATCCAGCAGTGGGTGAGGATCCGGTCGCCGTCGCCCAGTTTGGCGGCCGCGAACTGGCCGAGTGCGCGGCTGCGTGCCGTGTAGCGCAGGGCGAAGGCGCGGGCGGCATCCACTGCCAATTCGATCAGGTCGGGGGTGGATGCCGCGGGGCCGACGGCCTCGAGAACCCACTCCACCGCCTCCCGCGGGTGAATATTGGTGGGGCGCGCCTGACTGATGGCCTCGCCGGCGAGCCGCACAAAGGCGCGTGCCTCAGCCAGGGGAAGGGCCGCGGCCTGCACAGCCGCCAGTTCCATCCCCGCGCACGCGGCAAAGGTGGGGCCCGAGCTCTGGGTCACCATCGCACGGATCGCGCGGGCGACGTCATGGGCGGTGTCGGCCCTCACCCACGCCGTCGTGTTGGGGAACACCCGCCGGTCGAGGATCCAGACCGCTCCGGACTCGATCCGAACGGAATCCTCGAGGCTCGAGCGTGCGGGAGTGCGGCGTGCGGGAGCCGGGGAAACTGCCACAGCGAGGTCCTCCGTAGTGGGTGTGCGGTGCGTGCGGATGGCGCCCGGCGCGCGAGGCTCGGGGTGTTCCGAGAATACCGGCGTTGGGTTTGTGATCGGGCCGCAGGGTCGCCCCAAGCCGTTCGCCCGCGCGACTCCGGGGCTGAATGTGACCTTGTGTGACGGAGGATCTGGTCGCCCGCCGTCATCGCGGCAAAGGAATACGCAATGTATTCGACGTTACGGTTTGGCTGTGAATCGTCGAGTTGATGTACAAGTGACGATTTGTGACGTAAGGTTCGCAACAGATGAGACCCACTCGAAGTCCCGGGAGTCCATCGCAGCAACAGGGGTCCGCCCTTCCTCTCTAGGGCCACCGACACAAAGGAACACCATGCGCGAGCGCTCCAAGTTCAGCAAAAAGACCACCGTCATCGCGATCTCCGCGGTGTTGCTGCTAGCCGGTGGTGGCGCGGCGTTCGCATACTGGACCACGACGGGTACCGGCACAGGTACGGCCGCAGTGGGCACCAACGAAGCGGTCACGGCCGTCCAGACCTCCGTGCCCGTCGCGATGTATCCGGGCAATGCTGCCCAGACGCTGAGCGGTAACTTCACCAACCCCAACGATGGCCCCGCGTACGTGGCCACCGTCACCGCCAGCATCGATAGTGTCACCCCGGGCAGCGCCACCGCGCTCGGCTGCACCGCGGCCGACTTCACCCTTGCCAACCCGGAGATGACCGTCGGCGCCGATGTGGCCGCCGGAACTGCCGTGGGTGCCTGGACCGGCGCGACCATCCAGATGATCAACTCCGGCACCAACCAGGACGACTGCAAGGACGCGCTTGTCACCTTCAGCTACGTCGTCGAGTAACGCAGTAACCCTGTAACCCTGTAATCGCGAGTGGAACGGGCCAGCGCCCGTTCCACTCGCCCCACTTCCTTCGCATCAACTGATCGTTCGGGATACCCGCCGAGGGAGATGACAATCGTGACCGCGACAAAGACGCCGCTGCACGCGTGGCAAGTCGTGGCCGCGACCAGCGTGCCGGTGGTCGGAATCGCGGCGGTGCTTGTCCTCTTCCCGCCAGCACCGTTTTCGCGCCTGCTCCCCACATTCCCCGCCCTCACCCCGGGCGTTACCGCGGTCGGCTCCGGAGACCGCTCGATAACGCCGAACCGCTCGGCCGTCTTCGACCTGGAGATCACCAACCACGGTGGAGGCCCGGTCTCTATCGATCGACTCGAGACCACCATCCGCGCGATCGACGCTCCGGCGTCCACCCCGGGATCACCCTGCACCATCCGGGACTTTGTCGTGATCGCTCCGTCCAGCACCTTGGGCATTGTGGTCCACCCGGGAACAACTCGCCTCAGCGCGCTCGACGTTCCGCGCGCACAGTGGCCGACCGTCGGCATGGCTGATTCTGCCGACAACCAGGGCGGGTGCTCCGGGGCCACCCTGGAGCTCGACTTCGTCCTCTCGGTCGAGGCGTCCTGATGGGCGCCGTCCGCGGCGCCCGGCGCCGGCGTCACACTCGAAGCAATCACACCCGAAGCACACCGACCCGAAGCGCTGCCGCGGCCGTTGTCGCCGCCGCCGGCATCGTGCTGCTCGCGGGCATCGCCTACGCCGGTTGGGGAATCGTGGGCTCCGGCAGCGGAACCGCGGCCACCTCCACCACCGTGCCGCTGACCCTCAGCGCGGGCAGCCCGACCGCCCTTCTGTACCCGGGTGGGTCATCCGACGTTCTGGTGACGATCAGCAATCCCAACCCGTCGAGCATTGTTGTCCGATCCTTCACCCTCGACGCCACCCAGGGCACGGGCGGATTCAGCGCCGACGCGAACCACAGCGGCTGCGCCTCCTCCGTGTTCACGTTTACGCCCAGCACCAACGCGGGGAACGGATGGACGGTACCGGCCCAGACCGGCGGCACGCCCGGAACTCTCGCGGTGACGCTCACCGCCGCCCTTGGAATGCGCCTCGACGCCGCCAACGCCTGCCAGGGCGTTGTGCCGCTCGTCTACCTCACGGCGGGCTCGTCTTGACCCGCCGCACAACGAGCGCCCGCCGCAGCGCACACACCGGCCACGGAGCGAGCCGCCGCCGCAGTACGTGGATCCGCCGCCTTCTCGCGACGATCGTCGTGATGACCCTCACCACCGGCGTCGCGGGCGCATACTGGACCGCGGGCTCCACCGCGGGAGGCGCGGGCGCGGGCGCGGCCACCTCGGTGCAGGCAGGAGCCACCCCCGTAGCCACCGTGGTCGGAAGCGCGGTGACTCTCACCTGGCCGGCGCGCACGCTCACGACCGGGCAACCGGTCGCCGGGTACTCCGTGAAACGCTACAACGCGTCTACCCTCGCGGCGCAGACCATGCTGTCGGCCTGTACTGGCACCGTGGCATCCACCTCATGTATCGAATCCGCCGTGCCGAGCGGAACCTGGGTCTACTCGGTCACCCCGATGTTCGCGACCAACTGGCGTGGCGCAGAGAGCGCGGTCAGCGGGGCCGTGATCACGGATGCCTCAGCACCAATAAATTCCATTGAGGTGGATGCCGCGGCGACCAGTGCAGCGCGCAGCGGCACCACAATCTTCTACCGCGGGGTCGCGGCGGGGTCCTTCACCCTAGTCAACACGATGACCGATGTGGGCACGGGAGTCGCCTCGAGCACCACTGCCGCGCTCGCTGGCACCACGACCGGGTGGAGCCACAGCCCGTCGACCGTGTCGACGCCCGCCGGAGGACCCTTCGTCTCGGCCCCTTTCAGCTGGGGCGCCGGAACCACCTCTGCCCCGACGGAGCAGGTGACCGGGCGGGATGTGTCCGGTAACGCGACATCCACCGTCCTCACGTTCACCAACGACTCCACCGCACCGACGGCGGGGCCCGTCAGCTACGCCGACGGGTATCAGGCCGGTCGAGCGGTGACGGTGACGTTCGCCGCCGGGTCCGACAGCGGATCGGGCGTCGCCACGGCGACGCTCCAGCGCGCGGCGGCGACCTTGAGCGCAGGCGTGTGCGGCTCCTACGGCAGCTTCGTGGCGGTCGGGGGAGCGACGCCGGTGTCTCCGTACACAGATAGCACCGTGGTCACCGGCGCCTGCTACCAGTACCGCTACGTCGTGGTCGATCGGGTGGGTAACCAGACCATCGCCACGAGTGCCAGCCAGGCCAGAATCGACTACAACGCCGCGGTGCTCGCTACCGGCGGACTGCTCAGCCAGTGGCGTCTCGGCGAGTCGGCCCTCACCACCGACTCCTTCACGGGCGCGGCGGGAACAAACCTGACCGCACACACCGGCGCCACCGGAGCGACCTGGCTGCTGGCTCCGGGCGGCACAACAACGGCGCAGCTCAGCAACGAGGGTCGGATCCGCCGCACGGGCGCCGGTGGCGTGGGGTACTACTCTTCCGCCGTGCCGACCTCGCCGAACTACCGGGTGGAGGCAGACGTCTGGGTCAAGTCGATTCTGCAGCCTGACGACGCCGGAGTAGAGGGACGCATTGACCTGGCCGCAACGACCGGTGTCGGCACGAGCTACCAGGCGCGGCTCAGCACCGGCAACGCCCGTTGGGAACTCAACAAAAACGTCAACGGCGTCACTACGCTGCTGGGCTCGTACGCCCCGACGGTGTTGGTGGGTACGTCTCACCGGGTAGCCGTCGACATGAACGGAACCAGCATCCGGATGCTCGTCGATGGCGTCGTTCGGGCAAGCGTCACCGACTCCAGCATCACCGCGGCGGGGCGGGCAGGCGCGGGAATGGGATACAACAACGCGCCCGCGGCCAGCAACACAACCGGACTGCACCTGGACAACTTCGCGATCGTGCCACCCATGATCGACAGCAAGGGCAGCAACACCGGCGACTACCTGGGCTCGCCGACCCTCGCCACCGGCGGCGCGATCAGCAACGACGGCAACACCGCGGCCACCTTCGACGGAGTCGACGATCACGGTGCCGCGGTGAACACAACCGGGATCCCGGTGGGTGCCGCGGTGCGATCGATCGAGATGTGGTTCAAGACCTCCAGCGGGGCGCGCCAGGTGCTGTACGACTACGGATCCTTCTCCGCAACGCAGCAGTTCGGACTCTGGATCGACGCCGGGGGTGCGTCGATGACCGCCTGGGGCTACGGAAACGGCAACGACAAGGTGTTCGCGATGCCCGCAGCCGTCAACAATGGAGCGTGGCACCAAGTTGTGACGACCTACGACGGCGCGTCGATCAGGATCTACATCGACGGCATCGCCCTGGCCGCGCAGGCCGCGACCCGGTCCACCGTGATGAACCCGACTTACGGGTTCAGCATCGGAGCGGTAAACAATCCCGGCGACGCGTACTCCGGCGGATTCTTCGCCGGGTCGCTCGACGAGGTGTCGCTCTACAACTCAGTGCTGAGCGCCACGAGCGTGAGCAATCACTACCAGCTCGCAACATCCCCCGGCCGTGACAGCACCCCGCCGTCGGGCGGGTCGGTGGATGCCGCGGGGCTGGCCGGAACCGGCGGGCGCTACTCGACCTCGACCACACTGAACCTCGCTTTCTCGCCCGGCACCGACGCCAGCGGAATAGCCGCTTCGGGCGCCCAGCTGCTGCGCGCGACGGCCCCACTCACCTCGACGGGCGGAGCCGCCGGCGTCTGCGGAACCTACGGAAGCTACGCGCTCGTGCCCGGGGGCACCAACCCGACGTCGCCCAAGGCTGACACCGTGACTGATCAGGCCTGCTACCGCTACCAGTACGTCGTGGGCGACACCGTTGGAAACACCGCTACGTACACCAGCGGCAACATCCTCGTCGACGGCAGCGCGTCGTCCACGCCGTCGCTGGCATACTCGGCGCTCACCAATACCTACGCCACCGGATCCTCGATCTACTTCCGAAGTGGCCAGGCGGCGGGTTCCTTCACCGTTTCCGCAGCCGCCGCCGACGGGCAATCCGGCATTGCCACCTACGCATACCCCGCCGCCTCCGGGTGGACCACTACCGCCGGAGCCTCCGGCGTGATGACCTACGGGTGGACCACGGCGGACACCGCAAGTAACGGCACCTATGCTGTCACCGCCACCAACCACGCGGGCGTGACCTCGGCCGGATCGGCCTTCACCCTGATTTCCGACAACGCCAAGCCCAGTATCGGCACCGTCGACTATGCAGATGGAACGACCTCGGCAACCTCGGTGGATGTGAGCACGGGCCTCGGCACCGACACGGGCTCCGGCACGGCGTCCGGGGAGCTCCAGCGTGCGTCCGCGACGATCTCCGGCGGAGTGTGCGGCACGTTCGGATCATTCTCGACCGTCGCCGGCGGCGTCAACCCCGTCTCCCCGCTGGCCACACCCGTGGTGCAGGGCAATTGCTACAGCTACCGTTTTCTCACCTACGACCATGTGGGCAATGTCTCGGTTGCGGTCAACCCGAACGTGGTCGTCGCCACCAGCTACGCGGCAGCCGTCAGCTCAACGTCGGGCCTGCTCAGCCACTGGCGCCTGGGAGAGGCCGCGGCAACCCGCGACTCCTTCACCGGCACGGCGGGAACCAGCCTGACTGTTCACACCGGAGACACCTCGGCCACCTGGACCCGCTGGAAAAACGACACCGTCACCGCGGTGCTCAGCGGCACCGGCAGCGTACGGCGGTCCAGCGTCAGCGGCCCGGTGGCGTACTACTCGTCGGCGTTACCGGCCTCGGCGAACTACACGGTTGAGGCCGACGTGGTGGTGAAGTCCCTGCTCACCCCGGACTACATCGGTGTCACCGGCCGGGTCGACCCGGCCGCCACCACCGGCCCGGGCACGCACTACGAGGCCCGCTACAACACGGCCAACGCGTCGTGGGAGCTGCTGAAAAACGTCAACGGCACGACCACCATCCTGGCCACGTCGCCGCAGGCGCTGGCGGTGGGATCGACTCACCGGCTCACCCTGGACATGAACGGCAGCACCATCCGCATGCTGGTCGGCGGTGTGGTGCTCGGGTCGGCGACCGACGCCAGCATCACCGCGGCCGGCCGCGCCGGAGTTTCCTTCGGGCTGCCCGGGGCGACGGCGGCCACCTCGCCGACGGCGGGTCTCCACCTCGACTCGTTCACGGTGACGGCGAAGATCTCCGACAGTGTGAGCACCAACGCCGGAACCTACCTCGGGGGAGTGAACACCGGGGTTGCCGGAGTCATCTCCGGCGACAGCAACACGGCCGCGCGATTCGCAGGCACCGACGACTTCGGCTCGGTCACCCGCACGGTCTCCGATGACTTCTCGATCGAATTCTGGTTCTCCTCAACCCAACTGATCGGAACGGGCTGCACGCAGTGGTGGAACGGGGTGGGCCTCGTCGACGCCGATCTGGCCGGTACTGCCAACGACTTCGGTGTGGGACTCTGTGCTGGCCGCGTGGTGGCCGGCACCGGCAACCCCGACACCTCGATCGCGACGGCCGCGTCGGTAGCCGACGGCGGCTGGCACCACGTGGTGTTCACCCGCACGATGGCCACCGGTGCGCTCGTGCTCTACGTCGATGGGGTGGTTGCCGGATCGGCGACCAGCAGCAACCGGGTGCCGCTGACCGCGAGCGCGCAGATCGACTTCGGGCGATCCCGCGACGGCGCGCGTTACTTCATCGGCGACCTGGACGAGATTGCGTTCTACACAGTGCCGCTGTCGGCTGCGTCTGTCGACGCACACCACGACGCGGGTCGCTAAAGCGTTAGAGCGCCGGTCGTTGGAGCGCCGGTCGCCAGCAGTCGTTGTCTTCAGCTAGCGCTCGGCGTCGTCCGTGCCCGGTGCGGACTCGGCCGCGCGGAACGGATAGGTTCCGGTGGACAGCGTCGCATACGAGGTGGTGACGATCTCCTCGAGCACGGCGAGGTCGACCTTGCCGAGGTCCTTGATGTACAGGCACCCCACCCCGACCGTGTGCTCCCCGAGCCGGGACAGCGCGTCGGTGTGAGCGCCGATGCCGTCGGCGAGGTAGATCGACGTGGCGGCTTTGCGCGGCGCGAAGGCTGCCGCCGCGGCATCCCCCTCACGTCCTGTCGCGTACTTGTAGTGGTAGCTCCCGAATCCGACGATCGTGGCGGACCAGAGGGTGGGACTCTGGCCCGTGATCCGTCCGAACATCTCGAGCAGGGTTTCGGCATCGGCCCGCCTGCGCGCGCCGGGGACGGCGTCGACGAAGCTGCGTACTTCGGGGGATACCTCGGCCATGGCGTGCCGTGCCTCTCTACTGTTCATCGTGCTCTCCGCTTGGTGCGGGGCTGCCTCCGCACAGGCTACTGCCGTGGGCCCCCTGCCCCGGTAGGGGTGCTTGTCGGCAATTCTGTCGTCATCGTCGTTTTGTGTCCGTCCTCAGCTGCTTTTGCGTCGTCGAGGCTCGGCCGACCGCGGCGGTGCCGAGCGCAGATGATCGCGTACGGAAACCAGCGACGCGGCGAGGGCCTCCACATCACTCCGGCTCAGCGGGTCGAAGAACAAGTTCCGGAGCACCAGGATGTGCCCTGGGAAAACCTTGGCCAGCACAGCACGCCCCGCCGCGGTGATAGTGATCGTGACGCTGCGTTCGTCGTTGGCCGACGGGGCTCGTGTCACCAGGCCCGCCTTCTCCAGGAGCCCCGCCTGATGCGTCAACCCGCTGCGGCTGTACACAACGCCGTCCGCCAGGTCCGTCATGCGCTGGCTACCCATGGGTGAGTCCCCAAGGCGGGCGAGGATCTGGAACTGCACGTAACTGAGACCGCCCGCATCGCGTAACTGCTGCTCCACCGCATGGCGAAGCAGGCTGCTTACCTCCATAAATGCGAAGTACGCGCTCAGCTCGACCGGGTCCAACGACAGTCTTTTCTCTTCCACATCGACATTCTAGTTGCTTCGACGTCAAAGCAATGCTACGTTTCCACTTGTTGCTTCGACGTCGAAGCAAAAACCCCAACGAAAGAGAGATCACCATGAAGGCAGTACGTTTCCACCAGTTCGGTACTCCAGAAGTTCTTCGCTACGAGGACGCCGACCAGCCCGTCGCCGCGGAGGGCCAGGTGCTCATCCGCGTTGCCGGCTCCGCATTCAATCCGGCCGACAACGGCATCCGCGGTGGCACCCTCCCCTTCCCGGTGTCCCTGCCGCACGTACCCGGGTACGACGTTTCTGGCACTGTGGAGGCCCTCGGCGAGGGCGCAACGAACTTCGAAGTGGGCGACGCTGTCGTCGGATTCCTCCCGATGGGCGCCGACGGATCTGCGGCGGAGTTCGTGGTTGCCCCCTCCAACGTCCTCGTTGCAGCACCCACCAGCATCCCCCTCGCCGACGCGGCGGCGCTGCCCTCGGTAGCGCTCACCGCCTGGCAAGGTCTCTTCGATCTCGGCGGGGTGCGCGCTGGCCAGCGCCTGCTCATCACGGGCGCCGGGGGAGCCGTAGGAGGATACGCGATCCAGCTCGCTAAGCGGGCTGGGGCCTACGTCATCGCAACCGCAAGCCCGCGCAGTCGTGACGCCGTCGCCGCGGCCGGCGCCGATGAGATCATCGATCACACCAACGCCACGGTCCTTGATGCGGTCACCGAACCCGTTGACGTGCTGTTCAATCTCGCACCGCTCAGCGAAGAGGAGTTCACCGCGCTTGTCGCCCGCGTCCAGGACGGCGGCATCGTGGTTTCCACCGCCGCCTGGATGACCACCCCGGGCGACAGCGCCCGCGGGGTTCGCACCGCCGGGGTCTTTGTTGAAGCCAAGACAGATCAGCTCGCACAGCTCGTCGCCCTTGTCGATAGCGGCGACCTCACCGTCAACATCGCGCAGCGCGTGCCACTCGACGAACTCCCAGCGATTCACGCGAAGGCTGCCGCCGGCGGAATCCACGGCAAGGTCGTCGTCATCCCCGAACGGAACTGAAATGACCTCTACCCCACAACTCACCGTCGCCGTCGTCGGTGAGGTGCGTCGCGGGCCGACCGTCGCGGGGGCCGTCGGACTCTGGGGATGTCATTCCATCGGATGACCTCGACGGCACCGCGGGTGGACGCGGTTGCTCGCGCAGTTTCCTAGCCTCGAAACAGTCCCTATTCCGAACTGAATCGAATCGAATCGAACATGGAACTGCTTACAGACTTCTTGCTCTCGGCGGTCAGCTCTCCCTGGGTCTACCTCGTTGTGTTCGCCATCGTGGTGATTGACGGTTTCTTTCCGCCGGTGCCGAGCGAGAGCATCGTGGTGGTTGCCGCCGCGCTCGGCGTGAGCGCGGGAAGCCCGAACCCGATCGTGATCGTGGTGCTCGCAGCAATCGGTGCCGCCCTGGGCGACAACATCGCCTATTGGATCGGCAGCAGGATCGGGGTCTCGCGATTTCGCTGGATGCGGGGCCCCCGGGCTGCGAGCGCCATCGACCGGGCCGGCCGTGGGCTCGTCGTGCGGCCGGCCAGCCTGCTGCTGACCGCCCGGTACATTCCGGTCGGGCGCACCGCGGTGAACATGACCGCGGGCGCGACTGAATTTCCGCACCGCCGCTTCTGGCCGCTGACCATGCTCGCAGGCGCCTGCTGGGCGGTCTATTCCGTGCTCATCGGCACCATCGCGGGGGCCTGGGTGAAGGACCAACCGCTGCTCGGTGCCGCGATCGGCGTGGTGCTCGCCCTCACGCTCGGGCTGGTCATCGACCGGATCGCCTCGGCTGCCGCCCGGCGTCAGAGATGGAGCGCGCCGCTATCGCTTCGCGGCCGCGGCCTCGAGTAGAGCGCGCATGCGCAACGGCATCGCCTCGCTCAGCGACACCGCCGTGTTGGTGCGCACGACGCCCGGCACGCCGATGACCGCCCGGGTGACCCGCAGCAGGTCTTCGGTGTCCCGGGCAACAACCTTCACCAGCAGGTCAGCGTCGCCGGTGATGGAATGGATCTCAACGACTTCGGGCAATTCAGCCAGACCCTCCGTCGTGAGGTCGCCGTCAACCTGACTGATCGCGATGGAGACGAACGCCACCAGACCGTAACCCAGCGCAACAGCATTGACCCGGCGACTGGTTTCCCGGAGCGCCCCGCTCTCACCGAGTCGGCGAAGCCGCCCCTGCACCGTGTTGCGCGCGATGCCCAGGGTGCGCGAGAGAGCAAGCACCGTGGCATCCGGATCCTCATCGAGCGCGAGGAGCAGGCGGGCATCCAACGAATCTATGGTGGGCATCTGAGCATTCTGGCACCTCTGGGGGAATCTGCACTCCTTTATGCGCAGCGAGGCGACCTCGGGTTGCGCGTGCGCGGCATTCGCCCACACAATGGCGGGATGCCCTCCACCGCGCCCTCCGAGCCCCTGGTCCCAGCCGAGCCCGTCGTCTCCGCGGAGCCCGTCGTCTCCGCGGGGCCCGTCGTCTCCGCGGGGCCCGTCGTCTCCGCGGGGCCCGTCGTCTCCGCGGGGCCCGTCGTCTCCGCCGAGCCCGTCGTCTCCGTAGAGCCCCAGAGCAACGCCGCACCGGCGGGTGGCGGTCGCGCGCCGCAGAACCCGCTCCGCCACTCCGTCGTCGAAGACGTTTTGGGGATTCTGACCGGAACCCTCGTGGTCTCGCTTGGGCTCTTTCTGCTCAAGAGCACCGCGGCGGTGACGGGCGGCACCGCGGGTCTCGCGCTGCTGGTCAGCTACGCAGCGCCCGTGCCGTTCGGCGTACTCTTTTTCGCGATCAACCTGCCGTTCTTCGTGCTCGCGCTGTGGAAAAAAGGCCTGAACTTCACCCTGCGCACGGTCGTCGCGGTGGCCCTCGTTTCCCTGTTGTCTGAGGTGCATCCGAACGCGCTGCAGTTGTCAGAGCTCAACCCCGTGTACGCCGTGATCACGGGCAATGCGCTCGCGGGCGTGGGGCTGCTCATCCTCTTCCGGCACAAGGCGAGTCTCGGCGGGTTCAACATCCTCGCGCTGATCATCCAGGACCGGTTCGGCTGGCGCGCCGGGTACACCCAGATGGCGCTCGACGTGGTCATCATCCTCGCGGCATTCGCGGTCGCCCCGCCGCTCACCGTGGCGATGTCCGCGGCCGGAGCCGTTCTGCTCAACCTGATTCTCGCCCTCAACCACCGACCGGGCCGGTACGTCGGCGCGTAGCATCGAAGCGTGACCCCGGACTCCCTCCTGCAGTTCTGTCTCAGCCTCCCGCAGGCGACCGAGACCTTCCCGTTCGGCGAGGAAACGTCCGTGTTCAAGACCAGCGGAAACGACAAGATCTTTGCGCTGTCGTCACTCGACAAGGAGCCGCTCTCGGTTTCCCTCAAGTGTGACCCGCAGGACAGCATCGCCCTCCGCGAGGAGTACCCGCAGATCACGCCCGGCTACCACCTCAACAAGCGACACTGGATCACTATCGAGCTTGACGGAGCCGTGCCGGATGACCTCGTCGAAGCCCTGATCCGGGGCAGCCACGCTCTGGTGCGACCGAAGACTCCGAAAATTCCGAGGCAGCCGGGCAAGAGCTAGTTGGGGGGCGTGCCACCGCCACCGCTTGGCGGCGTGCCGCCACCGCCACCGCCACCGCCGGCGGGGGAGGACCCGCCGCCCGGCGTTGTCGCGGTGTCGACCCCGACGGATAGGCTCACGACGTAGCCGCCGGTTGTGTCTCCGGTGGCGGTCGCCAGCTGGAGGGCGCCGCCGTCGTCTCCGAACACGTTGTCCGAGTCGAGGCTCACCTGCTTCATATTGGCCGTGGAACCCTCGTATTCCTCAAGCACATATACGCCGGTGGAGACGTCTTCCGGCAGGGCCGCCTGCGAGGTCGCGATCGCATTCGTGCTGTCGGTGATCGAGTCCACGTCGGGGTAGACCTCGAAGTGGATGTGCGGCCAGCGGCCGGTGTAGCAGGCGGGGTAGATCGACGTGAACGTCACCTTTCCGTCGGCGTCGGCTACCTGCACCCCCCGCAGATAGGTTTCGTTCTCGATGCCCTCCGAGTACATCGAGTAGCCCCCGGCGCTGTCGCAGTGCCAGACGTAGACGGCGACCCCGGCGAAGGGTGCGCCGTTGTTGGCCAGGTCCAGGATCGTGAGGGTGAAGGTCATGGGCACGCCCGTGGCAGTCAACCCGCCGTCGATGCTTGAGCGGATGTCACGGCGCACGATTCCCGATTGCTCGAGCACATCGGCTCCATTAGAATCATCGCCCGGATACGGCCCCGCGGTCTCGTCGGGGATCTCACCGGTCGAGGTTGTCGCTGTTCCGCCCGAGCCCGAGGCGCTTCTGTCCGAGTCGCCAGAGGCGTCAGTAGCGCAGGCGGCGAGCGCCACCGCGCCGACGCCGAGACCGAGCAAGCCCAACACGCTACGCCGGCTGATCAGGGTGCGCAGGTCGAACGCGACGCCCTGATCGACCACCTCTTCGTCCGCTCGGTCGAGAAGACGTCCTTCGTAGCGGGGACCTTCGGGCGTTGAATCAGGTTCAGGAATGCGGCTCATCATCGTCTCTCGCGGTGGTGGGTGATCGGTGCATCCACCACCCTCGGCCACCCTGCTGTCGGCTGCATATGCGGTGCCTCGGATTCCGCTGTGAACGAAGACTGGGATGTCAGTGGTCAGCGAGAGTGTCGGCACATGACAACTCAACCCATCACCATTGCCCACATTCTGACCCACTTTTTCGCCGCGTACCTGGACGGTAAAACCGGGGTGACCCGACGGCGCACTGACGAGGCCATCCACCAGCTGCGCGCCTGCATCGATGCCGAGGCGGAGAGAATCCTCGAGGAGGATGACCTCCGCCTCCTGGCTGCGGAAAGACAATTCGACGAGTACGAAGCGGTCGCCCGGGTGATGCAGGCGGATGACCTCGTGTTCCTCCTGTCGATCTTTGTCGAGCCGCAGTGGCAACCGAACGACCGTCTTCAGCGCGCGGCGCAGCTGCAGCTGACGGAGAAACTTTTGGCGTTCATCCTCACCCGGCGTCTCGTCGACCGGCGCGAGCTTGCTTGCCCGATCCTCGACGTGCAGGCGGGTATCAGCCGAGGCCGGGCGGAGTTGCGCAGCCAGCGCGCCAGCGCTCAGGGGCGAGGTGTCGGCTAAAGCCGGTGTCGCCTAGCGGTGGCGCCGCCTCGCGGAGGTGTCGCCTAGCGCAGGTGCGGGAACGCGTTGAGGATGCTGGTGACCACGCCGTCGTCGATGTTCGACGGCGCGATGTGACGTGCGCGGGCACGGATTGACGGGTGGGCATTCGCGACGGCGTAAGAATGCTCCGCGGCATCCAACATTTCGGCGTCGTTCAAAAAATCACCGAACGCCATCGTCTGCGCCCGAGTGATGCCCAGGTGATCCTGCAGCCGGATCAGCGCCGTCCCCTTGTTGACCCCGGGCGGCATGACGTCGACCCAGTTTTCGCCGGAGACCACGACATCCGCCGGGAGGTTGAGGCCGAGGATGGCGGGAGCCGTACGCGACTCGGCCAGGCCGACGTCGTAAATTGCGATCTTGAGGACGGCGTCGTCGACTGCCGCTGCACGCGCATCGGCGACGATTTCGACGGCCGCGTAGTAGCGGCGCACGTGGGCGACGAACGCATCGTCGGTGCGCTCGATGTAGGCGGTGCGGGCTCCGCAGACGACAAAGCCGATGTCCGCTCCCGCTGCCGCGACCTCTTTCACCCAGTTGACGATCGGCGCGATGATGGCCTGGTCGACGGGTTCCCGCGAGAGGGCAACGCCGTCGCGCATCACGTTGGTGCCGTTCTCGGCGATGTAGACCAAACCAGGGCGATCTCCGAACACCGACAGCAGGGTCTGGTACTGCCGTCCGCTGCCGGGTGAGAAGAGGATTCCCGCGTCGGTGAGGCTGTCGAGAAGCGGCCAGAACGTGGCGGGCACATTGCCGTCGCCGTCGAGGAGGGTGCCGTCCATGTCGGAGACGATGAGGCGGATGTCGGCGGGCATTGTTTCAACGGTCACGCGGCAGTTTACCGCTCGTCGAGTGGGGCCCGGTCGAGCGGGAGGCCCGGTCGAGCGCGAGGCGGATGAACAGATGCTCAGCCGACCTGCCCGGCCTTTCACCCGGCACTTTGCGGATACGGTAGGAAATCGGGTGATTTTCCGCAGTCGACAGCCAACAAATCGGCCCGCTACGCGTGCGCGCGGGAAGGAGAGTCCACGTGGAAGCTCTCGCCGTTGTTGTGCTCGTCGGAGCCATCATCGTGATCGGGGCAGTCGCGGCTCCGCGGCTGCACGTCCCCACACCCCTCCTGCTGTTGCTCCTTGGCATCGCGGTGGGCTTCGTTCCTCAGGAGCGGGAGGTGCAACTGCCCTCGGAGGCAGTCCTGGTGCTGTTCCTTCCGGCGCTGCTGTTCTGGGAAAGCCTGACGACATCTCTGCGGGAGATCCGGCGAGACCTGCGGGGGATACTGCTGCTGTCCACACTCCTCGTGGTCGCGACCGCATTCGGCGTCGCGGGCATCGCCACGGCTCTTGGCCTCACCTGGGGCGCGGCGCTCATCCTCGGCGCCGCGCTGGCACCGACTGACGCGACCGCCGTCGGCGCGATCGCCAAGTCGCTTCCGCACCGCAACATGACAGTGCTCCGTGCGGAGAGCCTGATGAACGACGGCACGGCGCTCGTCATCTTCAGCATCGCGGTCGGCATCGGGGTGAGCCAGATCGATTACTCCGGGTGGCAAATCACCGGCCTGGTCGCGCTCGCTTATCTCGGGGGCGGGTTGATCGGCGCGCTCGCCGGCTGGGGCGGCACGCTGATCCTTGCCCGAATCCGGGAACCGATCGCGAACAATGCCCTGCTCGTCGTCATCCCGTTCGCCGCATTTCTGGTCGCGGAGCTCATCAGCGCGTCAGGCGTGATCGCGGTCGTCGTCGCCGGGCTGGCGCTCAGTCAGTCAGGACCACGCGTCGGCACGCCGCAGGCCCGCCAGCAGTCGCTCGCGTTCTGGTCGCTGGCCACCTTTTTTCTCAACAGCGCACTGTTCGTGCTCGTCGGCATCGAGGTGCACGTCGCCGTGAACGCGGTCGAAGGTGACGCGTTCGGACCGCTCCTTCTGCTCACCCTGTTTGCGTGGATCGCCGTCCTGGTCATCCGCTTCGGGTTCCAGATGGCATCGGTTTTCCTGATTCGCCTGCTCGATCGGCGCCCCTCACAGCGGGGCCGCCGGATGTCACACCGTGCCCGCGTCGTTTCGACGGTCTCCGGATTCCGCGGGGCGGTGTCCCTCGCAGTCGCCCTCGCGGTGCCGACGGTACTCGCCTCGGGTGAACCATTCCCCGGCCGGGACGAGATTGTCTTCGTCACCACCGGAGTCGTGTTACTCACCCTGATCGTTCAGGGATTGCTCCTTCCGCTGGTCATCCGCTGGGCCCATTTCGAGCCCGACACCGCCTTCGACGACGAGCTCGCGGGGGCCGAACTCGCGGCCACGACGGCAGCCCTCGAGCATCTCACCGAAGAGGCCGCGCGGCTCGGCACGGACGCCGGGGTGCGCGACCGGGTTGCGGCGCAGTTCGAAGAACACCGCGCGCTACTGGACGCGTCGCCGGGGGTCGAGGAGGACGAGCTGCTTCGCGCCCAGGACCGTCAGGCGATGGAGCTGCGCCTCGCCCTCCTTGAGCGCAAACGCGCCGTAATGATCGAACTGCGCGACGGCGGCACCATCAACGACACGACACTGCGCACCATGCAGACTCGCCTCGACCGGGAAGCGCTGCGGCTCACCCAGCCTGAGATTCTCGAGTAGGGCACGGCGCGGACGCTCCGGCACGCTCCGGCGAAAACCCGTCGAGCACGCGGCGGGTGATTGACGCCAGCAGTTCTTCCCCGGCCAGGATGCCCCGGGCGGTGGTCACCGTGAGGTTGGGTCCGACGAATCCCGCTTCGTCGAGCTCGCCGTGCGCCGGGCGGAACGCAACCTGCGCCTCCTCGAGCATGCGCTGGTCAAGCAGCGAGTCGCCCGCGGCGATAACGGGAGGGGAGCCCAGCCTGCGCCGAACCTCGGCGACGGCCGCACTCTTGTTCACCGCGTCGGGCACGCAGTAGAGCTTGCGGCCCTGCACGGAGACGGTCCAGCCGAGCGCCGCGCACTGCGCGTGAAGCCCGGCGATCCACTCGGACGGCATGGCATCCCGGTCGATGATCGCGTAGCTGAACAGGTCTTCTGCGGTGTGCACTCGCTGGATCCAACCCGACGCTGCCGGGTCCTCCAGCAGTGACCGCACCTCGGGCAGAGGCGCTGCCTCGTCGGTGAGCCGGGCGCGAAGAGACTCGGACCACGAGACATCCACCTCACCATGGGAGAGGATCGTGCCGCCATTGGTCGTGATGGCAAACCGCGGCACCCCGCCGGGCAGGCGCACGCGGCTGTACTGGGCGACCGTGCGCGTGGTCACCGGCACGAAGGTCGCCGTCGTCGTGAGCTCACGCAGAAGTTGCTCCGCGGCCCTGGTCATGTACGAGATCGGCACGCCCTGGTAGACCTCAGACACCACGATGGGGGGAGCATCGGCGTCGGGGGTGGTGAGCCAGAAGGCCCGCGACGAATAGATGAGGGTGCGGTCGAGGTCGCAGGCGACAAGGGGAACGTCGCTGAGGGGGATGTCGATGAGGCGGATGTCGCTCACTGCACGGCCACGCTCTCTGAGTTTCCGAACCCGGGGTGAATCAGGCCGACGCAACTGTAGGGCAGGTCGGGCACCACCTCGATGGTGACGCCGCGCTGTTCGGCGAGCAGGAGCACGTGCGCCACCTCCGTGACCGCGTCCGCGCGCACGAGCACCTTCCACGGGACCCGGCGCAGCAGCACCCGGGTGGTCTCGCCCACTCCCGGCTTGACCAGGTTGACGTCGTTGATGCCGTACTCAGTGCTGATGCGTTCGACGGCCTTCCAGCCGATCCAGGACGGGGTGCGGTCTTCGGCGGCGGCAACGGCGACGCCGGCCGAGACCTCGTCGTCGACGTCGGCGAAGTACGCGCAGACCGCGTCGAGGAACTCGCGCGACACATCGTTGTCGCGCAGCGCCGTGTAGAACTTCGCCCCGTGAAATTCGTTGTCGCCGATCAGCTGCTTGTTGAACACCGTGCGCGAGACGAGCCCGGACACCGTCGAGTTCAGGCACGCCGACGGGATGAGGTAGTCCTCGCGGGTGCCGTGGATCGTGACGCAGTGCCCGGGGTCGGCCAGCACGGCCATGTTGTCGGAGAAGACGACGCCGTCGGTCTCGGCGAAGAGGGCGAGGGCCGCGGACAGCTCGCGCGTGATGGCGCCCTTGCCCGTCCAGCCGTCGACGAAGATGACCTGCTCCGGATCGTGGTGCGCGGCGAGGTAGCGCAGCGCGGTCTGGTCGAGGCCGACCCCGCGCACGATGCTCATCGTGTAGTGCGGCACGTCGATTCCGCGCATCTGCATTGCCCAGCGTCGCATCAGGATGCCGATGGGTGTGCCGGCGCGGGCGAGGGAGACGAACACCGGACGGTCGCCCCGGGCCGCGAGGGCGAGGTCGGTCACCACGCCGACGGCGATGGCGAGCCGACGGCCCGATCGTTCGAGCGCCTCCCGGTACAGCTCCTCATACTCCGGCGACGGCAGGTATTCGATCGGCAGCGACTCGGCGTAGTTCGCCTGGCCGCTCTGGATGGCCTGCTCGCGTTCCTCGGCCGGAGCCTCAAGGGCGGCATCGCGGAGGTCCTGCAGTAGCCAGCTCACGTCATCCGCGGCGTAGGAGCCGAACTCAGGACCGCTGAGCGGCTGCGGTAGCGCGAGCGACTGCGGCAGAGGTGTTGCTGGCGAAGGTGTCGCCGCGTCGGGGTGAACAGTGGTCATGAGGCGGATGTCCCGTCGGTAGGGTCGGAGGCGCTCAGCAGCACCACGATGACGTTGGTGCTGACGCGGCGAAGAGCCTCGACGACGCCGTTCGGGCCGTCGAGTGCAGCGGGGTCGGTGCCGGGTTCCGGTATAAACACGATGGTGCCGAAACGGCTGCCGGCGGCGGTGAGGTTGTAGGCGAACCGGTCCCCAACGCCGTCGGTGGTGACGTCGTGGCTCCGAAAGTGCACCGCGCTCGCGATGGGGTAGTCGGCCCGGTCGAGCGTCGCGATCGGGGATCGGGTGCTCGTGGAGAACCGCACGGGTGTGGCTCCGGCCAGGAGCGACAGCTCGTCGGCGATGGTCATGGGCAGGGCGATGAACTCCTCTGAACCGAGAACCAGCACTCCGCGACCACCGGACAACGCGTCAGCCGCGCCGATCACCTCGTGCAGCCGCTCGCCGATGGCCCGGGCAACGGCGGTGTCGATCGGTGCGGTGGTGCCGAACCGGGCGCTGCGCACGGCGGAAAGGTCGGTGCAGTCGATCCAGCGCACCGCTCCGGCGAGGTCGGGGGAGTCCGCGGCCGGCGGCAGTGCCTCGATCAGCTGCGCCGCGCGGGAGAGCACATCGACAGGAAGCTCGATCGAACCCGACGCCAACGACACCACCGAGATGCGCGTGCCGAGCGCCTCCGCAAGCTCGTCGAAGCGGCGCTGATCGGCCGCCGAGCGCAGGTCGATGAGGGACGCGATCACCCACCGCCGCTGCGGGAGCAGGGCCTGGATCGCGGTGACCGTGTTGATCGCCGTCGTCCCGGTGCTGAGCTCGTCGTCGACCAGCACCACCGTGCCGCCCGTTCGGAGCCACTGCGGGTCGGTCGGCAACAGCCCGTGGTCGGTGGCGTGCGAGTGTTCTTCCTCGAATCCGGTGAAGGATGTCGCGCCCGCGACTTCATGCCGCGTCGAGTGCAGGTAGTACGACTGGAGAGCGTCGCCCACGATCTGCCCGAGACCAGTAGCGGTCTCGGCGAAGCCGAGCGTGACGACGGCGGGTGACGGGATGGTGGCGGCGCGGATCTCACTGCGGAGCGCGGTGAGCTGCTCCTTGCTGTGAGCGGCGGCCGTGACATCCGCCAGCTGATTGGATTCGGCCAGCTCGGCCATCAGGGCAGCGAGACGCACGCCGAACCCGGCCGCAGCCCGCGAGCCGGCGCCTCCGCGTCCGAGTGCAGCCTCGTCGTGCCCACCCGCATTGTGCACATCGCCGTCGAGCTCACCCGAGACGAGCAGCCCGAGCAGTTCCCCGGCGGCCAGCGCGACGCCGGGATGGGTCGGCACGTGCTTCGCGAGAACCGTCGAGACGAGCAGGTGTGCGCGTTTGGGGTTTCGGCGCACGGCGATGCCGACGAGTTCCTCGACGCTGAGAATGCTGCGCTCGCCGTCTGTGCGCACCGAAATGTCGAGAGTATCGCGCACGTGAGTGCCCTGCCAGACCGTCGTGGTCACAACCGTGGTTGGCGCAGGCTCAGTTGTCACGTGCTCGGTCATCGCATGCTCGCTTCGAGGAAGTCGACGAAGGTGGTCGACTCCGAGGCGACGCCGAACGCCTCCGCACGCACCATCGTCTTCTCGGCCCAGGCGGAGTGCGGCTTCACCTCGTTCATCTTGTTGCCGTACGGCGACGCGCTCGCGCCGCCGCCGACGTTGTCGAGGATCGCGGTGGCGTCGAGGAACTCCTCGTGACTGACGACGGACATGGCGTGCACCACGGGAACGTGGCTCGGGTGGATCACCGTTTTACCGAGCAACCCGTTGGCCTGGTCGAGCGCGATCTCGCGGATAAGCCCGTCGAGTCCGCCGCCCAGCAGCTTGCGTCGCAGGTCGGTCTCGTTCGCCTCCACGAAGGGGGTGAGCCGCAGCTGCGGGCGCAAAATCCGCTCGCTGGCGTAGTGCTCCCAGACGGTTCCGGTGGTGACAAAGCTGTCCTCGTGCCTGCCGAGAACGTTCACGATGTCGGAGATCACCGACGCCACCACCTGCACGTCGTAGACGGTGAGGTCGCGGGAGCGGCGCAGCCCGAAGGCGCTCGCGAGGTCGGTCGCGCCGATCCGCACGGCCAGCACGTCGTCGCGGTTGCCGTGCAGAATCTCGCGGATCGACGCGAGAGCCGCCCCGCGGGTTTCGCGGTGAATCATGACGGGCGACTCGAGAATCGGCATCAGCCGGAGCCTCCGCTTGTCGCCGGCGCCGTCGAAACCGGTGTGCCGCTGCACCTCGCGCAACGCGCCGAAGAAGCCCTCGGCGTAGCCCGTCAGGTTCTCGAACTTGGGCACCACAAATCCGCTGAGCACCTCGAGCCCGTCGCCGGCAAGCTCCGCCACCCGCAGAATCTGCTCAGGAGTACGCACCCGCACGAACAGCAGCGGAAGCTCGGTCTCCGGCTTGTCCTGCGAGATGCGGTGCAGAGCCTGGAGCGCTTCCGCGACATTGATCTCCGCGGCATCCACCGCACTGTCGGCGATGGAATCCTCGAGGCAGAGCACCATGCTGACGCAGCCGCGCGCGGCCTGCTTCACGACGTCCTTGGCGATCTTCGGACGATCGCCGGGGCAGTAGAGCGTGGCGCCGAGTCCGGCGGCGAGCAGGTGCGCGGGCGCGTCGATGCTGATCTCCACGGGAGGCTGGTGGAACAGGCGCTTGACTTGGGTTTTCCCCAGAAATCCAAAGTGGTGCATGGTGCTATCGGCTCCGTGACTCTCGCGTGAGGAGATAGGGGGTGAGGGTAAAGCCGAACTGTTTCATGATCATGTCGTCTGAGGCCGTGCGGTCGACGGGCTCGGCGCGCAGCTCGATGAGGTTGCCGATGCGCAGCAGGTACAGAACAAACATCCGGGACTCGTCGCCGGGGAAGATCGTGACCGTCGCCCCGTCGAAAATCTGCGCCCCGAACGCCTGGTCGCCCCGCGCGATGAACAGCGCCCGGCGCAGCAGACGAACGTGCCGCAGCGACACGAGCGCGTCGGCGTCATCGAAGCCCACCAGTGGTCGATGGCCGGGCGTCGTCACCGGGCTGCCCGCGGTGCCCCCGGACGCGGTCGCCGACCCCGTCACGCGCTCGGTGCTTTCCCAGACGGCAACATCGGCGCCGCTCACGATCAGACTGCCGACCGCGGATTCGCGCGCATTCAGCCTCAGCACCGGGTTGCTCTCGCCCAGTTCGCGCAGCTCGTCGATGGTTGGCGCGGGAAACGGCAGCGACCCCGCCGGCGGCCGTGGCGGTGTTTGCCGAGCCGAAGAAGCGGCAGAATCAGAGCCCGAAGACGAGGAGGCCGAAGACGAAGGCCGAGCGGATGCCGCGCCCGCCGTCGACGGAGCCAGCGACAGTCCCGCCGACCGAGCAGGAGCAGCCGCGGGGGCAAGCGACAGCCCGGCCGACGGTGCAGAAGTCGTCGGAGGATGCAGCGACAGCCCGGACGACGGCGCGGAAGTTGTCGGAGGATGCAGCGACAGCCCGGACGAAGCCGCCGCTCGGGGTGCCGGATCACGGTCCGCAGTCGCGGTTGCGGCCGAATTGGCGCTTGCCGGCGCAGCAACAGTCGGCTCAGCAACGGCCGACTCAACGACCGGCGCGGGCTTCACGCGTCGGCGCAGGTAGCTAATGTCCGTTCGCACGGATGAGCGATTGAGCGGCACGCGTCAGAGGTCGATTCTGAAGTCGGCGGCGACGCCGCGCAGGCCGGTCGCGTACCCCTGTCCGAGGGCGCGGAACTTCCAGTCATCGCGGTGCCGATAGAGCTCGCCGAACATCATCACGTTGATGGTGCGGTTGTCGCCGGCGGGCACCACGAAGCGCACAAGCTCCCTATTGTCCCTGGTCGCCACCCGCACATAGGCGGAGCGCACCGCCGAAAAGTTGCCCGGCCCGCGTACATCCGGGTCGACATAGACGATGAACACGATCTTCGCGACATCCGCGGGAACCAGCGCGAGGTTGACGTCGATCTCTTCGTCGTCGCGGTCGTCGACAAACGACACCGAACCGTCGTCGCTGACGATCTGGTTGAAGAACACCAGGTGGTCGTTCGAGACGGAGTGTCCCTCGGCATCACACATGATGGCCATCGCAACCAGCTCGGCCTGGGCGCCACGGCTCGGGATGGTGTCCCAGCCGAACCCCAGCAGAACTTCGGAGAGGCCGGGGTTCTCGGCGGTCAGCGCGGCATTGGCGCCAGCGATCATGGAACTCACGAGGCACCGTCCAACCGGAGGCTCGGCGCCGCGAACTTGTCCGCGAGAAACCGCCCGTGCGTGGATAGTTCGGCGATGGCGCCGATCCGGATCTGGTTGAGCAAGTCGTTGATCGTCTCTTCGAGAATCCCGAGCTGGGTCGAGAATTGCAGGGTGGCGGGGGAGGAGTTCTCCCGCTCGCTCTCCGGGAGTGCGAGGAACGCCCGCAGGGGCGTCGGCAGGTAGTCCCGGATCATTGCTTCGAGCAGCACGCGCTGCTCGGTTGAGGCGTTCTGCGCACTTACCGTCTCGATGACCACCCGCAGCAGGTCATCAATGTGCGCGAGGCGCGAGGTGATGAGGGTGGGCAGCTCGCTTCCGCCGCTGCGAACGGTAGCGCGCAGCTGGTCGAGGGCACGGGCGACTGCGGCATCCTCCGATTCGGCGGGCCCAGCGACATCCGCCGGTCCTCGCCCGCCCTGCGCATTAGGCGCTGCCACGTCAGACGACCGCACCGGCTGGGCCGATGGGCCCTTAAACAGCGAGTCCATGAACTTGCCAAAAGCCACTGCGTCACCGCCCTCGTCCCGTGGAGCTTCGTACGATAACTATCGCAGTTCGAAAACTAGCGCAGTTCGCGCTGCTCGCCCTGCTGGCTGCGCTCCAGGTAGGGCTTCGCCTTCTGGAGTCCGACCTCGAGCGCCGAGACCGTACCTTCCATGTTCTTCGCAGCCGTCGCCCGGAACGTGTCGATGGCGTCCATGGTGGCGAATACGTTGTCGAACGCCTTCTGCAGCGTCTCTACGCTGACGCCCGAGCTCGATGCCTGCTCGTGAATGCGCACGGTCTGGTCCTTCAGCATCTCGCTGGTCTTCAGGATCATGTTGTTCGTCGTGGTGTTGATCGCGTCGATCTGGTCGAGAACCATCTTCTGGTTGGCCAGCGCCTGCGCCACGATGACGGCCGTTCGCAGCGCCGCGATCGTGGTCGTGCGGGCGCGGTCAACACCCTTGATGAGCTCCAGGTTGTTTTTGCGAATGAGGTCCATCGCCAGGTATCCCTGCACCGAAACGGCAAGCTGGGTCAGGATGTCTTGATGGCGCTGTCTGATCGGGTACAGCACATCGGCTTCGAGCTTCTGCGCCTCGTCAATGCGTCCAGCCGCCCGCGAGGCGTCGATCTTCTCCACGGTTGCGCCATCCAGCGCCTTCGCGAAGATCGCGTACTCGCTGAGCGACTGCATGGTCTCCCACAGCTGCACCTTCTCGCCGGCGAGCGAGGCGTTGTCCTTCAGGAGTTCGTCCTGCCCGGCCATCAGCGATTTGATGATCGCGTCGAGCTGGGTCTGGGCCGACTCGTACTTCTGGAAGTACTTCGCCAGCTTGTTGCCGCCCGGGATGAACCCGAGAATCTTGCGTCCCACGCCGAGGTCGGCGTCGTTCGGCGTCAGGTCCTCGACCGTCGAGCGCAGGTCGCCGAGCGTGTTGGCGACGGCGATCTGCGCGCTGTTGCCGGAGCGCTTCGCCCCGGCGACGGAGGTGGAGGAGCGATCCAGCATGCGCGTCGAGTAGCCGCTGGACTGCACCATCTCCGTGCCGGCGAGGGACGAGATCCCCTCGATCTTCTCGGTGAACTCGGGCGTCCGTGGGTCGAGGGACGAGACATCCGCCACAAAATCACGCGCCTGCCTGGCGATCTCCTGCTGACGCTCGACCGGCACCGGCACCATCCCCGGCGCTTCTTCCGCCTGCACGATCGCGGGCGCGTCGGGCGCTCTCAGGACGAGGGCGGCCTCAGAGGCGTCGGGGGGAGTGAGGGGTGAACTCATGGAGTTTCCTGCCTGGTTGAACGGTGACGGGGAGAAGAGCGAATGAAACTGCGTTGCCAGCGGATTCGCCGATGGAACTGAGTGGCGAGCGGACTAGCCGATGTGGCGATTAGCTGAGGTGATTAGCCGAGTACGACGCCGAAGTCGTCGGCGATGCCGGCGAGTCCGGAGGTGTAGCCCTGGCCGACGGCCTTGAACTTCCACTCGGAGCCGTTGCGGTAGACCTCGGCGAACAGCATCGCGGTCTCGGGAGCGGCGTCCTCGCTCAGGTCGAAGCGCACAACCTCGTTCTCGTCCTGGTCGAAGACGCGGCAGTAGGCGCCGCGAACCTGGCCGAAGTTCTGGCGGCGAACGTCTGCCTGGTCGATGGAGACCACGATGACGACGCGCTTGACGTCGGCCGCAACCAGACGCAGGTCGATCGTGATCTGCTCGTCGTCGCCGTCGCCGGCGCCGGAGCGGTTGTCACCGAGGTGAACGACCGACTGGTCGGCGGCGGCGGGCTGGTTGTAGAAGATGAAGTCGGCGGAGGAACGCACCTTGCCGTTCTCGCCAATGAGCAGCGCGGACGCGTCGAGGTCGAACGGCTCGCCGCTGGTGGTGCGGGGATCCCAGCCGAGGCCGACCGTCGCGACGGTGAGTCCGGGGCTGACCTTCGTCAGTGAGAGGTTGTTTCCCTTTTGAAGAGTGAGACCTGCCATGAGAGTTTCTCCTTTGTAGATCGAATCTGTGGATCGAATCGGGGTGGTGCGTCAGGTGGAGCTCAGGACCTTTGCGGGACTCAGAGGACCTTCGCGGCTGGGGCGAGCAAGTCCATCACCGAGCGGCCGTTGGCGCGCTCTCCGACAGCCTTGAAGCTCCAGCCGGTGCCCTCGCGCGAGACCTTCGACATGATCATCGCGGTGTGTGAGCCGGCGTCGGTGAGCTGGTAGCGAGCGACCTCGGGGGTGCCGGAGGTCGAGTCGTCGACGATGCGGCTGAACGCGTTCTCGACGGAGTCGAAGGTCTGCTGGGTGTAGCTGCTGATGACGAACACGATCTGCGCGACCGCGGCCGACACCTTGGTGAGGTCGACGAGGATTGTCTCGTCGTCACCGTCGCCGGCGCCGGTGAGGTTGTCACCGGTGTGGGTCGTGGATCCGTCTTTGCTCGCGAGCTGCTGGAACCAGACGGTGTCCAGTACCTTGCCGGCGGCGTCAAAGAAGATCGCCGAGGCGTCGAGGTCAACCTCGGCAGCCTTGCCGCGACCGAAGAGGCCACGCTTGACGGGAGCTGCGCTGTCCCAGCCGAGCCCCAGGCGTACCTTCGTCAGGCTTCCGCCGTCGGCCTTCTTGAGTGATAGCGACTCGCCTTTTGACAAACTCAAACCCATGGTGTGCTCCTTCTTTTCTAAACAGTTGGTTACTACGGACGGGAACGAACTGATGTGCCACCGAGTGGACACCGGATGGACCCGACCGGGGAAGCGTGTGTGACGCGAGCGGCGTGGCCATGGCCGCAAAGCGGGACGCGAGATGCGTTCGACCGCAAGGGCTGCAACTGGCGCTGGCTATCAGCGCGGAGCCGGCCGGCGCGGAAGAGTCCGGGACGGGCCAGTAACTCGAGTTGCACCTGCGTCGGCCCTTCCGGTCGTGATCACTAGTCGTTGATCCTGGTAGCAATGCCGACGTGCGCCCGATCGAGCGACGCCGACGATCCGGGCCCAGTCTAGGGCCCAGCGTGATGAAAACTCTTGGAGTTGATTGTGCTGGGGGCGGCTCGTCTGCACGGGCCGTCCCCAGCGTCTTTCCCTCTACTGAGTGGTGGAGCTTGCTGCTTACTTGCTGCTGGTGCTGTGGGTCTCGTGCGCCTCGGCGAGGAGCGCGTTGAGCTCCTCGTCTTCGGCGGCACGGGCCCGGTGCTTCTCGTTGAGCAGGCCGAGCGCGCGCTCGTGTGCCACAACCTGCGCGTACACCTCGTCGCGGGTCTGGCCCTTTCCGGAGAAGTCTCCGGCGAGGTACTTCTTCGCCGAGGTGCGGCTGGAGGTGATCGCGGAGTGCGCCCGGCCGGCCGGGCTCCAAAGCGAGGCGAGAACGGTGACCGCAAGCACGCCGATGATGACGATGAGCGACAGGCCCGTGCTGATCTCGAACACCGGAACGTGCTCTCCACCGTTGATGAACGGAAGCGTGTTCTCGTGCAGGGCGTGCAGCACGAGCTTGACACCGATGAACCCGAGGATTGCGGCGAGGCCGTAGCTCAGGTAAATCAGGCGGTCGAGCAGTCCGTCGATGAGGAAGTACAGCTGGCGAAGACCCATGAGGGAGAAGGCCGTCGCGGTGAACACGATGTACACGTTCTGCGTCAGGCCGAAGATCGCGGGAACCGAGTCAAGCGCGAACAGGAGGTCGGTTCCACCGATAGCGACCATGACGAGAAGCATCGGCGTCATGACCTTCTTGCCGTTCTCCATCGTGAAGAGCTTGTCGCCGTCGTAGCGCTCGGTCGTGTTGAACAAGCGCTTCGCGAGACGAATGATGAAGTTGTCTGCCTCGTCGCTCTCCTCTTCCGGCTTGAGCAGCTTGATCGCCGTGTAGATAAGGAACGCTCCGAACAGGTAGAACAGCCAGGCGAAGGAGTTGATCAGGGCGGAGCCGAGGAAGATGAATCCGGTGCGAGCGATCAGTGCGAAGACGATTCCGAAGAGGAGTACCTTCTGCTGGTCCATGCGCGGCACCTTGAAGCTCGCCATGATGATGAGGAAGACGAAGAGGTTGTCAACCGACAGTGCCTTCTCCGTGATGTAGCCCGCGAAGTACTCGGTTCCCATCGTTCCGCCACCGAAGAGGAAGACGCCGAAGCCGAACAGGATCGCGATGCCGACGTAGATGGCAGACCACTTGGCCGCCTCAGGAAGTGTGGGCTCGTGCGCTTTGCGCACGTGAAAGAAGAAGTCGAAGGTCAGCAGCCCGAGGATGCCGACGATCGTGAGGAGCCAGACGTATCCGGGTATATCCATGTGTGGGGTTCTCCGCGAGTGTGAGGGTGTGATTTAGTAGGAGCAGTCCCACTATATTAGTTGGCTTCATCCAACTATCTGTACATCTCCCCGAAAAGTCAGGAAAAGTTCACTCATGGCGCAACGTCCGGAGCCTGCCCCGAACGTCGGGGAGACCGTCGAGTCGGCGCTGTCCACCATTACGCGCTGGTCGACCCGCGCCTATAACAAGCGTTTGTTGCACGACTCCGCGGGCGCCGCGCTGTCGAGCACGGACTCCTGGCTGCTCGAGCGGGTTGTGGTTTCCGGGCCGGTGCGAATGTCGAAGCTCGCCGAGTGGATGGAGGTTGACAAGTCCACCATGACCACCGAGATCCATCGGTTGGAGAAGGCGAAGCTGGTGAGCCGCCGACCCGATCCGTCCGATCGTCGCGCAGTGCTGGTCAGCTCGACGGAGGCGGGGCGCACCGCGATCGCCAAGCATCGTCACGCAGCCCAGGACGTCTACGACACCCTCGTCGGCAAGTGGACGGAAGAGGACCGCACCGAGTTCGCCCGCCTGCTCGGCCGTTTCGTCGACGAACTCTCTTGGGTGACCGACGCCGTGGCCGAGCACAACGAATCGATCTGATTCCGGCTTCACCCCCGCGCCGTCCGTTGGTCCGTCAGTTAGCTGACTTTTTCTTGCATTTTCTGGCTTAGGATGTCGCTGAGCTGGAGGTTTCCGTGAGCAGTGAAGAGTCACCCGGCGCCACCAAGACAACCGGCGACGACGAGCCACGGGCCCGCGGCCTTCCGATCTTTCTGCGCGACCTGGCGATCATCATCGTCGCTGCGCTGGTCATATCGTTCGGGGTCAAAACGTTCCTGGCGCGTACCTTCTACATCCCGTCGCCTTCGATGAACAACACCCTGATCGAGGACGACCGGGTCATTGTCAATCAGCTCGTGCCGGATCTCATCCCGCTCTCGCGCGGCGATGTCGTGGTGTTCACTGACCCGGCCGACTGGCTCACCGGCCCTACGCCTGAGCCCGTCAGCCCCATCGGAGCGGTAATCGGTGGCGCCCTCAGCGTCGTCGGGCTCGGCCCCACCAACGACGACCATCTGATCAAACGGGTCATCGGACTGCCGGGCGACACAGTGGTTTGTTGCACCGCGTCGGGACAGTTGTCGATCAACGGTGTTCAACTCACGGAGCCGTACATCGAGGTTCCGCCCGGGTCGCTCAAAGTCACCCCTGCGGACTTCGAGGTCACCGTGCCCGACGGGATGCTCTGGGTCATGGGCGACAACCGCTACAACTCGGGCGATTCCGCGTTCCACCGCTTGGAACCGTCCGGCGGATTCGTCCCGGTGTCCAACGTCGTCGGCCGCGCGTTCGTCATCAGCTGGCCCGCCAACCGTTGGACCCTGCTCGACAACTACCCGGAAACCTTCGGCGGCATCGACCAGTGACTTACAGCGTGATGTCGGTCGCGCTCTCGATGAGCTTCCAGCGCGCGGCCGGCAACGCGGCGGGCACTGGTTCGAGCTGATCGGCGTCCGCAAGAATCTCCACGTCCAGCCCGGTCAGCGACCCGATTTCTGCCACGGGCACCTGATAAGTGAGGAATGGACCCAGCGGAGGCGGATTGCCCGCACGAAGCGACAGATCGATGTCATCCAGAGACGGCCCCTGGTCCAACACGAAGCCAGCCGTTCGCAGCACCGGCGTCCCGACTTGGTCGAGCGTTGTCCACGCGGCGATCTTCCAAAACATTCGAGGAATCTGGATGTCGCGGTACACGACGTCATCGGCAGCGAGAACCGGCCCGGTGAACACACTGATCTTCTGCTCGTACGCGCGGGCGTAATTCAGAACGTGATCTTCCAGTCCCACCCACAGGTTCTGCCCCTGGTTGAATGGTGCCGCCTGCGGAGCGGCGTTGGTGAACACGAACGTGGCGTCGTTCGCAGCCTGGGCCACGGCACGCTCTCCCCAGACGGGATCGCGCCGGCGAACTAGGTGTCCGCGATCCAGATCGTTGCGGGCATACAGCTCGGGGCCGGCCTGCTCAGAGACGGGCACCCGCGGGTCGAGGTACCAGTCATCCGCACGTTCCAGATCCAGCAGCTTCGCGCCATCGATATTCACACCGGTGGCGGCAGCGAGCCGGCGGGCCGGGTCGAGAAGAACGGTGAAGTGAACGTAGGGAAGCTCGATGACGCTCCGCCCGTCTGTTGGATAGGGGACCGGCACGTCTATGGGAAGGAAGGAATTGTCGTACCCGCTCGTTGTGGACATGGACCGAGTGTTGCATCCGCGTCTGACAGCGGAGATGAACGGGCCCAGGGGTCGCTAGACAAAGCTCTAAACCCGGGGCCCGAACGTCGTGAGCCCGCCTCCCGGCGTCGCGACCGCGAGCTCACCGTTCCTGCGGGTCAGCGTCCAGGCTTCGAATTCGATGTCTGGCATAACTGTCACGGTGTAGCCGTTCGAGAACCGCAATTCGAGGCTTCCGTCGACGAAGCAGTCCGCATCGACGTCAGTTTTATGCAGCATAAGGAGCTCATCCGGATGACTCGGGTGCTCCGGATCGATCACGTGCGTGTGCGCGTCGGGCCGGACGAGATGAAAGGGACTTTCGATTCTCGTCTCGCTGCTTTCCGTTACAACGGTAAACGCGAAGTCGAACCGCAGCTGAGTAACGAATTCGTTGCGGATTTTGAGTAGGATCGCGCCTCGCGAAGTGTTGGCCACACGGCCAGTATGCCTCGGCTCGTGAACATCCAGCGCCATAGCTGAGGAATCCATCCTTAGCGCCGCTTTCCCCGCTATAAAGGGGTGAGCGTATTGCGCCTCGCACTACCATCGATCGCACTAATCGAGGACTCCACCATGGTCAGCTACGACGAAATGAAGGCGACGCTGCTAGCACGGGACGATGTGCAGCTTGGCGTCGGCGCGTCTGATGAGGACATTCGGTCTGCGCAGGATCAACTCGGCGAATTCCCGCCGGACTTCACCCAGTACCTGCGCGACTTCGGGCACGCGACATTCGGCGGCGCCGAGATCTCGGGCCTCGGCCCTATGCCAGCGCCCGGACTCGACCTGGTCGAGATGGTTCTCCTGGAACGCACCACCTATACCTTGCCGGAGCGCCTCGTAGCAGTCGGTTGCGAGACAGGTGTGACGTTATGAACAAGCTCATGGGGTACGCGCGAGTCTCAACCCGACAACAGGACATCGACCGCCAGGAAACAGATCTCATTGCGGCGGGAGTGCGCCGAGATGATCTGTATTTAGATCACGGCGTCTCAGGGGCTCGTGCGTCTCGCCCACAATTCGATGCAGCTCTTAATGCGCTCGAAGCAGGGGACACCCTGGTACTTACAACGCTCGACCGACTCGGGCGATCGACACAGAATATGCTTTCCTTCGCTGACCAGCTCCGTGACCGCCAGGCGGCCTTGCGTGTGTTGAACCTCGGCGGGGGAGACGTGGACACCTCTACCCCGATGGGCTCCATGGTGTTCACGGTGATGGCGGCGCTGGCGCAGATGGAATTAGAGATCAAGCGCGAACGCATCACGGATTCTGTTACGAAACGTCGAGCAGCAGGAAAGGACTTGGGAGGACGACGTCAGGCATTCACTGACAGCCAGATCCGTAACGCTGCGCGGCTCGTTGGCGCCGGCGAGTCTGCAAGCCAGGTTGCTCGAGACATGGGGATGTCACGAGCAACCCTTTACCGCCGCATCCGCGAGGTCGAGGGGTAGCCGGATGACCGTTCGTAATTCTCGCGGCGGTGCACCGCAATTCGGAGCCGATACGGACGTGCGACATCTCCCGACCCGTCACTTGGTGGTCGCCGGCCTTAACTGGTTCGTGGATTGGGAGGAGCGTCCTCATCTGGACTACACCCAACCGTTTCGGCTACGCGCCGAGCGCGGCAATCCGCACGACAAACACGCTGTCGGCGTCTGGGTAGGGGAGGATCAGCTCGGTTACCTCTATAGCGGCGATGCCGAGAGATTCGGCGCGCTATTGCGCCGGCATCAAAAGAACATAATCGTCACCGGTGGCCTGCAAAACGATGAGAGACGTATCTGGCTAAAGGGGCCCAGATATAAAGCGCTCGAGACCTTCCTAGAGACAGAAGCTCTCGAAAGGAAGCAACGCTATCTGGCTCAATAGCGCTGCGTTCGCTGCGACCACAGTATCGAGCGTCAACCGTCTCACTTAGGGCTCCTTCACCGGAACCTATTTCGGAAGGGTCTAACGGACGCGTCTGTGATTCGCAGCCCTAGATGGCGTCTGTTTTAGAGCGGTATCTGTCATCACTGCCTCTACGGCCCCGCCTACTAGGGGGGAGCCCAAATAATCACCGTCAACCTCGCGACCGCATGAAACTCCATTGATGTCTTCGCGGGAGAGGACTCTGCCCACGATAATGATGTCCGCGGCTTCTAGACGGTGAGGGTGAACCGCTCCTTGGGCAGGTGGGCTGCGCCCAATTTTTCGTAGAACCGTGTCGCGGCGGAGTTCCACTCGGGTGTTTGCCACTGGAGTTCACGGTAACCGCGAGCGGCAGCGCTCGATGCGACCACGTCGATGAGCACGCGGCCGAGGCCTGCACCACGATGGGCCTCCGTGATGAAAAGGCAGTCGAGGTGCCCAAACCGCTCGCCCGTCCACGTCGCGATATCCGACGTCAGAGCGGCATAGCCGACCGGAATGCCATCGATCCGAGCAACGAAGATGGAGATGGATCCCTCGGCCGCTTGGCTAGCGATCATTCGCGCCCAGTCAGGTGGGAGCACAATGTCGCTGCGTTCGTAGGCAATGTGCTCTTGCACGAGCGTTCGAATGCTGGCGTAATCAAGCTCATCGGCCGCCACGTCGATCGTGGCAGTGTCGGTCACTTTGTGGGAGCGGTCAGCGGGTCGGTCGTGAGCCGGCCCCGTCCCGCGTCGCTCACGGTCGCTAAACCTTCGCGGGACCAGTACTCGAAGCCACCAATGAGTTCCTTTACGTTTGTGTAGCCGAGGTTCGCCAGAATGAGCGCACCACGGGTGCTGCCATTGCAGCCGGGACCCCAGCAATAGACGACAATCGCGGCGCTTACATCCGAGGCGACCTCCTGGATACGTGTTTCGAGCTCAGCATTGGGAATATGGATCGCGCCGGGAATGCGGCCTTGGCTCCATGAAGCAAGCGATCGGGTGTCGATAACGATAGGCGGCGTTCCCGACGCACGTGCTGCCGCGAGATCCGAGGGGTCTGTTTCGTAGGCCAGCTTGGCGGCGAAAAACGCGGCTGCGGAGAATGAAGTTGTCATACGTCTATAGAACACCGAGCGACTCGGATGCGGAACAGCACTTGAACGGCGATGATGCCGATTCGCGAGTGGATCCGCTGTAGATTGTGCGCTATGCCTTCGATTCCCCGGTTAGAACTCGATACCACCGATCACGCCATCATTGACTGCCTCCAAAAGGACGGGCGCACCAGTGTCGCGCATCTCGCTCGAGTGATCAACCTTTCGGCCAGCGCTACTTCCGACCGCGTGCGCCGCCTGACCGACGGCGGGGTGATCACCGGGTACTCGATCACCGTCGACTCCGAAGCCATGGGGTACAACGTCACCGCGTTCGTGCGGCTCGCTTACCCGACGGGTAACTACAAGCCATTCCACGACCTCGTCGACTCGCTCCCGGAGGTCATCGAGGCGCACCACGTCACCGGGGCCGACTGCTTCATCATCAAAGTTCTTGCGCGCTCCATGCGCGACCTTGAGCGCATCACCGGCCGACTCGCCACGCTCGGTGGCATCACAACCAGCGTGGTGTATTCAAGCCCCATCCCCTCCCGACACATCACCCCCGCATAACTGGCTCCTTCTCCCATTACTTCCTAGAAGACGGTTCGGGATCGGTTCGCGAGGGCGTAGAACTTTGCATCGTGGTCCCCGCGGGGTCCCCATTCGGTGATGTAGGGCTCAAGGGCGTCCCAGTTTGCGTATCGGCGAGCGGAGTTGGTTTTCCCGACGCCGGCAGATCCGTGGCAAATCCCAATCGTCTTCTCCTTGCGGACAGCGTTGGCGCACCACCACCAACGATCCCATCAAGTTGGTAAACATGACGGTAAACACATCACCCGCCTCGGGCGCTGAACCAGGGAGCCCGAGGGTTACCTGAAGCGCTCCGAACCCTTCAAAGAGAGCTGGTGCCGTGAACGGCAGCGCGAAGCCGGCAGTGACAATCAGATCGTAGAAAGCGGAGATGCGGACGTTACGTCGAACAGTCGAGGATGTCATTCCCCTACTGTTCGGCCTGCACCATAGTGCAAGGTCAAATCCATTGGCCGATGGTCGCTCGCGCATGATCGGACGCAGCGCGATGTTGTCGCTTCGACACCGCCCGCAAAGCAGTCGTGTTACGGACATCCGCTGTGCCACCAGCCCGAGTGCCCGCTCAAGGATCGTCTTACTGGGGGGGCGAACCGCCACTGAGCGATAACAGAACGCCGCCAGTTAGCGATCAACTCCACAGGACGCGTCGTTTCCACGCCAGTCCGGGAGTGTCGATCTGGTGGGGGAGTGGCCGGTTAATGATCCCCTATCGGACACACGTCGGCCCCAGCGTTTCGTAGCTGACAACGTGTACCCGGATTCATCCCTATGGTCGCGAGACGTAGTGATAAGACTTTTGCGTCAATGCTTCGTCGGCACAGATCTACCATTTCGCTCCAATGCGACCTCGCGTAGCCGAAGGGATGCGAGAAAGCGATTCGTGTTTTGCGGCCGCGGCTTCCGCCCTGAGGGAGAGCTGGGATGGTCCGCAAATCTTTTCGTCGTGCGCCTGAGCGGTGTGGGCTGGATTGGTGTCGCGGTGTTGGGTCCGGGATGATTGTTGCCCGAATTGTAATCATCCGGCCGCACAAATCGTAGGCGCGGTGGCAAGCCAACTCGTTGCGCTGACGTCGTGGCCCGTTGCCGAAGGCTTGTATCGGCGGTACGGTCGAACGCGCCGATTTGCAGATTTGGCGATTTTCCGCTAGGAGCAGTTTTTCTAGTATCGAAAAGAATGGAGTAATTCATGACCGAAGCAAAGAGTGCCGACCGCGAGCCCTCGAATGTCAGCGCGGCAACCGCTGTGCAACCGCGGGTAATTCCTCTTGAGGCCGATTTGGACCGGGCGATCAAGCCGTTCCAAGCGTCTGCAGGAAAAAAGTGTTATGTGATTTTCGACAAGGGGCCGCCAGCCGTATTGACTGAGGTCCCGTGCGACGACATCGTCATTGTCGATCAGAGGTTGAAGTTTGTTTGAACGAGGTTCAAGCAACCATAGGTGGCCTGCGGGCCTGAAGCTGTCGAGAGGATCTACATGATTCCGCGGGCGTCGCGGCGCTTGGTGATTGAGTCGACCACGCGCTCTCTGGGATCGGAAACAAGCTCTATCCACTAGTGAGTCTGTCGACAATGAAGTAGACAAGCAGGATTGTTGAGACCACAGTGAGCGTTATCCAAAGGGATATGCGGAGTGTGGGATGTTTCTTGCGCAGGCGCTCATCCCAAAAGAAGCTCGATATCATGACGCCGATAATGACTACTAGTAGCGCGACTGATAGCTGATCCACGTCGTTCACCTTTCATCCGCAATATGCGTCACTGTATCGCTGACTGACTAACGTGCCGAGTCCGAGTGAACCCGCAAGGACCGCGAAGGGCCCGGCGCCAAGGCCAGTTATCGCGGCTATTCCGCCAGCAACAGTTGCTCCGTATATGAAGACCTGCGCCTGGCCCCGTACTTGGGCGATTGCGATGCAATGTGCCGCAGCTACTCGGCCCCACCCCAGTGCAACCAGGTCAGAGACTGAAGGCAAGAGGCCGGATGGATCTTTGGCATTAACCGGGTTACAACCAGCATAAGCGTAGGGGTTCGCTTCTTGCCCGCTGGGGTCCATCTGGGTGAATCGGCCGGTGGTGGAGTCGTAGAAGCGTGCACCAAGTTTGTAGGTGGTGGCGTTTTCCAGGTAGCCGCCGATGTATCGCTGGGTGTTGTTGGTCAGACCAGCGTTCATGCTTTGTGCGCGGGTTTCACCGTAGGGGGAGTAGGAGTATCCGCCTTCATAGGCCCCAACGCTGTTGAACATGCCGACGACGCTGCCGAGGTGATCAGCGACGAAGTAGTACGGCGTGTTGCCTGCGTAGTAGGTGCTATGTGTGTATCCAACCGATGTGCCGGCTGGGGTGGTGCTGTATTTGTGTACCGAGCTGTCGGTGGTCATTGAATCCAGCCCGACCGCGCTATATGTGAATGCGCGGTTTGCAGCGGGGCCGTTTCCAGTCAGGCGGGTGGTGTTTCCTACGCCGGCATAGCTGTTGCTGTTAGTGGTTCCTCCGAGGACCGTGGTGAGGGTGTCGCCGAGGTCACCGTACGCGGCCGTCGCTCCGGTGAGGCCGTTGCGGGTTTGGTTGCCGGCTCCGTCGTAGGTCCAGGTGGTGGTTTGTCCGGTGGCCGAGGTGAGCTGTCCGGCAGTGTTGTAGGTGTACGCAATCGTCCCGGCCGCCGACCCGGTGCTGCCGGCGCGGACCTGTTGAGTGCGGTTGCCGGCTTTGTCATAGGCGTAAGTCCAGGACGCGGTGGTGGTGGTGCCCGATTTCTCAAGCGCGGAAACCACACGACTCAGTGAGTCGTAGCCGTAGGTGGTGATCGCTCCGGCGGTGATGCCCTGTTCCTTGAACGCGGTGCGGGTTTGGATCGTGGTCCGGTCGCCGGTAGCTCCGGTGGTTCCGGGTGCGGTGTAGGAGTATCCAATATCGACAGCGACAACACCGGTGGCGTCCTTCGCCGTGATCCGAGTGGGCCGACCCGCAGCGTCACGAGTGGTGTCGATGCGAGCACCACCCGGGAGTATTCGATTCGTTTCGGCGCCGTTTGCGTTGTAGGCGAAGGTTACGCAACCGGAGTTCGCTGCCGGGTTTCCGGTGGCGGGGCAGGTGCCGCCGGGTTGCTGAAGCTTCACCAGCTGGTTCGCAGCGTCGTAGGTGGAGGTACTAGTGCCGGAGACACTGGTGGCCAGGATGGTGATGTTCCCGACCAAGTCGTAGGTGTAGTTCTCCCATGAGGACTCCGGGCTTCCGGTGGGCGTTATCAGGTAGTGGTCCGCGAAGAGGGTTCGTCCCTGGCTGTCACTGCCATACATAACGCATTCGGCGTCGTAGTCGCAGATTGCCTCGAGGGTCCCGTCAGGGTTGTACCACTGCTCGAATAGGCGACCACCGTCGGAGGTGGTGGATGCCACCCGGTCGGCGGCGTCGTAGGCGTAGCTGGTGGTGTCTCCGTTGCCGTCGGTCACCGTCAGCGCTCGGCCGAGACCGTCATAGGTGTAGGTGGTTGCGCCGAGCGGTGCGGGTGGGGTGACGGTGGTGAGGTTGCCTTCAGCGTCGTACTGGTACGAGGTCACCCCGTTGATGCCGCTGGTCGAGGTACAAATCTGGCCAGCAAAGCCGCCGCATACGGTGCGGTTGACGGTGTCATAGGTGTACTTTGCGGTGACGGCGCCGGTGCCTCCGGTGGTGGTGTCTGCTGCCTGAGTGAGGTTCCCTGCAGCGTCATAGGTGAAGCCGGTGGTGTTGCCCGCGGCATCCTTAGAGCACTTCGCCAGGTAGGGGTTTCCGGTTCCTCCCGCGGGGCAGCCGGTTCCTTGCGCGTAGACCGCAGAGGCCGCCGCTCCCGTGGGGAGGGTGGCTCCCGTCTGGTTGCCGAGTGCGTCATAGCTCAGGGTGGTGACATTGCCGGGCGTAGAGGTAGAAGCAAACGCGTCGGTGCTGGTCGCAACATCGCTGTTCGCGGTCCAGGTCTGCGCGCGCTTGCGGCCGAGGGGGTCGGTGGCGGAAGTGATGCGTCCGGTGGTGTCGATCGCGAAGGTGGACTCGTTGTTGCGGGCGTCTTTCACCTTCGTGGATCCGGCAGCGTAAGTGAAGGTAGTCACGGCGTTCGGGCCGGCGGTAGTGCCGGTGCCGGTGGTGGTGGTCTGGGTGATCGAGGTGACCCGGTGGGTGGTGTTGTAGCCGAGGGTGATTGTCGGATCGGTGGCGTTTGCGCCGAGGGTGATGGTGGCCAGGCGTCCGGTGCTGTCGTAGGTGTACTGGTTTACTTCGCCGTCGGGTTTGGTGACCTTGATGAGCTGTCCGGCACTGTTTTGTTCGTAGCTGGTTTCCCGTCCGGCACTGTCCGCGATGCGCGTCCAGCGGGAACCGTCAGCACTGGCATACATATACAGCTGGCGGCCGGCAGTGTCAGTGGCGACCAGTGACACCTGACCGTCGTTGGGGTAGGAGTAGTCGAAGCCGATACCGTTTTTATCGAGGTCGGCCAGCAGCCAGCCGCTGGTGTTGAACAGCAGCTTCTCCCCGGTCGAGTTATAGGTCAGTGTGTAATAGGTGTCGTAGCTGTTCGCCGGGATTGTAGCGGCGCGGGTGAGGGTGGCGTCGAAGCCGGCGGCGGCAACGTATTTGGTGCCGTTCCAGGTGAATGTGACCCGGAAGCCGCTTGGGCCCCAGAACTCTTGTGTGGTGGGGGTTGCTGTCGCGGCTGGGCCGCGCAGGCCGATGCTTTCGGGGGAGAGGGACGAGGACCAGCCGCCGCCGAATTCACCGTCGAGGGCGGCGAGGCCGTTGTAGAACCGGTCGGAACGCAGCCCGATGCCGGGGGCGGCGATGGATTCATCTGCTGCGGTGATGAGCAGGTTCCCGTTGGCCAGGTTGACCTGCATCACGGTGTCGTCGGCCAGCTCGATCTTGTGGAACCCGAAATAGGGCAGTGAGCCCAGGCCGGGGGCAGCAACTGTAGTGCCGGCCGGTGCGCGATTCGCAGTCCCTCCGCTTGAACCGCCGGCAACACTGCCGGCCCGCAGCTCAGTGGGTGGCTCCCACGCTTCCTCCGGGACAACGGTGTCCGGTTTGGGGTTCCCGGCGGTGTCGGCCGCGGGCTCCCAGATCGGGTCGGTGTTCGCTCCGGTGTCTTTGAGATGTTCGGCGAGGATCGCCGCGATCTCAGCACGCCCATCCGGGGCGGCTGCCACCGCGGGTGCAGTTACGACCAGGCTGCTGGCAAGCAGCGCCGTAGTCAGGACAGTACCGAGTAACGCGGAGCGCTTCATTGGGATCCCCCGTGTGAGTAGGTCAGCTCACGTGAGTAATCCCCGTGAATGTGACCACACCCAACCACGTGAGCAAACCCCAGCACCAGCAAATCTTCTGGAAACTGTTGGGGCTTGCGAAGCGGAAAACAACAGGCGTATAAGACCGTTCCGGCGCCGGGATGCCGCGCAGGGAACGCCGCGAAAATCCCCATATCAGCACTTAGAACGCAGACGCGGGATGGCGAATGCGGCAGCGGAGCCGCCGCCACCGACCAGGGTGCTGAGCCGGCTTTACCGCCTAGCCCGGTGAAAGGCGTTTCTCTTGGAGCGGCGGATCGTATTTCACGGGGTGCCCGTTATGTGACTTGGTCAGCGTGGTCGTGCTGGAGGCCGGGGGAGTGGTCCCGGTATACGTCACGACGAACCGCTGCGGGCGGTCGCCTCAGTAATAGCTGGCCCTGCCGATCTGCAGAGCTCCCGGGACGTAGCCCGGGAAGAAAAGGATTGGGAGCCGCGGCGCGGCGCTGTTCTGAACGGGTTCTATCTGACCTTTTTGGCTGCCGATCGTAGCTCGCTGCGTTTCTGCATTGCGGGCTTTCGCGGCATATCCCGCTTCGCTTGCGGTATTCCACGACCCTCCATTTCGTCACTTCTCTCGCAATCGATTCATCTGCCAGAAGGCAAAGAAAACGGTTGTACGGGACAAACACAGATGGACATCACCGAGGACACCCACGCACAGCATCAGGCCGACTCCGACAGGTTCTACCGCCAGTTAGAACAGGCCGGCCCGGCACACATTTCCGCCATCGCTCAGGAAGGCACCCGCAGCGCGCAGCTGGACATCATCGTCCGCGACAGCGCCCAGTGGCGCCAGACCTACTCACAGAAAGACGCCGCGAACCGTGTCCACGGGGCGGCGAGGAATAGCGCAGAGCGTGACCGCGCCCGGTATGCCCGGTCGAAGCGACGCTATTACGTCACCGCGATTACCCGATCCCTGCTGCCCTCGCCGCGGAGCTGCCGTCGCGGGTGGTTTGACCAAGGCGCGGTTCGGATCGGACGACCGGGGCCCACCCCGCACGAGATGCGCCACACCGCTGCCAGCCTCGCGATCAGCGCCGGAGCAAACGTGAAAGCAGTCCAACGAGTGTTAGGTCACGCGTCGGCTTCGGTCACCCTTGATGTGTATTCGGACCTCTTCGACACTGATCTAGATGCAGTCTCCGCGGCGCTCGATGAGGCCATAGTGAAATCAAATGTTGCCATTCTGTTGCCAGAAGGAGCTTTGATTTCTAGGGACTAATCTACAACACCAGGTCTGACCAGCTACTTTCTTGGGGCCCCCTGTCGGATTCGAACCGACGACCCCCGCTTTACAAGAGCGGTGCTCTGGCCAGGCTGAGCTAAGGGGGCAAACGACCACTTAGATCCTAGCTTGACCAGAGCGCCACCGAATGCGCGCTGGCGTTGCAACTGCCGAGCGCGATGAGTGCAACCGCCGATACCAGCGCCCACAAGCGCCTACAGCTGCGAAAGCACAGACTCCGGATCGAACTTCGACTTCTTCTCCGGCTTGACCTTCTCCGGCAGCCCGCCGACGTAGAGCCAGCCGAAGAGGCGCTCGTTGTCGGCGAGGCCGTGCAGTTCGCGCACAGCGGGAGCATCCACGTGCGGACCGGTGCGCCACATCACTCCCCAGCCGGCGTCGTGCAACAGGAGACTGAGGGTGTGCGCGACACCAGCGGTCGCGACATCCTGCTCCCACGGCAACACCTTGTGACTGGGCTTGTTTACGGCGACCACAGCGATCAGCAGCGACGCGCGCAGCGGCTTCGACGCGAGCTTCTCGGCGTGGTGACCCTCGAGTCCGACTGCTTCGGCGAAAGCGGTGCCCAGGCGCGAGCGCGCATCATCCCGCAATTCAATAAGACGCCAGGGGCGCAGAGAACCGTAGTCCGCCACCGACGCCGCAGCCGCCACCAACGGCAGCAGCTCGGCGTGGGTGGGCGCATCGGAAGTCACCTTGGAATGGGACTTCCGCGCGGCCACGGCGTCGAGAAGGCTCACTCTTCCTTGAACTCGAGCGAGAGCGAGTTCATGCAGTACCGGTCGCCGGTGGGCGTCTGGTACGCGTCGTCGAAGAGGTGGCCGAGGTGCGATCCGCAGCTGCCACAGAGGATCTCGGTGCGCACCATGCCCAGTGACTTGTCGGTCTTTAGCTCGACGGCCTCCGGGTTGATTGCCTCGTAGAAGCTTGGCCAGCCGCTGCCGGACTCGAACTTCGCGCCGCTCTTGAACAGCTCGGCGTGGCAGGCGCCGCAGGTGTAGGTTCCGGGACGCTTCTCGTCGAGCAGCGCGCCCGACCACGGACGCTCGGTGGCGGCCTCACGCAGAATCTTGTACTGCACGGGTCCGAGCTCGGCAAGCCACTGCTCTTCGGTCTTCTCTACCTTGTACGTCATAGTGCCCTCCTCAGGGGTGGAACAGGGAAGGAGTCTTCCGCTCTATTAAACTCACGACCATGTCTGATTGTTCCGTTGTGACCAAGTCGTGGGGCGAACTCACAACTGATGAGCTGTATTCGTTCCTGAAGCTGCGAACGGATGTTTTTTACGTCGAACAGAAGGTGGATGACGAGGAGCTCGACAACCGCGACAGGGAAGAGTCCACCGAGCACTACTGGATCTCCGACGACGCAGGCACCGCCGCCTACCTCCGCGTGCTCGTCGATTCGACCGCCGAGCACCTCGACGCCCACCGCATCATCGGCCGGGTGGTGGTGCGCAGGGACCGCCGCGGCGAAGGACTCGCGCAGGCCCTGCTCCGCCAAGTGATCTCCACGCACGGCGGCGAAGCCATGCTGCTGCACGCTCAGGTCTACGCGGCGCCGCTCTACGCGAAGGCCGGCTTCGTGCCGTTCGGCGACGCGTACAGCGAAGCGGGCATCGCGCACCAGTCGATGTACCGCGCCGGCGAGTGAAGAAGTGAACGAGCACGCGGACGTTCCTTATATAGAGCAGTGGTACCGCCGCTTCGCCACCTCCAAGCTGGCGGGCCAGTCCGACCTCTACCGCAGCTGGGCGCTCGGTGTCGCCGACGACACGGAGCTGCTGCGCCTGCTCTGCGAGCTGCCCCGCGAGAAGCGCCAACCGCACCTCGTCTTCGCGGTGTCCCGGCTGCTCGGCGCGCCGGAGGGGGAGTACCGGCAGTGGCAGCAATGGATGCTCGCGCACTGGCCGCGGGTGCGCGCCGAGGCGCTCGTGCGCACCACCCAGACCAACGAACCCGGGCGCTGCGCCGCGATCCTCCCGCTCCTCGCCCAGATCGACGGCCCGATCGCGCTTCTCGAGGTGGGCACCTCCGCCGGGCTCTGCCTGTATCCCGACCGGTACAGCTACGACTACGTGGTCGACAGAGCGGCCGGGCCGGTGACGCTCCGGCTCGACCCGGCCGACGGTCCGAGCGAGGTGGTGCTGCGCTGCGAGGTGACCGGCAACGCCCCGCTGCCCACCGCGATGCCCGACATCGTCTGGCGCGCCGGAATCGACCTCGCACCCCTCGACGTCACCGACCCCGCCGACGTGCGCTGGCTGCAGATGCTGGTCGGACCCGAGCAGCAGGACCGCCGCGACCGCATCGCCGCAGCAGCACAGATCGTGCGCCAGGATCCGCCGCATTTGGTGGCGGGGGATGTCACGGCCGCGCTCGCCGCCGTGGCAACCAGCGCGCCAGCAGACGCAACCCTGGTGGTGCTCGTCGTGGGTGTGCTGGTCTACCTCGGCCCGCAGCAGCGCTCCGCGTTCACCGAAGCGCTCGCCGAACTCGCGGACTACGGCGCCCGCTGGATCTCGCTCGAGGACGCCCCGGTATTCCCTGCCATGGCCGAAGCCTTCGATGAGAACCCCGCCCCGCGCCCCGGCCTGTTTCCGCTCACCCTCGACGGTGACCCGGTCGCCTGGTGTTCCCCGCACGGCCAGAGCATCGCCTGGATCGCGGAGCCCTAACGCCGAGCGGATGCCGCGTGCCGCCAGCCACCCCGCCCCGAGGCATCCCACACTTCACGTCGATCCCGAACCACCCCACACCCCGACGGCGCGCCCCGTCGCCCTCGCTCCCTCGCGCCGCCTCACCTCCGCTGTCACCCCGCCGACCGGGCAGCAGTCGACGATGCTTCTCGCCCACCGGGCAGCAGTCGACTATCGCGCTTGCCCACAGGACAGCACCGCGCCTTCCGCGCCCAAAAGGGGGTCGATAGCTGGCCGGTCGGTTTCGCGACACTCCAGGTTGCTGTCCGTTGGGTTGACGGCACCGTAGGTTCCTGTCCGCTCGATGGTCGCGGCCTCCGGTGTAGTCGCAGGATCGAGCTCGCTGCGAAGCACGAAGTTCGCTGCAGGCGCTCTCTGGCGGCAGCGGCTCGTGACGCACCGGGCCCGGAGAGACAAATCGGCGCGCGGCGGGCACGTCATCCCGGACCCTCAGGCGGCCCGACTTAGGATTGCGGCGAGGAAGGGTCAGGAATATGCCGGTACGGCCGAATGCACCCAGCGCCGACCCACTCGACGCTGACTCGCACGACACCGACCCCGCGCCCGCGCCCGCCATCGATCCTGAGCCCGTCGCCACCGATCCACCCGCCACCCGCCCCGATTCTGATCCCGATCCCGACCCCGAACCCACCCCCGCAGCACAACCGCCGCTCCTCAGCGAGCGCGACCTGCGGGTGCTCGACTTCGAGCGGCGGTGGTGGCGTCATGCCGGCGCGAAGGAGGAGGCGATCCGCGCAGAGTTTGATCTTCCCGCTGCCCGGTACTATCAGTTGCTGAACGCCGTGATCGATCTCCCCGGCGCAACCCGAACCGACCCGATGCTCGTCAAGCGATTGCAGCGGGCCCGCGCCGAACGGTTGCAGGCGAGATCTGCCCGGGCGTTTACGACCCCCACGGGCAGGCAATCCAGCGGCCCTCCAAACTCGGAATCGAACGACTAAGACATGGCGAATTTCCCCAAGGACCGTTTCGATACGCTCCCGGACGATCTGGTACGCGTGGGTGCCCATCGCGCACCGAAGCGTGCGGGCGCGGGATGGATCACGTTCGCCTGGGCGGCCCTGGCGACCGGCGTGCTCGTGGGCGCCGGACTGATCGGTGTCGGCATCCTTGATTCGTCACTGTCCTTCACTGAGCCGACGTCCGAGGCGGCGCCGGGGGGCACCACGGTGCCGACCGCCGAGCCCGTCACCGATCCGGCGACCGTTGCCGATCGCGAGATCACCGTCACGGTGCTTAACGGCACGGCAACCGCCGGCCTGCAGGATGACGCGGCCACCGTGCTCGAAGACCAGGGCTGGACCATCGGATCGCAGGCCTCCTCGAGCGCCACCGACATCACGCAGACCATCGTCTACTACTCCGACGCCGCCAACGAAGACGTCGCTCGCGGCATCGTGCTCGCGATCGGTGTCGGCGACGTCCGGCTCAGCGACGCCTATCAGGGCGCCCCGGTGACGGTCGTCGTCGGGTCCGATTTCGTACCCGCCGGGTAGCAAAAAGCCCTTCCCGCGCCCCCTGCGTAACCGGCGTGTTTCCTAGGCGTTTAATCCGTGAGTATTTTTCCTACACGAGCGGTATTTTGGCCGTAAAGGGGGGTCCCTGCTCTGATCTGCTCGGCTAACATCTGGGATTGGTCGGCTCTGGCAACACCGCACGCGCCGCAGGAACACAGCAGGGGAGTAACAGATGGCGAATGGAACCGTGAAGTGGTTCAACGCTGAAAAGGGCTACGGTTTCATCACCGTCGAAGGCGGAGGACAGGACGTATTCGTTCACTACTCCGCCATCGATATGGGTGGATACAAAGTCCTCGAGGAGGGCCAGAACGTGATCTTCGAGGTCGGAACTGGCAGCAAAGGCCCACAGGCGGAGTCGGTGCGCCTGGCATAGTCCCGGCACCACGCCCACTCCACTAGCGCCGTCCACGTCGTGGGCGGCGCTAGTCTGTGTCCGGGAAGGCAAAAGTGAGCGATTTATCAATACCGAGGTCGAAGCGTTCTGCACGGTTGTCGGGGTGGGCAGCCGTGCTGGCTACCGTCGCGCTGACAGCAACGGCGTGCGCGCCCGCGACCACGCCTGTGGCGTCCACGTCGGCGACGAGCACCCCGACCGCGTCTGCCGCACCGGCGGCACCGGATCCTGTTTTTCTCGCGCCGCTCACCGGGGTGACGATCGCCGAAGGCTCCGCCGCGAACGCCTCGATCGCCGCGAAGATTGACAATCACCCGGCCGCGCGCCCCCAGGTGTCGATCGAGACCGCCGACATCGTGTTCGAGGAACTGGTCGAGGGCGGCATGACCCGCTATCTCGCGATCTGGCAGAGCACCATCCCCGCCGAGCTCGGACCGGTGCGCTCGGTGCGCCCGATGGACCCCGACATCGTCTCCCCGTTTGGGGGCATCATGGCCTATTCCGGAGGCCAGGCGCGCTTCGTCGCCATGATGCAGGCCTCACCCGTCTATAACGCGATCCACGGCCAGGCCGACACCGAAAACACGTTCTTCCGCACGCCGACCAAGTCGTCGCCGCACAACGTTCTGGTGAAGGCACAGGACGTGGTCGCCGAGCACACCGATCTGCCCGCGCCCGCCCAGCAGTTTGGGTACGCCACGGAGACGGTGCCGGCCTCCGCGATGAGCGGCACCGCGACATCCGTCATCAATCTCGTCTTTTCTCAGATGTCGACGCGTTCATGGACGTGGGATGCCGCCCGCGGCGCTTTTGCTCGCTCGCAGGATGGCGCGACCGACCTGGACACCGCCGGCTCGCCCTACGGCGCAACGAACGTGCTCGTGCTGCGGGTTCCTGTGACGGTCGAGCAGGATATTCCGAAGTCCGAGCTCGTCGGCACCGGCGAAGCGTGGGTGTCCAGCGGCGGGCACACCGTGCACGCGACCTGGTCGAAGACGGCAGCAGCCGAGAAAATTACGCTGGTGGATGATGCGGGCGCCCAGATCCTGCTGGCCCCGGGCAACAGCTGGATCGAGCTGGTTCCCCAGGCCGGTTCGGTCGAGTTGGTTCCACCCACGACCCCCTAGCTCCCTTCGGGTCGACAGGTTTCTGCACTGCCGGAGCTGTCTTGCACTCACCAGTGTCGAGTGCTAATTTTGACTCTGGCACTCAACACTGTCGAGTGCTAAATCCATAGCTTGGAATTACGTCCGGGAGGGACGAGAAACACACATGGCAAAGATTATTGCTTTCAACGAAGAGTCACGTCGTGGCCTCGAACGCGGCCTCAACATTCTCGCCGACGCCGTCAAGGTGACGCTTGGCCCCCGCGGCCGTAACGTCGTTCTCGAGAAGAAGTGGGGCGCACCCACCATCACGAACGACGGTGTGTCCATCGCCAAGGAGATCGAACTCGACGACCCGTTCGAGAAGATCGGTGCCGAGCTCGTCAAAGAGGTCGCCAAGAAGACGGATGACGTCGCTGGCGACGGAACGACCACCTCGGTCGTTCTCGCCCAGGCGCTCGTTCGCGAAGGCCTCCGTAACGTCGCCGCTGGCGCCGACCCGATCAGCCTCAAGCGCGGTATCGAAAAGGCCGTGACCGAGGTCATCGCCGCACTCGTTGCCGGTGCCAAGGAAATCGAGACGAAGGAAGAGATCGCGGCCACCGCCTCCATCTCCGCCGGAGACCCCGAGATCGGCGCGCTCATCGCCGAGGCCATCGACAAGGTCGGCAAGGAGGGTGTTGTCACCGTCGAGGAGTCGAACACCTTTGGCACCGAGCTGGAGCTCACCGAGGGCATGCGTTTCGACAAGGGTTTCATCAACCCTTACTTCGTCACCGACCCGGAGCGCCAGGAGACGGTGTTCGAGGACCCCTACATCCTCATCGCCAACAGCAAGATCTCGAACATCAAGGATCTGCTTCCTATCGTTGACAAGGTCATCCAGGACGGCAAGCAGCTGCTGATCATCGCCGAGGACGTTGACGGCGAAGCGCTGGCTACCCTCGTGGTCAACAAGATCCGTGGCATCTTCAAGTCGGTTGCCGTCAAGGCTCCCGGCTTCGGCGACCGTCGCAAGGCTCAGCTGCAGGACATCGCCATCCTCACCGGTGGCCAGGTCATCAGCGAGGAAGTCGGACTCAAGCTCGAGAACGTCACCCTCGACCTGCTTGGCCGCGCCCGCAAGATCGTCATCACCAAGGACGAGACCACGATCATCGAGGGCTCCGGTGACAACGACCAGATCGCCGGTCGCGTTCGCCAGATCCGTGCCGAGATCGAGAACACCGACAGCGACTACGACCGCGAGAAGCTGCAGGAGCGCCTGGCCAAGCTGGCCGGTGGCGTTGCAGTCATCAAGGCCGGAGCCGCAACCGAGGTTGAGCTCAAGGAGCGCAAGCACCGCATTGAGGACGCAGTCCGCAACGCGAAGGCTGCAGTCGAAGAGGGCATCGTCGCCGGTGGTGGCGTCGCCCTCATCCAGGCCGGCAAGGTTGCTTTCGAGTCCGAGGCCCTGCTCGGCCTGGTCGGCGACGAGGCAACGGGTGCGAACATCGTGCGCGTTGCAGTTGACGCCCCGCTCAAGCAGATCGCCCTCAACGCTGGCCTCGAGCCTGGCGTCGTTGCCGACAAGGTTCGTCACCTGCCCACCGGACACGGCCTCAACGCCGCGACCGGCGAGTACGTTGACATGCTTGCTGCCGGAATCAACGACCCGGTAAAGGTCACCCGTTCCGCGCTGCTCAACGCTGCGTCGATCGCCGGCCTGTTCCTCACCACCGAGGCCGTTGTCGCCGAGAAGCCCGAGAAGAACCCGGCACCGCAGGGCGACCCCAGCGGTGGAATGGACTTCTAGGACTTAGCTCCTAGGGCCCCGGCCCACAGCACGTCAGCACCACAGCACGTCAGCACCACAGTCGCAGAGGCGGCTTCCCTTCGGGGGAGTCGCCTCTGCTGCGTTAACGCGCCGCGCTTTGCTAACCTGCTGCCGCGTCAACGCGCCGCTGCGATCACCCGCCGCCGCGTCACCGGCCGAAGAGCCGCGCGTTGCTCGCCTCGATCTCCGCGTATTGCTGTGCCGCGACGGTCAGTGCCTGGTTCAGCGCGGCGAGGTTCTCTTCGACCCGCTGCTGGGTCGCCTTCCAATCGGTGACGACGGACTGAAACGCGGTCGCGGCCTGTCCGCTCCACGAGCCTTCGAGGCCCAGGAGTTGGCTGTGGAGGCCGCCTACCTCTGCCTGGATGCGACTGATCGATGCGCGCACGGATCCGGTGGCGCTGAGGACGGCTTCACTGTCTACCTGGTAACGAGTCATAGCAGCACGGTAATTCGGCTGCGTCACCCGCGGGCGAAGACTATGCGGCGGTGGGGTTGTCGGTAGCGGCAGGGTCCTCGTGGAGGAGGGGAAGCGACACCCGGAAGGTTGCTCCGCCTCCCGGAGTCTCCACGACATCCACCGAACCGCCGTGCGAGGCCACAATAGAGGCGACGATCGCGAGCCCGAGGCCGCTGCCTCCGGTATCGCGGTTGCGTGAGCTGTCGGCACGCCAGAAGCGCTGGAAGATCTTGTCGCGGATCTGCGGAGGGATACCCTCTCCGTGGTCGACGACGGAAATGACGGCCGTGTCTTGAACCTCGTCCACCGTCACCATGATCTCGATGGGGCTTCCGGCCGGAGCAAATCGCAGCGCGTTGCCCATCAGGTTGGTGATGACCTGCCGGATCTTGTTTTCTTCGGCCAGCACTGTCGCAGATGCGGCGACGGGAATCGTGTCGACGACGACCTCCGGGGGCGCGCCCTTCACTGCCGGCCGCAGCCGACGGGAGCGCAACCGGGCGAGGGCATTCCCGGCGAAGCTGATCGGCCCTGTGGTCTGGGCGGCCGAGCGCTCACCCGGTTTCTGCGAACCATCGTCGCCGTCGATGACGGTGGGCAGCGACAGGTCGGATGCCTCCGCATCACCGGCCGTGGTGTAGCCGCTTGTGTAGCTGCTCTCGGGGGTGCCGTTCCGTGACGGTTCGTTCGTTCCCGAGTTTGTCCTGGTCAAACCGCCCTGGGTGGATACCTCCCGCGATGGGCGTCTGAACGCCAACCCGCGCTGCGAGCCCACGGTCACGGTCGACGTCAATGGTTCGGCCGGGGTCACGCCGGGCGTCCCCGCGGCCATTCCGGCACCCGGCATCCCAGCACCCGACGTCCCAGCCGTCGACGTCGTCGCGCCGAGTTCTGCCGCCGTCGGATGGCGGATCGGTTCGGTCACCACGACCCGCACCGCGCGACCGGGGGAGGAGGCCATGGCGTCCATGGCCGCGTCGGACGCGAGGGGGATGAGGTCTACCGGCGCAAGCTTCAGCGGCTTCGCCTCGTCGATTCGGGCGAGCTCGAGCAGGTCCTGTACGAGGGCACCCATGCGGATCGCCTCTTTCTCGATCCGCTCCATCGCCTGGGCCACTTCGTCCGGGGTGGTCAGCGCGCCCATGCGGTACAGCTCGGCGTACCCACGCACGGACACCAGGGGTGTGCGCAGTTCGTGGCTTGCGTCGCCGACAAACCGCCGCATCTGGTCGATCGTTCTCGCCCGATCACCGAAGGCCGAGTCGATGCGACTGAGCATGGTGTTCAGCGATTGGTTCAACCGCCCCACCTCGGTGTTGGGCGTGGCTCCGCCCAACCGCTGGCTAAAGTCGCCGGCGGCGAAGCGCGCGGCAGTTTCCTCAACCTCGTGCAGGGGATGGAAGGTCGATGTCACCAGCAAGCGCGTGAGCGCTCCGCCCAGCACAACAACGGTGAGCGCGAAGAACAGGAAGGTCGCGGCGTAGTTGGCGATCACCTTGTTGGTCGAGTCGAGACTCAACCCCACCAGTACCGTCACCTGCTCTCCGAGCGAGTTGGCGTACGGCTGCGCGATCACCCGCCACTGGCTGGTGCGATCCGCGTTGCTGAGGGTGAAGGCGGAGTCTTCGCTCGCCACCCGCTCGATCGTCAGTCCGCTGGTCACCGGGCTGGTCCTCGGGTTCACCGAGGTGCTGCACATCGTGACGGCGTCGCTGTCGAGCACGGACAGGTAGTAGTCACCATAGAACTTGTCGATGGCGCAATCGCCGTTGAGGTCGTCGACGCTGTTGATCAGGGTGACCGCGCTGTCAGAGATCTTGTCATCAAGTTCTCCGACGAGATAGGTGCGCAGAACGCTCATAGTGCCGAGCCCCGCCACCGCTAGCCCGAGGGTCAGCAGCATCACCGTTACGCCGGTGATCTTGGTACGCAGCGAAACCGCGTTCCACCATTGGGTCAGGTGCTCGTGCATTAGGAGGTAAGGCTACTAAACCTTTGCTGCCTTTAACATGTATCCGAAACCGCGCTTGGTCTGGATGATCGGCTCGTCCGAGAACTGGTCGAGCTTGCGGCGCAGGTACGAGATGTAGCTCTCGACGATTCCCGCGTCACCGTTGAAGTCGTACTCCCAGACGTGGTCGAGGATCTGCGCTTTCGACAGCACCCGGTTCGGGTTCAGCATGAGGTACCGCAGCAGCTTGAACTCGGTCGGGCTGAGTTCGATTTGCTCGTTGCCGATGGTCACCTCGTGAGTGTCCTGGTCCATCGTCAGTTCGCCGGCGCGGATGACCGCTTCTTCGTCGTCGTGCATGGTGCGCCGCAGGATCGCCTTGAGGCGGGCGACAATCTCGTCGAGGCTGAAGGGCTTGGTGACGTAGTCGTCGCCGCCGACGGTCAACCCGGTGATCTTGTCTTCCGTGTCGTCCTTGGCCGTCAGAAAGAGGATCGGCGCGGTGTAACCGGATGCGCGCAGGCGCTTGGTGACGCCGAATCCGTTCATGTCCGGCAGCATCACGTCGAGAATGATGAGGTCGGGCTCTTCTTCCAGCACCGCAGAGATGGCCTGCGCGCCGTTGCCCACGGCGCGCACCGCGAAACCGGCGAAACGCAGGCTTGTGGTCAGCAGGTCGCGGATATTGGGTTCGTCGTCAACAATTAGGATCTTGGGGCCGTCGCTCATATGTACAGTATCTGCGCGTTGCCTGAATGCACTCTGTGAGAATTGGGCGACCTACCTCATGCACCGGCTGAGGGTGTGCTGAGTGCCCCGATCGCTGATCTGGTTGAGTAGGAGCAGCGCGCCACCCGGTCGCGCGGGAGGACGGTGCGCCATGTCGCAAAATCTCGCATTCGTTGTGCCGCCTCTCGCCGACCCCCGCCAGATCGGCGGCCACAGTTTCGACTTCTCCCGGCGGGTCGCCGTGATGGCGATCGTCAACCGCACGCCCGATTCGTTCTACGACCGCGGCGCCACCTTCGCCCTGCAGAGCGCGATCGACCGGGCGCTCGAGGCCGTTGCGGCGGGGGCGGACTGGGTGGATGTCGGCGGCGTTCCGTTTGGGCGCGGACCAGTCGTCAGCACCGCAGAAGAGCTCGACCGCGTCATCCCCCTGGTCGAGGCGATCCACACCCACTCCGATGTCGTGATCTCGGTCGACACCACCAATGCCGAGGTCGCGCGCCTCTCCATCGCCGCCGGCGCCGGTGTCATCAACGACACCAGCGGACTCTGGGACGAGAACATGGCGGGTGTCATCGCCGACAGCGAGGCAGCTCTCGTCCTCACGCACAGTCTCGGGGCGCCGCGCAGCGCGATCGTTGGACCTCAATATGCGGATGTCACGGCCGCCGTCACCGCGCGGCTTGCCGAGCTCATCGAGCGCGCCCTCAACGCCGGCGTCCGAGGCGACCGGCTGATCATCGACCCCGGGCACGACCTCAACAAAAACACCCTGCACACCCTTGAGATCACCCGCCGCCTCGAGGAGGTCGTCGCTCTCGGCCCGCCCACGCTGGTGGCGGTATCGAACAAGGACTTCATCGGCGAGATGCTCGATCGCCCCCGCAACGAGCGTCTCGAGGGAACCTTGGCGGCCGCCGTCGTCTGCATCACCAAGGGAGCGCGCATCGTGCGGATGCACGACGTGGCCGCGGCCGTGGCGGCCGTGCGCATGACCGAGGGCATCCTCGGATTTCGCCCGCCGGTGTACACGCGGCACAACATCGAGCAGGGGAGCGGACTCGTATGAACACGTCGCAGCAGGAGCCGGGGCATCCCGACCCGAACCAGCCCGACCCGAACCAGCCCGACCCGGCCCAGATCGACGACCCGACCGAGCCCGACGACCCGAACCAGCCCGACCCGGCCCAGATCGACAGCCTGTGGCCGACACCCGGCACGGCGATTACCGACGACGTGCTCCTCAGCCGCTACGCCGTCCCGGATCGCTCCCACCCGACGACCCGCGTCAACTTCATCTCCAGCGTCGACGGCGCAGCGACCAGCGCGGGACTCTCCGGAGCCCTCGGGGTTCCCGCCGACAAGCGGCTCTTCGACCTGCTGCGGCGCCTCTGCGACGTGGTGCTGGTCGGCGCGGGCACCGTTCGCGCGGAAGGCTACGGCCCGATGGTGATGGACGAGCAACAAGTGGCCTGGCGGCGGTCAGCGGGCCTCGCCGATCATCCGGTGTTCGCCATCGTGTCCGGACGGCTCGACCTCGACCCCGCCTCCCGCATCTTCACCGAGGCACCCGTGCGCCCGATCGTGATCACGACCGGGTCGTCCGATGCCGCGGCACGCCGGGCCCTCGATGCGGTCGCCGACGTGCTCGTCTGCGGTGACGACGAGCTGGACGCCCGCGCGGTACGAGCGGCGCTGACCGCCCACGGGTTGCCGCAGGTGCACTGCGAGGGTGGGCCGCGCCTGTTTGGCGCGCTTGCCGCCGGTGGTGTGGTGGATGAAGTGTGTCTGACGCTCAGCCCGATGCTGGTGAGCGGCGACGCGGGTCGGATCCTCGGCGGCGCACTCCCGGGTGACGCGCCCCTCCCACTGCGGCTTGCGCAGGTGCTGCGGTCCCGCGACGCCCTGCTGCTGCGCTACCTGCTCGCGCCCCAGTAGCCCGCTACTTGCTTGCGCCCCAGTAGCCCTCTACTTGCTCGCGCCCTAGTGGCCTGCTACTTGCTCGCGCTCCAGTGACCCGCTACTTGCCCTTGGCTTCGCGGTTGCGACGTATCGTGCTGAGCACCAAGAGCACGATCATCAGCAAAAAACCGATCGGCAGCGCGATGAGCGGAAGGATGACGACGGTCGGCCAGATTCCCCGGCTGAAACCGTCGTCGGCTGCCGCTCCCGTCCCGATACCGATGGCAATGGCGAAGAACGCTACGAGGGACAGGCCGACGGTGCCGATGACCATGTACGCGAGCAGTCGCTCACGACGGTTGTCGCTTATCGGTGCGGGTTGTGCGGATTGTTTTGCCACAACCCTAAGAATAGGGGCAGCCGCACCCCGTATCCTTATCAGGCACCGTGAACTGCTCGGTGTGAAAGAGGTACTGGGATGCCTACCGGCAAAGTCAAGTTTTACGACGACGAAAAAGGCTTCGGGTTCATCAGCTCTGATGATGGCCAGGAGGTCTTTCTGCACGCCTCCGCACTGCCCGCAGGCGTAACCGTCAAGCCGGGCTCCAAGCTCGAGTTTGGCATCGCGGACGGCAAGAAGGGCGCTCAGGCGCTCTCCGTGCGTGTGATCGAGGCTCCTCCGAGCCTCGCCAAGATGAACCGCAAATCGGCCGACGACATGTCCATCATCGTCGAGGACCTCGTCAAGCTGCTCGACGGCATTGGCACGAACCTCAAGCGCGGCCGCTACCCCGACAAGAACCACGGGGCAAAGATTGCGGCAGTTCTGCGCAAGGTTGCCGACGATCTCGATGCCTGAGCGCGACACTGAGTCCTCCGCCCCGGTCGAGTCGACCGAGGCGGAGCAGCTCGCTCCCGAGCAGCTCGCTCCCGAGCAGCTTGATGCCGAAGCGGCCGCCGCCGAATCGACCGATGCCAGCGCAGTTGACCCCGAAGCGCTCGATGCTGCCGCGGCCGTCGCGCCTGACGCTGTCGAGGCAGACACCGAAGCAACCGACGCCGACGCGGAAGACACCGAAGCAATCGACGCCGACGCGGCAGACACTGTCGCGCCCGACGCCGAAGCGATTGACCCCGCCGAGCTCGGCGCCGCAGGTATCGACCCGGAGCTCCTCGAGCCCGAACCGTTGACCGCTGACGAAGTGGCGCGCTGGGAACTCGCGCGCACCGCCCTGCTCGAAGTGACCGAGGCGTCATCTGTCGGCGACCCCTCCGACGAGGTGGACGAGGGCGACGGCGTCGTCTCCTACCTCTTCGAGAACAACATGGCCGGCTACCCGGGATGGAAGTGGACGGTGACGATCGCACAGGTCGAAGACTCCGCTCCGACCGTTCTGGAGACCGAACTTACCCCCGCGGAGGACGCGCTGCTCGCGCCCGAATGGGTGCCGTGGTCCGACCGCATGGAAGACCACCGTGCTGCTGTCGCGCTCGGCGAGCTTGCGGAGTCCGAAGACGAGGACGGCGACGAGTCAGAAGACGACACCGCGGACCTCGATGCGGATGACGACGACTCCGACGAGGACGAGTCTGACGACGACGACGATGACGATGATGACGACGATGACGATGATGACGACGATGACGATGATGATGACGACGAGTCCGATGACGACGGCGAGTCCGACGACGAAGACGACGAGTTCGAAAATCCCGTTCCGGTGCTTCACGCCGGAGACCTGGATGGCGTCGACATCGACGAGCTCGACGACCTCGCCGCCGACACGGATGTTGCCGACACGGACGCCACCGATGCGGACGCACCTCAAGTCAACGTCGCAGCCGAAACTCCGGAGTCTGAGCAGGTAGAGCCTGAGGTCACTGCGCCTGAGGTCGCTGTGCCCGAGTCCGCGGCTTCAGCAACGACAGCGACGACGGACGCCGATTCCGCGCGGTGGGCCGAGCCTGCCGCGGAGCCCGTGAGGCGCCCGCGCAAGTCGCGCCGAGCCAGTTCGGCAAGCATCGCGCAAGCGACTGAGGCACCGGTAGACCAGCCGTAGCAAGACTGGCGCCGTGGCATCCCGCAACCGCGCCCTGTCGATCTGTGTCGACGAACCCGGTCGGCGGACGTTCCAAAAAATGGGGCGGCCGTCGGCGGGGGATGTCGCGGCTCGGCGCTACCCGTTCTTGCGGAAACGCAGGTAGAGAAGGCCGAGCGCGCCAAGCACGAGGCCGACCACGCAGGTCGCGACTCGCCAGGGGGCCTCGTCGAGGTTGAGCAGCTCGGGAGCCAGGAGCAGGGCGACGAGTGCGAGAAGCCAGAGGACGAGTCCGACGTAGAGCGCGGCACGGCTATCGGTCTTCACCGGCACCGGATCGGGCCGGCGCTCACTGTCTTTGAGCCACACGCGCATGCCCACACTCTAGCGCCCGGGCACTCTCCGACGTCGACAAGTTCGCATGGCATCGGCGGGCGCCCGCACGGTCGTGGGCACCCGCCTCAGCACCAGTGCGCGACTACAGCGCTCCGACCACGAACTCGATCGACTTGATGAGCTGGCGCACGTCTTCCGGCTCGATTGCTGTAAAGGTCGCGACGCGCAGCTGGTTGCGTCCGAGCTTGCGGTACGGCTCGGTGTCGACGATGCCGTTGGCACGCAGCGCCTTGGCGATCGCGGCCGCGTCGATGGTGTCGTCGAAGTCGATCGTCGCGACGACCTGCGAGCGGTGCTCGGGGTTCGCCACGAACGGAGTGGCGTACGAACTCGCGGTCGCCCAGTCGTAGAGGGCCGAGGAGGACTCCTTGGTGCGGGCGTCCGCCCAGGCGAGGCCGCCGTTGCCGTTCATCCACTCGATCTGGTTCTCCATCAGCAGGAGGGTGGCCACCGCGGGGGTATTCAGCGTCTGGTTGAGCCGCGAGTTGTCGATCGCGTTCTTCAGGCTGAGGAACTCGGGGATGTACCGGTCGCTCGCGGCGATCTTCTCAACGCGCGCGATCGCGGCGGGAGAGAAGAGGGCGAACCAGAGTCCGCCGTCGCTCGCGAAGTTCTTCTGCGGCGCGAAGTAGTACACATCGGCCTGGCTGGCGTCGAAGTTGATCCCGCCGGCGGCGCTGGTGGCGTCGATCACGGTGAGTGCGTCGGCGTTCACCCGGGTGACGGGCGCCATTACCCCGGTGGATGTCTCGTTCTGAGGCCACGCGTAGACGTCGATCCCATCGAGAATCTCCACTTCGGAACGCGAGCCGCCCGGAGCGTTGATGATGTGGGGGGCTTCGAGCCAGGGGGTCTTGGCGGCGAGGCCGAACTTGGAGCCGAACTCCCCGAAGGTGAGGTGCTCGCTGCGGTGTTCTATCAGGCCGAAGGCCGCGGCATCCCAAAAGGCGGTCGACCCACCATTGCCCATGATGACTTCGTAGCCTTCGGGCAGCGAGAACAGGTCGCTGAGTCCGCCACGAACCCGGCCAACGAGGTCTTTGACCGGAGCCTGGCGGTGGGAGGTGCCCATGATCTTCGCGCCGGCAGAACTCAGGTAGTCGAGCTGCTCCTGACGAACCTTGGACGGGCCGCAGCCGAAACGTCCGTCAGCGGGCAAGAGGTCAGTGGGAATTGTGATCTGGGGCATGCGCAAGATTCTATTCCTCGGGGCCGAATCCGCTAAGGACTTAAGGTTCTACAGATGTCGCGCCAGGTACCTGAGACGGATTCTCAAACGGTAAGCTGAGGCGCACTGTGCGGTTGACTTGGAGGCATCTATGACGGATCTCGTAGACACCACGGAGATGTACCTCCGGACGATCCTCGATCTCGAGGAAGAACACATCATTCCGCTGCGGGCACGCATCTCCGAGCGCCTCGGGCACTCCGGTCCCACGGTCTCCCAGACCATCGGGCGCATGGAACGCGATGGTCTCGTTGTCGTCGAGGGCGACCGCCACCTTGAACTCACCGACGATGGCCGCCGCAAGGCAACCCACGTCATGCGCAAGCACCGTCTCGCCGAGCGTCTGCTGTCTGACGTGATTGGCCTCGACTGGGCCTTTGTGCACGACGAGGCCTGTCGCTGGGAGCACGTGATGAGCGAGCAGGTCGAGCGTCGCATCCTCGAGATGCTCGATCACCCCACCGAATCTCCGTACGGCAACCCCATTCCCGGTCTCGAAGAACTTGGCGATCCTCCCGGGGCGCGTTTTATGGACGGGGTGATCAGCATTGTGGATGTCGTGCGCCGATCTTCCGCGCCTTCCCAGGTAGTAATCCGTCGTCTAGCGGAACCGGTGCAGTTCGAACCCGACCTGTTGCAGCAGCTGCAGAACGCCGGAGTGATGCCCGGGGCCACCGCGACCGTCTCGGCGGCCGGGTCCTACCTGCTCGTGCAGGTCGACGGGTTCGGCGACGGACTCGAATTGCCCAACGAAGTTGCGGTGCATATCTACGCTGCGGTCAACCCCGCGTAACCTGCGGCACGGAACAGACACCATAAATTCATTGCGCTGAAACAAATTTGGGTTAACCTGAAGTCCTTGAGGTTCTAGAAGGGTTTTGGGAGAGCTGATGTTGGAGATACGCACCGTCCAAACCGTGGACGTGCGCGCCGTCTTCTTCATACGCCACAGCACAAGGCCGAGCGTGCACTGTTGCGCTCCGGTTATGTAAGGCACTGTCGTTTACGACGGTGCCTTTTTGTTTGCCCGCTGACTCCTTCCTTCTCGAACCACGAGAACGCATTCGAATGCCTGCAAGCCGTGCAGGCTCGTTCGAGAGGAAAACGATGCGCACACTGGTCCTGAACGCCGGATACGAGCCGCTTGCGGTTGTGACATTCAAACGAGCACTCGTGCTTGTGATGAACGGCAAAGCCTCAATAGTTGCTCACGACGTCGGGCACCCCGTCTGGGGTTCCTCGGGTGCGTGGGAGCGCCCGTCGGTCATCATTCTGCGGCGCTACGTTCGAATCCCGAGCTCCCGCAACGTGCCGGTGTCCCGGCGCGGTGTCCTGCGGCGCGACAACCACCGCTGCGGATACTGCGGCAACTCCGCCAACACGATCGACCACGTGATGCCGCGTTCCCGCGGGGGAGCGGACTCGTGGGAGAACCTCATCGCCTGCTGCCTCAAGTGCAACAACAAAAAGAGTGACCGCACCCCGGCAGAGATGAACTGGACCCTGCGGATCAAACCGCGGATGCCCCACGGCTCGACCTGGTTGGTGCGCGGCGTGGAGAAGAGCGAACCCGAGTGGGACGAGTTTCTGCCGGCCGCGGCGATCGCGGCGGCGGCGTAACGATCTTTAGCGCCGCGGGTCCGTAGGCGACTTCGCGGTTCGGCGACCGTCCACCGGTGCGCGGGAGATCCGTCAGCGCGCGGTGGGCTTCCCGTCCGCGGACCACGCCACACCCAAGGCGAACAGCGTCGACACGCCGTACTGCTTCATCGCGGCCGCGATGCGACGCCGACCCGTTCGCGGATTGATCCCGAGCCTGCGAGATGCCGCGTCAAGAGTGACGCCCTGGTTCATCAGCCGGAGTAGCGGCGCCCACGGCTGCTCCACGCCACCGATCGGCTCACCGCGACGCCAGAGCTCGCGGAACAGGCTTCGGCCTAGCTCGGCGAGGGCAGCGCTACGAACACCGACTACGCTGGCGGGCCACCCCTCGCCCCATTCGACCGGCAATGCGAGAACCTCACCGTCGATCCAGAACCAACTTGGAAGGTCGTCGAGAAGGCGGAACTCCACCCCCACAGCCGCGTAGCGCGCAGCGATCGCCACGAGCCGGGAGTCCGCTGCCATCGAACGCGGGACAAGGGCTCGCACCGATCGCCTGCCAGCGAACACCTCCGCGAAACGGCTGGAGCGCGCGGGATCGGTCGTCAAGTAGCGTTCGAGATCAGGAAGCACTGCCCACGCGGTGTCGTTCTCGTCCCGCGCGATGTCATACCAGAGGTCTTCCGCCGCGTGCGGCCCGTGTCGCACGAAAACGGGAACGAGATCACCGGATGCCTCGCCCACAGCCCAGTGCCGCAACAAAGCCGGCAGGTCTGCAACGAGCGCCTCGATTCGCGAAGCAGCCTCGTCTGCCGTGTGCCGCATCGCACGCACTTCGCGCTCGACGACGTGGGCCGTCCACATCGCCGGCGTCGTGTACACGATCGTGCCCTCGCGCACCGAGATCGCGCCTCCCCGAGCGAGACGCGCAACGGCGTGGGCGATGTCGCCCTCATCTGCGTGCGCCGTAGCGGCGAGCTCCGCCACTGTCTCAGGTCGGCTGCGGTAGATCAGTTCGAGCAGTGCCCTATCTTCCACGTCGGCCTCCGGAGCGTGTGTCGACACCATCCTGTTGCATGTGACCTTATTCGGTCGCCCTCTAGCGGTCTTGTCCGGAAGCGGAGGTTGTTTCGTCCGCATTTGTCCACGCACACTGATCTCCATGGGGGATCGGAGTCCATGGCTTCGTAGGCGGGGGAGGAAAACCATGGGTCCGCCAATGAGATAGTCACCGGGAGCCAGCGACATGAATGGCATGAGCAGCACCACCAAAAGGCTTGTACGCATTGTCGCCGTGTCGATGGTGGTGGCACTCACGCTGGGAATAACGGCGTGCACCGCCGTTGCGGCGGAGGAACCGTCGTCCTCGAGTGAGCTCGCCGTCGCGCTCGGCGAAGCACCCAACCAGGACGTCGTCGATCTCTACACGGATCGCGACACGGCAGTGTCCAAAGCCGTCGATGCGCTTCCCGAGTTCATCGAGAAGGCGCTCGAGCAAACGGGAGTGCCCGGCGCCTCAGTCGCGGTCGTCTCGAACGGTGAGGTCGTGTTCGAAGAGGGATACGGTGTGCGGGACGTGACGACAAAGGAGCCCGTGGATGTGGACACCGTGTTTCCGATCGCGTCTTTGTCCAAGCCCCTTTCGTCGAGCGTTGTGGCGAAAGCGATCACCGACGACGCCAATCTTTCCTGGGAAGATCCGGTCGTCAAATACCTCCCTGCGTTCGCGCTGAGCGATCCGTATGTGACCGAGCACGGAAAGATCGCCGACTTCTTCTCGCACCGCACCGGCATCCCGACCGGTGGCGGCGACGACCTCGAGGACCTCGGCTTCGATATCGACTACATCATGGCCCACATGAACCAGATTCCTCTGGCGTCGTTCCGCGACACGTACCAGTACTCCAACTTCGGACTGACGGTGGGTGGCGAGGCGGTCGCAGCGTCTCGCGGGCAAACGTGGGCACAGACCGCGAACGAACTGCTATTCGAGCCGCTCGGCATGACTTCGACGACCACAGTCCACGACGAATACCTCGCCGAAGATAATCGTGCGGCGATGCACGCGCGCACCGGTGAAGGTCAGTACGAGCAACTGTTCGACCGTGACGCTGATGCCGAGGCTCCGGCCGGCGGTGTCGCCTCAACAGCCGGCGATATTGCGAAGTGGATGAACATGGTGCTGGCCAACGGCGAGGTCGACGGCACGGAATTCATCGACCCACCCGTGCTCGCAAAGACCTATTCCGCTCATTCGATTACCGGCGGCGACGCCACCAATCTCACATCGCGCACATCGCACTATGGGTTCGGCACGAACGTCGGCGCCACCGTGACCGGCCGCGTCACCATCAGCCACTCCGGTGCATTCGGGTGGGGCGCCGCCACCAACGCCACGATGATTCCCGATCTGAACCTCGGGATCGTTGTGCTCACGAACGGAGCGCCGTCGGGAGTCCCGGAAGCAATCGTTTCGGAGTTCGTCGACCTCGTCCAGTTCGGTGAGGAGACGCGCCCGTGGTTGGACCTGTGGCCCGCCGTCTTTGCCCACTTTTCTGACCCGGCGGGCGACCTCGCTGGCGAGGCGCCCCCAACGGGTGCCGCGGCAGCGGGTCCGGCCGGGGACTATGTCGGCACCTACACGAGCCCCTACTTTGGCAACTTCATCGTGACCGAGGAGAACGGCACCCTCACCGGGGCGCTCGGCCCTGAAGGTGGCTACACGTTCGAGATCGATCCGTGGGACGGCGACACGCTGTCCTTCGTGCCCACCGGTGAGAATGCGCTCCCCGGTTCACTCTCCTCCGCGGTCTTCGTCCGCGATGGCGAGCAGATCACCGGTGTCACCCTGACGTTTTTCAACACGTTCCCTGCGCCCGGGCAGGAGCCGAACGGGCTCGGCGTCTTCACCCGGACCGGTTGATCGCGGCGGCGCTGTCGTAGCCGACGCGGCGTCCCACTGCGGCCACGGAGGTGGCGGGTTCAAAGCGGTACTCGCTCGCGAGCGACATCCGCCACTCTGTTTAAATAGGCAATCGGCGACCTGCCCACCGTGCCGCGGAACCGGGCAGCCAGCGTCGCGTTCGAAACGGACAGGCGGCGCGCGAGTTCGTCGACGGTCCACGGGTGCTCGGGGGATTCGTGCAGCAGCGGCAGCCGTCTGACGGGTGGCTCCACGCCAGGCATTCCGTTCCCGAGGTAATGGCCGGGCGCTCGACGGGTAGGATTTATGGGTCCGCCTCTGTAGCTCAGTGGAAGAGCAAGTCCGTCCTAAGGATCAGGTCGGGGGTTCGAATCCCTCCAGGGGCACTATCAACGATCGCAGAGTGACGAAGTGTCGCTGCTAGCACGATGACTCGCTCAATCCGTCCAACGCGAGGACCAGAAGGTAGGCCACCCGCGCGTGCGAGACAGGGCAGTTCGGTTCTGGCCAGCAGGACTGTCGAAGCGGCCACATCCGCCTCTACTCATCCGAGCGACATCACCGAAACGTGGTGGCGATCGAGGGCTGCGTTCCACGCCAATCTGCGTTGAGCGGTCCAATCGCGGTCGATGTGTGACAGGTATGCGAGCCATCCCTCGACATGATTGACGAATGAGAGAACGGATTCGAACCGTCGTTGCGTGGCATACGCTACGGGGCCGAATTTTCCAACGGCGTGGATATGCAGGTCGATCATTCTTCGCTGTTCAGGAAGGACGCTAACTCCATCCTCGGTAATCAACATTCCCAGAACAATCTTCCGAGCACCATGCGGAATCAGCTTGGTCTTCTTGTCGTGAAGCTCGAGTCCGGACTTGCCGACGATCGTTCTGATATGTCTAATCACGAGGCGAGCAACGTCGCGATCAAGCGGGCTCGCGCTCGAGAAGGTCATGTCGTCTGAGTATCGCGTGTAGACCAGGTTACTTTTGATCGCAAGGTCCGAGAGTTTCTCGTCCAATGAAAACGTTGAGGCATTTGCTAAGGCTCCGCTCGTAGGCGCCCCCTGAGGTAAGACCCCCTCCAACATAACCGGGTAGGGCAGACCGGTACTTGATCGGGCGCGCTGCTGGACCGTAGTGACGGCAGTTGGCGTTTGAGAGATGGTCCACGTGCAGAGTCGGGCGAGTTCGAAGGCCACCAAACGCGAGTAGCCCAGCCCCTCAAACACCTCGAAGACCTTTTTCTCGGTAATCGATGGGAAGTAGTTATGGAGGTCGGTCTTGATCATCCATTTTGCGCCAGCATGCCGTGCCGCGCACTCCCGGGCAGTCACGCCCGGGAAGTAAGCAAAGTTGTTTCGATGCCGAGGTTGGTGGGTAAGCACCTCGTGGAGAATCCAGCGTTGAACTGCCATCAAAGATTCCGATGGCGATAGCAAGTCTCGGAAACCGCCGGTGTTCTTTGGAATTCGAATGGCTCTGTACGCAGGAGCACTCCGGCGAATCACGCCAAGGAGAAAGCCGTAGTCGACGCTGGCACTCAAAGCAAGGTGCTTGAGCGAGAGAATGACGGGCGCCCCGGTCCGCCGAAGTATTTCCGAGCGGTGGAACATCGCGTCAGCGATACCGGGAGCGGCACCGAAATCCACTGTGCGAGCCCAGTTGAGATGAGGCGCGCTAGTCACCTACTTTAATCCTCCCCCGAAGGGGCGGGGAGCTTCCGCTTTTCGAGGCTTCGGGAAGCGGAAGCTTCCCGGCGCCTTCGAATCGATGGCTTGGCCGCCGATCACAGAGCGCTGCAACCTGACACCTTTCGATGCCCGAGCCTGCTTTTTTAGCAGGCTTCATCTCTAGGCTGTTCACGCGTCTCATCTCAATTGAGTTGGTTCGTACCCTACCGGAGATCTCCGAGTGTGAACATATCTCGATACTGGTCGGCCAAGATTAGTTGCCCGCTGCAGTTCGGCTCTGCCTCGCTTCGTGACCTTGTTGTCGATGGTGATGCATTCCAACGCAATCAGGGTCGTTCTGAGCTCAACGGCCGCGTCGTCGCCGAGGCCCAGCATCGCCCAAACTTGATCTTCATCAAACCCGTAGTCAAGCAGTTGGAGCGCTGCCAATGCCCGTAAGGCCTGAACAGGGCGAGTTCTCTCCTTGAGGCGTTCGGCCAGTGCGTCGGCGCCCAGACTACGGAGGGTTCGGTCAAGCGATGGAGTTGGGCGATATGACCGCAGTTCGTTGACAAAGCTTGCCGGTATCTCGCGTCCCGCGAATAGACCGGGGAAGGGCCCACCGCTGCGGATCAATATCTGTGGCAAGTTGTTAGGTACTCTCATGTTCGTCAGGTAGAGCCCAAAGCTGTCGTGATAGCCAAGAGGGCTTTCGGAAACCTGATCGCTTGAGTAATCGATACACACGCGTGTTATGCGATCGCGCTCTTCCTGAGTCCAATCCGCGGACATAGCTGACTTCGCGATCGTGTGAGACTCAAAGTCGACATGGGTCTGGGATTCGAACCTGCGCGACGCTTCAAGATTGGCGGCGTATGCCACTACTTTCAGGCGGACATACCCAAACGAAATCCAACTCGCAATAGTGCTGTTTGCTCTGAACGTCTGGGCGAATTTCGCTGCCTGGTTGCCGCTTCCCGAGTAATCGACGAGAAGGCAGAAAGTGCGAGGCTTCAGGAACCTAAGCGCTTCTATGTCGTGCTCTGGCGAAATGAAGAGGGAAGAATTGTTCTCTATTAGTGCTCTGCTCATCGCGCCGATATCCGCTTCGCTGCCCGGCAGCGCGGGAAAGCCAGCCCCCGGGTCATACGTCCGATATGCGACGTGGTGACTGTTGATGTCGGACAAGTTCGGAAGGTCTTCGATCGAGCGGATTGGAACCAGTACTGCGGGGGCCGCAGACGCATCGCTGCTCACGAGACGGCGGACACGTTCTGAAAGCGCGCTCATGATCGCGACATGATCGTGAATTTCGAGACTGTCGATCAGTAACGCAGCCGCGTCGCGGTCCGGGGCGTCGAAGTTTGTAAGCCAAGCGCGGCCAGCGGTTGTGGTGGAAGGCTTCATGAGTTCGGCTCCGATTCGCTGAACTTACAATAGCGGAGCCCGTTTGTTCACCGGGAGTTGAACCAATTCGGCGCGCACACCAGTCGGGAAAAGGTGTGACTTTGCGCCGCCATCAATCGGGGTGGGACATAGAGAGTCGGCTACGCCGACCGCTTGCCGTGCGGAGTCAGACCCTAGCCATAGGCCGCCAATGTCGCCAGCATCCGAATTTTTGGCTCGAAGTCTGGCCCCGAATGCCCCACGATGACCTCGGGTTGCATTCCTTCGGCGACGCCCGCGGCTGAGCTGGACTACCGGAGACTCGCTGGCTCGCCCGGGCGACATTCTTGCTAGCGTCAGCCCATGGCTATATTGCATCCCGCGCAGGTGACACCGTCGAAGATCGAGCTGGTGCAGTCTTGGGCGCCACAGCAACCTTTTTTTAAGGGGGATGTCGCGGCCGAACTTTCCGTGATCGCATCGTTCCGATACGACGACCCGCAGGGCGAGGTGGGAATCGAGACCCTGATCGTCCGGGTGCCGGAGGGGGAGTTGCTCCACGTTCCCGTCACGTACCGCGGTGCGCCGCTTGAGGGTGGCGAGCCGTGGCTCATCGGCACGATGGAGCATTCCGTGCTCGGCTCCCGCTGGGTGTACGACGCGGCTGGCGACCCCGTCTACATCGCCGAGATTGCCTCTGCCGCGTTCTCCGGAGCGACAGAGGTCGATCAGTTCGTCAACGTCGACGGAGTCCTGGTGCCGAAGGCGTCAACCGCTCACGCGGTGGGGACTGGCGCGGTAGTCCGCACCTTCGCGGTTCCTTCGCCGGGGAGCGTGTCCACGAGCTTCGACGGCCGCGCGACCGTCGTCGAAGCCGGCGACCTCCGGCTTGCGATCGTGCGGCGCATCTCGGAGCAGACCACGGAGGCACTTCGGGGGTACAGGCCTGAGGGTGCTGAAGCGCACAGCATCATTGCCACGTGGGACGGGCAGGACAGACCGTTCCGCCTGGCTGAGGTCTGGGAACGCTAGACAGTCCGAGCGACTTGTGGGCAGCCGGCTCCTATTCCCGCAGGGGGTTGCGGCGCGGATTCGCGGTGAAAAGCTAGAGGTATGACCGTTGGATCCGACGCCCAGCTGATGATCGGAGCACAGCTTCGCGGCGAGTTGGTCGACTCTGAGAACCCAGCTTTCGACGCGCAGCGCCGAATCTGGAACGGATCGGTCGACAAACACCCAGCGCTCATCATCCGGTGCGCCGGAGTTGCCGATGTGATGGCCGCGGTCAAATTCGCCCGCGTCACCGGGCTGCCGGTTGCGGTGCGCAGCGGCGGGCATTCCTTCTCCGGGCTGTCTGTTGCGGACAACGCGGTGGTGATCGACCTGTCGCTCATGAAAGGGGTGAGCATCGACCCCGGAACGCGCATCGCGCGGGTGCAGGCGGGAGTTTTGCTCGGCGAACTCGATCGCGAGACCCAGGCTTTTGGGCTGGCGGTGCCGTCCGGCATCGTCAGCCACACGGGTGTCGCTGGACTGACGCTCGGCGGCGGAATCGGGTGGATCATGCGCAAGCACGGCTTGTCTGTCGACCAACTCATTTCTGTCGATCTCGTCACGGCCGAAGGCGAGTTTGTCCGTGCTAGCGCGGGGGAGAACGCCGAGCTGTTTTGGGGAGTCCGTGGGGGCGGAGGCAACTTCGGGATCGTCACCGAGTTCGCGTTCCGTTGCGTCGCGCTCGGCACGCAGGTTCTGGGCGGGCCCCTGATCTGGCCGATGCAGCAGTCGGCCGAGGTGCTCCGGTTCTACCGCGACTGGATCGCGGAGGCGCCCGACGACCTGATGACGTTGGTGATCCATCGAAAGGCGCCCGACCTGCCGTTCATACCCGAAGACTTACGGGGCCAGCCCGTCGTGATCGTCGTCTGCTGCTGGGTAGGTGACATAGACGAGGGGGAGACGGTTATCCGGCCGCTGCGGGAGTTCGGGCATCCCGTCGTTGACCACTGCCAGCCGACGTCGTACCTGGCGCACCAGGCCCTGTTCGATCCGTCGTTCCCTCACGGGCGGTGGTATTACTACAAAAGTTGCGATGTCGCCGAACTCACCGACGAGATCATTGACATCACCGCCGAGCATTCCGTGCAGTTCGCGTCGCCGCTGACGTCGTTTCCCATCTGGCAGAGGGGCGGTGCCGTGAGCCGCATCGGCGAGGACGCAACGGCCTTCACCGGCCGCCACGCGGGGTTCACCTTTAACATCGGCGCCTGCACCGCGGGTCGCGAGGGATTCGACGCGGAGCGCGCCTGGGTGCGTGATTTCTGGTCGGCGCTCGAGCCGTGGCACCAGGGCGTCTACGTGAACTTTCTCGCCGATGAAGGTGCCGACCGGGTCGTGCAGGCCTACGGCACCGCCAAGTGGGCCAGGCTGCAGAGCCTCAAACGCACCTGGGATCCGGACAACTTCTTCCGGCTGAACCAGAACATCGCTCCCAACTAAGCGACCCGACCGCGCGCCACGCACGGCACTGAGCCCGCCCCGCTGAGCCTGCCGCTGCGGCGAACCCCCGCCTCTCGAAAGAGGCGGGGGCCCAACTGAACGACCGCAGCGTCAATCGCCCTTGACGTTCACGATCTGGCGGAGGGTGTGCCTGACCGTGACCAGCTCCGCAGCATCCACCATCACCTGATCAATGGGCTTGTACGCAGCGGGAATCTCGTCGAGGAACGCGGGCGTGTCCCGGTACTCGATGCCCACCATCGCCTCACGCAACTGCTCGTGCGAGAAGGTCTTGCGGGCGGACGACCGGGAGTGCAGCCGTCCGGCGCCGTGTGGACTCGACTCGAGCGCGACCGGGTTGCCGAGCCCCTCGACCACGTACGAGGCGGTACCCATCGACCCCGGAATCAACCCGAGCTCGCCGGACTTCGCCGAGATCGCGCCCTTCCGCGACAGCCACACGTCCTTGCCGAAGTGCTTCTCCTTCTGCGTGAAGTTGTGGTGGCAGTTGATGCGGTCCTGCTCGATGACGGGCGTGCCTATCCACTCCGACAGCTGCCGGATGACGCGGTCCATCATTTCCTCCCGGTTGAGCAGGGCGAAGTGCTGCGCCCACCGCAGTTCGGCGATGTACCTGCTGAACTCCGGAGTGCCCTCCACGAGGTAGGCCAGGTCGCGGTCGGCAAGCGTGATCCACCACTTCTCCATCTGCGCCTGCGCCACCTTGATGTGCTTCTGAGCGATCTTGTTGCCGACGCCCCTGCTGCCCGAGTGAAGGAAGAGCCACACGGCATCCGTCTCATCCAGACTCACCTCGATGAAGTGGTTGCCGCTGCCGAGCGTGCCGAGCTGCAGCCGCCAGTTGCCGACGTAGCTCGCCGGGTCGAATCCGTTGCGCTCGGCGAGGGCTTCGAGCTCGGCAATGCTCGGCTCGGCGGTCGCCACGATCTTGCGGTTGTAGGCGCCGGCGGATGTCGGCACGGCACGCTCGATCTCTTCCCTCAGTTCCTTGAGGTGCTTTGGCGAATTGCGGATGTCGGGTGCCGTGAACTGTGTCTTCACCGCGATCATTCCGCAGCCGATGTCGACACCGACTGCCGCCGGGATGACGGCCTTCAGGGTCGGGATTACGGATCCGACGGTTGCGCCGAGCCCGAGGTGGGCGTCGGGCATCAGCGCCACGTGCGGGTAGATGAACGGCAGGGTCGAGGTGGTGCGCGCCTGCTCCTCAGCGTTCGGGTCGAGCAAGCTCGCCCAACTGATGAGCCGGTCGTTGATTTTCTTCATGATCCTTTTCTGTCTTGCGAGTCTCTGTGTTCTTTTGCGAAGAACGATTCTCTTCTGAAGAACGGCTCTCTTTTGAAGAACGGTAGAGACGTGGGGTGGGGGAGTGGGCGCCCGGGGCGGCGACTCCCTGACCCTGCAGTGTCAGAGGGAGATGGCTGTGTGTAAAAACACAAACGCCCCGGGCCTCGAGCAGGCACGGAGCGTCGAAAGACAGCTGGTGTCGTACTAGAGGTGCTGGATCAGACGCTGGAACAGCGCCAGTTCACGGTTGGGCTGCTCCGACATCAGTCGGAGGCTCAACTCGGGGGAGACGCGCTTCGATTTTGCAAACTCTGTATTGGTGAACACAGTAGTGATCATTGCGGCGTCTCCTTCCAGATCAGCGGGGGCGGCACCGACGTTCGGTGCAGCTCTGCGACTTTAGGGGACCGTGTGAGGCGGCGTCAAGAGAATTTTTCTGAGACTAATCGAGGTGACGGGACACTATGAGGTATGAGGCAAATTCAAGAAGCAGGGTCGCGAGGTACCGACAGCACCTTGCTCACCGCCAGCCAGGCTGGCGATCGCGTGGCCTTTGGCGAACTTTACGAAGAGCACGTCAGAGATGTTTATCGGTACGCGCTCCGGATGCTTCGTGATGTTCCGGGTGCCGAGGACATCACCCAGGACGTCTTCACCCTCGCCTGGGCGAACCGAGGCGAGATCAAAATGGTCGATCGCTCCCTGCTGCCATGGTTTCTCGTAACTGCACGAAACCTGTGTCTCAATCGCCTCAAAAGGTCGGATCGCCACGATGCCCCGTTTGATTGGACAGAGCGCATCGACCAGAGTCCGGGCCCTGACGCTGCGCTTCTGGACCGCCAATTGGCGGCATCTATCGAGGATGCGGTAGCGCGCCTGTCGGAGAAGGACCAACGGCTTTACCGGCTTTGCCTTGTAGACGAAATGTCCTATCACGATGCCGCCGGCGCAATGGGAACAACAACCGGCGTCGTGCGCAACCGGCTCTCGCGTCTGCGCCGAGCTCTCCAGGTATCTCTTGCCACTCATAAGGAAGGACTGTCATGACCCGCACACTGGGCCCGACTGCCGAGCAAGTCCGTACGATGCGTCAGAGCATCTTCAGTCAGATCTCAGACGAGCCACCCCTGGTTTCGCGGCGAGTCGCTGCGGGCGGCCGTGGCCGAACCCGTATCGCGTTCGCAGCGGTCGGAGCGGCAGCGGCAGCAGCACTGGTCGTTGGCAGCATTTTCTTGCCTGGTGGGCCTGATTCCTCCGCGGAAGCCGCGACCATCCTGAACGACGCCGCCGATCTGTCGATCGCGAGCGCAGAAATTGTCGCAAAGTCTGGTCAGTATCTGCGCATCGAAACTCACGCGTCCTACACAAACGTGGGGTCGTCTGCTGACGGAGAGAAGGTCTCCTGGGTGGCGCCGGAGACGACCGTTGTTTACAAACCGGCTGATTCCGACGCCGAGTGGGTGATGGAACGTCGTCAGGAGATCCCCACAGAGTTCTTCGGTGAAGGAGCTGAGGCAGCCGCCATGGAATCCTGGGAGGACAGTAAAAACAGCGCAACGCAGAATGGGATCTTCCGGGCAAGAGATGCGGCGTTTTACGGCTCACCCGACCCCGCTTGGGCCACCGACTTTCTCCCGCGAGATCCCCAAAAACTCTACGAATACATTCGCGACGAATACAACGGCGGCTCGACCAATGCCGACGAAGACGCGTGGGTCCGCATCACCGCTTTGCTCCGTACCGGTACCGCGCCGGCTGATCTCCGCTCGGCGCTGTACAGCGTCGCAGCCATGATCCCCGGAATAGAAATAGTCCCGGGAGGGGCCACGCTCAACGGCCGCACCGGAATCGCTATCGGTCGTTTTGAGCCGGCCAGAGACGAACGCCAGGACATCATCGTCGACCCGACCACGGGCGACCTCATCGGTGAGCGCACCGTCAGAACCGTTGCTGGCTTCGGCGCGCCGGCGGGGATCACGCGAGCGGCCACGTCGGTCACGACATCAGTGGTCACCTCCACGCCATGAGCGATCACAGCGATTTCGTCCTGCAACTGGTGACGATAGTGGGCACGACGATCGACCCGGCAGCAGTCGATCTTCCGCCTACACAATCCATCGACATCGCAACGGACGCTGTGCCGACGCAGTGAGCAGATCTCGCGTTCGCTAACCGTTTACCTTGTGTTTGCCCGGTACCCGGATGCTGGGGACGGAGCCCGAATTGGGCGTCCCCCCCCGCGTCTGATCAAGAAGGCACCCCTATGCGCATGCCCCAACGTCGGCCCATGCTGGCCGTTCTTACCTGTCTTGCCCTGACCGTTCCGCTCGCCGCAACGATGACACCCGCAATGGCTGCGGACGTGGCATCCGTTCGAATCAATGAAATCGAGTCCGACGGTGGTGTTCCCGGGGACTGGATCGAGATCGTCAACACAGGCAGCACGCCGACCGATGTGTCCGGCATGATCCTGAAGGATGACAACGACAGTCGCACCCTCGCGATCGCTGCGGGGACAACCCTCGCCGCGGGAGCCCACTACGTTGTCGACGTCGAAGGCGCCGGTGGGTTCGGCCTGGGGAAGGCGGATATCGCCCGGCTGTTTGCCGCGGACGGCACCACACTGATCGACTCGTACGCGTGGACCGCTCACGCCGGCACGACCTTCGGCCGCTGCGCAGACGGCACCGGGGAATTCCGCGAAACGGTCGCCTCCTCTCGGGGCACCACGAATACCTGCACCGTCTCGCTTGTGGACGCCGTGCGGATCAACGAGGTTGAGTCCAAGGACGGCGTGCCCGTCGACTGGATTGAACTCACCAACACCGCGTCAGCTGCGGTCGATGTGTCGGGCATGATCCTGCGTGACAACAAGAACGACTCCGTCATGGTGGTCCCCGCGGGCAGCACGATCGCGGCGGGCGGATTCCTCGCGGTTGACGTGGACATCACCGGTGGCTTCGGGCTTGGCAGCGGCGACTCTGCGCGCCTCTTCCTGGCCGATGGCACCACGCTCGTCGACTCGTACACCTGGACCGAGCACTCGGCGACCAGCTACGGACGATACCCGGACGGCACGGGCACATTCGTCGCGACCGCGGCAGCCACCAAGGCCGCTCCGAACCAGCGCGTTGCACCGACTCTTCCCACCATCCGGGTGAACGAGGCCGAATCAAGCGGCGGTACCCCCGGCGACTGGATCGAACTGTTCAACGCCGGCACCACCGCCGTCGACATCTCCGGTTGGATCGTCAAGGACAACGACGACGCCCACATCTCGGTCATTCCCGCGGCCACCACGGTTGCCGCCGGTACGTTCTACGTCGTCGAAGAGGCGGCGCTGGGATTCGGCCTGGGCGGCGCGGAGTCCGCGCGCGTCTACCTGGCCGACGGGTTCACCCTCGTCGACGAGCGCAGCTGGACCGCGCACGCGACCACGACCTATGGCATTTGCGGAACCGAGTTCGTCACGACCACGTCGTCCACCAAGGGTGCGGTCAACGACTGTGGCTCGCCCGTTCGTATCAACGAGGTCGAGTCGAACGACGGCACGCCTGGCGACTGGATCGAGCTGCGTAACAACGGCGGCGCGGCCGTCGACATCTCGGGCTACGTCCTCAAGGACAGCGATGACAGCCACGCATTTGTGATTCCCGCGGCTACCACCGTTGCCGCCGGCGGATACTACGTCGCCGATGTTGACGACAAGGCAGTGGCTGGCAACTATGGGCTCGGCGGCGGCGACTCAGCTCGCCTCTTCGCGGCCGACGGCACCACCCTCATTGACAGCTACACCTGGACTGCCCACGCGACATCCACCTACGGACGTTGCCCGGATGGAACCGGTGAGTTCACCACAACCGCCTCGTCCACCAAGGGCGCGGTCAACGCGTGCGTCGGTGACCTGGTCACCGTTCCGTGGCCCGGTTCGCAGGATGTTGCGACCGCTGACGTGCAGAACGTGCTCGGCGGCAACATGAGCGGGCTCGCCTTCGAGGCAACCGAGGCCGGCAACGTGCTCTGGGCCGCGAAGAACGGCGTCGGCGGCCTCTACCGCCTCCTCGACAACGGCACCAACTGGGTATCCGACAGCGCGAATGGCTGGGGTGCGGGCAAGGTTCTGCACTATGCAGATGGCACGGGGGATGTCGACGCCGAGGGTGTCGCTCTGACCGACGCGGGCGCTGCCGGTGGCATCTTCATCGCGAGCGAGCGTAACAACGCCGCGAGCAGCGTGAGCCGCTTGTCTGTGCTGCGCTACGACGCTTCCGCTGCGGGCAGCAGCCTCAACGCCGCCATGGAGTGGAACCTCACCGCGGACCTCCCCGTCGTCGGCGCCAACGCCGGCCTCGAGGCCATCGCCTGGGTTCCCGACGAGGTGCTCGTCGCCGATGGGATGCTCGACGAGAACACCAACGCCGCCTACAACCCCGCCACCTACGCGGGCCACGGCGACGGACTGTTCTTCGTCGGTGTCGAAGCGGGTGGCACGATTTACGCCTACGCACTCAACCAGACGACGGGCGGCTTCAATCGCGTCGCGACCATCGCCAGCGGATTTACCGGTGTGATGGACCTCGAGTTCGAGGCGGAGTCCGGCTCTCTCTGGGCTGTCTGTGACGACACCTGCGAGGGTCGTTCGGCCATTCTCGACATCGCCCAGGAGGGTGCGACCGACGGACGTTTCACGGTCAGCCGCGTCATCGACCGTCCGACCGGCATGCCCAACCTGAACAACGAGGGCTTCGCGATCGCGCCGCAGTCTGAGTGTGTCGAGGGTTCCAGGGCCGTTTTCTGGGCGGATGACTCGAACACCAACGGATTCGCCATTCGCACGGGCGCGTTGGATTGCATCGAAACACCGACCGACCCGACGGACCCGACCGACCCGACCGACCCGACAATCCCCGTCGACCCGACCACTCCGGTCGACCCGACGGATCCCGCGGATCCGACCGTGCCGTCGCCGGCTCCGAGCACGCCGAGCAACGTAGGTGCCACCACTCCTGCACCGGATGAGGCTCTGACGAGCAACACCCGTGGAACCGTGAACGCTCCCGCCACCGCACCGGCGGGCAGCACCATCTCCGTCACCATGGGTTCGGCGCTCGCAAGTGAGACCGTCAACGTCTGGCTGCACTCCGCACCGGTGCTCCTCGGCACTCGTGAGGTGAGCAGCAACGGTTCGGTGACCGTCACCATTCCGGCGAACACCGTGGCCGGCGCGCACCGCATCGTGGTGCTCGCAGAAGACGGCACCCTCATCGGATGGGACAACATCACCATCACGGTCGCTGCCGCCGGCAGCCAGAGCCTCGCGTCGACCGGAACCGACACGGAGTTGCCGATCCGGGCGGCCCTGTTGCTGCTCGTCGCGGGGGCCGCGCTCATGGTGCTGCGCCGCAGGCAGACCGCGGCGCTGTAACTCGGGAACGCTAAACCGCATGACCCGCTAGATCAGCTAGACCCGTTACATCCGCTTCACCGGTATCACAACACGCCCGACCGCTTCCCGCGGCCGGGCGTGTTGTGGTTTGCCGATCAGTGCCACTATGGGTGTGCAATCCACTTCGTCGCGCGGCGCGGATGCGCAGCCTGGGGGCAGAGCGTGAACCACATGACCGCCTACGTGGCTTGCGCGGTGGAGGCAGTAGATTGCTCGGACACCGGTGTAGGCAATTTCTGGATACCCACGGTGGTTGCGGTTCTCGCGGTGCTGATGGTGTTGGTCGCTGTCTTTGCCTTCCGGCGACACTGATGGACTGATTCTTCTCGCTAGGGCTCGACCTGACGCGGGACGCGGACGGTCATGGTGGTGCCCTCGCCTGGCGCACTCGAGACCGTGATGTCGCCGCCGTGCGCGGCGACGATCTCCTTCACAATTGACAGGCCGACACCAAACCCGGGGATTGCCCCGACGCGGGCGCTTGCGGAACGATAGAACGGATCGAACGCCTGGCTCTGCTCGTCGGGCGTCATGCCGGCGCCGGTGTCGCTGACCGAGAGCACGGTCTCCGCACTCGTGTGGCGCAGCTCCACCACAACTGTGCCGCCGGCGGGCGAGTACTTGATCGCATTGGACAGGAGATTGTCGATCACCTGATCAAATCGGCGCGAGTCCACAAGCGCGCCCGGACCGTCGGCGAGCCGGTGTTCGACCGTCAGCCCCGCGGCGGTTGCTGCGGGCATCGCATTGGTAACGGCGGCTAAAACGATGCCGCGGATGTCGTCGCTGCTGCGCACGACCGGGGCTGCTTTGTCCGAGAACTGCAGCAACTCCGAGATGCGCGCGAGGAGCTCGACGGAGTTGCGCCGGACGATGCTGAAATAGCCGTCGACGCCGAGGGCAGCGGCATCCACCTCGTCCTCAATCATCTCCAGGTAGCCCATGATCGAGGTCAGCGGCGTACGCAACTCGTGGGAGACCGTCGTGAGAAACCGCTCGCGCACGTCGATCGCGTTGGCCAGCTCGGTGATGTTGTAGGCGGCGATCACGGTTCCCAGAAGGTGGCCATCGACGCGATGCACCTGCCGGGCGCTCCCCATGATGGCTACCTGGTCGCCGGGAGGTCCAAGCCATTCGATGTGACCGGTCACTTCTTCGCCGCGCAATGCCCGGGCAACGAGCTGTTGCTCGGCCGGAAGCGGGGTCGTGCGGTCTGCCGCGAGAACGTCCACGTCTGCGAAGGGCGGGTCATCAAGCCTGAAGCCGAGACGATTCGACATATCGAGGGCCGTTTGGTTCGCAATCAGGAGGCGATTGTCGACGCCGTAGAACGTCATCGCCGCGTCGACCGTATCGAAAATGGTGCGGGCGATGATGCCGTTGTCTTCCGATTCATCGAGTGCGGCCGCGAGTTTGCGAGAGTTCTCGATCAGGCGGCCGCGGCTGAGGCGCATCTGTGTAGCGGCGGTTTGAACGGCGAGCATGATGAGCGCGACCGCCACCGGCAGCGTGAGCACGTTGACCCACCCCAGCGCTGAGGTCGGGAGCTCACGCGTGTAAACGAGCGGAAACAGGGTGACGAAGAATGCGCCGATCACGCCGATCGGGGCGTACGCGGGATGAAAACCGTAGGCGAACCAGAGCGCGGGAAATATGGCGAGGAGGCCCACTCCGGCGATCTCCGGGTAGACCGCAAAGCGCAGGAATGCGACGGCGACAAGGTCGGCGACGGCGATCGTGATGAGCCACTGGCTGGAATGACGTTCCCACGGCACGGTCAGGGCGACGATGGAGGCGGCCACGGCGATCGCTACACCCGTCAGAAATTCTATCGAGAGCAAATCTGAGGGCAGGGCGACAGCGACAGCGATCGCCAGCAGGAGGGTCATGATCAGGAACGGCAGCTGGGCGCGGGCGAAGACGGTGCGGCGGCCGTCGCGGGACGGCTGCAGTTCAGAAAGGGGCATAACGACTCCATCGTCCGCGGGGTCATGCCGAAGCGCGCCCCCGTTGACACTAGCCGGTCGCGGAGGGCGTTCTTGCGCGGGCGGTCGCGGCACAGGTTGCTGGGAAACAACCTGCGCCGCGGCACGCATTACTGCGGCGTCACCGGGCTGCGACCCGCGCGGCGTCGAGTACGTCGCGGTCGGCAGCGTCGCCCGCGGTCGCCCCAGCAGCGGGGTGCGGATCTGACAGCGACAGGCCCTGGCCCTTGCGGCGGAACAGCAGCGCGGCGATGACGGCTCCCACCGCGAAGAAGCTGGCGCCCCACCAGTAGGCGGTTGCGTAGCTGGCCACCGCGGCGTCCGCCACAACCTCAGCAGATTCGGGCAGGTGCCCGGCAACGTAGTTTGCCGCCGAGGTGGCCGCGAGCGTGTTCAGCAGCGCGGTGCCAATCGATCCGCCAACCTGCTGGCTCGTGTTGACCATCGCGGAGGTGACGCCGGCGAACTGGCGGTCCACACCGAGGGTTGCGGTCTGCATCGAGGCGGGCATGATCGAGCCCATCGCGAAGCCGAGGATCATCAGCGGCGGCAGAACGTTGGCAACGTAGGAGCTGTCGGTGTCGAGGTTGGTGAGCAGGGCCATACCCAGCGCGCCGAGCGTCATTCCGAACGGCACCATCACCTTGGGGCCGAACCTCGGCACGAAGATGTTGGTCGACAGCTGCGCGGCGAGAATCAGCATCGCGATCATCGGCAGGAACGAGACACCGGTCTGCATGGGGGAGTAGAAGAGGGATGTCTGGAGGTAGTAGGTGACGAAGAGGAAGATCCCGAACATCCCCGCGCCGGCGATGAGCACCGAGATGTAGGCCGCGCCGCGGTTGCGGTCGAGCACGATCGACAGCGGGAGCAGGGGGTGGGCGGCCCTGCGCTGCCAGAGCACAAAGGCCACGAGCAGCACGACGGCGCCGGCGAGCATGCCCCAGGTGAGGGGCGAGTCCCAACCATCGGTTTCGGCATTGGAGAAGCCGTAGACCAGGCCGAACAAGGCGGCCGAAACGAGGACGGTTCCCGGGATGTCGAGCTTCGGGCGGGGACCGGTGCGAACGACGTGGTCTACGAAGAGCACGGAGCCGATGATCGCAATGATGGCGATAAACACGTTGATGTAGAGGTTCCAGCGCCAGTCGAAGTTCTCGGTGAGGAAGCCCCCGAGCAGCAGGCCGACGGCGCCGCCGGCCCCGGCGATCGCGCCGAACACGCCAAATGCGCGCGCACGCTCCTTCGGGATCGTGAATGTCGTGGTCAGAACGGCAAGCGCGGTGGGCGCGAGCAGTGCGCCGAACGCACCCTGCAGGGCGCGGGCGCCGACGAGCAGGCCGAAGGTGCCGGCGGCGCCTCCCAGAGCGGATGCCACGGCGAAACCGATGAGGCCGATGATGAAGGTGCGCTTGCGACCGAGAAGATCGGAGAGACGACCACCGAGTAGAAGAAGGCTCGCAAACGCGAGGGAGTAGGCGGTGACGATCCACTGGCGGTCGCCGTTGGAGAAGCCGAGGTCGGCCTGGGCGGAGGGCAGTGCGATGTTCACCACCGTGGAGTCGAGAACCACCATCAGCTGTGCGAGGCCGACGGTTATGAGGGTGAACCAGCGGCGGGAGTGTGGCGCCGGGGTGCTCGGCGCGGTTGCGCGAGCGGGGATCGTTTTAGGCATAAATGAGACCCTATACGATACTGTGGAGTTCCGGATCTTAACAGTTCCTGAATTTGCCCAGCCGTGACAGAGGTGCTGCGCGGTACCATTTTGAGGTGTCACAGACAACAGAAGGAGAAGCCGCCGCAATGGTGCAGCCCGACTCCCACCCGCCGCGGCTCGGCCGCAAGCGGGATCACACCCGCGATCCGGAGATCCTGACCGCGGCGCTCGAGGTGCTCGCCGAGACCGGATTCGACGGCATGACGATCGACATGGTTGCCGCGCGCGCCAAGGCGGGCAAAGCGACGCTCTACCGACGATGGCCGTCGAAGAGCGAACTGGTGATCGACGCGGTCGCCTGCATGAAGCAGAACGACTTCGAACGCTCGCACCTGCCGGACACCGGAACCCTCCGCGGCGACCTCGTGGCCATGATCAAGCCGCGCACGATGGAGGAGGCGGAGAAGAAGCTGCAGATTATGGCCGGACTCATGTCGATGCTGTCCGCCGCCCCCGAGCTCGCGGACGCTGCCAACAACGCGCTGGTGAGGCCCCGCGCCGAGGCGAACCTCTTCCTGATGCAGCGCGCCATCGATCGGGGCGAGATCTCGCCGGATTGCGACATCGCCACGCTGTCGATCGTGTCGCCCTCGATCGCGGCGTATCGGGTGCTGATCGAACGCAAACCCGTCGACCGCAAATTCCTCATCGCGCTGATCGACGGTGTGCTGCTGCCGGCTCTCGGCCTCGGCCGCGGCGCTGAGGTTAGCAACGCCGAAGCTAGCAACGCGGTGCCGAGCAACGCTGTGGCCAGCCCAACCACCTAGGCGGCAGCCCGGAGCGCCCTCTCGAGTTCCGCCAGCGCGGACTTCTCGTGACCGCTCATCCGGTGGGCGAACCTGAGCACGCGTCCCTCTCGCGTCGCCTCGGCGACTCCGTGCGCGATCCGCACCAGCCAGTCCCGGTAGGCGGGCGCCTGGGCCGGGTCATTCGCCGCGACCAATCGAACGGCGCTGATCACCGACTCGAGCGCCCTCGTGCGTGTCTCCGGCTCGTCGTTGAGCGCCCCGACATCCGAACTCAATGTTCCTGCCTCGATGTCCGCGAAGATCTGCTTGGCGAGGGCGAGTCCGCGGTGCTTGTTCGCCTCGGCAGCCACCAGCGCTTCGACGGTCAGAAGCTCGCGCACGATTCCGATCGCGTCACTCAGATCGGACGACGCGATGAAAACGCCAGTCATAAAAGGCGCGCGGCCGACCGTGGTCCATTCGGCGTCGGTGAATCGGTCCCTGGCGGTCATCGCTGCTCCGTCGCGGTTGGTGTTGACGGCTTCCGGTGAAAGCGAAGTTCGAGAAGGGTTTCGTCCTGGCGAGGACGGACTGCACTGTCCATGCCTCCAGTATGAATAAGCCGGGAGCGCGCGTATAGGAGGGAGACGGGTCGCACGGTGCCGCCAGAGCAACTGAGTCAAAATGTGGTTTGTCATTCAGTCGATGACACTTCACGCTTTTCGGTGGTAAGTTTACGCCATGCCAGACGCAGAAGTAGGTGCAGGCGCAGCCGCAGAGGCAGCCGCAGAAGTCAGCGCAGACGACTACGTCCGGGCGATCCGGTCTGCCGACGAACTCATCACGATCGCGGAGGCGCGTCTGCACGGCGCGGTCATCGCCGCCCGCGCGGACGGAGTGTCGTGGCAGGTAATCGGCGATGCGCTCGGTACCAGCCGCCAGGCCGCCTTCAAGCGGTTCGGAGCCGTCCCCAACCCAACAAGCGAGACAGGAGAGCACCTCATGAGCCAGCCCGTCGTGAACCTCGTGGAACGAACAGAGAATGTCTTCCGCAGTCTGAACAAGGGAGACTTCGGGGCGGTGAAGTCCTTGATGACCTTCACGTGTGCTCGTGCCCTAACCAAGAAGAGGGTGATGGATGTCTGGACCGGCGTCATCGCATCCAGCGGTCAGTTCGAATCGTGCTCGAAAACCGTCGTGCAGACACTCGACGGGCGAACAGTCGCCGAGCAGCTGTGGAACCAGTACCTCGGCGCGGGCGTCGTAGGTCAAACCCAGCTCAACCACGAGGCGGGGGAGTGGATGGGGCGCGTCGCTTACAGCAGCAGCGGCAAGATCACGGGAATCCTGATCGTCAGCCCCGGCTCCACAAACCTTCCGTTCTGACCGGCTCGTTGGGCTGGCCCGGCTAGCACGGCCGGTGCCGGCCAGGTGGTTGGGCTGGCCCGGCTAGTTGCGCGACTGGAGGTACAGCCAGACGACGGTCCCTCCGACATAGATCAGCGTGCGGCCGCGCACACCCGACCACCATTTGGCTGGCGGCGCGCTTTTTCGGGCGTCGTCGCCGCGCGAGTCGCGCTCGTCCGGCTCTGCGCCGTAGGGATCAGGCTCGTACGCGTCAGCCTCGTATGCGTCAGCCCCGTTCGAATCAGTCGCATAGGGGTCAGCGTCGCGGGGAGTCGAGTCGGCGGTGCGCTCCCGCGGCGAAGCTCCGGCTGAAGGGTTCTGCAAAAAGCCGAGGGGCTTGGCCATAAAAGCGGGGAGCATCACGTGATCGAACTCGTCGCGTGGCTCTTCGTTGTCGTTCTTTTTCATCCGATTCAGCACTCCCGTCTCCCATTCTATGGGCGGCGCGCCAGTGATCAGTTGATACTGTTGCGCGCACCCCGACGGTGTCCCCGCCCGCGGCCGCGTGTGGGGTGGCGAAGGCGAAAGCCGAACGAGAGGCGCAGCAGTGAAGATCTATTTGGCCGGATTTGACGTCTTCTACCCGGACGCGGTCGAGCGTGCCGAAAAGATGAAAGCCCTGTGCGCCCAGTACGGCTTTGTCGGCAGGTTTCCGGCGGACATCTCGATCGACCCGACCGGACTTACCCCCGCCGAGCTCGCCGCCGCGATCTTCCGGCGGGACGCGGACCTGGTGCGCGAGTGTGACCTCGTCGCCGCCAACCTTTACCCGTTCCGGGGGGCCGAGCCAGACTCGGGTACCTGCTTCGAGCTCGGACTTGCTTACGGACTCGGCAAGCCGCTCTATGGGTACACCGCCGCGGGAACCATGGCCGAGCGCATCTCTGAGCACCACGCGCCGGTGACCATTACCGCTGATGGACGGACGGTGGATGCCACGGGCATGACGGTCGAGAACTTCGGGTCACCCATCAACCTGATGATCTCGGTGCCGTCGACGATCGTGTACGGCGGCCTCGAAGACTGCCTTCAGCGCATCAGTGCCGATCTGAGCAGCGCCGATGTGCGCAGTGCCGATATGCACAGCGCCGATGTGCGAAGCGCCGACGGAGCGGGCGCGGCCAGCGATTTGCCCTAAATCCCGATTGTCTGGAGACGGTAACGAGCGCAGAATTGCGTCGTGACGTCCTCCAGGGTTGTGGAACGGATCGCGCGCAGCGGGCTAGCCTGCCTGGCGTTGGTGGCTGGTGCCATCACGGGGTGTAGCTGGGGCACCAGCCCGCCTGCGGCATTTCCCAGCCCCCAGGAACTGACTGAACAACAACGACAGATCCAGTACTTCTACTACGTCAACCAGCTCGTGCCGTGTATGCAGGCGTTGCGCTTCCATGTCGACCCGGTTCCTGACATTGAGGAATTTCTCAGTCAGGTGCCGTCACTGGCGTGGTCACCGTGGAATTCGCTGCGATCTAGCGCGAGTACGCAAGAAATTGCGCGGATTCGCGCTATTTGTCCCCCAAAACCGCTCAGTTAGTCCCCCCGGCCGTTACCAATTCGTGAGGTTGCCGTGACAGGTCGGCAGTTGTCGCGTAGCATCGGTGGGTAGCTCGGCTGGCACCTTGAGGGAATCTCGTCCTCATCCGGCCCTGCGAAAGAACCCGGAGGTACGGCCTGTGCTCGAAGCGACTACGCCCGATTCATCGGACGCCGTCCGCACCAGCCAGGACTCGACTCCTCAATACGCGTCTCGTCGCGAGGCGCGTGCGGCTCTGGAGCGTGAGGCTCGCCGTCCCGCGAAGGCCGTCGCCGTGCCGGTGACAGTGGTGCCCGCAGGGCCCGCGGTCGCATCGGTGCACGCCGCGCCCCGCACGGCTAAGCCGACCCGCGCCGAGCGCGGTGCCGCTCGCCGGTTGACCGCGCCGGAGCGCACGGTCGCCGTCGCCCCCAGGGTTTCCCCGAGCAAGAAGCAGAAGCCCGCCGTCGTGCTGATCACGCTGCTGGCCGTTCCCGGGTTTCTCGCCTCCGCCAGCCTTCCCGCATTTGCTTTCGCGCCCGCTGGCTCAGAGCACCAGGCCGAAATCTCCGAAGCAGCTGACGCCCTCAACGCTGCCAACGGCACCTCGCAGGAACTCGCTGTTGGCAACACCGTCGTTGGCGCGCAGGTTCAGCAAGACGCGATCACCGCGACCAGCGAAGCTGAGCTCAAGGCCGCCCAGGTAGCCGCCGCCGCCGCGTTGAAGGCCGAGCAGCTCGCCGCGGCCGCCCTGGCGTCCTACTCGACCAGGTCCTCTTCGTCTTCCACTACCGGCACCGTCTCCGGCACGGTGTCGTCCGTTCGCGCCGCCGGCGACGACTACCCCTGGCCCAGCGCAGGAAACACGCTGTCCCCTCTCAACTACTACTACCGCCAGTGTGTCGACTTCGTTGCCTGGCGCCTCAACCGCGACGCCGGCTCCATGAGCGCGCCGTGGAAGTACGTCTGGTCCAACCTCACCCCGACCGGCGGAAACGCGTCCGCATGGAAGTCCGCGTGGGCCGCCAATGGCTGGACCATCAGCAGCACCCCCGTCACCGGCTCCGTCGCCTGGTTCAACGGAAACCACGTTGCGTACGTCAAAGAGGTCGTCGGCAGCAACGTCATCATCGAGGAGTACAACGGCATGGCGAAGTTGGCCTACGCCATCCGCACCATCCCGATCAGCTCGGTCGCGTCGTACCTGTACCCGCCGCCTCGCTAGCGATAGCGGGCCAGCGCGTCCGCGTCGCGCGCCGCGGTAGCGGCCCGTCGTGCCGCATCGAGGGCGTCGACCGGGTCGCTCGCCGCTTCCGCGAGCAGTAGCTGGCGTTCCGCCTCGGCCAGGCGGGTGCGCGCATCGACGTCGGTGTGAGTGCTCGCCATAAAGGTTTTGGCGACGGTGATCTCGCTGCGAGCGCCTACCAAGGCCCCGACCAGCGCCGTACGCGCGTGAGCCAGGCGTTGCTGTTGGTTGCGGGCCCCGGCAAGGGCGGTGTCGAGGGTCGACACGGCCGATCCGAGACGGCCGAGGTCGTGCACGGGATTGCGCGGACCGCTCGGGGAGCCGGTTCCGGCGAGCACAAAGTCCACTTCTTCGATGGCGCGAAGAACCCGTGCGCCCGTCTCGGGGTCGGGGGCGGCGTCGCGCATCGCGCGAGACTCCACGAGGTCGGTGCGGGTCGCCTCCACCAGAGCGGACAACGCGGCCTCGGCCTGCCCCACCGATGTGTCACACGCTTCGATGGCGGAGAGGAGCCGGTCGGCGTCGCGGACGAGAGATGAAGCGGCGTCAAGCTCGGTCGTGACTGCCTCCGCATTGACGCCGCCGGGTGCAATACGGGTGGCGATGACATCCGCTCGCCTGCCCGCCTCTGCCAGGTTCTGCTCCGCGTCGACCGCGTTCGTCTGCACCTCGGTAAGCAGCGCCGGGTCGTAGCGGGCCGCGAGTCGCTGCAGAGTCGCCGCACTCGCGGGCAGCCGAGCGCGTGTGTGCTCGATAGCGGCACGCAGGTCGAGCAGCCGGGTGGGGGAGTCTGCCTCCGAACGGCGAAGCGCGGTGAACTGGCGGGTGTGCTCATCGATTGCGCGCGTGGCGGACTCGCCGAGGGCGATGACGCGTTTCGTCCAGTCCCGGCGCTGCTGGTCGGTGTCTGGGTACGCGTCGTCGAGCTGCTGCTTGAGGCGGAACGCCTCGGCGACCTGGGCGCGGGCGTCGGTCACCGCCTCGGCGAACGCTCGGGTTCGCTCGGGTCCGAACTGCGCCACGGCGAACCCGACCTCATTCTCGGCTGATTGGACCGCGTCATCCGCTCGTACCAAAATCGCGCCAGCGTGCAGGGTGAGTTGCTCAATGCCGAGGGCAGCATTGGAGGGCGCAACTGGGGAGGAACCCGGCTGCGTGGTCGAGCGCTGGCGTCGGCGGAACAGCAGGGCGATGCCCACCACGAGCGCGAGCGCCAGTGCCAGTGCCAGCGTTCCGAATCCGACGGCGGCCCCACGCACGGCGTCGACAGCGGTGTGGACGCCTGCGCCGATGGCAGCCGAAGCGAGGCTCGAAACGGGCGGGAAGAGGGGCATAATCCTGATTTTACGTGCGCTGATATGCGGGAAACCCGGCAAACCTCCCAGACATTGCCCGACTTCGGCTTTAAGGTTGGGGGGTGTGGCGTGCCGACAAAAATCATGACGAACTGTTCGTTGACGACGAACGGGTGCTCGCTGACCGCCCGGATGCGGGTCGACGAGGCGCCAATCGTCGAGGCTCGGCGCCGCACTCGTTGAATCTGGGAGACCCATCATTCGAGGCAGGAAACGTGGCTGAACCGATCTGGGCCGAATGGCGTGCGGAATTGGGGTCCGTTGGCGGCCCGTCTCCGCTGCTCCACTTTGTTGACAGCCCGCGCACCCGCATCGAGCTGAGTGCTACACATCCCGGGGGACTCGCGCAGTTCATCACCGGCAAGACCACGTTGCTCTCCAACCTCATTCGCGATGAGGTCGCGCTTCGCACCGCACGCCTCGCGGCGGGAGCAATCGCGGCGAAGGGCCTGGAGCTCGTCACCGCGCGCGGCATCGACGCCGTGCATCTCGGCATCGGCATGGTGCACTGGCGCCACGAACACGTCGACTACGACGCGCCCCTGCTGCTGCGTCCGCTCGCCATCCGTCGCCACGGACGTGACTTCGAGGTCAAGCTGCGCGGCCACGCCTTCCTGAATCCCCAGCTGGCGCGCGCGCTCCGGGAGCACTTCGGCCTCGACCTTGACGCTGACGCCTTCGCCGCGCTGGCGGACGACGACGGAACGTTCAAGCCGAACCAGGTCATCGACCGGTTGCGCGGCCTGACCGACCACCTTGATCGTTTCACCGTCCAACCCCGGCTGGTGGTTTCGTCGTTCGCCGACGTCGCCACGACAATGCGCGAGGACGCCCATAATCTCTCCCACACCGTTCTCGACGCGCTCGCGGGCAACGCCGCGGCACGCTGGACCCTGAGCGACGGCTACTCCCCGGCCGAAGCGCCGAACTCAGACGAGCGTCCGCCCCAGACCGACACCCTGCTGCTCGACGCCGACGCCGAGCAGGAGAACATCGTCGCGCAGATCACGGCGGGCAACTCCGTTGTGGTGAAGACCCTGCCAGGCACCGGGGGAACCCAGACCATTGTTAACGCGATCGGCAGTCTGGTCGCCCAGAACAAGCGGGTGCTCGTGGTCAGCGCGCGCCGCGCGTCGCTGCAGGGCATCGCGCACCGCCTCACTGACGTCGGCCTGCCGGGCCTCGCGGTGTCGCCGCGCAGTCTCCGCCGCGACCTGGTGCGGTCCATCTCCCGCAGCGAGAAGGCTGTGCAGCCGCAGATCGCCGAGGTGGATGAAGCGTTGGTGCGGTTGCGCAAGGTGCTGCTCGACTATCGCGGCGCCCTCGCAAAGCCCGACCCGGTGCTGGGCATCAGCGTGCTCGACTGCGTCACCGAACTCAGCAGGCTGGCTCTGCTGCCGAGCGCGCCGTCCACCACGGCCCGGCTCGGTCGCACCGCCGTGGAGGCGCTCGCGCGTGACCGCCGGCCCGCGGCGAAGACCATGGTCAGCGCCGCACGGCTGGGCGAGTTCCGCTACGGGCCCGGCGACTCACCCTGGTACGGAGCGAAGTTCGCGACCGGCGACGCCGCCGGTCGTGCACACGACATCGCCAAGCGCCTGCACGGCGACTCGCTGCCGCGCCTTCTCGAGCGCTCCCGCGAGCTCATCGAGAACTCGCACATGCGCCCGTTCGAGACGATCAATGAGCTCGGCGTCTACCTCCGTCTTCTCATCGACCTGCGTGAGACCCTCGACAAGTTTCTCCCGGTGGTCTTCGACCGGTCGCTGAGCGAGCTCATCGCCGCGACAGGCTCCCGTAACCAGTCCCCGGACATGTCCGGCCCCAATCGCCGCCGCCTCAAGAAGCTGGCGCGCGAGTACGTGCGCCCCGGCGTGCACATCTCCGATCTGCACGAAGCGCTCGTACGCATCCAGCAGCAGCGCGTGCTCTGGCAGCGCTTCGCGGCGGAAGGCGTGCCGCCGCACGTGCCGGTGGGCATCGCGGATGTGCAGGTCGCACACCAGGTGGTCGTTCAGGATCTCGCGCAGCTCGACGAGCCACTCGGATCCCACACCCGGGAGACGCAGCTCGCGTACCTCCGCATCCCGGAGTTGCTCGCCGCGGTCGAAGCGCTCGCCGCCGAGTCCGACGTGCTCAACAACCTGCAGGGCCGGATGGCGCTGATGGAGACCCTGCGTGGTCTCGAACTGACCCCTCTCATCCACGACCTCGCCTCCCGCCACATCCCGGACGAACAGGTCGAGGCAGAGCTGGAGCTGGCCTGGTGGCAGTCCGCGCTTGAGTCGCTGCTGTCCGCCGACCGGGCGCTTCTCGGGGCGAACACCCCGGTTCTCGACCGACTCGAGGCGGACTTCCGTCTCGTGGATGATGCACACGCCTCCGGCAGCGCGCAGCTGCTGTCCTGGCAGATCGCCGAGAACTGGAAGATCGGGCTGGTCGACTGGCCGGACGAGGCGAAGCTGCTCAAGAACTTGCTTCGCCGCGACCGCATCTCTGCCTTCGACCTGCAGACGACGGCACCGCACCTCTCCCGCGCGGTAGCCCCCGTCTGGCTGGCCTCGCCGTACGAGATTCCCTCGATTGCCGACACGATGCCATTCGACACGGTGATCCTGGTGGACGCCGGTGCAACGACCATCGCGGAGAACGTCGGCGCGATCCGCCGCGGGCGCCAGGTTGTCGCCTTCGGAGATCCCGTTACGCAGACCCCCGGTCCGTTCACGATCGCGATTACCGATCCCGACCGGCCGCAGAGCGCGGGTCCGGCAGCCGCAGGCGCTTCTCCCGCATCCGGTTCCAGGACGGCAGGGGCTTCTCGCGCGACCGACGCTGGAACCGACACCGGAACCGACACCGGTGCCGTCTTCGCCCTTGACGCGTTCGCCGAACCCGCTCGCGAGCTGACCCCCGACGAACTCCACGAGTACTCCGCGCTGGCCCAGCTGTCCGCGGTCCTGCCCACGCTGGCGCTGACGCGCAGCTATCGCGCGGGTGGCGAGGACCTCGCCGAGCTGGTCAACCGTCGTTTCTACGGCGGGCGCATCGAGTCCCTGCCCTGGGCGGGAAGCTTCCTCGGCCACGGCAGCCTGGCGCTCGACTACGTCGTCGACGGTCACGGCATGCCCGACCCGGACTCCGGTGCGGTCGAGAGCCCCGACGCCGAGGTGAAGCGTGCGGTCGAGTTGGTTCTCGACCACGCCCAGCACCGCCCCCACGAATCCCTGATGGTGATCACAGCCAGTGCACGCCACGCGGTGCGGGTCGAGCAGGCGGTCCTCACCGCCGTCAGCGGCAACGCAAAGCTCACCGAGTTCGTCATCGGCGATCGCGCGGAGCCCTTCACCGTCACCACGATCGAACAGGCCGTGGCGCAGAGCCGCGACCGGGTGATCTTCTCGATCGGCTTCGGACGCACTCCGCACGGCAGGGTGCTCTCCAACTTCGGCGCACTCGGGGAGGCGGGCGGAGACCGACTGCTCGCCGTCGCCATGACCCGCGCCCGGCGTTCCATGGTGATCGTCTCCTGCTTTGAGCCAGACGACATCGAAGAGGGGCGCATGCAACACGGCGCCATCGCCCTCGCGGAGATCCTCGCCGAGGTGGGTGCGCGAGCCGCGCAGGTTCCGATTCCCGACGACAGCGACCCCATGCTGGTCGACCTCGCTCGCCGTCTCGAGCGCCGTGGGCTCAAGGTTGCCCTCGGCCACCGCGGCAAACTCGGCCTGGTCGCGGCGCACCTCGGCACCTGTGTCACGATCGAAACTGACGCCGTGCTGCACCGCTCCAGCCTGCGCGAGTCGCTGCGGCTGCGTCCGGAGGTGCTGCGTCGCCTCGGCTGGCACTACCTGCGGGTGCACGCCTTCGAGCTCTTCAGCGACCCGGATGCCGTTGCCAGCCGCGTCGTCACCATGCTCGGCGCGGATCTTGATCCGATCACCGAGCCCATCACGATCATCACGCAGCAGCAGCAGCAGCACGCCGAGCCGGCCGCCGAGCCGAACGGCGCATGACCGACTCCGCGGGGGCTTCTTCTGATGACCGGGGTGCTGATGACCGAGGGGCTGACGACCGAGGTGCTGAGGGCAGCGGGATGTCGCCGGTCCCCGTCATCCGCCGTCTGCACCGTCGCGCCACAACTGACCCCGCGCCCGGAAGTGACCCGCGCCCCGCGCCGGAACCGGCCCGGCACACCCTCACGGAGAACGACGATCGCTTGAAAGCGGAGAAGCCCCCGCACTACTGAATGCGCAGCATCCCGGCACGCGGGATTCTCGGCAGGTGGCCGCTCGGCACGCCCCGTTCTCGGAAACCGGCACCTCAGAGCACCGCAGAGCTCCTCGGAGCACCCCAGAGCACCTCAGGGATCAGAAATGGTCGCTCAGATTTAAGCGAATCCGACGAAACCTGATACCTGAGCGGCTCGGAGGGTGCTCTTATTCGCGGTGCGACCCGCTGGAGGTCTTCGCGAGGAGGTCGCGGATCTCGGCAAGCAGCTCCAGCTCGGTCGGCGGGGTGTCTGCGGCGACCGCAGGAACTCCGGCCTCCTTTTTCTGGAACGCGCGCTTCTTCAGGTAGTTGATGGGGAGAATCAGAGCGAAATATACAACTGCCGCCACCAGCACAAACTGGATGACTGCAGCGATTACCGCGCCGAAGAGGATCTTCGCGGAGCCGTCGTCGGTGGTCGGAATCGTGACGACGAGCGCGGTGGAGAGTGACTCCGCGTTGAACAAGGCGCCGATCGCCGGGTTGAGTACTCCGGCGACGATGGCGGTGACGATCGCTGAGAACGCGGTGCCGATGACTACCGCTACGGCAAGGTCGATGACGTTTCCGCGGAGGATGAACTCCTTGAAGCCTTTCAGCATGGGGGTCTCCTTAGGAACTTGAGGTGGTGGAGGCGCTGGACGAGCTGCTTCCGGACGAGCTGCTTCCGGACGAGCTGCCACCGGACGAGCCGCTTCCAGACGAACCGCTTCCCGACGAGCTCCCGTTCGAACCCGACGTGCTCGCCGCGGCGGGCTTGCTCTCGGACTTCTTGTCCGAGGAAGAGGACCCCGAAGAAGAGGACCCCGAGGAAGAGGACCCCGAGTCCGACGATGAGCTCGACGGGCGGTCCGAGCTGCTCTTGGTGGCACGGGAGTCGTTGCGGTAGAAACCCGAGCCCTTGAACGTAACGCCGACCGCGCTGAACAGCTTGCGCAGCTTGCCGCCGCACTTCGGGCACTCCGTGAGCGAGTCGTCGGTGAATGCCTGCTGGATGTCGAATGCGGTGCCGCATTCCGTGCACCGGTAGGAGTAAGTGGGCAAGGCAGTTCGTTCCTCTGAATCATGCGTAGATAGTGCGCAGGGATGGTGCGGTGGAAGCTGCCTAACGGGCGAACGTCACCACAGAGCTGGGCGTGACCACACCATTGACTTTCTGGTCGTGCACCTCGCTGGGCACCGTGTCGACGAGCTCATGGTCGAATATCACAGCATAGACGGGTGGGCAGCGTTCCATCGATCCGAGGGTCTTGTCGAAGTATCCCCGACCCCACCCCATTCTCATGCCCGTGCGGTCGACGGATGCCGCGGGCACGATGATCAGGTCGACATCATTGATCGCGATCGGCCCGAGAAGCTCGCTCGTGGGGGTCGGCATGCCGAGACCGTCCCGACCTTCGTCATCCACCTCATCACTCGGGTTGAACGGCGCCCAGTCGAGTAGGCCGTCGAGGCGCGAAATAGGAAGGAGCACACGGATGCCACGGGCCGCAGCCCAGGCCAAAAAGTCCCGCGTGTTCGGCTCGTTCGGAGTCGACAGATATGCGGCGATATAGCTGATTCCCGGCGCCGACGCCAAGGTTTGCAGATTGTGGGTGAGTGCGGTCGCCGCGGTCTCCCGTTCGGTGGCCGTCATGGTCTGACGGCGCTCGCGGAGCTCGGCTCGCAGGGCCCTTTTTTGGTGCCCGACCTCGTCGTTCATTCCGCAATCATACGAGCAGATCACCGATAGCCTGTTGCTATGAGCACACACATAACCAAGGCAGTCATTCCTGCAGCGGGGCTTGGTACGCGCTTTCTTCCGGCGACCAAGGCCATGCCGAAAGAAATGTTGCCCGTCGTCGACAAGCCGGCCATCCAGTACGTCGTTGAGGAAGCCGTTACCGCGGGCCTCACCGACGTCCTCATGATCACCGGGCGGAACAAAAACGCCCTAGAGAATCACTTTGACCGCGTGGGGGAACTGGAAGCTACGCTTCTGGCCAAGGGCGACAAAGAGAAGCTCGCCAAGGTGAACTTTTCGACAGAACTCGCCGACATGCACTACGTGCGTCAGGGCGACCCCAAGGGTCTTGGGCACGCGGTTCTGCGCGCCAAGATGCACGTGGGCAACGAGCCGTTCGCCGTACTCCTCGGTGACGACATCATCGACGACCGTGATGTGCTGCTGTCGCGCATGATCCAGGTGCAGCTCGAGCGCGGAGCGACGATCGTCGCCCTGCTCGAGGTCGCCCCCGAGGCCGCGCACCTCTACGGTGTGGCCACGATCGAGGCGACTGAAGAAGAAGATGTGGTGCGCATCACCGGTCTGGTGGAGAAGCCCGCTCCCGGAACGCAGCCGTCCAACTTCGCGATCATCGGTCGCTACGTTCTGCAGCCGGAGGTATTCGAGGTGCTCGAGCACACTCCGCCCGGAAAGGGTGGAGAGATCCAGCTGACTGACGCACTCCAGACTCTCGCGGAAAACGACATCGCCGGGGGCGTGTTCGGTGTCGTATTCCGCGGTCGTCGCTACGACACGGGCGATCGCCTCGACTACATCAAGGCCATCGTTCAGCTTGCGGTCGACCGCGAAGACCTCGGTCCGGACCTTCGTCCGTGGCTGAAGGACTTCGTCACCACTCTGGAGTAACGAGAGTAACCATGGCCACAACCATCCCCACGCACACCGAAGGTGCCGTCACCATTCGGCCCATCCGGCTGCGCGATACTCGCTCTCTCGAACGGGAGCTCGTAGACAACCGGGGATGGTTGCGCAAATGGGAAGCAACCAATCCGCACGGCCCACTCAGTTTTGACGTACGGGGGAGCATCCGGAGCCTGCAGGCCAACGCGCGTGCAGGCCACGGACTCCCGTACGTCATTGAGTACAACGGCGAGCTCGCCGGACAACTGAACGTGTCCTCCATCAGCTATGGTTCGCTCAGCTCCGCCACCATCGGCTACTGGGTGGGGGAGCGCTTTGCCGGCCACAATGTGACTCCCACGGCGGTCGCCATGGCGACCGATCACTGCTTCTTCGGCCTCGGCCTGCACCGCATGGAAATCTGCATCCGCCCAGAGAACGCGCCGAGTCTTCGCGTGGTCGAGAAGCTGGGCTTCCGCTATGAGGGACTGCGCCGCCGCTACATCCACATCAACGGCGACTGGCGCGACCACTTCTGCTTCGCGCTCACCGTCGATGAGCTCCCGCAGGGCGTACTGCGGCGCTGGCTCGACGGCAAGGCCCCGATCGGCAACGCCGAGGTGCCCGCGGTGGACCGCACCCGGGCAATGACCCCGCTCACCGTCAGCTCCCGGCCGTAGCCCAGCAGCGCCGATGTCAGCAGAGCACTTCGACCTGATCGTCGTCGGCGCTGGCCCCGCCGGAAGTGCCGCAGCACTCGCGGCCCTCCGCGACCGCCCGGACGCCCGCGTGCTGCTGCTGGATCGCTCCCCGCTCGGCCGCGACAAAGTCTGCGGCGACGGGATCGCTCCGCACGCGGTCGCCGAGCTCGACGCGCTTGGGGTGAGCGCGGTTGATCCTGACGAGATCGTGCCGGCGGTGCGGCTGGTTTCGCCGAGCGGCGGCGGGCGGTCCGCGCTCACCCAGTCGCCCGGCTACGTGGTGCCGCGCCGCACCTTCGACGAACGTCTGGCCCGGGCGGCGATCGCCGCGGGTGCGCACTTTCGTCAGGAGCGGGTGACGACACTCACCCAAAACTCGCGCGAAGTGACCGTCAACGGTCGGCTCACAGCCCCCGTCGTCGTCGCGGCAGACGGCGCCAATTCCGTGGTGCGCCGGCTCGTCGGCGAACCCGCCAACCGTGGCCGCGCGCTCGCGGTCGCGCTGCGCGGCTACGCGCCCACCCCGCCCGGCCACGCGCACGAACTGCTGCTGCGCTGGGACATCCAGCGTCAGGGCGGCCTCTGCTATGCCTGGGCCTTTCCGACCAGAGATGGCGTGAGCAATATTGGGTACGGGATGTCGGCTGCCGGGCTGTCCCGCGTGAGTGGCAGTGGCCGGCAACACCTCACCTCGCGGTTGCGCGCACTGCTCGGCGAGTTCGACCTCACGGGGGTGGACCTCGTCGGCCACACTCTTCCGCTCACTATCCAGCGTCCGCGCGCGGCCGTTGGGCGCGTGTTGCTCACGGGCGACGCGGCGAGTCTGATCAATCCGTTCACCGGCGAGGGGATCTTCACCGCGCTGGCCTCCGGCGCCCTGGCCGGCAGAGTCGCGGTGTCCGACAGTGCAGCCGTGTCTGGCAGCGCCGCGGTTTCTGACAGGGTCGCAGTGTCTGGCAGCGCCGCGACACACGCAGACACCCCGGCCGCGCGCTATACGCGGCAGCTGCGTCAGCGCTTCGGACGCCAACACCGCCAGAGCGCGCTGCTGTACCCGCTGCTTGAGTCGAGACGGGTGCTCGACGCCGTGATCCGTGCGTGCGGCGCCGACATCCGCACATTCGATCGTCTTTTGGATGTCGGGCTCGGAGACAGCAGCTTTGCCCCGCGCGACCTGCTGCGACTCGTGGGAACACGGCGGCCGGACGGAGAGCGGATGCCTCGTGGGTAAGCCAGCGTGTAGGTCCGTGAGTAAGTCCGTGCGTAAGTTTCGAATCTTCGGCGCGGCTACAGCGCGGCACACCCGCATTTGCCTTGCTTACTCATACCGTTAGCACCATGGAAATTTCGGGCCTCGGAGGCGGACTTATGTTCGCTGCTGCCGCGGGCCTGTGGCTGGTGTACCTGATGCCGACCTGGTTCAGGCGGCGTGAGTATCTCGCCACGGAACGCAACGCGGTGCGCTTGCAGCAGACGCTGCGTGTTCTCGCGGAGACGTCGGAAGTTCCCACCATCGTGCGTGCAGAAACGTCTGCCCACAGCATCGCCGCGCAGGAGAGAGCCCTGCGCGAGCAACGGCAGCGATCCCTCGCGATCGCCCGATCACGGGACGCGGCCGCCGCCCGCACCCACAACGCCCAAATTCTCACCGACCAGGCAGAGGACACGCGTGCGCTCGCCGAAGCAGTGGCGCGTGCGAAGTCAGCCGCAGCTCAGGAGCCCCCGACCGTGCATTCCACACCGTTTGTTGCTCCGACTTCGCCTCGCATCCTCGCGGCTCGTCGCCTTCGCCGCACCCGCGCGACCGCCTCCCTCGTCGTGTTAGCCGCGCTCCTCGTGATTGCCGTGCAGGCGATCGTTATGGTCGCCACCGGGGCCGCCGGAGCGGGCGGTGCCGTCATCGGCTTCGCCTCCATCGCCGCGCTCACGGGAGTTGCCGCGCTGGTACGCCTCGCGTCCGTTGCCCGACGCAAGGCCGCCGCGCCGGTTGCTGCCGTCCGCCCCGCGCGCACCCGGATGAGCCGGGCCGCGGCCCCCGCTGCTCCCACCGTCGCGGCGGCGCCTGCAGCGTGGACCCCCGTGCCAGTTCCGAAGCCGCTCTACCTCTCCCGCACCGAGGTCGCTTCCGCCGCTCGTCAGGCATCGACAGCTTCTGCTGGCTCCGCGGCCACTACAGTCGCGATGGCCGCTGCGGCAGCGGAGGCCGAGCACGAGCTTCGCTCGGCCGCAGCACAGGCGGACGCGAGGCTCCGCGCGGCCCAGGCCGCGCCCGAGGTTGTGCCGATCGTGGCCGCTGTTCCTGTAGCCGCTGTGCCGGCAACCGCTGCGCCGACAATCGCTGTGCAGGCAACCGCTGTGCAGGGGCCGCCCAGCCGCTTCGCCCGGATGGGAATCGTTGATCCGAGCGAAGTTATTGGCACCGACCTCGACGCCGTGCTGCGCCGCCGCCGTCAGGCAAGCTAGCGACGATTATCGAAACTGCTGCAGAAGCTGGTAACGTTGCCACGCAGCAAACGGGCCCTTGGCGCAGTTGGTAGCGCGCCTCGTTCGCATCGAGGAGGTCAGGAGTTCGAATCTCCTAGGGTCCACAACCTGTACTGCATCACATCTGCATCGCATCACAACCTGCAGACATCACGAAAGAAGCTCCGGCACACGCCGGAGCTTTTTTCGTGATGTGGGGGCTAGGGGTAGCCCTGGGCTCACAGCATCTGCGTGACGCAGAGGAAGTTGCCCTCGCTGTCGCGGAACCACGCGGTGCGCATGTCAGCGTCGGTCGCGATGCCGTCGACGGTCTTGAGCCCGGGAACGTCATAGTCCTCGAACACAACACCGTGCTCGCGCAGCTGCCGCATCTCGGCCTCGATGTCGTCGGTCGACCAGCACATCTGGGTGTTCTGGGCCGTTCCGGCGTTGGGCGTCTCGTAGAGGTCGAAGTAGGTTCCCCCATCGGTGTGGTAGGTCACCAGGCCTTCGTGCTCCTGGTCGGGGTCGAGCCCGAGCTTGTCGTGGTAATACTGCCGGGCGCGCTGTAGGTCTTTCGCGGGCAGCACCGTGTGCGCTTCCTTCAACATGTCACTCATCTCCTTTGATGTGTGTCTTGCGTGTTGTGTCTCTCGTGTGATCAGTAATTTACGCCGATGGAAGCACGAGCAACACCGTCGGCACGACGACGAGCGCCAGCGCCACGGCGACCACGAGAATCCGCCCAGGGACGGCAACGGGAGGCCGCCCGTCGATGAGACGACCGACCCGGGCGGCGAGCTGTTCGCGCGAGACAGCCGCGGGGGCCCAGCTGTCGTAGGGCTCCGACGCGGTCACTGCGCGCGGTGTCTCGCTGCTCACGAGGGCGATCGCGGTGGCGAGTGTCTGGTCATCCACCACACGCCGAGCGTAGTCATCCGCCAACATCTCCACCAACAGCGCCACTTCCCGGTGCGCGCGGGTGGCGATGGGAAACCACGGCAGCGAGCTACGCCAGGCGCCGAAGGCCATGAGCACCATGTAGTGGCGCTGGAGCAGGTGTGCCTTCTCGTGCTCGATCACGCCCGCCAGTTCGCGGTCGCCGAGTAGCTCGAGAAGCCCCGCGGAGAACACCGTCACCGAGTGGGCGGTGCCCGGGAGGCAGTAGGCGACGGGCACGCTGTGGTCAATCAGGCGGGTGTGGGGACTGCCGGGAACCGGAGAGCTGAGGAGCTCGACGAGCTGCCGGTGCCTGCGACGCTGACGCTCGCTCACGACGATCGTCAGCACCAGGTTCAGCACGAGGTGCAGTCCGAGCAACACGGCCCCACACAGGCTTGCCAGGTGCAGAACGTCGACCGTGGAGATCGTCGAACCCGTCATCAGGGCGCGCAGCAGTCCGTCGGCACTCGTGAACAGGTTGTCGCCGAAGGGTACAAGGCCGAACGCGAGCAACGATCCGATCATCGACAGCCCACCCGCGAGAGCGATGCCCTGCCAGAGCAGCAGGGCCGTCGCCGGTGCGCGCCATGGCCAGGTCGCGCGCGCGAGCACGACGGGCACCGGCCAGGCGAGGGTCAGCGCGAGAGCCGCGAGGAAGGCCGATGCTGTGAGGATCAGCGACCGCTTGACTCGAGAAGTTTGCGGAGCATGTCGGTCTCACCGGAGCTCGCCTGGCCGATGAAACGCTCCAGCACGGCGACCCGGTTCGACGCCCCACCGAGTACCTCGTGCATGAGCTCGGCCATGTGATCTTCGCGGGATGCCGCGGACCGGTACCGATGGGGACGGGACGCGCGTTCGCGTTCGACGAACCCCTTTTTCTCGAGGCGGGAGAGCACCGTCAGGATTGTCGTGGCCGCGAGCTTTTTTGAGGAGTCGGGAGCGGATGTCGCGAGCCGATCTTGCAGCTCATAAGCCGACAGTGTCTGCACACGGGGGGACTCCCACAGGATGTCCATCACGGAGCGTTCCAGTTCACCGAGAGTCACCATGTGGACCGCCACCCTTCGCCTGTTGAAACGTCATTCGAGTTGAAAACTGATAAAAAGTCTGTCGAACGGCGGGAACAGGTCTTTGGTCACTGGTTCCGCCGTCTATCCACCAATTAGATAGGGACACGTAGATTCAGGCTACCCCAGTGTCCTGCCCAGTTCTACTTCGTGTAGAAATGTGTTCTACACTGACGTAGAAGTGAGTTCTACGCGTGCGTAGAAATGCCTGAGAAATGCGTAGAGATACGCAGGAGCACGAAGAAATACCCCCTAACGAGTCCCGAGTATTGGTGGAAATGTGGATCCGGTCGAGATCGCCCGTTGGCAATTCGGTATCACCACGGTGTACCACTTCTGGTTGGTTCCGCTGACCCTGGGTCTTGGGCCCCTTGTCGCTCTAATGCAGACCATGTGGGTGCGCACCGGCAAAGAACGCTACCTGCGCATGACCAAGTTCTGGGGCAAGCTCTACCTCATCAACTTCATCCTCGGTGTTGCCACCGGGCTCGTACAGGAATTCCAGTTCGGAATGGCCTGGAGCGAGTACTCCCGCTTTGTGGGCGACGTCTTCGGGGCGCCCCTGGCGATGGAGGGGCTGCTGGCCTTCTTCTTCGAGTCCACGTTCCTCGGACTGTGGATCTTCGGATGGACCAAGCTCCCGAAAAAGATCCACCTCGCCTGCCTGTGGATCGCGGTCGCCGGGTCGATCGCCTCCGCCTACTTCATCCTGGTCGCAAACTCCTGGATGCAGCATCCCGTCGGTGTTGAATTGGTCGACGGCAGGCCCGTGATGAACGACATCTTCGCGGTACTCACCAACAACACGGCGATCTCGGCCTTCACCCACTCCATCTCTGGCGCGATTGCGGTCGGCGGCGCGTTCCTGCTGGGTATCGCCTGGTATCACCTGTGGCGTCGCCGCAAGGACGGTATCGACACCGTCGACGCCGACAAGCGCGTCATTGTGGGAGAAGCGCCGGAGATCGGTGGACGCGACAAGGAGGACTTCAAGGTCTGGATCACGTCGCTGCGCATCGGCGCGGTCGTCGCGATTCTGGGATTCGGGGCCGTCGCGATCACCGGCGACCTGCAGGGCAAGCTGATGTTCGAGCAGCAGCCCCTCAAGATGGCCGCCGCAGAGGCCGCGTGCCAGGACGGCACAAGCTTCTCCGTACTGTCGATCGGCGACCTCGGGTCGAGCGATTGTAACGACGTCGTCGGCCTGATCGAGATTCCCGGTCTGCTGTCGTTCCTCGCCCACGGTGACTTCGACACCGAGGTGCAGGGCGTGAACACGCTGGTTCCTCAGTACCAGGAGGCCTACGGCACCAACATTCCCGACGAGGCAATCTACGGGGAGCGTGCCGGCAGCGAGATCAACTACGTGCCGATCATGGAGGTCACCTACTGGGGCTTCCGACTGATGATCGGATTCGGTGGCCTTGCCGCCTTCGCCGCCGTCGTTGCGCTCTGGATCACCCGGAAGGGCACGGTGCCGGAGTCCAAGTGGATCCAGCGACTGGCGATCCTCGGCATCCTCGCTCCCTTCGCGGCAAACTCCGCGGGCTGGATCTTCACCGAGATGGGCCGCCAGCCGTTCTCCGTTGTTCCGAACCCCACCCCGAGCGGCGTGGACGGCGTGTTTATGTTCACCGCAGCGTCGGTCTCGCCGGGCGTCGGTGCGGGGGAGATGCTGTTCTCCCTGATCACCCTGACCCTGGTCTACGGTGCCCTGCTGGTTGTCGAGGTGAAGCTGCTGACTAAGTACGTGCGCGGTGGTGTGGTGTCGGCGATGCCCGAGATCGCGCACCGGAGCGACAACGACGACCACAGCGACGATGACACCACCGGCTCCGGCGACAAGACCCGCGCCACAAGATCCGGCGACGACGTCCTGTCGTTCGCGTACTAGGTCGAGGAGGAGACACCATGGATGTTCTGCCCACAGTGTGGTTTATCGCCATCTCCGTGCTCTGGATCGGCTACCTGCTGCTCGAGGGGTTCGACCTCGGCGTCGGAATGCACATGCTGTTCAGCGCCAAGAACGACACCCAGCGCCGCGTGATGCTCAACACCATCGGCCCGGTCTGGGACGGCAACGAGGTCTGGCTGATCACCGCGGGTGCGGCCACCTTCGCCGCATTCCCGTTTTGGTATGCGTCCCTGTTCTCGGCGCTCTACCTGCCGTTGCTCTTCGTGCTGCTCGGACTCATCTTTCGCGCCGTGGCCATCGAGTACCGCGGCAAGGGGCACACCGACCGGTGGCGCCGAAACTGGGACCTTGCCCTCGGGCTCGGCTCGCTCGTCTCCGCTTTCGGTGTCGGCGCAGCGCTCGGGCTGACCACGACGGGCCTGCCCCTCAACGAGAACGGCGACCGGGTAGGCGGTGCCTTCGCGTGGCTCACCCCCTACGCCGTGCTCGGCGGCCTCGCGGTCGTCGGGTTCTGCCTCGTGCACGCGGCCACCTTCCTCGCCCTCAAGTCCGACGGCACCGTGCGCGTCTTCGCGAACAAGTTCTTCCTCCGCTGGGCTCCGATTCTTCTGCTGCCGATCGTCGCGTGGGTTCTTGTTGTGCAGTTCCAGAGCGGCAAGCTCTACACGCTCGCCATCGTGGTCGTTGCGGTCGTGGCGATTGTCTGGGCCTACGTCAACGCCCGAGCGGGCCGCGAGGGTCGCGCGTTCGCCGGAACGGCGATCTTCCTCGTCGCCGGTGCGGCGTCGATCTTCGCCAACGTGTTCCCGGTCGTGCTGCCGTCGACCCTCGACCCCGCGTTCGACCTCACGGTCTCGAACGCGTCGAGCGGTGACTACACCCTCGGTGTGATGACGTGGGTCGCGGCCTTCGCCCTCCCGCTGATCCTCGCCTACCAGAGCTGGACCTACTGGGTCTTCCGCAAGCGCGTCAGCGACCACCACATTCCCGAGGCGCACCTGATTGTGCCCGCCATCCGCAAGTGAGTCGCACCACCCTGCCTCGCACCTCTTTGCCTCGGACCGCCCTGCCTCGCGCCGCCGACCGGCTGAGGCTCGCTGCCGACACGGCGTTCGCCCGTGCCGGTCTCGGTCCGGGAGGCATGCGCACCCTGTACGTGCTCGGCATCCTCAGCGCACTGAAGGGCCTCGCCCTCGTTGGGCTGGCCGAGTCGCTTGCCCGGGGCGTTGTGGGCGTTATTCAGGGGGCGGATGATTGGAGCCTCTGGCTCGGGCTCGGTGTCAGTTCCGCGATCCTGCGCGCAATCGCACACTGGGCCACCCAGGCGTTCGCCGCCAGGGAGGCGCTCGGAGTCAAGGAGGCGACGCGCCAGGACCTCGCGGACAAGCTCGTCGGCGACGGCGGCAGCTCCGTTGGGGCGATGACGTCGCTCGCAACCCAGGGGCTCAACGAGCTCGACAAGTATTACTCGGTGGTGCTGCCCGCGGTGACGAGCGCCGCCGTCATCCCGGCCCTGATCGGCGTGCGTATCCTGTTCGCCGACTGGGTCAGTGCCCTGATCGTGGTGCTCACGATTCCGCTCGTGCCCGTCTTTATGGCGCTGATCGGTATGCACACGCAGGAACGCGTCTCCGCGGCATCCGCTTCGCTTGGACGCCTCTCCGACAATCTGGTTGAACTCGCCCGGGGCCTGCCCGTGCTGGTCGGTCTCGGCCGGGTCGAGGAGCAGACCGAGGCACTGCGCACAATCTCGGACAACTACCGGCTGCGCACGATGGAAACGCTCCGCACCGCATTTCTGTCGTCCCTTGCGCTCGAACTGATTTCCACGATCTCTGTCGCGGTGGTCGCGGTATTTGTGGGCGTGCGGCTGGTGGATGGCTCGCTGCCGCTGGAAATCGGACTGCTCGCACTGATTCTGGCGCCAGAATGCTACGCGCCGTTCCGCGACCTCGGCGCTTCGTTCCATGCGGCCCAGGACGGTGTGCTGTCGCTCGGGCGTGCGCGCGGGATCATCGCGGCGCGCTCTCCCGAACAGTTCGTTACTCCCGCAGCGACGCCAGCCGTGACGCCCGCCGTGACGGCCGCAGCGACGCCCGCCGTGACGCCCGCAGCGGCCGCTGAGCGCGGCGCTCCTGCAATCCGCGTGACCGACCTGACCGCGCAGTACGACGGACGCGGTGAACCGGCCGTCGACGCGCTCAGCTTTGTCGCGCCCGCCGGCGAGATCACGGCGATCTGTGGCGTGAGCGGCAGTGGTAAGTCCACCGTGCTCGCGATTCTCGCGGGGCGCCTGCGCAATGGCACGGATGGGGCGATCCTGGCCGGAGAAGTTACCGGAATCGACGTCGGGCGGCTCGCCTGGGTTCCGCAACACCCGCACACGGTTGGTGCGACCGTGCGGGACGAGCTGCGGTTGTACGGCGGGACCCGGCATCCGGCACTGGCATTCGACACCGCTCTCGGGCTTGAGCTCGAGCTCGAGAGCACGCTCGACGCCCGCATCGACACCCTGCTGGCCGAGCTGCGGTTGTCGCACACGGTCGACGCCGATCCGGCCCAGCTGAGCCCGGGCGAGCTGCGCCGGGTCGCGGTCGCACGCGCCCTGCTCCGGGTCGACGCCGGCGCCGAGGTAGTGCTGCTCGACGAGCCCACGGCCCACGTCGACGCTCACAGCAGCCGCATCATCGAGGACAGCATCGCCGCGCTGCGGGGTCGTGTGACCGTCGTGCTGGCGTCGCATGAGGTGGGCGTGACCAACCTCGCGTCGGTGCGGGTGTACCTCGACAGCAGCGCTGCCGGGCGGGACGACGCCGTTGGGCAGGCGCAGGCGCAGGGGCAGGGGCTGGGTCAGGCGCAGGTCGCCACACCGCATCGGGTCGCGCACGAGACATCCGCCATCGAACGTCCCCTGGTCAACCAACCCTCGCCCGTCTCTACACCCGCCTTCACACCCGTCGCCACACCCAAAGCCCAACCCGCACCCGCACCCGGCGCGCTGCGCCTCATCCTGTCAATCCTGCGTCCCGCGAAGTGGCGCTTTGTGTTCGCGGTCTTCCTCGGGGCGCTCGCCGCGCTGTTCGCCGTCTCATTGACCGCCACCTCCGGCTGGCTCATCGTGCGGGCGAGCCAACAGCCCTCGATGATGTACCTGATGGTCGCCATCGTGGGCGTGCGTTTCTTTGGTGTGGGCCGCGCCACCCTGCGCTACGCGGAACGCCTCGTGACCCACGACGGCATCTTCGCGGCGGTCACCTCGCTGCGGGTGCGCATCTGGAAGTCCCTCGCCGAACGCGGCACAAGCTCCCGCGCCCTGCTGCGCGGGGGAACCGCCCTCGACTACCTCGTGGTCACCGCCGACGCGGTGCGCGACCTCGCCCCGCGCGTGCTCATGCCGCCTGTCGTCGGCCTGCTGACCGGGGTCGCCGCGGTGATTGGCGTTGCGATGCTGCATTCCCCGGCCGTGCCCGTGCTCGTCGTCAGCCTGGTGCTGTCCCTGTTCGTGGCGCCGGCGCTCGCGACCTGGGGTGACCGGAGGGCGAGTCGCGGACAGCAGCTGATTCGCTCCGAAGTGACGCGCCGCTTTGCCGCGCTCCTCGCCGCCGCTGATGACCTTCGCACCAACGCGGTGGACTCCGCAGAACGTGCGAGCCTCCGCGGGCTCGACGCGCGCGCCGGGGTTGATGCACGCCGCAGCGCCTGGGCGCTGGGCCTCGGCGGGTCGTTCACCGTCGCCGTCAACTGCGTGACCGCCGTGCTGATGCTCTGGGTGTCTGCGCCCGCGGTGGCCGCAGGCACGCTTCCCGGCGAGGTGCTCGCGGTTCTCGTGCTGCTCCCGCTCGGCCTGCTCGAGCCGTTGCTCGGCGTCGTCGACGCGGTGCAGCAGTGGCCGGTGCTGGCGCAGGCGGTGCGGCGCCTGGCGCCCTTCACGCCAAGCACGGCCGCGGGTTCCTCTGCCGTCCCCGGTGTGGACCTGCCCTCCGACGTCGACCAGATCGCCCTGCGTGACCTCTCCGCCCGCTGGCCAGACACTGGCACCGACACCGACACCGACAGCGACAACGACACCGATGTCTTCTCGGGACTCAATGCCCACGTCGGACTGGGGGAGTGGCTGGTCGTCTCCGGCCCGTCCGGTTCGGGAAAGTCGACCCTGCTCACGGTGCTGCTCGGTTATCTCCAACCCTCCGGGGGAAGCTACCTTGTCGACGGGCTCGACTCCCGCATCCTGGATACGCGCGCGCTTCGCCGTCACATTGCCTGGGCGCCGCAGGAGGGACACCTCTTCGACTCGACCCTGCGAGCGAACCTGCTGCTGGCGCGCTCGCGGCAGGACGCCCCGGACGAAGCAGAAATGATCGACGCCCTCCGCCGGGTGGGACTCGCAGAGTTTTTGGTGTCGCTTCCCGACGGCCTCGACACCCGCGTCGGTTCGGAGGGCGCGCAGCTCTCCGGCGGGCAGCGGCAGCGCGTCGCCGTCGCGCGCACCCTGTTGACCCGCGCCGAAGTGGTGTTGCTGGATGAACCGACCGCACACCTGGACGGTGAAGCGTCCGCGCGCCTCATGTACGACCTGCGCTCGGCACTCAGTGATCAGATCGCAGTGCTGGTGACCCACCACCTCGCCGACCAGCGCGACGGCGACCGGGTGCTGCAGCTGCAGGGCTCATCTGTTCAGAGCCGGCAGTTTCAGAGCCAGCAGTTTCAGAGTTCGCCGCCCCCGACTCACGCACCGTCGACAAACGCCCGCAGCGTCTCGGCGTTGCGCACCGCGTTGCCCCCGCCATCGTTGTTGAAATAGGCGAACACCTCCCGTCCGCCAGCATCCCGTCCGCCGGCCTCCCACTCGCGGATCCGGTCGGCCCACCACCTCAGGTCCTGGTCCGAGTACGACCCGCCGTAGAGGGAGTCTGTGTCCGGCCCGTGCAGTCGCACGTAAACGAAGTCCGCGGTCGCCCGCAACACGCACGGCAGCCCCGCGCCGCTCATCACGCAGTAGGCCGCGCCAAACCGTTCGAGCAGGCGGTAAACGTCGTCGTGATTCCAGGTGGGATGCCGCAGCTCCACACTCACCCGAATCCACGACGGTAGCGCTGCCAAGAAATACTCGAGGCGAGCGTCATCCCGCTCCATCGAGGGTGGCAGCTGCACCAGCAAAACCGCGCGCTTGGCACCCAGTTCGTGCCAGCTGCGCGCGATCCGTTCCGCCCAGACCTCGGGCGCGTACAGCTTCTTCGCGTGGGTCAGACCACGCGGCGCCTTCACGGTGAGCAGAAACCCCGGCGGCAGGCGGCGGTTCCACCCCGCGAAGGTGCTCTCCCTCGGCCAGCGGTAGAAGCTCGCGTTCAGCTCGACGGTGGAGAAGCGCTGCACGTAGTGCTGCAGTCGGTCCCGCGGGGGGAGCCCGGGTGGGTAGAGCACGTTCTCCCAGTGGTCGTAGCTCCACCCGGACGTGCCGATGTGTGCGCTCATGCCTCGATTCTGCCGCAGCAGGGCTTGTGTCTCGGGGGAGAAAACTGTTGGATCGCGAGGGAAAGTGAGGGAAAGCGAGGCGACGATGAACCCCGACCTGACGGAACACAACGGGCGGCATCGCCTGCGGATGCATCGCAGGTTTGACCAGAGCCAGCAGGACGTCTGGCCCGCGCTGGTCGAACCCGAGCTGCTCAGCCGGTGGTACCCGGCGACCGTCGACGAGCTGCAACCGACGGTGGGGGGAGCGATTCGTTTCAGTTATTCGACCGCCGGTGGCGAGCAGATGCGCGGAACGGGACAGGTGACCGAGTACCAGGAGCCCGAGGTGCTCGCCTTTGTGGAGCTGGCGATGGAGGACATGCCGCGCGAGGGCGACACCCTGCTGCGGTTCGAACTCCGCACGGACGGCCCAGGCTGCATCCTCCTTTTCTCGCAGGAGTTCGACGATCGCCCCGCCGCAGCGGCCTACGCCGCCGGGTGGGACGCCTGTTTCGATGCGTTGGGAGGGGTGTTGAGCGGTGCCTCCGGCGGGGACTATGGCGCGCGCAACGGCGCGGCCTCGGGAGCGACCCCCGGCCTCGCCCGCTACGAGATGTACGTGCACCTGTTCGGCCTCGATCAGCCCGCGGTGAGTGCGACCGAGGTCGCGGTCGAACGCCAACTGATGATGCGGAGCCCCGAGCAGGTGTGGCGGCTGCTTGCACCGGGAGGCATGCCCGCGCTGGAGAAACTCGTGCCCGCGGGGCTCGGGGCCGGTCGGGTGGTGGAGGTCGTCGAGCGTGAGCGAATCACCGTGGCCCTGCCGGATCGCAGCCGCGTGCAGTGGGAGCTGACGACCGGCCCCGGGGGAGCGCGCCTACTCGTCAGCCAGGGTCCACTGCACGGGACGAGTACCGGGACGCAGTGGCGCGACCACGTTGAATCGGTCGCGGAAGAAATCTACGCGCTACCCGACCCGGCAGAGCAACCGAGCTGAGCCGCACTGACCAGCCAAGCTGAGCGGCCGAGCTAAGCAACAAAGCTGAGCAACCAAGCTGAGCAGCTGACAAGTCAGCAGCTAGGCGCGCCAATTCCAATCGCGACCGACGAAGACGCCGGGGTCGGGGTTCCCGCCGCGGGCGTTGTACTGATCACCCTGCCCACCCGACCGAGCTGGTCGGCCGGCAGCTGTACGCAGTAGTCTGCCGCGATGTTGGTGAAGCCCTGCGCGGCAAGGGAGCCGCGGGCATCGGCCGCGGAGATCATTCCGTTGCCGACGACGTCGGGCATGGTGCCGCCGGACTGGTTACTCGTGTAGACGGTAACCGCCGAACCCAGGGACACGAGCGAGCCGGCCGCCGGATTCGAGTTGTTGATCGCGCCCAGGGGCAGGGCCGAGTCGACGGGCCCGCCGTCCACCACGGTGAATCCCGTGGCTTCGAGGATTGAGCGTGCATTGTCGAGGGACTCCCCGGTGACGTTGGGCACTGCCTTTCCGGTGCCGTCGAGCAGGGACGCTGCCGGACCGGGGAATGCGCCACCGCGGTACGAGCCGGTGTTGTCGATCACGGTGGCGGTCGGTTTGAAGATCGCGTGCCTGATGACCGAGGCTTGGAGTCCGCCGATGCGCACGCTCCGCAACGGGACCGCGTTGACGATGTTGCCGACCCACACCGCGGTTGCGACGCGGGTGGTCGCGCCGACCATCCAGGTCTGGTTCGAGCTGTCGGTGGTTCCCGTTTTACCGATGTACTGCACGCCGTTGTTGGGGTTCGACGTGCGTCCGGTGCCGTCCGTCATGACTTTCGACATCGCGAAGGCTGCGGTGTTCGCGACATCCGGTTCAAGGGAAGCACGACAATTGGCGATCTGTCCGGGAAGCTGCTCACCGGTCGGCCCGACGACGCGGTCGACGGCGATCGGGTCGCAGAACGTTCCCCCCGAGGCGATACCGGCATAGGCGGCAGCCATCGTGAGCGGGGCGATCTCGTTCGTTCCGAGAACGCTGGACGGGTTCGTCATCAGGGGCTTGCCGTCTGCGCGGTGCACTCCGAGCGACTCTGCGGTGTTTTTGATCTCGCACAGGTCGAGCTTCAGCGCCATCGAAATAAACGCACCGTTCACGGAGCGCTGGGTCGCGGTCGCCGCGGTCATCTGACCACCGAACGAGTCGTCATTCTTGAACGGGTACGGGCCGAACCAGGGGCCGCCGCAGCTGTCCGTGAACGCGGCCGAGGGCACGGTGCGCGGGGATCCGTCGACAACCTCGTTGAGACCGTGGTCGTTCTGCAGCCAGTTGAGCAGGGTGAAGACCTTGTAGGTCGAGCCGGGCTGGAATCCGCTCGATCCGCCGTAGTTCCTGTCCGTGCTGAAATTGACTGCGGTTGCCGACGAGCCGGCGCCGTCCTCCGTGTTGTCGTAGTCCTTGTTCTGGGCCATGACCAGAATGCGGCCGGTGCCTACCTCGACCGAGACGGTCGCGCTGCCGAGCTTGAGCGCCGTCGCGTTTTTGTCCGCGTACTGCCAGCTGATGTCCTGCGCCGGAACCTGCACGCCCAGATCGAGCGAGGTGTAAATCTCGTACCCGCCCCGCTTGAAGTTCTCCGTACGCTCCGTTTCGTCGGCGCCCAGCGCCGGCAGGTCCTCGATGAGGTTGAGCACGTAGTCGCAGAAGAACCGCGCGTGGTCATTGGCCGCGGCGCAGCCCTGCACGGGCTCGGTGATGATGACGGTGGTCGCGTCGAGCGGGGTAGAGACCGCTTCGGTGTACTGCTCCCGCGTGATGCCCTCGTCGTCGAGCATCATGTTGAGGATGAAGTCGCGCCGCACCTGGTTGGCCGGCAGGTTCTCCGGGTAGTCCAGACGGAGCACGCCGGGCGACTGCACGATGGCGATCAGGCTCGCCGCCTGGGCCGGCGTGAGGTTCAGCGCTGTTGTCGCGAAGTAGCGCTTCGCCGCGGCCTCGATGCCGTAGGTGTTGCCGCCGAAGTTTGCGATGTTCAGGTAAGCGAGGAGGATTTCTTCCTTGGTGTACCGCTTCTCCAACGAGATGGCGAGCTTCATCTCCTTCACCTTGCGGTCGAAGCTCGGATCAATCGCCAGCTCGTACGCCTTGTCGCGCTCTTCTTCGGTGTCGAGATTGAGCGCTTCCTGGATGAAGGTGTTCTTCACGTATTGCTGGGTGATCGTGGAGGCACCCTCCTCGATGCCGCCGCCCGCGATGTTCGTGACGGCCGCGCGGGCGATGCCCTGCAGGTCGATTCCGCCGTGCTCGTAGTACCGCTGGTCTTCACCGGAAATCGCGGCGATCTTGGCGAACTCCGACACCTGGTCCCACGCGACCGATTCACGGTTCTGGTCAAACGTGGTCGCGATCTGCACGGGTGCGCCGTCCTGGGTCGCGTAGATGCGGTTCTGTTCGCGCTGGCGGTCGATCTCGATCGATTCCGGGAGGCTGTCGAAGATGCCCGCCGTGCTCTCGACCGTAGCTCCGACCACGGTGATGGCTGGCGTGACGAGGGCGGCGATCAACAGGCCCGCGATCACGGTCAGCGAGAGCGAACCGAGGGCGGCCCCGATCACGCGGATGGCCCGGGGGGAGGAGGCAGACATGACCCCAACCTATAGGAGCGCGCGGTTTACCGCCTAGCGCCGCCCCGCACGGTCGTGTCGGGCCGTGTCTGACCAGTGACTGCGGCCACCGCTCGGGGCCGCAACTCAGGCCAGCGACTCAGGCTACGGGCTCACTTCTTCCATCAGCTCTTCCAGGTGCACCCCAAGGTCGCCGTCGACGCTGGGAAGGCTTGGCGCCTGCGGAGAAGCCAACCCCGACCAGACGACGATGCCAACGGTAACGAGCACCGCAATGAGTACCAGGATCAGCACCCACCGGCGAATGTTGCGTGGCTTCGAGGTGCCCGGGTTTTGGGGCGTGCGGTTTTCAGGCGTGCGGTGGGCGGATGTCGGTCTCGCCGACTTCACGCCGGGCATGACCTCCGTCGCCGAAGTCGGATCCGCCGGCGCGAACGCCATCGTGGGCGCGTCAGGCGCGGCGGGGCTGAGAACGGCGGTCGGTGTGGCGGGGCTGCTAAGAACGGCGGTCGGTGTGGCGAGCTCAGCGGTTGCAGCATCCAGTGGTGCGGTCGCGGCATCGAAAGGCACGGTCGCGGCGCTGCCCAGCGGCGCCGTCGCACCGCTTCCCAGCGGCGCGGTCTCTTCTGGAGCCGCGGACGTTGCCGCTCCCGAGCTGATCTGGCGAGCGACATCCGCCACCTCAAGCGCTGTCGGGCGGGCGTCAGGGTTCATCGCCGTCATGGCGGAGAGAAGGGACTTCCACTCGTAGCCCAGGGATCCGGGGATGTCGGGTCCGCGGATCAGTCTCGCGGTGAGCGACTCGACCATCGTGCCGGTGAAGGCGCGAACACCGGTGAGCGATTCGAGGAGCACCAGACCGAGGGAGTAAATGTCCGACGCGGCACCCGGCGCGGAGCCATTCGCCTGCTCCGGGCTGAGATACGCAGCGGTGCCGATGAGAGTGCCGGGGGTGGTCAGTCTGGTGGAGTCGATGAGGTACGCGATGCCGAAATCGGCCAGCTTCGGCCGGAACTCGCGACCCGTCGACAGCGCGGGACCGAGAAGGATGTTCGCGGGCTTGATGTCTCGGTGGACAACACCCTGCGAGTGCACGGCGTGCAGGGCCTCGCCGATGTCGACGGTCATCAACGCGACTTCTGCGGGGGCGACGGTGGCCTGGGCGATCCGTTGCTGCAGGGTAGGTCCCTCGACGAGCTCCATGACGAGGAACGCGCGCTCGGCTTCGCCCGAGATATCCACATTCGCATCAAACAGGGTGACCAAAGCATGGTGATTCATGGACGCCAGCAGCTGGATTTCGGACGTCTCGCGCCGGAGAGCCCCGGCCTCAGCGTCGTCGGAGGCGAAGAGCTTGAGCGCGACGCTTCGTCCGAGCGACTCGTCCTTCGCGCGATACACCGCTGCCATTCCGCCGCGACCGATCAGGCTCTCGACGCGGTACCGTCCACCGATGAGCGCGCCGGGCGCCGCGCCGCTACCCGCGTGACTGTGTTCCATGGACGATCCTTTGGGGCCGGGGTGTGCACGATAGGAACCACAAACCTACCGCGCCGGGACCTTCGGCCCTGCCGGTTGCCGTGCGACGGGGCGAAATTGGGGTCATGAGTGGCGCCGGCCACAAGGGGAGGCTGAGATGAGCAATCGTCTGGTGGTCGGGGTCAATACCGCATTTTCGCCCGAGGCGACGGAGGTGGGTAGTGCCCATCAGGCACCCGACCTCGACGCGGTGCCGGGCGAAGACGCGCCGACCGACGTCGCCATCGGGGCCATCGAACCGGCGGTTCAGTGGGCCGTCGACTACGCCGCGCCCCACCACGACGAAATCGAGCTCGCGCACGTGCTCGAGGAGACGCGGGCATTCTTACCCAAGGGAATTCGCGGCGAACTGCTCCTTGCTGCCGAGCACCAATTGCGGGACGAGGCGAACCGCATCATGGCGGCGAACCCCTTACTACGCGTGCATTCGACGGTACTCGAGGGTTCACCCGTCGACGAGCTGACCGATCGCGCCGCCGAGGCCGAGCTCCTGGTAATCGGAACTCACTCCCTCAAGCGCTTCAGCAATCTCATCTTCAGTACGCGCGCCGCCCAGATTGTCTCGCGGGCGTCCGTGTCGGTGGTCATCATCCCGGTTGAGCCGCGGGATGTGGGTTCCGGCATTGTGGTGGGCGTGGATGGCTCGCCCGCATCGCTCGCCGCGGTCGAGTTCGCCGCCGCCGAGGCCGACCGGCATGGAGAGTCACTGAGGGTCGTTTTCGCCTGGCGTGTTCCCGCGCCGTGGACGATCGCCACGATCGAGGTCGACTGGCCCGTCGAGCCCGAAGATTCGGATCGGATGCTGCTGGCGGAGTCCGTGGCTGGATTGCCAGAGAAGTACCCCGACCTGCAGGTCACACTGGACATGAACGCTGCCCTGCCCGTGGACGCGCTCATCGGGGCTGCCTTTGGGGCACGGATGTTGGTCGTCGGCACCCACGGGCGAAAGGGGTTTGCGCGATTCTGGCTAGGGTCCGTCAGCCATCAACTAATTCTTGCGATGCCGTGCCCGCTGGCGATCGTGCGGTCGGGCGCAGGCACGGGCACGGGCACAGGTGCAGGTGCCGGTGTCGGTTCGGGTGCCTGAGTAGGTGCGGGTGCCGGTGCCGGTATCGGTTCTAGTGCCTGAGTGGGTGCAGGTTCGGGTGCGGGGTGATGTCAACCCTTGTCCACATGTTCGAATAAAGTTTCGAATGTCGATCCCTTTCTGCGATAATTGAGGTATGAATCGCCCCGCCCCCGACAGCGTCGAAGTGAAGCTCGGAGCCCTGCTGCGTCGCAATGCATTCGACCGTGACGCCGGTGACCGTGACGCCGGTGACGGTGACGCCGGTGACGGTGACGCCGGTGACGCAGGGGCGGGCCAAGCCGCTGCCGAGTTAATCGATCCGGCTGAACCCACCAAGGGTGCCGAGCCGATCGAATCGTTGCTCGCTCTCGCCGTAGCGGAGATGGTGCTACTCGTGCGGCTCCGCCTGCGCGCTCGCGCTGCCGGTGGTTCCTCCTCTTCCTCCTCCTCCTCCTCCTCTGCCGCCGTGGTGCCTGGCGATGAGTTGCTGCCGGGGGAGGAGGCTTTGTCGGAGCCGGAGCCCGTGCTTTCGGAGCCTGTGGTGTCGGAGCCTGTGCTTTCGGAGGCTGCGGTGGGCGAGCCTGCGGTGCGGTCGGATCCGGTGCGTCTTCGGGCATCGGCGGAAGAGTTTCATCTGTCGCAAGACTTCCTCGATGCCGGCCTCGCCGCCGAACGCGCCAGCGCTGCAGCGTTAGGGCTCCGCGCCCGCCAACTCGACGCTGCCCGGCAGCATGCGGAACGTGCGGTGTTTCTGAAGGAGAACCCCACCGACCCCCGCCGCAGCCGCACCAACGGCAGCGGCAGCAGTGGCAGTGGCAGTGGGGGGAAGGCGGGTGATGGCACGACGGCGTTTGCGGGGTGGACGAAGTCCGAGATCGCGTTCCGCGGATTCGCCGCGATGGTCGCCACCCAATTCCACATCACCGAACGCGCCGCCGAAAACCTCATCGCCACCAGCACCACCCTGGTCCACCTGCTCCCCGCGACCTTGGCCGCGTTGGAGGCCGGGGAGATCAGCTACCGCAACGCCGACATCCTCGTCACCCACAGCTACCGGGTCCCCGACGAACACCGCCAAGAGTACGAAACCATCCTGTTGCCGTTCGCCGCGATCATGACTCCCACCCAGTTCGACCGCAAAGCCCGCCGCCTGGCCGACAGCTACCAACCCGACGCCCTGGAACAACGCCACGAGGAAGCCGTCCAGCGCCGTCAGCTGAGCTTGACCCCTCTCGACGACGGAATGGCTGAACTGCGTCTCTACATCGACGCGATCGACGCGACCGCGATCGCCTCGCGCGCGACCGCCATTGCGCAGGGTATGAAACACCCGGCCGATCCCCGCACCCTGAGCCAGCTCCGCGCCGATGCCGCCACCCACCTCCTGCTCACCGGCACCACCCCCACCACCATCGGCACCGGCACCGGGACCTCCGCCGACGGCAGCAGTGCGGGCACGGGTGCTGGTGCGGGTGCGGGTGCGGCGTTCGGTAGCGGGCTGGGTAGCGGGATCGTGGCGCACGTCGCGATCCAGGTCCCGGTCCTGAGCCTGCTCGGCCACGACACCGAACCGGCAACGCTCGAGGGATACGGCCCCATCACGATGGACCGCGCCCGGCAACTGATGGGCACCGCCACCAGCTTCACCCGCATCCTGACCCACCCCGAAACCGGCACCATCCTCACCATCGGCACCACCCGCTACAAAGTACCCGCCGCAATGCGGTTATGGCTCATGACCCGAGACCTGACCTGCCGATTCCCGGGATGTATGACCCCCGCACGCAACTGCGACCTCGACCACACCCTCGACTGGCAATACGGCGGCGCCACCGACGCCACCAACCTCGCCTCACTGTGCCCCGCACACCACGACCTAAAACACCACACCGACTGGAACTACACCCAAGACAAACACGGCGTCTGCACCTGGACATCCCCCACCGGAACCACCCACACCACCACCCCAGAAACCCGACTCCACACCACCCCACCCCAAGCGTCGCCAACAGGATTCACCCCAGGAGAATCCGAACCACCCGACTCCGAACCACCAGACGTCGAACCACCCGATCTCGAACGAACCGACGCAGAACCACCAGATACAGACGACACCGTGGCGCAGGACGAGTTCCCGTTCTAGGTGTCACTGCGTTCAACCCCTTATGAACACCCCACCCCTTTCCGGACACCCTGACCTCCTAGAGTGGCCGCATGACTTCGAGCGGCAATACGGCGTCGCCGGCGCTGTCCCGCAAGCTCGGGCTGCACGACGCGGTATTCATCGGCCTCGGCTCCATGATCGGGGCAGGGGTGTTCGCAGCCTTCACCCCAGCAGCTCAGGCAGCGGGCAACGGGTTGCTCGTCGGACTTGCCGTTGCTGCCGTGGTCGCATTCTGCAACGCAACCTCATCCGCGCAGCTGGCCGCCGTGTACCCGACGTCGGGCGGAACGTACGTGTTCGGCCGCAAGAGGTTGGGTCCGTGGTGGGGATTCCTGGCTGGCTGGGGTTTCGTGGTGGGCAAGACGGCGAGTTGCGCCGCGATGGCTCTCACTTTCGCGGCCTACGCAGCGCCGAGCGGGTGGGAGAAGCCGGTAGCGGTTGCCGCGGTCATCGGCCTGGCCGCGGTCAACTACCGCGGCGTGACGCGTACCGCTCGGCTAACTCGCATCATCGTCGTTGTAGTGCTGCTGACCCTCGCGGTTGTGGTCGCGGCCGGAGTTAGCTCGGGCCATCCCTTCGCAGACGGGTGGCCCGGCGGCACAACAGCGAGCACAACAGCGAGCACAACAGCGAGCACAACAGCGAGCACAACAGCGAGCACAACAGCGAGCACAACAGCGAGCACACCAGCGAGCACGCCAGCGAGCACGCCAGCGAGCACAGGAGCGAACCCACTGACGAACCAACTCGCAGCAGGCGGGTTGTACGGCGTCATGCAGTCCGCGGGGCTGCTGTTCTTCGCATTCGCGGGCTACGCGCGCATCGCGACGATGGGCGAGGAAGTACGGGACCCTGCCCGCACGATTCCCCGCGCCATCACTGTCGCGCTGGCTCTCGCGGTAGTGGTCTACGGAATCATCGCACTCACCCTCCTTGCGACGCTCGGTGCCGAAGGAGTCGCCGCGTCGAACGAACCACTCAGCGACGTGGTCGCGGCGGCGGGCTGGAGCTGGGCTGCTCCAATCGTGCGGGTGGGAGCGGCAGCGGCATCCCTCGGGGCACTCTTGGCGTTGATCGCGGGCATCGGACGAACCACGCTCGCGATGGCGCGAGAGTCCGACCTTCCCCGGTGGCTTGCAGCGGTGCATCCCCGCTTCCACACGCCGCACCACGCCGAGATCGCACTCGCGGCGGCGGTCAGCATCCTCGTGGTCGCTGTGGATGTTCGCGGCGCCATCGGTTTCTCGTCCTTCGGCGTACTCCTGTATTACTTCGTCGCGAACGTCGCGGCGTTCACCCAACCGTCGGACCAGCGGCGGTACCCGAGGGCGTTCCAGCTTTTGGGCGCGGTCGCGTGTGTCGCGCTGGTCGTGACGCTCCCGGTGGGGTCCATTGTCGCCGGCGGTGCGGTATTTGCGGTGGGCGTGGTGGGGCGCCTGATCGCGCGCAGCAGGGTGGCGAGGCCTCCCCACAACCGCTGAATACCCCGCGACAGACAGCACCTTTCTGTCTACGCTGATGTGCATGACTGAATTCGTGACGTCTTCCGCGGGCGACCGTGTCGCCTACGACAAGACCGGCATGGGGCCGGCACTCATCTTCGTCGCTGGCGCAATGCAGCATCGCGCCAGCGATCCGCTCACCACCGCGACCGCTGAGGCCGTCGCCGCCCAGAGCGTGACCGCCATCGTCTACGACCGCCTCGGCAGAGGCGAGAGCCAGGTGGACGACGCCACTCACCAGTCGAGCGACCAGTCGCGCGCCCATTCGAGCGACCATTCGGGCGACGATTCGCGCGACCATTCGAGCGACCATTCGAGCGACCATTCGCTTGACCTTCCGCGAGAGCTCGCGGCGATTACGGCCCTGCTCGAGGTCGCAGGAGGGTCTGCGGTGTTGTGCGGCCATTCGTCCGGGTGCTCCATCGCGCTGGCGGCGGCCGCCACCGGCCTGCCCGTGAACGGGCTTGTGCTCTGGGAGGCGCCGCTCGCTCCCCAGGGAAGTGGCGGACGCGAATGGGCCGAAGAGGTCGAGCGACGGGTTGACGCTGGCGACCTCGAAGGCGCGCTGCTCCACTACATGAAGGACATGCCCCCGGAATGGCTGGAAGGCGCGCGCTCTGCACCATTCTTCCCCGCGCTGGTTGCGCAGGCCCCGAGCCTGCTCGCCGATGCCCAGTCGCTCGCGTGGGCGGAATCGGCGCCGCACGGAGAACTCTTCGCGAGCATCAGGGTGCCCGTCGAGGTCATGTACGGGGAGCAGACCCTTCCGATCATGGAGCAGGCAGCCGAGTCGATCGTGAATGCGATCCCCGGAGCCGTTCAGAAGCGGATGCCGGGGGCTAATCATTCCTGGGAAGCCGAACCCATGGCGCAAGAACTGGCGGCATTCGTGCATGTCAGCGCTGTGAGGCCTTCGGCCTAGCGGGCATCCCCAGCTGCCCGCACGCTCTCAGTCCCGCGGAACCAGCTCTTGAAGGCTCCAGGAGTTGCCATCCGGGTCCGAGAAGTACACGAAGCGGCCCCAGTCCTGCTCGTCGACCTCGCTCGCCTCGATCCCGCGCTCGACGAGGTGCGCGCGGGCTTCGTCCGCGTTTTTGACCACGATTTGGATGCTGTCGAGCGAACCCGGCGCCATCTTGGTGAGGCCCTCGCCGAGGCAGATGGAGCATGCGGACCCCGGCGGAGTGAGCTGAACGAAGCGCAGGGTCTCGCTGACGCGCACGTCCACGTCGTCGTTGAATCCGATTTTCGTATAGAAGTCCTTCGCGCGGTCCACGTCGGTAACGGGAACGGCGAGCAATTCGATCTTCCAGTCCATGATGGTGCTCCTTTGCTTCGTCACTTGCTTCGTCACTTGCTTTTACTTCGACCGTCGAACGGATCGGATGCCGACCGCAAGCCCGACAACCGCAAGAATGATCGCCGCGACGAATCCCCACAGCACCTCGGCGGACGCGAGGTCGCCCGCGAAGAGGGCGCGCTCGGCGGTGACGACGTAGCTCACCGGGTTCACGGCTGCGACCGCGCGCATCCATTCCGGTCCGGTTTCGAGTGGCAGCAGCATCCCCGAGAGGATCATCAGCGGAAAGATCGCCGCCTGCTGCACTCCCCAGAACAACCAGTCGCGACCGTGGCTCGCGAGGGCGAGGGCGTAGCTCAACGCACCAAAACCCATGCCGAAGATGGCGAGAAGGACGAGCCCGATCAGCATTCCGGGCAGGTTCACCGTGAACCCGAACGGAATCGTCGCGACCGCGATCACCCCGGCCTGAACGATAATCGGCGCCATCTCTTTGAGGGAACGGCCGAGGATCAACGAGGAACGCGCAATCGGCGCGACCAGAGTGCGCTCATGCGATCCGGTCTGCATCTCGAACAGCAGGTTGGATCCCGTCGCCGCCGTAGCGAACAGAGCGATCATGACGAGGATGCCGGGAACAAACCAGCTCAGCGTCTCGCCCACCGGCTGCCCGGACGATGACACGAGAAGCGGCCCGTACAGCCCGAGGAATACCAGCGGTTGCAGCAGGCTGAAGATCAGCGAGAACGGGTCGCGCGCCAACGGACGCAGTTCTCGCACGAGGATGTTCCAGGTGTCGCGGGCGGCGTTGGGCGCGCCGGTTGGGGTGGCTGCGCTTGAGGTAGCCACGCTTGAGGTAGTCACGCTTGAGGTAGTGACGCTTGAGGTACTCATACGAGGGACTCGCTTTCGGTTGGGGTGAGCTTGGGTGCGCCCGCACTTCCTGTTCCCGCGCTTTCCTCCCGCAGACTCCGTCCGGTGAGCGAGAGAAACACGTCGTCCAGGGTGGGTTGGCGCAGGGTGGCCGATACCGCCGGCACGCCCGCAGCATCGAGCCCGTGCAGCAGCCGCGGCAGCAGCCGGTCCCCGGACTGCACGGTCACAGAGAGTGCTGTCACAGGGGGTGCAGTTGTGGCTGAACCTGGGTCGGCGGATGTCTCGGCGCCGGTCACCTCGCCGATCACAGTGCGTGCGGCCGTGGCATCCGCTTCGCTGGAAAAGCCAACGGTGATCACGTCACCGGCGAGGGTAGTTTTGAGCGCGTCGGCGGTGTCGTCGGCAATCACGCGGCCGTGGTCCATGACCATCACCCGTTCGGCGAACTGGTCCGCTTCATCGAGGTAGTGAGTGGTGACGAAGATGGTGGTGCCGTGGTCTCGGCGGAGGTCGAGGATGTGCTGCCACAGGTGCGCGCGGCTCTGCGGGTCGAGGCCGGTCGACGGCTCATCGAGGAACAGCACTTCGGGGGAGTGGATGAGCCCGAGGGCGATGTCCAGGCGTCGCTTTTGGCCCCCGCTGAGGCTCATCACCGTGCGCTTCGCGAGGGGTGCGAGTTCGAGGGAGTCGAGCAACTCGGCGGTCCGCTTCGCTGTCGCCGCGCGGGACATGCCGTAGAAAGCGCCCTGGCTCATCATCTCGTCGCGTACGCGCTGGCCGTAGCTGCCGCTGTTGCCCTGGCCGATGTAGCCGATGCGGCGGCGAACGGACGCGGGATCGGCGAGCACGCTATGGCCGCAGATGGTGGCGGTTCCGGAGCTGGGCGTGAGCAGGGTCGTGAGCATCCGCAGGCTCGTCGACTTGCCCGCACCGTTCGGCCCGAGGAACGCGACGAGCTCGCCTCGCCGCACCTCCAGGTCGAGACCGGTCACGGCATCAACGCGCTCGCGTTTGACCTGGAACTGCTTACTGAGGCCTTCGGCGAAGATCACCGTTTCTGTGGGCCGGGTTTCTGTTTGTGTGTCTGTTTGTGTGTTTGTAGGTGGGTTCATGCCGCCACGCTAAGTCTGAAATAGGTCGCTTTCTGTCCTGAAAAAGGAACAAGATTGGGGCATGGCGGAGACCACATCACGCATCCTGGCGCTGCTCAACCTGCTGCAGACCCACCGCCAGTGGACCGGAGCCGAGCTGGCAGAGCGACTCGCGGTGACGGGTCGTACCCTCCGCCGCGACATCGACCGGCTGCGCGAGTTGGGCTACCGCGTAGAAGCCACCCGCGGCGCCGCGGGCGGCTATCGTCTCGAGGCGGGCGCCGAGCTCCCGCCACTGCTGCTCACCGACGACGAGGCGGTGACCATGGCGGTCGGCCTGCGGGTTGCCGCGACGCAGGGCATCGCGGATGGTGAGCAGACCACCCTCAGCGCCCTCGCGAAGTTCGAGCAGGTGCTCCCGACGGCGCTGCGCCAACGAGTCAACGCCCTGTCGGTCGCGGTGCAGTCGCTCACGCCCCGGGGCGAACGGATCTCGGCTGAGCTACTCGGCCAGCTTGCTCTCGCCTGTCGTGACCACGAACGCATCCGGTTCTCCTACGTGGCGGCGGACGGAGTGACGAGCGAACGGGCGGTCGAGCCGCACTCGCTGGTCGCAGCCGGGCGCACCTGGTTTTTTGTGTGCTGGGATCTCCGCCGCGAAGACTGGCGCACCTTCAGGGTCGATCGGATCAGCTCCTTCTTCGGCACCCGGGTGCACTGCGAACCGCGTCAGCTCCCGGTAGCCGACGCCGCCGAATTTGTCGCGGTCGCACTCGCCTCCCTGCACCGCGGGCGGCTGAACGCCGAGGTGGTGATGCGGATGCCGATCGAGCAAATGCGGACGCACTTTGGGCCGTGGGCGACCGGCGCCGAAGCAGTCGACGCCGAGCACACCCGTTGGCCGATCGGCGGTGACTCGGTGGAGGGCATGTTCGGCTCGCTCGCCTGGATTCCGCCCGGCGTCGAGTACGAGCTGCACGGTGATGAGGTGTTCCTGGAGTTCGTGCGGGAGACGGGCAAGCGGCTGCGTGACGCTAGCGAGCGCTAGACAGAAAATGCCCTGGCCCGCTGTGATGAACAGCGCGCTCAGGGCATTTTGTGTGTTGCGTGTGCTGGAACGAGACTAGAAGTCCCAGTCCTCGTCCTCGGTGACAACGGCCTTGCCGATGACGTAGGAGGAACCCGAGCCGGAGAAGAAGTCGTGGTTCTCGTCCGAGTTGGGCGACAGGGCCGACAGGATGGCCGGGTTCACGTCGGTGATGTCCTTCGGGAAGATGGCCTCGTAGCCGAGGTTCATCAGCGCCTTGTTGGCGTTGTAGTGCAGGAACTTCTTGACGTCCTCGGTCAGGCCAACCTCGTCGTAGAGGTCCTGCGTGTACTCGGCCTCGTTGTCGTAGAGCTCGTACAGCAGGCTGTAGGTGTAGTCCTTGAGCTCGTCGCGGCGCTCCTGGGTCTCTTTCTCGAGGCCCTTCTGGAACTTGTAGCCGATGTAGTACCCGTGCACGGCCTCGTCACGGATGATGAGACGGATCAAGTCAGCGGTGTTGGTCAGCTTCGCGTGGCTGGACCAGTACATCGGCAGGTAGAAGCCCGAATAGAAGAGGAACGACTCGAGCAGGGTCGAAGCAACCTTGCGCTTAAGCGGGTCGTCTCCCCGGTAGTAGTTCATGACGATCTCGGCCTTCTTCTGAAGGTTCACGTTCTCCGTCGACCAGCGGAACGCCTCGTCGATGTCCTTCGTGTTGCTCAGGGTGGAGAAGATCGAGGAGTAGCTCTTCGCGTGCACCGACTCCATAAACGCGATGTTGGTGTAGACGGCCTCCTCGTGCGGAGTGATCGCGTCGGGAATAAGCGAAACGGCGCCGACGGTGCCCTGGATCGTGTCGAGCAGGGTGAGCCCGGTGAACACGCGCATGGTGAGCTTCTGCTCGGCGGGAGTCAGGGTGTTCCAGGACTGGATGTCGTTGGACAGCGGGATCTTCTCGGGCAGCCAGAAGTTGTTGACGAGACGGTTCCAGACCTCGACGTCTTTTTCGTCTTCGATCTTGTTCCAGTTGATCGCATCAACGTGGCTGACTAGCTTGAGTTTCTCGGTCATGTCCGGTTCCTGAGGTTGACGCAGCTGTGGAGGCTGCTCGGCTATTGCCGGTGGAGATGGGGTGAGGCGGATGACGCGGGGCACGCGTCATCCGCCATCTAATTATTGTTTTGTGAACTATGAAACAGTGTGTTTCCTACAGCATGCAGCTGACGCAGCCGTCAACCTCGGTTCCTTCGAGGGCCATCTGGCGCAGACGGATGTAGTAGATCGTCTTGATGCCCTTTTTCCAGGCGTAGATCTGGGCGCGGTTGATGTCGCGGGTGGTGGCGGTGTCCTTGAAGAACAGCGTCAGCGACAGGCCCTGGTCGACGTGCTGGGTGGCGGCGGCGTAGGTGTCGATGACCTTCTCGTAGCCGATCTCGTACGCGTCCTGGTAGTACTCCAGGTTGTCGTTGGTCATGAACGGCGCGGGGTAGTAGACGCGGCCGAGCTTGCCTTCCTTGCGGATCTCGATCTTGGAGGCGATCGGGTGGATCGACGAGGTCGAGTTGTTGATGTACGAGATCGAGCCGGTCGGCGGCACGGCCTGGAGGTTCTGGTTGTAGATGCCGTGCTCCATGACGGAGGCCTTCAGCTGGTCCCAGTCAGCCTGCGTCGGGATGTGCACGCCGGAGGTCTCGAAGAGGCCCCGCACCTTGTCGGTGGCCGGAACCCATTCCTGACCCGTGTACTTGTCGAAGAAGGTGCCCGAGGCGTAGGTCGAGTCGGCGAAGCCCTCGAAGGCGATGCCGCGCTCGATCGCGATGCGGTTCGAGGCGCGAATCGCGTGGAACAGCACCGTGTAGAAGTAGATGTTCGTGAAGTCGATGCCCTCTTCTGAACCGTAGAAGATGCGCTCACGAGCGAGGTAGCCGTGCAGGTTCATCTGGCCGAGGCCGATGGCGTGCGACTTGTCGTTGCCGTCTTCGATCGAGCGCACCGAGGCGATGTGGCTCTGGTCGGAGACGGAGGAGAGGCCGCGGATTGCGGTCTCGACCGTGAGGCCGAAGTCGGGGGAGTCCATCGACAGCGCGATGTTCATCGAGCCGAGGTTGCAGCTGATGTCCTTACCGATCTGGTTGTACGAGAGGTCTTCGTTGTACGTGGTCGGGGTGTTGACCTGGAGGATCTCGGAGCAGAGGTTCGACATGTTGATGCGGCCCTTGATGGGGTTCGCAGCGTTGACGGTGTCCTCGAACATGATGTACGGGTAGCCGGACTCGAACTGGATCTCGGCGAGGGTCTGGAAGAACTCGCGGGCCTTGATCTTGGTCTTCTTGATGGCCGGGTTGTCGACCATTTCGCGGTACTTCTCGGTGACCGAGATGTCGGCGAACGGGGTGCCGTACACACGCTCGACGTCGTACGGAGAGAAGAGATACATCCACTCGTCATTCTTCGCGAGTTCGAACGTGATGTCGGGAACAACAACACCCAGCGACAGCGTCTTGATGCGGATCTTCTCGTCGGCATTCTCTCGCTTGGTGTCGAGGAAGCGCATGATGTCGGGGTGGTGAGCCTGCAGGTACACAGCTCCCGCACCCTGGCGGGCACCGAGCTGGTTGGCGTAGCTGAAGGAGTCTTCGAGGAGCTTCATCACGGGGATGATTCCGGAGGACTGGTTCTCGATCTGCTTGATCGGGGCTCCGGACTCACGGATGTTCGACAGCAGCAGTGCTACTCCGCCGCCGCGCTTAGACAGCTGCAGCGAGGAATTGATGCCGCGGGAGATCGACTCCATGTTGTCTTCGATGCGCAGCAGGAAGCAGGAGACGAGCTCGCCGCGCTGTGCCTTGCCCGAGTTCAGGAACGTCGGGGTGGCCGGCTGGAAGCGACCCGCGAGGATCTCCTCGACCAGGTTGGTCGCGAGGGCTTCGTTGCCCGCGGCGAGTCCGAGTGAGGTCATCACAACACGGTCTTCGAAGCGCTCGAGGTAGCGGTTTCCGTCGAAGGTCTTCAGCGTGTAGGAGGTGTAGTACTTGAACGCGCCAAGGAACGACTGGAAGCGGAACTTCTTCGAGTACGCCAGGTCGTTGAGCTTGGTGATGAACTCGAAGGAGTAGCTCTCGATGAGCTCCTTCTCGTAGTACTCCTTCTCGATCAGGTAGTCGAGGCGCTCGCGCAGCGAGTGGAAGAACACCGTGTTCTGGTTGACATGCTGGAGGAAGAACTCGCGCGCCGCCTCGCGATCCTTGTCGAACTGGATCTCTCCACGCTCGCCGTAGAGGTTGAGCATCGCGTTGAGCGAGTGGTAGTCCATCTGGACCTTACCGGGGGTCTCAATTACAGGGAGGTCCAAAAGGTGTCCAATCCTTCGTCGACGGCAAGTACGTCGTCGGGTGTGCCGAATACTTCAAATTTGTAGAGGTGGGGAACTTTGCACTTGGCTGCGACAATGTCGCCCGCAAGGCAGAAGGCCTGTCCGAAGTTGGTGTTGCCTGCGCCGATGACCCCACGGATGAGTGAACGATTGTTCTCGTCGTTCAGAAACCGCTTGACCTGCCGAGGTACGGCATCGTTGTTGAGCCCGCCGCCGTAGGTGGGGAGCACGAGTACGTAGGGAGAATCCGCGCGCAGCGTGTCTTGCCGTATTCCGTCTACATGACCGTGGAGCGGAATGCGGGATGCCGGGCGCCCGAGCTTCTCGATGAAACGGTGAGTATTGCCGGAGGCACTCGAGAAATAGACGAGTTCAGTCATTGTTTGTGCACCCCCACTACCGTCGGTTGAGCTTGTTCGTTACTTGGCTAACTTTCTCAGCCAGCTCGTTACCTAACTATTACTTAGCTAGCGAGGAGGGCGATCTTGTCGGGGCGGAATCCGCTCCAGTGGTCGTCATCGGTGATGACGACGGGGGCCTGCATGTACCCAAGCGACCGAACGGCCTCGAGTGCCTTCTCGTCGACGGAAACGTCGAAGATTTCGTACTCGATGCCCTTTTTGTCGAGCGCGCGGTAGGTCGCCGTGCACTGGACACAGGAGGGCTTGCTGTAGACCGTGATCGCCATGGTGCGAGGTCCTTTCGTGAAGTTAGTGCGGGACGGTGTTGCCGGCCGTGCTGAGACTTCAATACTACATATGGGGTCTGACATTTTCTTGGGCCACTACGTGTAGTAATTACGCCGATGTGATTCTCCACAGGCTGTGGATAGAACTGTCCCCTGTGGATGACTGGAATTGAGCGGGTTGTCCGCAGATCTACTCACAGGGTGCCCCGAAATTGGGGCGTCAAAAATGATTTCTCAGTTTTTGGGGCGGCGTGTCGGGGTCGTGGCGGGGAAATCTCCGAGCTCGGCGCTGTGGGCATCGCGGTACCGCGTGATCCTGCGCCAGTTGCGCAGCGCGAACAGCGAGACGGCCACCAGAACGATGCCACCGACGGCGATCATCACGATCTGGAAAGTCCGGAACTCGCTGTCCTGCCCGAGCAGGTTGCTTGCGCCCAGGAAGAGAGCGCCCAGGAGTGCCAACAGGCCCTGCGCTACCTGAAAAGGCATCGCCACTGACTGGATCGCCGCGAAGCGGGCTGCCAGCCGGCGTTGGTCTGGCGTAAGAGCAACGGCGGGCTGCGCGCTGGGCGGCACGGTGGGCGCCGTCGACGACAGGACTGCTCTGCGCACGGTTTTCGCGAGTGCGGCGTCAGAGCCAAAAATATCTCGATCCCCGCCGGTCACAGGAAAGATTGTTGTCCAGCATGCGACGCTTGCGGCAAAGCAGGCCAAGGTGAGCGCGAGAAATACGCCGCCCACCAGGGAGTGCTTGGCGCCATCCACTAGCCACAGGGCGATCGCCCCGGTCGTACCGACCAGCAGGGCGACGACAAACACCAGAACAACACGTCGGATGAGGCGGCGGATTTCGCGCTGCCCGAGTCCATCGATCATCAGCCCGCGCGAGCCTGTAGGAGGGCGAGTCGAAGGGGAGGTCACCTCCACAGCATCGCGTGGACCGGAAGCCCACACCAGCGGTCGCCCCCGGACTGGGGCGTCGTGCAACGCAGCGAATTTTCGCGATCGATCTTTAGTACCGGTTGCCGAGCGCCTTGCTCTTGAGCGCCTCGAACTCGCCGGGGGTGATCACCCCGGCGTCGACGAGTTCCTTTGCGCGCTTGATCTCGCTGGCCGGGGCAGCCAGCGGCTGGGGCTGCGCGTAGTCCTCGGGGGGCTGGTAATTCCCGCGCGGCTCGAGCCGGTCGACCATACCGGCGCCGCGGGCGATGACGTACACGAGCACCGTGAGGAACGGCACGAAGATCAAAAAGAGTGTCCAGGCGGCTTTCCCCCAGCCGTTCAGGGTGCGGTCGCGGTAGATGTCGCGGAGCACCGTGATGACGGCAAAAAGGTAAACAACAAACGCGAACCCCACGAGGAAGAGCCAGACAACCGACCAAAAGTCCGACCAGACGCTGTCCATCAGTGTGCCTTCTCTCCGCGGTGCCTCCGCATGTCGTCGACTTTGCCACCGAGATGGGCGAGCGGCCATCATCTGTCGTGGGTGAACTGACGGCAGGTCAGAACTCACCCGCTACGGGGGTGCCGGGTCGAAGCGCCCGGATGTTCTCTGGTGTCTCACCCACGGTGGGAGGTTGTTATGGAACAGCAGCAGAACGTCGCAGAACGAGACCTATCCGCGCTCCAGTCCGCGGAACTGCAACGTCGGCTAACGGCACTCGAGGCCGAGAATGAGGCTCTCCGTTCAAAGATGGACTTCGCGCCGCCGCGGGCAAAACGTCGCTCACGCGGCTGGGCCCTGCTGTCCACGGTGTTGGTTCTGATCGGTGTACTTCTGGCACCGGTCGCCATCATCGCCGTGTGGGCGCAAGCCGAACTCACGGAACGAGACCGGTTCGTCGCAACCTTTGCTCCCCTTGCGGACGATCCGGCCGTGCAGACCTACGTCACGGACCAGGCAGTCGCGGTAGTCAATGAAAATATCGACGTTCCCACGCTCACATCCGACCTCGTAGACGGCATCACCTCCCTGGGCACGGGCCCGCGGGCGACCGCCGCGCTCGACGCACTCAAGGGCCCGGCGGCGGCGGGAATCCAGTCGCTGATCGAATCGAGGATCGCAGCATTCGTGCAATCCGACGCCTTCGCGGACGTATGGGCCACGGCGCTTGGAGTAACCCATACCCAGCTGACGGCCGTGATCACCAACGACCCGGACTCCGCCATCACCGTCGGCGGAGGGGGAGAGATTGGGATCCAGCTCGGCCCCATCATCGATGCTGTCAAAACCGCTCTCCTGAACCAGGGAATCGACTTCGCGAGCAACATCCCCTCGGTCGACCGCACCATCGTGGTTGCGCAATCCGACTCCCTGCCCACCATTCAGCTCGCGTACCAATTGGCCGTCGCCGCGGGTATCTGGCTGCCCTGGATCGCGATCGCGTTTTTGGCTGCTGGAGTGCTCGTCGCCCGTCGCAAGTCGGTCGCGTTGATCGTGACCGCCCTGGCTCTGGCCCTGATGATGGTGCTCACGGCGATCCTGTTTGTGGTGGGGCACGCGCTCTTCATCGGCTCGGTCAGCCCCGAGATGGTGCCGAGCGGCGTGTCGAACGCCCTGTTCGAGCAAGTCGTCGAGGGCATGCGCTCGACGGCGGCGGCCGTGCTCACCCTGGCGGTCGTGGTGGCGATAGTGGCCTGGTTCTCCGGTCCGTTTGAGCCTGCCCGCAAGCTGCGGTCCCTCGCGCGTTCCGGCGCAGACGGGGTGCGCGGGTTTGCCGAGCAGCGCAACGTGACCACGGGCGCGGTTGGTACCTGGGTCTACAACCAGCGGGTGCTCCTTCGCTCCGCTGTTGCCGTGATTGCGTCGCTTGTGCTCGTGCTGAATCGTCCGATCTCACCGGCGTTGATCTTCTGGACGCTCGCCGGCGCCGTGGCTGCCATCGTGGTGATCGAACTCGTGCAGCGCCCGCCGGCGGCGGCTGCGACAGCCACTGCTGCGACAGCCACTGCTGCGACAGCCGCCTCGGCGACAACTACCGCAGCGGGCACACCGGCAGGTGTCGGGGGCTAGCGAAACAAACGCAGTGCAACGCAAAGAGCGGGACGAGTCGGATGACTCGTCCCGCTTCTTATTTGTCTTTGTCTTTTTGTCTTTGTCTTGTTGTATCTCGGCCGGCTTTGTAGTCCGGCTAGATCCCCAGCACTTTCGCTTTCGCCGCGGAGAACTCGGCGTCATCGATGAGCCCCGCCTGCTTGAGTTGGCCAAGCTTCGCCAGCTGCTCGAGCATCACATCTTGCGAGCTTTCGGCGGGAGGTGAAGGGGCGGGCGCGGCGGGCGCGACGGGAGCGGGCTCCTGATAGGCCTGCTCCTGCTGGAAGCTCTCGGCCTCCTCAGCCGCCTTGTTGTCCGCGCGCGTCTGTTGCCTGCGCTGCACATTTCCGGCCACGGCTGTGGCGGTTCCCGCCACAACAGCCGTGCGGGCCATCGTTCCCACGAGGCCTGGTCTTCCCATTCGTCGACGCAACATTATTCCGCCTTCTGTTCTTGGAGTGTCTGTTCTTCCTGTTCGAGCTCGTCGAGCTCTGCCACGGCAGCGAGGACCTCCTCGACCACTTGGCCGGGGATGCGAACGCTGTCCACCAGGACGCCGCCGGATCCGACCAGTGCATCGCGAAGCGGTGTCATCCAACTGTGTTCAAAGACCAGGATGGCCGCTGAACTGTTGGGTTCAAGCGCGGCGGCGATCTCGGCGACGTCCTCGGATGAGATGAGTTCGTCAAAGCGCTCGACCAACTCGGTGATTGCGGAGGCGTCCGTGTCGCTCTTGAGCTCGTCGAACTCGGTGAAGACCACCGTGCCGTCCGCGTCCACCCCGACAAACAGTCCGTCGATGATGGTGATGGTGTCGGTTTCGACCAACTTGGCGAGTTCCGGCAGGATCCTGCCGTTGAATTTGTTGCCGGGAAACGCGAGCGTCAGTATTTCAATCGGAGCTAAGGGCATGTGGACCTCCAGGGGGCGCGAGTTTGATTCGATTTTTGGCCAGCTGGCCGGGTGGGAGAAGACCCAAAACGGGCGAGAACCCGGTCCCGAGTTAGATCGCTCTGCCTAACCGCCGGCGAGCCAAGTGCGCCCAACCGCTAGGCTCCGAACTCGGCGATCCCCTGCCCGATCACCACGACGCCGATCACGAGTAGCAGCACGCTCATCACCGTGTGATTGTTGCGCTCCAGCCAGACCCGCAGATTTTCGAGCGGACCGCGCATCCGCGACGCGGCGGCAAAGTACGCGATAACCGGCACTGCGACGGTCGAGGCGGCCGCGACCGCGAACACGGCGATCGAAAGAAACTCGTATCCGGTGCTGAGTCCGGCGGTTCCGATCGCGATGCCCGCGCTGGCAGACAGCAGCAGGTTCTTCGGGTTCACGGCGGCGAGAACAAACCCGAGCGCCAGACCTCGCGCTACGGTCATGGTGGCGATGGCAGACATCCACCTGGGTAGGGCAGGTTTTTCGCTGCCGCGAGGCCGTGTTCTCCACTGGCGGGCCGCAACCAAGAGCAGAAGGGCACCCAGAACTATCTTTATCGTGCCCACCACGGGACGTTCGTCCGAGGAATCGGTTGCGGGAATTACGGCGGAAAGCAGCACAAAAGCCGTCGTCACCACAAGAATCCCCGCGCACCAGCCGATCAGAAAACCGACGCTCGTCGCACGTGCCTTCGGTGCAAGCAGCATCAGGATGGCGGCGATGATCGGGATCGGACTGATGGCGACACCCACGGCCAGCGGGAGAATCTCGCCTATTACGGGTCCCATGTGCTCCTCCTTGTGCGCAGCGTGTTGGCTTACGCAGCGTATTGGCCCGGTGCTCGGGCGAGGTCGCCCACGACGGGCGAGTGTGCAGTCTCACCTCAATCGGGTGAGTATGACCTTTGACGGGTTACATACCCGGCATTCCCGGTCGTATATTCACCCCATGTGGACCAGTAGACCGGACACTCAATCACTACAACGGCAAGTGAGACTCTCACAGCCCAACGTCTCGGGGCGACTCGTCGACCGCCCACGACTGCTCGATGAGCTCGCGGCGGGGCTGAGCCCTCCCGGTGGTTCGTTTGTCGTGCTCAGCGCGCCGGCGGGGCACGGCAAGACCGTGTTGCTTGGGCAGTGGATGTCGGTCGCCTTAGCCGCCGGGCGCGCAGTGGGATGGTGCTCACTGGACCGGGATGACCGCGACCCATCGGTGTTCTGGGAGTCGGTACTGACGGCCGTGGAGATGGCGGCTCCCGCGAGCGTCAGCAGCGGACAGCTGGTCCTGCCGGCCCCGCCCCCGGCCGGCGGTTTCGAACCGAAGGATCACCGCCGGTTTCTGCTGGATATCCAGGCAGCGCTCGAGGAGCTGGGCGACGGCGCTGCGGTGATCCTCGACGACACTCACCTGTTGGCGGGCTCGCCAGCGGAGGACGAGTTTCGTGAGCTCCTCGAGCTGTGTCCCGCGAACGCGCACCTCGCATTCGCCACCCGCACGTCTCTTCCGGACCAGCGCGCGCGGCTCGTGCGTCGGGTGCACGAAATCGACGCAAAGTCCCTGTTGTTCACACGAAGTGAGACGGCCGAGCTGTTCGATGGCTTCGCCGTCGCGGAGTGCGTGATCGACGAACTTTTCCGTTCGTCCGAGGGGTGGCCGGCCGTACTCGGGCTCGCGCTCCCCGAAGTTGCACTTCCCCAGGGCGCGATTCCCACCGACGTACCCGCGGCCAGTGCGCGGGAACTTCTCGACCCCGACGTGCTCTACGAATATTTCCAGCGCGAGATCTTCGACCAGGTCGATCCTCAGGACCAACCGACGCTGTTCGCGTTTGCGATCTGCCCGGTGCTCTCGGCGGACCTGGCCGACGCGATCCTGCAGCAGGAATCAAGCGCTATTTCGCTGCGTCGGCTCGCGCGCAACAACCCCATGCTCCGCCGCACGTCCACCGATTCCAACGGAAGATCCTGGTACCGCGTCAATCCGCTGTATGCGGAATTTCTCCGTGAAAAGCTGATCAGCTCCCAGCCCGGGTTGCTCCGCCGCGGCGGTGCGATCGCGGTGGCCTGGCATCTGGAATGGGGCGACCCCCGAGCCGCACTCCGGCTCGCTGCCGAATTGGCCGAGCCCGAGCTGCTCCACTCCGTGATGCGTCGCGTCGGCTGCGAGCTCATCGCCGACGGGCACTCGTCCGACCTGCTGGCGCTCGCCGCCACCCACGGGTCCGCCCTCCTGGCTGGCGTGTTCTCCCCGTTGATCGTTGCCCTCGCGGCCGTGTCCGAGGGAAAGGTCGAGCGCGCCGAAGAAACAATGGCCAACGCGAAACCCCGCGGCCTCCAGGATGAGGATGCCCTCGAGTGGGATTGGCTGAAATACGTCGTCGCCGTGCGCATCGCGCTCGCCCACAACGAGCGCGTCACCGCGGTGTCGTCGGGGTGGCCCGACGAAACCATCAGCGCCCTCCCCGCACCCTTGCGGACCGCCGTGCACCTCACCCGCGGACTCGCCCAGACGAGGGTGGGCGAGGTTTCCGGGGCCCGGGAGGAGTTGGAGGCCTCCCGGGCCACCGCCGAAAGCCGGGGTGACCTCTCGAGCGAGGTGATGAGCATGGTCGGGCTGGCGGCCACGGCGCTCGGACGAACCGACCTGCGTCAAACGCTCGCTTACGCCGAACGCGCCGTCGCGCTGGCCGAGGACACCGAGAGCCAGGACCTCAGCCTCGCCCTCGCGGCCGCGAACATTCTCATCGCCTGGGGTCGGTTCGAGATGTTGGATGTCGCTGCGGCCCAAGCGAACGCGGAGCTGGCCCAGCAATTTGCCGCCCAGCAGCCTCTGGAGGAACTAGCACTCCAAGCGCGCCACGTGTACCAGTGGGTCACCTTCGACACTCTGCCCGACCGCAGGAGGGTCGCGCAGGAATTCACCGGGGCGTGGCCGCCAAACTATGCGCTGCAGGCGGCACCGAGCCTGGTCGTGCCGTCGCTGCACGCGGGGCTGAGCATGGCGCGCGCGCTGGGGGAGCCGCGGTGGACTGAGCGGCTGCTCGAGCGGTCGCGGGTTGTTCTCGGTGACGGGTACGACTGGCAGGTCGCCTCTGCGCTGGTGCACTACTCGATGGGTCGCCAATCGTCGGCCCGCGGCATCCTCTCCCCGCTCCTGGAATCGTCTCACCGCCCGCGCACGCCGTCCTCGGAGATCATCGCCTGGTCGTTGGATTCTGTGCTCGAGTTCGAGTCCGGTAACTCGTTCCGCGCGCACGAGGCGATGATTCGGGCGCTCGCGGGGGCGGGCGACACTGGAGCCTTCGCCGAGGTATTGCGCTCGGAGCCATCCGTGGTGCGCACGGTGCTCGCGCGCGGACTCGACCGCTTCGGCGACCACATTCCGGTCGCGGAGCAGCTGATCGCGTCCGGTATGAGTCGCCCCGATTCCGGGCTCGGCCATCTCACCCCCAAGGAGCGCGAGCTGCTGGCTGAGTTGAAGTCGTTGCGCACGGTCGCCGAAATCTCCTCAGACATGCTGCTGTCGGTCAATACCGTGAAGACGCATATGCGCGGCATTTACCGCAAGCTCAACGTGTCGTCGCGCCGGAGGGCTGTGTCTGAGGCTGAGCGGCGGGGTCTGCTCTGATCTAGCGTCTGTCTGATCTGGCTTCCCATCTGATCTGACATTCTGGCGCGACCCGCAGTTGCGGCTGTACGATGGCGATCATGTCGCAGATACGGATAAAGGACGCGGCCGTGTATCTCGGCGTCAGCGACGACACGGTCCGGCGGTGGATCGACAACGGGCTTCTCGACGCGGGTCAGGATGACTCGGGCCGAACGGTTCTCGACGGACTCGCCCTCGCGCATCTCGCACGCAAAAACGCGGTGCTGCCCGTCGATCCGTCCGAGATCGGCCGGTCGGCGCGCAACCGGTTTGTTGGGCTGGTGACCGAGATCACGATGGACAAGGTGATGGCCCAGGTGGAACTGCAGTGCGGGCCACATCGCGTGGTGTCTCTGATGAGCAGCGAGGCCGTGCGCGAGCTGGGGCTCGAGCTCGGGTCCGTCGCCATCGCGGTGGTCAAGGCGACGACGGTCATCGTTGAGACTCCCGGAAGAAGCTGAGATGGGCTCGGCACGTCGCTCGCGGCTCGGCTTGGGGAACCCGCGGGGTGTTGCCCGTGTTGCTGTCGCGGCTGCTCTCGTTGCTGCTGGTGTCTCGGTCGCGCTTTCGGGGTGTGCGGGCGGTTCGCGCGTGTCGGGTTCCATCACGGTGTTCGCCGCCGCGTCGCTCACGAGCACGTTCACGGAGCTCGCGACCGAGTTCGAAGCCGCCAACCCCGATACGTCGGTGGTGCTGAACTTCGCGGGATCCTCCGATCTGGTCACCCAGATCACCGAGGGCGCGCCCGCGGACGTGTTTGCCTCGGCTGACACCAGGAACATGGCCAAGCTGGGCGACGCTGGCCTGCTCAGCGGTGACGCGGTGAACTTCGCGTCCAACACGTTGACGATCGCGGTACCGCCCGGAAATCCGGCGGGGATCAAGGATTTCGCCGATCTCGCTGCGCCCGGCCTGAAGACGGTGGTGTGTGCGCCGCAGCTTCCGTGCGGTGCCGCGACGGTGGCCATCGAGACGGCGACGGGCGTGACACTCAAGCCCGTCAGCGAGGAGTCATCGGTCACGGACGTGCTCGGCAAGGTCAGCTCGGGTGAAGCCGACGCCGGTCTCGTCTACGTCACTGATGTCGAGGCGGCGGGTGAGTCAGTGACGGGCATCTCCTTCGACGAAGCGGGCGCGGCCGTGAACACGTATCCGATCGCCGCTGTCGATGGTGCTGGGAACGGTGCTGGGAACGGCTCTGGGAACGGCGAGCTCGCCGCCGCGTTCATCGACTTCGTCACCGGTCCGGTCGGCCAGCGTGTGCTCGCTGACGCGGGCTTCGGTGCTCCGTGACATGCGCCGTGACATGCGCCGGGACGTGTCTTCGGTGACTTCGGTGTCTTCGGTGACTTCGAAGCCGGTGCCGAACTCGAGGCCGGTGGTGCTCGGGCTTCCGCGGTGGGTGGGCATCGTGGCATCCGTCGGCGCCCTCTTCATCGTTTTGCCTTTGGTCGCCATGATCACGCGGGTGAACTGGCCGGAATTTGGCGCACTGGTTACGAGCGAGTCGTCTGTGGCGGCGTTGGGGCTGAGCCTGCGGACCTCGGTGGTGTCGACCGCGCTCTGTGTCGTGCTCGGCGTGCCGCTGGCGCTGCTGCTGGCGCGCACGCAGTTCGCCGGGCAGAAGGTGCTTCGCGCGCTGGTGCTGCTGCCGCTGGTGCTGCCGCCGGTGGTCGGCGGGATCGCGCTGCTCTACACGTTCGGTCGGCGCGGGCTGCTCGGGTCGACGCTCGAGGTGCTCGGCATCCAGATCGCGTTTTCCACGACCGCGGTGGTGATCGCGCAGACCTTTGTGGCGTTGCCGTTTCTCGTGCTCAGCCTCGAGGGGGCGCTGCGCACGGTCGGAACCCGCTACGAGGCCGTAGCGGCGACCCTCGGCGCGAAGCCGACGACGGTGCTGTTGCGGGTCACCCTTCCGCTGGTGCTTCCCGCCCTGATCTCCGGCGCCATGCTGTCGTTCGCCCGCGCCCTCGGCGAGTTCGGCGCCACGCTCACCTTCGCGGGAAGCCTCCAGGGCGTCACCCGAACCCTGCCGCTGGAGATATACCTGCAGCGCGAAACCGACCCGGACGCCGCGGTCGCCCTTTCCCTGGTTCTGGTGCTGGTGGCCGTCGTCGTGGTGGGGCTGTCGCGCGGGGTGTCGGAGCGCAGAGGGTCGGAGCGCGGAGGGTCGGAGCGCAGCCTTTCAGAGCGCCGCCTGTCAGAGCGTGACCAGCCGGCACGCGGGATGCCGCTGTGACGCCCCATCGTGCTGTGACGCCCGATCGGGCTGTGACGCCCGATCGTGCCGTGACGCTCGACCTCGCGGCGGCGGTCACCGCGCGCAACTTCTCGGTCGAACTGAACGTCGCGGCGGGGGAGACGGTCGCCGTGCTGGGGCCCAATGGCGCGGGCAAGTCGACGCTGCTGAATTTGGTCGCGGGACTGCTGCGACCGGACACTGGCCATGTGCAGCTGGCGGGCCGCACGCTCGCAGGCCGCACGCTGGCTGATCCGGCGGCGCACGTCTGGGTTCCGCCGCATGAGCGCGGGGTGTCGCTGCTCGCGCAGCAACCCCTCCTGTTCCCGCACCTCAGCGTGCTCGACAACGTCGCGTTCGGTCCGAGAAGCGCGGGCAAGAGCAGCCGCGACGCGCGCGCAATCGCCCGTATCTGGTTGGAGGAAGTGGACGCCCTCGAACTCGCCGAGCGGCGTCCGGCCTCGCTGTCGGGCGGCCAGGCCCAGCGGATCGGCGTGGCCCGGGCCCTGGCGTCGGACCCCCAGCTGCTTCTCCTCGACGAGCCCTTTGCCGCACTCGACGTGGCGGTTGCCCCGGCGCTTCGACGGATGCTGCGCCGCGTACTCGAGAGCAGGACCGTAGTTGTGGTGACCCACGACGTGCTCGACGCCTTCACCCTCGCGGACCGCGTGGTCGTGATGCACGACGGAGCCATCGTCGAGCAGGGCCCCACCCGGGAGGTGCTGCTGCACCCGCGCACACGGTTCACCGCCGAGCTGGCCGCGCTCAACCTGCTCATGGGTACGCGCGTGGACGGGGGCATGAGTATGGGCGGGGGCACGGGTTTTGAGGGCCGAGTGATCGCGGCGGCGGTCGCGCATTCGGCCGCCGGTGCGGCGTTCCCGATCGGCGCGGCGGCGGCGATGGCGGTGCGTCCCTCGGCGGTGTCGGTCTCGGTGGCTGAGCATGCGAGTGCTGAGCGGGCGAGTGCTGAGCATGCGAGTGCTGACCCAACGAGCACTGAGCAGGCGAGTGCCGACCGGAGCGCCGGCCTCAACGTGCTGCGCGGCATCGTGCACGACCTTGAACCGCGGGGCGACGTCGTTCGGGTGCGTGGCGTTGTGGGTGGGAGTGGAGTGGTCAGCGGGCTCGGGGCCCTCGGTGGTGCAGAGGGCGCTGGACAGGCGCTCGCCGCGGACGTGCTGCCGAGCGTTGTTGTCGACCTCGACCTGAGCCCCGGCGCCGCGGTCTTCTTCTCGTTCGAGCCGGGTGCCGCGACGATGTACCCGAGCGCGTAGCGTGGGGCCCCTATGGGCGCCATGAACGAACTGATCAATGCGGCGGTAGTGGATAGGTTGCGCGCGCTGCTGGATTCGAGCGTGCGTGGGCACAGCGGCATCCCCCTCACCCTGCTTTCTGGGAGCACGTCTCCGATTCGATGGACGGCCCTCGAGGCTGCCGCCGCGGGCGTCGACGGACTGAGCCTGCGCGAACGCAGCGACCTGGTCAGTGGGGCGCTTGTTGTGGACCTTCCCGGCGACTACGCCACGGTGGCTGCGGTGTTTCGTGGGGCGCTCGCGTCACCAGAGTTCACCGGATGGATGATGTGGCCGGTGACGGAGACCGTCGCGACACTCGCGCTCGGCTCGGATGATCCGGCTGACTTCGAGGACGGACTGACGCTGCTGTCGGAACTGACCCCGCGCCTGACCTCGGAGTTCGCCATTCGCCGTTTTCTGAGGGCGGACCTCGACCGGGCGCTCGCCGTCATCCGGCCCTGGACCGAGCATCCGAACGAGCATGTGCGCAGACTCGCGAGCGAGGGAACGCGCGCCTTTCTGCCGTGGGCGGTGCGCGTGCCCGCCCTGTTGGCGGCTCCGACGAGCACGACGCCGATTCTCGACGCTTTGCGCGGCGACGACAGCGACTACGTTCGCCGGTCGGTCGCCAACCACCTCAACGACCTCGGACGCCAGTCACCCGACGTCGCGACCGCCCTCGCGGCGCGCTGGATGCACCAGAGCGACACCCACACCGAATGGGTGGTGCGGCACGGGCTGCGGGTGCTCATCAAAAAGGCAGACCCACGGGCGCTTGAGCTGCTCGGATTTGCGGTTGTCACCGTGGCGGTCGGCGATGTGATGCTGGATGCCCCGGTCGTCGAGCTGCCCGGAGAGCTCACCTTCACCGTCGAAGTGAAAAACACCGGAACCGAAGCTGCCCGCCTCGCCATCGACTACGTGGTGCACTACGTGAAAAGCAACGGAACGACCGCGGGCAAGGTATTCAAGCTCACCACCGCAACGGTGCTGGCCGGCGAGAGCATCGCGCTGCGTAAGAAGCATGCGTTCCGCCCGATGACCACCCGCGTGCACTACCCGGGGATGCACGCGCTGGAGTTGCAGGTGAACGGGCAGCGCTACTCGCGGGTGGAGTTCGAGTTGGCTGGGTTCTGAGTTGGCTGGGTTCTGAGTCTGCGGGGTTCGAGTTGGCTGGGTTCTGAGCGACGCACGCAGCAGAACGGCCCCGCATCCATGTCTGGAAGCGGGGCCGTTCTGGTGAGCAATTAGCTCAGTACTGCTGGTGCTACTACTTCGTGGCCTTGGCCTTCTTGGCGGCGGCGTCGGTCTTGACCTCGGCACCCGTCACGGCGGCGGCGTCGGCCGTCGCTGCGCGGCTGGCACGAACTTCGGCGAACGAGGTGCCGTAGTACGCGGCCTCCATGATCGTCTTCATGTCGTTGACCATAGGCATCCGCGGGTTGGCGGGTGCGCACTGGTCGCCGTACGCGGCCATGGCGAGCTCGTCGAGGCGGCCGATGAACTCGGCCTCGTTGACACCCTGCGCCTGGAAGGACGGCTTGATGCCGACCTGGTCGCGCAGCTTCTCAACGGCCTTGGCGTAGGACTCGACGCCCTCTGCGGGGGTGGATGCCGGGAGGCCGAGGTGCTTGGCAATCTCCTGGAACCGCTGCGGGGCGATGTAGTGCTCGTACTTGGGCCAGCTGGTCAGCTTGGTCGGAACCGTTCCGTTGTAGCGGATCACGTGCGGCAGGTACGTTGCGTTGGTGCGCCCGTGAATGAGGTGCATCTTGGCGCCGGTGACGTGAGCCATCGCGTGGACTATGCCGAGGAACGCGTTACCGAACGCCATACCCGACATCGAGGAGGCGTTGTGCATCTTCTCGCGGGCCTTGACCACGTCGTCATCGGTGCTGCCGATGCCGCCGTTGACACTCGTGACGATGTTTTCAAAGATCAGCTTGATCGCGTGCAGCGCGAGGCCGTCGGTGAAGTCGTTCGCGTAGACCGAGACATACGCCTCGGTGGAGTGGGTCAGGGCGTCGAAGCCGGAGTCAGCCGCGAGGAAGGCGGGCATCATGGCCGTGAGGTTCGGGTCGATGATGGCGACGGTCGGCAGCAGGGCGTAGTCCGCGAGCGGGTACTTGGTGCCGGTGACGTCGTCGGTGATGACGGCGAACGGGGTCATTTCTGAACCGGTGCCCGAGGTGGTCGGGATACAGACCAGCTTGGCGAGCTCACCGAGGTCGGGGAACTTGAACGCGCGCTTGCGCACGTCGAAGAACTTCTCCTTCATGTCGGCGAACTCGATCTCGGGGTGCTCGTACAGCAGCCACATCACCTTCGCGGCGTCCATGGGCGAGCCGCCACCGAGGGCGATGATGGTGTCCGGCTTGAAAGCGCGCATTTCTTCCGCACCCTTGAGCACGGCGGCGACGGTCGGCTCGGGGAGCACGTTGTCGATGATCTGCAGCGAAACGCGGTTCTCGCGACGGTTCAGAACGTCGAGGATCTTGTCGACGAAACCGAGGCGGGTCATCGTGGAGTCGGTCACAATCGTGACTCGCTCGACGTTGCGCATGTCGGCCAGGTAACGAACGGCGTTCGGCTCGAAGTAGGTCTTTGCGGGAACCTTGAACCACTGCAAGTTGTTGTTCCTTCGTCCGATGCGCTTCACGTTGATCAGGTTGATGGCTGACACGTTGTTCGAGACCGAGTTGTGTCCGTAGGAGCCACAACCGAGTGTCAGCGAGGGGATGAATGCGTTGTAGATGTCACCGATACCACCGAGCGAGCTGGGGGCGTTGGTGATGATGCGGACGGCCTTGATGCGCTTGCCGAACTCCTGGATGATGTCCTGGTTCTCGCTGTGGATCGAGCCCGAGTGGCCGAGGCCGTCAAACTCCACCATCTGCTCAGAGAGCGAGATGCCCTCTTCCGCGTCCTTGGCGTGCAGGACGGCCAGCACGGGGGCCAGCTTCTCGCGCGTCATCGGCTCCTGCGGTCCGACACTGCCGACCTCAACGAGGATGATCGAAGTTTCTTCCGGAACGGTGAAGCCGGCCTTCTGGGCGATCCACTGGGGGGACTGTCCCACAACGGTCGGGTTCAGCTTCGCGCCGGCGCAGTTTTCCGAGATCGCCGTGACACCGAAGATGAAGTCTTCGAGGAGGGTCTTCTCTTCCGGGGTGGCGAGGTAGGCGTGAAGGATCTTGAACTCCGCCATTGCCTCGGCGTAGATGGGCTCCTCGATGATGACGGCCTGCTCTGATGCGCAGATCATGCCGTAGTCGAACGCCTTGGAGAGCACAACGTCGTTGACGGCGCGCTTGAGCTTGGCGCTCTTCTCGATGAAGGCGGGCACGTTTCCGGCGCCGACCCCGAGGGCGGGCTTACCGCAGGAGTACGCGGCCTTGACCATGGCGTTACCACCGGTGGCAAGAATGGTGGCCACACCCGGGTGGTTCATGAGGAGGGTGGACGCTTCGAGCGACGGCACCTCGACCCACTGGATACAGTTTTCGGGAGCGCCAGCGAGGATGGCGGCGTCGCGCACGACGCGTGCGGCGGCAACGGAGGACTTCTGGGCGGCCGGGTGGAAGCCGAAGATGATCGGGTTGCGGGTCTTCAGCGCGATGAGCGACTTGAAGATGGCGGTGGACGTCGGGTTCGTGACCGGGGTGATGCCGCAGATGACGCCAACCGGCTCTGCGATCTCGGTGATGCCGGTGATGTCGTCGTAGCCGATGACGCCAACGGTCTTGAGCTTGGCCATGGAGTTGGTGACGTGCTCGCAGGCAAAGAGGTTCTTGACCGCCTTGTCCTCGAAGAGGCCTCGTCCGGTCTCCTCGACCGCGAGGACGGCCAATTCGCCGTGCTGGCTGAGCGCCGCAACGGACGCCTTCTTGACGATGTGGTCGATCTGTTCCTGGGTGAAGTTTGCGTACTCGCGGAGCGCTACGTTTCCTGCGGCGACCAGAGTGTCGATTTTCTGGGCGGTAGTGTCGGCTGCGGTTTCGATGATTGTCATGGTTCCCCTTTAATGGTTACCGGATTATTCGCTTGTCGTTACCTCAAGCTTCGGCGACCGTGAGGGCTAAAACATGTGCCTTAAGTCCCCGGTTTTTACTCGGTGGCACCCTTGCGCCTGCGCCTTGCAACCAGTAGCAGTATCAGCAGCACGACGCCCGCCAGCACCAGCCACGGCACCGCATACCCGAGGGCGAGGAACGCTGCGGTAAAGAACGCGGAGAACGCGGCAAGACCTGCGACCAGCGAATCCCAGAACGTGTCAGGGGCGGGGGAGGGAGTCTCGGCCTCGGCAACCAGGGTGAGCGTGAGGGTGGCCATCATGACCTGCTCGGAAAGAGATCGTCGCTGAGTCTGGAGGCTGTCGAGTTCGCCCTGCCGCGAAGCCAGAGCGGTCTCCACCTCGATCAGTTCGGAGGTGGTCGCCGCGGAGGCGAGCAGCCCGAGAAGCCGGTCGACCGAGGTGGTGAGCACCGCGATGCGGGCGTCGAGATCCTGGGTCTGGGTGGTGACGTCGGTGGCGGATGTCTCGACCGAAATGTCCCGGCCCAGATCTTTCAGCTGCTCAAGCGTGTCGGTGAACGTCGCGGCGGGGATCCGCAGCGTCAGGCTGACCTGGCCGCGCGTGTCATCCACCGGAGCCTGCTCCGAACGGGCATCCACCCTGCCGCCTGCACCCTCGACGATACGCACGGCGTCCTCGGCGGCGGAGATCGGATCGTCTGCGGTGATGGTGGCCCAGCCCGTGCTGATGACCTCGCGACTGGTCGCGGCCGCTGCGACACCCGGGACTGCCGCGCCCGCTGCGTCTGTCGAGCTCCCGGCGCCGGGTGCGGCTAGTTCCGGGGCGCTTTCGGAGGCAATGGGCCCTTCCATGGTGCCCGTCGCCAGCGACGAATCGGAGCTGAATGAACCGGACGAATCCGACGAATCAGCGCCCGCCGTGCACCCCGCCAGAGCGAGGGCGCCCGCGAGCACGGCGGCAAATGCGGCGGCGGTGCGGAGAGGGAATCGGCGGGACGAACGCCGAGGAAAGTAGCTCATGGTGTCACCGTAGGTGGGTCGCCGGGCGAGTCGCTACCCAACGTTTTTCACAAGTCGTTCGTCACGATTCGTTTGTGCTTCACGGGATGGTGGTGGGGATAATGAGGTGATGACTCTGCTGAGCCGACTGTTCCGAGCGCGTGTGCCGCTGCTCCACGTCGCCTCTGACCAGGGGGAGGGCCCCGTGGTGGTGCTCGTGCACGGGATCGCGTCGTCGTCGGTCACCTTCCGCAGGCTGGTTCCGCTGCTGGTCGACCGGCACCGGGTGATCACCATCGACCTCCTCGGTTTTGGCGAGTCCGTCGCGCCAGACGACGCCACCTTCACCCTCGATGAGCACGTCGCCTCCCTCGCGACAACACTCGACTCGCTCGGCCTGCGGGCCCCGTTCATCCTGGTCGGGCACTCGCTGGGCAGCCTGATCTCTGCCCGCTACGCCGCCGTTCGCCCGCAGCGGGTCGCCCGGCTCGTATTGATCAGCCCGCCGGTCTACCTTGCACCCAGCGAACTCGGCGATACGCGGGTGCGTAATCAGGTGGGCGCCTACATGAGGGCGTATGAATTCATTCGGGTGAACAAGGAGTTCACCATCGCCAACGCCGCCCGCATCGGCCGGCTGTTGCAGATCTCCGAGGTGTTTGAGATCTCCGAACGCAACTGGACCGCGTTCATCCTGTCCATGAAGAACTGCATCGAGTCCCAAACTACGATCAGTGACATCGCGGCGGTGCGGGTGCCGATCGACGTGGTGTTCGGCTCTCTCGACCAGTTCATCACCCCGGGAACCATGCGCATCATCGAGCAGATGCGGCACGTGACGATGCACCGGGTAGAGGCCGCCGACCACCTGGTGCGCAAGCGGCTGGCTCGTGCGGTATCGCGGGTGATCGGGTAGAGGCTCCTGTCAGCGACTCCTGTCAGCGGCTTCGGGTAACCTCAGGGAATGCAAAAGCGCATCCTCGGCCGCACAGGTCGCACCGTTTCCGTTATCGCTCTCGGCACCTGGCAGCTTGGTGCCGACTGGGGGGATGTGACCGAGGCGGATGCCCGGGCCGTTCTCGACGCCGCCGTTGACGCGGGCGTCACCGCCTTCGACACCGCCGATGTCTACGGCGACGGCCGCAGCGAGCAGCTCATCGGCGGATATCTGGCCGACCGCCCCGAGGCCGACATCTTCGTCGCCACCAAAATGGGTCGCCGCGAGGCACAGGACCCTTCGAACTTCACCCTGGAGAACTTTCGCGCCTGGACCGATCGCTCCCGGAAGAACCTGGGCGTCGAGACGCTCGACCTGGTGCAGTTGCATTGCCCACCGACATCCGTTCTCTCCACAGATTCCGTGTACGACGCACTCGACACCCTGGTGGCCGACGGCGCCATCAAAAACTACGGGGTTAGTGTGGAGACGGCGGATGAAGCGCTCGCAGCCATCGCGCGCCCCAACGTTGCCAGCGTGCAGATCATCCTGAACGCGTTCCGGTTGAAGCCGCTTGACCGAGTGCTGCCGGCCGCGACCGAGGCGGGCGTGGGAATCATCGCGCGGGTGCCGCTGGCCAGCGGACTGCTCAGCGGAAAGTACACGGCCGATACCACCTTCGCGGCGAACGACCACCGCACCTTCAACCGCCACGGTGAGGCCTTCGACGTGGGGGAGACCTTCTCCGGTGTCGACTTCGAGCGAGGCGTTGCCGCCGCCCAGGAGTTCTCGGTACTCGCCGACAGCTATGACCTCACCCCCGCGCAGGCGGCGCTGGCCTGGGTCGCGCAGCTCGAGGGCGTCAGCATGGTCATCCCCGGTGCACGTTCGGTCGAGCAGGCGCAGTCCAACGCGTCAGCGGGCAGTGTCGAAACGCTCGACGCCGCGTTCACCGAAGCCGTGACCGAGCTCTACGACCGCTACTTCCGGGCCGCGATTCACGAGCGCTGGTAGGCAGGTTCTGGTTTAGCCGTGATCGTCCGGGTCGAGACCGGTGCGCTCGCCCGTTTCGAGGCCCGCGATCGCGGCCACGTCGGCTACGTCCAAGGTGAAGTCGAACACCTGGGAGTTCTCGCGAATGCGGTCGAGCGAGTTCGACTTGGGAATGACCACCAGTCCGAGCTGGATGTGCCACCGCAACACCACCTGCGCGGGTGATTTACCGTGCTTGTCTGCGATCGAGTCCAGGATGTCGTTGCCGAGCACGCGTCCACGGGCCAGTGGCGACCACGACTCCGTCAGGATCCCGAGCGAGCGGTCGAAGGTACGGGTCTCCAACTGCGGCAGCCAGGGGTGCAACTCCACCTGGTTGAGAACGGGGAGTACGTCAGAGGTGTCGCGCAGCCGGTTGAGGTGGTGCGACTTGAAGTTGCTGACGCCGATGGAGCGCACTCGTCCGTCTTCCTGCAGCTTGACCAACGCTCGCCACGCTTCCGTGTAGCGATTCTGCTCGGGAGCGGGCCAGTGGATCAGATACAGGTCGACGTAGTCCATTCCCAGTAACTCGAGGCTCTCGTCGAACGCGCGTTGCGTCTCGTCGTAGCCGTGCCGGTCGTTCCAGACCTTCGTGGTGACGAAGATCTCTTCGCGCGGGACGCCGGAAGCGCGCACTCCCTCGCCCACCCCGCGCTCGTTGTTGTACAGCGCGGCGGTATCGATGTGCCGGTAGCCAGCCTCGATCGCACCGGCGACCAGCGTGCTGGCGACGGTGTCCTCGACCTTGTAGACCCCGAGGCCGAGTTGGGGAATGACGTTGCCGTCAGACAGTGGCAGGACCGGGGAGAAAGCGGCAGGAGTCATCCCCCTATTCTCCCCGATTATCGCCTGGTGTCCCCAATAGTTGCCATGGCTCAGCTGGGTTGTGTATAGACCGGCTCGGTGTCGGGAATCGGGCTGGCATCGCGCCCGCGAAGGTCGGGGTGCCAGCGTCGGAACAGCGTGGGAAAGAGGAACCCGAAGAACGCGAAGGTGGCAGCGACCAGGAACCCGCCGGAGGGACCGTTTAGGTCAATCAAGAACCCGGCGAGGGCAGAGCCGAGGGCGGCGCCGATCAGCTGGCCCGTGCCGACCCAGCCGTAGGCCTCAGCCGTGTCGCTGAATTTGACGCTTGAGGTCACGATCGCCGACATCACCCCGAATGCCGGAGCGATCCCGATCCCCGCTATCAGCAGGGTCACTGCCAGCCACCAGAAATCGAGCGAGAACAGCGCGAGCGCCATCCCGACGAACACCGCGAACATGCGCCGCGCCATCGACCAGGGACTCACCGGAAGGTGGCCAAGAGCCAGTCCGCCGATCAGGGAACCGATCGCGAAGATGCCGAGCACCAGGCCACCCTCGAGACCGTCGTGACCGAAGGCGGACACCACGCTCGCCTCGACGGCCGAGCAGGCGCCGAGCAGCAGGAATCCGGTGATGGTGGACAACAGCACGGCACGCTTGGTGAGCACCTTGCCGAGTTTGCGTCGGCTGCGCGGGATGCGTACCCGCCCGACCTCCGGGGACAACACAAACCAGGCGCCGCCGAAGATCAGGAAGGCGAGCGCGAGCACGATCGCGGCGACGGTGCTGAACTGCAGCGCGACGAAGGTGGTGATGACCGGTCCGGCAACCCAGATGATCTCCTGGGCCGAGGCGTCGAGCGCGAAGAGGGGAGTGAGCTGGCGGGAGTTGACCATCTTGGGGTAAATGGTGCGCACGGCCGACTGCACGGGCGGGCTGCTCAACCCGACAATGAGGCCGACCACCATGTAGGCGGGTACCGACATTTCCACGAACGCGATGACCGCGGTCATTGCGGCGGAAACCGCGATGGTCAGCACCAGCACGCGGCGCATGCCCCAGACGCCCATCCAGCGGCTGGTCACGGGGCCCGCGACCGCCTGACCGACGCTCGTCGCAGCCAGTACCAGGCCGGCCGAGCCGTACGAGCCGGTGATGTGCTCGATGTGGAGGAGAAACGCGAGCGACAGCATCCCGTTGGGGAATCGGGCGGTCAGCTGCGCGGCAATGATCCGGGCGACCCCCGGGGTTTTCAACAAACTGGCGTAAGAACTCACAAGAGCTTTAGCTTACGCGGGCGCAGGGGCACCGGCGGGTGGTCGGCGGGTGGTGAGAGGTGCGTGCCGGCGGGTCGGCGGGCAAGGAGACGCGCGTGCTGGGAGGTCGACAGCAGCTCGGCAGGTGGGTGTCGCGGGTGAGTGTCGCGGTGGGGCGTTCCGGCTGCGGTGGCTGTCGGAGTTCGCGTGGGGATAAGCTGGGCGATCGTGTCTGAAGTCCGTGAACCCCGAGTCGAATCCGCGCACGTGTCCCCCTTCGCTCCGGTGGCTCCCGATCCGCTCTCGATCATCGAGGTTGAGTGGGATGACCCGCGTGGGCTGCGTCTGCGTGCCGAAATGGACGCCGAAATGGGCGAGCTCTACGCCGAGCGCTTCGCGACGATGCCGCCCGAGTCGATCCCGCCGATGCAGGATGCGTTCGCCATTGACCCGGCCGACATTGTCACGTCAATCGTGGTGCTCGACGGAGACGTCGCGGTGGGGCACGCCGCGCTGCGTGCCTTTGGTGACCAACTCGAGGTGAAGCGCGTTTTTGTGGCGCGGGACTATCGCGGGCGCGGGGTGTCCAAGCTGCTGATGCGGGAGCTGGAGATCATTGCCCGCAGCGGGGGAGTGCGTACCCTCATCCTGCAGACCGCGGACCTGCAGATCGACGCCATTCGACTGTACGAGGGACTCGGATATGTGCCGATCCCGTCGTTCCGAGGGTACGAGGTCGTGCCCGGGTCGCTGTGCTTCGGCAAGGAGCTGTTCTAGCGCCTGCCGGCCGGATGCGCCTCCCAGCCGAATGCGCCTGCCGAGCGGACAGTTGCCGACGGGCATCGGTGCCGACAGGACAGCTGTCGACTCGACGTAGGAGGACCGCTCATCGAAAGGGCTGTAGCGTCGCTTTTTCGTCCGGAATGCGTCGATTGTTGTCCGGTGGAGGGGCTGAACAGGGGGCTCAGGTCGACGACTGTCCGCTGGGTGACGGGGCCGTGGATTGAGTGACGGCAGGTAAGCCCAGCGAGTCCCTGACGGGCGCGTCGGGCACGTATGCGGCTCAGGGTGATCGGCTCAGGTCGATCGGCTCAGTCGCTTGATCAGCCCAGCGGTCAGCCCAGCAGTTGATCAGCCCATCCGTTGATCAGCCCATCCGTTGATCAGCCCAGCCGTTCGATCAGGGTCGCATTCGCCATGCCGCCGCCCTCGCACATCACCTGCAGCCCCCACCGGCCGCCGCCCTGCTCGAGGGTCGACAGCATTGTGGTCAGCAGGCGCGTTCCGCTCGAGCCGATCGGGTGACCGAGCGCGATTGCGCCGCCGCGCGGGTTGAGCAGAGCCGGATCGGCGCCGAGTTCCTGTAGCCACGCCAGGGGCACGGAGGCGAACGCTTCGTTCACCTCGAACGTGTCGATGTCGTCGACTTCCAGGCGTGCCCGGTCGAGGATGCGCCAACTCACCGGGATCACTCCGGTGAGCATCTCGATGGGATCGGATCCGGTCACCGCGAAGGCGGCGAGCCGGGCGCGCGGGGTGAGCCCCAGCGATTTTGCCCGGTCCTCACTCATGATGAGCACCGCCGAGGCGCCATCGGTCAGCGGCGAGGAGTTGCCCGCGGTGATCTGCCAGTCGATCTCCGGAAAGCGGGCCGCGGCGGCGTCGTTGCGGAAAGCCGGCGCCAATTGCGCGAGGGCCTCAAGTGTGGTGGTCGGCCGAATGGTTTCGTCGAGGTGATGCGGGTGGTCCGTGTCGCTCGCGCGCACGGGGAGGATTTCGCGCGCGAAGTCCGCCTCCGCCGCCAGCTGGTGCGATCGCAGTGCGTAAGCGTCAAGGGTCTCGCGGTCGAGCCCCCACCGGGCGGCCACGAGCTCTGCTGAGATCCCTTGGCCGATCAAACCGTCCGCGTAGCGGGCGGCGAGCTTCACTCCCGCGGTGTCCACGCCGAGGGTCGCACTGCCAAGGGGATAGCTGCTCATCAGCTCGACACCACACGCGATCACGACGTCATAGGCGCCCGCGATTACTCCCTGTGCCGCGAAGGCGACGGCCTGCTGGCTGCTGCCGCATTGCCGGTCGATCGTGGTACCGGGGACGGACTCGGGAAAACCTGCGGCGAGGGCAGCAGCACGCGTGATGTTGCTGGATTGGCCGCCCACCTGGCTGAGACATCCCCCAATCACATCGTCGAGGAGCGCCGGGTCGAGATCATTGCGGTCGACCAGGCCCCGCAGCACGGAGGCCAGCAGGTCGACGGGGTGAAATCCCGCGAGCGCGCCACCGGGCTTGCCGCGGCCCGAGGCCGTGCGCACCGCATCAACAATGACCGCCGTGGACATACCTCCACCCTAGCCGCGTGATCGTCCGGGCGGCTAGGCTCCCCGTGGCCGCTGAACCCGAGAGGAACCCGCAATGGAACTCATCTTCGTGCACGGTGCCCTGGTGCGGGACGGGCAGTGGTGGTGGCAGCCGGCCGCTGACCTGCTCCGAGAGCGCACGGGCATTCGAAGCCGCGCGGTCGCGTTGCCGTCGTGCGGCGAGAGTGCGCCCGAGCAGGTGTCCGACGGACTGGGTGCTGACGCAGCCGCGCTTCGAGCGGAGCTTGACGAGGTGGACTCCGCGATCGTCGTCGGGCACTCCTACGGCGGCACGGTCATTGCCGAGGCCGGTCAGCATGCCGCGGTCGCCCACCTGCTGTATATCTCGTCCTACCTGCCCGACGTCGGCCAGTCGCAGGGCGCGATCATGAGCGGTGAGAGCAACCCGGTTTCGATTGGCGACAACGGCGATGGCACGCTGGGCCTCGCTGGCTACGATGCGGCGTCGTTCGGAGCGAGATTTCTTCAGGATGCGGATGTCACGGTGCAGCGTCACGCGTGGGACCGGGTCACCGCGCAGGCCACCGGGGCATTCATGACGCCGACCACCGCCGCCGGCTGGCAGGGGATCGACTCGACGTACATCGTCTGCACCCAGGATCGCAGCACCTCGGCCCGGTTGCAGCGTTTTCACGCAGTCCGAGCGACGCGCTCGGTTGAGTTGCCGACCGGGCATCACCCCTTTATCTCCCGCCCCGACCGTGTGGTCGACCAAATTCAGGCGCTGTCGCGCTGAGTCGCCAACCCTGTCCACAACCAGGCCGCGAGGGCGAGGAAAATGCCGATGGTAGCCCAGTCGACCACCGCTGGCGTCTGGTTCAAGCCGGATAGCTGGAGGTAGTTGAAGGCCGCGTGCAAAACGACGGTGATCCAGATGGTGCCCGTGCTGAGGAAGATGGCGGACGCAGACAACCCGAAAACGAACGCGAAGACGAGTTGTCGAATCGTGGTGTCGACATCCTGCCCCGACAACGCGTTGACTGAATGGGCCAGCGAGAAGGCCAGAGAGCTCGCGATCATCGCGCGGCCCGCCCCGCGGGAGCGGAGGATTCCGACGAACAGGGAACGGAAAAGTGTTTCCTCCACAAACGCAACCAGCACTACGAGACCGATGATCTCGAGCCATCGCGCCGCGGTCAGGTCTGCGGTTCCACCGGTCGTGGCTGCGGTGAGGACAAGGATGACCGCCAGCACCATTGCAATAACCGGCAGGGTTCGCGCTAGCGCGATTCGGGACGCGTCCGAGCTAGGCGATCGGTATCCGAGAGCGCTCCATCGCTCCGTGATCGTCGCCCACATCGCCAGCGCCACGGCGACCGGAAGGAAGACCACCGGTACCGGAGACAAAGACTGCGCGCTGGTGAGATAGATCGCAGTGCCTGCGGCTCCAAGAAAGACGACCAGTGTGACTGTTGTGAGAGCTATGAGCGTATATGGTCGCCGGACGGTGAGAGCGGGATCGGACATGGATTTACCTCCTGGGTGACCGCCCGTGAATACGAATGTATTAAGCAGTCAATCGAGGAGAATACGCTTGTATTCTTGTAACGCGCAAGTCAGCCGTGAGTGCCGGTAAGCAACGCGAGTGCCGGCAAGCAACGCGAGTGGGTAGATCGAGTGGTTGATAGGGGAGAGAAGACGTGGCCGTGGAACGCACAGATGAACTCGCGAGTGCTGCTCTGCGTATCGTCACCCGCGACGGACTCTCGGGGGTGACGTTTAGGGCCGTCGCAACCGAGTCCGGTTGGTCGTTAGGTGCGGTGCAGAAGACGTTTCGTTCCAAGAGCGACATGATCGCAGCGACCCTGCGTTACGCACAGAGTTCTGTTTCGGACCAGGTGAGTAGTGAACCCGGCCGCCCCACTCTTGCCGACTGGCTGATTGGGCTGGTGATGGCAACGCTTCCGCTGGATGACGAACGGCGTAGCGCCTGCCTCGTTGGCATCGCGTTCGCTGATCGGGCGCCGTTTGATCCCAAGATTGCCGTGACGCTCGCAAGCTGGGACAACGAGTTGCGCTCCCGCCTCACGCTTCTCGCCCGTCGAGCCCATGAAGAGGGTGAGCTCAGTCGCGCCATGAGCGCAGATGCTCTGTCCCGAGCGGTTCTGGCCTTCGCGGCAGGGCTCGCGTCGCAGCTGCTCTACGATCCGATCAGCGAAGACGCCGCCCACGCGGTAGTGAGTGCGACCATTCGAGCACTGGTCATTTCTCCGAGTTGAGCCGCGTCCGTGCAGTGCGGCGAATCTGTAGCCAATCTGTAGCCAATCTGTAGCGCTGTAGCCAATCTCTCCCGCTCCGACCGGACCGCGGCCACTTGCACTGCGCTCGCAGCACAATCTTGTGCTAGGTTGACAGCACAAGGCGGCGGCGCTGCACGTTGCATGCCTCCGCCACCGTTGTAGAGGAGACCGAATGATCCCGCCCTTCGTCTATGTCTTATTCCACAACCTTCCCGCGCTCGAAGTTGCAATCACCTTCGGATTGATCTTCTTCGCCCTGTCATGGGTCATGCCGCGTCGGTTGATCACGCTGCCCGTAATCCCGCCGTCTGTAATGACGCTGCCCGTAAACACGCTGTCCGCCACCACGCTGCCCGCAACCGTCGCTCGCCGTTCGATTCTGGTGTGGACCGGAATTGCGGGATCCCTTCTGGTTGTTGCGGTTGCGACCGTCGCCAGTGCACTTGCCGCCCGGCGCGGGGAGTACCAGTACACGGGCGTTGACGGCTGGCTGGGTCGCCCGGCGCCGCTGCTTACCGCAATCACCGTTGTCGCCGTCGCCGCTCTGGTTCTCCGCCGCAGCCGACTTCCCGAGCCAGGCGCGCGGGGGATCGCTCCGCGACGGCCATGGCACGCATTCGCGCCGCGGCCGGTGCTGTGGGCGACGGCCGTCCTTGCCACCCTCGTCGCCCTTACCGCGCTCTGGCAGTCGGTGATCGGAATGGTCGCTCCCGAAGCTGGTCCCTTCTTTGGACGGACCACGGACCATACCGATTTGCCGATCTACATGACCTTCAACCAGGGCTACGGCTACATTGCGGGGGTTGGGTGGCCGAACTATCTCGCCACGTTCGTTGTTCTCGCGATCGCAGCTGTCGTTCTCTTCCTGGCACTGCGGTCCGATGCGAACCGCCCGGTGCTCGCCCGTTCCTCCTTCGTGGGCGTGCGCGTCGAGCGCGAACAGACCGCGCGCTTGCTCACGTTGATTGTGCTCGGTGGGTTGGTGACAACGCTGGGAGCTGTGTGGATGCACGCGGGGTCCATCGGTCAGGTCAGTGTCAGCTTCGATCAACGATGGGTGTCCGAGGACGTCTCTTACCCGAGGATCCACTTCGGCGGTGGCTACGACGCATTCGCGCGCCCCCTGAACCTCGCGGGGTACGCCTTCCAGGGAATCGGCGTTGCCCTCCTGCTCAGAATCGCGACGGACACGACCCGGTCAGCGCTGAAGCTGCGCCGGGCGGGAACGGATGCGCCGAGCGACGTCGACGATGCCGCGCTCACTCCGGGTGCGCGCCGATGAGCCCACTCGCACCGCGATCCGCCGAGGACATCGCGGAACTTTTTCGGGGAGCGATCCAATCCGGGCAATTGGGCGACGGCGAACGGCTGCCGACAGTTCGCCAGACCGCGCGCGACTTCGGGATCGCGCAGGCAACCGCCGCGAAGGCCTACAAGAGCCTTGAGCAAGACGGGCTCGTCGTCACCCGCACCGCGGCGGGTACTCGCGTCGCCGCCGGCGCTTCGCGAGCGCCGAAACTCGTCGTGGAACAGGCTCGCGCGCTCGCAGATGCTGCCGCGACCTCACAGGTGTCGCTCGATGACGCCGTGGGAATCCTGCGCGCGGTGTGGGGCCAGGCCGAGAGCGAAAGCTAGCCGAGCAGCGCCTTCTGGATGCGCTGCACCGACACCGATTCCGCCGTTCCAAGGTGCTGCGCGAACAGGCTGACGCGGAATTCTTCGAGCAGCCAGCGCACGCGGACGAGATTCTCCGGAGCCTCGGCGGGCAGCGGGATCGCGCCCTTCGCCGCGGTGTACTTAGCGGTCGCCGCCTTCACCTGGGTCATCCAAACGTGGTCGCGCGCGATGTCGGACGGCAGTTTCTCCATCCGGCTGGTGATGCCCCGCAGGTAGCGCGGCAGGTGGCGCAGCTGCGTGGTTCCCGTGCGGGAGATGAAACCCGGGTAGATGAGGCCGGCGAGCTGCTCCCGGGCGTCCGAGAGGGCGGGCAGCGCGCTCATGGTGGTGGAGCTGCGCAGGGCGCGTTCGGCGTCGCGATAGGCGGCCATGGTGGATGTCACGGTGGTCACGGTCGCGTAGAGGCCCTCGACCAGCCCCGCCGAGATGGCCAGACGCGCCGCTTCGAATTCGTCGCGCGTCCAGATCAGCGCGTCTGGGGAGTGCTCGCGCAGCCCGGCATCCACCGTTGCAACAAGGCAGTCATCGAACAGGGCCTGGATGTTCTGGTACGGACTGGTGGCGAGGGCAAGTTTTTCGGCCTGGGAGAGGTGCTCGCGCACGTAGCCGAGGGGGGAAGGGATTCCGAGCAGCAGCAGCCGCCGAATGCCCGCCGCCGACGCGCGTGCCTGATCGGTGGGGGTGGACATGAGCCGGATGGAGATGCTGGTGCCCCGGTCTACGAGGGCCGGGTAGGCGCGGATCACGGTGCCGGCGCGCCGGGTGTCGACGAGCTTGGGAAGCTCGTCGAAGTCCCAGGCCGTGATCCCGTCGCGCTCGAGGGCGTGTGGGGTGGAGGCGACCGCGAGGGACTCCCGCACCCGGGTTTTCAGCTTCTGCTGCAGCGAGGGCAGGTCCTTGCTGCGCGCGATCTCCTGGCCGCGGTCGTTGATCACGGCGAAGGTCATGCGCAGGTGCGCGGGAACGCGTTCCTGTTCGAAGTCCTCGACGGTGACCGGGGTGTACGTCTTGCGCTGGATCGTCTGGGCGAGGAACTCGGTGAGCGACATCTGCTCGAGTTCTTCGGGGTCGGTGGTCGGCAGCGCCTCGAGCAGGCGGTTCGCCCAGTCGTTCGCGGGCACCACGTTGCGCCGGATCGCCTTGGGCAGGCTCTTGATCAGCCCGGTGACGAGATCTTCGCGCAAGCCAGGAACCTGCCAGTCGAAGCCCGCGGGCGACAGCCGCGCGAGTACCGCCAGCGGGATCTGCACGGTGACGCCGTCGTCTTCTGCGCCCGGCTCGAACCGGTAGGTCAGGCTGAGGCGTTGGTCACCCTGCTGCCAGGTGGTCGGAAACGCGTCCTCGTCGACCGTGGTGTTGTCGCCGGCGAGGTTCTCCGCGGTCATCGCGAGCAGGTCGGGGGTGTCTTTGCGCACCTTGCGCCACCAGCCCTCGAAGCTGCGCACCGAGTGGACGTCTTCCGGGATGCGCCGGTGGTAGAACTCGAAGACCGCTTCATCATCGAACAGGATGTCGCGGCGCCGCGTTCGCTCTTCCAGCTCGGCCAGCTCCGCGCGAAGAGCCCGGTTGGCACGGTCGAAGTCGTAGTTGCGGTCGTTCTTCGGGTCGGTCGGCCACTCGCCCTCGACCAGCGCGTGCCGGATGAACAGCTCCCGGGCGTAGGCCGGGTCAATGCGCACAAACTGGGCCCGGCGTTTCAGGATGATCGGGACCCCGTACAGGGTGACCCGCTCCCAGGCGACGGCGGCGCCCTGTTTCTTCTCCCAGTGCGGTTCGCTGTAGCTGCGCTTGAGCAGGTCGCCGGCGATCGGCTCGGCCCAGGCGGGGTCGATCGAGGCGTTCATGCGCGCAAACAGGCGACTGGTTTCTACCAGCTCGGCGCTCATCACGGCGGCCGGCTGCTTTTTGTTGACGGAGGAGCCGGGAAAAATCACAAACCGCACCTGCCGGGCACCGACGTAGTCCCGCTTCACCGCGTCGCGGATGCCGATCTGGCTGAGCAAGCCCGCAAGCAGGGATCGGTGGATGCCGTCGGGGTTCGCACTCGGCGACCCGAGGTGCAGCCCGAGCTGCTTCACCTGGCGGGTCAGCTGGCGGTAGACATCCTGCCACTCGCGGATGCGCAGGTAGTTGAGGTACTCGGCCTTGCAGAGGCGCCGGAACGCGCTGCTGCTCAGCTCGGCCTGCTTCTCCTCCAGGTAGTTCCAGAGGTTCAGCAGGGTGAGGAAGTCGCTCGTGACGTCGTTGAAGCGGGCATGCTGCTGGTCTGCCTGGGCGCGGCGTTCGAGAGGGCGCTCGCGCGGGTCCTGGATGCTCAGCGCCGCCACAATCGCGATGACCTCGCGGGTGGTGCCGTGCTGCTTCGACTCGAGCACCATCCGGGCGAGCCTCGGGTCGATCGGCAGCTGGCTGAGCTGCTTGCCGATGCGGGTGATCTGGGGGTCGGCGTCTTTGCTCGCTGCGGTGACCGCGCCGAGTTCGCGCAGCAGGTCGAGGCCGTCCTTGATGCCGCGGGAGTCCGGGGGCTGCAGGAACGGGAACTTCGCGATGTCGCCGAGGCCCAGCGAGATCATCTGCAGGATCACTGCGGCGAGGTTGGTGCGCAGGATCTCCGGCTCGGTGAACTCGGGGCGCTTGGTGAAGTCTTCCTCGGAGTAGAGGCGGATCGCGATACCGGCGCTGGTGCGGCCGGATCGGCCGGAGCGCTGGTTGGCGGATGCCTGCGAGATGGCCTCAATGGGCAGCCGCTGGATCTTCGAGCGCACGCTGTACCGGCTGATGCGTGCGGTTCCGGCGTCGATCACGTACTTGATTCCGGGCACGGTGAGGCTGGTCTCGGCGACGTTGGTCGCGAGCACGATCCGACGCCGGGTGCCGGCAGAGTTCGATGGCTGGAACACCTTGTGCTGGTCAGCGGCGGACAGCCGGCCGTACAACGGCAGCACCTCGGTGTGCGGGAGGTTGCGCCCGCGGATCGAGTCCTCCGCGTCGCGGATCTCGTTCTCGCCGCTCAAAAATACGAGGACGTCGCCGGATGACTCGCGCGCGAGTTCATCCAGTGCCGCGTTAATGCCCTCCAGATAGTCCCGGTCGACTGCGTCCTTCGCAGGAACCTCGTCCGGATCATCCGTCTCAATGGCCTCTGCAACCAACGGACGGTACCGCACCTCGACCGGGTAGGTGCGCCCGGTGACCTCGATGATGGGAGCCCCCTCGAAGTGCTTCGAGAAGCTCTCCGGGTCGATAGTGGCACTGGTGACGATGACCTTGAGGTCGGGACGCCTCGGCAGCAGCTGTTTCAGGTAGCCGAGGAGGAAGTCGATGGTGAGGCTGCGCTCGTGGGCCTCGTCGATGATGATCGCGTCGTATTTGCGCAGCAACCGGTCGCGGTGGATCTCGTTGAGCAAGATGCCGTCGGTCATCAGCTTGATGCGGGTGTTCTTGCCGACCCGGTCGGTGAATCGCACCTGGTAGCCGACGAGGTCGCCGACTTCCTGGCCGAGTTCCTCGGCGATGCGTTCGGCGATGGTGCGGGCGGCGATCCGGCGCGGCTGGGTGTGGCCGATGCTGGTGCGGCCGAGCTCGAGCAGGATCTTCGGAAGCTGTGTCGTTTTACCCGAGCCGGTTTCACCTGCGATGATGACGACCTGGTTGGCGGAGATGATGTCGGCGATGTCCTGCCGTCGCTGGCTGACCGGGAGGTCCTCGGGGTAGGTGATCACCGGGAGCTCGGTCTGCGGGAGGGGATTAGGGGAAGACATCAGCGTTCTATCTTAAGTGAGAAGGTCCGTCGCCCGCGCGCTGTCGGCACTGCGTACTGTCAGCACTGCGTGCAACGATGGATGGATGAGTACTTCGACTCCCGTTCCCACACTCACCCTCAACGACGGCCGTGACATCCCGCAATTGGGCTTCGGCGTTTTCCTGGTCGACCCGGCCGAAACAGAACGAATCGTGACCGACGCCCTCGAGGCCGGCTACCGCCATATTGACACCGCCGCCATCTACGGAAACGAAGAGGGTGTGGGCCGCGCGCTCGCCGCCTCCGGCATTCCGCGCGACGAACTGTTCATCACCACAAAGCTGTGGAACGCCGACCAGGGCACCGCGACCGCGCATGCCGCGATCGACACGAGCCTGGAGAAGCTTGGTCTCGACCACGTCGACCTGTACCTGATCCACTGGCCCACCCCGCAGAAGGATCTCTACCTGCGCAGCTGGTTGGCGCTCGAGGAGATCAAGGCGCAGGGCAAGTCCACGTCGATCGGCGTTTCCAACTTTCAGATCGAGCACCTCGAGAAGGTCATCGCCGGCAGCGACACCGTGCCCGCGGTGAACCAGATCGAGCTGCACCCGGCCTTCGCCCAGCGCGATGTGACGGCCTTTGCCCGGGCGAACGGAATCGCCATCGAGGCCTGGGGCCCGCTCGGCCAGGGCAAGTACCCCCTGCTCGAGCTTCCCGAGGTCGGGGCCGCGGCCACGGCACACGGCAAGTCGGCGGCCCAGGTGGTCATCCGCTGGCACCTGCAGACCGGCAACATCGTGTTTCCGAAGTCGAGCACCAAAGCACGCATCGCGGAGAACTTCGACGTGTTGGACTTCGAGCTGAGCGCCGCCGAGATGGCCACCATCGATTCTCTCGACGCAGGCCGTCGCGTCGGCGGCCACCCGGACGAGGTCAACTAGCAGCGCAGCGCCTCTGGTGAACGCGCCTCCGCGGCGGGGCCCAGTGCCCCGCCGCGATTCGGGGGTAGCTACACCCGAACGGCCGGTGCCGACCGGGGCTCGGCTACGGGCCAGCCGACATTACGGCGCCGCAGCATCAGGGCGAGGGCGAAAGCGACTGCCGAGGTGACCAGCATCACCAGCCCCATACCGCTGCCGGAGCTACCGGAGCCCAGCGAGGCCAGCGGAGTCACAAGCGCGGCGATGCCGAAGTTGGCTCCTCCGAGCAGCGCGGCGGCGGTTCCCGCGTTGCGATGCACCCGGTTGAGTGCGAGCACGTTGGCGCAGGGCACACTCACTCCCACGGCCGCGACAGAAAACCACACCGTCACGAGAACCATGCCGAGCGAGTCGACGGCGGTGCCAATGGTGATGCCCACGGCGGCGGCCGTCATCACCGCTGTGCCCAGGGTCAGCAGTTTCTGCGGGGCGAACCGGTGGGCAATTCGCGCGCCGAGCTGGGTTCCTGCGACGTACCCCACCGCATTCACGGCAAACAGCAGTCCGTACTCGGGCGCGCTGAAGCCGTAGTGGTCCTGAAACAAGAACGCCGAGCCCGCCAGGTAGGTGAACTCGCTGCCCCACACCATTCCGCCCACAATCATCAGGGACAGGAAGATACGGTCGCGCAGCAGAGACACGGCGCTGGTTCCGAAGGCACGGAATCCGCCGGCGGAGCGCTGAGCCGGGGGCAGGGTCTCTGGGATCATCGCAGCGGTGGCCGCCACCACCACAACCGCATAGGCAGCGAGAACCACAAAAATTCCGCGCCAGTCGACCCAGTTGAGCAGCACCGATCCGAGCACGGGCGCGATGATTGGGGCGGCCCCGTTGATCATTGCCAGGCGCGACGACAGTTTCATCATGGGTAGCCCGCTGTACAGGTCGCGCACCATTGCTGCGGCCACCACACCGCCGGCCGCGGCAGCGGCGCCCATCATGAAGCGGGCGATGGTCAGCGCGAGAATATCGGGCGAGGCCGCACACGCGAGCGAGGCGAGCACGTGGGCGCTGGTTGCGAGCAGCAGCGGCATCCGTCGGCCGACGCGGTCGCTCCACGGGCCCATCACCAGCACTCCAATCGCAATGCCCAAAGTGGTGCCCGCGAGGGTGGTCTGCACCGCCGCGGCCGTAGTTTCCAGACTCGCGGCGACGGCGGGAAACGCGGGCAGATACAGGTCGATGGTGAATGGACCAAGCGCGGTGAGGGCACCGAGCACAAAGGTCAGGCGCAGGCGCGCGCCGCGCGACAGCAGGTCGCCGGCGTGGCCCGAGGCGGTCGGCGCGGCAGGCAGGCTCACGTCAACTCAGCTTGTAGTAGTCGGGTTCGATGCTCTCGCCGCGGTCAAGCCCGTTGAGACCCGCCATGTCGTCGTCATCCAGTACAAAGTCAAACACCGCAAGGTTCTCGGCCAGACGTGCCGGGCTCGAGCTTTTTGCCACGGTCACCAGGCCGTGCTGGAGGTGCCAGCGCAGAACTGCCCGTGCCGCGCTCACCCCGTGTTTGGCGGCCACCGCGGCGATCACCGGATTGTCAAAGATGCGGCCCCGCGCCAGTGGTGACCACGATTCGGTCACCACCCCCAACCGGGTGTGATTGGCGCGGTCATCCCCCCGGGTGTTGAAAGGGTGCAGCTCAATCTGGTTGATCACCGGAATGGAGCCGCCCAGTTCGACTAGCTCGTTCAGCTGGGTGGGGGAGAAGTTGGACACGCCAATCTGGCGGGTGAGTCCTCGTTCTTTCACTGTCTCCAATCCCAGCCACGCCTGACGGTGCTGTCCGCCGACGCTGTAGGGCCAGTGGATGAGGTACAGGTCGAGGTAGTCCAGGCCGAGCCGCGCCAGCGAGGCCTCGGCGGCCCGCTGAGCGGGCTGCACACCGTGTGCATCCACCCACAGTTTGGTGGTGACAAACAGGTCGCCGCGGTCAATTCCTGACCGTCGGATGCCCTCGCCGACGCCCACTTCGTTGCCGTAGATGCTGGCGGTATCGATCGACCGATAGCCCAGCTCGATCGCGGCGCAGACGATGGACGCGGTGGTTTCGTTGTCCATGTCGAAAACCCCGAGGCCCATCCGGGGCATCAAAATACCCAGGGCCAACTCCTGTGACGCCTGCATCGATGTTGCCTGCACTGCCTCCACCTCTCGTTATTGGACGCTTGTCCTAAAAAGAGAAATAGCACACGTTGTGCTCGGGGTGCAATGCGTGTGGCGTGGGGTCAGGCGGTGATGCGGGAGAGGAACGCGTCGGCCATGGCTTTCTGGCGTGAGGGGATCATGTCGTCGGGGTACATCACAGCCTGCACCGAAATCCCGTCGATCAGGGCCTGGATCTCGTCGCAGAGCACGTCGTCCGACAGTGATGCCACGATCTCGTTGCGCGCTCGTCCGTCTAGCAGCATCGCCTTCCACCATTCGCGGCCGCCCATGATGGAGTCGCGGCGCACGGCATTGAGCCGATCGTTCACCAGCGCCTGCGACCAGAAGCTCACATCGAGGATGGCCTCGATGCGCCGCTCCGCGTCGAGGGGGAGGGCCTCGTAGAGTGCGCGGCGCACAGCTTCGATGCCCACAATTCCCTCATTAGCTTTGCTCGCTCGGTCGTAGACCTGCTGGAATGCCAGCCGGTGGGCCGAGATCAGGATCTCCTCCTTGTTGGTGAAGTAGTGCGAGAGCACGCCGTTGGAGAAGCCAGCTTCGCGAGCGATCTCGCGAATGGTCGCCGCATCAATGCCCTGGTTGGCGATCACACGCCAGGTGGCCTGGAGGATCTCGCGGCGACGTTGGTCGTGGTCGACAATCTTGGGCATTCTGGTGCCTCTCCCGGGCCGCGAATCGGACAAATCTTTATTTTGGACGCGTGACTTAATTTACCTGATTGAAACAGTCCCGATATTTATTCTGAACACGCGTCCGAAAAACTAGGTGCATACCCCGACCGTGTCTCCACGCGGGTCAACACCAAAGGAATCTCGATGACACTACTGACAACACCCCGGCTGCGCACCGCAGACTCGGCCCTGCGTGACCGCGCGCTCGCCGTTGTTCCCGGCGGCGTCTATGGCCACATGACTGTGCTGCAGCAGATGCCACCGAGCTACCCTCAATTTTACAGCCGCGGCGCCGGTGCCCGGGTCTGGGACGTGGACGACAACGAGTACATCGACTTTATGTGCGCCTTTGGGCCGATGATCGCCGGATACGCGAACCCCGTCATTGACGCTGCCGCAGCTGCCCAGCAGGTGAAGGGCGATGCCCTGGCGGGCCCGAGCCGTCACTTTGTAGAGCTCGCTGAGCTGCTGGTCGACACCGTCGCCCACGCTGACTGGGCCATGTTCGCCAAAAACGGAACGGACGCCACGTCCATCGCCGTAGTTACCGCCCGGGCGGAGACCGGTCGCACGAAACTGCTCAAGGCCCGAAAGGCGTACCACGGTGCCAATGCCTGGTTCACCCCGAACCCGGCCGGGGTCACCGCCGCGGACCGTGCCGACATCATCGAATTTGAGTACAACGATCTCGCCTCGCTCGAAGCGGCCGTCGCCGAAGCCGAGGGAGATGTGGCCGCGATTATTGTTCCGCCGTTCCGTCACGACGCCCTCTACGATCAGGAACTGGCCACGGCCGAGTTCGCCAGGGGTGTTCGCGCCATCGCCACCCGTATCGGTGCGGCCTTTATCCTCGACGAGGTGCGCACCGGATTCCGGCTCGACATGGCCGGCGCGTGGGAGCAGTTTGGGGTGCGCCCCGACATGACCGCCTTTAGTAAGGGCATAGCGAACGGCTACTCTCTCGCCGCCGTGGTTGGTGGGCAAGCGTATAAAGAGGCCGCCGCCTCCATCTACGTCACGGGCTCGTTTTGGATGGGCGGCGTCGCGATGGCTGCCGCCGTGGCCACCCTCACCCTGCTGCGCGACACCAACGGTATCCGCACAATGAACGCCGCCGGATCCGCGTTCCGCACCGGGCTCCAGAGCCAGGCGGCAGCGCACGGTTTTGGGCTGGTGCAGACCGGCCCGGTGGTGATGCCGTTCATGCGCTTTGACGACGACGCCGAGCTCCGCCAGGTGTTTGCGTTTACCGACGCGGCCGTGCGCAGGGGAGTGCTGCTGCACCCGTGGCACAACATGTTTTTCTCCGCCGCCCACACCCTCGACGACGTGGCCACGGCCCTCGAGCGCACCGACGAAGCTTTCGCGGAAACCCGCTCACTCTTTCCCCTGTAACAGCGCACCACCCACACCAGCGCACCACCTGACCTCACCACCTGTCCTCACCACCTGTCCTGAAGGAGATTTGATGAATGTTCGACGCCCCCGGCGCATCGCCTGGAAAGCTGCCATCGCCACAGCTGCCGTCGCCGTGCTCGCCCTCACCGCCTGCTCCACCGGAGCGGCCACCGTCGCCGACGGAGAGCGCCAGCTGGTAATCGCACGGGCAATGGATGTGAGCACTCTCGACCCGCAGCGCGGCTACTGCGACACCTGCCAGATTGTGCTCAGTGCCCTGTACGAAACCGTGGTGACCGTCGACCCCGAGGACACCACCAAGATTCTCCCGCGCCTGGCCACCGAGTGGACCAACAACGAGGACTACACCTCGTTCACCTTCATCCTCGACCCGGAGGCAACGTTCGCCGACGGATCTGCGGTGGAAGCTGCGGATGTGAAGTGGACCTTCGAGCGCCTGCTCAACTTGCAGGGCTCGGCCTCCTTCCTGATGGCGGGCCTCGCCTCCATCGACACCCCGGATGCGACCACGGTGACGGTCAATTTCAGTGCGCCCAACTCCGCGTTCCTCGCCATCGTCGCCGCGCCCTACACCGGCATCGTCAACAGCGAACTGGCCGAAGAGAACGGCGCCTCGGCCGCGGCGGATGCCGCTACCGCGGACGTGTCCGAGGACTGGTTCCTCCAGAATTCTGCCGGCAGTGGCCCGTACACACTGGCTGGGTACGAAGCCGGCCAGTCGGTCGAACTCACCCGCAGTGACGAGTACTGGGGTGCGGCGCCCACGTTCCCCTCGGTGCTGATCAATGAGGTCACCGACTCCAGCTCGCAGCTGCAGCAACTGCAGCAGGGCGATGTGGACATCGCGATGCAGGTCTCCTCTGACTCGATCGAGCAGCTCGCGGGCAATGCGGACGTCACGACCGAACTGGTGGACTCGTTTAACTACATCTACCTCGAGTTCGCGCCCGGCGCGGTGGGCGGCGAGGTGCTCGACGACCCGCGGGTGCGCGAAGCGATCAAGTACGCCATTGACTACGACAAGGTGATTGACGCGACCGTCGGCGGCAACGGCAAAACCCAGGGCTCTCCGATTCCCAATGGTTTTGAGGGCAGCGAAGACCAGGTCCTGCCCGAGTACAACGTCGAGAAGGCCAAGGAGCTCCTCGCGGAGGCCGGTCTCGCCGACGGCTTCACCCTCCCCGCGGCGTACCCGAAGTTCGCCGTCTACGGCGTCGACTTCGACGTGATGATGCAGTCGATCCAGCAGGATCTGGTTGAGGTCGGTATCACGCTGGAGCTGCAGCCGCTCGAGTACACCCAGTGGGCCGAGATCCTCGGGACCGACGGATCGCCGCTGACCGCCGTGTACTTCGCTCCGGACCACACCGACTCGAGCCAGTACGTGTCGTACTTCGGCATGGTGCCAAGCGGGGCATGGAGCGAAACGGCAAGTGTGGCCGGCCCGGTCACCAACCAGGCCGAGGTGGAGGGTCTGGCCACCGCGCTGACCCAGAGTGGCGCCGATCGCGCCGCAACCTACACCGAGCTGGGCAAGGAAATGGCATCGGATCTCATCATCCTGCCGATCGTCAACCCGCAGCTGGTGCTCGCCTACGCCAGTGATGTCACCGGTGTCGAGTACAGCCCCTGCTGCAACCTTGACCTCGCCGCGCTCGGCCTGAAGTAACACCACCCTTCACCCATCAGAGAGAGTCGGGGTGGGCTTCGGCCCACCCCGTCAGAGGTACCCATGACACGTTTTGTGCTCAAACGCATCGCGGTAATGCCGCTGCTGCTGCTGGGAGTGGTGACGATCGCCTTTGTGATCTCGCGCCTGCTCCCCGCCAATCCGATAGCGGCGATTGTGGGACAACGTAACCTCGGCAACGAGGCTATCGTCGCTGCCGCCGAGAGGAAGTGGGGCCTCGACCAGCCGCTGATTGTGCAGTACTTCAACTACATCGGCAACCTTTTTCGGGGGGACCTTGGCACCTCGTTTGTGACCAAGTCCCCGGTGTTGTCTGACTTGGCTGACCGGTTGCCGGCGACGCTGGAGCTGGCGTTGATGGCTCTGGTCATCGGCGCGGTGGGCGGCGTGATCCTCGGGGTTGTGTCCGCCAGCCGCAAGGACAAGTTCGCCGACCACCTCAGCCGCCTGTTTGCCCTCGTGGGCTCCAGCCTGCCGATCTTCTGGACCGGCCTGCTGTTCTTGTTTGTGTTTTACGCCCAGCTCGGCATCGCGCCGAGCCCGGGCAGACTCTCCTCCCGCGTTGTCCCGCCGCCTCACGTCACCGGCTTTTACACCGTGGATGCACTCGTCGCGGGTAACCCCGCCCTGTTCTGGGATGCTTTTAGCCATCTGCTGCTGCCCGCTTTTATTATGGGCTGGGGCCTGATGGGCACCATCAGCCGCCTGGTACGCGCCTCCATGCTGGACGAGCTGGGCGCCGACTACGTGCGCACCGTGCGGGCGAAGGGGGTCAGCGAAGGCCAGCTGATGCGCGGCCACGTACTGCGCAACTCGCTCACCCCGGTGGTGACCGTGCTCGGATTCGCGTTTGGTGCACTGCTGATGGGCGCTGTGCTGGTGGAGACAATTTTCTCCTGGAATGGCATCGGTTCCTACGCGGTCGAGGCCACCCGTGCTCTCGACTACCCCGCGATCAACGGGGTGAGCCTGCTGGGCGGCGCCGTGTTTTTGCTTGCCAACCTCGCGACGGATGTCACCTACGCCGTTGTTGACCCGAGAGTGAGACTCGTATGACCTCCGCATCATCCCTTTCCGTGCTGGGGCGTGCTTCGCGCGCGGTCGGCGCCTCACGCGGCACCGCGTGGGCCAGCGCACCGATGATTTTTGCTTACATCGTGCTGGCGTTCTGGATCCTGGTTCTTCTCGCGGTGCAGTGGATTGCCCCATTTGAACCGCTCGCTGCGGTCGGCACCCGGCTGTCCGCGCCGAGCGCTGCACACTGGTTCGGCACCGACTCGCTCGGCCGCGACGTTCTCAGCCGCACTCTCTACGGGGCGAGGGAGTCACTACCCATCGCCCTCGGCGCCATCCTCGGTGCAGTGGTTGTGGGGTGTGGTCTCGGTGCCATCGCCGGATTTTTTGGGGGTGCGGTCGACGCGGTGATTATGCGCGTGGCTGACATCACCATGGCCTTTCCGGCGATCCTGCTGGCCATGGCCGTCGCCGCGGGGCTTGGGCCCGGTCTTGGCAATGCACTCATCGCCATAATTGCGGTGTGGTGGCCGATCTACGCGCGGCTAACCCGCGGCCAGGTGCTGTCGATCAAGCAGCGCGAGCATGTGGAGGCTGCCACCGCGATCGGATCCGGTCGCTGGCGCACCCTGGCAAAACACATTCTGCCGCACTCCACCACCCCGATCCTGGTGAACGCGACCATGGACCTTGGCCAGATCATTCTCCTGGTTGCCTCTCTCAGCTTCCTCGGCCTCGGCGCACTGCCGCCGTCGCCGGAGTGGGGTGCGATGATCACTGATGGTTCGAAAAACTTCTACCAGCCGTGGATCGCCGCAGCTCCGGGCCTGGCCATGGTGACCGTCACGCTGGCGGTGAACTTCCTGGGCGACGGGCTCCGTGACGCCCTCGACGTGAAGGCCCGCCGCAAGTAACCAACGGCGGTGCGGCGCACGCAGCCAGCCGCGGCACCCCGATCGTCACCGGTACGCACAAAGGGCCGCGCCCCTCCCGCAGCACATCATGTGGGGAGGGGGCGCGGCCCTTTGTCTGCTGCGGGGTGTCCGGCGCGCGGCAGTGCGGCCGGCACCGGGACGGTGCTCAGGCGCGCGGGTCGGGAATCGCGGCCAGAAGCTCGCGGGTGTATTCGTGCTGGGCGTTCTCGAAGATCTGCTCCGGGGTGCCGGTCTCCACGATCCTGCCGCGGCGCATCACGTGCACGATGTCGCTCACCTGCCGCACCACCGCGAGGTCGTGGCTGATGAAGAGGTAGCTCAGTCCCATCTGCTCCTGCAGCTCGGTGAGCAGGTCGAGAATCTGGGCCTGCACCAGAACGTCGAGGGCAGACACCGCCTCGTCGAGCACAATCAGCTCGGGTTCCAGAGCGAGCGCACGGGCGATCGCCACCCGCTGCCGCTGCCCGCCGGAGAGCTCGTGCGGGTGACGGTCGAGCAGTGCCAGCGGAAGGGCGACCTGGTCGGCGAGCTGCTCCACCCGGGTGCGCTGCTGTTGGCGGGTGCCAATTTTATGCACCACCAGCGGTTCGCCGATGGTGGCGCCGACGGTGTACAGCGGGTCGAGCGACGCAAACGGGTTCTGGAACACCGGCTGCACCTTGCGGGTGAACGCGAATCGTTCCGCCCGCGAGTGGGACGCGATGTCGCTTCCGCCGTGTTCGATGCGTCCGGAGGTAGGTTTCTCCAACCCGAGTACCAGCCGGGCCGTTGTCGACTTGCCCGACCCGCTTTCCCCAACGATCGCGACGGTGTGCCCGCGCGGAATACTGAATCGCGAATCATCCACCGCAACAAAGGCGCGCTTGGGACTCCAGGTGCTGTCGCGAACTTGGTACTCCTTGGACAGCCCGTGCACCGTGATCACATCTCCAACGGCGCTCTCGTGGCGGCGGCGCGAGGTGGGACGGTGGCTGGTGAGGCTGGGTGCCGCGGCGAGCAGCCGGCGGGTGTACTCGTGTTGGGGATTTTCCAGAATCTGCCGGGCCGGACCGTGCTCGACGATGTCGCCGCGGAACATCACCAGCACCTCGTCTGCACGCTCGGCGGCGAGCCCGAGATCGTGGGTGATCAGAATCACGGAGGTGCCCATCCGTGCGGTGAGCTCGGCCAGCTGGTCGAGCACCTGGCGCTGCACGGTGACGTCGAGGGCGGAGGTAGGCTCGTCGGCGATCAGCAGGCGCGGCTCACACGCCAGGCCCATGGCGATGAGTACCCGCTGGCGCATGCCGCCGGAGAACTCGTGCGGAAACTGGCGAAAGCGGCGTTCCGGCTCGGGGATGCCCACCATGGTGAGCAGTTCAATCGCGCGGGCCTTCGCCGCAGCGCCCTTGGCGAGGCCGTGAGTTTCGAGAACCTCGGTGATCTGTTTACCGATGCGTAACACCGGGTCGAGGTTTGACATCGGATCCTGTGGCACCAGGCCGATACCGGCGCCACGCACGGCCCTCATCTGCGCTGCGGTCACCCGGGTCAGGTCAACGCCCTCGAACAGTACCTCGCCGGTGGCGATAGTGGCGTTCGGGGCCAGCAGGCGATTAATCGCCGCCGCGAGGGTGGACTTGCCCGAGCCCGACTCGCCAACGATGGCCAGGGTGCGGCCGGCATGTAAATCGAGTGAGGCGTTGCGCACGGCGGTGAATTCGCCTGCCCGCGTACTGAAACTGACTGTCAGGTCGCGCACCCGCAGTAGCGGCTGGCCCAGGTTGGCCTCTGTGGTGCGGGGACGCGCGTCGATGAGTACGTTTTTATCGGACATGCGACCAAAATAAATCCCGCGCGTTTCTCCTGATCGCTCAGGGTGTTTCAGTCACGTAAATTCTGGTGATGCTCGAACATCAGGCTGGTGCGGGTGGAAGCAACCGAGGTGTGCGCCGACAGGTTGTTCACCACAAACTGGCGCAGGTGGTCGGAGTCTCGGGTGGCGACGTGAACCACAAAGTCTTCGGACCCACCGAGGAAAAACACCTGCACCACCTCGGGCAGCTCCCGCATTTCTTCGGAGAAGGCAGCGATCGCCTGCCGGGCGCCCACCCTGATGTTGATGCTGATCAGCGCTTCCAAACCGAGCCCGAGGGCGCGAGGGCTGATGTCGGCGTGGAAGCCGCGAATCACTCCCCGCGCGACCAGCGACCGCACCCGGGCCAGGCAGGTGGATGCCGCGATGCCGACGGTCGCCGCCAGTGTCGCGTTGGGTATCCGCGCGTCGGCGCTGAGCAGCCGCACAATCTGGCCGTCGATCTCGTCCAGAGCGCCTACCGACCGAACGATCTCCGCTTCTGACACCATTTCTCCGCTCTCAAATGAATATTCACAAACCATATGGCGTTGCTGCCGAATTATCCGCGGTTGAAATCTAGCTGTAACGAATCGATCCCACGCTAGAGCCACGTCGTTCGCTCCAGCCAATGCTCGAGCTACCTCTCCAGACCTTGAATGGATCACCCCATGCGCATCGGTATCCCCACTGAAATCAAAAACAACGAAAACCGCGTCGCCATTACCCCGGCGGGAGTGCACGAGCTGGTGCGCCGCGGTCACGAGGTGCTGATCGAGGCCGCGGCCGGGGTGGGCTCACGAATTTCGGACCAACAGTTCGTCGCCGCCGGCGCTTCCATCGCCGCGACCGCCGACGAGGTGTGGGCTGCCGCCGACCTGCTGCTCAAGGTGAAGGAGCCGATCGCCGAGGAATACCCGCGCCTGCGCCGCGATCAGATTTTGTTCACCTACCTGCACCTCGCTGCCTCCCGCCCCTGCACCGACGCGCTGCTGGCCGCCGGAACCACGGCGATCGCGTACGAAACTGTGCAGCTGGCCGACCGTTCGCTGCCGTTGCTGTCTCCGATGAGTGAGGTCGCCGGGCGTTTGGCAGCCCAGGTCGGGGCCACGCAGCTGATGAGTTCAGCGGGTGGCCCCGGCATTTTGATGGGTGGGGTTGCCGGAACCCCCAAGGCGAAGGTGGTGGTGATCGGGGGCGGTGTTGCCGGCGAGCACGCTGCGGCGAACGCCCTGGGTATGCAGGCGGATGTCACGATCGTTGACATGTCGATTCCGCGCCTGCGTGAGCTGGAGGTTCGCTTCGGCGGCCAGGTCTCCACCCGGGTGTCCACCGCGTTCAACATTGCCGAACTAATGCGTGATGCCGACCTGGTCATCGGCTCGGTGCTTATCCCCGGAGCGCAGGCGCCGAAACTGGTCACCGACGCGATGGTGGCAACGATGAAGCCGGGCAGCGTGCTGGTCGACATCGCGATCGACCAGGGTGGGTGCTTCGAAAACAGCCGCCCAACCACCCACGACGACCCCACCTTTATGGTGCACAACAGCGTCTACTACTGCGTGGCAAACATGCCCGGCGCGGTGTCGCAGACCTCGACCCAGGCCCTGACCAACGCCACTCTGCCGTACGTTCTGCAGCTGGCGGACAAGGGGTGGCGTGCGGCGGTTGCCGGCAACGCCGCGCTCGCCCTGGGTCTCAACGTGCACGACGGCGCCATCTACAACGCCGGTGTTGCTGCCGGCCTCGGGCTGAAGCTGCACACCCTCACCGACTGACCGTCGGCGGTGCTCGCCGTGGTGGCGGGCACCGCCGACGGCCCGATGCTGCTCGGCGCTCGGTTAGCGGGCCTCGGGTTTGGAAGTTGGTTACCGGGGGCTGGGAAAACCGTTGTACTCACCCCAATCGCGGCATCCACCAATGAAGCGGTGCAAGCATGGAGAGATGCGCAACGAACTCGCCGATGCCGTCAGCCCCTACCTCCGCTCGCACGCCGCTAATCCGGTCGCGTGGCAGCAATGGGGTCCAGAGCCGTTCGCTGAGGCGGCCCGGCGCCAGGTGCCCGTGCTAATTTCGATCGGCTACTCGACCTGCCACTGGTGCCATGTGATGGCCCGTGAAACGTTCAGCGACCCAGAGCTCGCGGCGCACCTCAATGAGCGGTTCGTGAGCATCAAGGTCGACCGCGAGGAATACCCCGATGTGGATTCCACCTACCTGGCTTCGGCCGGTGCGTTCACCGAGCAACTCGGCTGGCCGCTGACCGTGTTCGCGACGCCGGCCGGTCGTACCTTCTACGCGGGAACCTACTTCCCGCCGGTTCCGACCTCCGGGTTGCCCTCGTTCCGGCAGGTGCTCGATGCGGTAGAAGACGCGTGGGTGCAACGCCGAGACGAGGTCGAGGACAACGCGGCGCAGATCGCAGGCGCGCTGGCCGCGCAAGGCAGCGGCAAGCCCGGTGTGCTGCCCAGCGCGCCGGACTTCGCCGCCATCGTGTCTGAACTGCGCGGGTACGAAGACGTCGAGTTCGGCGGATTCGGCAACGCCCCGAAGTTTCCGGTCGCGACCGTGATCGGGCTCTTGCTGCAGCGCGGCAGCGTGGGCGACCTGGACGCCGAGGCCCTCGCGCGCCGCACCCTGGACGCGATGGCGGCCTCAGAGTTGCGCGACCCGGTCGAAGGCGGGTTCTTTCGCTACAGCGTGCAGCGCGACTGGGCCGAACCGCACTACGAGCGCATGCTCTACGACAATGCCCTGCTGCTTGACGCCTACGCGAGGGTGGGGCGGGCGGATGTCGCGGACGGCATCGCCTCGTTCCTTCTCGGAGTGATGCGCCTCCCCGACGGCGGCTTCGCGTCGGCTCAGGACAGCGAGAGCACCGTCGACGGCGTCCGGGTCGAGGGCGGGTACTACGCTCTCGACGCGGATCATCGCTCCCGCCAGGTTCCGCCCGCGCTCGACGACAAGGTTCTGACCGGCTGGAACGGACTGGCGATCGGCGCCCTGGCGTCGGCCGGCGTTCGCCTGGATCGGCCCGCCTGGATCGCCGCCGCGGCCGCAGGGGCGGACAACTTCATGGAGGGCCCCGTGATCCGGGCGCGAATCCGCGAGACTATTTCGGCCGCGCGTCCCACGCTGGAGGATTACGGCATGCTCGCGAACGGCTTGCTGGAGGTCGCTCTGGCTACCGGAGAGGTTCGCTACTCGAAGCGGGCGCGCGCCATTCTCTCCGACTCGATGGCCGCGGCGGACACCGTCGCGTTCGGAGTTCCCGGAGGAGCCGACCCCGTGCTCGCCGGGCACGGACTCGCGCTCGCCGTAGACCCGAGCGAAGGCGCGTACCCGAGCGGCTTGAGTGCCGCGGCCACCGCCGCGGTCAACCTGCACCTTATGTCTGGAGACCCGCAGTTTCGCGACGCAGCGGCGTCCGCGATGGAGGTGCTCGCGCCGCTCGCCGTTGCTCGCCCGATCTCGTTCGGCTCGGCGCTCGCAGTCATGAGCGCCCTCGACGCCGGGGCGGGTCAGCTTGTTGTGGTGACGGATGCCTCGGCGCCAGCCACCCAGCAGGCCGGCATCGCGCCCGCGTCCCAAGAAGCCGACTCCCCAGCCACCGCGCAGGCCGACGTTGCCTCCGCTATCCAGCGGGCCGACGCGCTGGTTGCGCTCGCGCGCTCCATTCAGCGCAGCGGGAGTCTGGTGAGTGTGGTCACCGCGGGGCAAGCGAAGGCATTCGCCGAAGCAGGGTTCGAGCTCTACGTTGGGCGCACCCTCCGCGACGGGCAGGCGAGCGCATACCTCTGCGAGAACTTCGTCTGTCGGCTTCCGGTGACCTCGGCCGCAGACCTGCGCGCGGCGCTGGAGAAGTAGGGCGCTGCGGAAACAGGGCGCTGCGGAAACAGGGCGCTGCGGAAACAGGGCGCTGCGGAAGACGCCGCGGACGCGGACCGGGGTAACTTTCGCGTCGGTGAAGTGACATTGCCTCAGGTGTCGTGATGTGTCGCTGGCTGAGAAACGAAGTGCCACAATTCGTCGAAGCGACTTGGCTGAAGTGTCCCGTTTCGTCGATTGTCGGCGCCGAGGTGGCGCGATTGGTCGCAACGTCTTAACAAGTTGCGACCACTTGTGGCGCCTCAGCGCGGGCCTGCGGGGGCGAGCGCGAGGTGTCACGATTGGTCGATGGCGCAAGTTTATGGCGGGCGCCTCAACGTTCGTTCGGGGTGCAAGAGCCCGGGATGGCGGCGCAGTGAGATGGCGGCGCATTAAGCTCGCAGGGCAGTGATGTGGCGCTTCGGTCTACTGGGCAGCACGAGCGTGCGTCCCGGGTGGCGGCTCGAACGGCCACGCCGTTGACCGACGCGCGCGACCGACGATGGCGACAGAGGAGCACGTCGGATTTCATTGCGCGCGATCCCAACACGGAACTGGTCAGCCGACTTTCACCACCGTCCCGACTCAGGACAGCTAGCGTGTCACGACCAGTTCGGCCGCCGGGTCTGCCGCCCATTCGTTGAGCGACCCGTCGTACAGTGCGACCCGGCGCTCGCCGAGCAGAGTGAGGGCGAGGGCGGTCGCTGCCGCGGCGATGCCGCCGCCGCAGTAGATGACGATCGGTCGGTGCGGCGCCGACACGCGCGTGGGCTCGAGGATGTGCTGCAGCTCGGCGTCTGAGGCGAGGGCGTTCGTTTCTCCGTCGACGAGGCTCGCTGCCGGTATGGAGATACTGCCGGGAATGTGCCCGGCACGCTCGCGCGTCACATCTTCGCCACTGAACTCCCGCGGCGGTGTCGCGCACACCAGCGTCGCCTCAATCTCGCCGCGCACCACCGCTTCGACGTACCCCTTGTCGACCCACAACTCAGGGCGCTCGCCACCGCTGAGGACAAAGGTCGACGGTATCGCCGGTTCTGCGGGATGGCCGATGTCGAGCGGTCGTTCTTCGGCCCGCCACTTGGTGAGGCCGCCGTCGAGCACGGCGACGCGATCGTAGCCGAAGGCGCGGAACAGCCACCACACGCGCGCGGCCCACTGGCCCACGAGACTGTCGTAGACCACGACCGTCGTGGTGTTGTCGACGCCCAGCGCACCAATAGCGTCGGCGAATCGTTCCGCGCTCGGACGGGTGAATGGGTAGGCGCCGTCGGGATCGGAGAGGGCATCGATCACATCGACGAACCGGGCCTCGGGCACGTGGCCGGTCGCCACGTCGGCATCGCGGCCGCTCAGGTAGCCGGTGCTGCCGTCGGCCAACGGATGCGAAAGTACGGTGGTATCGAGAACGACCAGTTTGTCGGCGCCCAGGTAGTCAGCGAGCCACTGCGTGGACACCACGGGGGAGTGGAGTGTGGGTCCGAATGTCATGACTCCACGCTAGCCACCACTGCCGACAGACGGACAGGTCGCCCGCCTTCTGAGGTAACACGGGGGCGCCGATTGGGGCGCGAACGTGCGTCAGCGGATGGTCTTGCGCGCGCTGATCTGGCCGGTGTCGAACCCGAGGAGGTGCAGCCCGCCGTGGAAGCGGGCGTGCTCGACCTTGATGCAGCGATCCATCACAACGGTAAGGCCCTTGCTCTCGCCGTAGACGGCTGCGTCCTCGTTCCAGATGCCGAGCTGGATCCACACAGTTTTGGACCCGGCGGCGACCACGTCGTCGATGACGGAGGGGATGTCGCTGGCCTTACGAAACACGTCGACGATGTCAGGAATTTCGGGCAGCGAGGCAAGATCGGGGTATGCCTTCTGGCCGAGGATGGTGTCGGCGTTCGGGTTCACGAAGTACACGCGATAGTCGCTCGACTGCTGCAGGTAGGTACCGACGAAGTAGCTCGACCGCGTCGCGTTGGGGGAGGCCCCGACAATCGCGATCGACTTGGCGCGACGCAGGATGGCGAGGCGTTCCTTCGCCGAAGGTCCGACCCAGGTGCGCTGGGTGCGCAATAGCTTGGCCAGTGGTGAGCTGGCAGGCAGGTCGCAGGTGAGCCCGTTGCTCAACTGGGTGGTGACGGTGTCGGTCATAGCCCGATTATCCCTTCAGCGCCGCGTCGAGCGCCTGGTCGAGATCGTAAATGATGTCTTCCACATCTTCGATCCCGACGCTGATGCGGACCAGCCCCGGTTCGACACCGGCGTCGGCGAGCTGCTGGGCCGAGAGCTGGGCGTGGGTGGTGGATGCCGGGTGGATCACCAAAGTCTTGGCATCGCCGATGTTGGCGAGGTGGCTGGCAAGGTCGAGCGATTCGATGAACTTCTGGCCGGCCTCCCGCGCGCTCCGGGTTGCAGTAGCGCCGCCCGTGCTGGCACTGCCCTTGCCAGCACTGACGCCAAAGCTGAACACCGCGCCCGCACCCTTGGGGAGGTACTTATTCGCACGGTCGTGGTGCGGATGCGCGGGTAGCCCCGCCCAGTTGACGTAGTCGATGCGGGGGTCGGCGTCGAGCCACTCGGCGACCACGCGGGCGTTGTCGACGTGCGCCTGCAGCCGGAACGGGAGCGTCTCCACTCCCTGCGCGAGCAGCCAGGCGGAGTGCGGGGAGAGGGCCGGGCCGATGTCGCGCAGCTGCTCCGCGCGGAGCCGGGTGAGGAACGCGTACTCGCCGAAATTGCCGTCCCAGTTGAGCCCGCCGTACGACGGCACCGGCTGGGTGAACAGCGGAAAGTGCTCGTTCGCCCAGGCGAACCGCCCACTTTCGACCACGACACCACCGAGTGTGGTGCCGTGCCCGCCGAGAAACTTGGTCGCGGAATGGATGACGACGTCTGCGCCCCACTCGATCGGACGGTTCAGATAGGGGGTGGCGATGGTCGAGTCGATGATGAGCGGCAGGTTGTGGGCGTGGGCTACATCGGCGAGTCCCTCGAGGTCCGCGATTTCGCCCGACGGGTTCGCGATGGTCTCGGCGAAGATCAGTTTGGTTTTGTCGGTGATGGCCGCGGCGTAGTCGGCCGGGTCTGAACTGTGGACGAAGGTGGTGTCGACTCCGAAACGTCGCAACGTGACATCCAGCTGCGTAATCGATCCGCCGTACAGGTTCGCCGAGGCGACGATGTGGTCCCCGGCGCCGGCGAGCGAGGCGAAGGTGATGAATTGCGCGCTGAGACCGCTCGCGGTGGCCACAGCGCCGAGCCCGCCCTCGAGGCTGGCGACCCGTTCCTCGAACGCGGCGACCGTCGGGTTGGCCAGGCGCGAGTAGATGTTGCCGTACTTCTGCAGCGCAAACCTTGCGGCGGCGTCGGCGGTGTCGTCGAAAACGAACGCGCTCGACTGGTAGATGGGGAGCGCGCGGGCGCCCGTCACGGGGTCGGGGATGTTGCCAGCGTGGATTGCCCGGGTGCGGAATCCCCAATTGCGGTCGGAGATGTCGTGTTCAGCCATGCCGAAACGCTACCCGAGGTGTCCACTTGCCGCCGGTCTCGGCGTAACAATTCATCGGGTACGGCTCAGTGGATGCCCGGGCGGGTCGTCTCCGCCTCGGTTGCCGGGAAGTGGATTTCGCGTTCCGGGGCGCGAATCTCACGTTCTAATGCGCCGGCGGCGCGCCGCTCGGATACTCGGAGCGCGAGATACGCGGCCATGGCCACCGCACCGAACCCGGCGAGCACCCACATCCAGGTGCCGTACCGGTCGCCGAGGTCAGCCCAGCTGTCGGGTTTGGGGGCGATCACGAGGAAAAACACGGTCGCGACGGTTGCATACGTGACCGCCCACAGGCGCTTGGAGTGCCCCCAGATGTCCTCCCCCTCGAGTAGGAGGAAGGGCAGCATCGCGATGACGGCACCCGTCAGCCCCTCCGTGGAGAGGGCGGCGAGCGAGTCCTGCACAAGCGCGGTGCCAAACCCGCCGGGTGTGCCGACCGCGACCGCGACGCTGTAGCCGACCCAGGAGACAAGAGCGGTAGCCAGGATGATGCCCGTGCGCACCACCCGCGCCGCAGCGCGCAGCGCGATGGTTGCCGTGGCGGGAAAGCTGAGCCCCAGCATCAGCCCGAACAGAAATCCCGGGGTGAAGTCGAGCAGTCGGGAGGCGGCCACCCCCGCCACGGTCAGCACCAGGGTCATTGGACGCAGCCGCAGCGTGTACGGCAGCTCCCAGCGGTGGAGAAGGATCCGGGCGGTCAGCAGGTAGCTCCCGTACGACGAAACGAGCGCGCCGACGAGGCAGGCGAGGAACAGGCGCACGGAGACCACGTCGAACCCGAATCCCGGGTCGGCGAAGCAGAGCACCAGGCTGACGACGGAGATCAGCAGGATTCCGCTGAGCTGCGGACGAACCTCGAGCCACGCGCGCAGCGCCAGCCAGTGGCCCGGCGCCCGCGGCATCCGCCTGTTCATAAAGACGTAGCGATCTTTGACGGCCGCGCTGAGGAGCTCTGCGGGGAAGGCGACGAGCACCAGGAAGGCGAGGCCCGCGAGCACCGAACTGCCGATCGCTATGGGGCTGGAGAAGACTGCGGCGACCGTTCCGAGGGAGTTTGACAGGGAATTGGGCGATGACGCGTCATCGCGGTCACCCGCAGGGTCACTCGCCTCGGATCGCCGGTCGAGGTCGCCGGCCGGCGCGCCCTGAGCGGTGATCGCGGGGGTGCCGTCGGATGGTGACGAATTGGATGCCGCTGGATCGGCTGCTGCGATGGTCACGGCGGTTTCCGAGGTGGAGGGGACGCCTCCGGGAGCGGTCACCGTGACCACAAAGTGGTGGTCCCCTGGCTCGACGGTGTTGGGCACGACAACGGTGAGAAAAAACGCGCCATCCTCGCCCACGGTGGTGGCACCGAGGTTGACCGGCGTGGAGTGCAACTCAGCCTCGACGGTGCTTGCCGGCGGCAGCCCCGTGGAGCCGAGTGTGACGGTCTGCCCGGGGCGCACTGTGCCGTCGACACCGCCGATCTCGAGTGTCCACCTGAGCGGGCCGGTCGTGCGGCTCAAACTGCGAGTGCGGCTGGGAGTGGGAGTGGACGTGGGAGTGGATGTGGTGGATCTGGGTGTGGTGGATGCAGGCGCCGCCTCGGGGTGTGGCGCGGGCGATTCGTTGGGTGTGGGTGTTGGCGTGGGTTCGGGTGTGGGTTCCGGGGTGGGTTCCGGGGTGGGTTCCGGCGTGGGCTCCGGGGTGGGCTCCACCACGACCTCGACCGTGCTGGTTTCGAACGTTTCGCTGTACAGCGAGGGGGTTCCGGCCGCGTTGAGCGCGTACGCCTGCAGCAGGTGGCTGCCCGCGGCTACCCTTCCCGTGCACGACCACTGGGTGGATTCCCCGAGACTTACGCGGCAGAACTCGGTGTCTCCCTCGGTCACACGCACGGAGTGGCCTGCAGGACCGGTGCCGGTCAGCGTCAGGTCGCCGGTGGCGGGGGACCCAGACACGGGGTCGGGCTCGGTCATTTGCAGCGCCTGCGTGATTGCCGGGGCATCGGGCACTGTGAACACAACGGTGTCACTCTCGGACACCCCGGCGGAGTTCGCCTGCATCACCTGCAGCGCCCAGTCGCCCGCTGTGAGCCCGGGGAACACGCAGCTGACCGTGGTGCTCCCCGAGGGTGCTTCGGTGAAGCAGGAGTCCACCGCCTCGCCGCCGGAGCCGACCCCGTCTGCCGACCCCACGTAGAGGTAGGCCTGCACACTTGCCCCGTCCTCGACCGACAGTCGTGCCGTGAGTACGCCCGGCGTGAAGTTCAGCTCGACCGTTGGCGCGGCGGGCAACGGGTCGGGCGCGGCGCCCACGGCGGAGGAGGCGGCGACTCCACCGAGCACGGTAGACAGCAATATGCCGAGCGCGAGCGCTGTGGATCCCAGGGTGTGTTTCCGCATGCCGACGGCTCCGTAACTGTGGGGCCGCAGCGCGCCCGACGGATTTGGCGCGGCTCAGGGACCCGGTGGGTGTGTATCACCCAGTGAATCGGAATCAGGTTGCGCCCGTGGTGCCGAATCCCGTCAGTTCTGGCCCCAGTTGGGGGCAAACGCGCTCACGCCGTGCCTATTTCCAGCTGGGCAGCCAGTAGTGCACCTGGGTGAAGCGCCAGTCGAGCTGGATTCCCGTCCACATCGGCCAGAAGAAGATGCTGGTGACCACGACCAGGGCCAGAAATACGGCGAGAATGCGGATGCCTCGTTCGCGAGCAGCGGGCGGATCACCCCTGCGCCCCAAGAGCTGCCAGACCACGAACGCGATAGCGAGCAGCAAATACGGCTCGAACACGATTGTGTAGAACTGGAACACCGTGCGCTCCAGGTAGAGCAGCCAGGGCAGGTAGCCGATCGCGATCGCGGTGAGGATCAGCCCCACCCGCCACTCGCGGAAGAGCACCAGGCGGTAGAGCAGGTAAATCGCGGCCAGGCCGCCAGCCCACCAGATGAACGGGTTGGCGATGCCAGCGATGGCAGATCCGCAGTAGTCCACCGCGCAGCCTGCCTCGCCCTTGGCCGCCCCGACGAAGTACATGCTGGTCGGGCGGATCATCAGCAGCCAGGCCAGCGGGTTCGCCGAGTATGGGTGGGGGCTGTGCTCGTTGACGTGGTAGTTGTACACGTCGGACTGCATGTGCCAGAAACTCTGGAACGCGGTCGGAACCCACGCGAATGTGCCCTCCCAGGCGTTGCCCGGCTGCGCCGCCCACTGCCGCCCGTAGCCGCCGGCGGTCACGAACCAGCCGGTGAAGTTGACCAGGTAGGTGGCCAGCGCGATCGGCACCGTGAGCACGAAGCTGACCGGGGCCTGCTTCAGCACGGTGCCGCTCGCCCAGAACTGCACACCGGCGCGGCGGCGGGCGATCGCGTCGACCAGGAGCGTGTACACCGCGAACCCGGCGAGAAAGTAGAGGCCGTTCCACTTCACCGCGGCCGCGAGCCCGCAGGCCACCCCCGCGGCGATGAGCCACGGACGCCACCATAGAGCGGGGCCCCAGTCGGTGGGTTTGTCCCGTTGCTGCCGCCGAGACATCCACATTGCAAGGCGAATGGCACTGTGCCTGCGGTCGAGCAGGATCGCACCAAAAGCGAGCAGCGCGAAGAACATCACAAAGTTATCGAGCAGCGACACCCGGCTCATCACGATGGCGTTGCCGTCGATCGCCATCAGCAGGCCCGTGACCGTGGTGACGAGCGGCGACTTGAACAGGCCGTGCGTGATCGCCATCAGCAGGACCACGGCGAGGATGCCGACGACGGCGGTCGAGATGCGCCAGGACAGCGAGTTGTCGGCGCCATAGAGCAGGAAACCGAGCGAAATCAGCCATTTGCCGAGCGGCGGGTGCACCACGAACGAGCCGTCGGTGGTGAAGATGTCGGTGTCGCCCGCCTCGAAACTCGGGTTGGGCTCGGCCGGCCAGGATGCCTCGTAGCCGAGATTCAGCAGCGAGTACGCGTCTTTCACGTAGAAGGTCTCGTCGAAGACCAGGGAGTGCGGGTTGGACAGGTTCCAGAGGCGCGTGCCGGCGGCCAGCAGCACCACGAGCGCCGGGCCGAGCCAGCGCAGCAGCGTCTCGCGACGCGGGGTGGTCGCCAGGCGGTCCCACAGTCGGTCGGGCAGCGTGCGGTCATCACGCGGCTCACGCGGCTGCTGCGCCGCCCGCGGCTCACGCGGCGGCTGCGCCTGATGTGTCTGCTGCGTCTTTCGGGCAGCGGATGTCGCGTCCGCCGCCTTCTGCTCCTTCGTCAGCAGCGCCTCGAAGTCTTTACTCTGCCTGCTGTCCACATCGCAATCGTAGAGGGGTGGGAGAATGACGACGTGATAATCCTCGCGGCAACGCCGATCGGAAACCTCGGTGACGCCTCCCGTCGACTGGTCGAAGCTCTGACCAACGCCGAGATAATCGCCTCAGAAGACACCCGCACGACCATTCACCTGATGCGGGCGCTCGGCATCGAAAACCGGCCGCGGCTGATCGCCCTGCACGAGCACAACGAGGTGGAGAAGGCTTCCGAGATTGTCGAGCTTGCCCGCGAAAGCGACGTGCTTGTTCTGACGGATGCCGGCATGCCCGCGATCAGCGACCCCGGGTTTCCGCTGGTGGCGGCAGCGGCTGCCGCGGGGGTAACCGTCACCGCCCTGCCCGGGCCGAGCGCCGTGCTGACCGCGCTCGCCCTGTCGGGCCTTCCCACCGACCGCTTCTCGTTCGAGGGGTTCCTCCCGCGCAAGAGCCGCGTCGCCTACTTCACCGTTCTCGCCCGCGAGGAACGCACGATGGTGTTCTTCGAGTCGCCGAACCGCCTCAGCGACGCGCTCCGCGACCTAGCGGCGGCCCTCGGCGACGACCGCCGGGTGGTGGTCTGCCGCGAGCTCACGAAGCTGCACGAGGAGGTGCGCCGCGGAACCGCCGCCGAACTGGCCGAGTACTTCGCGGAGGGGGCCCGGGGCGAGATCTGTATCGTCGTCGAGGGCGCCGCCCCCGCGACATCCGACCTGCCCACGGGCATCGCCCAGGTGCTGTCTCTGGTTACCGAGGGCTCACGCCTGAAAGAGGCTGCCTCGGAGGTTGCCGACGCCACCGGGCTCAGCCGCCGCGACCTCTACGAAGGAGCGCTCGCCGCTCGCAAGGGTTAGTCAGGCGCTAGCTGCGGCTGCGAGCGCGAGTTTCGGCTTTCAGCGCGACCTGAAAGTCTCGACCGGCCACTTGTCGTCGTGTGCACGTTTCACCCCTCGCCGAGAGGTCAGTTCTGGGCGTTTTTCTCGCGGAAGACCCCCACGAGTGCCCGGTCGATGAGCGGGTTTTCTCGCGAATTGTCCTCTGGGCGTCGGTACCGTCGACGGCTGTCCTTTCGGCACCGCGAGGTCGCTAGTCAGGCGCGATGCATTCGCCGGGGATGGTTCTGAAGCCGAAGTAGAGCGAGGATCGCGTGAGCACCGATCCGCTCGCCGACCCGCTGTACGAGATGGTCGCCCCGACCAGCGTGGAAGTAGGGCCACTGACCTCCCTCCCGACCTCGAACGCGAGCGTGGCGGTGTCGTCGGCGGGGATTGTCGCTCCCAGCGCGGGAGTGCGTGCCGACCACGCCGGTGAAAGCGACGGAGCGGTCCGCCCGAAGTACGTGATCCCCGCGTCATTCCCTGCCGCTTCCCCTGTCGCATCATCCCCGGCATCCCCGGCAGCTTCCCGTTGAACACCGTCGCCAGCCGGGAGCACCCAGCTGGCGACCAAGCGTGAGCCCGTCATCGAATGGAGGGATGTCCCGGACAGCACAATCGGGTCGGGTCCGGCGTTCTCGATCGGCACCGTGATGACGCCGGGGGAGTTGTCCGTGGCAGGGAGGCAGTCCACGAGTCCGTCACCACGCGCGACCAGCGGGCTGCGTTCTGCGGGAGCGCAGCCCGTGAGAGCGAGCGTGACGGCGAGCGTGAGAGAGAGCACGAGCACGAGCAAGAGCACGGAGATGAGCGTGGGGACACGCGTGACTGCGGCGACCACGAGAAAACTGCGGGCACGAGTCATCCGCTCAGCCTAAGCACGAAACCGGCACAGGTAACCGGCAGCCCTGACCGGCACAGGTAACCGGCAGGCCTAACCGGCACACGTAACCGGCACACGTACCGGGAGGCGTAACCCGGACGACCGGGGGTACAGCCAACCTTTAGGATGGACGAATGGCCGCCGGTGATTCCTTTTACATTGCGACGCCCATCTTCTATGTCAACGACGTGCCGCACATCGGGCACGCGTACACCGAAGTTGCGGCTGACGTTCTCGCTCGCTGGCACCGTCAGAGCGGTGATGACACCTGGCTGCTGACCGGCACGGACGAGCACGGGCAGAAGATCCTGCGCACCGCGGTCGCGAACGACACCACGCCCAAGGCCTGGGCCGACAAGCTCGTGAACGACGCCTGGCTGCCCCTGCTGCAGACGATCAACATCCGCAACGACGACTTCATCCGCACCACCGACGAGCGCCACGAGAAGGCCGTCACGATCTTCCTGCAGAAGCTCTACGACGACGGGTACATTTACTCGGGCGACTACGAGGGTTACTACTGCGTCGGCTGCGAGGAATACAAGCAGCTCGACGACCTGCTCGAGAACGAGCACGGCGACTTCGCCGGCCAGCTGGTCTGCAAGATTCACGGTCGCCCGGTGGAGATCCTGAAGGAGACCAACTACTTTTTCCGGATGAGCGACTTCCAGCAGCGGCTGCTCGACCTCTACGAGACGAACCCCACCTTCATCCAGCCGGAGAGCGTGCGCAACGAGATCATCTCGTTTGTGAAGGGCGGCCTGAGCGACCTTTCGATCTCGCGCTCCAGCTTCGACTGGGGAATCCAGATTCCCTGGGACTCCAGCCACGTGCTCTACGTCTGGTTCGACGCGCTGCTGAACTACATCACCGCGATCGGCTACGGCACCGACGACGAGAACTTCAACCGGCGCTGGCCCGCCACGCAGCTGGTGGGCAAGGACATCGCCCGATTCCACGCGGTGATCTGGCCCGCGATGCTGATGGCCGCTGGGCTGCAGCCACCCAAGCAGGTGTTCGGCCACGGCTGGCTGCTCGTCGGCGGCGAGAAGATGTCGAAGTCGAAGCTGACCGGAATCGCCCCGCAGCAGATCACCGACACCTTCGGTATCGACGCGTTCCGCTACTACTTCATGCGCGCCATCAGCTTCGGGCAGGACGGCTCGTTCAGCTGGGAAGACCTCAGCGCCCGCTACCAGGCCGAGCTCGCCAACGGTTTCGGCAACCTCGCCTCCCGCACCATCGCGATGGTCAACAAGTACTTCGATGGCGTTGTGCCGGCCCCGGCTGAGGCCTCCGAGGCTGACCTGGTTGTGCAGAAGACCGTCGCGGACGCTGCGATGAATGCGGATGCCGCTATCCAGCGCCTCGCCATCCACGAGTCCCTCGCCGCGATCTGGACCATCGTCGAAGAACTCAACGGCTACATCACGCTCCAGGAGCCGTGGGTACTCGCCAAGTCGGACGAGACCCGCGAGCGCCTCGGAACCGTGCTGTACACGGCGATGGAGGGGCTGCGTGCGCTGGCGGTGCTGCTGTCTCCCGTTCTTCCCGATTCCACCACCAAGCTCTGGGACGCCCTCGGCGCCCCGGCCGGGCTCGGCGGTCTGGCGGACCAGACGGTGACCGACGCAGGCACCTGGGGACAGCTTCCCGCGGGCAGCACAGTAGGCAAACTTGAGGCTCTATTTCCGAGAATCGAAACCGACGCCGCCGCAGGGTGAGTGTCGCCAACCCAACCCAGCTCTGGAGGGCGAGATGACCGAACCGGCTTCCCACGTTCGTTCCCGTGACACGTCTCCCGCAGACGGTCAGACCCGCAACCTCGAGTATCCGCCCCTGCCCGAGGCGCTGGTGGTCGGCATCTACGACAACCACACCCACCTCGAGATCAGCGACGGCGAGAACCCGCTCGACTATCGCGAGCAGCTCGATCGTGCGTCTGCGGTGGGCGTGCGCGGAGTGGTGCAGGTCGGCAACGATCTGGAGACCTCACGCTGGTCTGCCGAGATCGCCGCGCGCGAGCCGCGGGTGCTCGCCGCCGTCGCCATCCACCCCAACGAGGCTCCGCGCTACGCGGCCGAGGGAATGCTCGACGCTGCCCTCGCCGAAATCGACGAGCTCGCCACCCGGCCGCGCGTGCGAGCCATCGGGGAGACGGGGCTTGACTTTTTTCGCACCGGCGAAGATGGGCGTGCGGCCCAACACCAATCGTTCGAAGCGCACATCGAAATCGCGAAGCGCCACGGCCTCGCTCTGCAGATTCATGACCGTGATGCGCACGCCGAGGTCGTGGAGACGCTGCTGCGGGTGGGCGCGCCCGAGCGCACGGTGTTCCACTGCTTCAGCGGTGACGCCGCGCTCGCGCGGATCTGCGCGGACAACGGCTGGTACCTCTCGTTTGCCGGCACCTTCACCTTCAAAAATGCGCAGAACCTCCGGGACGCCCTCGAGGTGGTGCCGCGTCGTCTGGTGCTGGTCGAAACGGATGCCCCGTTCCTCACTCCCATGCCGTTCCGAGGTCGTCCGAACTCGCCCTACCTGATTCCCCACACGCTGCGGGCGATGGCGGCACACCTCGGCACCGACGTCTCGATGCTGGCCGCCCTGATCAGCTCGAACACCGAGGAAGTGTACGGGCGCTGGGATGCCGAATCCGTAACCGAGCCGCCGGCGCCGGTCATGGATACCTACTCTGACCAGCACAATACTCAATCTGTAATCCCGAGGGGCAACCTGTGACCCTTCTTGGGCCCGCGGAGATCCGCGACCTCGCCGAGCTGCTCGGCATCCAGCCAACGAAGAAGCTGGGCCAGAACTTTGTCATCGACGCCAACACCGTTCGGCGCATCGTGCGCGTCGCCGGGGTCACCGCCGACACCGTGGTGGTGGAGGTCGGACCCGGCCTCGGATCGCTCACGCTGGGGCTGCTGGAGACCGGTGCGGAAGTGGTCGCCGTCGAGATCGACAAGCGCCTCGCCGCCCAACTTCCCACCACGGTGCAGCAGCTGCAGCCCGACGCCCGTCTGACGGTGATCACCCAGGATGCGATGGTCATCGACAGCCTCCCGCGGGATCCGACTGTGCTCGTGGCGAACTTGCCGTACAACGTTTCCGTGCCCGTTCTGCTGCACTTCCTGGAGACCTTCCCGGCGCTGCAGAGCGCGCTGGTGATGGTGCAGGCGGAGGTCGGCCAACGCCTCGCAGCGCCTCCCGGATCGAAGGTCTACGGTGCTCCCAGCGCGAAGGCGGCGTGGTACGGGGAGTGGAAAACCTCCGGAACCGTCAGTCGTCAGGTATTCTGGCCTGTACCGAACGTAGATTCCATCCTCGTTGGGTTCGAACGGCGCGAGCTGCCTGGCACCGAAATTGAGCGTTTAGCCACATTTACGCTCATTGACGCGGCCTTTCAGCAGCGGCGGAAGATGCTGCGGCAGGCATTGTCGGTGGTCCTCGGGGACTCCGCGACGGCATCCGCTCGCATTGAAGCCGCCGGTCTCGCACCGACGTCCCGCGGCGAGGAATTGACGGTGCGCGACTTTTTGGCCATTGCTCGCACCGACGGTTGAGTGCCTCCAGGCCTCGTCTAAGAGCAGCATATATAAAATAAGGATCAAAGGCAGAATCAGATGATTTTCGAAGTTGGCGAGACAGTCGTCTACCCCCACCACGGTGCTGCAACGATCACCGCCGTCACGACCCGCACGATCAAGGGTGTCGAGAAGAGGTACATCACCCTGAACGTGCACCAGAGTGACCTCGCAATCGAACTCCCGATCGACAACGCCGAACTCGTTGGCGTTCGCGACGTCATCGACCAGGCCGGCGTCGAGGCTGTCTTCGCGGTCCTGCGCAGCGACGTCGAAGAGGAGGCGGCCAACTGGTCGCGTCGCTTCAAGGCGAACTCCGAGAAGATGGGAAGCGGCGACGTTTACCGCATCAGCGAGGTCGTCCGCGACCTGTGGCGTCGCGACCACGTCTCGGGCGTTTCCATGGGTGAGAAGAACATGCTCGCCAAGGCTCGCCAGATCCTCGTCTCCGAACTCGCGCTCGCACAGAAGTCGACCGGCGAAGAGGCCACCGAGGTACTCGACGGCGTTCTCGCCACCATCGTCGCGGCGTAAGGCACACCACAATCGGGTGTAGCGAGGCGTAACCCCTCAGCTCACCTCGTCGAAAAGGCTCGCTCCCCCGGGGACGCGGGCCTTTTCGCTGTGCGCTCAGCCTCCGTTCATCTTTCGGGGCCAGAGTGAGCTGGTTTGGCAGTAGCACCGGCACCACCTCCGTTCACGGGGAATCCCTTTTCACGAAAGTTGCAACTCATGGGCATTCAAACTTCATTGGACGAGCTCCGCGCGACCGAACACATCGTGGAGGCCATGCGGGCCGCCGACGAACTGGCCTTTGTCGCCAGCCGTGATGCCGGAGCCCGCACCGTGCGCGTGTTGGCCGGGGCCCTCAGTGGTCCAGACCAGATCACCGCGATCGCGGCCGTGCACGCCCTCGCCCAGGTCTTCGACGAAGAGGCCGACGCCGTCTTGTCTGCACTTCTCTCCAGCAATCGTGCCTACCTGCGCGAACACGCGGCTTGGGCGTTCGGGGCGCGCCTGCCCCGGTTCGACACGATCGGCCGGCTGGTCGGCTCGGTCATTGCCGGTTCGTTCAGCGGGATGCTGGCCCAGCGCACCCTCGGGCAATGGGCAACCTCCGCCCCCGACCACGTCGCGGTGGGGCTCGAGACCGCCCTCCTCGGCGTGCGCGAAACGGATTCCCGCTACCGGCTCACCGAGACGCTGTCGCTGGTGCCCGGTTCGATCGCGACGACGGTGCTCAGCCGGATCGCGGCGGACGCGCTCGAACCCGAGCGCGTTCGTGCTGCGGCGGTCGCCGGGTTGGGGGAGCGCACCGGCATCCGCTCGGTCCTCGAACTCGTTCGTGAACTCGCCACCGTCGAGGGATATCTGGGGGATGTCGCGCGCCTCGCCCTCGTGGACCTCACCACCGAAGCGACCCCCCGTGCCCCCTGGCAGACCGGGCTGACCGTCGCGCAGCTGTTCCTGCACGCGGACATCGACCCGGAACTCACCCGCGCGGGCAGTGGGGACAACGGCGGCATCGCCACCCTGCTCGTTCGCCTCGGCGATGCGCTCACCGCGGAGGCGCCGGCTCACCCCGACGACCCGACCGCGGCATTCCCGGTGCAGCGGGTGCTCACCCTGTCCCGGGGAAGCGCCGAGGGGGCACTCGACAGCCTGTCGCAGGTCGGGTCCACCGTGCAGGGGCACTCGTACGCGGCGGTGCCGCTGCTGAGCGATCCCGTGCCGTCGCCGGATGCGTGGCCGCTGCGGGTGGCTGCGGAACGCGGCATCCGTCGGATCCTGCGCGCGGCCGGAACGGTGGACGTGCTGCACCTGAGGATGGCGGATGTCGGCAGCCTCGCCGCGTCAAACGTGGCGCGGGAGCTCGGGATCCCGGTGGTCTTCACGGTCGCGCCCGACCCCCACGCGGTCATCAACTCGCTGGAGCTCTCTGGCGCGCTGACCCGCGAGAACTTCGGGGACATCGACGCCCGCGAGCACTACTGGTTCCGCGCGCGGCTGGTGCAACGCCTCGCCGGAGACGCCGCGCACACGGTGCTGTTCCCCCGTCCCGCCCTGCAGCGGGACATGAAAGAGCTGGTCGGCATCGACATCACCTCCCACCCGGAGCGGCACTCGATCGTGCCTGAGGGGATCGACCTTGCCGTCGTCGACCTCGCGGTGGCGGAGACCGTGGCCACCGTGGCCGGGGCGGAGCCGACCGAGCCGCTGCGACAGCTGCAGGGCCTGCTTGCCGAGCTTCCACCCGAGCGCCGTGGGTTGCCGCTGCTGCTTAGTGTGGGGCGCATGCACCGCGTCAAGGGAATGGCCGCCATCGTCGAGGCCTGGGCGACGAGCCCGCTGCGGCACCGCGCGAACCTGCTCATTGTCGGAGGCAACCTCTCCTCGCCGTCCGCGGACGAGCGGGAACAGCTGGACCGTATCGAGGCGCTCGTTCCCGCGACGCAGCAGCACAACGCCGGTTTGTTGCTGGCGGGCCACCAGCCCAACGACACCGTTGCCCGCTGGGTCGCGGCGACCCGGTTCGGCATTGCGGGATTCGCCGGGCCCGGCGGAGTGTACGTCTGCGGCAGCGTGAAAGAGGAGTTTGGTATCGCCCTGCTCGAGGCCATGGCGGCGGGCCTGATGGTCGTCGCACCCGAGGGCGGCGGACCCGCCACCTATGTTCGCGAGGGCGGCACGGGCTACCTCGTGCGCACGAGCGACGTGGGTCTTCTCGCGACCGCCATCGGGGCAGCGCTTGACGCGGTCGCCACCGAGACCGGACCGGAACGGGCCGATGAGGCGCGCGCGACGGTCGCCGACCACTTCACGATCGAGGCCATGGCGTTTGCCCTCAGCTCGGTGTACGCCGGGGTGGGAGCGGCCGAAAGCGAGCTCGCCCGCCTCGAGCGCGACAACTGGACGGTGACGGCGCGATGACCCTGCTCATCATCAGTCCCGATTACGCATCGCACCTGCTGCCGCTGGCGACCCTCGGCACGGCGTGGAAGGAGGCGGGCCACCGCGTGGCCGTCGCCACCGGCCCCGCCACCGCATCGATCGTCGATGATTTCGGTTTCGAGCGCATCCACCTTCAGCTCGGACGCGGCTCGAATCCCGGCGTGATCCGGGCGGAGGACCAGCCCACCGGCGAGGACGATGCACTGCGCGGTTTCTTCGAGGCGACGCGCCACGGGCTCGTGGCGACACTGGCGTTCCAGGCATCCGCTCGCAAAAATGACCTGATGTGGGAGCCGGTGGCCACGGCCCGCGCGGTGCAGGCCGTCATCGACGAGGTGCAACCCGACCACATCATCGTGGACCACCTGGCGTTCAGCGCGCGTCTCGCGCTCAAGGCGCACGGGGTCGCGTACACCGACGTGGTGCTCGGGCACCCGTCTGCGCTGCCCGTCGCCGGCGAGGTCTACGGTTACCCGCCGACCTGGCCCGCCCGGTTCAGCCCCGACCCGGTCGAGCTGGCCGAGCTGCGCGAGCTCTGCGACAGCGTCAGTGCCTCCTTCACCCTCGAGTGGAACACCGCACTGGCAGAACTCAATCCGGGGGCGGTGCCCAGCGCAAACGCCTTCGCCGAGCACGGTGACCTGCTGCTGCTGAACTACCCGCACGAACTGCACGAGCCCGCGCGCACCGAGCTGCTTCCCCCGCACGAGTTTCTCGGCTCGGCCGTGCGCAGCGAGCCGGCGGATGCCGAGGTGCAGCAGTGGCTGGACTCCAGCGACGCACCCTTTGTGTACGTCAGCTTCGGCAGTTTTCTGTCGGTACGCGCCGATGTGCTTGCCCGGGTGGCGACGGCGCTCGAGACCGTCGGCATCCGCGCCGCGATCGCGATCGGGTCGGCCGACCGCACGGAGCTCGGTGAGCTGCCGGAAAGCTGGCTGGTGCGCGAGTTCCTTCCGCAGGTCACCCTGTTGTCGCAGGCGGCCGCGGCCGTCACCCACGGCGGAAACAACAGCGTCACCGAGGCGATGACCCACGGGGTTCCGCTGCTGGTGCTGCCGTTCTCCACGGACCAGTTCGCCGGTGCGGCGGCGATCGAGCGTGTCGGTTTCGGCCTCTCGCTCGACCCGAACGCGGCGACCATCGACGCGATCCGGGCGGCGGTCGAGCAGATCCTGTCGCTACCCGACGACTCCGCGCGCGCGTTGGCTCAACTCGGCGAGTCGCTGCGGGCGACGCCTGGCCGCAGCCGAGCGTTTAGCGCGGTGTCGTCGTTTGCGCCGCGGGTGACGGCAGGGTAGCGGAGCGTAACTCAAGCGAGAGCCTGAACGAGTGCTCGTAGCCCGCGGCGGTGGCCGCGAGGGCGAGTGCGACCACGTACGCGGTCGCGGGGCCGGCGAATGCCGGGGAAATGGGCCCCTGGGTGAGCGCGACGATCGTGACGACGACGAGAGTCGACTGGGCAAGGCCAACGATGACAAACGTTCGTGGCCACCGCGAGCTGACCAAAGCGACCGCGATCATGAGTGCGAACGCCGCCGCCGACGCCATGAGTTCTCCCGTGTCGCCGAGCGGAACGTCATCTCTGATCGTGATCAGAAGCAGGAAGGCGATGACGAGCCCGGGGAGAAGGGAGATCCACCGCCAGAACCGCGCCGCTTTGCGACACAGGACTTCATCCCATTCCGTCATCAGGGCCACAAAGATCGCGGCCGTGACGATCGAGATCACCTGGAACGCTGCGGTACCGAAAACAAAAAGCTCGGCTCCGTTGGGCATCAGCTGCCTGTCCGGCTCCGCAAACCAGAACAGGAACGGAACCCAGAGCGCCATAAAGACGATCGCGATGACCGCGATGCGGATGATCTGAATCCGCGGGCGGACCCACCAGGGCGCAAAGGGGTGCGAAATAGTCACCTGACAGAATCTCATGGAATGGGTCGGTGTAGTCGACTCTCGGCATGAACCCGTGATGCACCTCGGGTGAACGCCCGGAAAAGGGGCGGACGCGTCCGCGACCTCGACAGGGTGCGAAACGTGAAATACGGTCGAGGCATGGGTGTTTCACTGAACGGCGCGGCGACGAGTGAGGCCACGACGTCGAACGCGGCCCGAAATCATCCGGACGAACGGTTCGCTCTGGCAAAGTTGCCCGACTGGCTCGGCTAGGTTGGAGTCATGACCACCGCGGCCGTATCCACCATGGTTCACGCGCGTGCGCCCGGCAAGATCAACGTATTCCTCAAAGTCGGCTCGCTGCTCGACGACGGATACCACGACGTAGCCATCGCGTACCAGGCAGTGTCGCTGTACGAAGACGTGCGCGCCTACCCATCCGACTCCTTCTCTGTCACGGTTACGGGCACCGTCGATCTCTCGCGGGTACCCACCGACGGGTCGAACATCGCCATCAAAGCAGCACGGTTGCTCGCGGCCCGCACCGGGTTTCGTGGGGGCGTGCGCCTCGAGATCGACAAACACGTGCCGGTCACCGGGGGAATGGGCGGAGGGTCCGCCGATGCCGCTGCGACCCTGCTGGCGTGTGACGCCCTGTGGGGCACGGAGTTGGCCCGCGACTCGATGCTTGCCCTGGCCGCGGAACTCGGCGCGGATGTTCCGTTTGCGCTGGTCGGCGGCACCGCGATCGGCACCGGCCGCGGGGACGAGCTGAGCCCCGCCCTCGCCAAGGGCCAGTACCAGTGGGTGCTCGCGCTCGCCGACTTCGGCCTGAGCACGCCCGCCGTGTACCAGGAGCTCGACCGGCACCGCGACCGCCACAAACAGGACATTTTTCCGGCGATGACGCAGCCCACCGTCGACGCGAACGTTCTGCAGGCGTTGCGCGCGGGCGACCCGCACATGCTTGCGGAGGCGCTGCACAACGATTTGCAGGCCCCCGCGCTGAACCTCGAGCCGTCGCTGTCGGAGGTACTCGAACTCGGCGAGCAGAATGGCGCGCTGGCGGGAATCGTCTCGGGTTCCGGCCCCACGGTCGCGTTCCTGGCTGCCGACCTCGACGGCGCCCTCGAACTTCAGATCGCGCTGAGCGCCGCGCGGATCAACGCGGTACGCGCAACCGGCCCCGTGCACGGCGCGCGCATCATCACGGTCTAAATCATCACGGTCTAAATCATCACGGTCTAACCAGCACAGCTGTCGAGCAGTCTGGGCCGCTCAGCCGCGCACGTACCGCACCACGTGCACGTCGGTGATGTCCCAGGCGTCGTCCACGCGCCATCCCGCGTCCTCGAGCATGCGTGTTGTGGCCGGGCGGATGTCACGGGCGAAACTGGCCAGCAGGTAGACGACGTCCGCGTCACCCAGTCGGTCGAGCGCGGTGAACAGCGGCTTCGTGGTCTCCCAGAGTCGCCCGGTCTGCCCTGCGGGGGTGTCCAGGGTCACGTCGACCGTTCCCTCGAACGCCTCCGGATACGAATACGCGATGACCCGTGCGGTCGCGATCGGGTGAAACTGCACGCCGCCGTAGACGATCGCGGTGGTCACATCGGGGCCGTCTGCCTGCCGGGCACTCGCAATGGAGTCGGCGACCGCCCGCCACGAGGTGTTCTCCTTGGCTTGCGGCTGGCGTTGCTCGACGATCTGGGGCACCGCGAGGGTGGCGATGAGTGCGCAGGCGAGGGTGGCGGCAAGAATCATCCGCCTGCCCTCGGACGATTTTGTCACCAGCCGCATCACCCTCGCCGTCGCCGACTCGATCGCGAGCGCCATCAGGACCGCGACGAACGGCAGGCCCATGCTCAGGTAACGCGGGGTGTAGATCGGCAGGTAGAGCGCCGTGGTGGCAAGCAGCGCGAGTGTGGGCACCAGCAGCAGCGGGATCAGGAGGGCAGGGGCGAGGAGGGCCGGGGCGGGAGCGGCGGGAGCGGCGGCGGCGAGGGGGTCCCGCCGGCTCTGGCGGCTCTGCCGAACTCTCCACAGCAGAACGGCGCAGCCCCCGAGGATCAGCGCCCACCCGACCACGGCGAACGGGATGCTCGTGTAGAACCACTGTCCGACGAGAACCTGGCGCAGGGTGTTCTTTCCGATCGGGTCCAGCCAGTGCAGCTGCTGGCTCTGCCCCATGGACATCAGGGCGAACGGGATGATGAGTGCCGTCGCGACCGCGGTGGTGACCACCCACGCGCCGGTGCTGGAGCGAGCACGGCGGCGTCGGACGGCGAAGACGATCGCTACCGCGACGGCGTGCGCGACCACGATCAGTGCCAGGTACAAAAACACCAGACACGAGACAACAACGAGGGCGCCATAGAGAATCCAGCGGCGGCGGGATGGGGAACGCAGAGCGCGCACCAGCACGAACGTGAGCGCGACGGCGAGGGTCGCGGTGAGCGCGTACGAGCGGCCCTCGGTACCCATCCAGGTGGTGCGCGGCAGCAGGGCGAAGACGACCCCGGCGATCACAGCGACTCTCAGCCGGAACAGCTCGTTGGCGAGGAGCACGGTGAGTGAGCCCGCGGCGGCCGTCGCGATCGCGCTCGGTACCCGCAGCGAAATGGGGGAGTAGCCGAACACATCGAACACCACGTGGATCAGCGCGTAGTAGAGGGCGTGCACGGCGTCCACGGTGCCGATCATCCGCATCAGCTCGGGCCACGTGCGGGTCGACGAGATGATGGTGGCCGCCTCGTCGTACCAGATCGACGGTGTGCCGATGCCCGCGAGGGAGATAGCCAGCCCGAGCAAGCCGACAAGGACTGCGGCGCCAAGGGGGGTGCGCAGAGAGGTGATCACACGGTTTCTTCCTGGCAAGCGGGCAATACCTCGAGCGTAGGCGAGCTCTCCTTGGAGTTCCCCGGGCTGGCGTTTTCAGAGTTCGCCCGCCGTCGCTTACCCGGCCCCGCGCAGCACCACGATGCCGGCGTGCTTGCTAGGTGGCGTCGATCGCGTTGCAGCCTGCTTCATCGGGCAGCAACGGCCGGAATGTGAGGTGAAACCTCGCATCGGCGCTGAGCCAGCGGGTGCTCGCAGCTGCGTCCGTGGCGACGTCCTCGATGGCGTCGAGTTGGTCACCGGCGACTATCACGCATCGTCCCGACCCGTGCGGGACGCCCGCGTACGCGAGATCGTCGAGCGGCCACGGCTTTACCGACTGCATCGCCCGGGAGTCAGCTGCGCGGGCGGAGACGGCCACCTGGGTGTAGCTGTAGGGCTCAGCCGCCGTGAGGTCGTCGCCGAGCCACGCGTCGAGGTCGGCAAGGCGATCCGTGAACGTCTGAAGCCGCTCGTACGGCGCTCGCTGTGAACTGTCCAGGCTGGCAGCGCCGTCGTCCACGAGCACGACCGTGGTGACCCGGCCCGGGACGGTGAAAATCGTGGCGGGCGCGTCCATGACGTTGGGGGTGCCGAAGTCGGTGGGCGCGGCCAGTCCGGCGTCGCGGGCCGCGTTGAGCAGGCGGTCGATGCCCGCGGGGGAGAGCCGCTGCTGGGTAGTCACCGGCCACGCTCGAGTTACCGTACTTGCGATATCCGGTGCGGAGCGCACAACGAGGCCGTCGCCGTACACCGACAGTTCCGGCATACGGAAGCCGGCGTCGGGCGGCTGGGGGCTGCTGGGTGTGACGTCGAGCCGGAACGCCAGTTCGTCCGCGGCGGTGGGCGCGGTCAGGGTCGGCCCCAGATCCGTTGGCCCGCTGGCGCATCCAGCCAAAGCAAGCAAGCAGACCATCGCGATGGGCGCCGCCCAGGTTCGCACGCCCATGTCGGCTTCCTCCGCCCTGGCGCTATCAAAGCACCGGCGACGGAACTCCACATCCCGGGATGTGCATAACTGGGGGGTGTTTGCGAGTTGTTTGCGATCCGTTCGACCCCAGGATTAAACGCGGAAAGGCCCGGTGCGCGGTGCGCATCGGGCCTTTCCGGAGGTGCTAGGTACTAGCTACGAGGTATTAGCTACGAGGTGCTAGTCGAAGTTGTCGACTACTCGGCAGCCTTGGCGGTGATCTTCGCGATACCGACAACGAGCTTGTCGGTGACGGCGTCGGTTCCGAAGGTGTCGTTCAGGAGGCCAGCGGCGTCCGGGCTGACGAGAACGGTGGTGCCCTCGAGTACGGCGTTGCCTTCAGCGTCCTCGTCGAGCGGGTTCAGGGTCGAACCGTCGAGGTTGAAGATGTAGATGTCCTGGCCAACCTCGGCGCCGTTGGCGGTGACGGTGCCGAAGAGCTGCGAGGTTCCCGGGTCAATGCGGAAGTCGGTCAGCTCAACAACGGTCTCGCCGGCGGTGAGGGAGATTCCCGATCCGTCGTGCTCGATCGAGCCCTGGACGTAGGGACGGTAGTCCTCCTGGGGGTCGTAGTAGTCCACGTTTCCGCCCGTGATCGGGAAGGCGAGGACGCCGTCGGTCAGCGTTGCGCCGCCGATCACGCCGGGGGTGAGGCCGAGAGTGGTGAGGGCCTCGACGAAGCCGGCGTCCAGCGTGACCTGGGTGTCAACACCGGCGAGGGCCGGGATCGAAGCCAGGGGCGTGGGGTTGGTCTCAGCCTCGGAGGAGGAAGAAGAGGAGGGGGAGCTTTCCGAGGTGCTTGCCGTGCTCGAGCAGGCGGCCATGCCCAGAACGAGGATGCTGGCGGAAGTGATGCTGACTGCGAGCTTGGTGACCTTGCGCATGATGTTTTCCTTTGGCTGAAGTGGAGGTGACTGTTGGTGTTGATAAGAGTTCGGTCACCTCGTCCAATCGGATTGGAAAAGATCAAAACTATCTGCCGCGGTGTTTTCTAAGACACTCTCCTGACAGCCTGGATGTCAGGAGGATACTGGCGATGGCGGGTCGGCCCGGCGCGGTGGATCGCCATCGTGACGATGAGCGCGATCGCTGCAACGGCGGTGATTCTGGCGAGCGTGACATCCGCTATCAGAAGTCGTTCGGTGAGTGCCAACGGCACGGCCAGCCACTCCCACCGGCCGGTCATGGCGATCATTGGCACCAGCAGCAGGGCGTACCAGGGGTAGCGCGGGGTCACGATGAGCAGGGTGGTGCCAATCATCAGGAGCTGCCCGAGCCACGGGTTGTAGGGATCCGACTTCCACCAGACGAGAGCGGCGGTCGCGGCAATCAGGATGGCGGCAACCACGAGGGCGCCAGAGCCCGGCACCACCATCGAGATGAGGATGAAGCGGGTGCCGCTGCTGTACCCCTCCTCGGTCAGGTAGCCGGGCAGGTAGCCGAGCACGTCAATTCCGCTGCCGAGGATGTACGGGATATACAGCACGAAGAATGTGGTGATGGATGCCGCGATGATGGCCCACGGGCGGCGCCCCAGCAATGCCGGGGCACCGATGACCGGAATCAGCTTGGTGGCGATGGCCGCCCCGAGCGCGATACCCCCGCCGATGCGCCTACCGGAGGACACCAGAATTGTCGCGCCTAAGAGAAGGAGCGCTCCGAGAATGTCGATGTGCGAGTTGGTGACGCCCTCGGTGGCGACCAGCGGGCTCCAGCCCCAGAGCGCGGCCCAGCGGGGGTCGCGGCCGGTGGTGTGCAGGGTGCGCAGCAGCAGAACGGTGACGCCGAGGCTCATCAGCAGCCCGGCGACCTGCATCGGCCAGTATTCGGGGGTAGGCCCGGTGAGCAGGCGCACCCCCGCGAAGAAGATCTCGCTGGTGGGTGGGTAGATCGTGGGAACGTGGGCCCGGTTGATGGTGGTGCAGAGAACGTCGCCGGTGACGATCTCCTTTGCCTTCATGACCCTCGCGCCTTCGCAGGACGCCTCGCCCGCGGCATCCACCACCGGCGCCGGAAAAAGCCAGTCGGTGCGCAGGTGTTCCAGTGCCGGATGCGCCGGCACGTATTCGTAGGGGGAGATGCCGGCGTTTTGCACGATCCCGTCCCAGGCGTAGCGGGCGGAGTCGGTGCTCGTGTTGGGCGGGCCGAGCAGGGCCGCACCCCCGATCGCGGCGGATCCGGCCAGCACCAGCGCCACCACCGCCTTCGCGGGCACCCCGCGCAGCGCGATGATGGCGAGCGCAAAAAGAATCCACAGCACCGCGGTGATGTAGACGAGGGGCTCGATCTCATCGGACTTGCCGTCGTAATAGGGCAGGCCAGCCACCGAGAAGCCCGTGAGAACGGCTCCCGCGGCAACGAGCAGGGCTGTCAGGGCTGTGCGCACAAACCCATCCTGTCGGAATGTGGCACGGTTACGAACATACTGTGCAGATTGATGCGTAAGCCTTCGTGTGTGAACAGGGGAGAGAGCATGCCAGACGTGCAGCAACTAATGGGGGAGGCCCGACGGGCGCTCGCCGCGCCCTCGCGCACCCCGCGCACGGCGGTGGTCGTCGGGCGGCTGCTCGCCATCGCCTTCCTCCTGTGCTTCGGCACGGGACTGTTCAGCCACTACCTGCAGGATCCACTGCCCTGGATGCGCTTCCCGACCCGGCCCACATTCCTGTACCAGTGGACCCAGGGCATCCACATCACCGCCGGGATCCTCTGCTTTCCGCTCCTGTTCGCCAAGCTGTACGCGGTCTTTCCCGAACTGTTTCAGACACCCGCCATCCGCTCGTTCCCCCATTTTTTGGAGCGTGCCTCGATAGCGCTGTTCGTCGCGGCATCCCTCGTGCAGATCGTCACCGGAATGCTCAACACCTACCAGTGGTACGCACTCTTCCCGTTTCCGTTCCGCCAGACGCACTACGCGCTCTCGTTCGTGATCATCGGGTCGCTCGCCATCCACATCGCCCTGAAGCTGCCGATAATCTCCGCCCACTGGACCAAGCGGGCGTCGGCGACGACCGTGAGTGCCGAGACGGGGGATGCCGTGAGCCCCGCTGCCGCTAGCCCCGCTGCCGCGGGCGTCACCGGGCGCATCTTCGCATGGATCGACCGAACCCCGGCGGCACCACCGCGCGCCAGCCGCCGCGCGTTCCTCACCACGGTCGGCGTCGCCAGCGCCGCGCTCGTGGTGACCACGGCCGGACAGTCGTTTCGCGTGCTCGACCCCACCAACATCTTCGCTCCGCGGAAGGCCGGGATCGGGCCCAATGGGCTGCCCGTCAACCGCACGGCCGCCGCCGCAAAGGTCACCGAAACCGCGGTGGCCCCCGACTGGACGTTGACGGTGACCAACGGCGAGACATCCCGCAGCTTCTCACGGGCGGCGCTCGCCGCACTGCCCCAGCACCAGGTTGATCTGCCCATCGCCTGTGTGGAGGGGTGGAGCCAGACCGCAAGCTGGCGGGGACCACGACTGTCGGACCTGCTCGACACGGTCGGCGCGGACACCGATGCGCGGATCCGCCTCACCAGCCTCGAACAGAAAAGCAGCTACGCCGTCACCGAAATGGGGCCGGAATACGCGCGCGACGCGCTCACCCTCGTCGCCCTCGAACTCGCCGGACAACCGCTCGACATCGACCACGGCTACCCCGCCCGTATGATCGCTCCCGGTCGCCCCGGCGTGATGCAAACCAAGTGGCTCAGCACCCTGGAGGTAATCTGATGGCCGCCGTAACCCCACCTGTCGTGAACCCGCCCGGCGCGCCTGCTCCCGTCGGCCGCAGCACCCGACGCATCCAGCAGGGCCTCATTGGCCTCGGCCTGGTGCTGCTGGCCATCGGCGCGATTGTGCTGGTGCAGGATGTCGCGGCGAAAAACTACCCCGGACTTCTCCTCTGGTTCGCGGGCGCACTGGTGCTGCACGATGGCATCCTCGCGCCGATAGTGTTCGGCGTCAGCCTGATGCTTCGCCGGGCGGGCAAGCGCATTCCGTTTGCCGTGCTGCTGATCGTTCAGGGGGCGGTTGTCGTCGGCGCCATCGCAACGTTGCTGGTGTTTCCCGAGATCCTGAAGCAGGGCATCGGCACCGGGAATGCGACCCTGCTGCCGCTCAACTACGGCGCCGGCCTTATCGGACTGTACGCGGTGCTCGCGGTACTCACAGCGGCGACCGTGGGCGTGTATCTGCGCCTCAGGCCTTCGCAGATATCAGTTGAGCAACGATCAGCTTAGTACGGTGTGGAGTGCGCGTAATCGACTAGCTTCAGTGATCAAGGGCTTCCCCCGAGGTTGAACTGCCAAGGAGCTACGTTGCGCACACCGCTCGTCATCGTCACCGCTGTCCTGTCATCGTTGCTGCTTGCATCGTGCACCCCGACACCCGATGACGGCAACGCGTCCGAATCGTTGCCCTCTGCGACAGCGTCCTTCTCTGCGACGCCCAGCCCCTCCATGGCAGCGTCCTCCTCGGCGACGCCCAGTCCCGCCGAGACTGCCCAGGCGCCAGCGAGCATCATCATCGGATTGGCGGCGACCGACGTTGTTGACGCGTCCGGCACCGTGCTCGTCTCGCTTGACTACACCTCCGACGGGGATCAGGCCGTCGCGCTCGTCACCGACCTACTCGGAGCCCCAACGAGCACCGAGAATCTCCCTGAGAACCCCCACTACTTCGAAACGGACATCACGCGCTGGGGCGGATTCGAGATCGGCGTACGACGCCCCTCAGATGAGTCCGCCCCCAAGACTCAGTTCTACGTCGAGGCGACCGCGGACGAGACTTCCGGCGTGGCAATCGCGGCCGTCGACGGCACGCAGGTTGGTGACTCCTTCGATGAGGCGCTCGTCGGGCTTCCGTCCTTCCAGACATACAGCGATCCGAACTATCCACCCCGCGCGCTGGCGCTTCAGGTTGAAGAAGGCGACTCCGAGGAATCCATCGCTTACGGCCTGATCGCGGTGGAAAGTGCTGACGGCGGCGCGATCGCGCTCATCAAGTCTCCGGATTACGTGTACGACGCGGCGTAGTTTCTCGCAGAGATGTCCTCTCTCATCACATGCAGGGGGTGAGGCGGCTAAGTCGCCCCGAGCGTTAGCGTGCGGGTGTACCTACACCCAAACCAGGAGGCACCCTCATGATTCCCGATCGCCATGCACGAGCTATGCTGCCGATTCCTGACATTCAGGCTCCGGGTTTGACGACCTACGATGCGAAGGATCCGGCGACGTCGTTCCTGCCGATCGAACCTCTTCTTCCTCCCGAGGGAGCGCCGAATGTTCTGATTGTGCTGCTCGACGATGTGGGGTTTGGGGCATCGAGCGCGTTCGGCGGTCCGTGTGACACGCCCAACGCGGACAAACTGGCTGCTGGCGGCCTCAAGTACAACCGCTTTCACACCACGGCGCTCTGCGCACCGACGCGACAGGCGATGCTGACCGGTCGCAACCATCATTCGGTCGGGATGGGCAGCATCACCGAGACCGCGACGTCGGCCCCGGGCAACAGCTCCGTGCGGCCGAACACGAAGGCGCCCCTAGCGATGACGCTCAAGCTCAACGGGTACTCGACTGCGCAGTTCGGCAAGTGCCACGAGGTGCCGGTGTGGCAGTCCTCCCCGATGGGTCCCTTCGATGCCTGGCCATCGGCCGGGGGTGGGTTCGAGACGTTCTACGGCTTCATCGGCGGGGAGAACAACCAGTGGGAGCCGGCGCTGTACGACGGCACCACCCCGGTGGAGCCGCCGGCTACTCCGGAGGAGGGATACCACCTGACGGAGGACCTCGCGGATCGCGCCGTGAGCTGGATCCGCACACAGAAGGCCCTCATGCCCGACCGGCCGTTCTTCGCGTACTTCGCACCCGGTGCGACGCACGCCCCGCACCACGTGCCGCAGGAGTGGGCAGACAAGTACAAAGGAAAGTTTGCGGACGGGTGGGATGCCCAACGCGAGAAGACCTTCGCCCGGCAGAAGGAACTGGGTGTCATCCCGGCCGGTACCGAATTGACGCCCCGCCACGCGGAGATCCCGGCGTGGGCAGACATGCCGGCCGAGCTGAAGCCAGTGCTGGAGCGTGAGATGGAGGTCTACGCCGGGTTCCTTGAGCACACCGATTACCACGTCGGCAGGGTGATCGACGCGATCGAAGACCTGGGCGTGCTCGATAACACGATCATCTACTACATCATCGGAGACAACGGGGCCTCGGCTGAGGGCACGATGAACGGCGCCTTCAACGAGATGGCGAATTTCAACGGAATGGCTGCCCTGGAGACCCCCGAGTTCATGCGCTCGAAAATAGACGAGTTCGGTTCGCCCACCTCGTATAACCACTACGCGGTGGGCTGGGCATGGGCCATGAACGCGCCGTTCCAGTGGACCAAGCAGGTCGCCTCCCACTGGGGCGGCACGCGCAATGGCACGATCGTGCACTGGCCGAACGGTATTGAGGACAAGGGCGGACTGCGCACGCAGTTCACCCACTGCATAGATGTGGCGCCCACGATCCTCGAGGCCGCCGGGCTCCCGGAGCCCACTGTGGTGAATGGCGTGCAGCAGTCTCCGATCGAGGGAACGAGCATGCTGTACAGCTTCTCGCAGGCCGCCGCGGCGGAGCGGCACGATTTGCAGTACTTCGAGATGTTCGGCAATCGCGGCGTGTACTTCAAGGGCCTCAGTGCGGTGACCAAGCACCGCACCCCGTGGCAGATGGTGGGCGGCACCGTGCCTGCTTTCGACGACGACGTCTGGGAGCTGTACAACGGAGCGGTGGACTACAGCCAGGCGCGCAACCTCGCCGCTGAGCAACCTGACAAGCTCCATGAACTGCAGCGCCTGTGGCTCATCGAGGCCGTCAAGTACAACGTGCTGCCGATCGACGACCGCACGGCCGAGCGCCTGAACGCGGAGATGGCGGGACGCCCCACCCTCATCCGCGGAAACTCCCAGCTCTTTTACTCCGGCATGGGAAGACTGTCCGAGAACAGCGTGATCAGCATCAAAAACAAGTCGTTCTCGGTGACGGCCGAGATCGACGTGCCCGAAGCCGGAGCCGAGGGCGTAGTGATCGCGCAGGGCGGAAGGTTCGGCGGGTGGGCCTTCTACTTCTCTGCGGGCAAGGCGAAATTCGTCTACAACGTGCTCGGTATCCACTCCTTCACGACGTCCGCAGACGCTCCGCTTCAGGCGGGCAAGCATCAGGCTCGCATGGAGTTTGCCTACGACGGTGGCGGCCTCGCGAAGGGCGGTGACGTCACCCTGTACTACGACGGTGTGTTGGCGGGTACGGGCCGAGTCGGAGCGACGCAACCGCTGATCTTCTCGGCCGACGAGACGACGGATGTCGGCTTCGAGTCCGGCACGGCCGTGAGCCCCGACTACGCGCCCCAGACCAGCCGCTTCTCCGGCAAGATCCACTGGGTACAGATCGACACGGGCGAGGACGACCACGACCACCTGATCGACGGAGACGAACGCCTACGGATCGCGATGGCGCGGCAATAGGGAATGTTCGCGAAGACTTCCCTCAAGCTTCAGAGAGGGAAGGCTGCGCGCCAACAAAGATTGGCAGCAGCAGACATTGTGGCTGACTCTGGGGGTCTTAGTGAACGACACGGAATCTCGAGGACACAGCAGGCGTCGAAGGCGGCTGCCCGCCGTCATCGTGACAGCAATCGGCTTGCTGGTGGTGGCCCTTCCTTACGTGTGGTCAGCGCCGCACCCGGGCACCGCGGAACCGATTTTCCCCAGCACAGTCGCCGCTTATGACTGGTGGACTTCTGGTCTGTCCGCATCGGAGATGGACGCCGCGATTGCTATGTACCGAAACGGGGTGGGCGTCGAGTTTTTTGACGCGCCTCAAGCTGTCGTGCTGGCGTCGGATGGGAGCACATACCGTCGGCTGGGAGTGTCCGAGGAGTTGACTATCGCGGACGACCAGGGTGATCCGGCGCCGAGTGTGTTGTCGCCCGACGGCACGTTCGTGGTCGTCGGCAATGCGGGAGGTGGCAGCGAAGTCACTGTCGCGACACTGCGGGACAATAGCCAACGGTCGCTCGACATCGGAAATGGCCGGGCAGCCGTTCCTGTCAGCATCAGAGCGGATGGGAAGCAGGTGCTGCTTCTCGTGAGCACGGGGAGCCTGAGCCGGTACACGGACTACACCTTTCGGCTTCACGGCGCCCTCGTCAGTCTGAACCTGGACACCGGTGCCGTGCGGGAGTACGCCACCCTTACCGATGTCAATTCGGCCGCGTTGTCACCCGACGGTGCCAGAATCGTCGCAGACACTGGGGACGGGATCGTCCTCGTCGACGTGGCGGACGGCAGCGCGCAGCTTCTCGACGTACCCGTGATCGACGCCCCGTACATCGATGGTGACGCCTGGTCACCGAACGGTCAGCGACTGGCATTCCTCAGCGGAAACGAACTACACATTGTCGCCGTTTCGGAGGCTCAACCGGTCCACCGTGCAATTCCTCTCACGGGGATCGAGTTCGGGACGGCGATCGGGTGGCGCGACGACACGTCAGTTCTGCTACACACCAGCGATGATCCTGAAGGCAACCGGTCCTCGTTTTCGTGGGTGGACACGGAATCAGGCGACACGGAGCGGTTCTCCGAATACACCCCCAACTTCACGGGTGCCGCGCTCGGAAGCGCAGATTTTGCCCGTGATCTCGTCTCGGTCATGGTGGTTGCGGATCGGCCCGCTGATCGCGGGTTCCTTCCGCTGGGCGTTAACTCGGCACTGGCGCTCGCACTTGGGTTCGTGGTGTGGGCTGTGTCTCCCCGGAGCTCGGCATCCCCCCGTAACTGACTACTATTCGGTTATGAGTGAACGCACTAGTTCGACAAAAACTCGGGTTGCGACACTTGGTTTTACGGGAAAGGGAGCACTCGCCCGAGTCGCCTGGTGGGGCGCCGTCGGGAGTGGAGTCGCGTTCCTCGCGCTGTTTGGTCTGATGTGGCTACCCGTATTCGTTGCCAACCAGCAAGGGTGGCTCGTTCTCTTCCCTATCTTTTTGGTTCTTTGGGTTCCGATAGAAATCGCCGCGATCGCGAGCCTTGTTCTCGCCGTGATCGTCTTCGTGCAGAACAAAGCGCTCTCGGCGAAGAATTCGGTGACGCTGGCGATGGCGGTCTTTCTGGCACTGCTATCGCTCCCCATACTGTGGACGGGCGCGTTTATTCCGATCTAACGGCTTCGAACGGCTGCCCGCGGCCAATCGCTCGGGGCTACGTGCAAGTCGCGACCAGGCGGCAGAAGCTGCGGCCCTCGCTAACCCAGGCGTGCCGAAGCGCCAGCCGGAGCTGTGGTGCGAGGTGCGCGATCCGGTCGAGTCCGACCTCAGCCCAGGGAAAGAGCTCACTCGCGCCGCCGTCCGAGTCGACCAACGACGCGATGTACTCTCGGTCGGTGGTCGGGTCGACGTGAAGCTCGACCACGATCTCGCCGCTCGGCGTGATCAGTTCGCGGCATCGTTCGAGCAGGGCGATCACGTCGCCGCCGATGCCGATGTTGCCGTCGACGAGCAGGGCGGTGTGCCAGCGGCCCGCATTCGGCACTTCCTCGAAAACGGATGCCTCGACCACGGTCAGACCGGAGGCTCGAGCCACCTCGATCGCAGCGGGGGACACGTCAATGCCGAGCACATCGAGGCCGAGCGCTGCCGCTCCGCGCACCATCCGGCCGGGGCCGCATCCGATGTCGAGCACCGGGCCGGTCACCGCTCCCAGCAGGGCGAGGTCGGTGGCGTCTGCGTCGGCGTGCCAGCGGTCGACGTCCATGGTGATCCGACTGGTGAGGGTGCCGTGCTGCGACTCGCGGAGAACGAGCGGTGATTGCTCGCTGCGGCGGAGGGCCCTGGCGTACGGCTCGCTGCCACCGGCTCCAAACAGAGCGTGGGGTGAAGCGGCTGCTGCGGGTCGCGAGCTGGTGGCCCGCTCGGCGATGCTCATCAGCGGGAGAAACGCGCGGGGCCAGCGGCGGTGAGCTGGCGGAAGCCTGCCAGTGTCGCGGCGAAAGATCCATGCGGAGCGATCTCGGCGACCTCGTGAGCGTCTGCGATGGTGTCGACGTCGGTCAGTTCCGGCAGCATTGTGACGTTCAGGCCGGCGTTCACCAGGCGTTCGAGTTGACGGCGGCCCGTGTCATCCTGCGACATGGGAACCCCGCGGATCAGGTCGCCTCGGGTCGTGCCGCGCAATTGGTCCACCGACAGCGCGTTCATGCCGAGCGCCCAGAACCCGCCGTCGGTGGCGGGTCCAAACCAGGCGTCCACTCCCTCTGGCCACGAGTCGAACGCCGGAGCGAGGTCGTCGTGGTCGAGTTGGGGTGTGTCCATCCCAATGAGCACGAGCGGGCCATCCACCTCATCGAAAATCGCGCCAAGGCGCTGGTCCAACGTGCCACCGACCTGGTGCAGCACCTCGAAAGTCTCGGCGCCGGCCGGCACCCGGGTGCCGTCGAAGGCGAGGATGCGGCGGGTCGCGGGCAGGGTCGCGGTGGCGGCCAGGGTGTCGCCGATGCAGGCGGCCGCGAGCTCCGCGGCCTGCTCGGGAGTGAGGGCCGGGGTCAGGCGGGTTTTGACCTTGCCGGGGAGCGTCTCTTTTGCAATGAGCACCAGGGTTGTCATAAGAGCGCTCCAGATGGTTGGGGGGACGCGGCACGGATGTGCCGTTTCCCACTGTTCGTATCCGTAGCGTCAAACAGATTGCTGGCGAGCGTTCTGAGTTGCGGTTCAGACTGCCCCCAATGATGCGGTGCGTTCTTGTGCCTCCGCTGGCAGTGCAAGCTATCAGTGCTTTTGGGCGCCCAGCAGACGCGACATGTCCTTGATCGCGACGATGGTGCCGCGCAGGGTGCCGGTGACCTTCGACCGGCCGACGCGCGGAGAGTAGGGGGTGTCCACCTCGGCGATCCGCCAGCCGACGGCGTTGCCCCGGAGCACGAGCTCCAGCGGGTAGCCGCTGCGCCGATCCTGCAGGTCGAGGTCGAGCATCGCCTGGCGGCCGACCGCGCGCATCGGTCCGAGGTCGGTGAGTTTCAGCTTGGTGGCGCGGCGCATCAGGATGGACAGCGCGCGGTTTGCCATCCGGGCGTGCAGCGGCCACGCGCCGCGGGTGGTGGGGCGGCGGCGGCCAAGCATCAGGTCGACGGTGCCGGCTCTGACCGGATCGACGACGCGGGGGAGGTCGCGGGGGTCCATGGAGGCGTCCGCGTCGCAGAATGCCACGATGGGCGCGGTGGCCGCGAGGAGACCCGCGTGGGCGGCGGAGCCAAAGCCGCGGCGTGGTTCCGTCACTACGATGGCCCCATTCTCGCGCGCGACGTCGGCGGAACGGTCTGTCGAGCCGTTGTCGACGACGATTGCGCGGTATCCCTCGGGGAGCCGTCCGAGAATCCACGGCAGCGCGCCTTCCTCATTGAGGCAGGGGAAGATCACGTCGACGGTGGGGGTGGGCTCTGTCACTCCTTGACAGTAGACGCCCGTGGCTGAGGGTTCGTCGTAGACGCGGCGGGGGGATTAACCCGTAGCGGGTAGCTGGCGGATGGCTCATCATGGGCCGTAGGGAATGTCCGCGCGATCATCGTGCAACCGTCCAGTTTGCAACCACGCTCATGAGAAGAGAAAACTGACATGAAGAAGAGTCATGTCCTCGCTGCTGTGGCAATGGCCGCTCTATTGATTCTGCCAGCCGCCCCGGCGAACGCATCCAGTACTGAGTCCCACACCAAGGGTTGCAAGGCGACATTGCTGGTCGGCCAAACGCTCTATACCGAGGCGCAACCAACAAGCAGCCATTCGATTCTTGGTGAATCTCTCGAGAAAACCCGCGTTCGAGTCGTTGAAGACCCCGCCGGTCCCGCCGTCAAAATAGAAGCCTTTCACCCGCAGAACGGCATTTTTGTGCATTGGTACCTCACCGGCGCCGACTATTACGTGCCGACGGGCTACGTGGCGCTTCAGAGCCTGAAGCAGACACCACGGCTCGAGCACTGTCTCGCCAAACGCTTCTCATCGGAGTCGGCCCGTAGGGCCGGAGACACTGCTGTCGGAGGGTTTTCAGTAGACGCGGCGGCAGGATTCGAACCTGCGATTAACGGGTTATGAGACCGTTCCCTTAGACCACTTGGGTACGTCGCGATTGAGAAGACACTACGGCCGGCGGCGCGGGATTGCACACGATGTTACGCACGCTTGCGGCAGGTTACGCCGTGCTGCGCTGACGCACGATCCCGGCATTTGCTCAACAACCGCGCTTATGCTGAGCCGGTGACGACGACCGAACCCTCGCGGCAGGCAACTACATCCTCGCCCGCGCCCGCACGCATCACGCTGTTCGCCGGTCTGGTCGGGGTCGTCACGGCCCTCGTTACCCTCGCGGTCGCCGAAGTGGTGTCATTGTTGCTCGGAGGGCGCGGCAACCCGATCCTCTCCGTCGGCTCTCTCGTCATCGATCTCACCCCGGGCGGCCTGAAGACCCTGGTCATCGACGTGTTCGGCACGGCCGACAAGATTTTTCTCTTCGTCGTGCTCGGCCTGGTTGTTGTGGCGCTCGCCGTCGCGGTCGGAATCGTGCAGCTGCGCAAACCGCCCTACGGCATCACCCTGCTGCTGGTGGTCGGGCTGATCGCGCTGGTCGCGTCGGTCACCCGCTCAGAGGCCACGGCCATCGACGGCGCCCCCGTGCTGATCGGGGTGGCGGCGGGTGTCATTGTTTTGCGGCTGCTCGTGCGCCGGCTCGAAGCATGGGAGAGCGCGGCTGGCGCGAGGAGCGCGGCTGGCACGAGCATGCGAACACCGGATGCCACGGCGATCAGCTTCGGTGGTGCGGGCCAGCCCCGGCGGCAGTTCCTCACCACGCTGATCGTCGCGGGTGTGGCGAGCGCTGTGGTGGCCGCTGCGGCCCGGGCGATGAGTGCGGCTACTACCGCCGCCAACACTGTGCGCGAGTCGCTGCGACTGCCCGCCGCGGCATCCCCCGGCCCCCTCATTGGCACGGATGCAACACTCGACGTCGACGGCATCTCGCCCTTCGTGACGGCGAACGCGGACTTTTATCGGATCGACACCGCGCTGCAGGTTCCCGCGATCGATTCGAGCAGCTGGACCCTGAAGATCACCGGCATGGTGGAGGAAGAGCTCGAGATCACCTTCGACGAGCTGCTCGCGCTGCCCCTGCAGGAGCGGTGGATCACCCTCACCTGCGTCTCCAACGAGGTGGGCGGCGACCTCATCGGCAACGCGCTGTGGCTGGGCTACCCGATTCGCGAGCTGCTGGCGCGAGCGAAGCCGGACAGCGGCGCCGACATGGTGCTGTCGACCAGCCAGGACGGATTCACCGCGAGTACCCCCCTGGCGGTGCTTACGGATGAGAACACCGACGCGCTGCTGGCCGTCGGGATGAACGGTGAACCGCTGCCGCTGGAGCACGGCTTTCCGGTGAGAATGGTGGTTCCCGGGTTGTACGGGTACGTTTCCGCGACCAAGTGGGTGACCGAGCTGAAGGTCACGACGTTCGAGCAGGACGAGGGCTACTGGACATCCCGTGGCTGGACCGCACGCGGCCCCATCAAGATCTCATCCCGCATCGACACGCCCTCGTCCCGTACCCCGGTCTCCGCGGGAACGGTCGCGATCGCCGGCGTCGCCTGGGCCCAGCACACCGGCATCGCCGCCGTCGAGGTCAGCATCGACGGAGGGCAGTGGCGCGCCGCTACCCTCGCCACCGCCGTGACGGCGGACACCTGGCTGCAGTGGTCGTACGCGTGGGAGGCCACCTCCGGCGATCACGAGGTGCGGGTGCGCGCGACCGACCGCGACGGGACCGTGCAGACCGCGTCGGAAGCGCCGCCCGCCCCGGATGGCTCCACGGGCCTGCACACGGTCACGGTTTCCGTCGACTGACGCTGCGGCTGCGGCTGCGGCTGCGACTGACGCTGACGCTGCGGCTGGCGGAGCCGCTACTGCACTGCCGCCCGCAGTGGCGCGGTCGCGAATTCCCTCATGCCCTCCTCGAAGGTGATCGAGGGTTTCCAGCCGAGTTCGGATTTCAGGCGAGCGGATGATGCGGTGATATGTCGCACGTCGCCGCGACGGTATTCGCCCGTGACGACGGGCACCGGACCCCCCGAGGCACGGCTGAGCTGCTCCGCCATCTCGCCGATGGTGTGCACGGTGCCACTGCCGACGTTGAACGGGCGGGAGGTGCTCTCCTCGGCCGTCGCGGTCCATTCGATGGCCGCGAGGTTGGCGGAGGCGACATCCCGCACATGCACAAAATCGCGACGCTGGGCGCCGTCCTCAAACACGCGGGGTGCCTCACCGCGCTGCAGGGCCGAGCGAAACAGCGACGCGACCCCCGCGTACGGCGTGTTCTGCGGCATGCCCGGTCCGTAGACGTTGTGATAGCGCAGCGCTGCGGCGACGCCACCGGTGCTGCGCGCCCACGAGGTGGCGAGCTGCTCCTGGCCGAGTTTGGTGATCGCGTAGACGTTGCGCGGGTCGAGCGGGGCGTCTTCGGAGATGAGTTCGGGCTCGAGCAGGCCCCCGGAGTCGTCGCGCGGGTCGAACAGGCCAGCGTCGAGGTCGCTGATGCGGCGGGGGGCGGGCCGGGTCATCCCGCCGGGACCGCGGTAGGCGCCCTCGCCGTAGACGACCATGGAGCTCGCGACCACGAGTCGCTTCTTTCCGGCCGCAGCCATCGCGGCCAACAGAACGGCGGTGCCGAGATCGTTCGAACCGACGTAGTCCGGGGCATCGGCGAAGTCCACGCCGAGACCCACCTTCGCCGCCTGGTGGCAGACCACGTCGATTCCGGTCAGCACGTCGGCCACCGCGGCGGCATCACGTACATCGCCGCGCACGAACTCGACCCGGGGATCAAGCCGCGGCACGTCGCCGTGCACGTCGGAGCGGAGCGAGTCGAAGACCCGCACCTGCCAGCCGCGCTCCAGCGCAGCGGTCACGATGGTGCCGCCGATGAAGCCGGCGCCGCCGGTTACGAGGAGTGTCTGCATGGGTCCAGTCTTTCAGCCCGCCAGCTCGGTGCGCAGAATCGCCGGCCCGAGGGTGAGGCGTCCGCTGCTCAGCGGCTCGCAGCGCATGCCGCCGCGCCCGCGCAGCGCCCGGTTGGCACCGGGGGCGAGCACGATGTCCATCCAGGCGCACGGGTTCGCCGGCCGGTTCGCACGAAACACTACGGGGCCGTCTCCCGTGTCCAGGCTCAAGCTTTGCCCGCGCATCGCGTCGATGTCGACCCCGCGCAGCACGATATTGCGGCGGGCGGCTGCCATATTCAGCGTGTGGGGGATGCCGAGATCGTCAGCCACGAGGTCGAAGACCTCCGCGGCCATCAGCGTGACCGAGGCCCGCACGTGGGCGGGCTTGCCGAAGTAGCGATCGCCGACCACCCCGAGGCCCGCGCGGATCTCGATCGACGTGCGCGACTCGGGTCCCACCGGCGGCAGGGGTCCATCTGCCGGTCGTCCTTCGTAGCGGGATGTCGCGGAGGCCAGCAACAGCACGATCTCCACCTCGCGCGCGTGGGGCAGGAGCTCCGTCGCCGCGGTGTCAGCCATCCCTGTCAGTCATCCCGCCAGAGTAGTGGCGCGCTCAAGCCCGTGCGTTCAAGCCTGGTGCGTTCGCACCGGAACGAGTTCGGGCGCCGGCGGTGGTGCATGCCGGCGCCCGAATCGTGGAGCGGTGAGTTGGCCTCGCCGGGAGTTACCCCGGCGAGGCGTTGTTACTAGTTGCTGGTTACTAGTTGCGAGCGGTGATACGGCGACGACGCACCATGACCGCGGCGCCGGCGACGAGCAGCGCGAGGGCTGCGGCAAGAGCGCCGCCGACCTCGGTGCCGGTAGCGGCGAGTTCGCCGTCGGCAGCAGCACCGGTGGCGGTGTCGTTTACGGTGGTGCCACCGGGGGTGACGACGTCAACGGGGACAACCACGGCCGGGTTCTCAGTCGGGGGCGTGGTCGGCGTGGGGACGACGACGTCAGCGGCGAACGACACGGTGCCGTCGGCGTTTACAACGACGTCAGCAGCCATGGCCGCAGACAGGTTAATGCGCTCCCAGCTGCCGTTCGCTGCCTCATCGAGGGGGTACCCCGAGTCGGTCGCGGTCATTTCCAGTACCTGGCGACGCTGCGCGTCGGTCAGCGTGGGGTGGCTAGTGAGCAGCAACGACTCGGCGTTAGCCGGCACGGTGACGTCCTGGCCGGCGGCGCCGGTCTGCACGAAGTCGTAAGCCAAGCGCTCTTCGTAGACTGCGAGAGCATCCTCGTCGGACATGTACGGAGTGTCGGCGGCGATGCACGCGGCGAGGGTGTCGCCGCACTCGGCCTCGAGCACGGCGCGCAGCTCGGCGGATGCCTCCTCGAACAGCACGCGGAACTGGGCGTCGCTCCAGCGACGCTCAACGATGTGCTGGCCCATCATACGGCCCGACATGACGTCGAGCGGGTAGTGCGCTGCCAGGACGATGCGGTTGTTTCCCGCCTCTGACGTGCGCGCGAGAATCTGTGGCGAAAGCTCGGGCAGCAGCGTTGCGAGGGTGGTGCCCTGCCAGTATGCCTGCGAGGTGTGGCCGCTCGGGTACGATCCGCTCGTGGAGCTCCACACGTTGCCGCCCGGCTTGTCGTGCTTGACGAGGGCTGCTTCGAACCGGATGTAGGGACGGTCGTAGTCGAAGAAGTCCTTCGCCGGATTTGTGGAGGAGTAGTACCCGACGAGGCCGCCGTCCTTGGAGATGAGTGCCTTGGTCTTCGGCAGCTCTCCCGCGGCCATTGCGGCGGTGTAGATCGCGCCCAGGTTCACGCCGAGGCCGTCAGCCATCGACAGCGACATGTCCGCGTACTGGTCGACGATAGCGCGGTCGATCTCCGTCGCGGTCGCGGTCCTGTTGATACGCACGGTGGTGGCGTCGTTGAGGGCGACCACGCCGGGCTGGTTGTTCACGATGTCGGTGAACAGATCCATGATCGGAATGTAGTCATACGCCGCGTTTGACGGGTAGTCGTACTTCAGCTCTTCCTGCGTGAACGGCTCGGCGGCGTTCGCGGGTACGGCGGCGAACACGGTGGAGAGGATCACACCCAGTCCGGTGGCGACAGCGAGCTGGCGGGTGGTTCGGCGGCGATGAGCCATTGAAGGTGGTCCTATTCGTCAAGGGGGCCCCGGCAAGGGATGGGGCGACCAGAACGTTAGGGTTGCCTAATGGCCCAGCGGTAGACGGCAGGTGTCGTTTAGGTGAACCGATTTCAGGTGAACTATTTTCAGGTATGCGGGCGCCGAGGCAGGCAAGCGGGCGCACGGTAAGCTCCTATACCTATGGCACATCTTCTCGGGGCGGAAGCTCTTCATCTTGAGTATCCGAATCGGGTCATCTTTGATTCCGTGACAATTGGCATCGACGAGGGCCAGCGCATCGGTATCGTCGGCCGCAATGGCGACGGCAAGTCGACGCTCATGCGTCTGATGGCTGGCACGCTCGAACCCAACAGCGGCCGGGTGACCCGGCGCGGCGGCATCCTGCTCGGCATGCTCGACCAGGCAGACGAGATGGACGACGACCTCACGGTCTCTGCGGCCATCGTCGGCGAACGCCCCGAATACGAGTGGGCAAGCGACCCGCGCGTGCGAGACGTGCTCGGCGGCCTCGTCGAGGGCGTGCCGTGGGAGGCCCGCATCGGCCAGCTCAGTGGTGGCCAGCGGCGCCGCGTTGCGCTCGCAGCACTGCTCGTCGGTGACTGGGACATCATCTTTCTCGATGAGCCCACTAACCACCTCGACGTCGAGGGCATCGCCTGGCTCGCCCAGCACCTCAAGCGTCGGTGGAACCAGGACGCCGGAGCCCTCGTGGTCGTGACTCACGACCGGTGGTTTCTCGACGAGATCTGCACGGACACCTGGGAGGTGCACGATCGCCTGATCGAGCCCTTCGAGGGTGGCTACGCCGCGTACATCCTGCAGCGCGTCGAGCGCGACCGTTCGGCTGCCGCCTCAGAGTCCAAGCGCCAGAACCTTATGCGCAAGGAGCTCGCCTGGCTCGGCCGCGGAGCACCCGCCCGCAGCACCAAGCCGAAGTTCCGCATCGACGCAGCCAACGAACTCATTGCTAACGAGCCGCCGCCCCGCGACAAGATCTCGCTCGCCTCGATGGCGATGCAGCGTCTCGGCAAGGACGTCGTTGACCTGGAGAATATCTCCGTCACCTACGAGGACCGCATCAACGGCGGCTCGAAAGAGGTACTGAAGGACGTCACCTGGCGTATCGCGCCGGGAGAGCGCACCGGAATCCTCGGTGTAAACGGCGCGGGTAAGAGCACGCTGCTCAGCCTCGTCACCGGAACCCTGCTCCCCACCACGGGCAACGTCAAGCGCGGTAAGACCATCAAGGTTTCCACGCTCACCCAGCAGCTCGGCGAACTGGCCGAAATCTGGGAAGACCGGGTCAGTGAGGTGCTCGGACGCCAGAAGAGTACCTACGTGTCCGGGGGCAAGGAGATGACCCCGAGCCAGCTGCTCGAACGGGTCGGTTTCGGGAGCGACGCGCTGTCGAACAAGGTGCGTGAGCTGTCCGGTGGGCAGAAGCGTCGGCTGCAGCTGCTGCTGATCATCCTGGATGAGCCGAACGTGCTGATCCTCGACGAACCGACCAATGACCTGGACACCGACATGCTCGCGGCGATCGAGGACCTCCTCGACTCCTACCCGGGAACCCTGCTCGTCGTCTCGCACGACCGGTACCTGCTGGAGCGCGTCACCGACCAGCAGTACGCCGTGCTCGGCGGCAACCTGCGCCACCTCCCCGGTGGTGTGGACGAGTACCTCAAGTTGCGCAGCGGTCAGTTGTCTGCCGCGAGCGCTGCGGCTGCGGCATCCACCGGCAAGGCAAAACAACCCGAGAACAGCAACCGACCCAAGGGTGCCGAGCTGCGGGCCGCCGAGAAAGAACTGGCCGCCGCCGGACGCAAGATCGAGAAGTCGACCGCGCGCATCAGCGAGTTGCACGTTCTGCTGGCGACCCACGACCAGTCGGATTTCGCTGGCCTCGGCAAGCTGAGCGATGAGCTCGGCGCGCTCGAGAAGACCGTCGCAGAGGTCGAGTCGCGCTGGCTCGAACTGACCGAGCTGCTCGGCTAGTTCGGGTAGGGGGGTAGCGGCGGGCGTCGCTCCCGGGCGTGAGCGAACCTTACGTTTGGGCCCAATGGTCGCTACGATCAGACGATGACCCCGCACCTACCCTTCGTTCGCCGCGCCCGCTACCCGTTTTTGCCGGCCTTGGCGGGTCGCACCGTCGGGGGCCGCAGGGTGGTCGCGCGTTCGCTGGCGAGTGCGAGCGTCGCCGCCAGTTGTGTTGTGATGCTGAGCGGATGCCTCGGCACAACGACCACCTCGCTCGAGTCACCGACTCCCGTGCCCACCGTGACGATCACCGCCGCACCAGCGCCCGCCGTCACGGTGACGGCGGTTCCGGAGCCGACGGTGGTCGAGCTTCCGGTGGAGGTGCCCGTCGAAGTGCCGGTCGAGACAGTTCCGGACCCCGAGGTGATTCCCGAGGAGGCGGACATCGTGCTGACCACCCCGGTGGACAACGGGGTGGTGGCGCACGCCGCAGGAACGGTCGAGCCGGATGCCTCGGGCAACCCGTATCGCTACACCGTGGCCGCCGGGGACATCGCGGTGGAGATCTGCACCCGCTTCGCGCGATACATCTGGCAGCTCGCCGACAAAAACGGCGCCACACTGGCGAACCCGTACCTGATCCACGAAGGCGACACCATCCTGCTGACGGCCAACCCGTTGCCGGAGGGCTACGTCATTCCGACGCGGTAGGGGTACCGTTTTCGGCGCCGTTTCAGGGGTTGTGCGTCACGCGGGGCAACACGAATTGTGAAAGCGCGGGAGCCTGAGGATGCTGGAAGGAGCCGGGTAACACCGGCCCCACAGCGAACATCCGTCATCCCCGTTATCCCTAAGAGGCCCCACTCATGTCTTCCCCAACACCCCTGATCGCCCCGCCCAAAAAGCGCGGTCGTCTTTATGCCATCATCGCCGCCGCGGTTGTCGTCGTCATCGCCGCGATCATCGCGATCGTCGCGCTCAACAACGCGAACGATTCGAACGCCTCGTCGACCGGTGACGGCGGTGGTGCCGCCGGCAGCGACGCGATCACCGAGGGTCTCGGATCAGCTGATGAGCCGGTGAAGATCGGAGTGGTTGGGGCGAGTGACCCGTACTGGGCGGATTACGTCGACGCGGCCGAGGCGGAAGGCATCGCCGTCGACCTGGTCGATTTCACCGATTACGCGCAGCCCAACCCGGCGCTGACCGCGGGCGACCTCGACCTGAATCAGTTCCAGCACCTCATTTACCTCGCGCAGTACAACGAGAACGCCGGCGAGGACGTCACCCCCATCGGTGCCACCGCGATCTACCCGCTTGGGCTGTACTCGACCCAGTACACCGCGCTCGAGGACATCGAGGCTGGCGAGACCGTCGCGGTTCCCAACGACGCGAGCAACCTCGCGCGCGCACTCCTCGTTCTGCAAAGCTCCGGCCTGGTCGAGCTCGCCGACGGCGGTAGCCCCTTCTCGACCCTCGACGACGTGCTCGATTCGTCGAAGGTCGAGGTGATTGCGCTCGAGGCCGCGCTCGTGCCGACCTCGTTGCCCGACGTTGCCGCCGCCATTATCAACAACGACTTCGTCGACGACGCCGGTCTCTCGTTCGATGACGCGCTCGCCACGGACGACCCGGCCGACCCCAGTGCCCAGCCGTACATCAACGTTTTCGCCAGCCGTGCAGAGGATGCCGACAACGAGGTGCTGCTGCGCCTGGTGGACATCTTCCAGACCACCCCCGCCGTCACCGATGGTCTCCTCGAGGTGTCCGGTGGCACCGCCGTGCTGACAACCACCCCGGTCGACGAGCTTCAGGCCACCCTCTCAGACGTCCAGGCAGACGTCGCGGCGGGCTGAGTATGCCGATAATCCAGCTGAGGAACGTCTCCAAGGCGTTCCCGCCTCGCTCGAAGGGCGAGGCGCCGCTGGTGGCCATTGACGATGTCAGCCTCGACATCGAACCGGGCGACATCTACGGCATCATCGGGTACTCCGGCGCCGGAAAGTCCACCCTCGTGCGGCTGATCAACGCCCTCGAACAGCCCACGTCCGGCTCTGTCACGGTGAAGGACGTCGAAATCAGCGCCCTGCGCGAACGGGACCTTCGTTCGGTTCGCGCGGGGATCGGCATGGTCTTCCAGCAGTTCAACCTGTTCTCCTCGAAGACCGTGTGGGGCAACGTCGAATACCCGCTGCAGGTCGCCGGTATTCCAAAGTCCGAACACCAGCGCCGCATCTCCGACCTGCTGAACTTCGTGGGGCTCGCCGAGCACGCTCACGCCTACCCCGACCAGCTCTCCGGCGGACAAAAGCAGCGGGTGGGCATCGCTCGGGCCCTGGCGACGTCACCGAGTATTTTGCTGGCGGATGAAGCGACCAGCGCACTGGACCCGGAAACGACCCGCGAGGTACTCGCCCTGCTCAAGCGCGTCAACGAGGAGTTCGGCGTCACCATCGTCGTGATCACCCACGAGATGGAAGTGATTCGTTCGATCGCGCACAAGGTCGCGGTGATGGAGCAGGGCCGCATTGTGGAGCGCGGTGCTGTCTTCGACGTTTTCTCCAACCCGCAGGCTGTGGCGACGCAGAAGTTTGTGTCGACGATCATCACGTCGGTTCCGGAAGCAGACGCGCTCGCGGTGCTGCGCACGAGGCATCCCGGTCGCATCGTCACCTTCTCCTTTGCCAACGGCAACACGTCGCAGGCGTCGGTGTTTCTCGAGCTTTCCCGGGCGTCAGTCGCCTTCGAGCTGGTCTACGGCGGCATCAATGAGGTGCAGGGCCAGACGTTCGGTCACCTGACCCTCGCGCTCAACGGCGACAACGAGGCGATCACCGCGGCACTGCAGCGAATCGGGTCAATTGTCACCGTGACGGAGGTGGACTGACCATGGACAGGTTGATCGAACTGCTTCCGCTGCTGTGGACGTCGGTGTACGAGACGTTCTACATCGTCGGTATCGCGATGCTGCTCGGCGGGCTCGCCGGGCTGACCCTGGGGCTCGGGCTGTACACGACGCGGCGCGGCAACCTGCTCGAGAACCGTGTGGTGTTCTCGGTGCTGAACGTGCTCGTGAACACGTTCCGGCCGATCCCGTTCATCATCTTTCTCGCGGCGGCGCAGCCGTTGGCGCGCGTGGTGGTCGGCACGGGAATCGGTAACACGATGATCACCTTCGCCCTCGTGCTCGCGTCGATGTTTGCGATCAGCCGCATCGTCGAGCAGAACCTGCTCACCGTGCAGCCGGGCGTGATCGAGGCGGCGCGGTCGGTGGGCGCTGGTCCGGTGCGGATCATCTTCACGATCCTGATCCCGGAGGCTCTTGGGCCGCTTATCCTCGGTTACACGTTCATCTTCGTGGCCGTGCTCGACATGTCTGCGGTTGCCGGGCTGATCGGCGGCGGCGGGCTCGGAAACTTCGCCATCCAGTACGGCTACCGCCTGTTCGATCCGGTGGTGACCTGGGCGGCGGTGATCATCATCATCGTCTTGGTGCAGCTGGTGCAGTTTCTCGGCAACGGTCTCGCGCGGCGGGTGCTGCGCCGGTAGCCGGCGCGTCTGGCGCTGCGCTGCGCTGCGCGTGGTGAACGTCGGTCGACAAATTCGCGCGACTTTGCGTCGAGTGGCCAGCTATCGATGAGCCGTCCTTGCCGATCGGCCAGTTATCGATGTGACTCTTCATCGAGCGGGCAGTCCCGTCGCGTTTCCGCGGTGGACACGGTCGATTATTGTCACCCTCCCTCTGCGTCAGGCTGGTTGTGAGTCAGTTCACGATCAGGAGGCAACTACATGTCCATCACCGCAGGGTTCAGCTCGGCAGAGATCGTTGAACT
>NZ_PVTL01000008.1 GCF_003003265.1 Glaciihabitans tibetensis
CAGCTGTTGCGTCTCGGCAAGCTGGGGTCGTTCGACTTCAACTCCCGTTTCTACGCCGATGACGACCTCATCGTCGGGGCAGCGGACCCGTTCCAGCTGTTCCGTATCCTCTACGAAGTCATCCGTGGCGGTGGGCTGGCTGAAGACTCCCCGGTCGCGTTCATGCTCGACCAGTGCCACAACGTCGAAGACAAAATCCCCGGGCAGATCCGCTCGGTCCTGAACGTGCAAGAAATGACCGCCCGGGCCCTCCTCGTCGACCGGGAGGCACTGACCGCGGCGCAACTCGCCGGCGACGTTCTGGGGGCCAACGGGATCCTGATGGACGCGTTCTACACCGACGTCCGACCCGACCTCGCGACCTGGCGACAGTCGCGGGGACTCGAAGGCGACCCGATGGCCGCCTACGCGGCATCCGGCTACCAACAATCCATCGCCGACACCCGCGTCGGGGGCCAACAAGCCTCCTGGGGCGCCTAACCCACACGCCCGGCCACCCGACTTCCACCACTCATTCATTGACACAGACAGGACCGGCACAATGACGAGCCGACACCCCGCGGGCACGGTTGCCGCGGTTGACCTGGGGGCGACGAGCGGTCGCGTCATGCTCGGCCACGTTGCCCCCAACGAACTGCGCATCACCTCGGTCGCGCGCTTTGCGAACGGACCCCTGCAGCTCAATGAGAACGGGCGCCCGGCGCTGCACTGGAACATTGTGGAGCTCTACCGCAACGTTGTTGCCGGGTTGGCGACCGCGGTCGCCGCCGCTCCCGACATCCGCAGCGTCGGGGTCGACTCCTGGGCCGTGGACTACGCGCTGATGCGCGGGGGCCGCCTGACCCAGCTTCCCTACCACTATCGTGATGCCCGGTGCCTCCCGGCGTCCGACCAGGCGCACAGCCGCCTCGCCGCCACCGGATTCACCGCCGCCGACCTGTACGCCGCTAACGGACTGCAGTTTCTGCCGTTCAACTCGTTGTACCAACTGGAGGCTGACGGTGTTTCCGGCTCGCTGGAGACCGCGGACACGCTGCTGCTGATCCCCGACCTGCTGAATTACTGGCTCAGCGGTGCTGTCGTCGCCGAGCGCACCAACGCCTCTACGACGGGACTCCTCGGTGTGCACAGTCGCACTTGGGACGACGACCTGATCACGCGCCTCGGGCTGCCCGCACAGCTTCTGCCGCCCCTCATCGATGCCGGCGAGCCCATCGGAACGCTCCTTCCCTCCGTCGCCTCTGAGATCCAGGCCCCGGGCGAGATCACCGTCACCGCCGTCGGGTCACACGACACCGCGTCGGCCGTGGTCGCCGTTCCGAGCGACCGCGACGACTGCGCCTACATCTCGTGTGGAACCTGGGCGCTGGTCGGCGTCGAACTGAATTCGCCGGTGGTCAGCGACAGCGCCAGACTCGCGAACTTCACGAACGAGGGCGGCGTCGATGGTCGTGTGCGTTTTCTGCACAACGTGATGGGCCTCTGGCTGCTGAGCGAATCGGTGCGCACGTGGGAACGCGAGGGACTCCCCATTGACCTCACCGAACTGCTCGCGCAGGCCGCCGCCGTTCGCGGCCAAGTCGCGGTCTTCGACGCCGACGACCCGTGTTTCCTCAGCCCCGGCGACATGCCCAGCCGAATCGCGACCTACTGCCGCGAGCGTGACCTGCCGGTGCCACGAACACCCGCAGAGTTCACCCGCAGCATCCTCGAAAGCCTCGCGGACGCTTTTGCCCGTGGAATAGCGCAGGCAGAAGACTTGTCCGGACACCCCATCTCGGTCATCCACCTGATGGGAGGCGGATCGCAGAACCGCCTGCTCTGCCAGCTCACCGCCACCCGGTCCGGCTTACCGGTGCTTGCGGGCCCCGTCGAGGCGACCGCGATCGGCAATGTGCTTGTGCAGGCGCGAACCGCGGGAATGGTGACCGGCTCGCTCGAGTCGCTGCGGTCGCTCGTGGCACGCACCTTCGAGCCCATCCGCTACGAACCGGCGAGGTCCATGGCCCAATAACTCCCGCAGCGCTGCATCACATCGAACGCCGCACCCCAGACGAGGGCGCGGACCTCTGCATCAAAGACGAACGCAAAGGAGGACCCCAGTGGTCCGATTTGGAAAAACCATAACAACGGGGACAAAAGCCACGGTCGCCGTGGCCATGTCCAACTACATCGAGGCGGGCTCGATCATCGCGATCGCGACGAGCCTCTCGCTCTGGCAAAAAGAATTCGGGTTCGACAACTTCCTCGTTGGCCTTCTCGCTGCACTGTCGGCCAACGCCTTCGGCGCTGCGGCAGGCGCGCTCATCGGCGGCCCGCTCTGCGACCGGTACGGCCGCAAATTCATTTATACCTACGACCTGATGCTTTACATGGGTGGTGTGCTGCTCGCCGTCTTCGCCGGAAACTTCTGGATGCTGCTCATCGCCTTCGTGCTCACCGGAATCGCAGTCGGCGCCGGTGTTCCCGCGTCGTGGACCTACATCGCCGAGCAGGCGCCCGCAGGGCAACGCGCCAAGCACGTGGGTATGGCCCAGCTGGCCTGGTCGGTCGGCCCGCTGGTGGGGTACCTCCTCGCTGTGCTGGTGCAGCCCCTCGGATTGCTGGGCAGCAGGCTGATATTTGCCCAGCTGTTTGTGGTCGCTTTTGTCACCTGGTGGATGCGCCAGGGGCTGCCTGAGTCGGCGATCTGGAAGGACGAAAAAGTCAAGGCCCCGTCCGCCTCCCTCGTGCAGGGCCTCCGCGCGCTGTTCAGTAAAAAGGCTAATATCACAGCGCTGCTGTTCCTCGTTGGTGTGTACGCGTTCTGGAACACGGTCGCCGGCCAGGCCGGCATCTTCATGCCTCGCGTCTACGAGGCGGCCGGTGTCGAGAGCGAGACCGAGCAATACCTGTTGCAGGCGCTGGTCTGGGGGCTGACCGTTCTCACCACGTACTTCGTGTTCATGAAGCTCGCTGACAAGTACAGCCGCCGGATCCTCTACATCGTGGGCGCGCTGCTGGGGATCGCCGCGTGGGCGGTGCTGGTGTTCGCTGAGCCGACCCTTCCCGCACTGCTGTCCTTCGCCGTGCTCTGGGGTGTCGCCTCGGGAATCGGCGCCCAGGCCTTCTACGGCGTGTGGGCGAACGAGCTCTTCGCGACGCAATACCGAGCCAGTGCGCAAGGGATTCTGTTCTTTGTCGCACGGGTGATGGTGGGCCTGCTCAGCGTCTGGTTCCCGATTCTGCTCACCTCAATCGGGCTGTCGTGGCTCGGGCTGCTCCTCATCGGGCTGCTCGCGGTCGCGCTGGTTGTGGGCGGGGTGTGGGCGCCTCGAACCCAGGGCAAAACGCTCCAGGAAATCGAGAAGGAACGGTATCCCGAGAACCGCGTCGCGTCCGCGTCCGAGTCTGAGCGCGTTACCCTCCCGATGCGCTAACGCACCACAGCAACTATCGACGGGGGATGTCGCGCCAACAGCGTTGCTGGTGCCGCGACATCCCCCATATTTCTCATCGATTTTCCCCAGAAGGATGCGCGTCATGACACGAATCTGCTTCGAACTTCAGGTCAAACCCGGCCACCTCGATGCCTACCGCGCCAGCCACGCCGCGGTGTGGCCGGAAATGTTGGAGGCCCTCGAGAGCACGGGATGGCGCAACTATTCGATCTTCACCCGCCCCGACGGCCTGGTGATTGGCTACTTTGAGACGGACGACCTCGCGGCGTCGCTCGCCGGTATGGCGGCAACCGAGGTCAACGCGCGGTGGCAGGAGGCAATGGCCGACCACTTTATCGACAGCGCGCTGCCCGCCGACCAGACATTCGAATACCTCTCCGAAGCGTTCAACCTCGGGGACCAGCTGACGCGCACCCGAACTGCGCCGGCGTAACCGAACCGGAAGAAACCGACCCCACCCGGTCGGACTCGGTACAGTGGTGAATCGTTCCAGACCGTACTCGGCTCGCCCCGCTGATCGCTGGACGAGGACGGAGAACTCATGGTCACCGCGAATATCCGCGACGTTGCGGCCCTCGCGAAGGTCTCGGTCGGCACGGTCTCCAATGTGCTCAACAAGTCGAAAAAGGTGTCGCCGGCAACGGAAAGCCGGGTGACCGATGCCATCGAGGCACTCGGGTTTGTGCGCAACGATGCCGCGCGACAGCTGAGGGTGGGCCAGAGCCGCACGGTCGGCATGATGGTGCTCGACGTGCGCAATCCCTTTTTTACGGATGTCGCGCGGGGGGTAGAGGAAACCCTCGCCGCCCACGCCCGATCTCTCATCCTCGGCAACAGTGCTGAGGACGCGCAGCGGGAGCTCGACTACCTCGACCTGTTCGAGGAGCAGCGGGTTTCCGGACTGCTGATCACCCCGGTGGGCGACGTCGCCCCGCGGCTGGAACGGCTGCGCAAACGCGGCTCGCCTGTGGTATTGGTCGACCGTTACGAGGGTGCAGCGAACTTCAGCTCCGTCTCGGCCGATGACCGTCGCGGTGGAGCGCTCGCGCTCGAGCACCTGATCGGCATCGGCCGGGTCCGCACCGCCTTCGTGGGCGGACCTCAGGCGATCATGCAGGTGCGGCACCGCCTCGAAGGAGCGCGCACCGCCCTCGAAGCGGCCGGGGGCGGTCCGCTGCGCGTTGTCGAGATGCCCACGATGTCGGCGGAGGCCGGGCGTACCGCCGGCGAGCAACTCCTCGACCTTCCGATCGGCGACCGCCCCGACGCGATCTTCGCGGCCAACGACCTGCTCGCCCTCGGTGTGCTGCAGGCACTTACCCACAGCGGCCTCTCCGTGCCGGACGACATCGCCCTCATCGGATACGACGACATCTACTTCGCCGCCTCCTCCGCCATTCCGCTCTCGTCCATCCGGCAACCCGCCCAGGCCATGGGCCGCGCGGCGGCCGAATTGCTGATTGCCGAGATCGAAGACGGCCCGCCGGCCCACTACGAGCACGTGTTGTTTCAGCCAGAACTGGTAATTCGTGACAGCACGCGCCGAAACAACGCCGCAACACGCGCCGAGTAGGCTTCCTGCATGGGCGACCTGTTCGATGGATATGGCACTGCGGCAACCCGCGGGGCGGGTGCGGTCGCGTTCGACGAGATGTTCTCATCACCGGGTACCGCGCGGCCGTCCTACAAAGAAATTCACGCCACTCTCGCGCGAATGACGCAGGAAGAGTTGCGCGGTCGCACCGACGCACTCGCCAGCAGCTACCTCGCGCAGGGGGTCACGTTCGACTTCGCGGGCGAGGAGAGACCGTTCCCGCTCGACGCCGTTCCGCGCGTCATCGACCAGGCCGAGTGGCAAAAGGTTGAAGCCGGGATCAAGCAGCGCGTCACGGCACTCGAGGCTTTCCTCGCTGACATTTACGGCGGCCAGGCCGCGGTGCGCGACGGGGTCATCCCGGCCGGATTAATCACCTCCTCCAGTCACTTCCACCGCGAAGCTGCCGGGATCGTCAGTGCCAACGGCGTGCGTATCCAGGTCAGTGGCATTGACCTGATCCGCGACGAGGCCGGTACCTGGCGGGTTCTCGAGGACAACGTGCGGGTTCCCTCCGGCGTCAGCTACGTCATCTCCAACCGCCGCGTTATGGCCCAGACCCTGCCCGAACTCTTTGTCAGCATGAAGGTGCGGCCCGTGGGGGAGTACCCGCAGAAACTTCTCAACGCGCTGCGCGCCAGCGCTCCCGATGGAGTCGACGACCCGACCGTCGTCGTCCTCACCCCCGGGGTGTACAACTCCGCCTATTTCGAACACACCCTGCTCGCCCGCCTGATGGGTGTCGAACTCGTCGAGGGCCGCGACCTGTTCTGCTCGGGTGGCCGGGTCTGGATGCGCACCACAGCCGGTCCCACCCGGGTGGATGTCATCTACCGCCGCGTCGACGATGAGTTTCTCGACCCGCTGCAGTTCCGTGCCGATTCGATGCTCGGCAGCCCCGGGTTGTTGCTCGCCGCGCGCCTCGGCAACGTGACGATCGCCAACGCCGTGGGCAACGGTGTCGCCGACGACAAGCTCGTCTACACGTACCTGCCTGACCTGATCCGCTACTACCTCGGCGAAGAACCGAAGCTGGCGAACGTGGACACCTGGCGGCTCGAAGACCCGCTGGCGCTCGAGGAAGTGCTCGACCGTCTCGATGAGCTCGTGGTTAAACCTGTGGACGGCTCCGGTGGCAAGGGCCTGGTCGTCGGCCCCGCGGCATCCCGCAAGGAATTGGACGAACTGCGGGTTCGCTTGCTTGCCGACCCCCGGGGATGGATTGCCCAGCCGGTTGTTCAGTTGTCGACGATTCCTACGCTGGTGGATGATGGGATCCGGCCACGCCACGCGGACCTGCGCCCGTTCGCCGTGAACGACGGTAAGGACGTCTGGGTGCTTCCCGGCGGCCTCACCCGCGTCGCGCTTCCCGAGGGTGAGCTCGTGGTGAACAGCTCGCAGGGCGGCGGGTCGAAGGACACCTGGGTTGTCGGCCAGGTGCCGCTGCAGGTCTCGCGGCACAGCATTCAGGGTCTCGTGGCCGACCAGGCGGCGCCCACCTCGTCGATCCCGATCATCACCGGGGACCACACGCAGGATCACTCGCCGCTCGATGGGCCGCGCTCCGACCAGGACCAGCAACAACAGCAGCAACAGCAGCAAGGTGAGGAGGCCTGATGCTCTCACGGATTGCCGAGTCCCTGTTCTGGATTGGCCGCTACATTGAGCGGTCTGACGGCACGGCGCGCATTCTCGATGTGCACCTCCAGCTGCTGCTCGAGGACCCGTGGATCGAGGAGAACCTGGCCTGCCGCTCGCTGCTCAGTGTGATGGGCGCGGACATCCCCGATCAGCGCGAGCTCACCCGGGCAGACGTGCTGAGCATCCTCGCCGTTGACCGTACCGAGCCGGCATCCATCGCCTACTCGCTGGGCGCCGCACGCGAGAACGCCCGTCGCGCTCGCGAGGTGATCAGCACCGAACTGTGGGAGGCCCTCAATACGACGAGGGCGCGGATGCCGCGGCGGGTGTCCGAAGACAAGGTGCACGAATTCTTTGGCTGGGTGCGCGAGCGGTCGGCGCTGGCCGTGGGCATCATCGAGTCGGCAACGAGTCGGGATGAAGCGTGGAGCTTCTTCACCCTCGGTCGCAGTATCGAGCGGGCAGACATGACCGCCCGGCTGCTGTCTACCCGGTCGCTGACCGAGGCGAGCGGCCCGTCGTGGACCACCATTCTCCGCAGCGTCGGCGCCTACGAGGCGTACCTGCGCACCTACCGGGGCATGCCCAGCGCCCGCAACGCGGCTGAGTTTCTGCTGCTTGACCGGCTCTTTCCCCGCAGCATCCTGTTCTCGGTCTCGCGCGCGGAGCAGTGCATGCGCGACATCGAGCCGCGCACCGACCGCGTCGGCGTCAGCGACCAGGCGCTGCGCCTACTTGGCCAGATCCGCAGCGAGCTGGAGTTCCGCCCGATCGCCGAGATCCTCGAGGACCTTCCCCGCCACATGGACAATGTGCAACTGGCCACCAGCGCCGCCTCCGAGGCGATCCGTCAGCGCTACTTCCCCACGAACGCGGCTCCGAGCTGGGTACGAGAGAACACGTGAATCGTCTACGCATAAAGCACTCCACCGGGTTCCGCTACGAGGGCGAGGTCACCGCCTCCTACAACGAAGCGCGGATGCTCCCGGCGAGCTCCGACGGGCAGCTCGTGCTGTTCTCGAACCTCGACATCCTTCCCATCTCGAGCCAGCACTCCTATGTGGACTACTGGGGAACGCGGGTTGCCTCCTTCGAGATCCTCACCCCGCACAAAGAACTCGCGCTCACCGCGACCAGCCTGATCGAAGTGCGGCACCGCGAGCACCCGGACCACGAAGTGTCGTGGGAAGAGCTTGCGGGACTGGTGGATGCCGGCACCGAGACGGTCGAGCAGCTGAAGCAGACCCGGCGCACTGACCCCCCGGTCGAAGTAGCCGAGCTTGCCCGCGAGATCCGCGCGCGCTCGGAAAACCCGTGCGACGCAGCCCTGGAGATCTCCCGCACCATCGGCGACGCGGTCGAGTACATGCAGGGCGTCACCGGCGTGCACACCACCGCCGCGGAGGCCTGGTCTGGACGCCGCGGCGTGTGCCAGGACATTGCGCATCTGACCCTGGGGGCTCTTCGCTCGGTGGGCATTCCCGCGCGCTATATCTCTGGCTACCTGCATCCGCTTCCCAACGCCGCGATCGGGCAGACCGTCGCAGGTGAATCGCACGCCTGGGTCGAGTGGTTCTGCGGCACCTGGCGCGGCTTTGACCCCACCAACCTCATCGACATCGGTGACCGCCACGTCGCCGTCGGGCACGGCCGCGACTATAACGACGTCGCGCCACTGCGCGGCGTTTACGCGGGATCGTACGGCTCGCAGCTCTTCGTCAAGGTGGAGATCACGCGCGAGGCCTAGCGCAAGGCACAGCGACCGAATCATGCAGTAGCTGGCGCAAGCCCCTCAGAATCGCCGGTGAAAATAGCGCGGGTCAATACGAGCCCTTGGCTTGTGAGTTCGTCCACGCCCCGCACGGGGTCGAGTAGCGTCCGGCGATGTAGCCGATGCCCCAACGAATTTGTGTTGCTGGGTTGGTCTTCCAGTCCGCGCCGGCTGATGCCATCTTGTTGCCCGGGTAGGACTGGGGAATTCCATAGGCGCCACTGGACTTGTTCTCGGCGAGGTGGTTCCAGCCCGACTCCTTCGTCCAGAGCGACACGAGGCAGTCGTACTGGTTGGCATCCCAGCCCTTTGCGGTGACCATCTCCAAGGCAATCGCCTTGGCTGAACCTGGATCGGGTTTGCCCGACGCGGGGCTGGGGGCCGGGGGCGGTGGCGGTGGCGGCTCAGTGATTGTGTATGGGTCGTAAGAAATTGGGGTGTGCAGCGCGTCGACCACCGTAAACGACTGGGTATCTGTGATCGTTTCCCACTCCGAGGGCGGGAGCGCGTCGGCGTAGGCGCCGGAGTAGGGGTCCACCACGATGACCATAACGAGCGCCGTGGCGCCGAATGCAGCGAGAAACCGGGTGACACGAGCCGGACGCCGCCACGTTCTGGGTGAGGGCTGGTTTCGGGTTGACGGTGTGGCACGAACGCGTTGGACGTCGAGCACAGATCCCGCGCGCGAGGCCCCCGCTGAATGTTTACCCATCAGATGGTCAGAGTACCGCAATGAACAGAGCACGAACGGAACGAGGTGACCTCGGCGGTGAACGGGTGGGGCCGCTGGCCACCGGGTGCGCAGCGCTGGTCCTAGAGTCCGGTTTGTGGGCGCTCGCCGTCGCTGTTCGCCGCGGCATTCGCCTCGTGATTTGGCTATCGCGTGACCAGCAGATTCCTCAATTAATCGCCCGCAATCCCCTAGACACCGTTCGACGGCCGGGTATATGTTCGCGGAGTCATCATAAGTAGCACGTGACTGATGCATCGTTACAAAGAGGTAGCGGAGTCAGCCCGTTTTTTGCGCGCCCTGTCGCGCCCGAACTGGCGCATTTTGTTTCCTCTGAAAGACCGCGAGACGTCGCGAGTCAGCTCAATTCGCAGCACTTCAGAGAGGAAAAGCAATCATGTCAATGAAGAAAATGTTCGCTGTCCTGGCGACCGGCGCGGTGGCGTTGTCGCTCGCGGCCTGTGCGAGTGACAGCCCAGAGGCCGAGGGTGGCGGAGGGGAAGGCGCTGCAGAGTGCAACGTCGGCATCTCGATGCCCACGAGAAGCCTCGAGCGCTGGATCAACGACGGCGAGCAGCTCCAGCAGCAGTTGGAGGACGCGGACTGCACGGTCGACCTCCAGTACGCAGACAACAAAACCGACCAGCAGATCAGCCAAATTCAGAACCAGATCGCCGGGGGCGCGAAGATCCTGGTGATCGCCGCGGTCGACGGCGAGGCACTGGCACCCGTGCTCGAAGAAGCCAAGGGCCAGGACGCAACGGTGATTGCCTACGACCGCCTGATCAACGGCTCGCCGAACGTCGACTACTACGCCACCTTCGACAACTACAAGGTCGGAACCCTGCAGGGTGAGTACATCGAATCGACCCTCGGCCTGGCCGATGGTGCCGGTCCGTTCAACCTCGAGCCCTTCGCGGGCAGCCCCGACGACAACAATGCAAAGTTCTTCTTCGCTGGCGCGTGGGACGTTCTGCTGCCCTACGTCGAAAGTGGCCAGCTGGTCGTGCCGAGCGGCAAGTCGCCCGCCGACAACGACGAGTGGGCGAGCATCGGTATCCAGGGCTGGGCGTCCGACAAGGCGCAGGCTGAAATGGACAACCGCCTGTCGTCCTTCTACGGTGACGGCAGCCAGGTGAACGTGGTGCTGTCTCCCAACGACAGCCTCGCCATTGGCATCGAGGCGTCGCTGAAGTCGGCCGGCTACGTGCCCGGCGCCGACTACCCGATCATCACCGGGCAGGACGCAGACAAGGCGAACGTGCAGGCGATCCTCGCCGGCGAGCAGGCGATGACGGTGTGGAAAGACACCCGCACCCTGGGCGACCAGGTGTTCGCGATGATCGAGTCGATCAATGCCGGTGAAGAGGTCGAGGTCAACGACACCGAGACGTACGACAACGGCGAGAAGGTTGTGCCGTCGTTCCTGCTGACCCCGGAGGTTGTGGTGGAAGAAGACGTGCAGACGAAGCTCATCGACTCCGGCTTCCTCGAGGCATCCGACGTCGGTCTCTAGGGCATCGGTCTAACAGACCAATCGTCACCAGCTCGACCGTCACCAGCTCGAACGGTGCCGGCGCCCGGAACTCCGAGCGCCGGCACCCCGGTTTCAGCGACACAGTCACGCACGGCAGTAACGCAAGGCAGCCACGCACGGCAGTAACGCAAGGCAGCCACGCACCGCAGCAACACAAGGAGAGAACATGAGCAACGTCATCCTGCGGATGGTCGACATATCGAAGGACTTCAGCGGGGTCAAAGCTCTCGACGGGGTCTCGATGGAGGTGGAGCGGGGCAAGGTGCACGCGATCTGTGGTGAGAACGGCGCGGGCAAATCGACCCTGATGAAGGTGCTCAGCGGCGTCTATCCCGCAGGGAGCTTCGACGGGTCCATCGAGTTCGAGGGCGAGCCGGTGGCGTTCCGCTCCATCAACGACAGCGAGCACCTCGGCATCGTCATCATCCATCAGGAGCTCGCCCTCAGCCCCTACCTTTCAGTCGCCGAAAACATCTTCCTGGGCAACGAGATCCAGAACCGCGGACGCATCGACTGGAACAGAACCAACCGCGAGGCGCAGCTGCTGCTCGCGCGGGTGGGGCTCGACGAAAACCCCGCAACCAAGATCCTCGAACTGGGAGTCGGCAAGCAGCAGCTCGTGGAGATCGCGAAGGCGCTGTCCAAGCGGGTGAAGCTGCTGATCCTCGATGAGCCGACCGCGGCACTGAACGACGAGGATTCCAGCCACCTGCTCGGACTCATCGAGCAGCTACGCAGCCAGGGCATTACCTGCATCATCATTTCGCACAAGCTCAAGGAAATCCTCCGGATCGCGGACACCGTCACCATCCTTCGTGACGGCAAAACCATCGAAACGCTCGACTCGCACAGTCCGGATACGACGGAGCGACGAATCATCCGTGCCATGGTCGGTCGCGATCTCAACAACATGTTCCCGCCTCGCGAGCCGCACATCGGGGAGGAGATGTTCCGGGTCGAGAACTGGACCGTTCATCACCCGGTGGATGTCGGGCGCACAGTGGTGGACGACGCCTCGTTCAGCGTGCGTGCCGGCGAGATCGTCGGATTCGCCGGCCTGATGGGCGCGGGGAGGACGGAGCTGGCGATGAGCATCTTCGGGCGCTCCTACGGCACGGACATCTCCGGCACCGCCTACAAAAACGGCAGACAGGTCAACCTGCGCACCGTCGACGAGGCGATCAAAAACGGCCTCGCCTACGCAACGGAAGATCGCAAACGCTACGGGCTGAACCTGATCGGCGACATCACCGTCAACGTCTCCGCGGCCGCGCTGTCGCGGCTCACCAAGCTGGGTGTCATCGACCGCAACCGCGAGTACAAGGTGGCGGATTCGTACCGCCACAAGATGAACATCAAGGCACCCACCGTCGCGTCGATAACCGGCAAGCTCTCCGGTGGCAACCAGCAGAAAGTGGTGCTGAGTAAGTGGATCTTCTCCGGCCCCGACATCCTCATTCTCGATGAACCCACCCGAGGTATCGATGTCGGCGCCAAATACGAGATCTACGGAATCATCAACGAACTGGCCGCCCAGGGCAAAGCCGTGATCGTCATCTCCTCTGAGCTGCCCGAGATCATCGGCCTCGCGGATCGCATCTACACGATCTCCGAGGGCCGCATCACGGGCGAAGTCGCGCGCGAAGACGCGACCCAGGAAACCCTTATGCACTACATGACCGCCGGAAGGAACTGAACACCATGAGCCAAACCACTGCTCCGTCGCGACGGAAGCTTCCGAAGCTGTCGATCAATCTCCGCCAATACGGCATCCTCGCCGCCCTCGTGGTGATCATCATCTTGTTCCAGATCCTCACCCAGGGGCGCCTGCTGCTGCCCGGCAACGTCAACAACCTCATCCAGCAGAACGCCTACGTCATCATTCTCGCCATCGGAATGGTGATAGTCATCATCGCCGGGCACATCGACCTGTCCGTGGGCTCGGTCGTCGCGCTGGTCGGGGCGGTGGCCGCCATCTCGATGCAGACGTGGGGATTGCCCTGGTGGGTCGCGATCATCCTGTCGCTCGCAACCGGCGCCGCCGTGGGTGCGTGGCAGGGGTTCTGGGTAGCGTTTGTCGGCATACCCGCCTTCATCGTCACCCTTGCGGGCATGCTGATATTCCGGGGGCTGACCCTGGTTCTGCTCACCGGTGGCACCATCGCCGGGCTGCCCCGCGAGTTCACCGCGGTCGGCGCCGGATGGTTGCCGCCCGCGTTTGGTGAGCTCGGCGGCCGCGACCTGCTCACCCTCGCGATCGGGGCTGCCGCGTCGGTCGGGTTTGTCGTGCAGCAGCTGCGCGCGCGGGCGGCGCTGCGCCGACTCGAGCTGCCCCGCGAGGTGGGCGGCTCCTTCATCGCCAGAATGGTGATCGTTGTTGTCGCCATCATGGCGCTCTCGTGGGCGCTCGCCGGCTACAGCGGCATGCCCATCATCCTGATCATCCTCGCCGGGCTGATCCTGCTCTACACGTTTGTGCTCAACCAGACGGTGTTCGGTCGCCACGTCTACGCGATGGGCGGCAACCTCTTCGCCGCCCAGATGAGCGGAGTGAAGACCCGCTGGGTGAACTTCTTCATCTTCGTGAACATGGGATTGCTCGCCGGGCTCGCGGGCGTCGTCAGCACCGCTCGTGCCGGCGGGGCGGTCGCCGGGGCCGGGCAGAACTTCGAGCTCGATGCCATCGCCGCAGTGTTCATCGGTGGCGCTGCGGTGCAGGGCGGGGTGGGCACGGTCGTGGGTGCCGTTGTGGGCGGCCTGGTCATGGGAGTGCTGAACATGGGGCTGTCGATTTTGTCGGTGGATGCCGCGTGGCAGATGGCCATCAAGGGACTCGTATTGCTGCTCGCCGTGGCCTTCGACGTGTTCAACAAGCGCCGCGGTGGCTCTCGCTAGCATTGCTGTAGCTTTTTGACCACAGCGAGCGATTTGATCACAGCGAGCATTTGACTATGTCGTGCTTTTTGAGCACGGCGAGCGAGAAGGGTGCGCCCCGGCGGTCCAGTGACGACGACAGGCGGCACCCCGAGAGCGCTCGTCGCCGGGGCACACTCGAGCAACGACTTCATGCGCCAGCGCAACCTGTCGGCGGTGCTGACGATGCTGCACCACGACGGGCCGCAGTCCCGGGCCGATCTGGTGCGGCGCACAGGCCTCACCCGCTCGACCATCGCCGTGCTCGCCTCCGAACTCGAGGAACTCGACCTCGTGCGCGCCCTCGGAGCGACAGCGGTTCCCGGCCAGGTCGGACGCCCGAGCGCGCTGCTCGAGGCCAACGCGCAGGTTGCGGCAATCGCCATCCACCCCGAGACCGACGCCATTACCGTCGGCATCGTGGGGCTCGGGGGTGAAGTGCTGCGGCGGGTGCGCTACGACACCGCCGAACCGGCCACGGCGCGGGAGACGGTGCGAATCGTTCGCACCATCGTCGACGGAATGCGCGCCGACCTCGGTGCGGAGTGCCGGATCGTCGGAGCCGGCATTGCCGTGCCCGGCATGGTCAACACGAGCGATGGGCGCGTGCTGTTGGCGCCACACCTCGGCTGGAAGAACGAGTCCATCGCCGCGGCGCTGACACGAGCGCTCGGCGTCTCGGTTGTCGCCGGCAACGACGCCAGCGTCGGAGCGACCGGAGAATTCGCGTTCGGCGCGGCCCGCGGGGTGCAGAACCTCGTCTACGTCAACGGCACCCCGAGCGGAATCGGCGGCGGCGTCATCATCGACGGAGTGCTGCTGCGCGGCATGGGCGGTTTCGCCGGAGAAATGGGCCACACCCTCGTCAACAGCTCGGGCACGCGGTGCCATTGCGGGCGCATCGGCTGCCTCGAAACCGAAGTGAGCCTCGAGCGCCTGCTGCCGTACCTCGGCCGGGAGCACATCGACGAAGACGAACTCGACATCGCGCTGGGTCTCGGCCGCGACCCCGCGCTGCTGCGCGAGTTGGCGCACCAGGTCGACTTTCTCTCCGAGGCCCTCACCAATTTCGTGAACCTGTTCAGCCCCGACACCGTGGTGTTGGCGGGCTACCTCGGGTCGCTGCTGTCGGTGAGTCGAGAGCGGTTGACGGATGCCGTGCGCCTCAGCCCCCTCGGTGGGCACGTGCGCTCGATCCGACTGGAGCGGGCACAGCTGCGTTCGCGATTGATGCTGGTGGGCGCGGCCGAACTGGTTTTCGAGCGCACCGTGTTGCCGGTGCTGCCGAGCGACCCTGGCTAGTCTCCAGCGACGTTGCTTAGCCTCGAGCGACCGTCGCGGCCGAGACTTCGGCGGCGGCAGCGGCCGGAGAAACCTCGGCGCGGGGATTGCCGCGCTGGTCATCGTCGCGCCGGTCGCCGTCATACCTGAGGGAGAAATGCGCTGTCGCGTCGCGATCAAACCGCAGCCGCAGGTGCCGCGACACGTACATCCAGGTGAGGGCGATTGCCCCGGCAATGATTCCCGCAGCGGCGGCAACCCCGAGCGCCCAGCGGGGGCCGAAGGTGTTGGAGACCCACCCCACCAGAGGTGCACCCACCGGAGTTCCGCCGGCGAGGATGGCCATGTACACCGCCATAACCCGGCCACGCAGCGCCGGCGTCGACGTTGTCTGTACATACGCGTTTGCGCTCGTGAGCAGGGTCATCGAACACAGCCCAACAACAACCAGCGAGAACGCGAACGACCAGAGCGTGGGCATCACCGCGGCCGTGAGGCAGGCGAGCCCGAAGGCGAGGGATGAGAAAATGACGACTGCCATCCGCGGGCGGTCGCGCCGCGCGGCCAGCAGGGCGCCGGTCACCGAACCGACCGCGAGAATCGACGAGAGGGCGCCGTAGGTGCTCGACCCCTGCCCGAACTCGACCGTCGCCATTGTCGCGGTGAAGATAGTGAAGTTCAGGCCGAACGTGCCGATGATGAAGACGATGACGAGGATCACGACAATGTCTGGACGGGATCCCACGTAGCGGAATCCGGCGCGAATCTGCCCGCGCTCCCGCGGCGCGCGCTGTGACGGCTGCAGGTTTTTGATGTGCATCGCCTTGAGCGCGACCAGCATCGCGACAAAGGTCGCCACGTTGAGCAAAAACACCCAACCCGATCCGATCGCCGCGATCAGAACGCCCGCCAGCGCAGGTCCGATCAGCCGGGCACCATTGAACGACGCCGAGTTCAGTGCGACGGCGTTGGGGATGCTGCGTTCGGTCACCAACTCGGACACAAAAGCCTGCCGTGCCGGGGCATCAATTGCCGAGACCACGCCGAGGCCCAGCGCGAAGGCGTACACCTGCCACAGCTCGGCGACACCGAGGACCATGATCAGGCCGAGGCCGAGGGCGAGCAGACCCATCGCGCTCTGGGTAATCATCAACAGGCGGCGGCGGTCTACCCGGTCGGCAATCAGGCCCGATATCGGCAGCAGCAGCAATTGCGGGCCGAACTGCAGGGCCATGGTGATGCCCACCGCGACGGCATCGTGGTCGGTGAGTTCGGTGAGTACGACCCAGTCCTGGGCGGTACGTTGCATCCACGTCCCCACATTCGACACGAGCGCGCCGGCGAACCACAGGCGGTAATTGACCACGCCAAGTGAGCGGAACATTGCACTCACGAGTCGGCGAGCTCCCGCAGGATCGGCGCGGCCGCGGCGAGGCTCTGCCGCTGGTCATCCGTCAATTCGGCCAGCCGACGCGAGAACCACGCGTCGCGACGCTGGCGGGTCTCCTCGATCATGCGTCGTCCCTCAGCTGTGAGATCAATAACCACTTTGCGACCGTCTTCGGTGGATGCCACGCGCGAGGTGTAGCCGGCATCGACCAGCGCCCCCACAGTGCGGTTCATCGACGGGGGAGTGACGCGCTCGCGCCGACTCAGCTCGCTCAGGCCGAGCGGCCCGTCCTTCGCGAGCGCCGCGAGCACGGACAGCTGACCGTCACTGATGGTCTCGTCGGCCCGCTCGGCTCGCAGCCGCCGCGAAAGTCGCTGAATCGTCATCCGCAGGTCGCTGTCAAAGTTGTGGTCCGTCACAATCTCCCAGCCTACCAATCGTTAGCATTGTAAATTAGCCGAGCTAACAGAAATTTGGGGACGGGTAGCGGTCGTATTATTGCTGAAGGAGGCTTCTGTGCCGAAATTCACCACGTTCCGTGATGACCTGACGTTTGTCGACGCTCACGGTGTCACGATTCATTACTACGCCTGGCGGGCGGCGAAACCGGTCGGTGTCGTGCAGATTGCGCATGGGCTGGGCGAGTACGCCGGCCGCTACGAGAACCTCGCGCAGGAGCTCGTGAATGCCGGGTATTCCGTCTACGCGGACGACCACCGCGGCCACGGCCGAACCGGCCTTGAGCAGCACAACGGCGACGCGACCAAGCTCGGGCGGCTTGGGCCGGGCGGGCTCCGCGCCGCGGCTGACGCGATCCACCAGCTGAGCGGGATCATCCGTAGTGAACTTCCTGGTGTGCCGCTCGCCGTCGTCGGCCACAGCTGGGGCTCGCTCATGGTGCAGTGGATTCTCAACAAACACGCGGCGGACTACGACGCTGCGGTCCTGACGGGAACGGCGTACCGCGTGCCCGGGCAGATGAAGAGCGGCCCGCTGAATGCCGCGCACAAACACCTCGGCAGCACGGGTTACGAATGGCTCAGCCGCGACCCGCTCGTCGCCCAGGCGTTCCTGGAGGATCCGCTCACGTTCTACGCCGATGCGCGCAAGCTGTTCGGGGTGCGCGACGGGCTGCATCTGTACGGGTTACCGTCCCGCACGCTCGGGAACGATCTGCCGCTGTTGATCATGATCGGCAGCGAGGATCCGCTCGGAGGTGAGCGCAGCGTCCGTGAGCTTGCCAACGCCTACATCCGTCGTTCCCACCTCACCGACGTAAAGGTGACCGTCTTCGCCGGGGCCCGGCACGATATTTTCAACGAGACCAACCGCGACGAGGTGATCGCGGACCTCATCGCCTGGCTCGGCGAGCACCTGGGCGATTCCACACCCGAACACGACGACAAGTAGGGCATCCCGTAATGCATGGTGAATTCAAGGTTCCGGGCGGCAAGCTGGTTGTTGTCGACCTGGAGGTTGCTGAGGGTCTAATCGCCGAGTTCCGCCTCGCGGGCGACTTTTTCCTCGAGCCGGACAGCGCCCTCGACGCGATCAACTCCGCGATCATCGGCCTCCCCGCCGACTCCGAGGCGAGCCGCTTCAGTGCGGCCATCACGCAGGCGCTTCCGCGCGATGCCGTGCTGCTCGGGTTCACCGCGGATGCGGTCGCAACGACAATCCGGCGTGCTCTTTCGCAGGCGACGAGCTTCCACGACTACGAGTGGGAACTGATCCACGGCAAAGCAGAGACGCCGCTGATGCAGATGGCGCTCGACCAGGTTCTCGCCGAAGAAGTAGGAGCGGGTCGCCGCAAGCCCACACTGCGCATCTGGGAGTGGGACAGCCCCGCCGTCGTCATCGGCAGCTTCCAGTCGGTGCGCAACGAAGTCGACCTCGACAATGCCGCGAAGTACGGCTTCGAGGTGGTGCGGAGGGTCAGCGGCGGAGGCGCGATGTTCATGGATGCCGGGTCGGTTATCACCTACTCGATCTACGCACCGAGTGACCTCGTGCAGGGCATGAGCTTCGCCGATTCGTATGCCTTCCTTGACGAGTGGGTCATCGTTGCGCTGAAGGATCTCGGGATCAACGCGACTTACCAGCCCCTCAACGACATCACGAGTCCGACCGGCAAGATCGGCGGCGCCGCCCAGAAGCGGCTCGGTGCCGGCGCGGTGCTGCATCACGCCACCATGAGCTACGACATGGACGGCGAGCGAATGGTTGAGGTGCTGCGTATCGGCCGCGAGAAGATGAGCGACAAAGGAACCAAGAGCGCGGCGAAGCGCGTGGATCCCATCCGCAGCCAGACCGGATTGCCGCGGGCCGAGATCATCGAGAAGATGAAAGCGACCTTCACCGGGCTCTATGGCTCGACATCCGGCGAAGTGACACCGGAGGAGACCGCCAAGGCGCGCCAGCTGGTGGCCGAGAAGTTCGGCACTCCGGAGTGGCTGCACCGCGTTCCCTGAACCGCCGAATCCGTGCCCGCAGAACCGCCGGTCAGCTGCACCGCTGATCAGCTGCACCGCTGGTCAGCTGCACCGCTGATCAGCGCGGCGCACCGGCAGAGTCCGGCAGCGCGCGCAGGAGGTCCAGCTGCATAAAGTCGTCGATCCGCTGCGCTCGCACGGTGTCGTAGTCCGCGTCCGCTGCTTCGGCGGAGGACGTGGTGGTCAGGCGCGCCTGGATGGCGCGAAACATGGCGTCGACGGCGTTGGTTTGGGCCTGAGCGACGAGCATCTCCACGTCTATATCTGATCGCGCGATGTTCCGAAGCGCATCGGCGATGAGCCGGTGGACCTGCGGCCGACGGCGCTGGTCCTCTCGCTTCTGCCGCGCCAGGTCTTCGTCCATGTCGGAGAGGAACTCGGTTGCCCCGGCCCCGCTGAGGCGATTGGCCGTTTCGTCGTTGTCGGCCGCGAGGCGCTGGAGCTCTGCGCGTGCGGCATCCCGGAGAACTTCGGGTTCGTAATCAGCGTGCTCGCCGAGCGCCGCGACGATGATGTGATTAGTGAGCGCCATCCGTGCGGATGCCACGTAGATGAGAGCCCCCTCGTCCACAATGCGTTCGGTGGGGGCAAGGGGCGCCAGCGGGGGATCAACATACGTGCCCACGTTTGCCCGGCGCTTCCTGCCGATCATTCCCGCTCCTCTCCGTGTGCGTTCGTCGCCGGTTGCGATCCCAGGGGTTCAGCCAGCGACGCCCTCGACCGTGGATTGTAGGAGTGTGCGCTCAAGGCGATGCCCCGCCGTCAACATGTGAGCACTCATCGCAGCTTCGACGGCATTGGGGTCGCGCGTGAGCAGGGCTTCATAGACACGACTGTGCTCATCGAGCGCCAGCTGGGCTTCTTCTTCTCTGGCCAGGCCGCGCTCGACCCAGACACGAAGCAACGAGCGGATGCTTTGCAGCAGGTCGAAGAGCACCTGATTGTCCGCGGCCTGGGCGATCAGAAGGTGGAATTTCAGGTCCGCTTCGATGAACCGCGTGCGGTCGCCAAGGTTCGATCGCATCGCGTCGATATGGTTTCCGAGCTGGTGCAGCTGCGCGTCGGTCATCAGCTCCGCGGCCAGGCGCGCGGCAAAGATCTCCAGCTGACTCCGGACGGCGATGAGCTCCTTCGTCCGAGGCGCGCCGAGCATAAGGCCCCAGTTGAGGGTCTCGGGGAGCAGCTCGGAAGCAGAACCGCGCAGGTAGGTGCCCGACCCGGGACGCACGTCGACGATTCCCAGGATCTCGAGTGCGGCCAATGCCTCGCGCACGGCGGAACGGCCGATTCCGAGCGACGATGCGAGCTGACGTTCCGCGGGCAGACGCGTCCCGGGTTCGATCGTGCCGCTGGTCAGGTAGTCGAGCAGACGTTTTGCCACGGCACTCACCGCTGTTCCCGTGTCGACGCGACCGATCGCTGCGGACATCGCGTCAGATGGACTTGCAGGGTAGGCGGGCACGAACGTCACGTTACCAACGAAACGGGGGTCATATCGGCCTATAGCGCATCTCGTAGGAAAGTGATAGATATTTTGGTCCACCAATTCTTTGTAAATTGGTCAACCGGTTGCTATGTTGTACGCGGGCCCCTCGTCGGGCCACTCGCACTTAGTCTTCGCCTGATCTAACAAAGGGGTTACCTTGGCAAACACCCGTGTGGAGACACCGGTCTCCAGCATCGAAAAATCGACTATCCGAAAGATATCGATCCGACTCGTTCCATTCGTTGCGCTGATGTTTTTCATCAACTACCTCGACCGCTCGGCCATTGGCTTTGCGGGTCCGAATGGTATGAACGATGACCTCGCACTCACCGTCACCCAGGTCGGATTCGCATCCGGCGTCTTCTTCATCGGGTACATCCTGCTGGAGGTGCCCTCGAACCTCGCCCTCGCGCGATTCGGGGCCCGCCGCTGGCTCGCCCGAATCATGGTCACCTGGGGCATCGTGGCGGTGCTCTTCACGTGGGTGGGCAGCTTCGAGCACCTCGCGATCCTTCGGTTTGCGCTCGGTGTTGCGGAAGCCGGGTTCTTCCCCGGTGCCATTCTGTTCCTCAGCCTCTGGGTACCTGCTCGGCATCGAGGGAAGATCCTCGCGCTGTTCTACCTGGCCCAGCCGCTGAGCACGGTCATCGGTGCCCCGTTCGCCGGTCTGCTGATCGGCGCCGATGGATTCCTCGGCCTTGAGGGCTGGCGCGTGATGTTCCTCGGCGTCGGACTGCCCGCAATCATCGTCGGACTGATCGCGTGGTTCTACCTCAAAGACAAGCCTGCCGACGCGAAGTGGCTGAACCGCGAAGAGCAGGAATGGCTCACCGCTGAACTCGCCTCCGAGAGGGCAAAGACCGAGGCGCTGCACGTCGTCAGTGGCAAGAAGCACGGCGGTTTCAAGCAGGCGTTCACCAGTGGTCGGGTCTGGATGCTCTCGCTGATCTACTTCGGGTTCATCTATGGCCTCTACACGCTCGCCTTCTTCCTGCCGACCATCATCGCCGGGTTCCAGGAGATCTACGGTGTCGAGTACAACGTCTTCGAGCGTGGTCTCATCACCGCGATCCCGTACGTCCCCGCGGCCATCGCGCTCTGGTTCTGGACCCGTGACGTGTCCAAGCGCGGCCTGAAGACCTGGCACATCGCCGGGCCTGCGGTCGTCGCAGCTGTTACCATCCCGCTCGCGCTCTTCGCCGGGTCGCCGGCCCTCACCATCGCGATCATCGCGCTGACGGCGATGGCGATCTTCGCGGTGCTGCCGAACTTCTGGACCCTGCCGACGCAGTTCCTCACCGGAGCCGCGGCCGCAGCGGGAGTGGCGCTGATCAACACCGTGGGAAACCTCGCGGGATTCGGAGCCCCGTACATCACGGGAGCGGTTGCCGATGCAACCGCAGACGCCGCCGGAAACCCGCAGTACTTCCTGCCCATGGGCATCGTCGGGTTCTTCATGCTGATGTCCGCCGTGCTGATGGTGCTCCTCGCCCGTGCCGGCAAGAAGAACGCACCGATCAACGGCGAGTCCGTTGTAACCGTCGCGCACTAACCCACTGGGGTCGCCGTGCCGCACGGCGGCCCCTCGCAACAGCTCTGGAGAACACCATGACCCGCCTCTATAACGATCCGGTCGACTTCGCCGATGAGATGATCGACGGCTTTGTCGCCGCGAACAAGAACCACGTCCGCCGGGTTTCCGGTGGGGTGGTGCGCAGCACCCGCACACCCGAAGGAACGGTCGCCCTTATTGTGGGCGGTGGTTCCGGTCATTACCCCGCGTTCGGCGGCATCGTCGGATCCGGCCTCGCGCACGGCGCGGCCATGGGTAACCTCTTCGCGTCACCGTCGGCCCAGCAGGTCGAGTCGGTTGCCACGGCCGCGAATCGCGGCGGCGGTGTTCTACTCGGCTACGGCAACTACGCCGGAGATGTACTGCACTTCACCCAGGCACAGGAGAAGCTGAACGCGGCTGGGATCCCCACACGTTCCATCGCGGTCACCGACGACATCTCCAGCGCACCGCTCGCGGAGAAAGAAAAGCGCCGGGGAATCGCTGGTGACCTGACCGTGTTCAAGGCGGCGGCCGCCGCCGCCGAGGCTGGCTACTCCCTCGACGACGTTGTCGGTGTTGCCCAGCGCGCCAACGAGCGCACGCGTTCATTCGGGGTCGCCTTCAGCGGCTGCACCCTGCCCGGTGCGGGGGCGCCGCTGTTCTCGGTCCCGGAGGGTCGGATGGCGGTGGGAATGGGAATCCACGGCGAACCCGGAATCGAAGAGACCGACATCTCTACCGCCGATGAACTCGCTGAACGCTTCGTTGCCGCGCTGCTTGAGGAACTCCCCGAGGGGATCGATACCGTCGCGGGGAACCGTGTCGGCCTCATCCTCAACGGCCTCGGCTCCGTCAAGTACGAAGAACTCTTTGTGGTTTACCGCCGCGTCTCGCAGCTGCTGGAGCAGGCCGGGCTCGTCATCGTCGACCCGGAGGTGGGCGAACTCGTAACCAGCTTCGACATGGCCGGAGCATCGCTCACGCTGTTCTGGCTCGATGACGAACTCGAGGGCTTCTGGCGCAAGCCCGCCGACACCCCCGGCTATCGGAAGGGCTCGGTTGCTGCCGTCGAACAACTCGAGGCAAGCGAGATCGCAGAAGCAGAGGCAGTGATCATTCCTGTGTCCAGCGCCGAGTCGCGCGCCGCGGGCTGGGTTGTCTACGAGGCGATCGAGGCGATCGCCTCCGTCGTCGACTCCAACGTCGACGAACTTGGTCGGATCGACGCCGTCGCGGGGGATGGCGACCACGGAATCGGCATGCAGCGCGGCGCGCGTGCCGGCGCCGCGGCCGCGCGGGAGGCGTTGGAGGCGGGCGCGGGCGCGAAAACCCTGCTCGACTCCGCGGCCGCTGCGTGGGCGAACCGCGCCGGTGGCACGTCGGGAGCGCTCTGGGGCGTGGCCCTGTCTGCGGTCGGCGCGTCCCTCGGCGACACGATGGAGCCGGGTCCAGCTGACGTCGCGGCCGGCGTCGCCGCCGCCCGGGACGCGATCATGTCGTTCGGTAAGGCGGACGTGGGAGACAAAACCATGGTCGACGCGCTCGTTCCGTTCAGCGCGACACTCGCAGACGAGATCTCCGGCGGGACCGAGCTCGCTACGGCCTGGCAGCGCGCCGCCGATGTCGCCACCGCGGCCGCAACCGCCACGGCGGACCTCCTCCCGCGGATGGGCCGGGCCCGACCACACGCGGAGAAAAGTCTCGGAACCCCGGACGCCGGCGCCTATTCGCTCGGCCTCATCGTGCAGTCCATCGCCGTTGTACTGGCGAGCCACAGAGAAGAAGAGAAGTAAATGACAAACAAGCTGCGTATTGCTATCGGTTCCGATGATGCCGGGTTCGACTACAAGGAGATCGTTCGGAAGGACCTCGAACTCAGCGACCTCGTCGAGTTCGTCACCGACGTGGGCGTGAACGAAGACGGCCACACCGCTTACCCGAAGGTGGCGATCGCTGCCGCCGAGTTGGTCGCTGCCGGCGAAGCCGACCGGGCACTGCTCTTCTGCGGTACCGGGCTCGGCGTCGCGATCTCTGCGAACAAGGTTGCCGGTATCCGCGCGGTCACCGCCCACGACAGCTTCTCGGTCGAGCGCAGTGTGCTGAGCAACAATGCTCAGGTCCTGACCATGGGACAGCGCGTAGTGGGTATCGAGCTTGCCCGCCGCCTCGTGCGCGAGTGGCTGACCTACCGCTTCGACGAGTCGAGCGCCTCCGCTGAGAAGGTACGCGTCCTCGACCAGTACGAGACCACCGGCTCCTGCTGATGGGCGCTCCCGTGGTGGTCGGCGTGAGCCTGAAGATGTACTTCGGGCATCGCCAGAGCCTCGACTGGTGCGCCAGCGTCGCCGAACTCAGCCGCTCACATGCGGCCGTGGCATCCGGGGCCGTCGAGCTCTTTGTGATCCCCGGCTACCTGTCGGTGCCCGCGGCGGCAGAGATCTTTGGCAGCGGCCCCGTGGCCGTGGGCGCCCAGGATCTTGCGTCCGAGGACACCGGCGCATTTACCGGCGAGGTGAGCGGTGTCGAACTTGCTGAGGTCGGTGTGCGCGTCGTCGAGGTCGGTCACGCCGAACGGCGTCGACTGTTCGGGGAGAGCGACGAGGTCGTCCGCAGCAAGACAGCCGCCGCCCTGCGCAACAACATGACGCCGGTTTTGTGTATCGGCGAGTCGGTCAAGTCCGACCCCGTCGATGCTGCCGCGGAAAGTATGCGCCAGGTTGTCTCCGCCCTCGAGGGTGCACCCGCCGGGCGCGTCATCGTTGCCTACGAACCCGTTTGGGCGATCGGTGCGGCTGAGCCGGCACCGGCCGAATACATCCGGGCGGTCTGCGCCATCCTGCGCGCGTCCGTCGCAGCCCTCTCTGGCCGCGACGGCAGCGCTGTGATCTACGGCGGCAGCGCCGGACCCGGCTTGCTCACCCAGCTCGGCTCAGACGTCGACGGACTGTTCCTCGGCCGCTTCGCCCACGACACCGCCGCGCTCGGACGCGTCCTCGACGAGGCCGCCGACCTCGCGGCTTCCCGCGGGAAGGAGTCTGAACGATGATCGGGCTCGGCACCTACTCGTTCTTCTGGCAGCACTCGAGCCTGGTCGCGGAGCCGCTGACGCTCGCCGATATGCTCCGCCGCACGCGCGAACTCGACGTCGAAGTTTTCCAGATCTGCGACTACCCGCAATTGTTGGACTACTCGGCGGCGGAGGCACGCGAGCTGCGTGTTGTGGCCGACGGCCTGGGAATCCAGCTCGAGCTGGGAACCCGTGGAGTGCAGTCCGACCACCTCGCCAGCTATCTCAGCCTGGCCGAGACGCTCGGCGCGACCGTGGTGCGCAGCATGATCAACACGGCTGACCACAAGCCGTCGCTCGACGAGGCCGAGGGGCTGTTGCGCACCGTCCTTCCGTCGTTCGAGGGCGCCGGAGTGACCGTCGCCCTGGAGACCTACGAGCAGGTTCGTTCGGCCGATCTCGTCGCGCTCATCGAAGCGGTTGCGAGCCCCAGCCTTGGCATCTGCCTCGACCCGGCAAACTCCGTGGCGGCCCTGGAGAATCCGGTTGAGGTCATCGACCGGTGTGCGCCCTACGTGGCGAACATCCACTCGAAAGACTTCGCGTTTACCCGACGCGGGGGGTGGGTGGGGTTCACCCTCGAGGGCGTCCCGCTCGGAACCGGCCTGCTCGACTACGACTACCTCCTCGAGAAGGTGCGGCCGGACGAGCGCGGAATCAACCAAATCATCGAGCACTGGCTGCCGCTCGGCGAAACCATCGAGGACACCATCCGTCTCGAGAACAGCTGGAACACATCCAACCTGCAGTATCTAAGGAGCAAGTAATGTCGAACCCAATCTCCATCGCCGTCATCGGTGCGGGCGGAAAAATGGGCACCCGAGTGTCCAACAATCTCGCGAAGACCAACCACACCGTGTACTACAGCGAAAACTCGCCCGCCGGACAGGCGCGAATGGCCGAGATTGGCCGCGTCGTCACGCCGAGCGAAGCGGCGGTTGTCGCCGCTGACGTCGTCATTCTCGCCGTGCCGGATCTCGCGCTCGGCCCGGTCTCGAGCGCGCTCGTTCCGCTCCTGCGTCCCGGCACGGTTGTGCTGACGCTCGACCCCGCCGCCGCCTACGCGGGCCTCCTCACCACGCGCGACGATGTGGTCTTCGCTGTCGCGCACCCGTGCCACCCGTCGGTCTTCCTGGAGCGCCACACCCCCGAGGAGTACGCGGACACCTTCGGCGGAATTGCCGCGCCGCAGGACGTTGTTGCCGCCATCGAAAGTGACGACGACGCGAAGCGGGAGATCACCGAGGCGACGATCCGCGCAATGTACGCCCCGGTTATCGACGTGCACTGGGTCACCGTCAAGCAGCTCGCCCAGCTCGAGCCGACGTTGGTGGAGACGATCGCATGCATGATCGGCGCGCTCCTCAAGGAGTCGCTCGATGAGGCCATCAACACCATGGGCGTCCCGGAGGCAGCGGCGCGAGCCATACTGCTCGGCCACACGCAGGTCGCGCTGGCCAACAGCCTCAAGGGTGACAACCCGTTCTCCGACGCCTGCCTCATCGCGATGGACTACGGTCGCTCCAACATCATCAAGGATGACTGGAAGAAGGTGTTCCAGGACGACGAGCTCGACAAGAACCTCGCCGCGATGCTGCACCTCGACGCGATCAAGCGGTAACACTGCGACTGGCCGTCTGACCTCGCGCTGAGGCCGTGTGCTTCAGATTTTGACGTCGCCCCTGGGTTCCGCCCGGGGGCGTCGTTTGTAGGCGGATGTCGGGGGCCACGGTCACGGCCGTAAGCTAGTGGGGTGAATGGCTGGCTGATCCTTGCGTTTGTGGCGGCCGTTGTGGCGCTCTGTTACCTGGGCTCCCTCCTTGGCTGGATCGACCTGTCCAACAAAAGTCGCAGCGGTGGCTCCGGAGGAATTGCGGGCATCGGCGACGAGGTGTTCAACCCGACGCGGCACGAGGCCCAGATCGAACTTGACCGCCAGACGGTGCTACCGGCGCCCGCGCCGGTGGCGGGTGACGGCGACCTCGGCATCTACGCCGGCGACGTGCGCATCGACCTGCGCGAACTCTCTGACCGCGAAGTGGCCGACCGCGACTAGCTCGCGCAGGCGCTCAGACCGAGTCGCGCTCAACCAGTTCGGTGGGGATCAGCGTCAGCTTCTCGACCTCTTCGCCGTTGATCAGCCGCACGAGCACCTCGGCGATTTTCGTGCCCTGCACTCCGGCCGGCTGGTCGATGGTGGTGAGCGGCGGGGTGGCGTTTTTCGCGAAGTAGTCGTTGTCCATGCTGGTGATCGCGACATCCGCCGGCACTGACAGGCCGTGGCTCCGCAGCGCGCCCAGCGCGCCGGAGGCCATCTGCGCCGAGGCGATGAACACCCCGTCGAAGGGCTCGCCCCGCGCCAGCAGTCGTTCCATCGCCGCGGCGCCTCCCTCGGGGGTGAAGTCGCCCTCCTCGAGCAGGTCGGAGTGCAGCCCCGCCTCGGCGAGTGCTGCGCGCCATCCCTCAACCCGGTCAATGCCGGCGGCCATGTTCTGGGGGCCCGCGATGGTTGCGAGACGGCGGCGGCCGTGGTCGAGGAGGTAGCGGGTGGCGACCGTGGACGCCGCAACGTTGTCGACGTCGACGATGAAGTTCTCCTCGCCCTCCTGGCTCATCGGCCGTCCGCCGAAGACGACAGGGAGCGAGCGGGCCAGCTGCACATACGACCGGTCATCGCGGTGGTGGGACAGGATGAGCGCGCCATCGACGTTGCCGCCCTGCAGGTAGCGCCGGGTCTTCTCCGGCTCCGCCTCCGAGGCGATGATGAGGGTCAGGGTGTAGTCGGTGCCGGAGAGATACATCGCGACGCCCTGCACCACCGAGGCGAAATAGGGGTCGGCGAAGAACTTCGCCGTGTTCTCGGGGATGACCAGCGCGATGGTGAACGTGCGCCGGCTGGCGAGGCTGCGGGCGGCCCGATTCGGAACGTACCCCAGCTGGTCGATCGCAGCGGTGACCGCCTTCAGTGCATCGGGCGTGACGCGGGGCGAGGCGTTGACCACGCGCGACACCGTCGAGCGCGATACTCCGGCGACGGCCGCGACCATTTCGAGGGTCGGCGTCACCCGAGCCGCCGTGGAATCCTCTGTCACCGGTATCTCCCGACCTATGTGCCTGACCTCTCCAGTCTAGATCGCAGCGCTCGTCACCCCTGATGCGGCGCGATGTTCTGCGATCATCCGGGCGAACTGGTGCCCGCTGTCCTTCACCGTGCGCACCTGGCTGGTGTAGTCGACCCGCACGATGCCGAACCGCTTGTTGTACCCCCAGGCCCACTCGAAGTTGTCGAGAAACGACCACACGAAGTAGCCGCGCACGTCTGCACCGTCAGCGATCGCGTCGGCAACGGCCTGCACGTGGGCGGCGATGTAGGCGCCGCGTTCCGGGTCGTGCACCGCGGCATCCCCCTGCACAGAATCATCGCCGGTCACCACATCGTCGTAGGCAGCACCGTTTTCGGTCACGTAGAGCGGCGGGAGCGTCGGGTACTGCTCGCCCAGCCGCACCAGCAGCGTGTGCAGCCCCGCCGGGTGTACCTCCCAGCCCATCGCCGTCTGGGGCAGGGAGCGCGACGGAAACGTCAGGTGCTCAGAGCCCACGAAGGGTGACGAGGTCGGCCGGTCGGTGGGGGTGAGGGATGCCTCGGCGCCCAGTGGCAGCGGATATCCGCTCACGTTATCGTCGTGATAGTGGTTCACCCCGAGAAAATCGAGCGGCGCGGAAATGATGTCGAGATCGCCAGGGTGGACGACGTCGCTGAGGCCGAGCCCCGCGACATCCCGCAACACGTCCTTCGGGTATTCGCCGAGCAGGAGCGGTTCGAGGAACATGCGGTTCCACAATCCGTCCAGGCGCCGGGCGGCCTCGAGATCCACCGGATCAGTGGGGTCGTTGGGCACCGCGTTGGTGAGGTTGAGCGTGATGCCGATGTTCTGCGCACCACGCCGGCGGAGCGTGCGGGTGGCGAGCCCGTGCGCGAGGTGCTGGTGGTGCACGGCGGCGAGAGCTGCGGCGGGTTCCTGTCGTCCGGGCGCGTGTTCGCCGCCGGCGTAGCCGATGAGCGAGGAGCAGAGCGGCTCGTTGAACGTGGTCCAGTGGTCGACCCGGTCGCCGAGGGCACCGTGCATGACTTCCGCGTAGTCACGGAACCGGTAGGCGGTGTCGCGGTTGGCCCACCCGCCCTTGTCCTCGAGCGCCTGCGGCAGGTCCCAGTGGTAAAGCGTGAGCCAGGGCAGGATCCCCGCGGCAAGCAGCTCGTCGACCAGTCGGCTGTAGAAGTCGAGACCCGCGGGATTCACCTCACGGTCGCCCGGCACAACCCGCGCCCAACTCGTCGAGAAGCGGTAGGACTGCAGGCCGAGCTGTTTCATCAGCGCAACGTCCTCCGGCATGCGGTGATAGTGGTCGACGGCGACCTGGGGGGAGTCGCCGCCGGCCACCGCACCGGGTACGCGCGCAAACGCGTCCCAGATTGAGTCCTCTTTTCCGTCTTCGTGCGCGGCACCCTCTATCTGTGCGGCGGCGGTCGCGGAGCCCCAGAGGAAATGAGGGGGGAATTGTGTTCCGAGGTGCATTGTCATCAGCCCTTCACTGCTCCCTGCATGATTCCGGAAATGAGCTGGCGCCCCGCGACGAAGAACAGGATCAGCAGCGGGAGGGTCGACAGCACCGCGCCGGTGAGGACGATCGAGAAGTCGACGTATCGGGCGGACTGCAGCTGCGACAACGCGGTCTGCAGGGTGGGGTTGGTGGCGTCGAGAACGAGCAGCGGCCAGAGGAAGTCCGTCCAGGCCGACATAAAGGTGAAGAGGCTGAGGATTGCCATTGCCGGGCGGGCAGCCGGGACGGCCACATGCCAGAAGGTGCCGATCATGCTTGCGCCGTCGACCCTCGCCGCTTCGATGAGCTCGTCAGGAATGACATCCACCAAATATTGACGCATAAAAAATACACCGAACGCGGTGACGAGAGTGGGCACGATGACGGCGCCGATCTCGCCGGTCCACCCCCACTGCTTCATGAGAATAAAGAGAGGAATGATGCCGAGCTGGGTGGGGATCGCCATCGTCGTGATCACGAAGACCATCAGGCCGTTGCGGCCCTTGAACTTCAGCTTCGCGAACGCGTAGCCGGCGAGGGTGGAAAAGAGCACCACCGAGACCGTGATCACGCCCGAAATGATGAGACTGTTGCCGAGCGCCTTCCAGAACGGGATGCTGTCCATCACCTCGCCGACGTTGATCCAGAAGTTTCCTCCGGGCAGAAGCGGGGGCCAATCGGAGCTCAGCGCCTGGTTATTGCGACTGCCGACCACCACAGACCACCACAACGGGTAGACGTTGATCAGCAGCAGCACGCCGAGGATGCCGTAGGTCAGGAAACCGGGACGACGGTCGAAGGTGCCGCCGCCGCCGCGACGGAGACGCGGCTTGCGCGGGTCGGGCGAGGTGGGTGGCGCAGCGAGGGGGACCGCCGCGGCGACCTCGGTTGTTGCGGTCATTTTGTCAGTCCTTTGCGGGTGCCAGTGCCAGTGCCAGTGCGGGTGCCTGTGCGGCCGATTTTGCCGCCGGGTTTGGCCGTACGTTCGGACCCGCCGATACGCGTGGTCACTAAGAAGTTCACGAAGCCGATGGCCATGATGATCAGGAACAGCAGGAAAGCGATTGCTGAGGCCTTGCCGAAGTCCAGCCGGAAGAACGCCATCTCCCACAGATAGAGCACGGTGGTCTGAAACTGGCGAGCGTTACCGCCTGCGGTGACCGGGTCAAAGAGGCGGGGCTCAGAGAAGATCTGCAGTCCGCCGATGGTCGCCGTGATGATGACGAAGATCAGGGTCGGCTTGATGCTGGGGATCGTGATCGACAAGAAGCGACGAATCGCGCCGGCGCCGTCGAGTGCAGCCGACTCATGGATGTCGCGGGGCACCGACTGCATGGCAGCCAGCAGTATGAGCGCGTTGTAGCCGGTCCAGCGGAAGTTGACCATCGTGGCGATTGCGATGTGGCTGGGGAGAGTTTCGGTTTTCCACGGAATCGCGTCGATACCGAAGTTGCCGAGGAAGTTGTTGATCAGGCCGTATTGCTCATTGAACATGTTGGTGAAGATCAGCGACACCGCAACCGGAGTAACGATGTACGGCAGCAGCACGCTCATTCGCCAGAACGTCTTGGCCCGCAGGTGCTGGTCGAGTATCGCCGCGATGACGATGGCGCAGGCAAGCTGGGGGATGCTCGACAACAAAAATATGCTCAGCGTGTTGCCCAGCGAGTTCCAGAAGAACCGGTCGCCGAGCACCGCAACGAAGTTGTCGAAGCCGATGAAATCGCCCTGTCCCTTGAGGAGGTGCCAGTCGTACAACGACACGACAAAGGTGTACAGCAGCGGGAACAGGCCGATCAGGCCGAAGAGAATAAAGAACGGGGAGATGTAGAGGTAGGGGGAGAGCTTCACATCCCACTTCCCGAGCCGTTGGCGGCGGGTCAGCCCGGTGAACGCCAGCGGTGGCTTCCGTTCGGGCTGCGGCGCGGTCGCCGCGGGGGGTGCAGGGGTCGTGGTTGTGGTCATCATCGTCCAATCGCTGTCGTGCTGGGGGAGGACCCCGGGCCATGCTGGGGGAGGACCCCGGCCGTGCAGGGCCGGGGTCCTCAGGGGCGTGTTAGCCGACGAGCTCGTCGGTCAGCTTCATCGCTTCGGCCCAGCCGGTTTCCGCGTTGAGGTCGCCGGATTGGATCTGGTCGATAACCGCCTGGAAGACGTTCTCCTGGATGACCGAGTCGTCCGGGCCCTTGTACTGCGCCGTGACGCCCTGGGCGCGGGACGCGAGGATCGCGCCGACCGGTGCCCCTCCGAACAGCTCGTTCGGGGCGGCTTCTGAGGCCAGCGTCTCCTGGGCTTCGATCGTGCTCGGGAAGGTGCCCGCGGCCTCGAACTGCTTGACCTGCTGTTCCGGTGCGGTCAACCAGGTGGCGAGGGCCGCAGCTTCTTCGGGGTGCTCACTCGAGCCCGCGACGGAGAGGAACGCACCGCCCCAGTTGGACGCCCCGCCGGGGAACACATCGGCGAAGTCCCAGCCGGTGGAGGCATCGCCGCCGCCGGTCTCGAGGTTGGTCTTGATGTTGCCGAGCATCCAGCCCGGGCAGACGAAGGTTGCGAAGGTGCCGTCAACGAATTCCTTGCCCCCGCCCCAGTCCCATCGCACGGAGCCGGCGCTGAGGTCGCTGGCGATCATGTCGTTGACCTGCGCCCAGCGCTCTTCCATCTCGGCATTGCCCTCGATGTTGAGTTCGCCATCGGCGGTGTAGTAGCCCTCGTCGAGCTGGTTGATCATCGAGTTCCAGACGAAGCTGGCCTGGTCGATCCAGGCCTTGCCCGTCGCGGCCTGGTACTGCTTGCCCAGCTCGATGTACTTCTCCCAGGTGGCGTCCTCGCCGCCGAACAGCTCTGCAACAGATTCACGATCGCTCGGGAAACCCGCCTCTTCGAACAGGGTCCTGTTGTAGCACAGGCCCTGCGGCCCGATGTCCGTTCCGTACCCGATGACGCGGCCTTCCGCGTCGGTGCCCTGCGCGAACTTCCAGTCCACCCAGTTGTCCTTGATGTCCTGCGCGCCGTAGTCGTTCAGGTCGACGAACTCGGAGGAAACCTCCTGGATTGCTCCGAGCCATCCCTCCTCGATCGCAACGACGTCGCTCAGCCCGCCGCTCGCGATCTTCTGGAACGCGTCGGTGCGCGCGTTGCCGCCGGTGTCAATGTTGTTGGGGGTGATGGTGATGCCCGGATTGGCGGCTTCGTACTCGGCGTAGAGGTCGTCGTACCCGAACGTGCCGAACGTCGTGATGGTGAGGTTGACATCGCCTTCACCGTCACCGCCTCCGGACTCTCCGCCGCCGGAACATCCGGTGGCGACGAGGATAAGCGCCGAGGTGCCAGCGATCAAAGCGGCTGTTTTGCGTCGTGAGAGTCTCACGGTCACTCCTTTGTGTGCGTGGATAGGATGCCGTGTGGGCGCGCTCCGATTCGACTGTGAGAGCGCTCTCACGGTGTTGGGCACAACACTGGCACCCCCCTCTGAGCTTGTCAAGGGTTTTGTGAGAGCGCTCTCACGATTTCTTCCGGAGTCTCGCCGGAGAGCGCCCATCCGCGGTGTCTATGCTGAATCGCGGGGGTGGTCACAGCGCGTATGGTCAGACGTGTGGCACAAGAGAGAAATACCCACGTCCTGTGGCGGCGGGTGATCGCCAGCGCGCTCGCCGCTGCTCTCCTCGGCACGCTGGTCGCCTGCGCGCCCGCTGCCGGATTCGCCGGTGGCGCCGGAACCACAGCGACACCGAGGCCGAGCCGCACCGCCCCAACCAACCTCACCCCGGCCACGACCGCCCCGCCCACGCCGACAGCTTTGCCCACACCGTCCGCACCCGCTCCGGAGGTCCCCGTGGTCGCACCGCCAGAACCTCCGCCCCCGGCCAGCTTCGACAGGGCCGCGCGGTCGGTGGACGACCCGACGAGCCTCTGGGTCGTGGCCAACAAGGTGCGTCCGCTCAACCCGGTCGACTGGGTGCCGCCGGACCTGGCGACCGTCCCCGTTGCGTACCAGAACCAGCAGCCGCTGCGCCTCGAGGCGGGCAACGCACTCGTGGCGATGTTTGCTGCGGCTGCGAGCGAGGGTGCGGGCGGGATGCAGATGCAGAGCGCCTACCGGTCCTACGACCGCCAGGTGTCGGTGTACGCCGGCTGGGTGTCGCGCCTCGGACAGGCTCAGGCCGACGCCCAGAGCGCCCGCCCCGGTTACAGCGAACACCAGACCGGACTCGCCGTCGACATCTCACCGATCCCGTTGAGTTGCGCTCTCGACGCGTGTTTCGGATCCACCCCGCAGGGCATCTGGCTGGCCGAGAACGCGTGGCGCTTCGGGTTCCTCCTGAGGTACCCGGCGGACAAGGTCGACGTCACCGGATACACCTTCGAGCCGTGGCACTTCCGGTACATCGGTGTCGAACTGTCGACCGAGATGCACACCGCAGCGGTGTCGACCCTCGAAGAGTTTTTTGGTCTCCCCGCCGCGCCGGGATACATCGGCTGAGGCGAGCGCCTAGGTTTGTCAGAGGCGGATCAGGTATGGTCCGTCAGTGATTGCCCGGGCGCCTGTCCCGGGGCACCGCCAGGAGTTCCGTTGTTCTTTGCCGCCCGTCCCGCCCTCCGCCCGCTCGTCGCCGGCGCTCTTGCCGTCGCACTCGTGGCGTCCCTCGCGGCGTGTTCGGGGGATGCCGGGGGCTCCAGCGACGGGTCGGGCTCGACCGGCTCCGGCTCAACCGACACCGGCGCGACCGGCTCTGATTCGACCGACACCGCACCTGCCGTAGAGGCCCTCAGCGCCGCGGACGGCTCGGTCACCGGCGGGAGCACCATCACGCTCACCGGGAGCGGCCTCGACGGGGTCACCGCCGTCTCTTTCGGCGCGAACGCCGCCTCTGCGGTGACCGCGGTCAGCGACGAGGAACTCACCGTGACGACACCGGCGGCGGTGAACTACGCCACTGGGCCGGTCGATGTGAGCCTGGCGGAGGGGGATGCTGCGGCCGTGGCATCCGGTCTGACCTACAACTACACCGTGGTCACCCCGGTCGACGCGCAAATGAACTACCTGCTGACCTATTGGCAGAACCGCAACGAGGCGGAGTACGGCTCCTACGGCGACAACGACTGCGTCAACTTCACCAGCCAGAGCCTGATCGCCCGCGGCTGGGTCGAGGACGACGAGTGGTACCACGAGGCATCCTCCACCGGCGAGCACTCGTACAGCAGCCCGTGGCTAAGTTCGACCTCAATGATGAAGTACTTCACCGCGCGCCCGGAGCTGGCGACCGCGCTGACGGACCAGCAGCGCGACCAGGTGGTCATCGGCGACATCGTGCAGTTTGACTGGGACAACAGCGGCGACCGTGACCACACCGGAGTAGTGACCCGCATCGAGGGCTCGGGCCCCGACCGGGTCATCTTCTTCGCCGGTCACTCGCTCGACTCCGACTTCCGCTCGGTTGACGTCGCGATCACCACCGACCACCCGGGCGGCACCGCCTACTACTGGCACCTCCAGAAGTAGCTGCTCCTCACCCCTTCGGTCCTGCGGCAGACGAGCTCGGGTTAGCTGCGCCTGCTGCTGCTGCTGCTGCTGCTGCTGCTGCCGCTGCTGCTGCTGCCGCTGATGGTCCGGTCGTCTCGAGACGATTCGACCTCGGCAAATGCAGCATCGTCGTCGAACGACTTGATTCGCGCGACCTGAAAAATGATCAGTGCGTATACGGCCTTGGCGACGATGTCGGCGATGGAGTATCCGACCTGTTTGCCCACCCACGCGTCAGCTCCGGCGATGTCAAGAAGCGGGAGCAGATAGGCGATGGGGTAGACGCCCCAGCTCAGCAGCAGGAGGTAGCGGAGATTGCCGAGGGTGCCCCGAACATTCGCCGGTTGGTTCTCCAGTGATTTGCTCAGCTGCACGAAGAGAACAAACAGGATGTACGCAAAGGGAATCGTCGAGAGGATCCCGAAGAGCCCGCGTACGCCGTTGTCGTCGCTGATCTCGCCCGGGTACCCGAGCGCGATCATCAGGGCCGCGGCGGGCACGAGGCGCACCAGCAGACGGGACTGCACCTTGCGCGCCAGCGCCAGTACGGCGACGAGCTCAACCAGCAGCAGCGGAACGGTCAGGAGCCAGTCGACGTAGCGGTATCCCTCGTTGAATGCGGCGCCCTCGGCCTGCGAGTAGGTCCCCGTGCCGCCGACCGATTCGCTCACGAATGCCTCTTTGAACGAGTCAAAAATGCGGAAGTAGTGATACGTGGCGATCCCGCAGACGACGATGGCCACGGTGATGGCCTGACGGTAGCGCGGCAAAATCCTCGGCAGCGATATGAGCAAAAAAACCGCCGTGAACAGCTGAGCGGCAATCACCAGTGACAAAAAGTTGTAGACGGTATCGAACTGACTTTGCGACAGGGTGTCAGGAATCACAGTGCCCTCCAGAGCATGACGGGCCGACGCGGGATGCTGCGGCTCCGGTCTTTGTAGTTCACAACCTAAACTGTCCAACGCGTGAACAAAAAGGGTGTTTTTTGCTCGGTTGGGCCGCTACGATTACTCAGATAAAAACACGGTGAGAACGTCATGGATGGGCCACGTAATTTGAGCGAACCCGAGAAGCACGTTCTCTCCGGGTTCCCCGATGCTGCTCTGCGATTCTTCCGAGTTCTCGAGCAAAATCGACGCCGGGTTGCGTTCGAACACGGGCTTTCAGAGATCGAATTGCGGGCATTCTTTCGGGTCGCGGCGGCTGGCACGATTACGCCGAAAGACCTCGCGTTCGAACTTTCGTTGACGAAAGGGGCGATCACCGGCGTTTCGACCCGGCTGGTGGCAGCAGGTGTTCTGAGGCGCGTCGAACACCCCGTGGATCGACGAAGCCTCCACCTCGAGCTGACACCGGCGGGTCATGACGAGATGCGCGTGATGCACGAGGATTTTCGCGCCATGCTCTCCTCGGCAGGCACCCAGCTCACCGAGAGCGATTTATCCCGGGCCAGTGAGGTGCTCGAGGAACTGTCGCGCACCATGGCCGAGCGACCTGACGGGGGCCAGGACCGGCTTCTCGGTTAGTTGCCGAGCGCCTCGTCGACGATGACCTTTGCCTCGGCCTGCACGCGGGCGAGGTGCTCCGCGCCGACGAATGACTCCCCGTAGATCTTGTACACGTCTTCCGTGCCACTGGGGCGGGCCGCGAACCATGCCTTGTCGGTGACGACCTTCACGCCGCCGACGGCTGCTCCGTTGCCGGGAGCCTCACTGAGGCGGGCGATGATCGGGTCGCCAGCGAGCTCGGTCGCGGTGATCGCGGAGCCGTTCAGCTTGCCGAGGCGCGCCTTCTGCTCTTTGCTCGCGACGGCGTCCTTGCGCTCGTAGACCGGCGAGCCGAACTGCTCGGTCAGCTCGACGTACAGCTGCGACGGAGTCTTTCCCGTGACCGCGAGGATCTCGCTGGCGAGCAGGGCGAGCAGGATGCCGTCCTTATCGGTGGTCCAGACGGTGCCATCCTTGCGGAGGAAGCTGGCTCCGGCGCTCTCCTCGCCGCCGAACGCGACGGATCCGTCGATCAGTCCGGGCACAAACCACTTGAAGCCGACGGGCACCTCCCAGAGGGTGCGGCCGAGCGACTCGGCGACCCGGTCGATCATGGTGCTCGACACGAGCGTTTTGCCGATGGCGGCCTCGGGGTTCCAGTCGGGGCGATGCGTGTACAGGTACTGCACCGCGACCGCGAGGTAGTGGTTCGGGTTCATCAGGCCTCCGTCGGGCGTGACGATGCCGTGACGGTCTGCGTCGGCGTCGTTACCGGTGAGGATGTCGAAGTCGTCCTTGTGCGCAAGCACGGACGCCATGGCCGACGGGCTCGACGGGTCCATCCGGATCTTCTCGTCCCAGTCGAGCGTCATGAATCCCCAGGCCGGGTCAACGTTCGGGTTCACGACCGTGAGGTCGAGTCCGTAGGTCTCGGCAATGAGCTGCCAGTAGTGCACGCTGGCGCCGCCGAGCGGATCGGCACCGATGCGCACGCCGGCCTTCTTGATGGCCTCCACGTCGATGATGTTGACGAGGTCCTCGACGTAATTGCGGCGAAAGTCATAGGTCTCGACGGCGCTCGGCTCGCCGCGCATGACGTCCTTCGAACCTGCGCTGATGATCTCGTTGGCGCGGTTCGCGATCCAGCTGGTTGCGTCGCTGTCGGCCGGCCCGCCGTGCGGGGGGTTGTACTTGAAGCCGCCGTCGCGCGGCGGGTTGTGGCTCGGGGTGATGACGATGCCGTCGGCCTGGTCGTCGTGGCCCTCGGCGTTGTACTTGATGATGGCGTGGCTGAGCGCCGGGGTGGGCACAAAGTCGTCGAACTCGTCGACGAGCACGCGCACGTTGTTCGCCACGAGAACCTCAAGTGCGGTGGTCTCGGCGGGGCGGCTGAGCGCGTGAGTGTCGCGGCCCATAAACAGCGGGCCGGTAATGCCCTGAGACGTGCGGTACTCCACGATCGCCTGGGTGATGGCGGCGATGTGGGTTTCGTTGAACGCCGCGTCGAGCGCTGAACCGCGGTGCCCGCTGGTTCCGAACGCGACCTTCTGGTCGGGATTGGTGACATCCGGAATCAGGTCGTAATACGCCCTCAGCAGTGCGGGCACATCGATGAGATCGGATTCCTGGGCGGGCGTACCAGCGCGCGTCGTCGTAGCTGTCATGCCTCCAGTCTGGCACCGGCGACGCCACTATGGGACTGCCTTGTGAGCGCTGCATCCAAGAAATATCTGGCCGAGAGGGTTTGTCGCTAGGCTTCGAGTCATGCCTGATACCGCTGCCTCCGAGACGTATTCCTACCTCGGACCGGCGGGCACGTTTACCGAGGCCGCGCTGGCGCAGGTGCCGCAGGCCGCGGGCAAGCCGTGGCGCTCGGTCAACAACGTCGGCCAGGCACTCGACGACGTGGTATCCGGGCGCAGCGTCGCGGCGATGATCGCGATCGAAAATACGGTGGATGGCGGCGTCAGTGCCAGCCAGGATGCGCTCGCCACAATCCCGAACCTGCGTATCGTCGGGGAGTATCTCGTCGACGTGAACTTTGTGCTCGTCGCGCGTCCGGGAACGACCCTCGCCGACGTCAAAACGATCAACGCGCACCCGGTTGCCTACGGCCAGACCCATCTCTGGGTCGAAGCGCACCTGCCTCACCACGGGCACCTTCCGGCGACGTCGAATGTGGCGGCCGCGGCATCCCTCTTAGAAAATGATCTGGCCGACGCGGCCATCGCGCCGCCCACCATCACCCGCCACCACGACCTCGATGTGTTGGCGACCAATATCGGTGACAACCCCAACGCGCAGACGCGGTTTGTGCTGGTGAGCCGCACCACCGCACTGCCCGGGCGAACCGGGTCAGACAAGACCAGCATCATTGCGGAATTGCCGGATAACCGCGCCGGCCGTCTTCTCGAAATGCTCGAGCAATTCGCTACCCGAGGGGTGAACATGAGCCTGCTGGCATCGCGCCCCATCGGCGACGCCCTCGGCAGGTACCGCTTTGTGATCGACCTCGATGGCCACGTGCACGATGAGCGGGTTGCCGACGCGCTGCTCGGGCTCAAGCGGTTCAGCCCGAACGTCATCTTCCTCGGGTCCTACCCGCGGGCGGACAAGCTGCCCATCACCGTGACTCCGCGCTACGAGAACGAGGCCTTCACCGACGCGCGTGACTGGCTGCGCGGGCTGATCAGCGGCGAACCCGACGAGGGCTTCGGCCGCTAAAGCGATGCGGGGATGCGCACGGTCAACGCCAGCGGGTCAACCGTCGCCTTGACCGCGATCGCTTTGCCGAACGAGTCGCCGTCGAGCTCGAACTCCTGCGGACTTTCGAGGCGCATCACCAGCTGTGCACCCTTCATGTAGCGCAGCGTGCGCACCTCCCGGGTGAGGCTCATCAGCTTGCGGCCGACCTGGCTGCGCCGCAGAACGCCGTTCTCCCAGACGATCTTGACCCAGATCTGCACCCAGCCAAAAAAACCATCGGGCCGCAGGGCGACGATGTCGAAGATGCCATCGTCCACGGCTGCCTCGGGCAGGAGGAGGATGTTGGCGGGCAGCGATCCGCAATTGCCGATCAACACCGTGTGTGCGTTGAGCGTTCGCGCGGGCTGCGAGTCGAGCTGGTAGCGAATGCGCAGGCGGCTGCTTCCCTTGAGGGAACGGATGATGGCGTCGACGTAGGCCAGCCAGCCGACGCGTGCCTTGAGTTTCGGGTTGGTGTTGGCGATCATGTCGGCATCGAGGCCAAGGCCGGCCATCACCAGGAAAACGTAGCTGTCCTTCGAGCCGTCGGGACGGCGGGCTTCGACCACGCCGAGGTCGATCTTGCGGTCGCTGCCGGTGAACGCGGTGCTCAGGGACTGGGGCAGATTGTCGAGGGTGAGCCCGAGGTTGCGCGCGAGGAGGTTTCCCGTGCCCGAGGGCAGCAGGGCGATCGGCACGGTGCTGCCGCGCAGGGCCTCGGCGACGGCGCGCACGGTGCCATCGCCTCCGGCCGCCATCACGATACGGGCGTTCGCCGCGAGCGCCCTGCGGGTCTGTCCGCCGCCCGGGTCTTCCTCGGATGTTTCGAACCAGAGGCTCGGGCCCCAGCCGGCCGCTTTCTCTGCCGTGGCAACCGCTGCGCGGAGTTTGGTCTCGTCGACCTTGATCGGATTGAACACGATCGCGGCGGTGTGGATTTCGGTAGTTGTCTCGCTCTGAGCGGGGTCTGCCATGCCCCCACGGTACGGCATCATCTCCCTCCGGCAGCGCCCGCCCTGCAAAGTAGACTGGGGCGGTGATCGACCCTCAAATGTTGCGAGACAACCCAGAATCCGTACGCCGTTCGCAGGAGGCGCGTGGTGACTCCGTCGGCCTCGTCGATGAAGCGATCGCCGCAGATGCCCTTCGCCGGTCCACGATCGGCGAGTACGAGAAGCTACGGGCCGAGCAGAACGCGTTCGGTCGCCACGTCGCGATGGCGCCGAAGGATGAGAAGAAGGCGCTCGTCCAGCAGGCCCAGAAGTTTGCCGGCCGGGTGAAAGAGGCGCAGGCCATGGCGACGGAGGCCGAGACCGAGTTCAACCGGATCGTGCGCGCGATCGCGAACCCGATCCTCGACGGTGTCCCGTCCGGCGGCGAGGAAGACTTCGTGCTTCTCCGCGAGGTGGGCGAGAAGGTCAGCTTCGACTTCGAGCCGCGCGACCACGTCGAGATCGGTGAGATCCTCAAGGCCATCGACATCACCCGCGGCACCAAGGTCAGCGGCAGCCGCTTCTACTTCCTCCGCGGAGTCGGCGCCCGCCTCGAGCTCGCCCTGATGAACATGGCGCTAGACAAGGCGCTCGCCGAGGGATTCGAACCGCTGATCACCCCCACGCTGGTGCGCCCCGAGGTTATGGCCGGAACCGGCTTCCTCGGTGAGCACGCCGACGAGATCTACTACCTCCCCGCCGACGACCTCTACCTGACCGGCACCAGCGAGGTCGCGCTCGCCGGATTCCACAGCGACGAGATCGTCGACCTGACCGACGGCCCACTGCGCTACGCCGGGTGGTCCACCTGTTACCGCCGCGAAGCGGGATCGGCGGGCAAAGACAACCGGGGCATCCTCCGGGTGCACCAGTTCAACAAGCTCGAGATGTTCAGCTACGTCCTGCCCGAGGAGGCCGAGGCGGAGCACCTGAGGCTCGTTGCCTTCCAGGAGGCGATGCTGCAGGCCTGCGAGCTGAGCTACCGCGTCATCGACGTCGCCGCCGGTGACCTGGGGTCCAGTGCCGCGCGCAAGTACGACATCGAGGCATGGGTGCCCACCCAGGGCACCTACCGCGAGCTGACCAGCACCTCGAACTGCACGACGTACCAGGCCCGCCGCCTTGACACCCGTTACCGCACCGAGTCCGGCAAGACGGCGCCGGTGGCGACCCTGAACGGCACCCTGGCCACCACGCGCTGGCTCGTGGCCATCCTCGAAACCCACCAGCTGGCCGACGGCTCGGTGCGGGTGCCCGTGGCGCTTCGCCCCTACCTCGGTGGGCTTGAGATCCTGGAACCGCGCAAATGAGCCCTCGCACCACCCGGCGCGAGCGTCTGCGCTGGCTGATCGCGCTCGACATCGACGGCACGGTGATGTGCGAAGACGGCACAATTCAGGATGATGTTCGCAGCCAGATCAACCGTGCGGCGTCCCTCGGGCACGAGGTGATGATCGCCACCGGCCGTTCCGTCGCGATGACCCTCCCCGTGGTCGACCGCCTCGGCATCACCCCGAAGTACATCGTGTGCTCCAACGGCGCCATCACCCTGAAGCGTGACCCGAGCGCGCCGCTCGGGTACGTGCGGGACCTTGTCGAGACCTTCGACCCAAGCGAGGTACTGACGACCGTGCGCGCCAACCTGCGGTCGGCGAACTACGCGGTCGAGGACGAAGACGGGCTGTCGCGCTACACCGGGTCGTTCCCGGATGGTGCGCTCGGCGCCGGAAGCGAAAAAGTCGAGTTCGATGACCTGCTCACGCAGCGGGCCACCCGCGTCGTCGTCATCTCGCCAGAACATGGCCTCGAAGACTTTCTCGAGATCGTCGACGAGATGGGGCTGCACAAGGTCAGCTACAACGTCGGCTGGACCGCGTGGCTCGACATCGCTCCCGACGGCGTCAACAAGTCGACCGCGCTGGAGCGCGTGCGCGGCTTGCTGAAGGTGCCGCGCAGCCGGGTTCTCGCCGTCGGCGACGGTCGCAACGACATCGACATGCTCGAGTGGGCGTCGGTGTCGGGTCGCGGCGTCGCGATGGGTCAGGCTCCCGACGAGGTGAAGGCGGCGGCCAACGAGCTGACCGCCTCCGATCTCGACGGCGGCGTCGCTCGTCTGCTCGAGCGACTCTAAGGCTCGAGCGGGCGCTGAGCAGCTCGTCCGGAGACGGGCGGCACCCGGCATCCGATACACTCACACTGTTACAGGAGGGCTGTCCGAGCGGCCGATGGAGCCAGTCTTGAAAACTGGTGGGCAGAAATGTCTCGTGGGTTCGAATCCCACGCCCTCCGCACAATGTTGCTCGCGCGAGCTGGTCAGCCAGCCTCGCGATCTCGTGCCAGGACCCGCGGATTCGGCTACCCGCCCCGCTACGGCTATAGTTACAGACGAACGATGGAGCTGTCGCATAGTTCGGCCTAGTGCACCACCCTGCTAAGGTGGAGAGGGGTTTATACTCCTCCGTGGGTTCAAATCCCACCGGCTCCGCATCTTCCGAAATAGCCCTGAGATCCTTGTGATCCCGGGGCTATTTCGCTTTCTCCGGTCTCTCCCTGAACGTTCCTTGTGGGGTTCCCAGCGCGGGATGTCATCCGCCGCACCCCTCGCCATGCCCGATCAGTGGCCCCCGCGCAAGGGCCACGCTGGCGCGTTGTGCGCTCTCAGGCGATGGGGTAGACAGTGAAAAGGCAGTCGTCATAGTCGACGGTGGCCTGGGCAGCCATGTACCCGACGTGGTTCGCCAGTGACTCCTCTCGAATCGACTCTCCAGGACCCGACTGTGATGGCGAATTCTCTCGTACGGTGTGGCGATGTGTCGCGCCTTCTGCCCGTTCCTCGTGTGAACACCACGCCTGCCGGGCGGGGTGCTCGATGAAGCTGATCGGACGGCGGGACGAGCTCGAACGTATCGTGCACGTCGCCAGCGCTCCGCGGGAGGGCGCCCTCCTCATCCTGGGGGAGCCGGGCAGCGGTAAGTCCTGGCTGCTCGAGCAAGCCCAGGCCGGCAGCCCGGTGCGGTCGATACTCACGCGGGCCCTGCCGACCGAGAAGTCGTGGCGACTGTCCGGCCTGGCCCGAGTGTTCGCCTTTGTCTCCGAGGTGGATGTCACGTCGCCGCGCACCGCGTCATGGCGAGATCGGGCGCCGCAGACGACCCCCGCGCCGCTGGGTGCGGGCTACGGCACTCACCAGTTCGACGACGGGGTCCCCGACGGCGGTACTCTCCGCGCGATCACGGCTCCGCCCGCGCTCACGGTGGCGGGAGACATCCGCGACGGCAGTGATCGATTCGCCGCCGCCCGCGAACTCCTGTCAGCCCTGCGCACCCCGATGACGGATCCGCTGTTGCTCCTTATCGATGACATCGACCAGATGGACGAGGAGAGCCAGCTGCTGCTCGGGTACATGGCAGAGGGGCTCGCCGGAACGGGCGTTCGGATAGTCGCTGCGGCGACGAGCATCGCGCCGTCGAGTCCGCTCGCCGCCTTCCGCAGAATCGGACTTGGATCACTCTCCACCTCCGAAAGTCGGGCGCTCGCCGCGGTGGCGCTCGGTTCAGACGGCGACCCCGGCGTCGCCCGCATCCTGGCCGATACGTCGGCAGGCAGCCCCGCAACGATTGTGCGGGCCGCGCAGGCGCTCAGTTCCGGCCAGCGGCAGGGCCGCGAACCGCTCACTCTTCCATTGCGGCCCCCCGAGTCCAGCGACCGGCTGGCGGCGCAGCGTCTCGGCCACGCCGACGCCCGCGAGCTGCGCCTACTCGAATACGTGTCGTTGGCAGCGTGCGCCCACACCGCCGCGTTGCTCGATGCGATCGGGATGTCGGATCCTGGCCAGTCTGCCGGGGAGGCCAGCTCGATAACCGATGCCGACCGCCTGGATGATTTGGAGTACGCCGGGCTGGTCATCAGGCACGGGCACTCGGTGCGGATTGCCGACCCACGGGTGCGCTCCTGGCTGTACTGGAACATGGGGCCGGGCGCACGCCGTGAGCGTCACCGGCTGATGGCCGCCGCCCACCACGGCGTTGATGCGCGAATGGAGCACTGGCACCAGAGCTTCGCGGAGTACTCGCGGGAGCTGGTGGACGCGGTGCTGGCCGCGGCAAATCAGTGCGCCACCTCGAGCGACCGCGCCGCCGCGGTCGAGTTTGCCGAACGCGCGCTCCGTCTCGCCGCGAGTGCGGCCGACCACCAGGTGCGGCTCCGGGAGTTGGCGACTACTTTCCTCGTCCATTCCGATCTGGGACTCGCCGCGCGCTACGCCCGGTGGGCGGCCACCGAGACCGGGTCCCCGCAGGCGGCGGTGGATGTCGCGACCCTGCGCATCGCAATCGAGTACGCTCGCACCCACGTGGTGCCCACCCACGACATTGACGCCGTCGTCGGTCTATATTCCGCGAACGGTATGGCCGAGGTGGCCAACCTGATGTCTCTCGCTGCCGCCTGCCACGCGGAGCGGTGGGAGACGGAAGAAGCCCGCCGGCAGCTCGTCCCCGGAGAGGCACAACTGACACAATCCGACCGGGCTGTCCGCGACGGGGTTTCTGGCCTCGTTGACGCTCTCGAGGGAGTACCCATCGGGGCTGCTCAATCCCCGTCCGAGGTGGCCTCCGCTGGCGACGTGCCCGCGGCCGCTCTCGCCGAGATGCCCGTGCACTCGTTGCTCCTGCTCGGCACCACCCTCAGCTACCGCGAGCACTACGCGAGGGCACGCCACATCTTCGCGTTGGTGACCACCCAGCCGACGATGAACACCCCGCTGTGGCTGGAGCTGGCGCGGTACCACCTCGCTGTCAACGAAATTCGCTCTGGCCGATATCACTCTGCCCGGCTCGCGGTCGAGGAGTGGATGGCTAGTGCGCCGCCAGCGACTGCCCGCACGTCATCCCGCATGTATTTGAGGGCGTGGTATTTGCAGTCCACCGGGAACTCCGCGGAGGCGAACGCTCTGTTCGCTGAGTGTATGGATCGAACCCTCGCCGAACGAACCCCAGCGGTCGCCGCGAACATTCTGGCGACACAGGGCGGTGCCGCTCTCGCTGCGAACGATTTCAGCGAGGCGACTCGCCTCCTTGAGCTCGCGGAGGTCATCGGTGGCCGCTTCGCGAATCCTGCCCTGCTGCGCAGTTCCATCGATCTGATCGAGGTCTACGTCAGTACCAACCGGCTGCGGGAGGCGCGCGGGGTGCTCGCAGGGCTGGAGGTGGCCCAAACGTCGTCCCCCTCACGCTGGCTCACCCTGGCGGTCGCCCGTGGTCGCGGGCTCACGGCCGCCGATGACCGCAGTCTGGCGCTGTACCAGCGAGCGCTCGAGTTGTACACGAGCGAGGACTCGCCGTTCGAGCGCGGGCGCACGCTGACGAACCTGGCGGCCGCCCAGGCGCGTCTCGGATTCGTGCGGGAGAGCGAGAAGTCACTGGCGGCGGCGCATAATGCCTTCGGCAACGCAGGGTCGTCGTCGTGGGCGCACCGGGTCAGGCACGGCGGAATCACCGATCCTGAGCCGGGCACCGCGGCGGCGGGCATCCTCACAGAAGAGGAACAGCTCATTGTCGAAAAGGTCCGCGAGGGATATCGCAACAAGGAGATCGCTGCTGAGCTCTACATCTCGTTGCGCACCGTCGAATTGCGCCTGACCCACATCTACCGCAAGGTGGGCGCCCGATCCCGGTCCCACCTCGCCGCGCTGCTGAACTGACCGATGGCAAGCGAGGACCCAGTTGATAGCCGACGGGTTAATATTGCCCAGTGACCATCCGCGACCTCATCGATCTGCTTGCCGAGCTCTTCGGGTGGTTTGGAATCCTCGCTGCCGCCGGCTGTTTCCTGGTGGTGGCGATTCTCCGACTGAGTCGAGGTCACTGGGAAGAGACCGAGGCCGTCGTCGTCGACAACGCGGACAGCAGCCAAATTCGGTGGATGACCGCGGAGGGTGTTTTGCACACCCGCACCCTCGATCCGCACGATCGGGCGGCCATTGCCGACCCGGAGGAACTCCACATCTATTACAGCCGCAGGGCTCCCGACCACATTCGCTTCGACGTTGCGGGCCACGGAGAGAAGGTTCTGCGGGCGCTCGGATTCAGTTTTCTCGGCCTCGGCATCGTGGCGTTCGCGATCTCGCTGATCGCCCTGTTTGTGCCGAGCTAACGCCTCTGACACCGGGCTGCTATCCGCATTCTCTATACTTACGGCACGATGACGGACAGTAACCCACCCGCGCCTGCCGCCTCGCGGAGGCGAGACCGCCGTTCGCTGTACGCAACCCCCCGGCACAGTCGCCATGGCGGCGGGTCCGCTACGGCCTTCATTTTCAAGCTCATCGCCGCGGCTCTCGCTGTGGTTCTGGTGAGCGGCGCATCCATTGCCGTGGTCAGGGTGTGGAGCCTCGGCACCGCCATCAATAACAACGCAATCGACATCTCGAACCCGGATGACAGTACGCCCCCGCAAATCGGAGCCATCACCGGCAGCTTCAACATCCTGGTCGTGGGCGTCGACAACGATGAGGAACAGAGTGAGGCGTTCGGTGAACGCGACGCGACGCTGAACGACGTCAACATCCTCCTCCATGTGTCCGAGGATCACACCTCCGCCACCGTGGTCAGCCTCCCTCGAGACCTCATCACCGCCCAGCCCGCGTGCACCGACCCGGAGAGCGGTGAAACCTCCTCAGCGCAGAGGAACGTTTCCCTCAACACGGCGTTTGCGCGCGGAGGATTGACCTGCGTTGTCAGCACCGTTGCCGATCTCACCGACCTGGAGATCGACTACGCAGCCCAGATGTCGTTTAACGCTGTCGTCCAGATGACCGACGCCGTCGGCGGCGTCTCGGTGTGCCTGGCCGAACCGATCGAAGACGATTATTCCGGGCTCGACCTTCCCGCGGGCACGAACGTGATTTCCGGCCAGACCGCTCTCGCCTTCCTGCGCACCCGTCACGGAGTCGGCGACGGCAGCGACCTCTCGCGCATCTCGTCGCAGCAGGTCTACATGTCTGCGCTGCTTCGCCAGCTGCAGAGCGACGAAACCCTGACCAACTTCACGCGGCTCTACCGGCTGGCAAACGTGGCGGCGACCAACGTACGGTTGTCGACCTCGCTCACGTCCATCGACACCATGGTCTCGATGGCCCAGAGCCTGAGCACCGTTGACCTGTCGACGATGGCCCTGGTGCAGTACCCCGGCACCACGGGCGACCCCGACTTTCCGGGCAAGGTGATGCCCGACGAGGACGTCGCCGAAGAGCTGTTCGCCGCCATTGCGGCCGACGAGCCCATCACCCTCGGCGAGGACTCGCTGGGTAGCGGCTCGGTGCTCGACGGCAGCGTGCCGACCGAGGAGCCAGTGGCGACCGAGACGCCGGTCGCTCCGGTCGCAACGGAGGCGCCCACGGCGACGGATGGCGCGACACCAGCCCCCGAGCCCACCTCGGCGGCGATTGAAGGCCTCACCGGCCAGACCGCGGCGCAGCAGACCTGCTCCGCAGCTTCTGGCTAACTTCTCGCTTAGCTCGTGTGTGTTCGCGACGATGCCACCCGAAGTGGCGCCAGTCGTGCCTTCAAGCTGGTATAGTCGTCAGGTTGGGTTTTGGCCCTACAGGATGCGCCCGTAGCTCAGCGGATAGAGCAATTGACTACGGATCAATAGGTCGGGGGTTCAAATCCCTCCGGGCGCACAGACGAAAAGCCCCGCAATCTCAGTGATTGCGGGGCTTTTTCGGGTCGTGGGTGCTTTCGTCTCACAGCTCCGATATCCACTTGAGTGCACTGAGGCTCGGCACGAACAGGTATTCACCGCCCCGGTTGACGACGAAGGTCGGCAGTTCGGTGAGCCGTCGGCGGATCGGCTTGTGGGGGATTGTGAACTGTTCGCTCCCGCTATTCGGGCCGACGAGCGGATCCTTTTCGTCGGGCGCGCCGAAAAAGAGCCCCTCGTTGATCCATTGCGTCTTCACGAACTCGAATTGGCGGTCGATGCGCGCCATCGCGGCGACGAAGATGATGCCGCGGTCGACGCCATCGTCCTCGAGAACGCCATCGGGCAGCATCGGGCCGTAGCTCGTGCTGCGGCGCATCAGGCGATGGAGTCGAGGAACGCCGATGATCGAGGCATCGCGCGGGTTCATACGTCGTGCGTGCGCGCCCACCGGGCACTTGATTCCTCGCGGGTCATCGGCCTCGTACATAAACGCATTGCTCCGCTCGATATCGCCGCCGAGCGCGGGGTCGTCCGCGTCTGGAGAGAGGACCAGGGGTGCACCGCTGGTCCATCGACCAACCATCTTCGCGGCGAGCAGCTCCTCATCCGCGCGATCTTTAGCGCGATCCCGCAGGTACTGCCGGTAGGCCGCGACTCGCGTGTGAAGTTTGCGAACCACGAGGAACGTGCCGTTGCGGCCCAGTACCTCGGGCTGCGGCGTTGGGCTGATCTCACCCACTTCGTTCGGGTACCCCAGCAGAAACTCTCCCGCCTTGACGGGTGCTTCGTGAGGGTTGGTGCCGGGGATGCCGCTGCCTTCTACCGCCGGATTGCTCAACCCGTCCTTGAATCCGAAAGAGGTCTTCTCGCCTTCCTGCGCGTACACCTCCTGGCGCCAAATTACCTCGACGCCGGCGTAGTCCCGGTACGTTTCCCGAGCACTCTCGACGACGGTTGCCAGTCGCTCGGTATCGGGAGACAGCGCGGAGAGGGCGATGTGTACGTCCCCGGTTCCCAGTGGCGCCTCCCAGTGCTCTGGCGCACTCTCGCCGACATCACCAAGGGATTCGGCGCGAGCGGCCATCCCCTCCTGGAACTCCTTGGGGAACGTGCGCAGCGATTGCTCGGGCACGCCGAGCACCCTGAGGCCTTCAAACGAGATACCGACAGTCACCCACGCCTGCTTGTCTCGTCCTGCGGGATCACTGGCGGACGCGACCACGGGCAGCAGCCGTCCCAGCAGTTGTCGCCCCTGCCGTGGGTCGTCGACCCGCAAGAGGATGTAGACCCCGACGTAGGGGGTCGGGCGCGGGTGCAGCGCGCCGTTCTGGATGTCTGCGAGCTCCAGGGTGATGGCCTCCGCGGTGCTCATGGTCACTCCGATGCCAGGTCGAGCAGTGGTCGCAACGCGGGATGGGAGAGAGCCTCGGCCGCATCGGGATGATCCAGTACCTCGTCGAAGGCCTTCTTCAGCTCCTTCATCTTGTACTGCTCAACGACAGTGTCGCCGAAGGAGCGAAGGTAGGCCGTCGCTGTCACACGGTTCTGGTTGAACAGCACCTTGATGTCGTTCGCGGTCGGGATGTTGTCGGGGCCGAAGTCTCCGGCCTCCTCGAGGTGCTGCATCCAGTTCGCGTAGATTCGGCGCTGCTTCTCGGTCGGCACCGAGTCATCGATATACGGGTCCCAGTCGGTGTCGAACTCGGTGGTGTGCAGATACCGTGTGTCGTTGTCGAACAGCGTGCACGTCATTGTCTGGATGCCTGTCGCCACGATCGCGAGTTTGCTGTTGCGCTCTTCGCTCTCCTTGAACTTGCGCAATTCCTCCTTGAGCGCTTCGGCGTGCCCGGGCTTGACGTGGAAGAAGAGGCGCAGCTCGGTGACGTGCCCGACCTTGAGACCCATTTTCGCGTCATAGTTCTCCGGAAACTCGTACTCGCGGTTCCGCTTGTCCACCGCGTCCTGTTGCGTCGCGCGGAGTTGGCCAATTTTCTCGACGAGGTCATCCGTACCGGCGTTCGACAGGGCCGCGTAGTCGATGTTGATGTCGTCCGACATGGTTGTTCCTTCCTTCGTTAGCGCGTGGCTCGAGCCACGAGGTTCGCGGCACGGCCGGTCGGCCGCACCTCGAAGTTCTTCACGGCGAGCGGAAGCGCTCGCTTCAGATCGCCCGCGTCGAGCCAGAATTCCGCGGCGTGATCGGCGAAGGCCTCGACATGGCGCTCGACCAGCTCGTCGTAGCGAGCCGCGGCGACGTTGCGCCAGTAGCGGGACTCCTCGCGCTCGTGCCTGCCGTCGAAGATGTGGGCGAGTTGGGCGGCGTAGTCAGGATCGTCCGATGTGGTGGCGAGGGGTAACAGCCTCGCGATCGCCGAGTCCGTTTCGCCCAACGCGGCCTCGACTTCGGCCAGGTGGCCGACCGCCGGGGCGTACGCGGGCAGCCGACGCACAGCCGACTCCAACCAGGCGCGGGCCCGCCCCAGATTGCCCGCGGCGATCCACATATGCGCGCGCTTGAAGTCGAGTTGCGCGACGGGAATCGGCGAGACGCCGCGGTAGCGTTCCCGACTCGCGGCGAAGAGCTCTTCGGCGGTCGCGGTGTCGCCGCGGTCGGCGTGCACCGTCGCGAGGTTTCCCAGCGAGGTGAAATCCGAACGGAGGTCGTCCGCAGAGATAAAGATTGCCAGCGCTTCGTCATAGCGCCCGACGGCCTGGAGAACCACCGCGCGCTCCCCGTCGACCTCGCGCGGGTCCCCACCGAGTCGTGTCGCCTCCTCGAGCTCGGCGAGGGCATCGCGGAAGCGATGGAGCGTCGCCCGAGTGCGCGCGAGGGCGAGGTGCGCGTTCCCGTCGTCCGGGGTCTCGACAGCCAGCTGTTCTGCCAGTGCGGTTGCCCACTCGTAGTCGCTTACGCGGCCGAGGAGGTGGCCGCGCAAGAGGATGAGCTCGATGAGCCCGGACTCGCTGCGCGCCGGGAGACGTCGCGCCGTGGCATCCCGCAGCATGCCCTCGATTTGGGCGCGCAGGTTATCCATTGCGAGCGCACCCGCCGTGGTTCGAAGGTCGGAGTCGAGTGTCTGTGTCATCGCCCGGTCTTTGCTTGCCCCAGTGACGGCAGCTTGGGGGTGGGCGGGTTGAGCTCTGGCGGCACCAGGTACGGGAACTCGTCTGAGGCAGGAACCGCGGGTCCATCGATGCCGTGCGTCAATTGCGGGCCATTGCCTGCGTTGACGAACACGTTCATAAATGTGCCCATGCAGTCGTCGTTCGGGGCGCGGCCGCCACAGGTCGCGTGCGTCGCGCCGTTCTGCATCGCCCGCTCGATCTCGAAGAAGGTGCCGTCGCCCGAGAAGGGTTTCGATACGTCCACGACCATGAAGTCGGCGAGCAGGAGCTCGGTGAGCGGATGAGCACCGTCGGCGCTGAGGGGCCAGTCGACCTTTCCGTCCAGGCCATCCCAGAACGCGAGGTTGGCGTTCATTCGGGAGTGGAACGCGCCGAGGTAGGCGGGGCCAAGCGCGAACGCGTCCTCCTCGTTGTAGAGGTCGCGGATCTCCAGGTCGCTGTTGACCGGGTCGAAGCCTTTGGGAAACAGAACAACGTTCTTGATGTCTGGACGTCCGTAACGTTCGAGTCGAAATTGTGGCGCGCCCGCGATTGCGGTCTCACCGACGACGGCGAACAGAGGCCCTTGGTCGTCGGGGAACATCGCCGATCGGTCACACTCGATCACGATGCTCAGAACGTTCTGATGCGCCACGGTGCTATAGCCAGGGTTCGTGAACGCAAGCTGCCGCGTCATGATCGAACGGATCACCGCGGGCCCGTCGAAGAAGAACGGATCCATGCGCTGGCCAGCGAAAACCCGGTAGCTGTCGCCCGCTGTGCCCTCCTCCCCGACGCGAAATGTCAGCGATTCTCCGTTCGGTGCGATGCACGTGCCCTCCTGCACGTCGCCGCCAGCGGGCGCGTTGAAGACGCAGCTGAACACGTACTCGGTATCGCCGACGTCGAACACCCGCGCGGATGGGTCGACGGACACCGGTCGGATGCGAAACCGGTAGTCGACGACGTCGGAGAACCGTGCTGTCGGACCCGCGAACGGGAACACGTTGAGCACGAGAACGAGCGAGCCCGAACGTTCCGGGCTCGGAAACACGAACATATCCGTGATGTCGAGCGCCGAATCCGAAAACGCCCGCGGGCCGGAGCCGTGGTCAGACATCGCCTACGCTCCGCAGAAAATCCACGAGGGCAACATTCACATTGGCCGGGTCTTCGTCGGGCGGCGAGTGCCCAACGCCCGGGAGAGTGATGATCCCCTGCAGGCCGGGAAATGTCGTGTACAGTCCCGCCAGCGCCGCCGCCTGGCGATCGACGCCGAACAAGGGCTTCGCCGAAGGGTCGCGATCGCCGGTGAGGAACGCTGCCGGTTGCGTGACCGTGACTCCGCTGAGAAACGAGGTGTTCCGCCACGTCGCGTCCTGGGCTGCGTACCAATTCAGTGCACCCTGGATGCCGCGGCGATCGAACTCCGCCACGGCGTAGTCGATCACCCGGTCGTTCAGAAATGGCGGGAGCACGAGGGGAACGGTGTACGTGTCCTCGAACCGCTCCTCGCCCTTTTTCCAGAACGCGCGCCATTGCTCGTCATCGGTGCACGCCCCCGATACGGAGTAGTAGACGCCCGTGATGTAGCCGCGGATGTCTCTCATGATGGCGTCACCGGAGTCGGGTCGCGCGAAGTACTCCTGATAGAACTCAAGGTCCTCCGGAAGTTTTGCGAAACTCTCCACCGGGCTGACCGGCGGGCGCGGCGATGGGGGCGAGCACATCATAAACAGCGCCCGGAACAGGTCGGGCCGCATCGCGAGGGCGTGGTACCCGACCGACGTCCCAAAGTCGTGCCCCACGAGGATCGCCGTCTTCTCGCCCAGCGCGCCCAAAAGGCCGACGAGGTCGCCCACGAGGTGAGTCTGGTCGTAGTCGTTCACGTCGGCCGGGGCATCCGTCTGTCCATAGCCGCGCTGATCGGGCGCGACCACCCGAAAGCCGGATGCCGCAAGCACCTTGATCTGGTGCCGCCAGAGGTACCAGAGGAACGGAAAGCCATGCAGCAGGATGACGAGCGGACCTTTGCCCTCGTCGACGTAGTGCATTCGGAGGCCGTTGACGTCGGCGAACTGATGGTGGAAGACCCGAGGGTCATCAACATCGACGTCGAGCAGCGACATGACGCGCTCAGCTCACCGTGATGGGGGTTTTGAAGACCCCGGTCCATTCGTAACCGTTGGGGTTCCAATTCACCGAACCGTCGAGCGGCTGGCTGCGCCCGAGGTAGTCAATGGCACGCGCCCAGATCTCATGCTCGCCGGGATCCAGCTGCACCTGCGTGCTCCAGAGGTACCAGGCGTAGGGACTGTCCGGAGTGTCAAACTGTGTCGGCTGCCACGTCTCGCCCCGATCCACCGACACCAGCACGGCCTCGAGCCGAGCCATGCCGTCGTTGTAGGCGACCCCACTCACGGTCACGGTGCCGCGGGCAACCGTCGCGTGGGGAGCGGGCTCCAGCACGTAGCTCATCAGTTTGATGAGCCAGGTTGGCCGACTGTTGTCGAGGGTGAATTCGAAGTCGTCGCCGGGCTTCACGGGCGACAGCGGCACCCGGTACTCGACCGCATGATAAAAACACGTCGACTCCGACACCTCGAATCGCAGGCGCGCGAGCCACTTCAACTGCATGGTCCCGAAGAACCCGGGGGTGATGAGGCGAACCGGCCCGCCGTGGATACCGGGAAGCGGCTCGCCGTTGAGCCGCAGGGCGATGATGCTCGTCGCGAGCACGTCGGCGACGGGCAGGCTGTGCTCGAGGTCGGATAGCTCCGGCCCCATCGCGCCCTCGCGCCCCTCGGCGGTGACGTACCTGACCTGCGGGTCGATGATCACGCCGTGCTTCTCGAGCACCGCCGACAGTGGCACACCTGAGAAGACCACATTCGCGACGCCGCCCTGGTTCCACGGGGTACCGGGGATGCTCGGATACATCGCCCGCCCGTTGCCTGAGCACTGGAGCACCATCTCGTACTCGACCTGCTCCATGTCGAGCAGCTCTTCGGCCTGGATGACAATTCGCGACGGTGTCATCAGGCCGACGAGCTCGATCTCCCACCCCTCGATCGGCCGAGCCGCGACAGTGTGCGCCTCGGGGAAGTCCTGGATGTTGCGGATGAAGATGCGGTCCGTGGTCGTGATGCGCTGCCCCGCCATGAGGGCGATGGGCGTCGCCGCGACCAGCGGCTGCGGTGACAGCACTTCGAGGTCGGGGTGCTTTCCCTCGACCCAGAGGTCACCGATGTCCTGTGTTGTTAGCTCCACCACGATGTGTCCTCACGTTGGCACCAGTGCATCTCCCCGCTCTCGAAAGGTACGTCGAATGGATGTCGTGAGGCCTCACCCCTAGCGGATGAAGCACTTCGGACCGCACTCCATGACCCTGAACATGGCGGCCTGATCTCGGAGGATCCATGCATGTACCGGACGGATTTTTGGACACACCCACCTCGATCGGCACGGCTCTCGTCGCCGCGGCAGCACTCGCGTTCGCGCTGAAACGTGCGCGCAGCGAGCACCCCGGAACGCGCCTGGCGCCGGCAGCAGGCGGTGTCGCCACGTTCGTGTTCGCGGCGCACCTGGTGAACTATCCGATCGGCGGCGGCACGAGCGGCCACCTTCTGGGTGCCGCGCTTGCCGCTGTGCTTGTTGGACCGGGGACCGCCATCGTTTGTATCAGCATCGTCCTCGCGGTGCAGATGCTCCTGTTTGCTGACGGCGGCGCCACCGCGCTCGGTACGAACGTTTTGCTCATGGCGGTCATCGGCGTCCTGGTGAGTTGGGGCGCCTTCCTTTTCGTTCGACGAGCGTTGCCCCGCGGCATCCCGTCCATCGTCGTTGCTGCAGCGATCGCCGGGCTTCTGTCCGTGCCGACGGTTGCCCTCGCGCTCGCGGGGCTTTACGCGTTTGCCGGCAACACGCCCGTTGATGGCGGCATGCTCTTCGCCGCGATGCTCGGGCCACACGTTCTCATCGGTGTCGGCGAGGCCGTGATCACCACCGCGGCCGTCGCCGCGGTGATAGCCCTCCGTCCCGACCTTGTGTACGGAGCGCGGAGCATTCCGCTGGAGCCAGCCGTTGCGACCAGGCGATCGTCGGCGTTCGCCCTGCAGGCGGGGACGGTCGGTGTCACGGTGCTTCTGGTCGGCGGGATCGCGCACATCGCGTCCGGACATCCCGACGCGCTGGAGCGCGTCGCCGGCGATCTCGGGTTGGTCGACACGGGGCTCGCGGTTGTGGCCAGCCCGTTTGCCGGATACCTGGTTACGCAGCTGGGTGACTCATGGCTGTCATCGACGGTGGCGGGTTTCGTCGGATGTGCGGCGGTACTCGCTATCGCGGCCCTGACTCGGCTTACAGCTGACGCGACTTCGTCTCGTAGGGCAGCGCCGCTTCGGCTGTAGTCGGCGGGTCAAACGGATCATTCCCCTGGCGGCGATGATCTGGTTCAGTGGAGCGTCTGACAGGCGCGAAGACGCCCACCAACCACCGAACAGGGGAAATGAACCTATGTCGTTCCAGGCCTACCTCGACACCATCGAAGACAAGACCGGGCTCACGCCTCGCCAGTTGCTCGACATCGCCTCGAGCAAGGGCTTCGATGATGAGAAAATCACCGCAGGCGAGATCCTTGAGTGGTTGAAGTCTGACTATGGTCTCGGGCGTGGTCACGGCATGGCGCTTGTTCACGTCATCAAAAAGGGTCCCCGGATCGACAGCAAGCACGTGGGGACAGCGGGATCGCACCGCGACGAGTCGGCAACGCTCTGGCTCGACGGAAAGGCGAGCAACCCCGGATAGCCCTCTCGTCCTCGTTTGCGGACTCGGGCGTGCGGGCTACCGCGTAGCGTCTCGAGGGATCATTTCGTCGGCGGAACCGTCGGCATCGGCCGAGTCGGCCTGCGCAAGGTACTGCGCCGAGATAATGCGATACGACCGGGTGAAGAAGGCGCCGATGGCGGCGATCACCATTACTATTCCGGCGACCAGGAACACGAGCGCGATTCCTCGTGCCTGGCCGTCGCCAAGCAGCCATCCGAGACTGGCGCTCCCGGCATCCGAATTCATATAAGGGATGATCAGGAACTCGGCGATCGGCGCAATGAGGAATGCGGTAACGGGTGCGGCGGCCGACTCGAGCGCCGCGGCGAAGCCGAACACGCGACCCTGGGTGCGGAAGGGCACCACCTTCTGGATGACTGTTTGTTCGGCCGCTTCGACCGCCGGGATCAACGTCATGTAGACCCAGATTCCGGCGGCGTAGAGCCACCACCACTCGCGGATTGTGAAGAGGGCTCCGAGAACGCCCATGAGTATGACGAGCAGCAGCAGGGTGCGGATCGGATTGCGTCCGAGGCCGAACTTCGCGATCAGGAGACCGCCGACAATGAACCCGGTCGATGAGACGCCCAGAACGATGCCCCACCACTCGACGGGGAAGAGCTCGAGGCCGTACGGATCCATCAGCGCCAGGTAGACGCCGCCGATCAGGTTGTTGAACGTCGAGAAGATGATGAGAGCGAACAATCCCGTCGCCGCTCGCACCGCGGTGATGCTGCCGCGGAGATCGATTAGGGGGCGCCGCTCGCCGTCGTGGTGCGGCCGCTCTTCGGGGATGCGGAGGAACAACAGGTGGGCGAGCGCCGCCGCCGAGAGGGCTATCGCAAGGACCAGGGTCCAGCCCATGCCCAACAGCCCGATCGACAGACCGCTGAACACGCTCGTCACCATAAACGCGAGACCCTGCACGGTGCCGACGAGCCCGTTGGCGTTGGCATGCCGTTCGGTCGGAATGAGCAGCGTGACGGTCGTGGACAGCGCGATGTTGCGCATGTTCTCGATGACCGCCCCAAAGAGGATGATGCCGCTGAACAGCCAGAACATCGGCCCGCTGAGGTCGAGCAGGGTGGACTCGGGAAAGGCCAGGTAGAGGCCGAGACTGATCGCGAAGGCGATCAGGGTTACCGCTCCGGCGAAAACCATCACGGAGTGTTTGCGATGCCGGTCGACGATCGTGCCGAAGGCCATGGAGCACACAGCGACGAGCAGCATGTACGCGCCGCCGATGATGCCGGTCGCGAGCACCGAGCGCGTTTCCAGATACACCCAGAAGGTCAGGGCGAACCAGAGAAAGCTCGTGGTGATGTTCGCGACAGCCGTGTTCACGAGCACCTGCGCGAAGGTGCGTGCACCGCCGGGCGGCGGCTCCTGGGATGCGACGGATGCCCCGGCGCGTGTCTCGGACTCGGCGGGTGTCTTGTCTCTCACCGCTGACTCGTCCGGGGCGGGTGTCTCGTCTGCGGTGGCCATGCCGTTCTCCAATCGACGCGCTAACGCTCGTAGGCTGAGGGCGAATGGGTAATGCCGGATCGACAGTCGCCGCAATGGATCGGACTGATGTCGTCCAGTGTAGGGAGATACCGCAGCCATGTGGAGCCGCCAAACGGACAGCGTCGTCCCATGAATGCGCCTCAGCCACGCGTGTCGGTGCTCGTCGCGCCGGATAAGTTCAAGGGCAGTCTCACCGCTGGCGAGGTGGCGCGCTGGATCACGGAAGGGCTCCTCGAGGGTCCGCACGGTCGGCTCCTGTCCTGCAGGCAGCTGCCGCTGGCGGACGGCGGAGACGGCAGCGTCGCAGCCGCCCTGTTCGCTGGATTCGAGCCTCTCGCCCTGACCGTCACCGGTCCGACCGGGCAGCCAGTCTCGACCACCGTGGCCCTGAACGGAACGATGGCACTCGTCGAAGTGGCGACCACCTGCGGGCTCAGCGTGTTGCCGGGCGGCCGCACGGACGCGCTCGGCGCATCCAGCTATGGTGTGGGCGAGGCTATCCGGGAGGTGGTCGCGCGCGGAGCGCGGCGGGTCGTGATTGCCCTCGGGGGCAGCGCGACCACCGATGGGGGAGCGGGGATGCTGGCGGCACTCGGTGCGCGGTTCCTCGACGCCGACGGCGCCACACTCCTTCCCTCCGGTGGCAATCTTTCGCGCGTCCGCTCAGTTGATACCGCCGAACTGCTTCCGTTGGCGGGGGTGGAACTCATCGGAGCCAGCGACGTCACGAACCCCCTCACGGGACCGAATGGCGCGGCGCACATCTTCGCGCCGCAAAAGGGCGCCGACCCGGCGACTGTGATCGAACTCGATGCCGGCCTGTCCCACCTGGTCACGCGTGTCGACACCGCCGGATTCCCTCAGGCCCGCGGCGCGGCACTCGTTCCCGGCGCGGGTAGCGCCGGCGGGTTGGGGTTCGCGATTGTGCTGCTCGGCGGCCAGCTCGTGTCGGGAGCAGACTTTTTCCTCGACCTGCTCGGGTTTGACGGTCATGTCGCCGCCTGCGACATCGTCATCACCGGGGAAGGCTCCCTCGACGCGCAGACATCCCAGGGAAAACTGGTCTCCGTCGTCGGCAAGCGTTCGGGCGGTAAGCCCGTCATCGCCGTAGTCGGACGCAGCGAGCTCGGCGAGGCAGAAGCGGGCGCTCTCGGGCTGTCCCGCGTGTATGCGCTCGCGGACCAGACCGGCCGGGACACCTCCCGCGACCCCGCACTCTCCGCCCGACTTCTTGTGCAGATCGGTCACACGATTGCGGCGGCGCTCGCCGCGTCCGCGGCTGACGGCAGCCCGCCGCGGTAGGGCCAGAAATCTTGTAACCCGCGAGAAACATGAGGGAAACACTCGCTCGAACTACGCGGTCTAGAGTCAGGATTCCTGCACCACATCAGCGCGTTGTCCCGATCACCACTTCGCCAGGCCGTATCGCTCTGCTCCTCGATCGTCCCCGGACGGCGCCGCGCACCGCGGTTATTCCGGCGCGCCCAGCCGAGACGACGGCGCTGTTCCGCGATGAAAGAAGGAATCCTCCCGATGCATCACCTTGCCCCGCGCCGGTCGCGCCTGCGTATGGCCACGGCGGCCATTGCTCTCGCCGTAGGCTTCACGATGGTGAGCGCCGGTTCGGCGTTTGCCGCTCCCGCCCCCGCGATAACGATCACCACCACCGCAAGCGCCGAGGTCGGCCAGCCCGTCGACGTAGCCGTCACCGTTACCGACACCACCGACGTGTTCAGCTACGCGATCACACTGAGCTACGACCCCGCGATCTTCGCGTACAGCGACAACAGCGCGACCGACGGCCCAGCCGGTGGTTTTGACAGCGTCGTAGAGGACGAGGGCGCGGTCACCCTGGTCCACAGTCGTCTCGGGACGTCGCCCGCCCTCGCGGGGAGCCTGCCAGCGTCGTTGTCCTTCACCACCATCGGCAGCGGAACGGGTTCCATCACTGCATCCGTAGCTCTCGTAAATTCAAGTGGTGCCGCGAGCGCAGCCGTTCCTGCTGTAACGAGCGCGCCCATAGTCGTCACGGCGGTGCCCGTGCCCGTGCCGAGCGACACGGCGTCGCCGACCGCCTCGCCCACCCCGTCTGCCGCGCCCTCTCAATCGCCTTCCCCGACTCCCACGTCGAGCGCCGCACCGGCTGCGAATGCCGCACCGACGGGCATCCTGGCCCTCACGGGTGTCGCCGGCGGAGCCTTGGTCTACGTCGCGATCGGAAGCATCCTTGCGATCGCCCTGGGTGTCGTCGTGTACCGCCGCCGAGTAGCGAGCGCCCGATGACCCACTTCAATCAGACTCCTACAACTCGTATCGGGGCCGTACGTCCCCCCTTCTCCGTGAGGAAAAACCCAGTGGCTTTACGTCGCACACGCACGACCGCGGCCGCAGCGACGGGCATCGTCTCGATGCTCGCCGTCAGCGCCTTCGTGGGAACACCAGCGGTCGCCGAACCGATCAACACGGCGGCCTCAACCGGCGTCTTCCTGGCGCCGTACTATACGGAGCTTGACCTCACGGGCGACGAGCAGGTGACTTCCGCGGATCTTGAACTTCTCGCGCAGGCTCTCGGCGCGACGGCGACATCACCCTCCTGGGCGGCCGTCTCCACCGCGGACGTCGATGTCGACGGAACTATCACTCTCACCGACATCGCGACGGTCTCCACCCGGATCATCTACGACGATGGTCCCTTCGACCTCATCGAGGCGACGACCATCGACATGCAGGCCGCGATGAACGCGGGTGTCACCTCGTCTGTTGAGCTCACCCAGGCGTACCTCGACCGAATCGACGCGTACGACCGCGTAAAGGTTGATCCCGCCACCACCGGACGGGCGCTGAACTCGATCATCTCGACCAACTCCACCGCGCTGGCAGCGGCGGCCGCGGCAGACGCAACCCGGGCGGCAGAGGGGATGACCAGCATGCTGCTCGGTATTCCCCTCGCCGTAAAGGACAACTACAACACGAAGGACATGCCCACGACCGCGGGCTGCAGCTGCTGGGACGGCAACCAGACCTCCGACGATGCGTTTATGGTCGAGGGACTTCGCGCTGCCGGGTCCGTCATTCTCGCCAAGGCGAGTCTCGACGAGTTCGCACTCGGGTTCTCGTCTGCATTCTCGTCGTTCCAGGAGCCCGGTGCGTCTCTGCTCGTCGCCAGCCCGTACAACACGACTCGTACCGCGGGCGGATCCAGCGGGGGAACCGGTGCCGCAATCGCAGCGAACCTCGCCGGGATCGGATTCGGCTCCGACACGGGCGGATCGATCCGTGTGCCGTCTTCGTACAACCAGCTCGTCGGCATCCGCCCCACGGTTGGTCTTTCCAGCCGCGACGGCATCGTTCCGCTCGCACTGACCCAGGACACGGGAGGCCCCATCGCACGCAGCGTCACCGACGCGGCGGTTGCACTCGACGCCGTCGTGGGAGTCGATCCCGCTGATCCGATCACGGCTGAGCAGACCGGGCTCGTTCCGGATTCGTACACGGAATACCTCGACCCGACTGCTCTCCAGGGCACCCGGATCGGATACGTGGCCTCCATGGTGGGCACCAACGCGACCGTGTTGCGCCTGTGGAACGAGGCGCTCGACAAGCTCCGGGCGCAGGGCGCGGAGATCGTGGTGATCCCGAGCTCGCCCACCCTCACGGCGACGCTCGACGAGAGCAGCGGAAGCACGAACGAGTTCAAACACGACCTCGCGATCTACACGCAGACCTACCTCAACCCGGCGGTCACGGCGCGGTCCATCCCGGAACTCCTCGCCTCCGGTCGGATGGTCCCTAACCGCAGCACCACGTACACAGCACGCGAAAACGTGACCGAAGAGGCGTACCAGAGATGGGCGGGGCCGACCGGTACACACACGGCCGCAATCGCGACGGGAAGCACCTTCGTGACGTCGTTGCTCGACGACAACAACCTGGACTCGATCATTTACCCGTCGACTGGCCAGTACACCACCATCAGCACCAACATGCGTCTGAGTCCCAATACCGGGATGCCCTCGGTGACGGTGCCGATGGGACAGTCGATACCCACTGACGCCGGTGCGGTCGCTGGCGCCGGCGTGAACCTGGAGTTCCTGGGACGCAACTACGACGAAGGAACGCTCATTGGGCTGACCTACGCGTTTGAGCAGGCCACGCACGCGCGCACCACTCCTGCGCTGTACGGAGCCCTGCCGACGAGGTAGCCCGAGCAAGTCGAATGCCCGCCCCAGCGCCGAACCGGTGCTGGGGCGGGCATTTTTCGTGGTCAGGGCTCGGATGGGGACGACGTGATGATCCCTCGATCCGGGCTATGTTAGATTAGCCTCACCTAACCTGGCGTCGGCCACAGCACCCGGTCCGTCGATCCGATTCCGCTCGGCCTCCCGGGTAGCGGCACGTTCTCCCTCACCGAAAGTCGAGTTTTCTATGCGTTCTCCCCGTTCCCTTGCCGTCACGGCAACCGCGCTCGCGGTCTCCGCTGTGCTCGGCCTCAGCGCCTGCAGCAGCACTGCCGACACCGCCTCTGACGACACGGCGACCGCGGAGGGGTACCCGATCACCATCGAGCACGCCCTCGGCACCACCACGCTGACCGAGAAGCCCGAGCGCGTCGCCACGGTTCAGTGGGAGAACCAGGAAGTGCCGCTCGCGCTCGGTGTCGTTCCCGTGGGAATGGCCGCGGCCAACTTCGGAGATGACGACGGAGACGGAATCCTACCCTGGGTGGCAGAAAAGCTGGACGAGCTCGGGGGCGAAGCCCCCGTCCTCTTCGACGAAACCGATGGAATCGACTTCGAAGCGGTCGCCGACACGAACCCCGATGTGATTCTCGCGGCGTACTCCGGCCTGACGCAGGAGGACTACGACACCCTCAGCGAGATCGCTCCGGTCGTCGGCTACCCGGACGCACCCTGGGCCACGTCGTGGCGCGACTCGATCAAGTTCAACAGCATGGGTATGGGCATGGCCGAGGAAGGCGAGCAGCTTGTCGCCGACATCGAGCAGGAAGTTTCCGACTCCGTTGCCGAGTACCCGCAGCTCGAGGGCAAGGCGACCATGTTCCTGACTCACATCGACCCGACTGACCTGAGCGAGGTCAACTTCTACACCGGTTTTGACACCCGCGGCGCGTTCTTCGAGGACCTCGGCCTGGCCACTCCCCAGAGCGTTGCAGATGCATCGGAAGACAACTCCTTCTCGGGCACGGTCAGTGCCGAGCAGGTCGACGTCTTCTCCGACGTCGACATCCTCGTCACCTACGGAGACGACGAGACCATCGCGCTGCTCCAGGGCGACCCGCTGCTCTCGCAGGTGCCCGCTATCAAGAACGGTGCGATCGTTGCGCTGCCCGACTCCAGCCCGCTGGGAACCGCAGCCAACCCGACCCCGCTCGCCATCTCGTGGGTCCTCGACGAGTACGTCGCGCTTCTTGCCGCGGCAGCCGACAAGGCTCTGTGAGCCTGACGCTGGCTCTGTAACCCAGATCACTCGGTAACCCAGACAACTCCGTACTCCAGACAACCCTGTGACCCAGACAATTCAGCGCCCCGATTCGGGCGTCGCCACCGTGCGACGCCCGAATCGCGTGCGGCTGTTGTGGCTGATTGCGGTGCTGGGGCTCCTCGCCGTCCTCGCGGTAACGTCGCTCGTTGTTGGCTCGCGGGATGTCTCGTTTGACGACCTTCTCGCCGGTCTGCGCGGGTCGATGGACAACCTCAGCCAGGCCGCCGTAGTGAAACGAATCCCCCGCACGATTCTCGCCGTGATCGTGGGCGCCGCGCTGGGGCTCTCCGGCGCGGTCATGCAGGGCGTCACCCGCAACCCGCTCGCCGACCCCAGCATCCTCGGGGTGAACATGGGCGCCTCCCTCGCTGTCGTCACCGGCATCGCCTGGTTCGGGCTGTCCACCGCCACCGGTTACCTGTGGGCCGCGATCGCGGGCGCGGCCGTGACCGCCGTCTTTGTCTACACGATTGGTTCGCTCGGTCGTGGCGGTGCCACCCCGCTCAAACTGGCGCTCGCGGGCGCTGCAACCTCGGCCGCGCTCGTTTCCTTCATCACCGCGGTGGCGCTACCCCGAGGCGACATCTCAGCCAACATCCGATCGTGGCAGATCGGTGGTGTGGGCGGTGCTTCCTTCGACAGCATCCAGCCCATGCTCCCGTTCTTCGTCGTGGGCTGCGCGATCAGTCTGATGTCGGCTCGAGGTCTTAATTCGCTTGCCCTGGGGGATGACCTCGCCGCCAGCCTCGGAGAACGAGTTGCCGTCGCCCGCGCTTTCGCCGCCGTCGGTGCGGTTCTGCTGTGCGGTGCCGCGACCGCTGTTGCGGGCCCGATCGGCTTCGTCGGCCTGGTTGTGCCGCACTTCTGCCGATTGTTGGTCGGCGTCGACCAGCGCTGGCTTCTCCCATTCTCAGCGCTGACCGGCGCGTGCCTGCTCGTCTTTGCCGACGTGATCGGGCGCATCATCGCTCGCCCCGCCGAGCTCGATGTCGGGATCCTCACCGCCCTCATCGGCGCACCGTTCTTCATCGCCATTGTTCGCCGCCAGAAAGTTCGTGCCCTATGACCATGCGTGCGCTATGACCGCGGGCACCGTCTTCGTCAAACCCTCCTCCACGCTCGACCTCGTCGTGCGGGGCCGTGCGCAGCGGGCATCCCGTCGCCGCCTCGTCATGGGGATTCTGGCTGCCTCGATTGTTGTGGTGTTCGCGGTCAGTCTGATGGTTGGCCAGACGTTGTACTCTCCCGCCGACGTGATGGGCGTTCTTCTGGGGCGGGATGTCTCGGGCGCCACCTTCACGATCGGGCGGCTGCGCCTGCCGCGCGCCGTGCTCGCGGTGGTCGCGGGGCTAAGTTTCGGCCTCGCCGGCGTGACCTTCCAGACCATGCTGCGCAACGCGCTCGCCAGCCCCGACATCATCGGAATCAGCGCCGGTGCGAGCGCCGCGGCGTCGTTCGCGATTGTGACCCTGTCGCTCAGCGGCGCCGCGGTGTCGATCTTCGCCATCGTCGCGGGACTCGGCGTTGCGTTGGCCATCTACGCCCTCTCGTACAAGGGCGGTGCGGCCGGCACCCGGCTGATCCTCGTGGGCATCGGAATCGCGGCGATGCTGGAGAGCGTCACGAATTACATCCTGTCGCGCGCGGGCCAGTGGGAGCTGCAGGAAGCGCTGCGGTGGCTGACCGGCAGCCTCAACGGCACCACCTGGCCGCAGGTGCTGACCGCGCTCATCGCCCTCGTGGTGTTCGGCCCGATGCTGCTCAGCCGCGCCGGGCTGCTCGGGGCGATGCAATTGGGCGATGACACCGCGGGCGCGCTCGGAGTACGGGTGGAGCGCACCCGCATCATCGTGATCTTCTCCGCGGTCGGGCTGATCGCGTTCGCCACCGCCGCGGCCGGTCCCATCGCATTTGTGGCGTTTCTGTCTGGGCCGATCGCATCGCGCCTGATCGGGCCCAACGGCTCGGTTCTCCTGCCGGCGTCACTGGTCGGGGCGTTGCTGGTGCTGGTTGCCGATTTCTGCGGGCAGTACGCCTTCGGCACGCGATTCCCCGTCGGGGTCGTCACGGGCGTGCTCGGCGCGCCCTATCTGATCTACCTCATCGTCCGAACGAACCGAGCGGGAGGCTCCCTATGACCTCGTCCCACACCCTCGTTGCCCAAGCCCTGACCCTGGGGTACGGCGACAGCACCGTGATCAACGGACTGGATCTCATCGTTCCGGGCGGCCAGATCACGGCCATCGTGGGCCCGAACGCCTGCGGCAAATCCACCCTGCTGCGGTCGATGTCGCGCCTGCTGGCTCCCCGCGATGGCCGGGTTCTGCTGGACGGAAAGTCCGTGCACAAGATCCCCGCGCGGGAGCTGGCCCGCACCCTCGGGCTTCTGCCGCAATCGCCGATCGCGCCCGACGGGATCACGGTCACCGACCTCGTCGGACGCGGGCGGCAACCGCACCAGGGGCTGTTCTCCCGCTGGACTCGCGAGGACGAGCAGGCCGTCGCGGACGCGCTCGACGCGACAGACACGGCGTCCCTCGCCGACCGTTCCGTCGACGAACTCTCCGGCGGCCAGCGCCAGCGGGTGTGGATCGCGATGGCTCTCGCCCAGCACACAGACCTGCTGCTGCTCGACGAACCGACCACGTTCCTCGACGTGAGCCACCAGATCGAGGTCCTTGACCTGCTCACTGACCTCAACCGCTCGCGCGGCACCACCATTGTCATGGTGCTCCACGATCTCAACCTGGCTGCCCGCTACGCAGACCACCTGATTGCCCTCGCCGACGGACGCGTGCATGCGGCGGGCGCACCCGCTGACGTGCTGACCGAGGAGTGTGTTCGCCACGTTTTTGGTATTGAGAGCAAGGTCATTCTGGACCCGACATCCGACAAGCCCCTCATGCTCCCCATCGGACGGCACCACATGAACGTGACGGTCTAAACGCTCAGTCCAGGACCGGAGAGACGCTCACACCAGGATCGGAAACGTCGCGAGGATGACGCATCCGGTCGTAGCCAGGGCGATCGCGAGCCCGAGGAGCACCCAGTCCACCCAGAGGAAACGGTTGCGGCTCGACATCGCGCTGAAGAACAGGACGAGCGCGAAGAGCACGGTCAGCAAAGAGTAGTTGTCGCCGCGCTGGTTGCTCACCAGCGCGCTCGCGAACTTCTGGTCGGCCTCGTCCGAGAACTTCTGCGCCTGCACCTGGCCCGCGGGCACGTAGGAGGGCTCGGCGAACGGCGACTTCGCCTGCTCGCCGTCCCGTTCCCAGTCGGCAAAGGCGACCGCGAACTCGGGGGTGAACCGTTCCTCAACGTAGGACTCGAGCGCAGTGTCGCCGGTGGCGCGGGCGTCGATCCACTGCGCGTAAATCGCCAGGTCGATCGAGCGTGCATCGCGGGCCTCGCTCGATGCGTCGGACGACTTGATGCGCGCGGCAGATGCCTGACTGAAGTTGATCGACATCTCGCCGCCCCACTTGGACGATTCGAAGCCGCACCAAGCCGTCAGGATCGCGGTGACGGACAGCACAAAGACGGCGAGGATCTCGCGGACCTCGGTGCTCCGTAGCTTCTCCTCGCGCTTTTCTGGCTTGGATGGGGATTTCGGTTCCGCCTGCACGACGTCTCCTTGGCTGACCGTTCGGCGGCGATCTCGTGCCCCGGCGTTCTCGTTCGGCGACGATCTCGTGCCCCGGCGTTCTCGTTCGGCGGCGTCAGTGGGTGAAGGTGGAGACGAGCCCCTCGGTGGGCATCGGCGACGTGAGGGCGTCGAGGTAGTCGACGGCGTCGCGAATGTCATGCATCAGGCTTTCTGCGAGGTTTCGGCTGAGCCCGTTGCGCACCACGATGCGCTGCACGACCATGTCGGCGAGGTCGTCGGGCATGGGGTACGCCGGTATCAGCCAGCCCTTGAGGCGGAGGCGCTCGGACAGGTGGTACAGATTCCACTTGTCTGTGTACTTCGCGGTCAGCTGCCAGGCGAAGACCGGGATGTCGGTGCCATCATTCCACAGGGTGAAGCACGGCGTGCTCGCAATCTCCCCGGCGAGGTAGACCGCGACATCCTGCGACGTCTTCTGCACCTTGTAGTACCCGTCCCATCCGAGGCGCAAAAACAGGTAGTACTGCAGCAGCACCTGCGCGCCCGGACGCGAGAAGTTCAGTGCGAAGCTCGGCATGTGACCGCCGAGGTAGGTGACGTCGAACACGAGATCCGCGGGAAGGTCGGCGGTCGTGCGCCAGACAACCCAGCCGAGACCCGGGTAGACCAGCCCGTACTTGTGCGCCGAGGTGCTGATCGAGGCCACGCGTTCGAGGCGGAAGTCCCAGACCAGTTCGGGCTGCAGGAAGGGCGCAATCATGCCGCCGGATGCCCCGTCCACGTGAATCGGCACGTCCAACCCGGTCGCGGCCTGAATGCGATCCAGCGCCGCCGCAATCTCGGCCACCGGCTCGTACATGCCCGTGTAGGTCACGCCCATGATGGCGACCACACCGATCGTGTTCTCGTCGACATACTGGTCGAGCGACGACCCGTCGAGAACCTTGTGTTCCTCGGAGATCGGCACGTAGCGCGGCTCGACATCCCAGTAGTTGCAGAACTTCTCCCAGCACACCTGAACGGCGCTCGACAAAATCAGGTTGGGCCGATCGGTCGGTTTGCCCGCGGCTTTGCGGTCCTGCTGCCAGCGGCGCTTGAGGGCGAGCCCGCCGAGCATGCACGCCTCGGACGATCCAATCGTGGAGGTGCCGATCGCTTGCTCCGCGTCCGGGGCGTTCCAGAGCGACGCGATCATTTTCCAGCATCGGGTTTCGATCGCCGCCGTTTGCGGGTACTCGTCCTTGTCGACCATGTTCTTGTCGGCCGTCTCGGAGTACAGCTTTGCCGCGTACGGGTCCATCCAGGTGCCGACGAAGGTCGCGAGGTTCAGCCGTGAGTTACCGTCGAGCATCGCCTCGTCGTGCACGATCTGGTACGCGGTCTCGGGCAGCGACTCCGTCGCCGGCAGCTCGTCCAGCGGAAAGTCGGTGGCTTCGCCCGCCCGCGCAAACAGCGGATTGAGCTGGTTCTGCGACCCGTCGCCCGTGAACCCGCGCGCTGTCTCGCCCGATTGCGCTGAAGCTGTCGATTTCGTCGCTCTCGATTTCGTCGGAGAAGTGGCCGAAGAGGTGGTTGTCGTCATGGCTTCGAGAGTAGGAATCGGCGGAGGGTGCGTCGTCATCCGAGGCGGGTGATGTACGGCGGATGCCACGGCGCCTAGCCTCGCTGCATGCCAGCCCCTCGAGCGCTACGTCTTCGTCGGGAGGCCTGGGGTTTCGCGATCGGCTCCGGTTTCTTCCTCGTGGGAGCCGTGCCCCTCTACGCTGACGCGGTCGGTCTAGTGGCCACCAACGTCACGTTCTTCGTGGGCGCGATCTTCTTCACCCTCGCCGCGTTCATCCAGCTTGCGCTGAGCGGGCGCCCGCCTGGCGGCGGGCGCGAACCTGGCGGCGGGCGCCAAGCGGGCGGCGGGTGGTCGAAGCCCGACCGGTACGACTGGTGGGCGTCTGTGGTGCAGTTCGGCGGCACCCTCTTCTTCAACCTGAGCACCACGCAGGCGCTGCTGATCGCGCTCAACCCCTCCACACGAGTGAACAGCGGGTGGCGGCCCGACGCGTTCGGCTCGCTGTTGTTCCTGGTCGCGAGCGTCTGCGCGGTGCTCGCCACGACTCAACGTGACGCGTTGTGGGATCCCAACGCGCGCGTCTGGCGGTGCACCTGGTTGAACCTGCTCGGGTCGGTATTCTTCGCAATCTCCGCCGTCGGCGCGTACGTCCTTCCTGCGAGCAAGGATCTCATCAGCCAGTTCTGGGCCAACGCGGGGACATTCTTCGGTGCCGCGTGCTTCCTGATCGCGGCGCTGCTCAGCCGAGCGGGGGCAACGGATCGGCGGGACGAGCCGCGCTCCGCCGCCTGAGCCGCGCGCACTGTCTGAACCGCGCGCACTGTCTGAACCGCGTACGCTGTCTGAACCGCGCACGCTGCGTGGACACCGCGCGTGACTCAGGCCTGGCTGTCGGCCCAGCCGGCGATGTCGACGCCGTGATTGTCCGGCGACGCAATTGTCCACCACTTCGGAGCTTCGCTTTCGTCGACCATTCGGCCTCCCGCTGCGATTGCGGCCTGCACACGCTGATGCGCCTGGTCGGCCGGCACCGAGATGTCGATGTGGGTGCGCCCGCGTCCGGGCCGAGGCGGTCGCACGCGATGGAACCACAGATGCGGGCCCCGCCGAAGTGGGTCCACGAGGTCTTCGTCTCCAACCCTCTGGTAGCCGAAGGCCGCTTCCCAGAATGGACGGGTGTCCACATCGGCATCCTGTGCGACGGCGATGCCCACAACCTGCACCGCACCTGGGTCGGGACGCAGCCCCAGCTTGTGCGCCGCGGCGCTGATCGCGACGGCAAGCTCAGCGTCTTTCCTGCTCAGCGCTCCGTCGGCACGGGAACAGCAACGAATCGTGACCCCTTCGGGCCGCAGATCCACGTCAGGATCGTGACTGACCACCGACGCTGCATCTGCGATCGCCGACACGAACTCGGCGGCTTGGGCGAAGGAACCCGTCCGGTAGAAGGCGTGTGCACCCCAGAACAGCACGCGCCAGTCCTCGACGCCCGGGGTTGCATGAAACTGCAGCGGCAGGAGCTGTTCGAACGCGGGCGTGGCGCCCGGTGCATCCGTTTCATCATCGTTCATTGCTTTTCTCCCTCGGGCTCGCGGGTCGGCTGTGGGGACCTCACACCCGAAAGAATGCCATGGGCGCAGCCGGCGAGCAGTGCCAGGAGGAGAATTTTGTGCTGGACGCCCGGATGCCGGTCCCAGAAACCCGGATCTCGCATCCAGCGACCCGGATTTCGCACAGAGCGACCCGGATTTCGCACCGAACACTCCGATTCACGCACTCAGCGGCACGATCCTCCGCCCACCGGACAGTTGTCGACTCGACGACCTCATCCAGACCATCGAGAGGCCAGCAATCGACCGATTCGAGAAGAAACTGCCACGGGACTGCCCGCTGGGTGAGACGCGGGATCGATAGGTGGCCGGTGGGCCGTGGGAGGGATCGAGAACTGGCCGGTCGGCGCTGGGAGGGATCGAGGTGGGCAGTGGGAGGGACCGAGAACTGGCCGGTCGGCGGATTGCCGCGATGGTCGGCCGCGCGGATCCGAGTTAGCCGGAGCGGGGCTCCGGGTGGAAGGCGCCGCGGTGGAGTTCGTACGCCCGGGCCTGCCCCGGAGAGGCGGGGTCGTCGGCGATCGGACGGTCGGCCATGAACTGGCGGATGACATTGGCCAGCTCGCCGGGGTTGCTGAAGTTGATCGCGTGGGCAGCACCCTCGATGATGACCAGCAGAACGTGGTTGCTGGTTCTGCTGGCGACCTCCTGCACGCGCGCGGGACCGGGCATCAGGGGGTCCCGGTCGCCGATGACCACGAGCGTGGGAATCTGCAACGCGAGCAGCCGGTCGAGAGAGGGGTACTGGGTCAGCGCATGGAACATCTTGAACGTGCTGGGGACGCCGAAACGGAGGTAGTCCGGTGCTGCCACACGGATCATCCGGGCGGGCTCGCGCATGCCGTCGACGGCGAGCTGACGCACGGCGCGAAGGAGCGGCTGATTGGTCACGCCGCCAGCCGGTGACACCAGCACCGCCCGATTGACGCGCTTGGGGTAGTGGTATGCGAACTCGCAGATGACCGGGCAGCCCATCGAGTTGCCGACCAGTGTCGCGGACGCCACCCCACGGTCATCGAGAAAACGGGCGGCCGCGTGGGCGAGTCCCGGCACGTCCAGAGGGCGCGGCGGGTTGCCGCTGCGACCGAACCCGGGCAGATCGGGAACGAGGGTGTGGAAATCGTCGCGGAGCAGCTCCGCAGTGGGGAGAAGGTAGCGGCCCGACAGGCCGAACCCGTGCAGGTGCACCATGGTCTCGGCCTGCGGTGGTGTGGGTGATTCCCGATAGAAGACCCGGATGCCGTCGACGGTCGTCCAGCGCTCGGCAAGGGCTGACGCGGGTTTGGCGGGATGTCGGCGAGTTCGAGGCACGAGGTCGAAAATAGTGCGGCGGAGCAGGTTGTGCATCATGCTGGCGGGGTGATGTTGCCCGCGTCACCCAGTGCAAGGAGTTACCCGAATGGCCACACCCATCCCCGCACCAGCCCAGGTAAACGATGCCACAGCGCTCGACGCTGCGGATCCGCTCGCAGAGTTTGTGTCGAGGTTCGTCGCGAGCTCCGACGTGGTGTCCTACCTCGACGGCAATTCTCTCGGGCGTCCGTTGCGAGCGACGGAGGAACGGTTCGCGTCGTTCATCCGGGCTCAGTGGGGTGGCCGCCTCATTCGCTCCTGGGATGAGGAATGGATGGAGTTGCCGCTCGTCGTGGGAGATCGGATCGGGGCATCCACCCTCGGAGCCGCCGCGGGCCAAACCGTCGTCGCCGACTCGACCACCGTCATGCTCTACAAGCTCATTCGCGCCGCGGTGGATGCACGCCCGGGTCGCTCCGAGATCGTGATCGACGACGACAACTTTCCGACCGACCGCTTCGTGATCGAAGGGATTGCCGCCGAGCGGGGACTGACCGTTCGGTGGATCCGCCCAGATAAATCCGCGGGGGTGACCGTCGAGCAAGTCCGTGACGCGGTCTCTGACTCCACCGCCGTGCTGGTGCTCAGCCACGTCGCGTATCGGTCGGGGTTTCTCGCCGATGTCAAAGAGATCACCGCGGTCGCCCACGAGAGCGGCGCGCTCGTGCTCTGGGACCTCAGCCATTCCGTCGGTGTGATTCCCACCGCACTCGACGAGTGGCGGGTGGACCTCGCGGTCGGCTGCACCTACAAGTACCTCAACGGCGGCCCCGGTGCTCCCGCATTCGGCTACGTAGCCCATCGCCTGCAGTCCGAACTCACCCAGCCGATCTGGGGGTGGATGGGAGCGGGCGATGTATTCGCGATGAGCGATGGCTACCGGCCCGCCGACGGGATGCGTCGCTTTATCAGTGGCACGCCGCCCGTCGTGGGAATGCTCGCGATGCAGGACATGCTTGACCTCATCGACGAGGCCGGGATAGACGCGATCCGCGCCAAGTCTCTGGCCCTCACCGACTATGCACTCCACCTGGTCGACCGCTGGCTCGCGCCGCTCGGCGTGGCCGTGGCCACGCCACTCGAGCACACCAGCCGCGGGAGCCATGTCACCATCACGCACCCCGCGTTCAAGGCCGTGACCGCGGAGTTGTGGAAGATCAACGTCATCCCCGACTTTCGCAACCCCGACGGAATTCGGATCGGACTGTCGCCGCTGAGCACGTCGTTCGAAGAACTGAACCGCGGGGTGACGGCGATTCGGAACGCCCTGGTCAGCCGGGAGAAGTAGTCGCAATTTCGCGCGCACGCTGCCCGACCGGGCGAGCGAATCGCTGCCCCGACCGAGCGAGCAAATCGCGGTCCCGCAAGTAAAGGCGTCGCCATAACACCCGGCGCAACATTGCCCGTTTGGGACCTTTGGCCCTGTGCCCCGAATGGGGGCCAAACGAACATCGCTGCTATACGGACGCAGTACCGATGCGTTCGAAACAACGATGTGGGGTCCCCGTGGGAAGACTGGTCTATGGTTTGGGTTCATTTGTCGCCGATTTCGACGACCGAGCCCTCGCCCATATAAAAGCAATCACACTGTCAAAGCTTCGACGCAACGAGAGTTTCGCGTTCACCTGTGAGATTCCGGTGGCTGCCGGGAGCGGGCATGTGTGCCTCTGGATGAACGCGGCCATACCGATCCAGTTCGAGTTTGTGGGGAGCAAGGAGCCCACACTCAACCGCGCCTGGCTGGAGGAACTCGTCCAGCTTTCCAACAGCCCAACGGGACTGCGGGTAACCCCAGAACCCGACCCCGTGCGTTCGGTGATGCACAGTCCAAAGCCGACCGACGAGAAGTTGCCCGGCGAACGAGTAGGTGCCCAGCGAGTGGGCGCAGGAAGGCTGAACCACTGAGAATCGTAATGTTCTGCTGAGTTTTTTTGCGTGTGACCTGACACGGGGGCTTAAGGGTGGCACGATCGATGTATGGCTGGAAAGCGGGTCGGCGCTGGTGTGCGCGGGGGGTCCTCGCGCGGCGAAGCTACGGGTAGAGCCGCTACGGGTAGAGCCGGACCGTCAGGCGGTATGCCGATGCCGGAGGAACCTCCCATGGACGCCGAATCCGGCTCTGCCGATGTCCCGAGGACACAGGATGTCTCGAGCACGCACGATCCCTTGAGTACGCACGATGCCGTGAACACGCAAAGTGCCCCCGGGCAACGAGACGCCTCCGGCACACAGCTCGACGAGCTAATAGAACGCCTCACCGATACCGGGGAGGCGGTGCTCGCCGCACAGGCCAGGCTGCGCGAACTGATTGTCGCCAACTCGAACGTCTCGAAACAGCTCAATCCCGACAATCTGTTGAGGGCCATTGCCGTGGAGGCGCGGAGGTTGGTGCGGGCAAAACATGCGGGACTCGGTGTCGTGGATGAATCGGGCCGGTTCTTTCGGTTCGTGAACGCCCACCCCGACTCCACCGAGATCGCCAGCACCGCAGAGGATGGTTGCGGGAGTGCAGCCCTTGGTCTCCTCGCCGACATCGACTTTCCCCTGCGGCTGGCCGACGTTCCCGAGTTTCTCGCGGCCGGATCATCCGCTTCGGGTCATCACCTTGAGAGCTTTCTCGGCCTCCCCATCCGGGTTCATGGCCACCTCTACGGCAGCCTGTATGTGGTGAACAGCATCGCCGGTGAATTCAGTGAGGAAGACGAGCAACTCCTCACCAACTTCGCCGCCAGCGCAGCGCTCGCCGTAGAAAACTCGCAGCTCTACCTCGAGTCGGAACGCCAGCGTATGTGGCTCAGCGCCTCCGCCGAAGTCACCGAGCACCTTTTCGCGCGCGACGGCTCGAGCCCTCTCGATCTCGTGCTCCACCACGCGGTCTCTGGGGCGAACGCCGACAGCGCGACGCTGGCCCTGCGCAATCCCGACGGGTCCTGGAGTGTCCATTCCGCAGCGGGCCAATGGGAGGCGAAGCTCGTCGGCCTCGCTCTCAACTCGTCCGACACCTTCATTGGGCGTGTTCTCGAGGGGGGAAAGCCGGCGCGAACGGATGATTACGGCCGCGACTATAGCGAAATCGTCGCTGCTCATGGCATTCCGCCACGTTACGGCCCGATCATGGGCGTGCCGCTGCGCACCCGCTCGGGCACCATTCTCGGAGCCCTCAGCGTGAGTCGGGGTCCGGGCAGTGACCCGTTCACCGCCGCCGACCTCGAGCATCTCGGCCGATACAGTGCCCACGTCGGCGTTGCGATGGAACTCGACCGTGCGCGCGACGCGGGCGAGGCGCGCCGCCAGGTGCGGGATCACGAGCGCATCGCCGCGGATTTGCACGACCATGTGATCCAGGAGCTGTTCGCGGCGAGCCTCGGGCTGAGCAACGTGGCCTCCACGATGGAGCCGGCGGAGCGTGTGCGGGTGCAGGTGTTCGCCGAGGCCGTCGACTCGGCCAGCACCCGCGTGCGCGACAGCATTTTTCACCTCAAAGCGCCCAAGCGCACGGCGGAGGGCCTGCGCCGAGCCCTGATGTTGGTTGCCGACGAAGAGTCACACGCGCTTGGTTTTACGCCGAGGGTCGCCTTCGCGGGCCAGCTCGACCGCGAAGTGAGCGGACAGTTGGCGGACGACGTTGTCGCCGTCGTGCGCGAGAGTCTCTCCAACGTGGCCAGGCACGCGCAGGCGACCGCGGCGAGCGTGCAGGTGGGCATCCTGGGCGACGAACTCGTCATCGACGTCAGCGATGATGGCCGCGGATTCGACAACGTTGAGCAGCTCGACAGCGATCCCGCCAGCAGTGGGCTCATCAATATTCGCCGGCGCGCAGAAACGCATGCTGGAACGATGCACATCAGGTCGGTGCTCGACGAGGGTACCCAACTCCATTGGACGGCCCGCATCGTTGCCGTCACCTAGGCGCCGGTAGAATCAGCCGGAGTTCGGTGGCGGATGTCGTGTGCCGAGACCATCTCCGGGGGACATCACTCTCCGGATGGCGCGAGAGGGGGACGCGTGTCTTCGTCCACCACGCCATCCGCAGGCCAGGCGGAAGGCGACGCCGCAGAGCGCGCGGCCGGACGGGAACGGGTCTACGAAGCCGCACGACGCATTAATCGCAATCCGTCGGTGCGCGCTGCGGCGCGTGGCGGACTGGCCGTTAACGGGATCGTGCACATGGTCACCGGTGCGCTTGCCGTCGGAATTGCCCTCGGCCTGGGCGGCAACGCCAACCAGGTCGGCGCGCTCGAGGCGATCGCGGCGACCCCGGGTGGACTGATCCTGCTCTGGTTCGCGGTTGTGGCGCTGTGGGGACTGGCGCTGTGGCAGCTCACCGATGCGGCGTGGATCACCGAACCCTTGCGTCGCACGCGGGTCGCCCGTCGGGTGCGCGACGGGGCGAAGGCGCTCGGTTTCACCGCGATCGGAGCCGCCATTCTGATCTTCGATGCGGGCGGCCGTGCAGACAGCGAGGAGGCATCCCGCGCGCTCAGTGAAAACCTGATCGCAACACCCGGGGGAGCCTTGCTCGTCGTCGCCGTGGGGATCACCATCGCGTCGATTGGTGGCACGTCGATCTACCGCGGGGTTTCGCGCACGTTCCGCGAGGAGTACACGGAACTGCGCGGCGCGCTGGGCGTGCTGGTCGAGGTGCTCGGCGTTTTTGGATACGTCGCGAAGGGCTTTGCGCTCATGGTCGTGGGTGCGCTCGCGATATTCGCGACGATCTACACCGACCCCGACCAGGTGGGAGGGCTCGACGGTGCGCTCAAGTACCTGGCGTCGCTTCCGTCGGGAACCGTGCTCTTGTTCGGCGTGGCCACCGGTTTCGTTTCGTACGGGTTGTACCTGCTCGCCCGGGCGGTGTACCTGCGCAAGGAACTCTGACCGGTCACCTATGGTTGCCGGTCACCTTTGGCTGCCGGTCACCCGACGGTCACCACACGGTCTCTTCGCGGTCATCGTCGAGCGGCGCAATGTCGTCGTCGCGATCCTCAAATCGCTCGTCCGGGTCCAGAGTTGGTGGGGGCGCAGCCGGTTCACCTTCGTCGCCGAAGTCAACGACCCGGTCGTCGTCTATGTTCGGTTCATACTCTCGCGCCATGACCGTTCCCTCCGTCACCGTCGGCTGCTCGCCGCATGTGTCCACCACGCTACGACCGGGCTAGGGCAAGTTCAATGGTTTGCACGCGACAGTGCCCGCGCGGCCGGAGGGCTGCGCGGGCACTGTCGTTTACCGAGGTGATCTTCGGGGAGTTAGTCTCCGAGGATCGAGCCGAGGTCGACGCTGTCGGTGACGTCGTTCACGATGCCGTCAATGTCGGCGATGTCCGAGATCTCCGAACCGAGGTCGGTGCCAACCTCGGGAGCGACATCAGAGCCAAGGTCCGTGCCGAGGTCCGCGGGGGCATCCACAACGTCAGAAACGTCGGTCGGGGCATCCGCCACATCGGTCACAACGTCGCTGACGTCGGCCGAGTTGCCATCGGCGGTGTTGCCATTCGCGCTGCCATTGCCCACGGCGGTGTCGTTACCCGAGCCGAGTGCGCTCTCGTTTCCCGAGGCGACGGGGGCGGTGACGGGCGCTGTGACCTCGTTGCCGGACGCGATCGGGTTGCCCGAGGCGACGTCGCCGACGGCAACGTCGCCGGTGTTCAGGTCGCCCGTGCCGATGTCGCCGATGCTCGGCGCAAGCACGAGCGGCGCGTTGGTGGTGAGGTCGCCGGCGCTGAAGGCGATGGTGCGCAGCGCCTGCAGGTCGAGGTCGTTCAGCTGCGAGACGCTGGAGTTGCTCGACTCGGTCGACGTGTCGCTGTCCGCCATGGCGGGAGCGGCGAATCCGCCGACGAGCAGTGCGCTGGCGGCGACGGTGGTGATTCCAAAAGCGGTCATCTTCGTGATGTTGTTCATAAGACTGAACTCCTTCATTCGGTTGAGCGGCCCGTGTTATCGGGCTGCAAGGAGTGGTCCGGAGTGTGTTGCCATTCGGTTTGGGTGGATGTCGTCAACGCGGGTCACCGGCGCGAGAACCTGTGAATGTCGTGCCGCTGCGATGCCTGCGGGCACGCGAAACTGGCCCCCGCGGCATCCGATTCCTGAGAAAAGTCGATTTGATCCCCGCGGGCGGCGGTGGTAGCGACGTCCGCTACGCGTCGGCTTCGGGGCGACGAGCGGCGTACTTGACGACGTCGTAGGCGGCGAGGGCCTCTTTGCGGGATGCCGCCAGGTCGACGATCGGCTGCGGATACAGCTCATCGCTGGGGATCCAGCGCGAAATGTAGGTGCGGCGCGGATCGAACTTTTTCTCCTGAAGAACCGGGTTGAAAACGCGAAAATAGGGCGCCGCGTCGGCGCCGCTCCCGGCTACCCACTGCCAGTTTGCCGGGTTGCTCGCCTCATCGGCGTCGACCAGGGTGTCCCAGAACCACTGCTCGCCGACCCGCCAGTCGATTAGCAGGTTCTTGATCAGGAAGCTCGCCGTGACCATCCGCACCCGGTTGTGCATGTACCCGGTCTGCCAGAGCTCGCGCATGCCCGCGTCGACGAGGGGGATGCCGGTGTTGCCGCTCTTCCACGCGGCGAGCTCCGTGCGGTGCGGCTCCTCATCGGGGTTCTCCCACGGGAAGGCGTCGAAGTCGGGCCGGTAGTTCGCTGTCGCCAGCGCCGGAAAGTTGTACAGGATGTTCCAGTTGAATTCGCGCCAGCCGACCTCGCTGAGAAACTTGGCGGCGTTGCTGCGCGCACCCGGGTCGAGGTCGCCGCGCACGCGGTGCCACACCTGAAACGGGCTGATCTCGCCGAAGCTCAGGTGCGGGCTCAGGTGCGACGTCGCCTCGTGGCCCGGCTCGTCCCGCCGGTGGTAGTCGGTGAGTACCTCGGCCGCGAAGGTGTCGAGCGTCTCGGCAGCGGAGGCCTCCCCGGGGATCCAGCGCTCGCGCAGGCCGCCCGCCCAGTCTGGTGCGGTCGGCAGCAGCGCCCACGAATCCAGCGTGTCGCTCGCAAACGAGGGCCCTCCCGTTTCCGTCGCGGGCGAGATGATTGCGTCCGGAGCGGGCAACGGTTGCCGCGGCTCTCCGGTTTCCTGGCAGGCTTTCCAGAAGGGAGTGAACACCCGATAGGGATTTCCCTCTCCAGTGGTTACCGTCCAGGGCTCGAACATCAGGTTGGCCTGGAAGCTGGTGACCTCGAGGCCCTCCCCGCGCAGCGCCACCTTCAGCGCTGCATCGATGTCGCGCGCGCCGGAGTACCGGCGGTTCCAGTAGACGGCACTCGCTCCCGTCTCCTTCGCGAGGCGGGGTATCTCGGTGTCCGCTCGCCCCCGCCTCAGTACCAGCCGGCCGCCGAGTTCGGCAATGGACAACGCCAGCGCGGTGAGGCTGTGGTGCAACCACCAGCGACTGGCTGCTCCCAGCGGCCGCACGCCCTCGCTCTCGTCGTCGAGGAGATAAGCCACCACCACGGCGCCCCGGCGCGTCGCTTCCAGCAGTGCCGGGTTGTCGGCGACCCTCAGGTCATTCCGAAGCCAGACGAGCGTGGTGGGAGTGGACACAGTTACCTCATTCTGGATTGCGCGGTGCGGGACAGCGACGCTGGCACGTTAACGGCTCGTCGCGTCGACGCTCCGGCGCAGTTTGTCGCTCAGCTCACGGAGAAGATTGAGTTCTTCAATACTCAGCGCGCCGCCGACGTGACGTGCGATCGATGCCGAGTGGCTGACAGCCACCTTACGAAATAATTCGTGACCGACTTCGGTGAGGCACACAAATGTTCCGCGTCCGTCACCCGGATCGTTCTCTTTACGAACGAGACCGCGCACCGTGAGGCGGTCTACAAGGCGACTCACGCTCGGCTGGGTCAGAAGCAGCTCGCGGTTGAGATCGCGGATGCGCAGCCTCCAGCCCGGGTGCTTTGTGAGGTTGAACAGCACGTCGTACTCGTTGAACGAGAGGTCGCCGTGCGGAAATTCAAGGTTCAACTGGCGTAAGACAGTCACCTGCGCGCGAAACAGGGCCTCCCATGAGGTGATTGCCGCGGTCGACTCTTTAGCCACACTCCACTCTAGGCAGTGGGGGCCGGTGGCGACCAATCGGTCGCCTTAAACAGGATTGAGGGTCGGATTCAGAGGCTTGAATCCGACCCTCTCCCTTGCACCAAGAGTGTCCTGCAATCACATTCCGCAGAAGCTGCCACAGCAAACAACTTCTGCCCTTGAAATATATAACGGGAAGGTAACGAAGCGCCAGTTATCGAAACGTTATTTTCCTGAAAGTTTGCCCGGCGTGCTTTTGAGACGGGTGAAGCAGGGGCTCCCGGCCACGCGGATCGGTCACTCCGCGCCGAGTTGCCGCTCGATCGGTACCGTTCGATCTGTTGCGACGTCGCCGGTGTGCGCGGTGGTGACCGTCTCGATCAGCACAATCCCGACCTCCTCGTCGGCGATGGGGTTGTGTCGAACGCCCTTCGGCACGATGTAGAACTCGCCCGCCGCCAGCGTGACCTCGCGACCGCCCTCGAGCTCGATGCGGAGGTGTCCGTAGATGACGAGGAACATCTCGTCTTCAGCGTCGTGCGCGTGCCAGACCAGCTCGCCCAGAAGCTTCGCCACCTTGACGTATTGGTCGTTGACCCTGCCGACGACGCGCGGAGTCCAATGCTCGGAGACCTGGTCGAGTTCGTGTCGGATGCGGGTCGGCTCAAGCAGGCTCATAGCTTCAGCCTAGGTGGCGGTGCACGTCCGTCCCGTCCGTCGGTGGACCAAGAACTCTACCGACGACGTGATGAATCAGTGCGGTTTCGTCTTGCCACGGGAATCCGGGGAGGGCTGGACGCAGGCTGGCTATTCCATGGAGGGCCGCGAAGAGAGCTTGCGCGTCACGCTCGATGAGGGATGAATCCGATTCTGTCTCACGGCTGGCGCGTTCGAGCGCCGTTACCAGCACACCGAACGCCTGGATGCCATCGGTATAGGCGTGGGGCGGGGAGGCGATGTTCCTGGTCGACCGTTCGAACAGAATCCGGTATCGCCCGGGAAATTCTCGGGCGTACCGGACGTAGGCAACGCTGATTGCCGCCACCTCACTCGTGCCGTCGGGGGCGGCATCGCCAGCGTCGCGACACGCTTGGGCGAGGTTTCGGAACGTGCGCGAGACCACTGCGTCCAGTATCGAGTCCCGGTCGGCGAAGTGTGGATAGATCGACGGCGCGGCGATTCCGGCTTCCCGGGCGATCGCGCGCAAAGTCACCGCGTCGCCGGGGCCGAACTCTGCGAGCAGGCGCTCGGCCGCCTCGATTATTTCTTCGCGAAGGTTTATGCCCAGCCCTCGCTTGTTGCTGACGCGTTTCGCCCGTGCCTCTTCGGTCATTCGCCCACTCTACCAAGCTCGGCCTAACACCTGTTAGCTGAAGTATGTATGCTGGACTTACATGTGTTAGCTGAACATGCCGCCGCAGAACGAGCCACCCACGCAGACAGGACCCCCATGAGAAAAACAATTGTCATCACCGGAGCCAGCGACGGAATCGGCGCGGCTGCTGCGCGCCGGCTCCACGCGAACGGACACGCAGTCGTTGTGGTGGGTCGCTCGGCAGAAAAGACTCGCCACGTTGCCACGGCAATCGACTCGCCCTACTTCGTCGCGGACTTCGCCAGCCTTGCGGCCGTGCGGGAGTTGGCGGCCGCGCTTCTGGATCGGTTCGACACAATCGATGTACTCGCCAACAACGCGGGTGGCGTTTTCGGTGACCGCCAGAAGACCGAGGACGGGTTCGAGAAGACCTTTCAGGTCAACCATCTCGCCCCGTTCCTGCTCACGGACCTCCTGCTCCCGACCCTGATCCGGAGCAAGGCGACCGTGATTCAGACCGCCAGCATCGCCGCCCGTCTCTACGGCAAGGTTGATGTTAGCGACCTAAACAACGACCGCCGATTCTCGGCGAACAAGGCTTATGGAGATTCGAAGCTGGAGAACATTCTCTTCACGACAGAGCTCCACCGCCGCTATCACCCCCAGGGAATCAATGCGGTCGCGTTTCACCCCGGCCTCGTCGAGTCGAGTTTCGCCTCAACAACAACGAGCTTGAGCATGAAGATGCTCTACGCGAACCCGTTCACAAAACGGATGCTGGTGACGTCGGAACAGGGGGCGGATCAGCTGGTTTGGCTCTCGGAAACTATGCCCGGGTCTGCCTGGCAGTCGGGGAGCTATCTCGAGAAGCGCTCGATTGCCACTCGTGTCAATCCGCAGGTGCGGGACGAACAACTTGGCCGGGACCTGTGGGCGGTGAGCGAGAAGATCACACGTTGATTTTCGCCCTCTCGGCGGATAGTTTTGGCCGGATAGGGGAGCAGTCCTTGGAGGTCTCGTGTGAACGTAACCCTCACGACCTGGTTGATCACGATCGCCGTGACCATCGCATTCTTCGTGTACGAGTTCTTCGCGCACGTCCGCACGCCACATGCGCCCTCCATCGGTGAATCCGCCCGGTGGTCCGTCTTCTACATCAGCCTCGCGCTTCTCTTCGGCGTGGGCATCGGGTTCGCCAGTGGGTGGCGCTACGGCGGAGAATACTTCGCCGGTTACCTGACGGAGAAGGCACTGTCGATCGACAACCTCTTCGTCTTCCTGATCATCATGACCGGGTTCGCCGTGCCCAAGGCCTACCAACAAAAAGTGCTGATGATCGGCATCATCATCGCGCTCATCCTGCGCGGAATCTTCATTGCCGTGGGTGCGACGCTCATCGAGAATGTGTCGTGGATCTTCTATATCTTCGGCGCCCTGCTGCTGATGCTCGCCTGGCGTCAGGCATTCAGCACCCACGAGAGCGACCCGGCGCACGGGCGCGTCGTCGGTCTGGCGCGCAAAATCCTTCCGATCACGGACGACTACCACCGCGATCGCATCATGGTTAAGGTCAACGGCAAGCGTTTTTTCACCCCGATGCTGTTGACCATCCTGACGATCGGCGTCGTCGACCTGGTGTTCGCCGTCGACTCGATCCCGGCGATCTACGGCCTGACCGAAGAGGCGTACATCGTCTTCACGGCGAACGCCTTCGCACTGATGGGACTGCGTCAGCTGTATTTCCTCATCGGCGACCTGCTTGAGCGTCTCGTCTATCTCGCCCAGGGGCTCGCCGTCATTCTCGCGTTCATCGGGGTCAAGCTCATCCTGCACGCACTCCACGTCAACGAACTGCCGTTCGTGAACGGCGGGGAACACGTGGAATGGGCGCCTGAGATCCCGATCTGGTTCTCGCTCCTCTTCATCGCCGCCACTGTCGCGGTGGCGACCATCGCGAGCCTGCGTAAGACGCGCGGTCTTGAGAATAAATCCGTGTAGTTCTCCGGTAGTTCACCCGGCGGCCGTAGTGGCTGCGCGGTCGGCACGCCAGACTGGGCGCAAGCGGTTCACGGCCGGCAACACGTGCGGTCTGTTCCATTCACGATCGGCACGGGGCGGGGAGCAGATGCGTATTCTGGGGATGTCGTGCATGGTGGTCACGGCAATCACATTCCTTCTGGGAATGGTCGTCTTCTTCGTCGGCTACGACATCGGGATTCTGATACTGATCTTCGCGTTCGGGGTGATGACGTTCGGTACCGGTGCGTTGGCCGCCGACCGCCGGCTGTAACACGCCACAGTTCCGACCGGTTGCGAGTTCACGACCGCGTCATGAATCGGCTACCTGAGTGAGCGGTGAGCGTTTGCTAGCATGTGCTCATTGCCGCCGATTCAGTGCTTCTGGGCCGTACCGTCGAGTTGAGAACGCTCGGCCACCTTGTCGCGTCCGCGCGAAACGGACTCAGCAGTGTTCTCGTGGTAAACGGCGAGCCGGGCGTCGGTAAGACCGCACTCTTCGATGCCTTCGCGAGCGGACTTGTCGGTGCCAAGCTCGTGCGCCTGGCGGGCGTGGAGTCGGAAGCCTCGCTCTCCTACGCGGCCGTGCATCGGCTGGTTCTCCCCGTGCAATCCGCGATCGCCGACATTCCACCGGGCCAGCAAGAGGCCCTGAACATCGCGCTCGGGCGTGCTTCGGGTTCACCTCCCGACCGGTTCCTGGTCGGGCTCGCGGTGATGTCCCTGCTTGCGGCCACGGCGGGTGATACGCCCCTCGTCGTGATTGTCGATGACATCCAGTGGCTTGACCCGGAGTCCTTGTCCGCGCTCGCGTTTGTAGCCAGGCGCCTGCAAGCCGAGGCCATCGTGTTCCTGTTCGGCCTGCGCGACAACAGCGTCGACGAGAGCGAGCTCGCCGGTCTGCCCCGACTGGCCGTGTCGGGCCTTGGCGACAACGACGCGCTTTCTCTGCTGCACCGGGCAGTGACGACACGGGTCGAGCCCCGTGTCGCGCGCCGCATTGTCGCGGCGACCAAGGGAAATCCGCTGGCACTGCTGGATCTGGGGGCAGAACTGACCGAGGGGCAACTCGTTCTCGGCCCACTCGGCGTCGAGCCCGGCCCGATCGGAACGCACCTCGAGGCACACTACCTGCGCCAGACGCGCGAGCTGCCTGCCGATACGCAGCTGTGGCTGCTCGTTGCGGCCACGGAAACGCGGGGACATATGGAGACGGTGGATGCCGCGGCGGCGGCACTGGGCCTGCATCACAGCGCGGGGGATGCGGCGGAGCTCCATCGGCTTGTTGTGCTGTCATCAAGAATTGACTTCCGCCACCCGCTGGTGCGCTCGGCGGTCTACGGCGGCGCGGCGGACGCCGACCGTCGTCGGGTGCACCGTGCGCTCGCGACCGTGCTGGTGACGGCGCAGGACGAAGACCTCTGCGCCTGGCATTCCGGCGCGGGTACCCGAGGGCAGTCCGAGTCGGTGGCGGCACAGCTCGAGGCCGCGGCCAATCGGGCGGGGGAGCGCGGAGGGTTCACCTCTCGAACAACGCTCCTGGTGCGGGCGGCAGAGCTGTCGCCACCCGGCCGCGCGCGTGAGGCGCGGGTCATCGCCGCGGCCGAGTCCGCGGCGATGGCCGGAGCCGTCACCCTCGCAATGGCGCTGATTGAGCAACTGGTGCCGGAATTTCTCGACGATGTCACCCGAGGGCGCGCGCTTATGGTGCGGGCCTCGACTCGGGCGCTGAGCGGTGTGCGCGCGGCCGTCACCGAAGGACCCGCCTTGTATCTCGAAGCCGCCGCGGCGTTCGAGTCCGCGGGCAGCGATCTGGCGGCGTCCGCGGTGCTGCGCGCGGTGGAGGGATCCATGACCGCTCACTGGGCGATGCGCGACACAACGCTCGGCGAAATAGGGGAACGCGCGCTAGCGATAGCGGCGGAGGCGACGTCTCTCGAGGCAACGGTGCTGCGCGCCATCGGGCTGTACATCCGCGGACCGATCGAGCAGGCGGCGCCCGCGCTGCGCGAGGCTCTGCGCAGGATCCTCGACCCCGACCTCGCCGACACCGACCTGCTGCGGTTCGGATTTGTTGCGGTTGTGGTCACCAACGGGCTATGGGAAGAGAGGTCCTGGCAGCAAATCCTCCGGCGGGCGGTGGCCGTGGCGCGAGCGGCCGGCGCGCTGTCGCTGCTCGACTCGTTCGCCTACATGCTGTCGCTCAGCCACACCCAGCTGGGCGAGCTCGGCCTCGCCGAGGAGGTGATGCAGGAAACGAATGAGGTGCGCACCGCGCTCGGTTTCACCACCGAACAGCTCGAGTTCTTGCAGCTGGCGGAGTTCCTCGCCTGGCGCGACGGCTCGAGGCAGACAATCGAGCAGATCGAGCGATCCGCCGCCGCCGCCGCCCAGCTCGGGTTTGGGGGTTCGCAGACTCTGGCCGACTTCGCGCTCGCCATGATCGCGCTCGCCGACGGATCTTACGACCGCGCCTACGCTCTGCTCGAGCCGATCCGAGCCGAGAACTTCATCCAGGTGAGCGACCGCACACTCCCGCACATCGTCGAGGCCGCGTGGCGTTCCGGGCGCACGGACGAAGCGCGTGCGGCCGAACGCCAGATGGCGCGTATCAGCGCCGCCACCGGATCGCTGCGGGCACGCGGTCTGTCCGCGCGGTCCGCGGCCATCGTGGCGTCCGATTCGCAGGCGGAGGGCCTGTACCTCGATTCGATCGCCCTCCTCGGCGGACTCGACGCGGCGCGTTCGCGGCTACTCTACGGCGAGTGGCTGCGGCGGATGCGCCGGCGGCGGGAGTCCCGCTCCCACCTGCGCCAGGCACTCGACGCGTACGAGCAGATCGGTGCCGCACCTTTTGCCGACCGGGCCAGGCGCGAGCTCGCGGCAACAGGCCAGCTCATTACTGCCCGGACGAGGGCCGCTTCCGACCTGACACCCCAGGAGGCCGCAATAGCCCGTCTCGCGGCATCCGGTTCAACAAATTCCGAGGTCGGCGCCGCCCTGTTTATCAGCCCGAATACGGTCGATTACCACCTGCGTAAGGTGTTCAGAAAGCTGGGAATCACCTCGCGCCGCCAGCTTGCCGCCGCGCTCGATGCGGGCAGCACGGAGTCGTAGCGCGCTCATGACTACGCGCACCACGTGATTCGGCCGCCATAGCCTGCCGGTCACACTCGGATCGAGAGATCGAGAGATCGAGACACCGAGATGAAAGGGCGGCGGTATGAGCTTCATCACAACGGAAGACGGCACCCAGATCTTCTACAAGGACTGGGGAACCGGCACACCCGTGCTTCTCAGTCACGGTTGGCCCCTCAACTCCGATGCCTGGGAGGCGCAGGCGCTCTTCCTCGCCGAGCACGGGCACCGCGTGATCGCGCACGACCGGCGAGGCCACGGTCGTTCGACCCAGAGCTGGGACGGCAACGACATGGACACGTACGCCGACGACCTGGCCACCCTCATCGAGACCCTGGACCTGACGAACCTCACCCTGGTCGGCCACTCCACCGGCGGTGGCGAGATCGTGCGGTACATCGGCCGGCACGGCACCGCTCGCGTCGCGAAACTCGTACTCGTGTCAGCGGTTCCGCCATTTATGCTCCGCACCAACGACAACCCCGAGGGGCTGCCGATCGAGGTGTTCGACGGCATCCGTGCGGGGGAGGCATCCGCGCGGGCGCAGCTCTACCGCGATCTGGCCGACGGCCCATTTTTCGGCAACGACGGCGCCGGAACCGTGCCGCAGGGCATCCGCGACGCATTCTGGCTGCAGAGCATGGCGGCTGGCCACCGGGGCGCGTTCGAATGCATCGCGGCGTTCTCCGCGACCGATTTCCGGCCTGATCTTGCCGAGGTGGATGTCCCGACACTCGTGATTCACGGCGACCACGACCAGATCGTGCCCTTCGACGTCGGAGGAAAACGGTCGGCCCAGCTGGTCAGCGGAGCCCAACTGAAGGTGTACGAGGGTGCACCCCACGGCATTACTGACACCCACAAAGACCAACTCGCGAACGATTTGCTCGCGTTCATCGACTCCTGAGCCCCCGGCATCCCCCTACCGAAAGGAAAAAAGCCATGTCACAGAATCCCGTCACGCCCGACACGATAGTGCTCATCCACGGACTCTGGATGACTCGCAGAAGCTGGGAGCTCTGGGTGCCGTACTACGAGGCGCAGGGCTACAAGGTCATCACGCCGACGTATCCGGGCTTTGAGATCGAGGTGGAGGCTCTTCGCGAGAGCCCTGACCTCATCGCGCACCTCACGGTGCCCGAGACGGTCGACTACATTGCCGCGGCCATCGAGAAGCTCGACCGCCCGCCCATCATCATGGGGCACTCCTTCGGCGGCACCCTCACGCAGCTGCTCGCGGCCCGGGGGCTCGGCGCCGCCGCGGTGGCGATCAACTCCGCGCCCACCGAGGGTGTCTACGTGACGCCGCCCTCGCAGATCAAGTCGTTCATTCCCATCATCGCGAACCCGGCCAAACACCACGGGGCCGCCGGGTATACGGCCGACGAGTTCCACTACACCTTCACGAATACCCTCACGAAGGAAGAGTCAGACAAGGTGTACAACCGCTACCACATTCCCGCGCCCGGCAACTGGGTCTGGGCGTACGGGGTGCTGGCAAACTACACGCCGGGCAAGCAGGAGACATGGGTCGACTACTCGCTCGACGAACGAGCCCCATTGCTGTTCATCGCCGGTGGTGCCGACCACATCATGCCGCCCGCGGTCAACAAGGCGAATGCGAAGCACTACAAGAAGTCCGCAGCCCTGACCGAGTACCACGAGTTTGCGGGTCGGTCGCACTGGACCTGCGGCGAACCCGGCTGGGAGGCCGTGGCCGACTATGCGCTTGAGTGGGCGCTGAAGCACGCCAGCACCGCACACATCGCCGCGCGCGAAACCGCGTGAGTGCGGCCGCGCGAAACCGCGTGAACTCGGCCGCGCGCAAAACCGCGTGAGCTCCGCCGTTCGGCTGTGGACACACGGCCGAACGGCGGAGCTGGAGCGCTGGATTTCCGCGTTAGCGGCGGGCGGCGGTGCGGCTACCGAAACGCAGCCAGAGCAGCAGAACGATGATTGCGCCGATGATCGATCCGATGATGCCGGCGGGCTGGAAGAAGCCGTCGGTGGCGTCGGCGTTGAACAGCAGGAAGCCGAGGAACCCGCCCACGAACGAGCCCACGATGCCGATCAGCAGGGTCATTCCGAGTGAGATGTTCTGGCGTCCGGGTACCACGAGCCGGGCGATTGCTCCGGCGATGAGGCCGACAACGATGATGCTGATGATGAGACCGATCATGGTCCGCTCCTTTGACTGATGCACGTCTATGACATGCGGTGCACGGCCCGGAATTGGGCCGTAAGTCGACTCAACCACCCGTAGGGGTGTGCCACTACACCCCTACGGGTGAAATACTCGGGGTATGACCGAACCCGATGAACGCCCCGCGCTGACGGTCGCGCTGGTGGACGACTACGACGTCGTGCTCATCGGCCTTGCGCACATGTTCGATCAATACCGCGACAGGGTCGTCGTCGCCGAGATCGACGCGAACTCCTCGCTCAGCGACACCATCGACATCGTGATGTACGACTCGTTCGCCCAGCCAGAGTCTGACCACGAACAGATCGCCGAGCTGGTCGCCTCCCCACGCGCGGCCAAAGTCGTGGTCTACACCTGGAACTTCCAACCCGCCCTGGTCGAGCACGCGCTCGAGCAGGGCGTGCGCGGCTACCTGTCGAAGACTCTCCCGGCGCGCGACCTCGTCGCGGCGCTGGAGGCGGTTCACAACGGTGAACTCGTGGTGAGCGAGCCGCCGCGCCGCACCAGCAGCGCGATGGGACTCGACTGGCCCGGCCGCAAGGAGGGCATCACCGACCGGGAATCCGAGATTCTCGCCCTCATCACGCAGGGCAAGAACAACGCCGAGGTGGCGACGCTCACCTACCTGAGCCCCAACACGGTCAAGTCCTACATCCGCAGCATCTACCGCAAGATCGATGCGTCGAGTCGCACGCAAGCGGTGCTCTGGGGAGTGGGGCACGGCTTCACGCCCGACCACCACCGCATCGACCACTGGCGCGGCGGCCCGTAAGGTCCCCGGAGCGTTTACCGGGTGCGTCTAGCGGGCATCCGGCTCGAGAGCCAGGACGACCCAGCCGTGCGGGGGAGTGTCGAGCGTTGTTCCAGCGGGATGCCGCGTGGCCGACGCTTCACCCGCGACGATGTCACCGTGCTCTGGCAGCTGCAGCGTGCCCGCGGCATCCCCCAGATTCAGACTCACCACCAGGCGCTCATGCCCGTCGGTGAGCTCGTAGACATAGTTTTCGTTCGTGAGTTGCAGCGTTCGCGCGGCGGCGGTGTGTAGCCAGGGGTGGCGGCGGCGCAGGCCGATGAGTTCCTGGTGCACGTGGAAGATCGCCCAGCCCTCTGGCGCGAGATCGCCCCTGCCGCCCGCAGGAAACTCCGGGCGGACCGCGTCGTCCCCGCCGGCGCGTTGCTCTTTGACGCCGACAAACGCCTGCTCGTCGCCGTAGTAGATGCTCGGCGTGCCCCCGACGGTGAACAGGACGACGAGCGCGTGCGGGAGGTGGCGCGCGTCGCCGATCGCCGAGGCGATGCGCGTGACGTCGTGATTGCCGACAAAGGTCAGCGGGGTGAAGCTCTGCAGGAACTCCGAGTGGCGGTCCAGCGCCCAGGCCAGTTCGAAGAAGTTCGCCTCGCTGACCGCGCTCCAGATCGCCTTCCAGAGTTCGTACTGGGTGACGGAGTCGACGCCGGATTCGGCAACGAAGGCCGCGTAGTCGCCGTGCAGCACCTCGCCGACGATGTAGGCGCCCGGGTGCGCCGCGCGAACCCGGGGGAGCACGGTCGCCCAGAACTCGGGTGCCACCGCGTACGCCGCGTCGAGGCGCCAGCCGTCGGCTCCGAGGCCGAGCCAGTGGGTCATCACGTCAACGACGAAGTCGACGACGGCCGGCTCGAAGTGATTCAGCTCGACGAGGGCAGAGTGGCCCTCGAACGACGCGAAGCCGCCGTTATGGGCGTCGACGTCGGAATCAGTGCGGGTGAACCAGTTGCTGGCGGCCGTGGCATCCGCCCCCTCAAGCACGGCCTGGAACCGGGGAAAGCCGCGCCCCACGTGATTGAACACGCCGTCGAGGAGAACCCGCAGTCCGCGTGAGTGCGCCTCAGCGATGAGGCGGCGAAAGTCGGCGGTGTCGCCGAGGCGGGAGTCGATCGCGAAGTAGTCGGTGGTGTCGTAGCCGTGGGTTTCGGACTGGAAGATCGGCCCGAGTGCGATTCCCGAGGCACCCAGCTCGATCGCGTAGTCGAGCCAGTCGGTGATGCGGTCAAGCCGATGCTCGCTGACGTGCTGCGCGCCGTTCGGGCCAGCATCCTGCTCGCCAGCAGCCTGGCTCTGCGGCGCGCCGACGAAGCCGAGGGGGTAGATCTGCCACCATACGGCGTGGGTGACCCAGTCCGGTTCGGTGCGTTCCGCAACGGGCGAGTTCAGCTCAGCGTCAGTCATGGGGGCCTCTCGTCGTCGGCGTATTTCGTCGGGGGGGTATCCGACGGGGTGTGTCCGACGTGAAGAAAAGTCTTGCAGACCGAGATGAGAGGCGGGGTCAGGAGAGTGTGATCCGGGCTCCGGGCTCCGGGCGGCGTGCGCGGAGCTGCGGGTCAGATGAAGTCGGGCGACGGGGTGCTGGCCTGGCGGATGGAGACGTCGGCGTGACGGTCGAAGCGGTAGCCGACCCCGCGTACGGTGCGCACGATGTCCTCATAAGCGCCGAGCTTGGAGCGCAGGCGCCGAACGTGCACGTCGATCGTGCGCTCGTTGGGGATCTCGTCGTCGCCGGCGGCCCAGAGCGACGCGATCAGCTCGGAGCGGTCGATGGTGCGACCCTCCCGCAGCACCAGGTACTGAAGCAGTTCGAACTCCTTGTAGGTGAGCGCGGCCGGCTCGCCGTCGAGCACAACGCGCTTGCGGGAGATGTCCACAACCACGCCCTCCTTGACGGTTGCGGGGGCCTCGTCCGCCTGGCGGTGCTTGGCGAGGGCGGCGGGGTCCTGCAGCGCGAGGCGCACGACGTCGACGTCTCGTCCACCGGCGCCGCGGGGTGCCAGGGCGACGGCGGCGTAGGTCTCAGACGACGGCACCAGCTGAGCGGCGAGGCTCTTCAGCTGCTCGACGATGTGGCCGAGGTCGGTTCCGGCATTCGCCGCCTTCAGCTCGTCGATTCCCACGTAGAGCACAAAGCCGCGGGCCTCGGTGCCGGTGGGAACCGCGCGAAGGCGGGGTGCCTCGGTGGGTGCGGCCGGGCGGGGTGCCTGCACTACGCGGGGGGCAAAAGCGGCGGCGGTAGAAGTGGCGGTGGGACGGTCGAGGGTTGCGAGTGACATTGGAGAGTCCTTTGGGGTGCGAAGGGCCTCGGAATCGAGGGGGAGATCCTTCGGAGAGGGTGGTGCGATGTGTGTGGTGTGGGACCGGCGATCTGCGCGATCTAAGATCTGCGCGATCTGAGATCTGAGCGATCTGCGGGTCCGGGAGTCGCGGCGTTTTCAGTCCGACACTTCGCGAAGGAAGCGACGGAATCCAGCGGAAGCGGGGCTTCTAGCTAGGTGAAAAGCGGGGACTCGGCGAGAGTGGGGCGCTTAGGCACACATTCGGCAACACATGACGGTACGCGTCGGCATCATCATGCCGGCAGTCCCAGGGGCCTCGAGGGAGGTCAGGGGGTGCGCGTGAACGGTCATGCAGCAACTATCTTGCACACACGCTCGCCCTGTCAAGTCTCACGGGCAAACTGGTACGAACTGGGAACTGGGAACGGGAACTGGGAACTGGGAACGGGGAACTGTGAACGGGGAACGGATAACGGGCCGGGCGCGGCTGGCCGTGGCGCGGTGTGGCGCGGTGAGGCGCTGCTCACGCCTCGGTGATGGCGCCGCGCACGGCCGCCGATTGCGTGGATCAGACGAGCCCGTACAGGCGGTCTCCGGCGTCGCCGAGACCGGGCACGATGTAGCCGAGCTCATTGAGCTTCTCGTCGACCGCGCCGAGCACGATCGTCACGTCACGACCGGCCATGGCTTTTTCTACGGCCGCCAGACCCTCGGGGGCGGCGATCAAACAGACGGCCGTGACATCCACCGCACCGCGTGCAAGGAGGAAATCGATCGCGGCGATCAACGACCCACCCGTGGCGAGCATCGGATCGAGCACGAAGCACTGGCGGTTCGACAGATCATCGGGCAGGCGCTCGGCGTAGGTCGTGGGCTGCAGGGTTTCTTCGTCGCGCACCATACCGAGGAATCCGACCTCGGCCGTGGGAACGAGGTTAACCATTCCCTCGAGCATGCCGAGCCCGGCACGGAGGATCGGAACCACCAGCGGGCGCGGCGAGCTGATCGCGAGTCCTGTGGCGGTGGCGACGGGGGTCTCGACCTGCACGGTTTCGACCCGCACGTTGCGGGTGGCTTCGTAGGCGAGCAGCGTCATCAGCTCCTCCGCCAGCGCACGGAAGGTCGGCGACGGAGTGTTCTTGTCGCGGAGCACCGTGAGCTTGTGCGTGATGAGCGGGTGGTCGGCTACGTGTACTCGCATAGGCTCAATCTATCGGAGGGGACTGGTGACTCAATACGAAAAGTGGATGCGCGCGGCGATTGCCGACGCCCACCTCGCGCTGGCGACCGGCGATGTTCCCGTGGCCGCGCTCGTTCTCGCCGCCGACGGAACCGTCCTCGGCCGCGGCCACAACGAGCGCGAATTGCACCAGGACCCCACCGCGCATGCCGAGGTGGTCGCGATTCGGGCAGCCGCGCGCGCAACGGGCGACTGGCACCTCACCGGGACGACCCTCGTGGTCACCCTCGAGCCCTGCGTGATGTGCGCGGGGGCGATTCTGTCCGCGCGTATCCCGCGGGTGGTGTTCGGCGCGTGGGACGAGAAGGCTGGCGCCGTCGGCAGCGTCTACGACGTGCTGCGCGATCGTCGGCTCAATCACTCGGTCGAGGTCGTTGCCGGGGTTGAGGCGGATGCCTGCGCGGCGCTGCTGCTCGAGTTCTTCGAGGTCCGTCGGTAGCTGGGCGCGTCGTGGCCGCCAGCGGTCTCACCGAAGGCTGGCACAGGGGGAACGGCGGGCGGATCGCCGCTGACCGGACACCAGTCGATGGTCACCCCGCTGCGGCCGCGTCGAGCGGCCAGTCCCGGCGCGTTTCGGTCGCGATCGGGCTCAGAGCTGCCCGGTCGGCGAGGCGGGAAATCGGCTACTGTCCGGTCGGCGGAGGTCAGCGACGGTTGCTGTCCGGTGGGCACGTGCGAGGCTTCGCGAGCGCGTCGCAGCACTCGCAAGCGTGTGTTCGCCGGCACGCCGACACCCGCTGGCTGGCGCTTGCCAGCCCCGCGCGTCCCGGTAGCGCTAGTCGGCCGAGCGGATCACGATCGATTCGGTCGGCGTGCTTCCCTCGCCGGGCGTGACGTACACGTCGGGCTCGATGTAGATGATCCGCGCTACGGGGACTACCTCACGGATGGCCGCTTCGACCGAATTGATCGACACAGCGACATCCGTCAGTCTGGCCGTGCTGGCAAAGGCAACCTTCGCGCCGACCAGCAGTTCCTCAGGGCCGATGTAGAGAGTTTTGATGTGGATGAGCGCCTCGACGTCGGGGTGCGCGTTGATGGCATCGCGAATTGCGACGATGTCGGTGGTGCTCGCTCCCTCACCCACCAGCAGGCTCTTGGTTTCGATTCCGAGGACTATGGCGACCAGGATCAGCAGCACACCGATGCAGAGGGTGCCGATCGCGTCGAAGACGCCGTCTCCGGTCAGCACGGTGAGGCCGACTCCGAACAGCGCAAAGACCAGACCGATGAGGGCCGCGAAGTCCTCGAGCAGCACGACGGGAAGCTCGGGGGCCTTGGCGCGACGGATGAACTCGATCCAGGACTGCTTGCCCCGCACATGGTTCGATTCCTTCATCGCGGTGCGGAACGAGAACGATTCGGCGAGGATCGCGATGAAGAGTACGAGCACCGGCAGCCACCAGTTTTCGAGCGGGTGAGGCTCTGCGAGCTTCTCGATTCCTTCGTAGATGGAGAACACACCACCGACCGAGAACAGGATGATCGAGACCACAAACGCGTAGACGTAGCGCTCGCGACCGTAGCCGAAGGGATGCGCGGCGTCTGCGTGCTTCTTCGCCTTGCGACCGCCCAGCAGCAGGAGGCCCTGATTGCCTGTGTCGGCGAGCGAGTGCACGCTTTCGGCGAGCATCGAACTCGATCCGGAAAACACCCAGGCGATGAACTTCGTGATCGCGATGGCGAGGTTTGCGAGAAGTGCCGCAATGATCGCCCGGTTACCGCCTGCTGTGCTCATGCGTCAATCCTAGGATGTGCTTATGGCTACGCTTCCCACAATCGCGATACTCGGTTCCGGCTCGATGGGCGGTGCGATTCTTAGCGGGCTCGTACAGCCAGGAGTGAGTGTCACCGGCGACATCCGGGTCACCAATCGCACCGAATCCAAGGCGGAGGCGCTGGCGGCTGAGGGCGTGCGTTCGCTGTCGCTCGAGCGTGACCCCGACGCCAATCTGATGGCAATCGATGGTGCTCGGATAGTGCTCGTCGGGGTGAAGCCGGCCATGGTCGGCGACCTGCTCCGTTCCATCGCCGGGCACCTCGCGCCGGACGCTTTAGTGATTAGCGTCGCAGCCGGCGTGCCGATCGCGGCGATGGAGGCGCTGGTGCCCGGAGCCGTCGCGCGCGCAATGCCCAACACCCCCGCTGTCGTTGGACTCGCGGTGACGGGTATCTCCGCGGGCACCCGCACCACCGCGGACGACATGGCGCTCACCCGCGCGCTGTTCGAAACGGTGGGCTCGGTTCTCGAGGTACCGGAGGCGAAGGTCGACGCGTTGAGCACGATCAGCGGATCAGGGCCCGCATACGTCTTCTACCTAATCGAGGAGTTAACGCGCACCGCCATCGATCTCGGGTTTACTCCGGAGGAGGCCGCGGTGATGGTCAACGGCACCTTCCGCGGCGCCAGCGAGCTGCTCGCCGCAGGCGATGTGCCACCCGAGGAACTGCGTCGCCGGGTAACCAGCCCGGGCGGCACGACCGAGCGGGCGATCGCGGAATTCGTTGACGCCGACCTCAAGGCCACGTTTGATCGGGCGACCGCGGCGGCGCTCGCGCGGGCTAAGGAGCTTGCCGCGGGCTGAGCTGCTGAGGCGCCCTTGACGTGTTGACGCGCCCTGGTGCTGAGGTGCCGACGCGCCCTGGTGCTGAGGTGCCTTCAGCGGTCGCCCTGTCCTTTCTTACGGAGTTCATAGCCCGCTTGGGGATGCTGGCTTCATCCGGCGGCGCCAGTCCGCCCCACTGACGGAATCCGCCCGCCCGCTGACGGAGCGATCCGCCCCATTGCGAAAGGACGCATGCCATGGCCTCCACCGACGGCTCACGTAACGAAGACACTGCTACGGCGCCTCAGCCAGACGCCGCGGCGCCGACCGCGCCCAACGCCGCTCCAGCAACGAGTGTGCCGACCGCGCGGACCGCGCCGAACACTGCTGCGCCGGCGTACGCTCTGCCCGCACCCGTGCGCACCCCTACACAACGGCGGATCACTATCGCCGCCCTCGGTGTGGCCGCCTTGATCGTCGCCGCGGAAATCTTAGGTGGTGGCGTGGCCCTCGGGGTCTACGCCAACTGGAACAACCCCAGCCAGAGCGTCACGACCGGCGAAACTCAAAACGGCGTCCCTCCGTGGCGCGGAGACGGCACCGCCCCATCCTTCCCGGGCGGTGGGCGCTAGCCGCACGCCGGCGCTGTTCGCGGAGTAACTAAGCGCAATGCAATCCGACGTGCTCCTCGATCACCATAGTCATTCGCACGCGTTGGTCACCATGGTCATTTGCACGCGTCGGTCGACGGCCATGGCCGCTCGAGCCACAACACGGGTGCCCGCGCTCGCCCTGCTCAGTCGACAGACGCTGCCACTCCACTTCGCTGCGGGCTCGCTGCGAGAACTCCGCGACCTCGTCCCGGCCATCGGTACCGCCGAAGGGACTCAGTGAGGCGCGCGGCATCAACTCGGGCCACCGACAAATAGTGACACCTCGCGCCCGCGACTGCAGCGCCCGTGCTGAGGTGGCGCAGGTGGTCGCAACTCGCGAAAGCGTTGCGACAACTCGTGACACGTCGGCGTGGACAATCGACGAATCGTGACACCTCAGCCAAGTCACTTCGACGAAAGGTGGCACCTCGGTTTTCGCGCAGCAACACATCATGACACCTGAGGCAATGTCACCCCGGCCGGCGCGATAGTCACCCCGCGCACGCACTGTCAGAGACGAATGGCGGCACTTCGTTTGGCCCGGCCGCCGCTCGCCCAGTAGCCGGCCCCTGCCCAGTGGCCCGCTCGTGCAGTAACCGGCCCCCGCGGCGAGCGATCGAGGGTCGAGCCGAAGGTAGCCAGGCGGTCCAGCTAACTCTGCAGCGCCGCGAATTTCTCGATATTCGCTGAGGTTCCGCTGACGATGATGAGGTCGTGGTTCGAGACAACGGTGTCCCCTTCGGCGTAGGTGAAGTCCTTGCCCGGGGCCTTCACCCCGACGACCGTGACGCCGTATTTCTTGCGAACAAGCGAATCAGACAGCGGGATGCCGCGGATCGGCTTGGGCGGAAACATCTTGACCAGCGCAAAACCATCGTCGAACTCGATGAAGTCGAGCATCCGGCCGGACACAAGGTGAGCGACGCGCTCGCCGGCTTCGGCCTCCGGGTAGATCACGTGGTTGGCGCCGATGCGGGCCAGGATTTTCCCGTGGGACTGGCTGATTGCCTTCGCCCAAATCTGCGGCACCTTGAGGTCTACCAGGTTTGCCGTGATGAGCACGCTCGCCTCGATGGACGAGCCCACGGCGACGACGGCGATGGCGAAGTCCTGGGCGCCCACCTGACGCAGCGCCTCGATATTGCGTGCATCGGCCTGCACGGCGTGGGTAATGCGCTCGGACCACTTCTGCACGAGTGTCGCGTCCGCGTCGACGGCGAGCACTTCGCGGCCGAGTCGGTCGAGTTGTCCCGCGGTCGCCGCGCCAAACCGTCCCAGCCCGACAACGAGCACTGGTGCGTCGTGGGGAATCCTGTCAACCAATGAATGGCCTCGTTTCTACCGTTACGGAGATGGCGGCGAAGACCCGGTGAATGGCGTCGCGAGGGTCACTGTATCAACGCAACCGAAAAACCAGCGCAACCGAAAAAACATGGTGCCCGATTGCCGGTGTGCTGCGAGAGGATGCAGCCACGGCCTCGGTAACCTGAAACCATGGCTGACATCTTTGACGTAGTTGCGGATCCGACTCGTCGCGACCTGCTGTCCCTCCTGCTTGCCCGCTACGTCGCGACGGACTCGGACACCGGAGAGCTGCGTGTCGGCGAGATCGTCCAGCTGCTCGGCACCAGCCAGCCGACGGTGTCCAAGCATCTGAAGGTGCTGCGTGACCACGGCCTGGTGTCTGTGCGGGAGGAGGGCCAGCACCGCTATTACAGCCTTGAAGCGACCCCCTTGGAGGCGCTGGAAGACTGGCTGATCCCGTTCTTGAGCGCCGATTTCGATCCTTCGCGGATCGATCCCGATGACGCGGACGCGTCCCCCGCATTCACCGCGTGGGCCGGCGCACGGGTGGGCTCGCAGGTCGGCCGCACGGTTGCTGATCGGTCCTACAAAGCGACGACGGCACTACACAATGCGCAAGACCGGCTATCTCATGGATTGCGTCGAATCACGCGAAGGTAGACGGCGAGTCGTCCAACGCTCTATATTTACGAGTCACTCCCGTAACATTTTTGAGTGAAATTTCGTAAGAGCAAGGGGGCGCGAGTGTCGCAAGGTCTGATCGACGTGCGTTTCCTCACGGTGGCCGAAGTCGCCGAGATGATGCGGGTCTCCAACATGACCGTGTACCGCCTCGTGCACTCCGGTGAGCTCCCCGCTGTGCGGTTCGGACGGTCCTTTCGTATCCCGGAATCGGCCGTTCTTTCCGTAATTGGCGCTTCCGTCCCCAGAGTGGGGTAATCTTAGGAGTTATGTTTTTCCGCGGTTCTGATCGGACCGGTGGTCCAATCAGCATTCAGCGAGGTGATTTATGGGTTCCGTCATCAAAAAGCGCCGCAAGCGCATGGCGAAGAAGAAGCATCGCAAGCTGCTTCGCAAGACGCGTCACCAGCGTCGTAACAAGAAGTAGACCTCGAGTCCTCACAGACTTCGAGTCGTAAAAAGCGTTGGGCTCTCGGGCCCAGCGCTTTTTTATTTGCCCCTTCTCGCCGGACGCGCCACCCGGGCCTCCCGGCGCACCGTGCGCTGCGCGTCACGGATGCTCGATCGTTTGAGCTGCAGAATCGTCCAGCCCGCCGCCTTGGCGTGTTTGCTGAGCGCGGCGTCGGGGTTCACGACGACCCGGTTTCCCACGGCGGTCAGCAGTGGGATGTCGTTGCTCGAGTCCGAGTAGGCCCAACAATGGGCGAGGTCAACGTCGGTACCCGCAATGAGGTCTCGTGCCGCGACGGCCTTCTGTTCACCATGCAGCACGGGGCCGTCGAGGCGTCCCGTAAACATCCCGTCGACCGTTTCTGCGCGGGTGCCGAGGGCGCCGGTGAGGCCAAGTCGATCAGCGATCACCTGCGCGACGATCTGCGGCGAGGCGGTGATCAGCCACACGGAGTGCCCCTTGCGCAGGTGCTCCCGGGTTAGCTCGACCGTCTCCGGCCAGAGCCGGGGCTCGATGTCGCGGTCGAAGACCTCGTTGGCGATCACGACCAGCTCGGCCGCGGAGTAGCCGCTGAGCAATTCCAGGGCGCGATCTTTGATGGATGCCATGTGCCGCTTGTTCTCGCCCACCGACAAGAACGTCGCCTGATGCCATCCGAAGCGCACGATGTCTCGGACGCTGATGAGTCCCCGTCGACGCGCGGCCTTCGCGATGTGGAAGATACTGGCGCCGCGGAGCAAGGTGTTGTCTACGTCGAAGAACGCGACGATCGGTGCATCACCGGGCAGTGGACGGTCGGCATTGGGCATCTCGCCAAGTGTAGGGACATCGGCTGGGCGCAATCGGTGAGCGGCGCGACATCCACCTGCACGACATCCTCGTATAGTGCGCACGGAGTGCCCGTAGGCTTGCGGGGTGACCACAGTGACCCTTTTGACTCGGCCGGGCTGCCACCTCTGCGATGCGGCTCGTGGCGTTGTTGCCGGCGTGCTCGAGTTGTTTCCGGCGGTGAGCTTCGTCGAGACGTCGATCATCGACGACGCCGCGCTCACCGAGCGCTACGTCGAGGAGATTCCCGTGGTGCTCATCGATGGCGCGGTGCACAACATTTGGCGGGTCAACGCCGACCGCCTCGCCGCGGCGCTCAAGGAGAAGACGCAATGATCAAGCACATCGTGACCTGGAAGCTCAAGGCGGCCGACGAATCGGCCAAGGCCACGTCACACACCGCGGTTGCCGGCGCTCTGTTGCCGCTGGCTTCGAGCGTGCCCGGTGTGCTGGCGCTCACGGTCGCACGCAATGCGGCGTATCCGGAGTCCAACTGGGACATCGTTCTCGTCGCCGAGTACGCGACGTTCGACGACCTCGAGGCCTATCAGGTGCACCCTGAGCACCAGGCGGCGGCCGCGATTGTGCGGCAGCACGTGGCAGAGCGCGCGTCGATCGACTTCGAGTTCTAGTCGGGCGGCAGAACGCTACTTCTTGTCTTTGCCCTTGGGCTTGCTGGCGAGGGCATCCCGCTCGGCGACAAGTGAGGCGACGGTCGACGGCTCGAGGCCGTCCTGCCACAGCATCGGGAACGAGCTCTCGATGCCGGTCTTGGCCTCGACGAGAGCGGAATAGTCGATGGCGGCCTGGTGTACCTCGGTTACGGCGCGCTGGGCCTTCTTCAGCGACACGGCGGTGCCACCAACAACGGCGGCATGATTCTTCAGTGCCTTTGTGAGGCGCTTGCGCGCTGCATCAATCTTTTTAGACATAACCCCATCCTTGCGCATTCCGGCCGCAGCCGCTGGGTTGGAGGTGGGGAAAGCTCTGGTTTCGGTGCTATCCCGATAGGCTGATGGCGACTTCTACGAAAGACGGGTTCCATGGGTGGGCAAAAACTGTCTGTTGACACAACCGCGGTTCAGAGCTTGGGGCAAAATCTGGCAACGGTGCGCAGCACCCTGGAAGGCGCGTCCGCGTCCAGCGAGGCATTGGCTGCGATGGTCGGCCAGCCGCAGCTCGCGGGTGTGATTTCCGACTTCTCCGGGCAATGGGACAACCGACGCGAGGAGCTCATGGCGCAGATCGACAGTTTGAAAGAGAAGGCCATTGCCGTGGCCGACGGCTTTGAATCGATTGATAACGAGCTGGCAAAAGCACTGACGGACGGGGCCTGACATGTGGGGACAACCTCAGGGTGCTGCAATAGCTGAGCTCCCGGGAGATCCGTCGGGCATTCGGGTCGAGGCCAGCAAATACACCGCGACCGCGCTCGCCGTGCGAAGCGCCGCCAGCGAGATGCGCCGCCTGGCCGCCGACAGCGCGATGGGCGAGAGCGAGGCAATAACTGCGCTCGTAGAAGCATCCGACGAAGTCGCGACTCGCCTCGAAACCCTCGATGGGCGGTACGACACCGCGGGATCTGCGCTGACCACGTACGCGTCATCCCTCGAAGCCGCCCAGCAGCTCGCGGCCACCGCGGCGGCGTCTCGGGACGCAGCGCAGGAGGCGGCTGCGACGGCGAACAACTCGGCCGAGGTCCACGAAATGCAGGCGATGTCGGCGACCACGCCGGAGGAGCGGGCAGAAGCTGAGGAAAAGCAGCGGGCGTATGAGACCTCTGCGACCTCCGCGGCGGGCGACCTTGCGTCCGCGCAAGCGATGTATGACCGCGCCGTTGAGATGCGGGACACGGCAGCGCAGATCGCCGCAGATTCAATCTCCGCCGCGATCAATAGCGATGACCTCAATGACAGTGCCTGGGACAACTTCTCTGGGTGGGCCGGCGACCTCTGGGACGGCGCCGTCGACTGGATCAACGAGAACGCCGAAATGATAGCGATATTCAAGGACCTGCTCAGCACCGCCGCAACTCTCTTCGCGATCGCGAGCATTTTCTTCCCCATCTTTGGCCTCGTGGCCCTCGTTCTCGCCGGTGTGACCGCCGTGGTGAGCCTCGCCCTGTCGGCAACGGGAAATCAGTCCTGGGCCGAATTCGCGATTGACGCGATCGGCTTTGCAACCGCGGGCGTCGGCGCAATCGCGGGCAAGGCGCTGACGGGCACCATGACCGGGCTTAAGGCGTCCCGGGTGCAAACCGTTGCCGCAGCGGGTACACGCTCGAACCCGCTGCAGTCGGTGACCAACAGCATGAACGCTGTCATTCCCAGTCGGGCAGGGCTCAGCAACAAGCTCTCGTGGGGACTGGACATGGTCATCCACGGAGGTCACGAAACCGCGGTGGCGGCACGCGTCCTGAAGAACTCGATGATGGGCGCGGGCGGTGCAGCCGACGACCTGATTGTGCAGGCAGGCACGCGTCTGGTGAACACTCAGGTGATTGCCGGCGCAACGGGTGCTGTTGTCGAATGGGGAAATAAGGCCCTGGACGACATGGGCGACCGTCTCAGTTCGTTTCCTTCTGCGATCTCCGATCGCGCTGCGGGCGTGAGTGAGTGGTACGGCGGCGTGAAGGACAGCACCACGTTCGGTTTCGGGGGACGACCATGACGCCGGCGGGTCGGCTGAAGGCCGAGAAGCTCGCGGGCGCTGCGTTCTGGTGCGCCGGAATTGTGCTCGTCGCGGTCACTCTCCTCCCAGTCCTCGTCATCATGGCCATTGGACTGGTTACCGGGACCACCCCCTCGGAAGACGAGGGAGGGATCTACGGTGTTGCCAGTGGGTATCCTGCCTTCGACCCGCAGGCATGGCTGATCTGGATTCCCGCCATCGTCTTATTGGCTTTTTCGCTTTTCACGATTCCGCTTCCCATGCGGGGCATGAGCGGGCGCGGTTCTGCGGGGCTGAGCCGGCCGGTACTGACCTACGTGACGCTCGCGTTGTTCCTGATGGCCTTCGTGAACGGCGGGGCGTTTGTTGGCGCCCCCGGAATTGGCCCAGCGGGGCTGTACGCGTCCCTGGTCGTGGGCCTGACGTTCGTTCTGCTCTTGTTGCGCACGATCGCTGGTGCACTTCGACTTGTTCCAAAATCGTGGCGGGAAGGTACGCCCGTGCAGCCACGTTCACCCGGGGAAAAGGACATCAACGTTGCCTGAAATCACGTCGTCCATGAGCGACCCGACGCTTCTGCCCGTCGCCCGCCCACGCTCGTACCGCATCATCATCCCGCCCACCTGGGTCATGATCCCTGTGGGTGACGGCACTGACAAGGCGATCGACACGCTACTCGAAGAGCGTTTTGCAGGCCTGCCCATGGACAGCTATGGCCCCCGTAAAACACGCGTTGCCGAGTCTCTCCGCAAAGGAATAGCTTCTGCTCGCAAGGCTCACGCTGTAGACGTCATCTTCCCCGTTGAGACCCCGTGGGAGGTTCCCCTCTCGGCCGGAATCGTCATGAGCCAGGTGCCCACCAACGCACCCTCTGAGGTGGCGGCAAAAGCGTTGATCAAGCACATGCACGCCGCTCGTCCTGGCTCGACCATTGTCGCGACCCGCGCGGGTGACGCCCTGCGCGAGGTGGTTGACCACCCCGATCAGGTAGCCGACCACCCCGATCAGGTAGCTGGCGCTGGCGAACCGGCCCCCGTCAGTGGCGATGCGCCGATCAGCGCGGTTCGCACGCTCTATTACTCGTGGGCAGTGCCCGAACGCAACAGCGGCACCCTTGTCGCGGTATGCAGCATCTCGGGTGGGCATAACGCTGAGTATGCGCCTATCGTCGAGGCGTTCACCGAACTGTTCGACATCATGATGGAGACTCTCGCGTGGTCGAGGGTGAGCGAGGACGCCCGATGAAAACGATTGTCGCAAACTTCGACCAGAACGCTTGGCTGTACCTGCCAGAATCATGGCCATCGGGGGATTTTGCTGACATCGACGCACTCTCCGGCACCGTCGGCCGGCTGATGGCCGAATACCACGGCGTCAAAGCGAAGGCGGGTGAGGCGCTCTCTGCCGGAATTCGCACCCTCGCGCTTGAACAGAGTGAGTTCGAGAGCCGGTTCGTCTATTTGGCCAGCCCTTTCGAGTACGTGTTCTTCGTGAGTGTGCTGCAGGCCGAGTCAGCGCAGGAACTGACACTCGAAGATCTCGCGGCGGTGGGTGATCCCGCGGTAGTGCGTCCCCCCGAGACAGATGTATTTGTTTCACCGACGCTCGGAGAGGGCATCCGCTCGATTCGCTACGCCGACACCGGCGGGGATGAGCACAGCATCGCCGTGACCATCCAGTACGCCTGGCGGTCAGAGGGACTAGACGTGGTCGTGATCGCATCGAGCTTCGACGTTGTGCAGTTCATCGAATTGCGTCCGATCATTGACGAGTTCGCCCTTTCCATCGCCATAGTCGACGCGTAAGCAACCGAGTCACAAGTAACCATGACGCGACCCGCCCGCGCCACCGGTGCCGCGCTGCGTCAGCGCAGACGAGAATCAATCGCCCACGGTGTCTACACTGCGGCCGGAGTATTCTTCGTAGTGGTGTGCATGCTCCCCGTCGCCATCGTGATGATCATCGGCCTGGCGACGGGAACCGCCCCGACTGAAGCACAGGGCGGCGTATTCGGAGTAGCCGACGGATACCCCGCGTTCAACCCGCAGTCCTGGCTGCTCTGGATTCCTGCAGCTGCCATGATCTTCCTCGCGATCTGGACAGTCCCCCTCCCCATGCGTTCAAGAGTGGGATCGGGTCGAGCCGCCCTGGCAAACACGTCGCTTGTGATGTTCTTGATCTCCCTTTCACTCGGCATCGCCTTTGAGGGTGCTCCGGGCATCAACAATCAGGGGGTGTTTGCGGCCTTGATAATGGCGGTCGCGTTCGCTCTATTTCTGCTGCGGGCGGTCGCGGGATTAGTGCGCTTGGTACCGCGCGCGTGGCGCGAAACCGCTGTGGGCGAGGTCTGACGGTCATGGCGTTCACTCTGACTCGCGCCAAGGCACAGACGGTCACCGAGGTGCTCTTCGTGGGCGCGGCAGGGTTCTATTTTGTGGCACTTTTTGTTCCGCCGCTTGTGATCATGCTCATCGGGCTTTTCACGGGCACAGTGCCGACAGAAGCCCAGGGCGGCGTGTTCGGATTCGCAGACTCCTACCCGGCGTTCGATCCCCAGTCGTGGCTCATGTGGGTTCCCGCGGTGGTCATGCTCTTCCTCTCCATCTGGACGATTCCCTTGCCGCTCGCGAAGTTCCCCAGCATCAGCCGCGCCTCGCTGCTGAACGCCACCGCGCTGATGTTCTTTTTCGGCCTGATTTTCAGCACCGCGTTTGTGGGTGCGCCCGGCATCGAGGGCGAATCGGTCGTTGCGGTCATGGCCTTCGTTGTGGCGTTTGCGCTTCTATTGCTGCGCGCAGTGCTCGGACTATTCCGACTGGTGCCCCTGTCATGGCGGGAGGCGGCACCCGCTTCCCGCAAGAGCAAGAGCAAGAGCAAGAGCAAGAGCAAGAGCAAGAGCAAGAGCAAGAGCAAGAGCACGAGCACGAGCAAGAGCACGAGTGGGTCGAAGACCATTCACCTGGACTTTGACCGCGATGTGTGGCTGTACGCGCCGGAAACGTGGCCGTTCAACACGTTTGCAAATGTCGACGAGTGGGCAGACACCACCGGCAGACTCTTTGCCGAGTCGGCCGGTGTGGACGCGAAGGTGGGCGAGGCGCTGGCTGCCACGGTCCGTTTCATCGCGGTGGACACTCCCGATGATGAGAGCCGCTTTATCTACATGGGCGACGCGTTCAACGAAGTGCTCTTTGTCAGCATTGTCCAGCTGGCGACTGACGAGTCGCTCTCCCTCGAAGACCTGGCGTTGGCGGACGACGCACCCGTCGCTCGCCCGACCGAAGTTTTGACCCTGCACTCCCGGGGCATGGGTGACGGCCTGCGGTCGTTGCGCTACGTCGACTCCGGCGACAACAGCCATTCCGTCATCGCTATCGCCCAGTACGCCTGGCGCGCAGACGGACTCGACGTGGTGATGATCGCCTCGAATTACAACGTGGAGAGCCTGCTTGGTCTCCTGCCGGTCATCGACGAGCTCGCGCTGTCGGTCTCGGTCGTCACCGTCTAATCGATCGGTTAACGTACTCGACGACGTACCCACGAGCGGGGCACGTCGTCGAGAGTGCGTTTATTGATGAAGGGGGATGCCGCGCCCGCAGTTAGGGCAGCAGGCGAGTCGGCCCGCGGAACAGGTAGGTCGCCTCGCGCAGGTTCGGCAGGTGCAGCATCAGCATCAGCACGCGGGACAGGCCCATGCCGAAACCACCGTGCGGCGGTACTCCGTACCGGAAGAAGTCCAGGTAGAAGTCGAGCTCTTCCGGCTCGAGTCCCTTGTCCTTCGCCTGCTCGATCAGCACGTCGACGCGGTGCTCGCGCTGGGCGCCGGTAGAGATTTCCACCCCGTTGAAGATGAGGTCGTAGCTGTTGGTCAGCGCCGCGTCATCCGCATGCCTCATGTGATAAAACGGGCGGATGCTCGAGGCATAGTCCGTCAGGAATACAAACTCGTGGCCGAAGGTCTCCTTGACGTAGGCCGCGATCTGGCGCTCGCCCTCGGGGTCCATGTCGTCGTCGGCGCGGGGCACCTCGTAGCCACGCTCGGCGACGATGCGCTTGGCCTCCGCAAGGGGGATGCGAGGGAACGGCACGGTCGGAACCGTTACCTCGACGTCCCAGAGCGCGAGGATCTCGGCGCCGTGCTTGTCCTTGACAGCCTGGAAGCCCGCGACGAGCAGCTCCTCGTGCAGTTTCATTACGTCTTCGTGGCTGTCGATCCAGCTGATCTCGGAGTCGACGCTGGTGAACTCCGTGGCGTGACGGCTGGTGAATGACGGGTCGGCGCGGAACGCGGGCCCAACTTCGAAGATCTTGCCGAAGCCGGCGGGCTGCGCCATCTGCTTGAAGAACTGGGGGCTCTGCGCGAGGTAGGCCTTGCCATCGAAGTAGTCGACCTCGAACAGCTCAGCCTTGGACTCGGAAGCGCTGGCCATGAGCTTCGGGGTGTGCAGTTCGATGAAGTCGTTTTCGACCCAGTAGGTGCGCCACGCGTGCTCGAGTGTGGTCTGGATCTTGAATATGAGGGCGTTCTTCGGTACGCGCAGGTCGAGGAAACGCCAGTCCATGCGCTTGTCGACGCCGCTGTCGTCGGCGATCGGGGTCTCGGGGATGGCGCGCGATGCAACGTCGATCGACTCGACCTTGATTTCGACGCCGCCGAGCTTCACGCGCTCGTCGTGCTTCAGCTCGCCGGAGACGGTGAGAAAGCTGCCCTGGCTGAGCGAGGAGATCTCGTCGGCGATGGGGTCTTCTGCGGGGGTCTTGTCTTCGTTGAACAGTCGGGGGTGAACCAGCTGCACCGCGCCCGACTCGTCACGCAGTACAACGAACTGCACCTTCTTCTGATCTCGGACCGTTTCAACCCATCCCGAGACGGAGATCGGCCCGTCGGTGGAAGCGGCAAGGTTCTTAATCAGGGTGCGTGTAGTCACGAGTGACGAGTTTAGTCGTGCGCGGCGATTCTTCCGCTGCGAGTGAGCACCATCAGTCCCGACCGCGTCGGTCCCGTCCACTCGAGCAGCGGGCAACTTCTACGGACGTGCGAAAAGTACACTGGAAAGCGTGCCTGCCTCCCTCATTCATCTCGTCCGCCACGGCGAGGTCCACAATCCCACCAAGGTCCTGTACGGCCGCATCCCCGGGTTCGGGCTGAGCGAGCTCGGACACCGGATGGCGGCGGCTGCGGCCGAGTCCCTCGCCGGACACCCGATCACCCGCGTGTATGCCAGCCCGCTGCAGCGCGCGCAGGAGTCTGCAGAGCCCTGGGCGGCCGCGTTCGGCCTGCCGATCCACACCGAGGACCGCATCATCGAGCCGACCAACAAGTTCGAGGGGCAGAACTTCGAGTTTGGGCCGAAGGTGCTGACCCGCCCGAAGTCGTGGCCGTGGGTTCTCAACCCGCTCCGCCCGAGCTGGGGCGAGGCCTACGAGTCAATCGCGGCGCGCATGCTCGCTTCGATGGAGGATGCGTGGGATGCCACGGACTCAGGTGAAGTCGTCCTGGTCAGCCACCAGCTGCCCATCTGGACAACGCACCGCAAACTCTCCGGCGCGAAGCTGTACCACGACCCCCGCAAACGACGCTGCACGCTCTCCAGCATCACCACCTTCGAGAAGCGCGATGGCCGCTTCGTTGAGGTTGACTATCAGGATCCTGCGCGAGAGTTGGCTCAGAACGCCACCGATCTGGGAGCAGTGTGACCACAAGTACGAGGCAGCCGCGGGCTAGGCAGCACCCGCGGGCCGCGCGTCCGGCGCGCGCCGGACGCCGTTCGCGGGCCGTAGTTATAGGTGCCGCGATGCTCGCCGCGGTCGCGATGCTCGCTGGGTGCTCGAGCGACCCGCTCGCCGAGCAGTACGCCGACGGCACCGACACGAACTACATCTCCGGCGACGGCGTGTACAAGGAGTACGCGCCAGACGAGCGCGGCGAGCCGGTCAGCTTCGAGGGTGTGAGCGACGAGGGCGCCGCCATCTCGAGCGAGGACTACGCCGGCTCTGTCTACGTGGTCAACTTCTGGTACGCGGGCTGCCCGCCCTGCCGCCTCGAGGCCCCCGACCTGCAGCAGCTCTCGGTGGACAACGCGGAGGCCGGCGTCAACTTCCTCGGGGTGAACACCTACGACCAGGAAGCCACCTCGCAGGCCTTCGCCCGCAAGTTCGAGGTGACCTACCCGTCGATCCTCGACGCCAACGACGTCGCCGTGCAATTCGCGTTCGCCGAGAGTGTCGCGCCCAACGCCGTACCGACCACACTCGTGCTCGACCGCGAGGGACGGGTCGCCGCGCGGTGGTCTGGCCTGCTGTCCGAGCCGTCGATCCTGCAGTCCATGATCGATCGCGTGCTCGCCGAGGAGAGCTGAGTGGGCTCGATCGGCGAGATCGTTCTCGACGGTAACTTCGCCCTGGCTCTCCCGATCGCGCTCCTCGCGGGGCTGGTCTCGTTCGCGTCCCCGTGCGTCCTCCCGCTCGTGCCGGGGTACCTCGGTTACATCGGCGGGTTCACCGGCGACGGCAAACCTCAGGACCGCCGCCGCCTGCTCGCCGGGGTTGGCCTGTTCATCCTCGGGTTCAGTCTCGTGTTCGTGGCCACCGGGGTGCTCTTCGGAACGGCCGGGCTGCTGCTGCGTTCCTGGCTCGACATCATCACCCCCATCGCCGGCGTGGTCATCATCGTTATGGGGCTGGTGTTCGTCGGCCAGTTCACCTTCCTGCAGCGCACGCTGAAACCGCAGTGGACCGTGGCGACCGGCCTGGCCGGCGCCCCGCTGCTCGGTATCGTCTTCGCCATCGGCTGGACACCCTGCCTCGGCCCCGTGCTCATCGCCGTCAACGCGATCGTGTTCGACAACGGCGACCCCTGGCGTGGCGGCATCCTCGCTCTGGCGTACTGCATCGGGCTCGGGGTGCCGTTCCTCCTGGTTGCGCTCGGCGTCAGCTGGTTTGCCGGTTCGGTCGCGTTCCTCAAGCGCAACGTGCGTACCATCAACATCATCGGCGGGTCCGTGCTCGTCCTCATCGGTGTGCTGATGGTCACCGGCCTCTGGCGCACCCTCATCTCAAGTTTTGGAGCGGTCATCAATGGCTTCGTCCCGGCCCTCTGACCACTTCGACTCGCCGGCCCCGGAGCCCGGCGTCGCGCAGCCGAAACTCGGCTTCGTCGAGTACCTCCGATTCTTCTGGCGCCAGCTCACCAGCATGCGCACGGCGCTTTTTCTGCTGCTGCTGCTCGCGTTCGCCGCCATTCCGGGCTCGCTGGTTCCCCAGACCACGTCGGATCCCAACGGCGTGATCCAGTACAAAGAGGCGAACCCCGACCTGTCGAAGGTGCTCGACTTCCTGCAGGTGTTCGACACCTACAGCTCGATCTGGTTCTCCGCGATTTACCTGCTGCTGTTCGTGTCACTGATCGGCTGCATCATCCCCCGAACCAAACATCACCTGCAGTCCCTGCGCACCAAGCCGCCGAAAACGCCCGCGCGCCTCGACCGCCTCGCCGGGTACGCGTCGACGGCCGTGGCGCCGCTCGGAGCGACCGCCGCGGCGGACGGGATCGCCGCCGCCCAGCGACAGCTCAAGCGCGCTGGCTACCGCACCCGCCTCTACGAGACCGCCGCTCCGGGTGGCGCGACCGAGTTGTCGGTGAGCGCCGAGCGTGGGTACCTGCGCGAGACGGGCAACCTGGTCTTCCACGCAGCTCTCGTTGGTGTTCTGGTGGCGGTCGGCATCGGGGGAGGCTTCTCCTACAGCGGCAACAAGGTGGTTGTCGAAGGCCAGTCGTTCACCAACGTGCTCTCCGGCTACGACTCGTTCAATCCGGGCCGGTTCTTCTCCGACGACGCCCTCGTGCCGTACTCGATCACGGTCGACAAATTCACGGCGACCTACGAAGAGACCAACCTCGACGCCTATGGGCAGCCGATTGATTACACGGTGGATGTCACGACCGAAGTCCCCGGCGAAGACCCAGAGCAACAGACGATCAAAGTGAACGACCCGCTGCGGATCAGTGGCAGCAGCGCCTACCTGCTCGGAAACGGGTATGCCCCCTGGATCACCGTCCGCGACGGAGACGGCAACATCGCCTTCTCCCAGCCGGTCGCGTTCCTGCCGCAGGACGCCAACCTCACCAGCGTCGGTGTCATCAAGGTGCCCGACGCCCTGCCCGAACAGCTCGGCCTGCAGGGGTTCTTCTACCCGACCGTCTGCAGCGACGACGTCTGCGGCGACGGAGCCCTGACCTCGGTGCACCCGGACCTCCGGGATCCGACGCTCACCCTCCAGGTCTTCACCGGCGACCTCGGCCTCGATGAGGGTGTTCCGACCAACGCGTACGCCCTCAACATCGACAATCTCACCCAGGTAGCCGGGGGCGATTCGGATGCTGCGGCGCTGCTGTTGAAGGTCGGTGACAGCATCGACCTCCCAGACGGGCTCGGAAGCGTCGAGTTCACCGGAGTGCAGCGCTTTGTCTCCCTCGACGTGCACCACGACCCGACGCAGTTCTGGGTGCTCCTGTTCGCGATCCTTGTGCTCGCGGGGCTCCTCACCGGGCTCTTCGTACCCCGCCGCCGGGTGTGGGTGAAGGCGCAGCACGGCGCAGACGGCACCCGCTTCGAGTACGCCGGCCTTGCCCGCGGGGAGGACCCTCTGCTGGAAACCGCGGTTGGCGACATCGCTCGCAAACACTCGGAGTCTCTCGGCCTGACAACGGTTGCCGCTCCGTCGGCCTCGCAGCCAATTCGGGTCCCCCGGGCTCGCAGCTAATTCGGGTCCCTCTGGCTTAAGATGACCCAATGACCGCAACCCTTGTCACGTTCAGCCTGGTCGCGATTTGGTCGGCGATGGCCATGTACGCCCTTGCCTTTATCGCGTTTACCTTCGACCTCGCCCGCCGGGCCACCCCCGACGCGCTCAGCGTGCCCGCTTCGGTGTCTGCCGCGGCCACGCTCGAGGCGCGGGCGGCGGCGCGACGCGGCGGCACGGCAGTCATCGAACGCACCACCTCCGCGGTCGACGGCGCTATGCGGTCGACCAAGTGGATTCGTATCGCGATGGCCTTCACCGTCATCGCCTGGGTACTGCACGTCGGCGGAACGGTGCTTCGCGGTGCCGCAGCCGGGCGCGTGCCGTGGGCGAACATGTTCGAGTTCTCCCTCACCGCAACCGCGATTGTTGTGGGTGTGTTCCTCCTGGTGCAGTTCTGGCAGGACCTGCAGTTCCTCGGCGCCTATGTCACCGCCTTCACGCTGCTCCTGCTCGGAGTCGCAACGGTCAACTTCTACGTCGACGTGGTGCCGCTGCCCCCGGCACTCCAGTCGGCATGGCTGGTCATCCACGTCTTCGTAGCGAGCCTCGGCACCGGTTTCTTCGCGCTCGGCGCCGGACTGTCCATCGCCCAGCTCCTTCAGGCGGACGAGCGCAAGAACAAGCTCCGCTTTTTGTCCACCCTTCCGGATGCCGTGCGCCTCGAGAATATGGCCTACCGCCTGATCGTCATCGGGTTCGTATTCTGGACGTTCACGCTCATCGCCGGCGCGATTTGGGCTGAGCATGCCTGGGGTCGTTACTGGGGCTGGGACACCAAGGAGGTGTGGACGTTCATCATCTGGACGATCTTCGCCGGCTACATTCACGCCCGCGCGACGCGCGGCTGGCGCGGCTCGCGAAGCGCGTGGCTGGCGATCATCGGGTTTGTCGCCGTGATCTTCAACTTCACGATCGTGAACCTGTTCTTCAAGGGTCTACACGCCTACAGCGGCCTCTAGACCCGCGGAAGGTTCTGCGCCCGCCGGCGCCCACTCCTTCATCTTGCGCCGGCTGCGCAGATAGGCGAGCGGTCCCCGAGGGTACGCACGCATTTCGCGGGTCATCAGTTCGCGCGGAAAGTGCGGGTCGAGTGCGGCAGGCTCGTGCGCGGCAGGCTCCTGTGCACGCAGCTTCTCCGCATTCTGGCGGCGCATCCGGAAGAACGCGCTGGGCACGCCCGCCGCCAGCGCGGCCACGTGACGTCGGTCGTGGATGAGGAGTGACGTCAGCATCGCGGTGAAACCTATCCCGTTGCCGTGCATCTGGCTGAGCAGCTCGTCCAACTCCCGGCGGTGGCGGTGATGCACCACGGAAGACGGCTCGTAGCCGATCCGGCCGCCGTTCCACAGCAGAGAAATGACGGTCGCGAGGTCTTCCCCGCCCCGCGCGGGAGTTCCGGTGCCGAGCGCGAGGTCGAATCCGCCGAGCCGCTCGAGGGCGCTGCGACGATAGGTCATGTTGGCGCCCGTGGCGAAAGCGCCCGCGCCGTACACGGAGAATTCACGGACGCTCTCGCCGGCCGTGTTCCATACGGTCATCACGGAGTTGCGAAGCAGCCCGGACTGGCCAGGGCGGGCCTGTACGCTCAGCGGGGCAAAAATTCGTTCGCTGTAGAAACCACCGTAATAGCGCTCGAAGTAGATCTGCGCTGGCCGCTCCAGCTCGGCGGGGAGAACCAGCCCGGTGACCGCGTCGAGCTCCGGTTCGCGCACGTAGCGACTTCCGATCGCCCGAAGCCAGTCGGGTTCGACACGCACGTCGTCATCGGTGAACGCGACGACGTCGCCCGTGGCCGCCGCAAGACCGGCGTTGCGTGCCGAGGAAATTCCGGGGCGCTCCGCGCGCACGATCCGCAGTCGGGGTTCTGTCGCGACCAGTGCAGGCAGGGGATCCGGGTGGGGAATCGAGCGGCGGTTGTCGACGAGGAGAAACTCGACCCGAGGGTACTCGAGAGCGGTGAACGCCTTGAGTAGGACGACCAGATCGTCCGGGCGTTCGAACATCGTGGGCACGACCACCGAGATCGAGGGAAGCGCGGCGTCGGGCACGGCCTCCGGGGTCTCGACCGATTGCGTGTCCGCCCGCAGAGCCTCGAGTTGCGCACGCACGACCGCCGGATCCTGCCCGAGGTCGACGGTCACCGAACCGCACGGAACGCCGTGCCGCCACCCGATCACCATTGCAGCGCGGTAGCGTTCGTCGGCGCTGAGCGTCGGGAGGGGGTCGTCGAGATCGATCTGCACGATCCTGGTCGGTCCGGGGGCTGGGCTGGATGTCGCTGTGGTCACGATTGGCTCCTTGACGGGGTGGGGCCACGACGGGCGCGGCGGAGAACAACGAAGAACCACGGCAGGCAGGCAGCCGCGATGACGAATTTGCTGATATTCCAGGCGTCGGTCTGCGGGAGCAGGAGCGAGGCCGCGGCCAGCAGGATGCTCGCGCCAATGGACGCGAGCAGGGGTGTTGGCGTTCCCACCCACGCCGGTGTGCGGGGTAGCGCGAAGCGCTGCAGCAGCGCGACCAGCAAGAACGAGAGCACGGTCGCGGCAGCCGCGCCCGCGATTCCCATCACGGGCACCAGAACGATGTTCAGGCCGATATTTACCACCGCGGCCGTGAGCGTGATCGCCGCCACGGGTTTGCCGCGGCGCAGGGTGATCAGCAGGCGGGCAGTGGCTCCCGACGCGGCGACCGGGTAGGCGGATAGAGCGACCAAAAACACCACGGGGAGCAGCGTCTCCTGGTCGAAGCTGGGCGGCGCAACCAGCCGCAGCGCGACCGGTGCGGCGAGGGTCACCGCGAAGACAACCGGAATCAGGAGCCGGTACAGTTCGTCGCGAGACTGCGCGCTGAGGAGCCAGCGCTCCGCTTCATCCCGCACCGCAGCAAACCGGGGAAGCCATGCCGAACTGGTGAAGCTCAGCAGCAGCACAACCGTGTAGCCCACGACGTACGCAACCTGGTACCGGCCCACCTCTGCGGGTCCGAGCAGGCTCTGGATCACGATTCGGTCGCCGGCGTTGAGTACGAAGTAACCGAGCCCACCAATCGCGAGCGGCGCACCCAGTTTGATGGCGCGGGACGCGACTTTCCAATCAAACAGGCCGCGCAGCAGGGGGCGGCAGATCGCGATGCCGATGAACATCGCGAGGAACTGGCTGACCACACCGCCCCACGCATAGGTCGTCGCATCTCCGTGCACGAAGAACAGCAGGAAAAGTCCCACGAGCTGGCCGCCGACGGCGGAAAGAGCGCTGACGAAGGTGAACGCGCGCAGGCGATCTTCCGCGACCAATAGCGCCAGGATCGCCTGAACGACGGCGCCCGGAGCGGTCCAGAGGATCACCGCGAGCACGAGCGGGGTGAATCCTTCAAAGCCGAGAGCGGTCGCCCAGAGCCCGCCCGTCGCGGCGAGTACCAGGGTCACGGCGAAAGACAGGGCTATGCCCACGGAGAGCAGTCCGCGCGCTGTGCGGCCGCTCGGGTCTTCTGCGCGTTGCAGCACAATCGCCTGGTCGAGCCCGAGCAGGGCGAGAACGCTGAGCACTTGGTGCAGCGCAATCGCCGAGGCCAACGCTCCGAACTCGGCCGGCCCGAGCGCGTAGGCGAGGATCGGCGAGACGACGGTGCCCGCGATCAGCTGCAGAGCCCACACCACCACGTAGAGCAAGCCCCGGCCGAACAGGTGGTTACTTTCGGGCTTCTCGATCACCTCGATGGCGGCCGGTCCAGCGTGTGCTGGTGGCGGCGGAAGCTGTGGCGGAGCGGGCTGCGCGGGGAGCGGGGGCGAAGAGGTCGCAGACGCAGTCGCGGACACGGACGCAGAAGCGGACGCAGAAACGGATGTCCCGGTGGCTGCGGACTCGGACGCGGACACTATGGAGGTCGGCCCGGTGAGCAGCATCGTGCGGGCTCTGGCGGGCTCCTGGGGGGAGTCGGCGGACTCTCGCGATGCGGCGTGCACCGAGCTGCGCCGCCGAGTATCGATGGCGTCGAGCAGTTCCGAGCTGCGCTCGCTCGAGAACTTGCGGGCGAATAGCCGGGGAAAGGTCTGTTCGCCGTACTGCCGCCCCTCCAACAGCTCGTCCCGCATCTCGCTCCCGAGCCACGGCGGGCTCTTGGTCGGCGGGTTGGTCCACCCGATCCACCAGGCGCTGGCGTTCTCGTGTTCCTCCTGCCAGCCGGGCACAAACTGGGGCGTGCTGAGGATGGAGGGCACGAAGGTCTCGTCAGGGATCCAGCTTCGTCGCCAGAACGCGACGAGGTCGGGTCGGGCCTCGGCGGCGGCAACCACCGCGGCGGCGTGGCGCCGGGACAGGATCTTCAGCTGGGAGCCCCCGGCCAGCACGATGTCGCGCGGAATTCGCCGTGGAATCGGGAGGCGGATCGTGTGTTTGCGGTACGCCCAGTGGCGGTACCTGAGGCGTCCGATGCCGCCGCCCATGCCCCAGTCTTCGAAGGGCAACAGGTGCAGGTTGGCGATGGACTTGTCGTGGTATCCGCCGAGGATGCTGGTAATCTCTGCGGAGGAGGCGAGGGGGTAATCCGTGCCGGTCAGGACGGCAATGTGGCTGGCGTCGGTTTCAGCGAGAGCCGCCCGGTAGCCGGCAAGTTCTGCCTCAACGTTGCCCCACCGGGCCCAGCCCGTGGGGTAGCGGTCGAGCAGTCGACACCGCTCCGGGAGGCCCTCCACCATGCGGGCGAAGGTCTCCGGCGGGGTCTTGGGGTCACAGTGCAGAAAAACAGGAAACGGGTCGACCGCCTCGATGAGCCTGCGCAGCTGTGCGGGGTCGGTGTGGGCGAGGATGACGCAGGCCACAGTGGCGGGGGGTCCCGGGCTCGCCGCGGCGCGCCGAATAGCCGTGGTGAGCGTGTTTGAATCGGCTCCAGAATGCACGTGGCCTCAGTTCGGGTAAGGCTTATCGGGTCAATCGGCGCGAGGGCAACGCGGTGCCGATCGGGATAGTAGGTGAGAGTAGCTGCGCCCGTTCGCCGCCGTCAACCGTCCGGGGCAACATTGGTCTGACGGGCCGTTCCGCCCCTAGAATCCACGCATGCCACAGGTATCCCGAAATACTGACGGCCATCCCTTAGGTGGCGCTTGCCCGCTCCCGGTCTCGCACGGCCGAGTCCAACGGAGTCTGCCGTGAGTGGCCGCGCCGACACGGGCGGGCGCACCGCGCTCGCCGGACGTGGCGCAGCGCGTTCCGCCCAGGCGGGCCAGGCTGGCCCAACGGGCGTGACCGTCCAGGCCGGCGTGACCGTCGACGTGGTCACCAGCCTGCGGCGCGTGGAGATTGTGCTCGCGGTTCTCGGCGCCGTCGCAGCTGCCTTCATCGCGTTAGACGTCGGCGGGCCCATCCGGGTCGTGATCGCGCTCGCCGCCTGGCTGCTTGTCCCGGGGTGGAGCGTGGTGCGGAGGCTCGACCCGCGTGATCTGCCGCTGGCGCTCGGGCTGACAGTTGTGGCGAGCGCCGCGATCCACACCCTCGTCAGCCTGGTGCTCGTGTGGACAGAATTCTGGCGCCCTCAGATCGTGGAGGCCGCCGTGATTCTCGCCGCGTCGCTGGTCATCGTGCTGTGGCCGCCGCGCAGCGAGACCGCAGGATCACCATTGCTGGCCCGCTCGCGGGCACGCCCTCTCGCCCTGCACCCCACCGACACCCTGCTGTGGCTTCCCCTGCTCGCCGCCGCGGTGCTGTGGCCGATTTCCCTCGCCCAGACCGACGTCGACAACCTGGGTGACTGGGGACTTTTGCCGGCGTATCCGCCGATCTGGTTCGTGTCCGTCGCCCTCGTGTTCGCCACCCTCGTGATCGGGTTGCTCGAACGGCGAATTCCGCCCCTGCGCATGACCGCCGGTCTCGTGCTGCTCGTGGCAATTCTCAACGGTTCTGCGAGCCTTCTGGAGAATGTTCCGCGCCTCCCGTGGGCGTACAAACACCTTGCCGTGTCTCGCTACATCGACACCTTCGGCAGCATCGACCCGTCCATCGACCTGTACAACCGGTGGCCGGGGTTCTTCGCCATGAGCACGGCGCTCGAAGACGTGCTGGGGCTGCAGTCCACCGTCGGCTGGGCCTCGTTCGCTGAGCTCGTCTTCGCGTTGGTCGACGCCTGCCTCGTACTGGCCATTGCTCGCACCCTGTCCCGCAACGCGGGCGTCGGGTGGACGGCCGCGATCGTGTTCACCATCTGCAACTGGGTTGGACAGAACTACTTCTCCCCGCAGGCTTTCGGGCTCACCATCTACCTCGCGGTGGCGCTGCTCGCCCTGCGGTATCTCGGCCGTACACCCGCGCGGCTCCCCGGCGCCGTCGAACGTCTCATCGCCCGGGTGCTGCCCGTGAAACGAGGCCGCCTCGAGGAGCTTCCCTCGACCGTTTCACGCGGAACCCGCATCGGCGTTGTGGCGGGCATCATCGTGCTGCAATTTGTGGTGACGGCGAGCCACCAGCTCACCCCGTACCTGATCGTGCTTGCGCTCGCCCCGCTGTTCATCATCGGCTATCTGCGCCCGTGGTGGCTTGGCATCGTGCTCGTAGCAATCCCCGTTCTGTATCTGCTGCCGCACTACGCCTACATGCAGGAAAAGTTCGGGTTGTTCACCGGGTTCAACCCCTTCACGAACGTCACCTATAAGCCGGTGACGGTCGATATCCCCACCGCCGCTGGCGCCCTGCAGAGCCAGGGTGTTGTGCTGCTTTCTGCCCTGACCATCGTGGTCGCCTTCGCCGGCTTCGTGCGGCGCATCTTCGCGGGCCAGGTGCGCACCACGCTGATCGTCGCCTGGCTGGCCATGGCCCCGGCAGTGACCCTTCTTGCCCAGAGTTATGGGGGCGAGGCGAAGTTCCGGGTGTTCCTGTTCGGGTTGCCCTGGTTCTCGATGGGTGTCGCCTGGTTGTTCTGGCCGGCGGTGCGACTGACGCGACGGGCAGCCGTCGCCCTTATCTCGACCCTCACCGTCATGCTCGCCCTCTTCGTGGCGACCTACTTCCAGCCCGAGGCCGACCTTCGGGTATCGGCGAACGACGTCGAAGCGTCGAACTGGATCGATTCGCGGGTGAAGTGGGGCGACTCCGTCGTCACCTTCGGACCTCCGTTTCCGACGCTGACCGGGCCAAACTACGGAGACCTGCTCGCCACCCCCCAGGGGCTCGCGGTGCTGTCCGACTTCGGCAGCGGATTTCCCGGCGGCCTCAACGCGAGTGCCGTGCTTGACTACGTTGACGTGTCCGGGGTGCGCGGCGACACCTACATCGTCTTCTCCGATAGCCAGGAAGACTACGGTGTGCGCCACGACGTCTACGCCGAAGGCCAACTGGACTCGGCCGAGCGGATGGTGCAGCGAGACATCGACTTCGACCCGGTGTTCGGCAACGCCGGCGTGCGGGTCTACAAGCTCACCGCGCTGCCCATGGTTGGCGATGCAGACGGCGACGAGTGGCTACCCGGCCAACAGAGCGTGGCACCGCTCGACCCGAGCAAGCCACCAAGCAGTACGTTCAGCGCTCGCCGCGTGGCGGTCGAGTAGCTCGTCGCTGACATCCACCCTCCGCACCTCGATCTGGCCGTCCACCGCGACCAGCGGCGCGTCGGTGACGTCGGCGGCGAGGAGCGCGGCCGTTCCGAGCCCGCAATCGAAGTCCAGCTCGGGCACACTCGCGGCAAGGAAGGCGCCCATCGACAGGCCTACGGACGTGTCGAGTGCGCTGGAGATGACCACCGGCAGGCCGGCATCCCGCACGATATTCAACGCCGCGGCGACCCCACCGAGGGGCTGGGCCTTGAGGACCAGGATGTTGGCCGCGCCAGCACGAGCGACCAACAGCGGGTCTTCTGCCTTACGGACGCTCTCATCTGCGGCGATCGGGATGCCCATGTACTTGACGCGGACACGAATCTCGGCGAGTTCCTCGACCGAGGCGCACGGCTGCTCGACGTATTCGAGGTCGTAGGGCGCGAACGCGTGAATCGCCGTTTCGGCCTCGTCCACGTTCCAGCCTCCGTTGGCATCCACCCGGATGCGTCCGTCTGGTCCGAGAAGCTCACGAACACGGGCGACGCGCGCGACATCATCCGCCAACAAGCCTCCGACCTCTGCCACCTTTACCTTCACCGTTCGGCACCCGGGAAAACGGGCGAGCACCGCCTCGACCTCGGACACCCCGACTGCCGGAAGCGTCGCGTTGACGTGGATGCGGTCGCGCAGGGGAGTTGGTGTGGTGCCCCAGCCGAAGTCGATCGCGGCGGCGAGCCAGGACGCGGACTCCGCGTCCTCGTACTCAACGAAGGGCGAGAATTCGGTCCAGCCATTCGGCCCGTGAAACAGCACCGCCTCCCGGGTGTCAATTCCGCGAAAACGGGTCACAAGGGGAAGGGATACCACTCGCGCCGATGCGAGGAGGTCGTGCAGTGCAGGGTTCATGCCCTCAGTTTGCCGCACAGACCCTACGCTGGCACTGTGGGAACCGGGTATTGCCAAACACCACATACTCCGGGAGGCAGACATGAGTGCAGGCGATGACGACGTGGTCGCGTCCGACGGTCGATTCAGGCCGGGGGATGACACGCTGCCCACTCACACGATGGAGTTCCTCCGCATCGAGGGTAACGACGCCCTCATCAAGTACGTGCCGGGCGAGTACGTGCCGCGGGGTGCCTTACCCGCGGAGCTACCCGAGGACGAATCCGCCCCCGGCATCCGGCCCAGGACGCGCAACCGCCGACCGACTCCCATTCATGCCCTTCTAGGAATACTCTTCTGGGCAGCGACCGTAGTGCTTACCGCGGTGGGAATGAACCTCGCTCTCGGCGGAGATTATGCAACGTCGCAGGTGATCGCGTTCATCGCCGCGGGATGTTCTGTACTGGGGTTCATCCTGGGCGGAATTGCGGTGTTGCTGCGCCGCGGCGACGGTCTCGGCATTGTCGCGATGGTGCTGTGTCTCGTGTCAAACCCTCTGCTGCTCGCGAAGGTGCTCGGCTGGCTGAGCGAGCTCACGCCGTAGTCTTAGCGGTATGACTGCTGCGGTTTCCGACCTGTTCGATCCGGCCCTGTGGGTCGATGTTCCCGGCTTCGAGAACCTCACCGACATCACCTACCACCTCGACACGGCCGGCCGAGTGGCCCGGGTCGCGTTCAACCGTCCCGAGGTGCGGAACGCCTTTCGCCCGCATACCGTCGACGAGTTGTATCGAGCGCTCGACGATGCCCGGCAGAATCCGCGTGTGGGAGTCGTGCTGCTCACCGGCAACGGCCCAAGCCAGAAGGACGGCGGCTGGGCCTTCTGCAGCGGCGGCGACCAGCGCATTCGCGGCCGTGACGGCTACCAGTACGCCGACGGCACCGCTCCGGCGGGCCAGTCAGCGCCGGTCGGCCCGTTCGGTTCGGCGTCGAACGGCCGCCTGCACATCCTCGAGGTGCAGCGCCTCATCCGCTTTATGCCGAAGGTCGTCATCGCGGTGATCCCCGGCTGGGCCGCGGGCGGTGGCCACTCGCTGCACGTCGTCTGCGACCTCTCCATTGCCAGCGCCGAACACGGCAAGTTCAAGCAGACCGATGCGGACGTCGGGTCGTTCGACGGTGGCTACGGCAGCGCCTATTTCGCCCGCCAAGTAGGTCAGAAGTTCGCCCGCGAGGTGTTTTTCCTCGCCCGCGAGTACAGCGCGCAACGAGCGCTCGAAACGGGAGCGATCAACGCGGTGGTTCCCCACGCCGAGCTGGAGGCGACCGCCTACGAGTGGGCGAACGAGATCCTCACCAAGAGCCCGACCGCGATCCGCATGCTCAAATTTGCTTTCAATGCGGTGGATGACGGGATGGTGGGCCAGCAGGTTTTCGCCGGAGAAGCCACCCGTCTCGCGTACGGCACGGACGAAGCAGTCGAGGGGCGGGACTCCTTCCTCGAGAAGCGCGAGCCCGACTGGTCGCCCTTTCCCTGGCAATTCTGACGCAATGTATTCACCGCTGCACTCGCCGGTGCTGACCAAGCTGCTGAACCCATGACGCGCGAGTTGCTGCGCCTCCCCGCTGAGCCCGAGACGGTATTCGCGGCGCTGCGGGATGCACTGAGCGGAAGCGGGCCGGCGGTGCTGCCCGTTCCCTTGGCTGGCGCCGTGGCATCCGCTGATGCGCCTCGCGTGGCCCGCCGTGTCGCGCTCGTGGTCGAGACCAGCGGCTCAACCGGGAGGCCAAAGCGCGTTGCTCTCAGCGCCGACGCCCTGCTGGCCAGCGCCACCTTCTCGGACTCCGTGCTCGGGGGCGCGGGGCAATGGCTGTTGGCGTTGCCGGTGCACTACATCGCCGGGCTCAACGTGCTCGTGCGGTCGATCGCGAGCGACACCTCGCCCGTTGTCCTCGCTGCCGGACCGTTCGATCCGCTCCAATTCGCCACGGCGGCCGAGACGATGGACGCGCCGTTGCGCTTTGTGTCCCTGGTGCCCGCGCAACTGACCCGGCTGCTTGATACGCCCGAGGCGCTGGGGGTGCTGCGCCGGTTCGACCGCGTTCTGGTCGGCGGTCAGTCCACCCCGGGGCCCGTGCTGCAGCGCGCCGCGGACCTCGGCATCTCCCTTACCCGCACCTACGGCTCGAGCGAGACCGGTGGCGGTTGCGTCTACGACGGGGTTCCCATCGGCAACACAGAGGTGCGGGTGATCGACGGGCAGATCGAGTTGTCTGGCCGGGTGCTCGCAGAGGGCTACCTCGACGAGAACTTCGAGAGCGACGACGAGCGCTCCGCCGCCGCGTTCATCACCGAGCATGGCCAGCGTTGGTACCGCACCGGCGACGGAGGCGAGGTCGTCGACGGCACGCTCACCGTCACGGGACGACTCGACGATGTGATCATCTCCGGCGGGCTGAAGGTATCCCTGGCGGCGATCGAGCAGGCCATCCGTGCGCTGCCCGGACAGTCCGCCGCCGTGGTGGTGGCGGCCCCGAGCGATCGCTGGGGCGAGGTTCCCGTCGTGGTCACGACCGCGGACGTGCCTCTTGACGAACTTCGAGAGCGGATGTCACGGCTCCTCGGCCCCGCCGCCGCGCCCGATCGCGTGGTGGTAGTGGGGCAGCTGCCGGAGCTGTCCTCGGGCAAACCCGACCGTCGTGCCATTCATCGATTGGCTCAGTAGACTCCTCCCGTGGCATCTCCCAAGCAGCAGCGCATCGACCCCAAACGTGTACCCAACCCGCCGAAGTCGGGTAAGAGCGGACGCCCCGGTGGGCGTCCGAAGGCCGCAGCCGCCGCGAAAAAGGCCACCGCGGCCGACTGGATCTCGGGTGCACGTCTGCGCACGCTGCCCCTGGGTATCGCGCCGGTGGCGCTCGGCACGGGAGCCGCGCACCTCCTCGACGACAATGGCTGGCACTGGGTGCGGGCATTGCTCGCGCTGGTTGTCGCCGTCGCCCTCCAGATCGGCGTGAACTACGCCAATGACTACTCCGACGGCATCCGCGGAACAGACAACCACCGGGTCGGTCCCGCCCGGCTCACCGGGTCGGGCGCCGCCGCACCGCGAACCGTCCTCATCGTCGCGCTGAGCTTCTTCGCCCTGGCTGCCCTCGCCGGCCTCGTGCTGGTGATCCTGACGGGTTACTACTGGCTGCTCATCGTGGGCGCCGCGGCCATCGTCGCCGGCTACTACTACACCGGCGGCAAACGCCCGTACGGCTACAACGCGCTCGGTGAAGTGTTCGTGTTCGTGTTCTTCGGCCTCGTCGCCACCGCCGGAACCACCTACGTGCAGGAGGGTGAAGTCAACGTCGAGAGCTGGCTCTCCGGTGTCGCGATCGGATTCATCGCCTGTGCCGTGCTGATGGTGAACAACATCCGCGACATCCACCAGGATCGCCTCGCTGGCAAGCGCACGCTGGCCGTCGTCCTCGGGGACCGCGCCGCCCGCATCGTGTTCGTGGTATTCCTGCTGCTGCCGTTCGTTATTCTCGGGTTCTTCGCGATGTTCTACCCGAACGCTTACCTGGTGTTCTTCACGCTGCTGCTCGCGCTTCCCACGGCCGCCATCACGCTCACGGCGAAGACGCCGCAGGAACTGATCCTCGCGCTCAAGCTCACCAGCGCGCTCGCACTCGCCTACGGCCTCGGCCTGGGAGCGGCGTTCGCGTTCTAGAGCGTTAGTTCGGCCTCGCGTCAGACGTTGCGGTCGAGCGCGTCATCCTCATCTTCGTCGGCGTTGATCTCGCCGCGCTCGCGTCGGACCGCGATGCTTTTCGCCAGATCGTCCCGCTGCGGCCGGAAGAAGATGTACGAGACGCAGAGGCCGACGACGGCAGCGATGATGGCCGCCAGCCAGGAGGGCGCGGGCGTGAAGAGCATCAGAATTGCCAGCACGGCGGCGAACAGCGCGATGCGGATGAGGGTGTATTTGATCCAGGGTCGCACCCGTCAAGTGTAGGACGGCTTGCTGCGAGCAAACATCACAGCCGCCTCCGGGGCACTGTTCAGCCATTGGTAATACACTCGACATATGGCCCGACTTTTGGTGGTGCTCGTAGGCGTTCTCGTCGCGTTCACCGTCTTCGCTCTGATTGATCTCCTTATGACGGAGAAGTCTCGGGTGCGCGCGCTGAACAAGCCGCTCTGGGCTCTCGTCATCATTGTGTTGCCCGCACTCGGTGGCATTCTGTGGCTCGCGCTGGGCAAGTCCCGCAACGGCCCGTCCACCGTCGCCCGCTCCACGGCTCCCGACGATGACCCGGCCTTCCTCAAGGGACTTGGCCGCGACAAAGAACAAGACGAGCGCATCCGCCGCCTCGAGCAGGAGCTGTCCGAGCTCGACGATGACTCCAAGTCGGAGTAGTTCCCCCGCCACCGATTTCTCGCTGGCCCTCTTCGACGAATACCTGCGGCTCGGACTGCGCGACGTAATCGTCAGCCCCGGGTCCCGGTCGCAGGCGCTGGCGCTTGTGGCTGCCGAATACGAACGGCGCGGACTGCTGCGCCTCCGGGTGCGTATCGACGAGCGTGTGGGCGGATTTCTCGCGCTCGGCCTCGCCGTGGAGACGTCCACCCCGGTGCTCATCATCACCACCTCGGGCACGGCCGTCGCCAACTTGCACCCCGCCGTGCTCGAGGCACACCACTCCGGAGTACCGCTGATCGTGCTCAGCGCGGATCGTCCTACCGAGTTGCGCGGCATCGGCTCCAACCAGACTGCAGACCAGACCGGCATCTTCGGCGCGGCGATCACCCGCAGCTGGGAGGTCGACGCTCCTCGTGGACATGAAGGGGAGCGGGATGCCGCGGCCGGCCTAGCGCAGAGCAGCTGGCTCGCCTCCATAGAGGGACACGGCGGCAGGCCCACCCCCGTGCACGTGAACATCGGCTTCCGCGAGCCTCTGTCCGGGCCCATCGAGTCTGGCGAACCCGGGCGCGGTGCCGAGGCCTACGCGTCCCCACCCCACGTGTCTCCACCCCACCTGCCCCCACCCCACCTGCCCCCACCCCACCTGCCCCCACCCCACCTGCCCCCACCCCACAGAACCGCGCACCCAGATTCGGTGCACGTGCTGCACCCGTCTCCCGGAACCGTCGTTGTCGCCGGTGCCGGTGCCGGGGAGCAGGCGGAGGCGGTCGCGCGCGAGCTCGGGGTTCCGCTGTTCGCCGAGGTCAGTAGTGGGGCGCACTTCGGCCCAAACCTCGTCGTGACCTACCGGCAGCTCCTCGCCACCGAGGGGTTCGGCGACCGCATCGCGCGAGTCATCGTGTTCGGGCACCCGACGCTCAGCCGCGAGATCCCGGCGCTGATTACCCGCGGCGACGTCACCACAACCGTGGTGCGCACCCCGGGCGCGGACGACTACAACCCCGGGCACCGCGTCTTTGACTTCGTTGATGCGGTGCGCGTCGCCACTGCCGACGAGATCCCGGCCAGCGGCCACAGCGCCCTCGACGGCGACCGCGCCCGCAACGGCGAGGAGCCACCAACAGGCGAACAGGGCTCGGTGCGCGAACACGCCCCCGCCGGAAAGTCGCCCGCCGTGCAGTCGCCCGCCGTGCAGTCGCCCGCGGGCCAGTCGCCCGCCGTAGAGTCGCCCGCGGAGGTGCGGGCGTGGCTCGGCCGGTGGGTCTTCGCCTCGCGGTCGCTGCTCGAGCCCGAGACGGACGCGTTCCCGGTCGACCTCAGCAACGCCGAGTTCGCGCGCCGCCAGCTTGCCATCGTGCGCGCCCCGGTCACCCGGCCCGCCCTCGTCGAGGCGGTCTGGCGATCGACCTGGCCGCATGATCGATTGGTGCTCGGCGCCTCCCGCCTGATTCGCGAAGCCGACCAGATCGTCACGGGAAAACGAATCCGCGTGCACGCCAACCGTGGACTCGCGGGAATCGATGGCACCATCGCCACGGCGATCGGCATTGCTCTCGCCAGCCAGAATCCGGTCACGCCTGAACCTGCGCCCGAACCTGCGCCCGCGGTGCCCGAACCTGCGCGTGCGGCGCCCGAACCTGCGCCCGCGGCGCTCGAACCGGGCGAACCCGCAGTCACACGCGCCGCAGTGGCTGGTGGCGTTGCTGGGGCTGCCGCCGCAGCATCCGACAGATCCGCTTCGGGAACGACCCGGGTTCTGGTCGGCGACATCACGGCGCTCCACGACGTGGGTGCGCTCCTGTTCGGCGCGGGGGAGCCCCGGCCGCGGATCCAGGTCATCGTGGGCAACGACGGCGGCGGCACCATCTTCGACGGTCTCGAGGTCGCTACGTCCTCAGAGACGGCACCAGCGACAGTCTCGGAGGCCGCGACCACCACGTCCGCGGCGCCTTCCGCCTTCGACCGGGTGATGTTCACCGCTCAAAGCGTCGACTTCGAGAAGCTGGCCGCGGCTTACGGCTGGATCTACCTGCGAATCACCACCGTGGGCGAGCTCGATGAGGCCCTCGCGGCGTGCCCCGGGCCGATGCTGATCGAGGTAGCGCTCGCTCGCTGAATTAGCTGAACGCTTCGACCACCGGACGAAACTTCATCTTCGTCTCGGCCAGTTCCATCTCGGCGTCAGACTCCGCCACGATGCCGGCTCCCGCGTACGCCGTGATGTCCCCGTCGACCGACACCTCCGCGCAACGCAACGCAACGGCCCACTCGCCGTCGCCGTCGGCACCCACCCAGCCGACCGGCCCGGCGTAGCGTCCGCGGTCGAACGGCTCGAGTTCGCTGATCAGGTCGAGGGCGGTACGGGTGGGCGTTCCCGCGACGGCCGCCGTCGGGTGCAGCGCCGCGATGAGGTCGAGCGAGGTGGATCCGTCGGTGAGCGTGCCCTCGACGTCGCTCGCGAGATGCCACAGGTTCGGCAACTTGAGGGTGAACGGCAGCTCACTCGTAGTGACATTGCGGCTGTGCGGCCGCAGTGATGTGAGCAGGCTCTGCAGCGCGTACTCGTGTTCGTCTTGATCTTTGGTGGATGTCGCCAGCGCCACAGCCGCTTCCTGGTCAGCCAGCGCGTCGGCACCCCGGGCGGTGCTGCCCGCGAGCACCCGTGCACTGACGGTGCCGTTGTCGGCCCGCACCAGCGTCTCCGGGCTCGATCCGATCAGCCCATCGACCGCGAAGGTGTAGCAATCCGGGTAGCCGAGGGCGAGCTCGGCCACTACCAGGCGCAGGTCAGCGCCGATGGGCAGGTGCCCGATCAGGTCGCGCGCCAGCACGACTTTGCTCACGTCGCCCGCGCGGATGCGGCCGACCGCCGAGTTCACCGCGTCGAGGTAACCGGCCGGGGTCAGCGCGCCGGGGCGCAGGGAGATGCGGTACTCGGCGCCGATCGGGGTGGACAGCGGAGTCTTCGGCGGTGTGGCTTCGGTGCTGCCCGTGCTGATCCGGGTGATCCAGCTGGTGCCGTCGCGACGGCCGATCACCACGGAGGGAACGATGAGCACGCTGGTCGCGGCGGAATCGTCGGAGAAGCTGAAAGCGCCGAAGGCGACGAGGCCGGTGCCGGGCAGGCCGAGCGGGTCTTCTACCGTGGCGGCTGCGGCGACGCGCTTCCATGCGGCCGCGGCATCCACCATTCGATTGGGGCCTGTAAATTCCAGACGGAGTGCCTCACCGACCCCGGCGATGCCCTGTCCGCGGCGGCTGAAGACCAGCGGATTACGGGGATCGACCAGCGGAACGAGCGGGCGAATGCTGTCGAGGGGCTGCGTCAGAACGTTTAGGGCGGGCACCTGGCCCCCGGTGTCTACCACCCGCCCAGCGTACTCCGGAGATCCTCAACCTTTCTCACTACACTTGACCCTCGTGAGCAAGGCGAATCTAGATAAGCAACCCGACCAGGTCGCGGGAATGTTCGACGACGTCGCGAAACACTACGACCGAACGAACGCACTGCTGTCGGTGGGCAACGCCTATCTCTGGCGGATGCACACGGTTCGCGCCGTCGCGCCCCAGGCCGGCGAGCGCATCCTCGACATTGCCGCGGGTACCGGCACCAGTTCGGCGGCGCTCGCGCGTTCCGGCGCCCGCGTTGTCGCGGTGGACTTCTCGGCAGGCATGATTGCGGAGGGTCGCAAGCGCCACACGAACATCGAGTTCATCGAGGCAGACGCCGAGAAACTTCCGTTCGGGGACGACGAATTCGACGCCGTGACCATCAGCTTCGGCCTGCGCAACGTCAACAACCCCAAAGCGGCCCTCGGCGAGATGTACCGGGTACTCAAGCCCGGCGGTCGCTTGGTGATCTGCGAGTTCTCCAGGCCGCCGCGCGCTCTGCTGCGAACCGGGTACTGGGCGTACCTCAAATACGTGATGCCGAAGGTCGCGAGCACCGCGAGCTCAAACCCGGCCGCGTACAACTACCTCATGGACTCGATCAAGGACTGGCCAGACCAGGGCCGGCTGAGCCAGTGGATTCGGGGAGCCGGGTTCACCCGCGTCGCCTACCGCAACCTCACCGCAGGAATCGTCGCCCTTCACCGCGGGCGCAAGCCCGTCGACGCCGCTGTCCTCGCGTCCGTTGCCAAGCGCAGGGGCAAAGTGTCACGCCCGGCTCCCGCACAGCCTTCGAAGCCCTAGCTTCCCTCAACGATTGGTCCTGTAGTGAATCCGAGCGTCCCCCTTGCTCGACGGAGCAACACGCTGAGCTCGTCGCTCGGCCTGGCGGAGAAACTCTTCTCCTCCACGGACGAGAAGCGCTTTGCGATTGCCGTCGAAGCTGGCCTCGACGCCGTCGAGATTGGCCTCCTGCGTGAGATGTCGTTTGCGGACAATCTGGCGGATGTCACGAGCCGCTACCTTCTGGATGCGGGCGGCAAGCGCGTGCGCCCGACCCTCACGCTGCTCACCGCCCAGCTCGGCAACGGCAACAACGACGAAGTGATCCGCGCCGCCGAGGTGGTCGAGATCACCCACCTCGCGTCGCTGTACCACGACGACGTGATGGACGAGGCGCAGATGCGGCGCGGCGTACCCAGCGCGCAGGCCGTGTGGGGCAACTCCGTCGCGATCCTCACCGGCGACCTGCTGTTCGCCCGGGCCAGCAAGCTCGTCGCCGACCTCGGCGTGCGCGCAATCAAGCTGCAGGCCGACACCTTCGAGCGTCTCTGCCTCGGCCAGCTGCACGAAACGATTGGGCCCCGCCCCGACGAGGATCCGATTGACCACTACATCCAGGTGCTCGCCGACAAGACCGGTTCCCTCATTGCCCTCGCCGCAACGATGGGTGTCATTTTCTCGCAGGCTCCGGAGTCGTACGCTACGGCGGCGGAGGAATTTGGCGAGAAGATCGGCGTCGCCTTCCAGCTCATCGACGACGTCATCGACCTGTCGCCGCGCTCGGAAGACACGGGAAAGCTCGCCGGCACCGACCTGCGCGCCGGCGTTGCGACCCTCCCGCTGCTCTACCTACGCCAGCTCGCGGTCACCGACTCGAGCGCGGCACTGCTGCTGGCTCGTCTCGAAACCGATGCCGGATCCCGTTTTGCCGGCATCGTCGACGGTGACCTTGGGGCCGACGGCGCCCTGACGGCCGTGACCGAGGTGGATGATGCGGACCTGACCGCCGCGATCGCCGAGTTGCGCGACCACTCGGTCACCGCTCGCACCCTCGAGGAGGCGCACCGGTGGGCCCGGGAAGCCGTCGCCGCGCTCGCCCCGCTGCCTGACGGGCCCGTCAAGAAGGCACTTACCCGATTCGCTGACACGGTCGTCGAGCGCTCCAACTAGCGCGTGGCCGTCAGGGCCGATCGTCGTCACGCACGTGCAGCACGTTCAGCAGGTTTCACCAGCGACTCGTTTCAAAACAGATTCGATTCACAACAGACAGGGATCTTATGACCAAGCTTCGTTTGGCCATCGTCGGCGCAGGACCAGCGGGAATCTACGCCGCGGACATCCTCCTGAAGGCGGAGAAGCAGTTTGATGTCTCCATCGACCTGTTTGAGCAGCTGCCGGCGCCCTACGGGCTGGTTCGCTATGGCGTCGCCCCGGATCATCCGCGCATCAAGGGAATTATCACCGCGCTGCGCGAAGTGCTCGACAGTGGCGCGATCCGCCTGTTCGGCAACGTGCTTTACGGTCGCGACATCACCCTGGACGACCTGAAGAAGCACTACAACGCCGTGATCTTCTCCACCGGCTCGATCCGTGACGCCGACCTGAAGGTGCCCGGCATCGATCTCCCGGGTAGCTACGGCGCTGCCGAGTTCGTCAGCTGGTTCGACGGCCACCCCGACGTGCCGCGCGACTGGCCGCTCGAGGCGAAGGAGATCGTGGTCGTGGGCAACGGAAACGTCGCGCTCGACGTCGCCCGGATGCTCGCGAAGCACCCGGAAGACCTGCTGCCGACGGAGATCCCCGCGAACGTCTACGACGGCCTCAAGGCGTCGCCCGTCACCGACGTGCACGTGTTCGGCCGCCGCGGCCCGATGCAGGTGAAGTTCACCCCGCTCGAGCTCCGCGAGCTCGGCGAACTGCGCGATGTCGACATGATCGTGGACGACGAAGACTTCGACTACGACGAGGGTGCCCGCACGGCCATCGCCACCAACAAGCAGGTGATGGTCATCGACCGCATCTTCACGCAGTGGCGCTCACGCGAGACCGGCGCAGCATCGCGACGCCTGCACCTGCACTTCTTCTCCAAGCCGGTCGAGGTTGTCGCCGACGAGAACGGCACGGTCGGAGCGTTCCGGTTCGAGCGCACTGAGCCCGACGGACAGGGTGGCGTTCGCGGCACCGGCAAGATCCGCGAGATTCCCGCGCAGGCGATCTACCGCGCGGTCGGCTACTTCGGCTCGCCCCTCGACGGGATCCCGTTTGACGAGAAGCGCGGTGTGATCCCGAACCGCGAGGGCCAGGTTCTCGATGATGAAGACCAGCAGGTGCACGGCGTGTACGCCACCGGCTGGATCAAGCGCGGTCCGGTCGGTCTCATCGGCCACACGAAGAGCGACGCCATGGAAACCATCAAACACGTCATCAACGACCAGCCGAACTGGTGGACCCCGACCCACCCCGAGGAGGAAGCCGTCACCGAGCTCCTCGCGAGCCGCGGTGTCGAGTTCACCAACCTCGACGGGTGGCACAACCTCGATGCCCACGAGCTTGCGCTCGGCGAGCCCGAGGGTCGCGTGCGCATCAAGGTCGTGGCGCGTGACGAGATGGTGAGCGTCTCGAACGCGACGACGCGCGGCCGCCACGCGCTGCCGGTCCCGGCCGAGTAGTCGCGCCGCCGCGGACGCGTGTGCCGCGTGCGCCAGTGTTGCGGCGTCCGCGCTTGTGCCGCGTGCCGATGAATGCTGCCGCAGAGGCGCCCAGGTAGAGCTGCCGCGGCCGCCCAGCGGCCAGGGTCGACGGCCTCGAGCTACTTCCCCGCGCCGAGAGGCCACCGGTCGACGGTCTTTCGCTACTTCCCGTCGCCGAGCGGCCACATATTGATGCCGGGCAGTATTTCGCTCCATCGACCGGGCGGTTGCGTCGTCTTCTCGGCCAAAAACCGTCGATTCGAGCCCGCTCGACGAGCACGATGATCGGTTTCTGTCCGGTCGAGCGGGCCTCCCCGGCGACACGTCCGGCGGCGCGCGGAACCCGGCTGGCTCGACTGCCGCACGCCGAGGCCGCAAGATCGGGCCGCAATCCCACCGCCGCGGTCTCGTGCGGCAAACCCGCAACGCATTCTCGCGCAGCAGGCCCGCCGCGGAAAGCTACTGCACGGCGGCGGTCAGGCGCGCGAGGTTGTCGAGCACCGCGCCGGGAACCGGACGTGTCATCCACTCATCCAGGGTCAGCTCCCGGGACTCGTTCCGGTACGACTGCTCCAGCTCCCGGATCGATTTCACGAAGTCGCGACCACGCACCATCACCGAGATTTCGAGGTTGAGGCTGAACGAGCGCATGTCCATGTTGCTTGAGCCGATGACGGCGACCTGGTCATCGATGGTGAAGTGCTTCGCGTGCAGCACCGTGGGCGCCTTGTAGAGCCAGATGCGCACACCGGCCTTCAGCAGCTCCTCGTAGTAGCTGCGCTGGGCGTGGTAGACGACGGGCTGGTCGCCGATCTCCGACACGAAGAGCTGCACGTCGAGACCGCTCTGGGCCGCGGTGGTGATGGCGTACAGCATCGACTCATCCGGCACGAAGTAGGGACTCGTGATGATGATGCGTTCCTGCGCCGCATACAGGAGAGAGTTGAACAGGCGAAGGTTGTTCTCACCCTCGAAGCCCGGGCCACTGGGCACCACCTGCGCGTCGAGCGGTGCACCGCTGAGGGTCAGCGGCTCCGGCTCGGTCTCGCGCAGCAGCAGCTCGTCGGTCTCGCTGTACCAGTCGGTGACGAAGAGGGCGTTGATCCCGGCGACGATGGGTCCCTCGAACCGCACCATGAGGTCTTTCCACTTGAGCCCGCGGCGCTTGTTTCCGCGCTTGTTGTAGCTGCGGTCGACCATGTTCTGCGAACCGGTGAACGCGACGACGCCGTCGAGGATGAGGAGCTTGCGGTGGTTGCGCAGGTCGGGGCGCCGCCACTGTCCACGCCAGGGTTGCACCGGCAGCATCAGGTGCCAGGAGACACCGATCTTTTTAAGCTTGCGGATGGTGCGCAGGTAGTTCGGGGCACGGAGGCAGGCCACGTGGTCGAGAAGTACCCGCACGGTGACGCCGCGCTTCACGGCATCCTCCATCGCATCAAAAAACGGGGTCGTTGTCTCGTCCCAGGCGAAGATGTAGAACTCCGCGTGCACGTACCGCTTCGCGTCGCGCACGGCCTGGGTCATCGCCGCGAGGGACTCCTCGTAGTGGGGATAAAGCTTGGCGCTGTTTCCCCCGACGAGCGGCATCGCACCCAGCTTGCGGTTCAGCTCAACGATCGGCTCAAGCCAGGACGGCCACGGGTTGTCCTGGCTGACCCTGTCGATGCCCTCGGTGGTCTCGATGATGTAGCGGTTGATCTCGAGCTGCTTCTCCCGCCGGCGTTTGGGCAGGCGACGGCTGCCCAGCACCAGGAACAGAAAGATGCCGACGTAGGGGATCAAAAAGATCGCCAGCAGCCAGGCCGTTGCGGTCTGTGGTCGGCGGTTGCGCGGCACAACGATCAGCGAAATTATTCGCACGATGAAGTCGATACCGGCAAGCACCCCCACCCAGGTCAGGGCGAAAGTCGGCCAGTGCCATTCCCATGGCCAGCTCAGGTCCCAGCTCATGGGCGCCCCAATCGTCTGCTCCGGTGGTGTCTACTCTGGCGCCGACGGCACCGCCTGTGACGGTATTTGACTGTGTTAGCTGAGGTCTAGCGGAAGTTCACGAACTGCAGCGCGACGTCGAGGTCTTTGCCCTTGAGCAGCGCCATCACCGCCTGCAGGTCGTCGCGGCTCTTGGACTGCACACGAAGCTCGTCGCCCTGGATCTGCGACTTGACACCCTTGGGGCCCTCGTCGCGAATGATCTTGCTGACCTTTTTCGCGTCTTCAGACGAGATGCCGTTTTTGAGCGACGCCTCGATGCGGTATTCCTTGCCGCTCGCGTAGGGCTCGCCGACGTCGAGGCTGCGCAGCGAAATGCCGCGCTTGATGAACTTGGCCTCGAGCACCTCGAGGACGGCCTTCACCCGATCTTCGGAGCTCGCCTTGAGCAGGAGCTTCTCGCCACTCCACTCAACCGAGGCGCCGATGCCCTTGAAGTCGTAGCGCGACAGGATCTCCTTCTGCGCTTGGCTGAGGGCGTTGTCCGCCTCCATCTTGTCGACCTTGCTAACGATGTCGAATGAGGAATCTGCCATAGGGGCAGTTTAACCGGAAATGCTGGTTCAGCCGCGCCGCGCCGTGCTCTGTCGCACAACCAGTTCCACCGGCAGCGGAACGTTGAGCGCCAGCGTGTCTCCCGTGCCGGGGTGCAGCTCCTCCATGAGCATCTCGACCGCACGGCGACCCTGCTCCTGGGGAAACTGCGCAATCGTGGTCAAACCAAAGAAGCTGGCGAGTTCATGGTCGTCGATGCCTATGACCGAGACATCCCCTGGCACTGCCAGCCCCAACTCGCGGACGGCCAGGATCGCCCCAATGGCCATCTCGTCAGAAGCCGCGAAAATGGCGGTCGGACGGTGGGGCTGTGAGAGCAGGCGCATCGCGGCGCGGTGACCGCTCTCGATGGTGAAGCTGCCCGCCTCGAAGAGGGAGGGATCAATGGGGATGCCGGCGTCCGCGAGGGCCGCCTCGTACCCGACCCGGCGGCTGGTGGGCAGGTGAAAGTCGCGTTCGGACTCCTGGCTGCCTCCGATGTGCGCGATCGAGTGGTGGCCGAGGTCGATGAGGTACTGGGTGCAGCGGCGGGCCACCTCCACGTCGTCGACAGACAGCGTGCGCACGCCGGGCAGGGGACCGCCGATCCCGACGATGGGGGTGTTCATCGCCAGCATCCGACTGACCTCGCTGGGGGTGAGCTCGAGCGAGATCGCGATGACCGCGTCGACGCGTTTACGGAGCAGGAAATGCTCGAACACGCTTCGGCGCTCTTCGCCGCCGCCGCTCAGGTTGTAGAGGGTGAGGTCGTACCCGCGCTGCAGCAGCGCCGACTCGGCGCCCTCGATCACCGAACTGTAGAACCAGCGGTTGAGGAAGGGGATCACGACGCCGACATTCTTCGTGCGTCCCGTGGCGAGCCCGGAGGCGTTCGATGAAACCACGTAGCCGAGGCGAGAGGCGGCGGCAAGCACACGGTCCCGTGTCGGTCCCGAAACGGACAGCTTGCCGTTCAGTGCGCGGGACACGGTCGCCGTGGAAACTCCGGCAAGCCGCGCGACCTCGTCGATTCCGGGCACGATGACTCACCTCCTTTGGCATCCCGATCCTAGCGCCGCAGCGCTTTCCGGCAAGATAACCGTGGGGTTGGTCACGAAGTGCTCCGGGACCTTGTATTCTTGTTCCGCGCCTCTGGTCAGGTGATCACACGTGGTCGGAAGCGCTCTGGCTAGTTACCCAAGCGGCCAAAGGGATCTGACTGTAAATCAGACTGCATCGCATTCGGGGGTTCGAATCCCTCACTAGCCACCAGAGTCCAGACTGGAAACAAAAAAAGCTCCGAGCCTCGCTCGGAGCTTTTCTTGGTTTCGTAGCGTTCACGTGGGTGTGCGAAGCTGCGCTGTATGACTGACGACCTGCTGACGCTTGCCCGGGACACCGCACTTGCCGCGGGGGAGTTGGTGAAGAGGCGCCGGGCCGAGGGAGTGACCGTGGCCGACCTGAAGTCGTCCCCGGTTGATGTTGTGACCAACGCCGATCGCGAGTCGGAGGCGCTGATCCGATCGATTCTCGCGCGGGCCCGGCCGAATGACGGTTTCTTCGGCGAAGAGGGAGCGTCGGGCATCGCCGAGCAGGACGCGGGCACCAGCGGGTTGACCTGGATCGTCGATCCGATCGACGGCACCGTGAACTACCTCTACGACATCCCGCACTACGCCATCAGCATCGCCGTAGTAGAGGGGACTCCGGATCCGCTCACCTGGACCGCGCTCGCCGGCTGCGTGTTGAACCCCGCATCGGGCGAGCTCTACACGGCGACGCCGGGCGGGGGAGCATTCCTCGGAGAGCAGCGTCTGGCCGTTGCCCCGGCCGTCGAGCTGTCCCAGGCGCTCGTCGGAACCGGATTCTCATACAGTTCCCAGACGCGCGCGCACCAGGGGCGGGTCGTGGCTCGGCTTCTGCCCGAGGTGCGGGACATCCGTCGTATGGGCGCCGCCGCGCTCGACCTGTGCGCCGTCGCTTCCGGTCGCCTCAATGCCTACTATGAACGGGGATTAAGCCCGTGGGACCACGCGGCAGCCGCGCTGATCGCGCGAGAAGCCGGCGCTCTTGTCGTCGGCGAAAACGGTCGCCCGCCGAGCAAGGAGTTCATTCTCGCGGGCGAAGAAAGTGTCGTCCGCGCCCTTGAATTACGCCTGCTGCACTTCGGGGTCTAAACCGAAAGTGGCCAAACGGGCCATCTTTGGCTAGGCTAGGGAGGTTCCGTTATCTGACCGTGACTTTTACCGGCCTGATTCCACCCGCAAATCGAATCGCCTCCGTCACGGAAGCTTCGTGTTTAGAGGAGATACAGCCTTGCCGTTACGCCCCTTTCGCTCCCCACTGAGCCGCCCGCTTCCGTGCGCGGCTGACGGAGCGCAGTAGGCAGTGACAGACATCGAACAGGCCCCCCTCACCCGCCGCGAGCTGCGTGAGCGTGAGCGCGCCGCAGAAGCTAAGCGCACACCCCGCTCCTCGCCCACGCCCCACACCGTGCTCGGGTCGCAGAGCGTGCCGGTTGCCGCGACCGTAGCCCCGGACGCCATCCTTCCCGAGGGCGTCCTGCCCGTCGTTGATCTGCCCACGGTCTCGGCCCCCACCATCCCTTCGGCGTCTGCCTCGGCATCGCCCAGCGCTTCCGCTACCGCGCTCAGCGGTAGCGCCGCCGCGACCAGCTCCGCCGAGACATCCGCCCCCTCCCGCCGCAGCGCGGCCAGTGTGCGTGTGCGCAAGGTGCGGGCGGCAAAGTCTGCGACGGCTCCCTCCGCCACCCGGGTGGGTGCGCCGTCCCGCCTCCGGGCGTTTGGTGCGTTGCTGTTCGCCGGTGCCATGGTTGTTGCCGTGACCATCCCGGCGGCCGCATTTATTGTGGATGCCCCCACCGCAGTCGTCGCCGACGATCTACCGTCCACGGGCGAAGGCCAGGTCGTCGTTGCAGATTCGGCCAACCTCACCGAGGTCGTCGAATACGACAGCTGGGACGTGGCAAGCCCCGCCGAACTCAAGCAGGCGTCCGCGATTCGTGGCGACTCGTCGTACACGGTTTCCAACGAGGGCGCCATCCGCTGGCCGTTCCCCATCGCTGTGCCGATCAGTGACGGCTACGGAACCCGCGTGTCGCCCTGTAGCGGATGTTCCACCCAGCACAAGGGAACCGACTTCACCCCGGGCTCCGGAGCACCGATCACCGCCATCGCCGACGGCGTCGTCAGCCTGAAGACCACGTCCTCGTGGGGATTCGGCTACCACGTCTACATCGACCACATCATCGATGGCCAGAAGGTCACCAGCGTGTACGCCCACATGCAGCTCGGATCCAGCGATCTCGAGGTGGGCGATGTCGTCACCGCGGGCGACTTCATCGGACTCGTCGGCCAAACCGGCGCCGCTACGGGCCCGCACCTGCACCTCGAGATCCGCGTCGATGGCGTGCAGGTCGACCCGTTCCTCTGGCTGACCGTCAACGCGAGCTAGTCGCTCGACGCCTCGCTCGCCCGATCGCGCGTCGACCGGCCAGTGACCGATGCCAGCCCGAACCGACCGGCCAGTAACCGATGCCAGCCAGAACCGACCGGTCGCCAGAACGGGCCGCGTCGCCGACTGGACGGTCGGCGCCGCGGCCCCCTGACGGGGTGGACCCCGGTCTGCTAGTCGCGGCGGGTGAGCCAGACGGTCGTGTCCGGCGGCAGCGCAGCCTCCGACAGAGCCTCGCTCGAAATGACGATGTCACCGACCGGTAATTCGACAGGAACGGCTCCCGTGTTGGCGATGACGGTGATGTCGCCATTGGTGAACGCGACCACGTCGTCACCGTAACCGTCGAGCCAGACCAGCGCTCCGGTGCCGAGTTTGTGCGTCGCACGCTCGCGCAGCGCGAGTGTGTAGAGCTCCAGCGTGCTCCCGGGCACTCCCACCTGCGCGTCGCGGGCGAACGGCGCCCAGTCGGCGGGCTGCGGTAACCAGCTCCGCCCGTCAGTGCTGAAGCCGTAGGCGGGTGCGTCCGCGGTCCAGGGGATCGGCACCCGGCATCCGTCTCGCCCATATTTTTCGCCATTGTGACGGAAGAAGGTGGGATCCTGGCGCGCCGAATCGGGCAGGTCGATGACCTCGGGAAGGCCGAGCTCCTCGCCCTGATACACGTACGCGCTGCCGGGCAGAGCCAGCATCAGCAGGGAAGCGGCACGGGCTCGGGTCAGGCCGAGGGCTTCGTCTGGCTTGACCGCGCTGAGGGGGCCGAGGCCCGCACCCTGTGGCGGCGGCGAGGCGAGACCAAATCGCGAGGTGTGGCGGATGACGTCGTGGTTCGACAAAACCCAGGTGCTCGGTGCTCCCACCCCGTGAAATGCCTCGATCGACTCGTCAATGATGGCGCGCAGCTCGGGCGCCGACCAGTCGGTTTCGAGGTAGCTGAAGTTGAACGCCTGCTGCATCTCGTCGGGGCGAACCCAGTTGGCCAGTTTGGTCAGCGGCTCGACCCATGCCTCAGCGCAGAGCACGCGGTTTCCCTCGAACTCCTCCAGAACGAGGTGCCAGTCGCGGTAGATCTCGTGCACGCCGGCCTGGCCCCAGTACGGAACATCCGCTGCGTCGCCGCCCATGGAGCCGCCGTCGCCGTCGGACTTCGGGGCGAAGTAGTCGGGGAGGCCCGCGGCCTTGATCATGCCGTGGGCGACGTCGACGCGGAAGCCGTCGACGCCGCGGCGGAGCCAGAAGCGCAGGATCTCGCGGAACTGTTCGCGCACCCATTCGTTGGTCCAGTCCAGGTCGGGCTGGGAGCTGTCGAAGAGGTGCAGGTACCACTGGCCGGGACGACCGTTGGGGTCGGTCGTTCTGGTCCACGCTGCGCCACCGAAGACGGACTGCCAGTTGTTCGGGGGCAGCTCGCCGTTCTCGCCCTGGCCGTCGCGGAAAAGGTAGCGAGCGCGCTCCTCGGAGCCGGGTCCGGCCGCGAGGGCGTCGACGAACCAGGCGTGGTCGCTGGAGGTGTGGTTGGGAACGAGGTCGACGATCACGCGGAGGCCGAGGCGGTGCGCCTCCCGCTCGAGGGCGTCGAAGTCAGCGAGCGTGCCGAAGATCGGGTCGACGTCACAGTAATCGGCGACGTCGTAGCCGGCGTCGCGCTGGGGAGAGGTGAAGAAGGGGGACAGCCAGACCGCATCCACGCCGAGGGTAGAGAGGGCGCCGAGCCGCTGCGTGATGCCGGGCAGGTCACCCACACCGTCGCCGTTGGCGTCGGCGAATGACCGGGGATAGATCTGGTAAATCACCGCGCTGCGCCACCATTCGGCGCCCGGAGCTGTGGTGACCTCCGGCAGCGGGGACACGTCGGTCGAATCATCTGCGACCGCGTCGGTGTGCTCGGGGGTGCGCTCAAGCGTGGAACCGTCAGGGGTCGGGAATTGGTTTTCGTTCGCGGTTTCGTCGGTGGGCAGCGACGATTCCGGTGTGCTCTCGAAAGTCATGCGCAAAACGATACGGCATGCCCCGTTGCGCGGACTGGGTCCGACCGGTAGAGAGGCTGGATCCGACTGACGTGGGGCCGACGTTGAGACTGACGTGAAGCCGACGTTGGGACTGACGTGGGGACGACGTCATAACGGCAAAACAACCCCCGCGCGGGTGCTAGTCTCTTATGGTGCCAAAACGGCGCCGCGCAGAAGTTCACCGCGCGGTTCAGGTGCGCACGCCCCCTTAGCTCATTGGTAGAGCACTTCCTTGGTAAGGAAGAGGTAGTGGGTCCGATTCCCACAGGGGGCTCCGTGCTCCAATCGGACGGCCTCAGGGCCAGCCGGCCGGAGAACGTGCGGCGGGGTAGCTCAGTTGGTTAGAGCACACGGCTCATAATCGTGGTGTCGCGGGTTCAATTCCCGCTCCCGCTACAAATAAAGGCCCTCCGACCAGGTATTACCTCGGTCGGAGGGCCTTTCTGTTTGGCAGTGTTAGTTCTCGTTGCCCACGATGATTCTTCTGATCGTTTCCATGGGCAGTTTGGGCACGCGATTGGCGTCGGTTAGTCCGTTCGTCTCCTGAAGCGTGTCAGTCAGCTGCGTGTAGCAAAATCCGGAGAGCATGCGGCTTCGACGGATGCTGCCCACGATGCCACCGACCCGACGTTCAAAGTCCTCGGCGCTGATCGCCGTTGAGTACCCCCACGAGTCCGCAGGGGCGTCGGGCGCGTAGCTCACTCCGCCAAACTCGGTGACCATTACGGCCTGCCCGTCGACCGGCCGCTCCACGAGCTGCAGCCTGCGCCCGGCCGGGCCAATGCCCTCGACGAGATCACGGATTGACGCGGTATCCCGATAAGACGCGTCAAGCTCGTTCGGGTCAGCCGAATAGTCGTGGATCGTGAGGATGTCCGACTCTGCGTGCTCCCAGCCGTCATTTGAAATGACGGGTCGGCTCGGGTCGAGCGCGCGGGTGAGGTGATAGAGGGATTGTGCGAACGCCAGCTGAGCGGCATCGTGCGCGATCTGCTGTACTCCCCAACTCTCATTGATGGGTACCCAGGTGACGATCGAGGGGTGTGAGCGGTCGCGGCGCACGACATCGGTCCATTCCCGGGTGACCCGAGACACCGCTTCGGCGGAGAACTCAAAGGTGCTGCCCATTTCACCCCAGATGAGGAGCCCGAGCCGATCGGCCCAGTACAGAAAGCGGGGATCCTCGACCTTTTCATGAATGCGGGCAGCGTTGAACCCGAGATCCTTGATCAATTGCACCTCGTCGCGCAGCGCCTGGGCAGATGGGGATGCGAGGTGGGACTCCGGCCAATAGCCTTGCTCGAGCACCGAACGCACGTAGTAGGGCCGGTCATTGAGCATAAATTGGCCGCCAGCGACCGCGACGCTGCGGAGCCCGAAATAGGAGCTGACCGAGTCGATCGCGGTGCCGTCCTCGGCGAGGATCGTGACGCGGGCGTCGATGAGGCGGGGATGCTCCGGGGACCAGAGCAAGTTTTCGAAGGCCTGGCCGTTGACCTGGTGCGCGATGTCGATAACCGTTCGCGACCGGGGACTCGCCGTTGCGTACGACTGACGTGCCAGAACGCGACCGTCGAACATCAGCTCGACCTGGATAGTCACCGCCTCCGCTGGTCGCGAGTACAGCTCCACCTCAATGGCAACGCTGCCGCAAGGCACGTTAGGGGTCCAGCTGAGCTGATCGATGTGCTGCGCCGACACCGATTCGAGCCAGACAGGCTGCCAGATTCCGGTCGTGCGGTGGTACCAAATGACGTGCGGATCTTCAAGCCAGTCCTGTTTGCCCCTCGGCTGCGCAACGTCGTGCGGGTCGTCCTCGGCTCGGACGACAAGTTGGTGGGGACCCTCTCCGGCGAGTGCCTGAGTGACGTCAAAGGAGAACGGCGTTTGTCCACCTTCGTGTGTGCCGATCAGGTGTCCGTCGATCCAGACCGTAGCGCGATAGTCGACCGCACCGAAATGCAGGAGCAGACGGCTACCGGGCTCCGCTTGTCCGTTGGCTGCGAGATCGGCTGCACTGAGGTCTCTCGAATACCAGACCACCGGGTGAAATCCCGGCTCGCCGACACCGGACATGGGGGATTCAGGAGGAAACGGCACCGTGATCGTTTGGCCGAACTGCGACGGGTCAGCGAACCACCCCGCGTCTTGGCCCAGGTCGTCGTCATCGTGCTCGAACCGCCATTGGCCGCCGAGATCGACCCAGTCAGGGCGGACCAACTGCGGTCGAGGATATTCGGCGCTGAGCGAGTGGGTGAAGGTCGACGAGTTCAACATTCCGCAATCATGTCGCTAATTTCTAGCGCTGTAAAGTGGTGGTGCCGAGCGACCGGGTTGCCGGGGATCGCTGGTTCACTCTCGGAGACGAGGCGCGCTGCCACGCATTGCGAGGGAGTGGCCGACGATCCGATGCCGACCGACGCCCTCGTAGCCGCCGATCCGCTCCTCAAGCAGGGTGAGCGCTTCGGTCGCGATGGCCAGCTTGTCCGGTGCAACCGAGGTAAGGGCGGGCGAGGTGTATCGGGCCAGCAGGGTGTCATCCCAACCCACGACCGCAACGTCTTCTGGTACCGACTTGCCCGCCGCCTGCAACGCCTTCAGCGCGCCGATCGCGAACTTATCGTCACGACAGACGACGCCGTCGAAGTGGAGGCCTCTTTCTAACGCGGCCTCTATCGCGGCGACCCCCGCTTCCGCGGTGAAGTCACGCGCGGTGAGTACCAGGTCCGGGCGAAGCGGTAGGCCCGCTTCAATCAGCGCCTGCTGGTAACCGAGAAGACGTTGGTTCGTGGAGCCGGTGATGTCGCCATCCATCACCGCGAGAAACGCGATACGCCGGCGCCCGGAGTTCAGCAGATGCCGTGTTCCGCCCAGGGCCGCGGCGACATTGTCGATCATCACGTGGTCTGTCATTACGGGCATCGCGGCTTCACCGAGCAGGACGAGGGGCGTGCCCGGTGCCAGTTTTGCGATATCGAGTGTGCCCATGCGCACCGGGTGAAAAATAACACCGTCGACGAGCCCGGCCTCGCGATCGCGCAGTACCGCTCGCTCGGCAACCGGATCACTCAGCGTCTGTTCAATGAGCACGCGATAACCGCGGCGCGTGGCTTCCTCGGCAATGTGGCGAGACAACTCAGAAAAGTAGGGGTGATCGATCTCCGGCATGGCGAGCGCGATCATGCCCGTCTTGCCGGTGGCGAGGCGCCTTGCCGTGAGGTTGGGGCGATAGCCGAGCTCGTTGATTGCGCTCTGCACTTTTTGTCTGAGTGCGGGCGCGACATGAGGGTAGTTGTGCACCACATTCGAGACGGTCTTCATCGACACGCCGGCGAGCTCCGCCACATCGATCAGTCGCACACGCGCCATCGTTATCCCATTCGGTCGGGTACATCCTATGCGGGGCCCATTGCGCGGACACGAGCCTGCACCTCTCCCAGCCCGGGGTGGACATCGCGTTTACAGCGCTGTACATTAACCGAACGTGTTCATCTCGCCGAGCAGCCGGGCGTAGTGGCACGTACACGGCGACGCGAGATGCCTGCGAAGCACAGTTTTCAATGAGGAGGACGACCATGACCAAGCCAAGAATGTCCGTCAGGCGCAGGTTTGCTGCTGCCACGGCACTCGGAACAGCAGCGATACTGGCGGTGACCGGATGCTCCGGTGGCACGCCAGAAACCGCGGGCGAAGCGTTTACCGGCGAGTACACCGGACCAGAAGTAGAGCTGTCGTTCTGGAACGGCTTTACGGGTGGCGATGGCCCCTTCATGGAGTCGATGGTCGAACAGTTCAACACCGAGCACGACAACATCACGGTGGTCTCGAACACTATGCAGTGGGTCGACTTCTACCAGCGCCTCCCTGCCGCGGTGACAGCAGGAGAAGGTCCCGACGTGGGGGTCATGCACCTCGACCAGCTTGCGACCAACGCGGCTCGCAGCGTCATCGTGCCGCTCGACGACCTCGCCGAAGAGCTCGAGCTGACCGCGGATGACTTCACCCCCGAGGTGTGGGACGCCGGTGTGTATAACGACGCCAGGTATGGGATTCCCCTCGACGTGCACTCCCTCGCGATGTATTACAACACCGAGCACTTCGCTGCCGCGGGTATCACTGAGCCGCCCGTTGACGCCGCGTCCTTCCAGGAAGCGCTCGACAAGCTCACCGCCGCAGGCTACGAGACACCGTTCTGGATGCCGACCAGATGGCCGAGCCACCTCATCGACCTTTCGCTCCTCTGGCAGAACGGTGGAGAGCCGTTCGGTGAAGAGGAGGCCACGTTCGGCTCCGAAGCGGGTATCACGGGTCTCGAGTGGCAGCGCGGCATTGTCGAGGACGGCTACAGCCCGAGCGACGTCGCGATCGACTCGCAGTACGTTGCGTTCAAGAACGGTGAGACATCCATCACCTGGGACGGCATCTGGCAGATCAATGACTTGACCCAATCGGGGCTGCCCTACGGGATGGCACCCGTTCCGACCATCGGTGAAAGCGAGGCGGTGTGGGCTAACTCGCACAACTTCTTCCTCGCGCGCCAGGCATCCGCTGACCAGAACAAGACTGATGCCGCCAAGGTGTTCATCGCCTGGATGAGTGAGCAGTCGGCCGAGTGGGCTGGATCCGGAATGATTCCGGCTCGCCAGTCCGTGCGCGACGCCGGTGCTCTCGACGGGCTCCCGCAGGAGCCGATCGCGGAGCAGATCGACGCGATGCGTTTCCTGCCGCCCATCCCCGGAATCGGAACCGTGGTGTCGGACACCCTCGAGATCGCCGTTGCCGACGGTGTACTCGGCTCGACCCCGCCCAGTGACGCGTTGACCGAGGCTGAGGGCAGAGCCACCCAGCTGATGGAAGACAACGCAGCATCGTTTGGTGGCTGATTAACAATGTCGACAAAGGCCAGCGCGGACGCTCTCCCCACCAGGAGGGCGTCCCGCCCCGCGGGCCGGCGCGGACAACCGGTAAAGCCCACCGCGCGTCAGCAGGGAGCGGCAACGCCGTGGCTGTTTCTCGCGCCGTATCTCCTTCTTTTCGGCGGGTTCGTCGTCCTGCCCGCCGTTCTCGGCGTGTGGATCAGCTTGCACTCGTGGGACTACACCCTCCCGCTCAAACCCTTCGTTGGTCTGGAGAACTACGTCTCACTCTTCCGCCCGGATTCCACGGTCTCCGGCCCTTTCTGGGGATCGATGCGGGCGACCGGAATTTTCACGCTCTTCAGCGTCCCCCTGCTCTTGACCATCCCCCTCGCGGTGGCGCTGCTGATGAGCAGGAAGTTCCCGGGAAGAAACTTCCTGCGCGCCATTTACTTCGCACCCTATGTGCTGGGCGTCGCGGTCGTCGCCGTGCTGTGGCGCTATCTGCTCGACAACAACATCGGGCTCGTGAACCACTACCTCGGCTTGCTCGGGCTGCCCGATGACACGGCGTGGACCACGTCAACACCCGCCGCCTGGGTAGCTCTGGTCGGCGTGACGGTGTGGTGGACCCTCGGGTTCAACGCGGTCATTTACCTGGCCGCGCTGCAAGACATCCCGATCGAGCTCTATGAGGCAGCTCGGGTGGACGGGGCGAACGCGTGGCAGCAATTCGTGCACGTGACCATCCCCGGGCTGAAACCCATTCTTTCCTTCATCACGATCATCACCCTGCTCGCCTCAGCGAACATGTTCGGCCAGTCCTATCTCATGACCCAGGGCGGACCGGGACGCGAGACGCGGACGGCGATCTACCAGATCGCGGAAACCGGACTCCGGAACTTCCAGATGGGGAGCGCCGCCGCGATGAGCTACGTCCTCACGCTGTTCCTTATGGCCGTCAGCGCGTTCGTGTTCTGGATATTCCGTGAAAAGAAAGAATCGACTGCAAAAGAGGCACGCTCATGACGACCGTTGAAAAAGTCGATAGCCCCGTTAGCGCAACCGAATCCCGTCCGGTCAGCCGTCGGGCCACCATCGCACGGGTTGTCATCCTCGGGTCCATCGCGATCGCATTCATCAGCCCGATCATCTTTATGGTGGTGACCTCGTTCAAGACTAGGGCGGAGGCGGCAGGGATCCCCCCCACCTGGATTCCCAACCCGTTCTCGCTGCAGGCGTACGAGTCGATCCTCGCGCCGGGCACCGGAACTCCCGTGTTGCAGTGGTTCGCGAACAGCATGATCGCCGCCGCGCTCAACGCGGCGCTCGTGGTCATCACCGCGTCGCTCGCCGCCTACCCGCTCGCGAGAATGCATTTTCGCGGCAAGAATGTCGTGTTCGCCGTCATCGTGGCAACGTTGTTGGTGCCGCCGGTGATCCTGGTGATCCCGAACTATCTGATCGTCAGCGAGTTGGGGTGGCTCAACTCCCTCCTTGCCGTCATCGTTCCGACCGCGGCATCCGCCTTCGGAGTCTTCTTTATGCGGCAGTTCTTCATCAGCCTGCCGGTCGAATTGGAAGAGGCGGCCCGGCTCGATGGAGCTAACCGGTTCATCATCTTCACGCGGGTGGTCCTCCCGTTGGCAAAGCCGGCGCTCGCGACGCTCGCGCTGCTGGCATTCCTTGGCAACTGGAACGACTTCTTGTGGCCCGTGTACGTGCTCTTCAGCCCCGAGGTGCAGACCCTGCCCGCTGGACTGTCGACGCTGCAGTCGGCTAACGCGGTGCGGTATGACCTGCTCATGGCGGGCGCGGTGGTAGCAAGTGTTCCGGTGCTCGCACTGTTCGTGTTCCTGCAGCGCTTCATCATCGAGGGTGTGTCGCGATCGGGCGTAAAGGGATGAGGCTGGGCACCGTCGGAGTGGCCGGCATGGCACTCGTTGTTGCCGCGCTGGGCCTCTCCGGTTGCTCCGCTGACTCCCCGCAAAGTGCGACGTCGACCGACCCGCAGCCCCCAGCCGACACGACCGGCACGGGTGCAGCGGTGCTCGATGCGAACTTCGCGGACCCGGATGTGCTCGAGGTGGACGGCGTCTACTACGCCTATGCGACGAACGACAACAACCGCAACGTGCAACTCGCGTCGTCAACGGACCTCCTCGAGTGGACCGTTCTTCCCGACGCGCTTCCGGATCTGCCCAGCTGGATCATCCCGGGCAAGACCTGGGCGCCGGAGGTCACCGAAATCACTCCCGGATCGTTCGCGATGTATTTCACCGCAACGAATTTCCAACCGACACTGCAGTGCATCGGGGTGGCGACGGCCACCGACCCCGCTGGCCCCTTCACCGTGCAGGGCGACAAGATGCTGATCTGCCCGGCAGACGAAGGTGGCGCCATCGACGCGAGCACGGCGATGATCGACGGCACGCTGCAGCTGCTGTGGAAGAACGACGGCAACTGCTGCTCACTCGACACCTGGCTGCAGGCCACTCCGCTGTCCGCCGACGGTCTGTCGACGGCTGGGGGCACAACGAAGCTCATCATGCAGACGGAAGAGTGGGAGGGTGACCTGGTTGAGGCCCCAACGCTCGTTGATCGAGGAGACCAGCTCGTACTTCTTTACTCTGCGAACGCCTACTCTGACGACCGCTATGCGGTCGGTGCCGCGACCGCGCCGACGCTGGGCGGGCCGTGGCTGAAGGAACCGGCCCCGATTCTGTCGACAGAGAATTCCGATGGCGCCTACCGCGGCCCCGGTGGCCAAGACCTGGTCGTCGGCCCCGATGGGGCGGACTACCTGGCCTTCCACGGGTGGGACGCGAACTACACCTACCGAGCGCTTTACGTCGCCCCGGTCGAGTGGGACGGTGACATCCCGCAGCTCGCGAACGCCGCGTCTACCCCTTGACCCCCACCAGAGCGGGAGCAACCCTGAGGGAACAACGAGGTGAGGGAGGCACGTGCGATGGAACAATCGCGCAACTCCAACTCGCAGCGCCTTGCGCCTTTTATGCTGCGCCAGGAGATCGAGATTGCAGCCCCGCTTGACGTCGTCTGGGACCTCCTGGTGCACGTCAACGAGTGGCCGAGCTGGCAGCCCGGCATCGAGGCGGCCACCCTCGACGGGTCGCTGTCGGTGGGTGCGCAGTTTCGGTGGTCCTGCGGCTGCCTGACCACCACGGCCATCGTCGACGCTGTCGCGCAGCACCGCCTGCTGCTGTGGCGCGCATCCGATGAGGGCGCCACCGGCGTGCACGAGTGGACCTTCGAGCCGGTGCGTCATGGCACCCGGGTCATCGCGACCGAGTTCCTCGAAGAAGCGGGGTGGCGGGATGATCTGGAGCCCAGTCACCGCACGGCCGACGAGTTTCTGTGCCTCTGGCTGGAGCAGCTCAAAGCAGAAGCCGAAGCGCGCACCTGACGTTCAGCCAGCGGCGGAACAATCCTCACCGAACTCGCAGGCGACACGCAGCCGAAAATTCTAGGCTGGAAATGCACACTAACGAAGGGGAGCACACCATGACGACCGTAGAACAGACCACCCACACCGCGAACGCGCCGGCCGACGCCGGGGCCCGCAAGACCAATCGCGAGAACGCCGAAAAGGGCTTCCAGGCGTCGAAGGCGCTCACCGACGCCCTGCAGAAGGTGCTCGTCGACCTGATCGAACTGCACCTGCAGGGCAAGCAGGCGCACTGGAATGTCGTCGGCAAGAACTTCCGGGACCTTCACCTGCAGCTCGACGAAATCATCGATGCGTCCCGCGAGTTCAGTGACGAAATCGCCGAGCGCCTGCGCGCGCTTCACGCCACGCCCGACGGCCGCAGCGACACCGTCGCCGCGACGACCACCCTGCCCGCTTACCCGAACGGCGAGATCGACACCATGGAGACGGTGGACCTGATCACCGCGCGCCTCGACACCACCGTTGCCCGCCTGCGCAAGGTACACGACACCGTCGACGACGAAGACCCGACCAGCGCCGATCTGCTTCACGCGATCATCCTCAAGCTCGAGCAGTACGCCTGGATGGTCAGCGCCGAGAACCGCGTCCCGGCAAAGAAGTAACCGCGACCGTGGCGACGACCGTCGCAGACCAGCTCGTTGCCCAGCTTGTAGACGCCGGTGTGCGGCACATCTACGGCATCGTGGGGGACAGTCTCAACCCGATAGTGGATTCCGTGCGCCGCACCGGAGGCTCCGCGAAGGGTGGAATCGACTGGATCCACGTGCGCAACGAGGAGGCTGCGGCGTTCGCCGCCGGGGCGGAAGCCCAACTCACCGGCCAACTCGCCGTGTGCGCGGGCAGCTGTGGCCCGGGCAACCTGCACCTCATCAACGGCCTGTATGACGCCCACCGTTCGGGCGCCCCGGTACTGGCAATCGCCAGCCACATCCCGACGCCGCAGATTGGCAGCGGCTTCTTTCAGGAGACCCATCCCGACCGCCTTTTTCTCGAATGTTCCAGCTACGCGGAGATGATCTCGTCGTCGGCGCAGGCGCCGCGCGTGGTGAATTCCGCGCTTCGCCACGCCGTTGGGCTCGGCGGAGTCGCGGTCATCACGATCCCCGGCGATGTGGCCGAGCTTGAGGCGACCGGCCCGACTCCCGCGTTTGTGCAGACGGCTCGTCCGACCCTCGTGCCGGATCCCGTTGCCGTACACGACCTGGCGAGCGCCATCAACGACGCAAAAACCGTCGCGATCTTTGCGGGTGCCGGCGTTGCCGGAGCTCACGACGAGGTCGTTGCATTTGCGGACCTCGTGGGCGCTCCGGTGGGGCACAGCCTGCGCGGTAAAGAGTGGATCCAGTACGACAATCCGTTCGATGTGGGAATGACGGGCCTCCTCGGCTACGGCGCGGCGCACGCGGGCATCCACGATGCCGACCTCGTTCTCCTGCTGGGAACCGACTTTCCGTACGACCAGTTTTTGCCGGACGGCGAGAAGGTGGTCATCGCCCAGATCGACTCGGACGTGTCCCACCTCGGGCGCCGCGCGAGCGTGACCTATCCGGTGCACGGCGACGTTCTGCCGACGCTGGCCGCCCTCACCGCGCTGGTGGAGAAAAAGGATGACCGCGCGTTTCTCGAGCGCACGCTGAAGCGCCACAACAAGCTTCTGACGTCGGTGGTCGGAAACTATACCGACGCCGCTAAGCGAGCCCCGATTCATCCCGAATTCGCCGCATCGGTACTCGATGACCTCGCCGCCGACGACGCGATCGTGAGCGCAGACACGGGTATGGGCAACGTGTGGCAGGCCCGTTACATCACGCCGAACGGCCGGCGCCGGCTGATCGGGTCCTACCTGCACGGGTCGATGGCGAACGCGCTGCCGCAGGCGATCGGTGCTCAGATCGCGTATCCCGACCGGCAAGTCATCTCGCTGTCCGGCGACGGCGGGCTCGCCATGATGCTCGGCGAGCTCGTGACCGCGGCCGCGTACAAGCTGCCGGTGAAGGTCGTGGTCTTCAACAACTCCACCCTGGGTTTGGTGAAGCTGGAGATGTTTGTGGACGGCATTCCCGATTTTGGGGTGGATGTCCCCGCGGTCGACTATGCGGCGGTGGCACGAGCACTGGGATTTCTCGCCGTGCGCGTTGAAGACCCGCAGGAACTTCGCGGTGCACTGATCGCAGCGTTCGAGCACCCCGGCCCCGCGCTCGTCGACATCGTGACCGACCCCACGGCCATGTCGCTGCCGCCGACGATCACGGCGGCGCAGGTGAAGGGCTTCGCCCTGGCGATGTCGAAGGTTGTGCTGACCGGCGGTGCTGGCGAAGCGATTCAGCTCGCGAAGAGCAACCTGCGGCATGTTCCCGGGCTCTGAGACGCGTCGTTACTCTCGTGCGCGTGACTCTCCTGCTCGCGCCGTCGCTCTCCTGCTCGCGCCGTCACGGCGGTGATTGGTCGCGATAATGCTGGGCCTCACCCGGAGGTGAGACCCAGCACCGGTCAGAGGCCGCCGAAATCCGGCTGGTAGGCGCTGTAATCCAGCTCCCTGACCGTGATCGGCCGGCCCTGGCGCGACAGCGACCGGATGCTCGCGCGCACTCCGCGCACCGCATCCTGAGCGCGATCTTCGTCCCAGGATCGGGATGGGTGAGCCACAACGGGCTCGGTGACCGAGAGCATGGCGCTCGTCGGGCTCAGCAGCAGCTGAGCGTGTCCGGTTTGGCCGTCGGGCAGCACAACCGGGATATCGATGGAAGTTGAGGCTCCCCGCGTGGCGACAACTTGAGCTAGATCCAAAATGGCATCCGCAATGTAATCCCCCGTGAGAACCGATCCGTTTGAGTAATAGATTCGTTTCACGTGAACAAACACTTCCTCACATTCCGCCGAACGATCTACCCCTGTTGCGCCAAGTAAGGGTGTGCTAAGACGACAGGTGTCGGGCTGCTTCTGCGCCGGAGGGGCTTCCGGATAAACTGTTCCGATGCCAGTGAACCCCGAACTGCAGGGACGCGTATTTCCCTCCACCCCGCCCTACCTCGTAGGTGTTGAGAAAGTGCGCGAGTTTTCGCGCGCCGTGTTTTCCTCCAGCCCGCTGAACTTCGACCGGGACGCCGCCCGCGCGGCCGGCTACGCCGATATCGTCGCGCCGCCGACGTTCGCCGTCGTCATCCAGGAAGCGACGCTCGCGCAGCTGCTCGCCGAGCCAGACGCGGGAATCGACTTCACCCGGGTCGTGCACGGCGACCAGCGGTTCACCTACACGCGTCCGATCGTCGCGGGCGACGAGCTCACCGCGACACTCACCGTCGCCAGCGTGAAGACGCTCGGCGGCCACAGCATGGTCACCGCCGAGTCATCCATCGTCGACGCAACCGGTGCGCACGTCGTGACTGCCATCTCCACACTCGTAGTTCGGGGCGACGAATGAATTCTTCAGCACGCGAAGCCAAAGCCGTTGACCTGACCGCCCTCGAGGTCGGTGAGGTCGTGGCGGAACGCACCTTCGGCCTCGAGCGCGACTCCCTCGTGCGTTACGCCGGGGCGTCGGGAGATTTCAACCCGATCCACTACCGCGACGATGTCGCCCAGAGCGTGGGACTCCCCGGCGTGCTCGCCCACGGCATGCTCACCATGGGACTTGCGGTACAACCCGTCATCGACTGGCTCGGCTCCGACGGCGAGGTGATCGATTACCAGGTGCGCTTCACCCGTCCCGTGCCCGTCGACGCCGTCGAAGGCGCAAGCCTCAGCGTCATTGCCAAGGTGGGTGTGGTGGATGCCGCGGGCGCCCGCATTGACCTGACCGTCACCTTCAACGGCGCAACCGTACTCGGCAAGGCGCAGGTGCGCGTGGGGGCGTCGGGCCTCGCGCCGGTCGCGCCGACGCCCACCGCATGAAGCTCGCTGAGCTGACGACCCTGCGCGTCGGGGGCGACGCTGCGACAGTACTCGCGCCCGAGACCTCCGAGCAGCTGGTCGCCACCGTTCGCGAGGTGTGGGCGAGCGGCGAGGACTGGTTGCTCCTCGGCGGCGGATCTAATGTTCTAATCGGCGATGACGATTTCGACGGGACCGTGGTGCGCGTTGTCACGCGCGGCATCGAGGCTGTGCAGGTGTCGAGTTCTCCCACTATCCATCTGCGGGTCGAGGCGGGCGAGCCGTGGGACTTCCTCGTCGAAACCGCCGTGGCGAACGGTTGGGCAGGCATCGAGGGTCTCTCCGGAATCCCGGGATCCTGCGGTGCAGCGCCCATCCAGAACATCGGCGCCTATGGACAGGAGCTGTCTGACTGCCTCGTCGCCATCGACTTCCTCGACTTCCTCAGCGGCGAGGTCGAGCGCATCACCGCCGCCGACCTCAACCTGGGCTATCGCACTTCCATACTCAAGCAGGGCCGTCAGGGTCTCGTGCTGGCGATCGAGCTGGAATTGACGGCGGATGACTCGGGCCTCAGTACCCCGATTCGCTACGCGCAACTGGCCTCGGCCCTCGGGGTGGAACTCGGGGCGCGTGTACCCCTCACGCAGGCCCGCGACACCGTGCTCGCTGTGCGCGCCAGCAAGGGCATGGTTCTCGATCCGGCCGACCCCGATTCCGTCAGCGCCGGGTCGTTCTTCACCAACCCCATCGTCACCCAGTCTTTCGCGCGCCAGCTGCCCGCCGCCGCACCGCGCTGGTCGCTCGCTCCCGAGGCCGCCGACGTGGTGGTGCCGCTGGATGCGCCCGCGGATTCAGGTGCGAGTCCACTCGCTGGCGGCGCCGATGACGGGGTGCCGGCGGTCCCGCGGCCCACGACCACTGCGGAGCCGACCCTGGTGAAGCTCAGCGCCGCGTGGCTGATCGAAAACGCGGGCATCACGCGAGGATTTTCGCTGCCGGGCTCGCGCGCGGCGGTCTCCTCCAAGCACACGCTCGCGCTGACCAACCGCGGCGGCGCGACCGCCACCGAGATCAGCGCGCTCGCGCGCTACATCCAGACCCGCGTGCTTTCGGAGTTCGGCGTGCGCCTGTACCCCGAGCCGGTAATGGTGAACGTGCAGTTCTAGGGCAGGTCAGGGCTGGGCAGGTCAGGCTGGGCGCCAGGTCCGAACGCGCCCAGCGCGACTGCGACCTAGCCCTGAGCGGCGAACAGGTCCGCGTAGCGCTCCTGTGGCGTGAGGGTCAGCGAGGACTTGGCGAACGTGGCGGTCTCGTCGGCGAGAACCTCGCTGGCGCCGGCTTCGAGTCCATCCAGCGCTGCTGTCACGAGTTCGGTCGGAGAGAGCTTCTCCGCCTCGTATCCCGCCGTCATGTCGGTGTCGACCAGTCCCATGTGGAGGCCAAGAACCTGGGTTCCCTGGCCAGCGAGTTCGAGACGAATGCCGTCGGTCAGGCTCCAGGCGGCTGCTTTTGTGGCGGCATAGACGGTGGCGCCCGGAGCGGAGAACCAGGACAGAGCCGAAACCACGTTCAGAATTGCTCCGCCGCCGTTGGCCGCGAGAATTGGAGCGAACGCACGGGTCATCGCCAACGGACCAAAGAAGTTCGTCTCCAGATCACGACGCACCGCGCCCAGATCGCCGCCGAGCAGGGTCGCACCCGACGAAACGCCGGCGTTGTTGATGAGTAACTGAACATCTCCCGCCAGCGCGGCCGCAGCTTCGACCTGTGTGTGGTCGGTGACATCGAGGGCAACCAGCTCGACGCCGTCCCCATCCATGCCTTCGATGCTGCGCGCGGCAGCGTAAATCTTGGCCGCGCCGCGGCGCTTCAGCTCGCGCACGAACTCCGCGCCGATCCCGCGATTGGCTCCGGTGACGAGGACAACTGATCCGTTGATCTGCATGACAAACCTTTCTGTAGTGAACGTTAGGTAATGGCTCACGAGACCGTAGCACAATTCGTAGTGGGCGTTATAGAATGGACGCACGATGGCAGGCAGACCCAGACAATTCGACCGCGAGGCGGCGCTCATCGTCGCGATGGAACAGTTCTGGCGCGACGGGTACGAGGCGACCACCGTCTCGAGGCTGACCGCCGAGATGGGAATCACGCCCCCCAGCCTGTACGCGGCCTTCGGCGACAAGGATCAGCTGTTCGACGCCTCCGCGAGCTGCTACTTCGATAACGTCAGCGCGCAGGCCGCCAAGGTTCTCGACCGGCCGACCGCGCGCGAGGCGATCACCGAGCTGATGTGGTCGACAGCCGCCGCGCATACCGACACGGCAACCCCACCTGGCTGTTTTATGCTCACCGAGCCCCGCCTCGCCGACCAGCGAAATCTTATGCGCCAACAGATTGCGCAGCGACTCGAGCGTGGCGTCACCGACGGTGACCTTCCGCCGCAAACGTCTCCCGGCGAGCTCGCAACTTTCATCATTGCCGTGATGGGTGGGATGTCGGCGCGCGCACGCGACGGCGGAACCCGGGAAGACCTGGGCGCCATAGTGAAGCTCGCGCTCGCAGTCCTGCCCGGCTAGCGTCAGACTATGGAACCCGGGGTGCACTTCATCACCTTCTCAACCCGTAGCCTCGACGCCGCGCGCGCCCTGTACGTGGATGGCCTGGGCTGGACTCCGCTGATGGATGTCGCGGGCGAGATCATCTTCTTTCAGGTAGCTCCCGGCGTGGTGCTCGGATTGTTCGACGCGGTGAAGTTCGCGGACGACCTGGGGGTGGACCCCGCGGCATCCACCGGTCTGAGCGGCGCAACGCTCTCGCGCAACGTGGGCAGCGCGGAGGAAGTCACCGCGCTCGCCGACGCGTTCGTGACTGCGGGTGCAACGATGCTCAAGTCGCCGCAGGCGGGAGCGTTCGGCGGCATCTTCCACGCGCACGTGCAGGATCCGAACGGGCTGATTTGGGAGATCGCGCACAACCCGGGTTGGCGCATTGACGAGGCTGGCACCGTCCACTTCGGATAGGTCCACGAATTTCAGTAAGCTCCGCCGCGTGCGACGCAACGGCTGGTTAGCATGTGACGGTGACGGATACTTCAGCGCGCACCTCGCTTCCGGCGGTCACCCGCGACTTTATGGCGCCGGCCGGCCGGATCGTCGGGTTCGTTGATGGTGACGTCGTGCGGGTGCTCGGGGTGCCGTACGCCGAAGCCGCCCGGTTCGAGCCGCCGCGACCCGTGGCTGTGAGCACGCCTGGCCCGTTCTTCGGCTTCCATAAAGCGCCGGCCTCACCCCAGCGCTCATCGCCCGTTCTCGACTTTCTGGTCGAGGGTGCCAACGACGGCATCACCTATTCCGAGAATTGCCAGGCGCTCTCGATCACGGTGCCATCCGACCTGGAGCCGGGCGAGCGGCTCCCGGTGATGGTGTGGATCCACGGCGGCTCCTACGTCACGGGCGCCGGCGACCTCGACATCTACGACCCGCGCGCGCTCGTTGCCGAGCAGCGAGTCATTGCGGTCAACGTCACATTCCGCCTGGGCATCCTCGGCTGGCTCGGGTTTGGCAACGGCTCCGCGCCCGCCAACCTCGGGCTGCTCGACATCATCGCCGCCCTGCGCTGGATCAACACCAACATCGAGGCGTTTGGCGGTGCGGCCGACGCGGTCACGCTGTTCGGCCAGTCCGCCGGCGGCGACGCCATCGCCCACCTCATGATCAGCGAGGGCGCCGCGGGGCTCTTCCAGCGTGCGATCGTGCAGAGCGCACCCCTCGGAATCAGTCGCGGTCGCTCCCGCATGTCCCGCACCATGGCCCGCGTGATCGGAACTCCGGCGCCCGGCGCCTCCGTCGACGCCCTGCTCGCGCTCCAGTCCACGGCCGAACGCGTGGCCCTGCCCTTCGGCCTGCGCGGCGGAATGCCGTTCGGAACCCAGTACGGTCACGCGCCGCTGCCCGCGGAGCGCGACCTCGACGCAGCCTGGTCGAAGGTCGCTCCCGCCATCGACCTGATGATCGGCACGACGGTCGAGGAGACGGGCCTCTACCTCGGCGCTGTGCCTGCGCTTGGCCGGTTCGTGCGGCTTCCCGGCATCCGCTCATCAATAAGGTGGATGCTGGTGCGCCCCACCACCCGCCTGACTTACACCCGCGACGCCCACCGCTTCGCTGCGCGGCACCGGGCCGCAGGGGGCAGGGCCGCGGTGTACGAGGTGACCTGGAAGCCGGTCGGCGCACCCGTCGGCGCGGTGCACATGATCGAGATCCCGCTGCTGCTCGGTTCCCGCCGGGCCTGGCAACGCACCTCGCTTATGGGCTCAACCCGCTGGGACGAGATCGACCGCCGCGGCAGGCGCGTGCGCGAGATCTGGGCTGACTTCGCACGCACGGGTCGGGTGCCGAGCGACGCTGCCGCGGGACTCGCCGGCACAATCCGGTTCGCGCGCGACTAGTTCGCGACTAGTTCGCGAGAACTTCCGCAAGCAGCGGGATGCGCTCCCACAGCGAGTCGATGATGATGTGCTCGCTGCGGGCATGTGCGCCGCCGCCGCGCGGGCCGAAACCATCAACCACCGCGATGTCGGAGCTGCCGAGCAGATTGGTGTCCGCAGCGCCGGCGGCCGGGGCGCACCCGACGGGGAGGCCGGCGGCGGTTGCGCCGCGCTCGCCTTCAGCCGCGCCACCGGAGATCGGTGCCTCCGCCGCGCAGCGCGCGATCAGTCCGGCCAATTCCTTGTCGGCAGCACGGGCTTTCCACGCGGGCCGATACGACAGCCGCGTCACCTCAAGGGTGGCGCCCGGGCGAATCACCTGCAGTGCCTCGATCTCGCCCAGCACCTCTGACTCGATTTCCGGATCGGAGAACCGGAATCCCAGTACCGCCGAAGCGCCGTCGGACACCACGTTCGCGAGCCCCGGCGCCTCGATCGAGCCGAGGTTGTAGAGCACGGTCGTGTCCTCGCGGGTGGCGGCGCGTTCCGTCGCCCGCGCGGCGATCGCGCGCACCGCGAGCAGCTGGTCGAGGATCTCCTCGGTCGCGGAGACGCCCTTGTCGGGGTCGAGCGCCGCGTGCGCGGGGACGCCGGTGACGGTCAGCTTGAGGCGGGTGCTGCCGAGGCGTCCACACTTGAGGTCGCCGTTTGGATGCGGCGACTCGAAGCCGATCGCGGCAGAACAGCCCACGGCGGTTGAGCGCAATAGCTCGGCCGAGCTGGGGGAGCCGATCTCCTCGTCGGCGGTGACGATGATGCGCACCGGACGGTGATCGGCGCCCGAGGAGCGCAGCAGTTCGAGCGCTTCCTCGATCACCACCAGGCCGGACTTCATGTCGTAGACGCCGGGGCCGGTGATGCGCGTGCCGTCGGTGGTCCACGGCACCTCGTCGGCGAGCGTGCCGCGAGCCCAGACAGTGTCCGAGTGCCCGATCAGCAGGATTGGCGGGGTGTCTGCCGCGGCGCCCCGTCCGGCGAGGTCCGCGACGAGGTGCGCGCCGCCGTCGACGTGGTGCAGCGTTACCGAAGCTCCGAGTTCCCGGTAACGGGCAGCGAGTTTCTCCACGAAGGAAACCAGTTCGTCGCGGTCGCCCGTGGGGGTTTCTTGGCGCACGTATGACTCGAGGCGGGCCAGTGCGCGGTCGCGTGCGGCGGCATCCCGCACCCAAAAATCGGGGTGATTCGTCACGCCTGCTCCGTTCCTTTGTTCGCGAAGATGCTCCGTGAACCAAAGATATGGTACCTATCTTTGGACTCTGTTCCCGTGATTATTCGTCTGCGCGTAACAATCAGGACACATCGGGTGCCTATGATTGGCGCAACACGCACCACAAACCCAAAGGACGCGAACCAGCATGGTCGACCCGCAGCTCACGGTGCAACCCACCCAGTCGCTCGCAGTGTTCCAGGCGGCGAACGCGCTCTACCTCCGGGTCTTCGGCTACACCGCCGCTGACCACAGCCTGAACCCGAAGCTGCTGTCGGCCATCGTGGGAAACGGGGGAGCGGCGGTCGCGGCGACCACCCCCGCGGGCGAGCTCATCGGATTCGCGTACGGCTTTGTCGGCTTCGACGGCGGCGCGCCCTACCTGTACTCCCAGGCGGCCTTCATTGATCCCGAGTACCAGGGACTCGGCATCGGGCGACTGCTCAAACAGGAGCAGGCGACCATTGCGACCCGTGCCGGCCTCACCTCAATGCGCTGGGCGTTCGACCCGATCCTTTCCCGCAACGCCCATTTCAATCTCAACGTGCTCGGAGCGGTCGGAGTGCGGTTCGCGCCGCACTATTACGACGAGCCCGACTCCGATCGCCTGATCGTGGAGTGGGGGTTGGATGCCACGGAGCCCAGCCACCCCGACGCCGCAGCGGCCACGCCCGCAGCCGCGATCGCGCCCGCCGACTGGGGTCACGCGCTGCCCGCGGACGCCGCCGGGGTGATTGCGGTGCCGATCCCGTCGGCCAGCCCGAAGTTGCTGGATCCCGCGCTGGTCGCAACGCTGCGGGTGAGCGTCGCTGACACTTTCACGGCCCTGTTCGCTCGGGGCTACACTGCGCAGTCCTGTGTGCGCGTTGACGACGCGACATCCACGTACCTCTTCGCGCCGCACCTCGCCGCGCCGCACCTCGCCGCGCCGCACCTCGCCTCGCCGGTCCACGTGGCGCCGGTCCACGTGGCGCCGGGAGTTCCCGGCGAAGGATTGGGCTCGCGATGACCGGCTCGAACAGCTCGCTCAGCAGCCCCGAGGACCGCTACGCCGCACGGCTGCAGAAGAAGTCGTCGTCGTCGGTGCTGCGCGCGCGCATCGTCGAGAGCGAGAAGAAGAACCTCGCCGAAACCTTCGCGCACCTGGGGGAGGACGACGCGCTGGTGCGTGCCCCCGCGCGCATCGTGGCTGCCCGCCGCCGCTACGTGCTCGGGTCGGGCAAGTCCTTCGCCTACGCCACCCTGTTCGCCTGGGACCTGTCGGCGGGCCTTGCGCAGGTTCTGCTTATCGACGAGGCGGCGGTGCGCTCGATCGAGGTGCTCAGTGACGTGCGTCCGACCGACGTGCTCGTGGTGTTCTCGTTCCGCCGCTACCAGCGGCAAAGTGTGCTCGTTGCCGAGAGGTTCGCAGCCGCGGGCGGTACGGTGATCGCCGTGACAGATTCGCCGGATGCCCCCGTCGCCGCCTTCGCGACCGAGACCGTCACGGTGCCCACTGCCAGCGCGAGTTACGCCGACTCGCCCACCGCTGTGGCCGCCGTCATCCACCTTCTCAGCACGCTCTCGATCGCCAGCGCCAAGGGTGCCCGGCGCCGGTTCGCCGAGCGGGAGCAGCTGAACCAGATTCTCAACAGCTACGTGGAGTAGGAGCATCATGAAAATAGTGGGCGTATCCCTGTTTGTGACCCGGCTCCCGCTGGTGCACGGCTTCGAAACCAGTTCGCATCGCAAGAGCCACCTCGACCACATCCTGGTGCGGTTCACCGACGAATCCGGCGCGGAAGGCTGGGGCGAGATTGCCTCGGCGACCGACCCGTTCTACTCATCAGAAACTGTCGACACCGCGTTGCTGGTGGCGAAGAAGTACATTGTTCCGGCCATCGTGGGCGTCGAGTTTGAGACCCCAGCCCAGCTCGCCACCACCTGGGCGCGGGTGCGCGGGCACGAGTTCGCCAAGGCCGGGTTCGACATGGCCGCGTGGAGTCTCTACTCGACCGTGCGCAACGAGCCCCTCGCCACCTCCCTCGGGGGTACCCGCACGGAGGTCGCCGCCGGGGTGTCGCTGGGCATCGAGGCATCCATCGACGCCTTGTTGGAAGAGGTCTCGCGCCACGTCGACGCCGGATATCGCCGGGTGAAGCTGAAAATCAAGCCGGGATGGGACCTCGAACCCGTGCGCGCCGTGCGGGCCGCTTTCCCCGATCAGGACGTGCACGTTGATGCGAACGGCATTTATTCAGATACGGATGCCACGACCGCACTCATGCGCAGCCTCGACGAATTCGGCCTCAGCATGATCGAGCAGCCCTACGCTCCGCGCAACTTCGTCGCCCACGCCACGCTGCAGGCGCGCCTCGACACCCCGATCTGCCTCGACGAAGCGGTCGTCGACCTCGACGACATCGGCACGATGGTCGCGCTCGGAGCCGGCAAGATCCTCAACATCAAGGTCTCGCGCATGGGCGGGTTGACGGTCGCGCTCGCCGCCCACGACCTGGCCCGCGACGCCGGGATTCCGGTGTGGTGCGGCGGCATGCACGAGTTTGGCATCGGCCGCGCGGCCAACGTCGCGCTGTCCTCCCTGGCGAACTTCAGCTACCCCTCCGACGTGTCCGCATCCGAAAAATACTATGAGAAAGACGTCATCTCCCCGCCCGTGACGGCGGAGGATGGGATGGTCACCGTGCCGGTGGCCGCGGGCCTCGGCTACACGGTTCTGCCCGACTGGATCGCCACCAACACCATCAGCCACGAGCACTATGGAGTCCACGCATGAGCACCGAAATGACCCACCCCGCCGGCACCCGTGTGCTGATCCTGCTCGATGACCCGACGGGGGATGATGCGTCGCGAACCCTCCCTCTCGCAGCACACCTCCGGCAGGTGGACGCCGACGACCTGCATGTGTCGGTGCTCGACCTCGGTGTAACCCGTGGCGACGGCATCTTCGAGACCCTCGACGCGGTGGAGGGATCCCCGCAGTCGCTCGAGCCGCACCTGGCCCGCCTGGCCAACTCTGCCCGCCTCCTCGACCTGCCCGCGCCGTCGCTTGACCTGTACCGCGAGGCGGTGCACCGCGCCATCGCCTTGTCGCCGTACCCGCGCATCTCGGTGAAGCTCGTGATGACGCGCGGCATCGAGGGCGCCGGCGCCTGCACCGGCTGGGTCTACGCGGAGGAGATCCCCGACTTCACCGCCGAACGCGAAAACGGAATTCGGGTGGTCACCCTCGATCGCGGCTACCGTCACGACGTGGCGCAGACGTCGCCGTGGCTGCTCCAGGGCGCGAAAACCCTGTCCTACGCGGTGAACAAATCCGTCTACCGGGAAGCCGCCCGCCGCGGGGCCGACGACGTGATCTTTCTCAGCCAGGACGGTTACGTCCTGGAAGGGCCCACCTCGTCCGTCATTCTCCAGTTCGGACAGCACTTCGTCACCCCCTCGACCGACCAGGGAATTCTCGCCGGAACCGCCCAGGCCGCGTTCTTCGAGTTTTGCGAGGCCAACGGCTACACCAGTGAGTACCGCCTGGTGCCCGCCGACGAGCTCGCACAGGCCGACTCCATCTGGCTCTCCTCGAGCGTGCGCCAGATTGTGCCCGTGCGGGAGCTGGACGGCACCGCCAGGTCGTTCGACGCCGAGGTGACGGCCGCCGCGCTCGAGCACCTGCTCGGCCGCCGCAGCTAGGTTTCGCCCGGCGGCTCGCCCGTCACGCGGTTTCAGTGCTTGCGCTTGCCGGCCTTCGCTTTCACGGTCGCCTGCACCCGGTTCCACAGCTCCGCGTAGGCTCGCGCCGCCTCGGTGGAGGGAGCGTAGCTGGCGAGAGGTGCCCGCGCGGTGCCCATCCGTTCGAGCTGCACCGTGGCGGGAACAACCACCGAGGTGACCGACTTGTGGGCACGCGGGAGTTGCTCAACCGCGTCCCGATGCTGCGTCTTGCGCCGGTCCACCATCGAGAGAAACGCGATGATGGGGGCGTGAGAGACCGAGGCGGCGACGAATTCTGTCACCTGCTCGAGCGACCGCATCGATAGCGGCGAGGGAACGAGCGGCACCACCACCGCGTTTGCGGAGAACACGGCGTTCTCGGCGACCAGCGAGGAGCCGGGTGGGCAGTCGAGGATGACCACGTCGTAGTCCCCGGACACCTGCTCGAGGATGCGCGCGACCCTCCTCTCCGATTTCTTGGAGTGATCGAAGACGAGGTCGAGGTCGCGGTAGCTGGCGTCGGCCGGAAGGACGTCAAGGTTGGGGTAGATGGTGCTGCGAATCGCGGCGTCGACCTTGGTATCTCCCGCGATCAGCGCGCCCACCCCACCCTTCACTTTGGGCTTGACCCGCAGCAGAAATGTCGCCGCGCCCTGCGGGTCGAGGTCCCACAGCAGCACTCGAAAGTCCTTCGCCGCCTCCCACGCCAGGTTGACGGCAGCCGTGGTTTTACCCACACCACCCTTGGTGCTGTAGACAGCGACTACCTTCATCGTGACGGCGACGAATCGAGCGCCGCGAGCAGCTCGGCCTTATTCATTCGGGAGTATCCGGGGATCTGTCGCTCCTTGGCCTGCTGGCGAAGCTGGATCAGGGTGGATGCCCCGGGATCTACCTTCATCGCCTTCGCAGTCACCCGATCGACCGACGTGCTGTGCTCCGCCGCCAGTTTCTTCGTCTGCTTCGAGAGCACGTGCGCCTTCTTCTGGAGCTTCTTGCGAGAGGCACGAACAGCCTTTTCGGCCGCTCGTACACTTTTTTCCGCGAGGGCGAGAGCTTTTTTGGCCTTCTTTTCGCCAGTTTTCTTGTCGCCCGGCTTGCTGCTCGGCTTATTGCTCGGTTTCTTCTTGCCCGGCGTCTTCAGGGCTGTCTTCTTATTGCTCGTGTTCGTCTTTGACACTGTGCACACCTCCATGAGTCGACCGCGATGGGCCTCTCAGTCCACCGTAGTGAACTTCAGCTGTCTACACGGTAAACAATTGGTGTGTCGCTCAGAGCGCGCCGGGCCCGAATCCGGGGAGAGAGGCGATGACGGCGGTGCCGTTGCCCACGGTCGAGACCACCGTAAGGCTGCCGTCAGCCAGATCGAGAACATCGCGCAGCGCATGCAATCCGTGGCCGGTCGCGGTGGTGCTGTCCCCGCCGGCGCCCCCGGCGGGCCGTTCGGCGGCGTGCTCCGACAGAGTGCCCGCGGCGAGAGCCGAGGTGTCAAAACCGCGTCCGTTGTCCGCAACTCGCAGAACCACGGTGCCGTGGGTGGTGCTGACGGTGATCGATGCCGCCGTCGCTTCGGAATGAATGTGAACGTTCGAGAGCGCGACTTTCGCGGCGCCGAGGAGCAGCGCCTCGACGTTCGGGTCGAGGCTGGCGGTGCCTCGCGCGCGCACGGTGACCGAAATGCCGGTGTCCCGCTCAAATGCTTCGCCGAGCTCGTCGAGCGCGATGGTTAACCCACCCTCAACGCCGACCGGCGCGCCGGAGGCAACCATCGCCCGCGTCTCCTTGAGCGACCGGCGCAGATTCTCCTCGAGAATGTTGAACTGCTTCGCCGCGCCCGGTGCATTGCCGGAGCGTAGTTCGCGACGGCCACGCTGGACGGCGAGCACCAAACTCGTCAATTCCTGGGCGATGGTGTCCTGGATGTCACGTGCGAGACGATCGCGTTCGTCCCCAGCTCCCACCCCCTCGGTAAGAGCCGCAACGCGTTCTTCCGCGATGCGCAACTCGTTCGCCAGGCGGTCCCGTTCGGCAAACAGAGCGATGCTCTCTCGCGAGCGTCGCCCGACATCCCACCATCGTTTTGTTTGCATGCCCCTATCTTGCGCGCTGCGCAGCCGCGACGCCCCAGCCGCGCCGGATTAATCGAGCACGCGACCGGCGCCGCGACGGTGAGGCGCGAGCAAGCGAACCGAGCAGGCGAACCGAACAGACTAGCCGAGCAGGCTGACGGCACGCGCGATGACCAGCGCGAGGATCACGAAGCCCGCAAACGATTCCAGCCCCATCAGCGCCTTCGCGCGGTGAGACAGCGGCATCGCGTCGGTGGGGCTGAACGCCATCGAATTCGACAGCGAAAAGTAGAGATAGTCGACGTAGCCGGGGGCCCAGTCACTCTTCGCCGACGACCGGATCGCGACCTCCGTGATTGCGTCGTGGTCCTCGTCCTGGGGAAAGCGGAAGTCCGCCGGGTCGAGGTCGCGGCGCTCCTCGTGTCGCCGCGCGACCGGGCCACCGCGGTCGATCTCCCAGTAGATGAGCGCGAACACAATGACGTTGGTGACCCACACTTGCACCGCCGCGATGAGCAGCGACGGGCCATCCTGCTTGCCCGCGTTCACCAGCAGGTAGACCAGCTGCACTAGGGCAATCTGATTTGCGGCGCCCAGCAGGAATGCGTTACTCACCGACAGCACCCGCGACCACCGCGTCTGTCTGGTCAGCCGGGCCGGGTTCAGAATCAGCACCGGAATCAACAGCAGGATGGCTATGCCGACGACGCCGTACCGGATCCCCGGGAGAAAGGTACTGGGCAATAGTGCGTAGAGAACGAGAACGATGACGATTGCGATGACGGCCGGCAGGCGATGCTCCGCGCGAACGACTCGTTTTGGTTCAGTTGCCATTGCAGCGAGTGTAGTTGCAGCCCGCTCGGTTCGTTGTAGGATTGGACGTCGTTGTTTCGGGTAACCGAAGCCGCGGGCCTTTAGCTCAGTTGGTAGAGCGCCACGTTTACACCGTGGATGTCATCGGTTCGAGCCCGGTAGGGCCCACCATAGAAAGCCCTGGTGGAAAGGCAGTTCCCGTTCTTTAAGCTGTTGTTGCGGCGAAAGCTGATGCCGGAGCGCCGGTGTGGCGCCGGTGTGTGGTTTCGAGATTTCATGCCGACGGATGAGTTCAGCAGGTCCACAAACGACGCCACAGGGTCAGCGGCGGCTGCGCGGTGGGTCGCGACAGCGTGAGCTGCCGAGCTGCTCTCGCTGTGGGTTTCATCGCTGGCGAGGATGCCAGACGAGGGTGCTTTTCGGGTCATGAAGAGCCCGATTTCGTGACTAGCGTCAACTACGTAAGCGTTGGCATCTACGGGTTGTTTGCCACCGGGCCGTATAATTTGGAGCGAGCACGCACCGACTTTTCCAATTGGGGTCCAACTGCCGTGTCCCATCACTGCAACTGGGGATGATCCGGCTGAGAGTGGTTGATCGATGAAACGTCTCTGGGTGTGGTTTGCTGCGCTGGCGGGCATCGGACTGCTTGTCGTCATTGTGCTCACGGTCATATCGGGGGCGCAGTATCGCTCCACGGAAGAGCAAGGCTTAGATCCCATCTACGCCGCCGATTGGATTGTCGCGGGGACCTACGCCGGCATGGCCCTCTTCGCAGTGGGTCTGATCGCACTTGCCGTTACCGGCATAGTCGCCTTTGTGCGACAGCGGCGTTCTGATGATCAGGCGGAAACGGGCCACTGAACACCATCCAGATGAACGCCCCGCAATTCACAGTTGGGGGGCGTTTGTCGTACCCGGGAGGCGATTGAAGCGATCACCTTTGCGGCTTTCACCGCGGTCGGCAGCCAGAGTCGGCTGCTCGAGCTCACTCATTCGGGCCTTACACGCGCTGCGGTCCGCTCGAGTCGGATCCCTCGAGCATCTCGCGGTGGTCAGGGTGCAGGTGTCCCTGTACATGTTCATGTTTTGTGTTTTCGAGGCGTCGAGCTGGACCCTCGCTGCCGAGAAACTGGCCGCAACTTCGATCTCACCTTGCGCAGGTCGTGACGGTCTGGCGCCGGTAGAGAGTCAGACAGCGTTCGTAATTATCCCAATGGCCAGAAAAACAGAGCGGCCAGTCTCACGAGATTTCCCGGTACTGCTGGGTACAGCGAACCAGAACGCTGCGTCCGACCACGTTTAGACCGTGGATGTCATCCGTTCGAGCCCGGTAGGTCCCCCATAGAAATCCCGGGTGGGGATTCAGCGTGACCATGCGGGTAACCGAAAAAATCGCCTCGAGTGGGAGTCGCGGTCATATGCTCGGTCTGTAGCCGCGATCACCCGCTCCCAGTCTGGTGATGGGTAGCGGCATACCGGAGGTGACGCAAATGCCCAAGAAGAGGATCCTAGTCATCGGCGTTATTGTCCTGCTCGCCGTAGGGGCACTGACCACCCTTGTCCTTCTCGCGTATGGTGCTAGCTCGTCCTAGGACTCTGCCGCTTGCTGGGCCGAAAGAACAAAGCGGCAGCCCGCCACTTCTGCGCGCGATGCGGAAGCAGACAGTCCGGTTGCACAGTCCCGGCGACATGCTCGATCGCAGTCAGCACGCGAAACCCGCCGGCGCGGAACCGGACTCCCGGCATCGCGGCCCACCTCGAACTACGGAGGGCGGACGAGCGGCAGAATCGTCCGGAGAGGTCGTTATTCACCCCGTCAACGGCTTGGGTGATTGGGCACTGAACCCATTCGGGGCGGCTGGCACGGTGGATTCGCAGCGCTGTCAACCGTGAGCGGCTCGAAGGGGATGACTGCGCTAGGGTGACGATTGACCTAGGTCACAAATTCTTGTAGGGGGGGGTCTGCGTGACCTCGAAGCTTTGGGCCTTGACCCCAGGGCGAATGCGGCGAGCAGCCCACGGCAAAGGAGTTCGGATGAACGCCACTACGCGGGTCGCTGTTGTTGACGACCACGAGCTGGTCGCGATCGGCGTGCGGAATCTGATCGAGTCTGCCGAAGGTCTCGTGTTCGCGCGCCACGCGACGTCGGTGGCCGAACTGGTACGACCGATGCGCGACGCCGAACTCGTTGTGCTCGATCTGAGCCTTCGTGACGGTATCCATCCGGAGGAAAACGTTCGCCAGATCCGCGAGTGGGGCGCGAACGTTCTTGTGCTGACCTCGGGCGAAGACCCGTATCTAGTGCGCAATGCGTCGCGTGCTGAGGTGCTGGGCATCGTTCGCAAGTCGACGCCGCGGGAGGCGCTGGTTGAAGCGCTACGCACGGCGGCACGAGGGGACCTGGTCCCGACGACTGAATGGGCGTCGGCGCTCGATTCCGACCCGCTTCTAGACGGTGCGCCGCTGACGGCGCGGGAACGTGAGGTGCTGAGCTTGTACGCATCGGGCCTGGGCGCCCGAGACGTGGCAGAGATGCTGTTCATCTCCGAGAACACAGTCAATGACCACTTGCGCCGGATCAGATCGGTGTATCACCAGATAGGCCGTCCGGCCACAACGAAGGTCGAGTTGTACCAGCGGGGCATCGAGGACGGTTTCGTGCAGGCGCCCAGACGTGGCTGAGGTCGGTCCGGGCGAACGGTCGGCACGCCGTGTTCTCGCCGTCGACTCGGCGCTACTCGTAGTGCTTGTGGTAGCGGTGTATCTCTCCATCGTCGCGCAGGGCGGGCAGGGCGATTTCCCGTTGTGGTCACTCAGCATTGGCATATTCGCGGCCAGCGTCACGGTTCTGGCGGGCGTCGTCGCCTGGAGGGTGTCGGACCGGTCGCTGCGCGTCATGGCGTCTGTTGCTGTCGGCGGGTACTGGGCCACACTCCTCACGTTTGCGGCAGCCGTTCCCGCGGAGGGAATTGATCGAATCCCCTGGACGCTGTCGGCGTCGGCCGCAGCGGCCGCAGCGGCACTCGCGGCCAGCGGACAGGGGCTGGCGTGGGTGACGGTCATCGCCGGGGCGATAGCAGGGCTGCTTTACCGTACGCTTTTTGGCGGTCTCGACCTCGACGGAGTTGTTAACGACGTGCAGGCGCTACTTACCGGCGCGGTGATCTGCGTAATTGGTGGGCACATCCTTTCAGTTGGGCGAGGGCTGGACGTTGCGGCTGTGTCGACAACTGCAGCCGCCGCGCGGGAGTCCGCCGAACGGGGGCGGCTCGCAGCCCGCACTCGCGCAGCGGCGGTAGTCCACGACGAGGTTCTTGCCACCCTCACCCTTGCCGCTTCTGGCCTGCCCGTCCCTCGGGACCGCCTTGCCGCGCAGGCGCGCGAAGCGGTCTCCATGGTGACTCGTCTGACAGAGAAACAGGCACGCGAACCAATGGCACTCGTCGCCTCGTTGGGCAACGAAGCGCGCCTCCACGGTGCCCGCTTTACAGTGCGGGGAGAGTCCACTGTGACGTCAGCCGTAGCGGTGCACGACGCGTTGGTCGGCGCGACCAGGCAGGCGCTGCGCAATAGCAGGCAGCACGCTCCCGATGCAGTTCTCACCGTTGTGCTTCAGCAGGTAAATGGGGAGATTCGTGTCGAGATAACCGACGACGGGCCGGGATTCGATCCGGCCGCGATCGCCCAGGACAGGCTGGGGATCCGCCAAAGCATCGTGGGACGAATGGCGCGTGTGCGCGGCGGCAGCGCAGAGATCGAGTCGGCGCCCGGCGCCGGAACGGTCGTCCGTCTCCTGTGCTCGACAGCGCCGGTGGGGGAGTTGACTCCTTCGGAGGGTCGGGGTGCACTACGTCGAGGCGTCACAGTGATCTCGGTTGCGTATGTGGTGTTGCAAACAATTTGCGCGATCCTCGCATCGATAGCGATGCCAGGCACCTGGCAATTACAGCTCGCAGTGCTGGGGACGGCGTTGTTCGCTGCCGAGGTCCTCAGACGGTCGCCGCGGCGGGTACCTTCCCCGTGGCGCACGGGGGTCGTCGTCGCATTGGCGTGCGGTGGGCTCGCCGTCGGGGCTACGGCGGTGTACCTGTCAGATCGAATGACGTTCAATTACGGCACGATGTGGTTCGCGGCGGCCTTCGCTTTCTTGCTTGTGCCGCTCGTTCTCCGCGGACGAATCCCTGCCGCGCTGGCTGGTGCGGGCGTAATCGTTGTGGTTCTCGTCATCGCGGGTGTCCTGAGCGGAGCGGCGGCCCCGCAGATCGCGCAGGTGACGTTCCGACCCCTCGTGCTTGTGGGGCTGGCGGCGGCGCTCGTGAGAGTCGTTGATCGTATGCAGCGAAGAATTACCGCCCTTCATCGTGATGCTCTGGCCTCCGCGGAGAGGGAGAGCTGGACTCTAGCCGAACGTTCGGAGCTGACCGGCAGGGTCGCGGAGCTTGCGCGCACGGCTGTGCCGATGCTGGAGCGGATTGGCACCCTCGGTGCCGTCACCGACGTCCAGCGGCGCGAGTACGCGAGGTGCGAGGGGGAGTTGCGCGACGGCCTGCGTGCCGGATCGTTGGCGCGGGAGCCGTTGGCCGCGACTGTGGCTGCTGCACGAGAGCGTGGCGTCGACGTGCTGCTACTTGATGACAGTGATGATGTCGGCGGTGACCGACAAATCAGGCTGATCCTGGTCTGGATGGCTGCGGCGATCAACACGGCGCAATCGCGCGCGGTCGGTCGGCTGCTCCCGGCGGGACGGGATGCCCGCGCAACCATCACCGTTGACGGTCGACACACCAAATTTCCGGCGTCACCGGTAGATCACCCGTCCGTGATGAGTTTCCACGGCGAGTAGTCGCGATCGAGAACGGACAGGCTGGGGTCCTTCGCCTGCGACCACCATCGTGCCTCATAGCCTGTCCCTTCGAACAGCACGCGGTCTCCCTGGTCGTACAGCGTTTTCTCGGACCACTCAGGGTATGTGCCCGGCTCGAGTTGTGGCAGAGCGAACGGAACGTCTGAGGCAAGTACGGGTCCGAGATAGGTCCACGCGGACCCTTCGGCGTCGAGGGACGGATCATCTGGTGTTGGACCATCCTCATTCCACCATTTGGAGGCATACACAGAGCCATGCCAGACGACCTTCACACCCGCGGAGTAGTAGGTGCGCGACGACCAGACTGGGTACGGGCTCGTCGTGGGATCATCTGAAACGACCTCCTCGTGTGTCGTTGCCGCGGGGCGACCGGAGGGCGTGCCCTCGTAGCCTTCGGTGAGGATAGTGGTGAAGCTCTCGCCGGCCTGCTCAATCCCGCTGCACGATGTTGCGACCACGGTGAGGTTGGGGTAATTGCTGCCGCACGTCTGGTCACGATTGAGCGACCACATCGAAAGGCGGGCGACGCCCTTCGTGGAAGCGAACTCGTTGAACGCGCGAGCATCGTCGGTGGTGAACACTTCACCGGCGACATCATTCTGACCGATCATGGGTGTCGCCCCCAGGAGCGACCACACTCCGCCCTCGGGCAAGGGGAGCTCACGTTCCTTCCAGATCGCGGTGAGCTGCGACGCGGTGGCTTGCAGCGCGTCGATGCTCAGCGAGGACATCGGAGCGGCGGTGCCATCGGTTCCGTAGTTCATGGTCATGACGTTGACGCCGGTGAGGTCGACTCGTTCGTCGAGCATGCCTTCGACCTGGAGGAGTCCATCCGGGGTCAGGCCATACGGTGCCACGGGAAGGGTCAGCCACACGTCGAGCGAACCCCCCGCTTCCCGACGTTCCGCCTGCAGCGCGGCAACCGACTGGGCGCGGCGGAGTGAGGCATCGGTATCCGTCAGCATCTCTCCCTCAATGTCGAGGTCCATTACGTCGATGCCGTACCGGTCCATCACAGTGCGGTAAGAGGCAGTGAGCTCGGTGGCGTTGCTGCAGGCAGACGCGAGCTCGGTATTGATCACGCCGCCGAACGACACAGCCAGCGGTCGGCCTTCGCGCTGCATCCGTTCGACCCGACGGTCGAGTTCGAAGAGCTGCGCGGCCTGATCGAGGCTGTAGGCCTTGCCCCAGGTCGGCGTACATTCGTCGTCTGCGGCGGCGACCACAAACGCGAGAACGGCCCCGCCCGCAGAATCGCCGAGCGGACTACGCGCAAGCTGCTCACCCGACTCAAGCGTGACGTCGTAGTATCCGGCGAACCAGCGGCTGTCGACGGGCGCACCATCAACCGGAGGCTGAAACGCTGGCAGCACCGCCGAGACGGCGACCGCGGCAGAAACTAATGACGCTGCAGCAACACTGAAAACGAGCCGTCCGACCGAAAGGCTGCGGCCCGCGAATCGCGACTTTGAGTGCGCGCGGATCGGGCTCATCGAAGGACCGCCATTGTTTCGAGCGGCCCATCATCGATTACGGTCGACCAGAATGGCGTGGTTATAGAGGCGACCGGTGCGGTGCGGGGAGAATCTACCCAGATCCAATTCAGCCAGCCAAACCACAGGTCACTGAGAGCGTGGCGTACCCCGATGAGCCGCCCGATACCCCAAGTAGCCGCGAGTGCCGTGACTCCGGCGAACGCGGTTGTTCCCCAGTCTCCGGTGAGACCAGCGCGCACAGCGATTACACTCGCCCCGATTACTACTACGAGGCCCGCAAGGATGAAAAGCGGGGGAGCGGGAGTACGCACGCTCACCTTGGGCGTGCGCACGAAGCGAGCCTTCCTGCCGGTGAGTGCCTGTCCGAGAGATGCGACGGTTCCCGCGAAGTTCACCGGCAATAGCAAAAGATTCAGCGCGTAGATGCCAAAAATATCCCGGCGCCGGTAGCCGAGGTACCGAAGATCGGAGGCCATCTCGAAGAAGTACGGCACAGCGATGAGCAGAAGCTGAAACGTGACCAGCCGCCCGCTCATGGGATTCAGTGTCAGCACGGCGAGAAGCCCAAAGGTAACCCAGGTGATCGAGCCCAGGTAATTTGCGCGCAGGAGGGTCTGGGCGAGTGGCAGTGGCTCGCCCTGCCTGCGGCGCATGTGAATGAGGTTGTACAGTCTCGGCAGAATGAGCAGACCACCGTCGGCCCATCGGTGGCGCTGAATAACAAGAGTTCCGAAGTCCGGCGGGGTGGCACTGTAGCTCAGGCGTTCCGGATAGTTGAAGAGCGACCATCCGTGCGCAGCGATCTCAATGGTGGACTCGGTGTCTTCGATCACCGTGCGGTCAGAAATATAGCGCACGATGCGCACGCCATCTTCCGTTGTCTCGCGCCGGAGGTCTTCAAGCGCGGTGCGGCGCAAAACGGCATTCGCGCCGACCCAGTACGTCGCTCCGAAAGCAGTCATTCCCTGATGCACGATGTGTTGGAGATCGGTTGTGGAGCCCGAGAGGCGCTCAAGTCGGGTGGGTGCTCCCCGGTAGGCGGAGTAGGGCGTCTGCGCTGCGGCGATCCGCTGATTCTCCGGCTGGTCAAGCACGTGGGTGAGACGCAGGCAGTACTCGGGCAGGAGCATCGAATCGGCGTCCAGCGTAAGGACGAAATCGTAATCGGGCACGTCGATGATTTCCGAAGGATTGATGGCGGATGCTGCGATCGCATCGATTGGCACGAGAGAGAGCCCGCGGCTGTCGCTCTTTTCGCGGTACATCCCCCCGAGGAGGCCAAGGTAGCTGTTCAGATTCATTGCCTTGTTCGGGGCGTGGGACAGCGAGACGTACCGCTTGCGCTCGAACACACTGATGGAGACGGTGAAGATGTTGAGCAAACGCCGAAGTACCTGTTCTGCGCGGCTCTGGGACAGCGGCGTCTCGCCGTTGTCCAACGCCGCCCGCAACGCGATGGCAGTGGCATCGAGACTCGTGGCGAGTGTGCGGAGCACCTGCTCGGCGAAGAAAACCTCCACGTGGTTGCGCGTCGGGGTAGCGTCCGCGAGCGTTCGGAGCCAGAGTGCTGCAACGGCGTGCTCGCGAATGACGATTTTCGTCGCCTCGGTCGCGTCGGGCCGCTCGCGTCTTGTGGCCGCAGGAGTGGTCAAGACAGCCCAGGCCTCTTCGACCCGGTTCCTCATGGGATCAAGCTGGGTCATGATCTCGGTTGCGAGCATCCGGCTGCGTTCCAGTGATTCCTGCTCTGCCGGGTCAGACGGATCGGGGTCGTCGTCGAGAAGGAGCACGACCTGCATATCAGGGAACTCTTGGAGGGCGACGGACCACAGCGACAGCCGCACCAGCTCGGGCTCCTCGGATCGGGAGGGAAGCAGCGCGACAAGCCGCGGCCGCGGGGGGTGCGCCTGCCCGCTGTGCATCATCCGCGCGACATGCTCGTCGAGCGCGATTCGGCGGACGCGGCGGTGAGCGGCAAAGCGTGGCAACGCTGCGGAGCGCGCGAGCAGGTACATGCAGGCGGAGAAAGTCAGGAAGGAAACCGACACCAGAAATGCGAGTGTCGTCACCAGTTGCGTGGTGTCTTCCAGCGCATTACCGCGGGCAAGTGCGACAACGACGGACACCAGATAGAAGAACCAGAGCACCACGCAGAGGGCCGGGGCGATACGGCCACGAGCGATTTTGAACGGCGATGGGATGGCGTGCACGGCAGGTTGCGGCGTGGTGCCCTTGTCCGTCCCCCATTGGCGACGTGGTCGGAGCGTCTTTTTGGCTTCCGTGCGCACGGGTGCGTCCCCCTCCTGGCGGGCGCGCGTCGGAGTTGCCCTCAGCCCGCGGCGACACCCCGTTAGGTGCGTCTCGAATTCCCGCAGACTCAGTGTGGCTGGGGCCAAATGCCCTTAGAGGGGAAGTCAACCACCGGTTCTGGTGGTTTTGCGTGGCGGTGGCTTTCGCGGATCCTGGTCCTACCCGTCCGACGCGAGGTACGACCGCAGACGGTCCAGCTGCACCGATGACGCCACGTGTTCGGCCGGGGTCAGCGCGATCGTGTGCGTCACCCCCGCATGTGTGACAATCTGCAGGTCTCCGGCGGGCGCTCCGGCGGCTATGCCAACGGACGCGATATCGGCGTACGCCAGCGTTACGGGTTTGCCCGCTGGCTTGAACGACGTCAACTTCGCCAGTCGGATGATCAGCGCGCGATCGTCGAAGGCGACCAGGATTGCGGATGCCGCTCCGTTGGCGAGTACCAGCCAGGGAAGTTCGCCGGGCGCCGACGCATCCCGGATTATCCGAGCCGACTTGGACGACAGCTGGGGGCCGAACATCGACGTCTGCGCCCAGTATTGCGCGTACTCATCATCCGCCGAACCCGACGGTGCCGACGCACCAGATGCGCTTGCCGCGGGCGGGTGCACGGCGGGTGCGTCTGCCGCGGGTGCGCCATCATTCGCGCCGGTCGTGGCTCGCGGTCGAACGCGCTCGAAGCTCAGCGTGCGCGCGGGTTCTGCCGCGGAAGGCGTCTCCGTCGTCGGGCCAGCGGGCGGAGAAGCAGGCACCGCCGGAGAAGCAGGCAACGCCGACGGGATCGGAGTAACGGCACGCTCGGGGCGAGTGCGCAGCACCCACTTTCCGTCGACTATGGGCGACGCCCCGCTCACGCTGCCGGGGGTAGTCGCATCGGAGGCTGGCGCAGGAGGTGCTACATACGCGTCGTTCGGTTTGGTCTGCATGCTCCACGCCGAACCAGACCAGTGGCGCAGCAGGTGGGCGTGGCGGGAGTCGGGATACCAGCCCGGCTCGGATGGTGTCGGTACAACGGGCATATCGTCAATCCTCCGCGGGGGTCGGGTCGGCGGCAGTCGACGCTGAACGTCGAGCGGGCACTGGCCCAGCGTATGGGAACGAACTGGGCAACAACCACACAAGGAACTCAGGCCGGTGGGGCGTGGGCGGATGTCGGGCTGCCCCTAGTTCCCGGTCGTGCGCACGCGCATACTGAACTGCGGCGCGACGGGGCGTCACAACTAACGAGCGGGAGCGACCCCATGGCAGACCTCGGCGGCATTGGCGACAAGGCAAAAGACTTCGCGGGCAGCGAGAAGGGCGAGAAGGCCACGGATGCGGGCCTGGACAAAGCGTCCGACGCGGCAGATTCGGCCAGCGGTGGAAAGGCGAGCGACAAGATCGACTCGGCCGAGCAGGCAGCAGACAAGAAAATCGGCGACCAGTAGAACAACGGCGCGAAACCGCCATTTGCCGGGTTCCGGAGGCGCGACCCAAGCGCGCACACTGGTCGCGTGCGCGTCATTTCGGATGCGCCGGAAGGAGACGAACAGATGTGCAGGTGGCTCGCATACTTGGGAGAACCGCTGCGGCCCGCGACGATTGTGCTCGATGCGAAGCATTCGATCGTCGCGCAATCGCTCAATTCCCCGCTCGGCGCAGAGACAGTCAATGGTGACGGATTCGGATTCGGGTGGTACCCAACGGGAGAGGACAGTCCCGCAGAACCTGCACTGTTCCACAGCACCGAACCGGCCTGGAATGACGAGAACCTGCGTGAGCTCACCGGGGCGATCAAGAGCCACCTCTTTTTCACGCACGTTCGCGCCGCGGCTGGCCCGCCGATCCAGCAGACCAATTGCCACCCGTTCCGCTACGAAAACTGGATGTTCATGCACAACGGTGCCATCGCCGAATGGCCGAAGATCAAACGTGACCTCACCGTTCTGATCGACCCGTCGCTGTACCCGCATGTGCTCGGCACGACTGACTCCGAGGTGGTCTTCCACCTCGCACTCACGTACGGTCTCCGCGACGATCCTCTTGGTGCGCTCGGGCGCGCGATTCGCACCGTCGAGGAGATTGGCAACAAGCACGGCACCCAATTCCCGTGGAATGGCACCGTTGCAATCTCGGACGGCTCCACTCTCTGGACGACCCGATACTCGTCGCAGGGACGCACGCGATCGCTGTTTCACTCCGCGGACATCCCGAGCATCCGGGAGATGTATCCGGACGTCGAGCGGCTCAACGCTTTCGGGGAACGCGCGAAGGTTGTGGTGTCCGAGCCGCTCAACGACCTGCCGGGCGTGTTCGTCGAGGTGCCGGAATCGAGCGCCGTCATCCTGGACGATGACGGATACCGACAGGAGCAGTTTCTGGCTGCCTGAGGTCGGACCGGCTAGGCGAACCGCGGACGAGCCCGACCAGCGAGCCCGACCAGCGAGCCATACCGCTCGCCGGCCGGACTCGCGTGCCTAGCTCGCCAGTGCCGGGTAGTCCGTGTAACCCTCGGCGCCGGGTCCGTAGAACGTCGCAGCGTTCGGCTCGTTGAGCTCGAGGTTCTCGCTCCAGCGACGCACCAGGTCGGGGTTGGCGATCACCGGTCGACCGATCGCCACGGCATCGGCGAACCCGTCCTCGACGATGGCGATGGCCTCTTCGCGGGTAGTGATCTTTCCGAAGCCGCTGTTGGCGACGAACGCGCCGCCGAACGTGGAACGCAGGTGCTGCACGAACTCGCCGGCGGGGTCAGCGTGCAAGACGCTGACATAGGCGAGGCCGAGCGGAGCGATGCCGGTGAGGAGCGCCTCGTAGGTGGCGCGAGTCTCGGCGTCGTCGGTCTCCAGGGCGTCCTGAATGTTGTGGCTGGGGGAGATGCGCACGCCTACGCGGTCGGCCCCGATTTCCGCAGCGACCGCGGTGAGCACCTCGATTCCCAAACGCGCGCGGTTCTCCGGAGATCCGCCGTAGAGGTCGTCGCGCACGTTCGACGCGGGCGACAGAAACTCGTGCAGCAAGTATCCGTTGGCGGAGTGAACTTCAACGCCGTCAAATCCCGCCTCGATCGCGTTCCGAGCGGCGCCCGCAAGCTGCGCAACGATGCCAGGGAGCTCGTCGAGCTCGAGTGCGTGCGGCACGGGGAACGGCTTCGGTCCCATCGCGGTGCGCATGGAGCCTTCGATGGCGATGGCGCTCGGGGCGACCGGAGTGTGTCCGCCGTTCACATCGGGGTGGGTGACCCGTCCGCCGTGCATCAGCTGGGCAACGATGAGGCCGCCCTCTTCGTGTACTGCGTCGGTGACGCGAAGCCATCCCGCGATCTGTTCCGGGGTAACGATTCCGGGCTGCCCGACAAAGGCCTGGCTCTCGGCACTCGTGTACGTGCCCTCCGAGACGATAAGGCCCGTGGTCGCGCGCTGCCGATAGTGCTCGACAAGCAGATCGTTGGCGATGCCTGACTCACCCGCGCGCACGCGGGTCAGAGGCGCCATAACAACGCGGTTGGACAGTGCGAGGGCGCCGAGGGTGACCGGAGAGAACAAGAGCACGTGGGTAATTCCTTACTGTTGAAAACGACTGGTCGCGATTCGCACGCGACCCCCGACTGCAACTGCACAGCAATGAGCACTATTCCTGTTCTCCCCCAACCCACAGCAATCGGGGGCAGCCACCCCTTGGTACAGTGACGGCACAAATCACCATCAATGCACCGGTCCACCATCCACAACCAGTTCACGTAAGGGGCATCCAGGTGACGTCGCTCCAGACGCGCAGGCGCTCGGTCGGCTCCGCCACGGCCGCGCTGGTCGTCGCCTCTCTGCTCTGGGGAACCACGGGAACCGCCGCCAGCTTCCTCGGCGCAGAAGTCAGCCCGATCGCCATCGGCGCCTGCACCATGGCGATCGGCGGCATCCTGTTGTTCATCACCGCAGCCACGGGAGCGCTCGCCGCCATCCGCAGCCGCGCCGCCGTGCCCTGGCTGGTGGTCGGCGCGCTCGGTGTAGTCGTGTACCCGCTGGCGTTCTACACCGCGATGGACCTCGCGGGTGTCGCCATTGGCAACGTCGTCGCGCTCGGGTCCGGCCCGGTGTTCGCCGCCCTGTTCGAATGGCTCTGGGAACGCCAGCGCCTGTCGCGACGCGGAATGTTCTCGACGGCCCTCGCTGTGGCGGGGGTCATCCTGCTCGGAATATTTGGGCATGCGGATGCTGGCGCCGGAGGCGGAAACGTACCCCTCGGTGTGCTGCTCGGGTTACTTGCTGGGTGTTCATACGCTCTCTACACCTACAGTTCGACTCGTGTCATCCGCCTTGGACACAGCGGGCGGGCCGCGATGGGCGCTACCTTCGGGCTTGGCAGCCTCGGGTTGCTGCCGGTGTTGCTCGTTACCGGCGCCCCCATCCTTGCCACTCCCGGCAACGTGGCGATCGCCGCGTACCTGGCGCTCGGCCCCATGTTCGTCGCCTACGTCTTCTTCGGGTTCGGACTCGGCACCCTGCGCAGCAGTGCCGTGACCACGATCACGTTGCTGGAGCCGGTCGTCGCAACCGTCCTCGCCGTGCTCGTGGTGGGGGAGCGGCTGACCGCGGTCGGCTGGGCATCGATCGTACTTATCCTGGCCGGCGTGACGATCCTCGCGTCCGCGCGGCCAGTGCCCACGCCTGGCACGAGGCGACGGGCCGAATAGACTGGTGCGGTGTCCCCTACCGTCGCAGAAGTCAACGCCGTCGCGCAGAGTTTGTGGCCGTTGGAGGGCGCCGAATCGTGGGATGCCCCGGGCTTGCTTTCGGGTGACCCCGACGCGCCCGTCACTCACATCCACCTCGCGGTCGACGCAGTGCTCGACACCGTCGACGAGGCTCTTCAAATTGGCGCGGATCTGCTTCTCGTGCACCACCCGCTGCTGCTGCGCGGGGTGACGAGTGTGGCGGAGGACCGGTACAAGGGCGCGGCCCTCGCCCGACTTATCCGCGCGGGCTGCGGCCTGATAGCGGCACACACCAACGCGGATGTGGTGGAGACCGGAACATCCGCCGTGCTGGCTGACCGTCTCAACCTCGTCGACGCGGTTCCGATTGTGCCCGGCGCGATCCCCACGCGCGGCATTGGCCGAGCCGGAACTCTTGCAGAGCCCACCACGCTCGGTCGCCTGGCCCGCGAGCTCGCCACGATCCTTCCGCCCACCGCGGCCGGCATCCGAGTCTCTGGAGACTACGACGCGCCGATCTCCACGGTCGCGCTCTGCGGGGGCGCCGGTGACTCTCTACTTGGAGCCCGCGCCGTGATGGACGCTGACGTCTACATCACCTCAGACCTCCGGCATCACCCCGCCTCCGAATCTCGCGAGAACGCGCGGTTGGGCGGCGGGCCAGCCCTCATCGATGTGTCGCATTGGGCAAGTGAGTGGTTGTGGCTCGACACCGCGGCCTCCCAGCTGCGTGAGGCACTCGATGGCGTTACCGTAACGGTGAGCGACCTGCGCACCGACCCGTGGGATTTTGTTGTTGTCCAGTGAAGAACAGGTGTAATCCCCATGGCCTTGAAAGCTAGCCCCAGCGAGCAGGCTCTCCTGCTCGAACTCCAATCGTTCGACACGAAGCTCGCCCAGATCGCCCACCGGGCGAAAAGCCTGTCGCAGCACGCGCTGCTCCAGAAGCTTGCTGCTGAGCGCGCAACCATCGCCGTGCTGTTGTCCGAGCAGCGCGGAACGCTCGAGGATGCGCAGACCGAGCTCGGCCGGATCGAATCAGATGTCGCGGTCGTCGAAGCCCGAATCAAGCGGGATGATGCGAGGCTCCAGGTCACCTCGTCCGTCAAGGATGTTCAGGCACTCGAGCAGGAACTCACGGCGCTGCGCAAACGGCAGGGCGACCTCGAGGAGATCGAACTCACCGTGATGGAGAAGGTCGACGAACTGTCGTCAAACCTCGCTCTCACCCAGGGGAAGATCGATGCCGTCGAAGCCCTCATCGCGGAGGCGGAAGCGGAGCGCGACGCCGAACTCGTCGTCGTCGAAGCCGAGCGCGGCAATGCGGCAGCGAATCGCGCAGCGATCGCGGAGAATATCCCCGCAGAGTTGCTCGCGCTCTACGAAAAGCTCCGGGCCCGCTACGGGCAGGGTGTGTCGTTCCTGCGCGGGGGAGTGTCGAGTGCCAGCGGCGTGAAGCTGAATGAGAACGACATGGTCGCGATCCGCAACGCAGCACCCGACGATGTATTGCTGTGCCCGGACTCGAACGTAATCCTGGTGCGCACGGCCGAATCCGGCATCTAAAAGCCTCCCGGTTCCGCCCCTCTCGCTGACCCGATAGCGTTGGTTCTGCAAACGGGTCGATGAGACGGTCGCGTTGGTTGTCGCGGCCGCAAGGTTGGGGCAACTGCCGAGGAACGTCCGGGCTCCACAGAGCAGGGCGGTGGGTAACACCCACCCGGAGCAATCCGCGAGAAAGTGCAACAGAGAGTAGACCGCCTTCGGTCTGCGCCTTCGGGCGTGGTTCGACGGTAAGGGTGAAACGGTGGGGTAAGAGCCCACCAGGGGCCCGAGTGATCGGGCTCGCTATGTAAACCTCGTCCGGAGCAAGGTCAGACAGGAAACGCTAAAGGCTGCTCGCCCAGTTTCCGGGTAGACCGCTAGAGGTGTGCGGCAACGTACATCGTAGATAGATGGCCGTCGATGGTGTCCGCGCGAGAGCGTGAATCACCGGAACAGAACCCGGCGTACGGTCGGCCCGTTTGCACTACCCGCCGGTACGGCCAGCCCGTATTCGGCGCCGACGATCGGCGCGAAACGCCCGGGTTACACGGTGCATTTGCGCGGCGGGAGAATCCCCCTGTAATGTCATCTCTCGTCACCCCACAGGTTCGGAACTAGCCGCAGTGCTTACCGGCCTCAAGCGGGACAAAATCCCGTCAGAATCCAAAGCATTCTTGAATGCCTTGCGAGTCAGACGTAGGATTGAAAGTCACTCCCTCCCTCGGTTTCACGGAGCGAAGTTCTCGGCGGTCTTCCGCCGGTGCAACTCGGTTCGTGCGAATGGGAACGGTGTGATAGGTTTGTGAAGTTGCCCTGAGGAACACCGTGAGGTGGGATCAGGTGCGTCCGATCCTTGAGAACTCAACAGCGTGCACAATGTCAAA
>NZ_PVTL01000009.1 GCF_003003265.1 Glaciihabitans tibetensis
AGTTCAACGATCTCTGCCGAGCTGAACCCTGCGGTGATGGACATGTAGTTGCCTCCTGATCGTGAACTGACTCACAACCAGCCTGACGCAGAGGGCTATCGACCCTTTTTCGCGCTTTTGCGCCCACGACTGGCCGGTCGGCGCGGCGCACGGTAGACAGTTGGCCGGTCGGCGCGGCGCACCCTCGACGACTGGCCGGTCGGCGAGACGCACGGTCGACAATTGGCCGGTCGGCGCAGGCCCGCGAGCGGTAGCGTGGAAGCGTCCGGAACTCTCGATGAGGAGAACACCCTAATGGCCGACCCGACTATCGCCGACCCGACCCTGGCTGACCCGACTACTGCTGGCCCAACCCTGGCTGAGCCGACATCCCTTCCCATCGTGCAGCACTGGATCAACGGCGCGACCGCCGTGAGCTCCAGCGGCCGGGTGGGGCCCGTGTTCAACCCCGCTCTCGGCGAGCAGACCAAGAGCGTGGCGCTGGCAGATGCTGCGGAGGTCGATGCTGCGGTCGCCGCCGCCGTGGCCGCGTTCCCGGCCTGGCGCGACATGTCGATCACGAAGCGGCAGCAGATTCTCTTCTCGTTCCGCGAGCTGCTCAATGCGCGCAAAGGCGAGCTCGCCGACATCCTCACGTCCGAACATGGCAAGGTGCTCACCGACAGCGCCGGCGAGATCACCCGCGGGCTTGAGGTGGTTGAACTCGCCACCGGGTTTCCGCACCTCGTCAAGGGCGAGTACTCGTCGAACGTGTCGACCGGCGTCGACGTCTACTCGACGAAGGCGCCGCTCGGAGTGGTGGGGATCATCAGCCCGTTCAACTTTCCCGCGATGGTGCCGATGTGGTTCTTCCCGATCGCGATTGCCGCGGGCAACACCGTGGTGCTCAAGCCGTCGGAGAAGGATCCGTCTGCCGCGATCTGGCTCGCCGAGCTCTTCGCCGAGGCAGGGCTGCCCGCCGGCGTCTTCAACGTGGTGCACGGTGACAAGGTGGCCGTCGACGGGTTACTCGAACACCCGGACGTGAAGGCGATCTCCTTCGTCGGCTCGACCCCAATCGCGCAGTACATCTACTCAACCGCGGCCGCCAACGGCAAGCGCGTGCAGGCCCTCGGCGGGGCGAAGAACCACATGCTGGTGCTGCCCGACGCCGACCTCGACCTCGCCGCGGACGCCGCCATCAACGCGGGCTTCGGCTCAGCCGGCGAGCGCTGCATGGCGATCAGCGTGGTCGTTGCGGTCGAGCCCGTCGCCGATGCCCTCATTTCGAAAATCACCGAGCGGATGTCACGGCTCACGATCGGGGACGGTCGCCGCAACTGCGACATGGGTCCACTGGTCACCGAAGCACACCGCGACAAGGTCGCCTCCTACATCGAGCTCGCGGCATCCGATGGGGCGACCGTGGTGGTCGACGGCCGTGGCGTTCAGGTGGATGGCGCTGTAGATGGCGCGGCCGGCGGTTTCTGGCTCGGCCCCACCCTCCTCGACAAGGTCTCCGTGACGTCGAAGGTCTACCTCGACGAGATCTTCGGACCCGTGCTTTCGGTCGTGCGGGTTGCAAGCTACGAAGACGGGGTCGCGTTGATCAACAACAGCCGCTACGGCAACGGAACCGCCATCTTCACCAACGATGGCGGCGCCGCGCGCAGGTTCCAGGACGAGATCGAGGTCGGCATGGTCGGCATCAACGTTCCGATCCCGGTGCCGGTGGCGTACTACAGCTTCGGCGGCTTCAAGGACTCGCTGTTCGGCTCGAACAAGGCATACGGCATCGCCGGCTTCGACTTTTACACCCGCGAGAAGGCGGTGACCAGCCGCTGGCTCGACCCGAGCCACGGCGGCATCAACCTGGGGTTCCCGCAGAACTGACGGGTGCGGCGGCGGGCGTTGCGCGCGTGGCGGCTCGCGGCGGCTCGCGGCGGCTCGCGGCGGCTCGCGGCGGCTCGCGGCGGCTCGCGGCGGCTCGCGGCGGCTCGCGGCGGCTCGCGGCGGTAGGTATCTGCTCGCCGCGGTAGCTATCGCCGCCATTTCTCGTCGCCGCTGCAGATACCTACTCGCCGCGGTAGTTGTTTCTACCGCGCCGAGTGTGCTTCTGCCGCAACGAATGCGGCAGCCGCAGGTATCTACCGCTCCCGGCCCCCGAAAACGCGTCGCGGCACCGGACATGTCCGGTGCCGCGAGGCAGTAACGGGGGCCGCGAGGGAGCTGCCCTACGGGTAACCGGTGCCGCGAGCGGTGGGCGAGCCGGCGAGCGGCGAGCGAGGGGCCGCGACGGGGCTGCGGACCGGCGCTTGCGCCTCCCTAGTGCGCCGCGCCGCTCAGCACCGCGAGCACGTCGTCGTAGCGTCCCTCGACCGTGGCGTTCCGCAGGTACTTGACCCGCTCGACGAGGATCTCGCGCGCGTCGGGCTGCGCCTCGAGCAGTGCCATGGTCTCGTCGAGGTACTCCTCGAGTGGCATCGCGCCGGGGTCATCCTGCTGCCCCATCAGCGTGGTCTGCACGGCGGGCGGCACCAGCTCGATGACGCGCACGGTCGTGTCCGCGAGCTGCACGCGCAGGCTCTCACTGAACGAGTGGATCGCCGCCTTCGTGGCGTTGTAGGTGGGGGTGATGGGGAGCGGCACGCTGGCTAGTCCGGACGAGACGGTCATGATCGTGGCATCCGGCTGGCCTGCAAGAAATTCGCTGAAGGCGGCGATGAGCCGGATCGGACCGAGCACGTTGGTCACCACGGTGGCCTCGGCGGTGGCGAGGAAACCGGCGGACGTGACATCCTCCACCTGCATGATTCCGGCCATGGTGATGAGAACGTTGGTGGCGGGCCAGCGCTCCTGCACCTCGCGGGAGACCCGCACGACGGCAGCGGGGTCGGTCGTGTCGAGGGCGATGGACTCGATTCCGGGGTGGTCGCGGGTGATGGACTCGAGCAGCTCGGCGCGGCGGCCGGCGATGATGACGGTGTTGCCCGCGGCGTGGAGGCGCAGGGCCAGGCCGAGTCCGAGGCCGGAGGTTCCGCCGGGGATGAAGATGGTGTTTCCGCTGATGTTCATGGGTTCTCCAGTCGATGTGGTCCGGCCCGGGGGTGTGGGTGAGGTGGGGGTGTTGCTGGGTGGATCTGGGAAGATCTGGGTGAATCTGGTGAAACGGATGTCCCGGCCGCTGCGATCCAGTCTGTGCGAGTCGTCGCGGGCGCGGCAGAGACCGCTTAACCACGGATCGCGGATCCCTGTTTGCGCGCGGGCACGGCTGCGATGATGGAGCGATGGACCGCGCCGAACTTGCTGATTTTCTCCGCAGCCGTCGCGAGGCGCTCACTCCCGCCGAGGTGGGGCTGTCGACGGGGCCGCGGCGCCGCACGAGTGGCCTGCGGCGCGAGGAGGTCAGCGCGCTCACGGGCATGTCGACCGACTACTACGCCCGGCTCGAGCAGCAGCGCGGCCCGCAGCCCTCGGAGCAGATGGTGATCGCTCTCGCCCGCGGACTTCGCCTCACCCTCGACGAGCGCGACCACCTCTACCGTCTCACCGGACACAATCCGCCCCGGCGGACCCGGCGCACCGGTCACGTGAGTCCTGCCCTAATGCGGGTGCTCGACCGACTCGACGACACCCCGGCCCTCGTGCTCACCGACCTCGGGGAAACGCTCGCGCAGAATCGGCTCGCCGTAGCTCTGCTTGGCGACCACAGCAAACACACCGGCATGGCCCGCAGCGGTTATTACCGCTGGTTCACCGACCCGACAGAGCGCGCGGCCTACCCACCAGAGGACCACGAGCACCAGTTGCAAGTGCAGGCTGCGGGGCTTCGCGCGGCAGTCAGCCAGGGCGGCGCAGACCCGCGCGCCCGCGAGATCGTGGCGGAGCTGCTCGCTACCAGCTCCGAGTTTGCGTCCGTCTGGGAGAAGCACGAGGTCGCCCAGCGCTTCGACGATCACAAGACCCTGGTGCATCCCCAGGTCGGCGCCATCGAGCTGGACTGCCAGGCCCTGTTCACGGAGGACCAGTCGCAGGCCCTGCTTGTGCTGACCGCCACCCCGGGCAGCGCATCCGCGGAGAAGCTCCGGTTGCTCGGCGTGATCGGATCGCAGCAGTTCGCGTGAGGGCTCACGGGCGCGGCTGGCTCGGCGCGGTAGTAACCCACGCCCCGCCCGCCCGGCGCGGTAGTTACCTACTCGGCGCGGTAGTTGTTTCTGCCGCGCCGAGTGGGTAACTACCGCGGCGAGCCGCCGCAGCCCCGGCGGAGAGTAGGTTTCTACCGCGCCGAGCCGCCACGCCGCGGCTGGAGCGGCACGGCGGCGATCGCCAACCCCCACAGGCTGACCGCACCGATACACACCATCGCGACCGTCGGACCCCAGCCGGCCCGCGCCAGCACGGTTGTGCCGTCGGCGGTTTCCCACCCGCACTCGCGCCCGAGCGGCCACATGACGAATCGGTCAATCACGGGGCTGGCCTCAAGCGAATAGGCGAGCGGATGGTACGGGCCGTACACCGCGCAGTCGTGGTACCCGGCGATATACGACGCCGCGGCAACGAACAGCAGCCACGCCACCCCGGCGACCGCGAACATAATGATTCCGAGTCGTCTGCGATCTCGGTTCGCTCGCAAGACACGGTCGGTCATCGCTGCGCCGGCATCCTGCGCGGCCCAACCGGACAGGGAGTATAGATGAGCATATCTTCAGTTAAGAGGATGCTCGAGTGCCTGCCATCAGTCTGCAGAGTGACATCCACCTCTCGAAGTTGGCGCCTCATGCCAGTGATGCCCGACCTACGATGGAGTGAAGCGGATGTCGCGGCCAGAAGCGGGAGGCGAACGCGGTGACTCCTCCAACGCAGGGCACGGATGATGGCGACGACACCGGCTCGCCGCACGACACTGGCGCGCCGCACGACACCGGTTCGCCGCTCGCGCCGCACGGCACCCGGCGGCGCGAGGTCGTCACCGCGATCGCGGCGGTGCTGGTCGTCGCGGTTCTGGTTGTCACCGCGCTCTTCGTGCGGCAACCGCCACCTGTACCCGCGCCGAGCGAGCCGCCCGCGGCATCCGACACGCCCTCGCCCTCCCCCACTCCCTCGCCCTCACCCAGCCCGCCCGCCGGCCCGCCGGTGATCGAGGTGTGGGCCACGTCGATGGACCGCGAGTTCACCACCACGTTCGGACGCTGGGTGGGCGACTCGGCCCTCGATGGAGGGGAAGCACCGGAGGCGGGGGACACCGGGGAGGCACCGGACCCTGGGCCTGCACCGGACGCCACCATCACCGTCGACCCGGCCACCGCCCGCCAGAGCTTCAACGCGGTCGGCGCCGCGCTCACCCACTCGTCGGCGGCGCTGCTGGCTGCGATGCCCGCCGAACAGCGGGCGGCGCTGCTCGAGGAACTGTTCGCCCCCGACGGGCCGGTGCGACTGGGCATACTGCGCATTCCGTTCGGCGGGTCCGACTTCGTCGCCGAACCGGCGTACACCTACGACGACGTGCCGGACGGCGAAACGGATTGGGGACTAGAACGTTTCAGCACCCGGGCAGACGACGCCACGCTGCGACCGATCCTGCGCCAGATCCTCGCCGTCGCGCCAGACCTGCACATCATCGCCTCCCCGTGGAGCCCGCCAGCGTGGCTCAAGGATTCCGGCGAGCTTGCGGGCGGGCGGTTGATCGAAGCCGACCGGGGCGCGAATGCCTACGCGCGGTACCTGGTGCGGGCTCTTCAGGAATACGCCGCGGAGGAGATTCCCATCGCCGCCGTTACCGTGCAGAACGAACCGCAGGCGCGAAACCCCGACGGCTACCCGGGTTTGGACATGCCCGTGGAAGACCAGGCGTGGGTGATCTCCTCCCTCGGACCCGCCCTCCGCGACGCCGGCCTCAGCACGCAGATCTTCGCGTACGACCACAATTGGGCGTTGCATCCCGCCGACGCCGCCTCCACCCCCGAGGGCGAGGATCCCGCCTACGAGTATCCGTCAGACGTGCTCCGCAGTTTCGCCGCCCCCTGGGTCGATGGGGTCGCCTATCACTGCTATTCGGGGGAAGCCGAGCGGATGTCGCGGTTGCACGAGAGCTTCCCGGATGCAGAGCTGTGGGTCACCGAGTGTTCAGGATCACATGGGGCGGATGATTCGTCCGCCACGATCTTCGCAAACACTCTCGCGTGGCAGGCGCAAAACCTGGTAATCGGGTCACTGAATAACTGGGCGAGCACGGTGCTGACATGGAACCTCGCGCTCAACGCCGACGGAGGACCCCACATCGGCGGCTGCGACACCTGCACCGGTGTCGTCACCGTTGAGTCCGACGGGAGCGTGACGCGCAACGCCGAGTACTACGCGCTCGCGAGCGTCGGGCGGTACGCACCGCGCGGCGCGACGGTCGTGGAGAGTTCGGTGGTGGCGGGAAGCACGGTGGGGAGCTCGCCTGAGGGCGACTCCGCAGTGGGCGACTCCGCAGTGAGCGACTCACTCCCCCACGTCGCCCTGGCCAACCCCGACGGCTCGACCGTCGTGACAATCTTCAACGGGGCCGGCGAGGAGCGAACCGTCGACGTTGCGATTCCGAAGGCCACCGCTGGTCCCGGGGACGAGTCGACCCAGCATCCCGACGTCGACGCGACCACCTCGGTCGCCCGCGCGACGATACCCGCCCGCGCTCTGGCGACGGTCGTGATTCCAGCCCACCCGCAGCCCTGAGCCCGCAGCCCCAGCCTGCGGCTGTGAATCCCCCGTTATCCCTGCGCCGTGAACTCCTCGAGGGTCGCCGCCAGCAGGGAGAAGGACCACTGGTATGCCGCTTCCGGATCGCGGCGACCGAGTGCCGCCGCGAGTTCGTTGTGGCGGTGCGCCGACGACGGGGTGTACTCGGTGATGGTGCCGCGCGTCTCGCGAAGCCGGGTGCGCAACAGCGCCTCAACGGTTCCCGAGAAGTGTCCCATGACCGCGTTGCCTGAGCTTCGCAGGATCAGTGCGTGAAACGCGACATCCGCCTGCAAAAATCCTCGTTCGTCCCCGCGGTCATTCGCGTCCGCCATCTCCGCCGCCGCTGCCGAAATCGCGGTCAACTCCTCGGCCGTTGCCCGCTCGGCGCACAGCCGGGCCGCGACGGGTTCGATCCCGAGCCGCAGCTCGATCAGCTCGCGCTGCTGCACAAAGTACTCGGAACCGTGCCCGCGCCAGGAGATCAGCTGGGGGTCCATCAGGTTCCACGACTGGCGCGGGAGCACCTGGGTGCCAACCCTCTGCCGAGGCTCCACCATGCCGAGCGATTGCAGAACGCGGAGCGCCTCGCGCAGTACGGAGCGCGAGACGGAGAAACGGGCGATCAGGTCGTCCTGGTTGAGCACGGAACCCACGGGGTAGCGCCCGTCGACGATGTCTTCGCCGACGGCGGTCAGCACCTGCGCATGCAGACCGCGCTCGGTGTGCACTCCGTATCCCGTGCTGTTTACCATTCCCGCTCCTTCGTCTGTGCAAGAGTGTGCAGCAACTTGACGCTCCTCAATCGGCGTGCGACACTCACTACGTCTGATTAATCAGATTAATAGGTTTAGTGCCTCCCTCTACTATGCCCGACGCGGCGTGGTCGGCGGGTAGCCCCAAACCCGACAATGAGGTCGCGCGGATGCGCCCTCCGAGAGGACGAAGATGTACCCCTTCACCGTACCGATGGCCACGGACGCCATCGAACCGGCCAGCAGCGAACCGCAGCTGATAATCGCGGCGCTCGTCGGCATCGCCGTCATCATCACTCTGATCACCTGGCTCAAGGTGCACCCGTTCTTCGCACTCACGCTCGGGGCTGTCGGCGTCGGCATTGGCGCGGGGCTCGCTCCGGGCCTTGCCATCACAAGCTTCACCACCGGATTCGGCTCCACCATGGGCGGCGTCGGTGTGCTGATCGGCCTCGGCGCGATGTTCGGCAAGTTGCTCGCTGACTCGGGTGGTGCCGACCGCATCGTCGACACCCTCATCAAGCGCGCAAGCACCAAGTCACTGCCGTGGCTGATGGGACTGATCGGCGCCCTCGTCGGCCTCCCGATGTTCTTCGAGGTGGGCCTCGTGCTCCTCGTCCCGATCGTCATCCTGGTCGCCCGCCGCAGCGGAATCTCCCTGATCAAGGTCGCCATCCCGGCCCTCGCCGGCCTTTCGGTGATGCACGGACTGGTCCCTCCGCACCCCGGCCCGCTCGTGGCCGTGACCACCCTGGGCGCCGACCTCGGACTGACCCTCGGACTCGGCATCATCGTCGCTATCCCGACCGTCATCCTCGCCGGCCCCGTCTTCGGCCAGATCGCCGCGCGCTGGGTCAACGTTCCGGTGCCCGCCCTGTTCGAGGCATCCGACGACAAGCCCATCGGCCGCAGCCGCCCGACCTTCCTTGTAGCCGTCGGAGGAATTCTGCTCCCCGTCGTGCTGATGCTCGCCCGCAGCATCGTAGACTCCGTCGCCCCGAACGACACCGGCAGCCTCAAGGCCAGCCTCGACTTCCTCGGCACCCCGATGGTCGCACTCTCGCTCGCCCTCATTTACGCGATGATCTTCTTTGGTCGCAGCCTCGGCCGCGCCGGCGTGCAGAAGACGATGTCCGCGTCGCTTCCTGAAATCGCGGGCATCCTGCTCATCGTGGGCGCCGGTGGTGGTTTCAAGCAGGTGCTCATCGACACCGGAATCGGAACCGTGATCGCGAACGCCATCACGGACACCGGCTTCTCCGTCGTGCTCCTCGCGTGGGTTGTTGCGGCGCTCATCCGCGTCGCCACCGGATCTGCAACGGTCGCGACCGTGACCGCCGCCGGCATCCTCGCTCCCGTCGCCGCCACGCTCGCCGGACCCGAACTGTCACTGCTGGTGCTCGCCATCGGAGCCGGTTCGCTCTTCCTCTCCCACGTCAACGACGCGGGCTTCTGGCTGGTGAAGGAATACCTCGGCACAACCGTCGGCCAGAACCTGAAGACCTGGACCCTCATGGAGTGCATCATCTCGCTCGTCGGCCTCGGCGGCGTGCTCATTCTGGATATTTTCATCTGATGGATGTCGGGCAGAACGCACAAAACGAAGACGGCACCACCCCGCTTCCCATCGATCTCGACGGCCGCCAACCCGTCCTGGTGGTCATGGGCGTCTCCGGATCGGGCAAGTCGACGGTGGCGGCGCTCCTCGCCGGTCAGCTCGGCTGGGACTTCGCCGAGGGCGACGACCTCCACCCCGACGCCAACGTCGAGAAGATGGCCTCGGGCACCCCGCTCACCGACGACGACCGCTGGCCCTGGCTCGACACGGTGTCGTCGTGGGTCATCGAGCACGCCATGGCCGATGTGCCCGGCATCATCACGTGCTCGGCGCTGAAGCGAAAGTATCGCGATGTGCTGCGCGAGAGAAATGTGATTTTCGTGCACATGGTCGGCTCGAAGCAACTCCTCGGAACGCGGATGTCTGCCCGGCTCGACCACTTCATGCCGACGACGCTGCTCGACTCCCAGCTGGACACACTGGAGCCGCTCGACTCTGACGAGCAGGGCATTCTGATCGATGCATCCCGCCCGCCCGCCGAAGGGGCAGCGATGGTCGTGAGGCAGCTCCACCTGAAACCGGCGGCCGGATCCTCCGCCCTCGGCGCGCCGAACCCGGGGCAGTCGACGGCGCCGAAGCGGGGTTAGCAATCACGCCGAAGCACTGCCAGCACCACAGAAGCTCCGGGCCGTCTGGCTCGGAGCTTCTGTGTTTGTTCGCGAGGAACTTGCCGATCGCGCGGCGAGAGGGCGGCTAGCTCGCCGACAGAGAGGTTTGGTCGGGCGCCGTTGCGTCGCCGACCCGCCCGCTGCTCACCTCGATCTTGCGAGGCTTTGCGCGCTCGCTGACCGGTATGATCACCGAGAGCACGCCGTTGTCGTAGTGCGCGGAGATCTGCGAGGAGTCAATTCCCTCGCCGACGCTGAACTGGCGGAGGTACGAACCGTACGGACGCTCCTTCGACAGCCACTTCACGTTCTCGCTCATCTGCGCGGAGCGGTGCGCGCGGATCGTGAGCAGCTGCCCATCGACATCGATATCGACCGAACCCGGGTCGATGCCGGGCAGGTCGGCGCTGAGGATGTATCGGTCGCCGTCACGGTACAGGTCGACCGGCATGAACTTCGGTCCCTGCTGGGCGGAGAGCAGCGATCCCGCGAGTCGGTCCAGTTCGGTGAAAGGATCAAAAGACACAGCCATAATGAAAAGTCCCCTTCCGGATAGTGCGTATTCTCTTGTTTCTGCTTGCTTGTTGCTGATTTCTTGCTGTCGGTGCTTGCTCCCGCTGGGGCCGGAGCCTCAACGTCGACAGCAGAAATATAACTCCGCTCCGCTCGCGTATCCTCAAAAATCGCTCCAGAAAACCTTCAAAAATGCTTGAAGCCTGAGGCGGATGCCGCGGCGCCAGAACCGGGCACTCCAGACGTCCCGGAGGGAGAAACTGTCTCGCGGAGGGAGCCGTTACGCAGCACTGCGGGCGCCCAACTGCCATGGTGTTGCTCACTTGGGAGCTGGCAGGGTAGCGGTGGCGGCGGTCATCGCGGACCGCAGCCATCTGGATGCCGGGTCGACGTCGGCGCGCTGGTGCCATCGCTGCTCGACCGTTGCAATGGGGAGACCGACGGGCACTTGGTGTGCCCGGATGGGGACTCCACGCTCTTGGAGGTGTGATGCCAGCCGAGAGGGGATGAGGCAGAGCACATCATCTTCCAGTGCCATGAGGGCTCCAACAGCATAGGTCGGGACGACAGCAATTACCCTCCGCGAGTGCCCGATTCGCTCGAGTGCGTCATCAAGAGGCCCTCGGTCGAGCCCGCGGCGCGACGCCGATACGTGAGGGACGGAGCAGAGATCCTCAATAGTCAATGATCTTTTCGCTCCCAACTCGGATGATGCCGAGACGACGGCAACGAAGATATCCGTGAACAAGACCGAGGTGAGGACGTCGGGCGGCGCGGGGTCGGCCACCCCGACGTCGAGATCCAGAGTGCCGTTGCGGAGTAGATCGGCTTCTTTAGAGGCTTGCGCGACGAACCGCAGTTGAACGTGTGGTGCCTCCTTGGCTACTAGCCGCGTCAGACGCGGTGCGAGGACGGGGGACAGCGCGTCGTTGATACGGATAGCGAACGTCCGCCGCCAGGTGGACGGATCGCCGACTGACTCCAGACGCAGTCGATCGGCGTCGTCGAGCAGGGCCTTCACTCGGGTTGCCGCCCGTTGCGCGAACGGTGTCGGCACCATTCCGCGACCAGCTCTCACGAGGATCGGGTCGTTCATCGCGTGACGGAGACGTCCCAGTGCGCGGCTGGCGGCGGGTATGGACAAGTGGAGCCGGTCCGCGGCTCCGGAAACGCTGCTGGTGTCCATGAGCGCGTCGAAGACCCTGAGGAGGTTGAGATCCAACTGTTCTGCCGCCATCCGACAATTGTGTCAAACGCAAGGCACCATTGCGAATGTTGCGCTTCCCGGCAAGAGGTCGAATGTTCAATATTGAACGAGAGCCGATCGGCTCACTTTACTTTGAAGCCCGGCGTGACGCCGGGCTCTGAATCCCTTGGAGGTCTCATGGCCAGGATCGTACGTCCGATAAATTTCGGTGGACCCGAAGTGCTCGCTATTCAGGAGGTCGACGTCCCGACTCCCGGAACGAAGGAAGTCGTAGTGCAGGTTCGCGCTGCGGGCGTGAACCCGCTCGACTGGAAGCTCTACAGCGGCGCCTTCCACGAGGTCGACGACGATGAGAAAGATGCCGCCGGTCTCGCCGAAGCGCCACCCAGCCTTGGCATGGACTGCGCCGGAATCGTGGTCGCTGTCGGTTCCGACGTCGAAGGCGTCACCGTCGGCGATGAGGTAATCGTCTACCCTGTGACGGCCGCTTACGCCGACTACGTCACCGTCGCTTCGTCTTCTCTCATCCCGAAGCCCGCGGGGCTCAGCTGGGAGGAAGCCGGCGGGCTGATGCTCGCCGGGTTGACCGCCGCGCACACGATCGAGGCCGCCGGAGTGAAGGCAGGCGACACAGTGCTGATTCACGGCGGTGCCGGAGGCGTTGGCCTCATGGCCGTGCAGCTCGCGAAGAATCTGGGCGCGACTGTCATCGCGACCGCTGCCGAACGAAACCACGCCCTGATCCGTGAGCTTGGCGCAATTCCCGTGGTCTACGGCGATGGACTCGCCGATCGCGTCCGTGCCGTAGCACCGGAAGGCGTGACCGCCGCGATTGACACGGTCGGCTCTGACGAAGCCCTCGACGTGTCGCTCGAACTGGTGGCCAATCCGGCACGCATCGCCTCCATCACCGGCTCCGACCGTCGTTTCGGTACCGGGATCAAACTACTCGGCTATGGACCCGGCCAGGACGCCGGCACCGAGTACCGGGAATCTGTCCGATCACACCTCGCCGAACTCGCAGGCGCCGGAGACATCCGCGTAATTGTCGCTAAATCCTTACCGCTCACCGATGCCGCCCAGGCTCACGAGTTCGGTCAGACCGGTGGAGGCACCGGCAAGATCATCCTCCTGCCTTAGCGGGGCTTCCCGACCGCGACGCCCTTGGCCCGGAAGCCTCGCCCGCCCCAACGAACGTGGCGGACGAGGCTTCCGCCTACGACATGCCATCACATATTTGCTCTAGTCGTTCTGTCGATGCCCAACGAACCACAGCCACAATCGCTCCGTGAGGATGCCCGCATGACCCCCACCGCCGCACGATCCTCGGCACTCCCGCTGACCGCGAACATCCACTAGAGCGATTACAGAACACCGCCACTTACCGATGAAGTCCACAGAGTTCACATGTCTCGAAATGCTTTAGCTTTTCGAGACGGCTCGCTGATCGACCGTCTTGCGACCGGCCAGACGCTAGTCCGATGCAAGGTCCTTCCCAAGACAAGGTCCGCGCAACATGGTCGGGTAGTGGCGCTCATCGCTTGAGGTGCGTGGTCGTCTGCCGAACGCCCGGGGCATAACCTACACAGAGTGCTTAAAAAACCAATTCTGTCGAACGGAGGGCGCCGGATTGCCAATCAGCGAAGTCGAGTTCGTCGACACGCCTCTGCTGCGCGTCGGGTATGAGGTGCTCGGCGAGCCTACCGGTCAGACCGTCGTGCTCCTGCATGGGTTTCCTTACGATGTACGGTCCTACGACGATGTTGCCCCTCGCCTGGCGAAGGCGGGTGTTCGGGTTGTCGCGCCGTATGTACGTGGCTATGGCCCAACACGATTCCTCTCTGACCAGACGCTTCGCTCCGGACAACAAGCAGCGCTCGGTCAGGACCTGATCGATCTTTTGGACGCGCTCGATGTTGAACATGCGATCGTTGCGGGCTATGACTGGGGTGGACGCGCCGCGTGCGTCGCCGCGGCGCTCTTTCCCGAGCGGATCGACGGGTTGGTCACGGTCTCCGGGTATCCGATCCAAGACATCGCTGGGTCCGTCGAACCGGACTCTCCTCTCGATGAGAAGATGGCGTGGTATCAGTACTACTTCCACGCCGAGCGGGGTCGGCGCGGTCTTGAGCGGAACCGCGAGGATCTGTGCCGTGTGCTGTGGCGTGACTGGTCTCCCGACTGGGTCGAGGCGGAGACCGCTTTCGCGGCGTCGGCACCCAGCCTGCACAACCCGGATTTTGTCCAGGTTGTTGTCCATTCCTACCGGCATCGCTTCGGGCTGGCCGAAGGAGATCAGCGCTACGACGACCTCGAGCGTCGTCTCGCCCAGCGTCCTGTCATCTCCGTGCCCACGGTCTCAGTTGACAGCGGAGCAGACGGGTTCGGCTGGTTCGACTCATCTGAGCATGCGTCCCACTTCTCTGGATCATTCCAGCGTGTCGTGCTGCCCGGGGTCGGACACAACCCCCCGCAGGAAGCCCCTTTGGCATTCAGCGACGCGATACTCGAGCTCGTGCACTAACCTCGCGAAGCTACTCGCCTTGGCAGCGTGGCAGCAACGAGAACACGAACGGGCCCCTTCGGCAGTATTTCCCTAAAGGAACCGACCTCTCGGTCCACAGCCAGGACCACCTCGACTTCGTCGCTGCAGAGCTCAATGGCCGCCCCAGAAAGAGCCTCGGCTGGGCCACCCCAGCCGAAGCTTTCCAGCGTCTAGTCTTGGCCAAGATCAACCCGGTGTTGCGTCGACGCCCTGAACCGAAGGCGCGGTAGGCAACGAAAGTTGACCTTTCGGGAGGTGCTGGGGTCAGCGTGGTGCTGGTTTCGGCGAGCCGAGGACTAGGCTCCGCAGACGTCGTCGAGCTCGCCGGTCGCTTCCTGGAGGTCGGTCGTGTAGTCGGTGATCGCCTGGGGGTCGACGCTCGCGGGGTCGGTCGCGGCGGCGTCCATGGTCTCGCCGAAGGTCGCAAACACGGCACCGATCTTGTCGGCGGCCGGCTTCACCTCTTCGTTACTGACCTTCGCGGAGTTCGCCTCGAACAGCGCAACGACCTCTTTGTAGGCGGCAGCGGCTGCCGCGGGGTCGGTCTGCAGCGCGGTGTTCTCGCTCAGTGCCGTCTGCATCTCGGTGACGCCCTCGATGAGGACACTGCAGGCCTCTTCGACGGACTGTTCTTCTGCGGGCTCCGCTTCGGCCGAGGGCGAGGAGCTCGCTCCACCGTTGCCCGCGTTGGTGTCGGTGTCGTCGGACGAGGAGCATCCGGTGAGGATCAAGCCGGCGACGCCGAGGATGGCGAAGAGGGACAGTCCGTTGGTACGCGTGATGGCCACGAAGATCTCCTTGAGTTCTGTTCAGATCTTGCACCCTATCAGCGGGCTATGAACGGACGAAGGACTCTCGGTTACAGCGCGGTGGGGACGGCCCGTCTCGTTGAGTACCTTGGCATGATTTCGACGGATTGTTAAAATCTTTGCCCGATTATGTTTCGTCGAGAGGCGCTTTTATTAACTCCTTGTAAAAGCGGGGGTCCTGCTGGTCGGTTTGCTTGAAGTATTTCCAAAATTTGTCGAGAGTTTTGATAAGCAACCACTCCGGGTCAGGTTTCGACCTCCCCCGCTGACCGACGATTTCCTCCGTTCCACGAAAGGGCATTTCATGCGACACAGATCCCGACTTCGGATTGCCGCACTCATCGGCTCCACTCTGACGGTCGCGGCACTCGTAGGGTGCTCGTCAGAAGCTGCGGCACCCACGGCGACATCAACGGCTAACCCAGAGATCGCCGCGCTGGTTCCGACAGAGATGGCCGAGTCCGGTCTCATCCGCGTCGCAACGGACGGCGCATACCCGCCCTTCGTATCGATTTCCGAGGACGACGGCGAAACACTCGTGGGCCTCGACGCGGATCTCGCACGCGAGATGGCATCCCTTATGGGCCTCGAAGTGGAGTTCGTCATCACCTCATTCGATGGGCTCATCCCGTCGCTGCAAGCGGGTACCAACGACATGGCCATGAATTCCATCGGCGACACGAAGGAACGCGAACAGGCCGTGGACTTCGTGACCTACTACCACAACGGAACCGTGGCGCTCGTAGAGAGTGGAAACCCACTGGATGTGACTGCGGAGGCCTTGTGCGGTGCCCGCGTCGCGGTCAACCGGGGATCCCTCCAGCAGTCGACGATGTTACCGCCGCAATCGGCGGCATGTGAGGCCGACGGCAAGGAAGCGCCGACGGAGGCTGTATTCGCAGGTACCCCGGAAGCGCTGCTGGCGCTCACCGCCGGGCAGGTCGACGCCGTCTTGGCGGATGTCCCAACCCTGGTCCTCGCGCAGGCGTCGAATGACGCGTTCGAGATCGCCGGCCCCGCATTCAAGAACCCGAATCCGGGTGGCGTTGCCCTGCCGAAGGACAGTGAGTTCGCCGCTGCGGTGCACGCCGCGATGACGGAACTGATGGAGAACGGAACGTATGAGGAGATCATTGCCAAGTACGAGCTCGAGGACATCGCGATAGACGAGTCAGTCATCAATGGAGCGATCAGCTAGTGAGCCGCACAGAGGAGCGCATCGAAACCGGCACGGGGTCTCGCCCGACAATGACCGTTGTGCCGGTGCGGCACTGGGGCCAGTGGATCACTGCCGCAGCGCTCGTTGTCGTGCTGGCAGGATTCGCCTCCACGCTCGTGACCAACGAGAACTATCGCTGGGACGTCGTCGGGCAGTACCTGTTCTCGTCACGAATCCTGACCGGTCTCTGGCACACCATCGAGCTGACGGCGATCTCGATGATTGCCGGGATCATCCTCGGGGTGTTGGTCGCCATCATGCGCGAGTCGACTAATCCTGTCTTTTCGAAGATCGCCTGGCTGTACATCTGGTTCTTCCGGGGCACCCCTCTGTTCGTGCAGCTGCTTTTCTGGGGCTACATCGCGGCGCTCTACCCCAACATCTCGCTCGGCATTCCGTTCACGGACGCGGAGTTCTGGTCGGTGGAGATGCGCGACCTGATGACGCCCTGGTTGGCCGCGATCCTCGGGCTCAGCCTGAACGAAGGCGCCTACATGGCAGAGATCGTGCGGGGCGGTTTGTCGTCGATCGACCAAGGCCAACGTGAGGCGGGGCAGGCCATTGGGATGAGCAGGGCACGCATCCTTCGCCGCATCATCCTGCCCCAGGCCATGCGCGTGATCCTGCCGCCGACAGGCAATAACGTCATCTCGATGCTCAAAACGACGTCGGTGGTCAGCGTGGTCGCGTTCCCCGAATTGTTGTACTCCGCGCAGTTGATTTACGCCGTGAACTACCTGACTATTCCGCTGCTCATCGTGGCGTCGATCTGGTACTTGCTGGTGACGACGACCCTGACAATCGGTCAGCATTCCCTCGAAAAACACTTCGGTCAAGGACATACGACGAGCGCGCGCAGTTCTGGCGGAGTTCTTCGTAACGTCATGCGCTTGCAGCGCCGTGGCACGCCGCCAGAAGCCGACATCGCAACCGAGAAAGCACACGGATGATGAACAACACACTCCCCATGGTTCGCCTGGAGTCCGTCCACAAATCGTTTGGATCCCTCGAGGTGCTGAAGGGCATCGACCTGGTCATGGAACGCGAGAAGGTCACGTGTCTGATCGGACCATCCGGCTCGGGCAAATCCACGCTACTGCGCTGTATCAACCACATCGAGCGCATCAACAGCGGCCGCATCTTTGTGGACAACGACCTGGTCGGATACACCGAGCGGGGCGGAAAGTTCTACGAGATGAAGGAGCGGGACACCATCCGGCAGCGCCAACAAATCGGCATGGTGTTTCAGGGCTTCAACCTGTTTCCTCACATGACAGTCGAACAGAACATCATGGAGGGACCGGTTGGCATCCTCAAGGTGCCGCTGGCCGAGGCCCGCGCTGATGCGCACCGCCTCCTCACCCGGGTGGGACTGGCCGAGAAAGCGACCGCGTACCCCAACCAGTTATCTGGAGGCCAGAAACAACGCGTGGCGATTGCGCGCGCGCTCGCGATGAAGCCGAAGGTGATGCTTTTCGACGAGCCCACCTCCGCGCTTGACCCGGAACTCGTCGGCGAAGTGCTCGAAGTGATGCGCGACCTCGCCGCCAGCGGAATGACGATGATCGTTGTCACCCATGAGATCGCGTTCGCTCGTGACGTGGGCGACCACGTCGTGTTTATGGACGACGGTCGGATTGTGGAGCAGGGTGCGCCTTCTGAAGTGCTCAGCCGACCATCGCACGCCCGAACACAGGCTTTCCTGAGGGGTGTGCTCCTCGAGAGTGCGCCGACCGCCGCCGTGACAGAAATGAGCTGACGCATGAAGATCGCAATTATTGGTGCGGGCGTTGTGGGCATGTCCGTAGCCGCCGAACTCGGGCAGCGAGGACACTCCGTCGTCGTGCTGGAAGCGAATGGGCTCGGTTCCGGAACATCCAGCACCTCCTTCGCTTGGATCAATTCGAACGGCAAGTCGCCCCGGCCCTATTTCGACCTCAACTATCTCGCCCTGCAGAAGATGACCGAGCGCGGCACTGGCTCCGACTGGTTTATACCTTCCGGTCACGTCGAATGGGCGAACACCACCGGCCACAAAGCTGACCTCCGGGCGCGCGTCGCGCGTCTGCAGGGGTATGGCTACCCCGCAGAGTGGGTCACTCCCGATGAAGCTCGCCGCGTGGGCCCTGGTCTGAAACTTGCCGACGACGCTGACACGATCGCGTGGTTTCCCACCGAGGGGTACGTGTATCCCTCTCTGATGCTCGTCGAATTGAACCGGCGTGCGCTGGCGTCGAACGTCACCACGCACTACTCGTCGAATGTCGTCGGCATCGACAGCTCTGCTTCTGGGGCCACAGTCAGCACGGCAGCCGGAGGCCAATACGATGTGGACCTCGTCGTCAGCTGTGTCGGGCGGTGGACCGGGGAGCTCTCCGCGCTCGTTGGGCACCGAGTGCCGATGGTTTCGACAACCGAGGTTGGCGGAGCCGGGGTGGGCTACCTCGCCACCACGGCGCCGATAGCAGTCGACTACCGCCCTCTCCTGAGCGCCTCCGAGCTGAATGTTCGCCCCGCGGGCGGGGGACGCTTTTTACTGCAGTCCACTGTGCTCGACGCAGACGCAGATTCCACCGCGGTGGTAGGTCTCGGTCACCCCGTAGCCCGAGAACTACGCGACCGCTTTGCGGCGATGTTCACCAACGGAGAGGGAGCCGCGATCGAGTCGTTCGTGGTGGGGCAACGCGCGATGCCGGCGGACGGCTGGCCCGTTGTCGGACAGGTTGACCCCTCCGTGCCGTTCTACGCGGTCGCAACGCATAGCGGTGTCACCCTCTCCCTGGCTCTCGGAACCTGGGTGGCAGACGAGATCGAAGGCGCCAGAGTCGCTCTGCTCGACACCTTCCGCCCGGCACGTCTGTTCGACCCGGCCGCTACCTTTGTTGCCCCGGTGCCTCGACTGCCCGGCGAACAATAAATCAACCACCCGCGCTCTTTTGTGTGCACTAAGGAAACTCAATGACAAAAATCACAATGCTGGGTGTCGGGCGCATGGGTCACGAACTCGCCGTCCATCTCCTCGGCGCCGGGCACCAGCTCACCGTCTGGAACCGCACGGGTGCGGCAACCGACAGGATCGTGGCAGAAGGAGCGACTGCGGCGACGAGTGCGCAGGACGCAGTCGCTGGCGCCGACATCGTGATGACGGTGTTGTTCGGCCCTGATACCGTCCGCGACGTGCTGATGGGCGAGACTCCGGTGCAGTTCTCACCCGCAACGATCTGGCTCGACGTCACGACCGTTGCACCGACGGATGCCCAGGAGTTCGAGGCCTGGGCGGGTGCCCGCGCAATTCGGTATGTGCACAGCCCGGTTGTCGGCACCCTGGCACCCGCGCGCGCCGGCACGCTCGGGGTGCTCGTCGGAGGCAACCCCGACGACATCAACGAGGTGTTGCCCCTCGTGCGATTGTGGTCGGATCCGGAACGAATCAGGATCGTCGACACCGCCGCCGCCGCCGCAACGGGAAAACTTATCGCCAACCTCGCGCTGGGTATCAGCCTGCAGGGCCTGGTGGAGGCGCTCCGCCTCGGAGCGGCCAACAATCTCACCGCTGCTGAGGTCTTGGCCATGCTCGACAAAACAGCCCTGAGCTTCGTCGCCGGGATGAAAGGGGACATGATCCGTGGTGGCAGCTTCGAAGACACGCAGTTTTCCGCAGACCTCCTCGCCAAGGATGCCCGACTGATGATCGCCTCGGCGGGTGCGCCGCTGCCCGCGGTGACTGCGCTGCTCGGGTCACTGATAACGGTGCAACGTGCCGGAGACGGAGACAGCGATATCGCGGTGATCACCCGGGCGGAAGTCGCGTAGACGCATTCTCTATACGCTGAAGCCAACGGTTGTAACGAATGACGAGGAAGCTTTCGATAATGACAATAGATGAGGTGCCGCCACCTACGGCGCCCGGTGACGCGGCCGTGCCCCTCTCGGGATTCCACGTGCCGAGAACGATCGATGGTGAACGCCTCGTCGCTCTTTTCGCCTCCCTGGTCGAGCCAATCGCACGAGCCCTGCCGACGTCAACCGAGGTTGTACTACATGACCTCAGTCTGGTTCCGAACTCCATCGTCGCCATCTACGGAGAGGTGACCGGACGAAAGATCGGCGACCCGCCCACGGACGTGCTGCTGCAGCAGGCCATGCAGGGTTTCAACGACTACAACCTGAACTACGAATCGACGTTACCCAGCGGTCGCCGAATGCGATCCTCCACGATGATCATCCGTGACGTGGCGGGCAATCCCGCGGCGGCATTGTGCATCCACACCGACATCTCTGCGTGGCTGTCGATCCAGAATCTCGTAGCTCAAATGGTCGGCGGGTCCCCTGCCGCGTCGCCGGCTCCTTCTGAGCAACGCACCGAAGTGTTCGTCAAGGACGTGGACGAACTGGCGGCACATCTCATTCACCAGGCGATCCTCGCGGTTGGCGTGCCCGTCGATGAGATGAAAAAGAAGCACAAGGTCAGCGTCGTCATCGAGTTGAAGGACCGAGGGTTCTTTATGCTCCGGGACGCGATCGAGATGATCTCGGAGTCGCTAAAAGTGACGAAGTTCACCATTTACAACTACCTGAATGAGATCAGTCTGCTGGAGACCGGCACCGAACCCACGCCCTCAGCGGAACGACTCTAAGTTCACGCGGGGCAGGCCTATCGCCTAGCGCTCGCGACGCGCCTCCTGTAGTTCGCGCGGCACGGCGATCACGTCGACGAGGGCTCCGTTGCGCCAGACCGTGATCTCAATGCGGCGGTCAATCGCATCCTCGACCATCAGCCGCTGGACGGCGGTGGTCGTCACGATGGGCTGGCCGTCGAGCTCGACCATGATGTCGCCGCGGTGCAGGCCGGCCTCACCGGCGGGGCTTCCCGGCGAGACCCCGGCGACCTGCAGCCCTGTGGGCGACCCAATGCGGGCGGCAAGCGGAGGCGCGAGCGGAACCTGTACTCCCGCGATGCCGAGCCAGGCGCGACGTACCCGGCCGACGGTCATCAGGGTGTGGATGATTGCGCGCGTGCTGTCGTTGATGGGCACGGCGAGGCCGAGACCGACACCCGCTACCGCCGTGTTGACCCCGACCATCCTTCCCCTCGTATCGGCGAGCACTCCCCCGCTGTTACCCGGGTTCAACGCCGCGTCACTCTGGATCACCTCGTCGATCACCCGGCCGGATTGCGTGGGGAGGGAACGGCCGAGGGCCGAGACGATCCCAGCCGTGACGCTACCGGCGAGTCCGTATGGGCTGCCGAGCGCGACCACGAGCTGACCCACCCGCAGCTGCGCCGCATCCCCCAGCTCAACCGGGGCAGGCAGGGTGCCGCCGGGCTTCGGCTCGGCCCTGAGTACCGCAAGGTCTGAGAGGGCGTCGCGTCCCACTACCCGCGTGGTCACCTCGGAGCCGTCCGCGAGAACGGCGGTCGCGGCATCCGCCCCCTCAACAACGTGTGCGCTGGTCAACAGGAAGCCATCGTCGGTGATGACGCTCGCGCTTCCGGACCCCCGCCCGCGCGAGGTCGACACGAGGATGCTCGCGACACTCGGCAGCACGGTCTCCGCGACGTGGATCACTGCGCGCGAGTACGCGTCGAGCGCATCGGCTTCGTTCTCAGGTCCGTCGTTGTTCACACAGGGATAGTAGGCACGACCGCACCTCGCGCGGGAGGGCGTTCACTGAGAGCGAGATCGTGCCAGAGCGAGATCGTGCAAGGCCAGGTTCATCCTGAGGATGTAGACAGCGACGCCTTTGGCCCGATGCGGTGGATGCCGCGTTCCGCACAGGCTGGAACTATGAAAGCCACCGCCACGATGCTGGATCTGACGCCCGCCGAAGTTCCGGTCACTCGACTGCGCCCCGGCAGGCTGGAGCTGTCCGGTTCAGCCACCCATACTCAACGAAAGCGCCACCCCTATACCGGGTGGCCCAGGCGCCGCACACTGGGGCCATGATCACTGAGTCCAGGAACGCTGAGGCCATGAACCCGCCGCAGAACTCGGCGTCATTGCGGGACTCGGTTGCGCGCGACGAAGAGGACCACAACACGACGTTGATCGCCCGGTCGATTGTGTACTACCGCGTCTGTGCGGTGGCCGCCCTGGTCTGCGCGCTCGGCAGCGGCAGCGTGGGCGTACTCGCCTTGGGCAACGCCAGCGAGGGTCGCCTCGTGACGGTGCTGGGGTTTGTCATGATCACGCTTGCCATCGTGATGGCTGCCATGAGCGTCGCCTGCGCTCAGATCGCGGCCCAGCTGAGCGCCCGCGCCGCGCGGGCGCAGGGTGAGATGCACGAAGGTCGGTAGTTCGCGACCGTCGGTATTTCGCGACCGTCGGTAGTTCGCGAAAATCAGCTAGACGTCGCAGCCCTTTCCTGAGTGAGGTGCGCCTGGAGGACGTCGCGGACGGTGGTCCAGGTGTGGGGGCCGTACCGGTCGTTGTCGACATGTCGTAACTGCGCTTGGCCGCTGAACATGCTGACGAAGTACTGCATTCCCTGCCAGGCCGGGAACGTCTCGTCGGGGTTCTTCGACAGCTGTTTGCCGACCTTGCTCATGACCGAAAGTGTTCCCGTTGTGCCAGCCCATTGCAGCTTGAAGGGAGTTCCCGTGAGCTCGGTCATTGTCCGGGCGACGTCTCTGGCTGAAACCTGTGCCCCGGCGATCTCGATGACACGTGGTGCGTCAGAGTCGAGGGCGGCGAGGGCCGTGACGCGGGCGACGTCGTCTTTGGTGGTGAAGTCGAGGATCTGGTCAGCGGACGACCAAAACAGGACCCGTCGCAGGCCGAAGAGGATCATGGGCGCCTCGTCGGTGAGCAGATCGGTGAACATGCCGTTGAGGATCGATGTCGCCTGGACGGGCGCGACATCGAGGTCGGCCGCAAACTCGCGACGGATTTCGAAGTTGCGGTTGCTGCCGGGGGTGATCTGGCGGTAGTCGGCGGAGTAGTCCGACGGGATGAACCGAGGTACCCCGGCTGCAACGGTCGCTTTCAGAAGGGCGCGCTGGGCATCGACGATGACGGGCCGGACGCCGCTGACCGCCGATACGACGACGTCGACGCCGGAGACGGCGGTGGTCAGAGCGGCGTGATCGGAGTACGCCGCGGTAACGATGTCGATGCGGCTGTCGTCACCGTAGAGTGCGGCCGCGCTTCCGCTGCCGGGTCGGGTGAGGACTCGGAGCTGGACGTCGTGTTGGAGGAGTTCGCGGACGATGCGCTGTCCGAGGTCGCCGGTGGCGCCGGCGATGAGGATGGTGCTGGTCATGGAAGATGTCTCATTCTGTTGTGGTCGAAGGGGTGGGTCGGCGGGATCGGTCGGGAGCGGCGAGGGGCTGCTCCAGGGCTGCTCGGGCGTCGGCGATGCAGGATTCGACGTTCCCGGCACCGAGCGCGACCCGGGCCAAGAGCCGGCGAAGCTGCGTCTGCTCGTCTGGGCCGAGGTGTCGCATGAGGACACCCTCGACGTCACGGAGCGCGACTCGCGCCGAGTTCAGCAGGGACCGGCCCGGATCCGTGGGGTGCACCTGACGGATCCGTCGATCGGTCGGGTCGGGTCGCCGCTCGACGAACCCACCGGCCTCGAGGGCGTCGATGACATAGGTCATCTGAGTTTTGTCGATCCCGAGACGGTGAGCGAGCGCCAATTGCGAAGTAGGTTCTTCGGTCGTGATCGCCACGAGCACCTGATAACCGCGCGGCCCGCCTGGTACATCGGCGACCGCACCCGTGGCAGACCGCGAAAACCCCTGATACATCGCCGGCAGAGCCCAGCCGAGTTCTGTCTCAATCCCTCCGGCACCCCAATCGATCTCGGGTAAAGAGTCAGCCTCGCCGATTTCGGAAAAACTTGTCATGACGCGATCGTACCTGACAGAGATCGTCTTGTGCAAAGATGATCTACGAGCAACGTGTTTTACTACCGGATCGACCCGCGATGATTACCCCAGGAGACCCCATGGCCTTGCCCGACGCCCTGCTCGACCTGCTCCTCAAGCCGAGTCCCTGCTTTCTCTCCACGATCATGAGTGACGGGTCCCCGCAGGTGACCGAGACGTGGGTTGGCACTGACGGCGAGCACGTGATCATCAACTCGGTGGTGGGGTTCCTCAAGGTACGGAACGTCGAGCGCGACCCACGCGTGGCAATGGCGATTCAGGATCCCTACAACCCGTTCCGGTACATCCAGGTGCGCGGCGAGGTGATCTCGATGACAACGGAGGGCGGCACTGAGAGTATCGAGGCGCTGTCTCGGAAGTACACAGGGCGGCCCTACCCCTGGTATGGCGGCCGCGATCAGCAGCGCGTCGTTCTGACAATTAGGGCTAACAGCGTAAGCGGACAGGGCTGATCAGCCGAAATAGCGCTGTGACAGACAACTAAAAGGCCTCGCCCGCGACATCCACCGTGTGAATGACGCGGGCGAGGCCCTTGGACAAGCGCCGCCGCTCCGGCCGGTGAAGGCCACGGCGACGGGTCAAGCGAGAGTTACGCGACGGGGATGATGAGGCCGGCGGTCTGCGTGGTGGCGCGGGTGAAGCGCTCCTGCACGTCGGCCCAGTTCGCGATGTTCCAGAATGCCTTGACGTAGTCGGCGCGCACGTTGAGGTAGTCGAGGTAGTAGGCGTGCTCCCAGACGTCGAGCATCAGGAGCGGAACGACGCCGGCGGCGAAGTTGGCCTGCTGGTCGAAGAACTGCTGGATGATGAGCGACTGGCTGATGGAGTCCCAGGCCAGAACGGACCAGCCGGAGCCCTGCACACCGAGGGCGACCGCGGTGAAGTGAGCCTGGAACTTCTCAAACGAACCGAAGAAGTCGTCGATGGCGGAGGCGAGCTCACCGGTAGGCTTGTCGCCACCGTTCGGGGAGAGGTTGTTCCAGAAAATGGAGTGGTTGACGTGTCCGCCGAGGTTGAAGGAAAGGTCCTTCTGCAGCTTGTTGACGTTGGCGAGGTTGCCGCTGTCGCGGGCTTCGGCGAGCGACGCGATGGCGGTGTTGGCGCCCGCGACGTAGGTGGCGTGGTGCTTGTCGTGGTGCAGTTCCATGATCTTGCCGCTGATGTGGGGTTCCAGCGCGGAGAAGTCGTACGGCAGTTCGGGAAGCGTGTAAGCGCTCATGGTTACTCCAGTCCTTGAGGAGGCCGCGCTGGGACGCGCGAGCCGTCAGCTGTGCGTTTCAGCACTCTTCGACGCTAGCAGAGGCGAGCTATTTGACAACCGTTATGTAGAGAAGTATCAGCCACGGAGGGAACGCACAGGAAGGCGAGGTTTCATAGATAGACAACACTTGTCTAGTAAATAGGCACTTTGCTCCCACAACTCACGACCTCTCTTCTAAGGAACGTCATCATGAAAGCTCTCCGCTACGTCGCCGTCGGCCAGGCCCCTGAGGTCGTGGACATCCCGATCCCCAAGCCCGGCCCCGGGCAGGTGCTCCTGAAGGTCACGGCCGCGGGAGTCTGCCATTCGGACGACTACGTGATGAACCTGCCCGAGAAGGACTATCTCGAGCAGAGCTACCCGCTTCCGCTGACGCTCGGACACGAGGGCGCCGGAATCGTGCACGAGCTTGGCGAGGGGGTCGACTCCACCCTCAAGGTCGGCGACGCCGTGGCGGTGTACGGGCCGTGGGGTTGTGGCCGGTGCCACAACTGTTCGATGGGCATGGAGAACTACTGCACCAACGCCGCGGCCGAGGGCATCCGCCCTCCCGGACTCGGCAGCCAGGGCTCGATGGCCGAGTACATGATCGTTGACAACGCGCGCCACCTTGTTCCGCTCGGCGACCTCGACCCCGTGCAGAACGTTTCCCTCACCGACGCCGGCCTCACCCCGTACCACGCCATCAAGCGCTCGCTTCCGAAGCTTGGGGCGGGCACGTTCGCGGTGGTCATCGGAACCGGTGGGCTGGGTCACGTGGGCATCCAGATCCTCAAGGCGCTCTCCGGCGCCACCGTTATCGCCCTCGATGTCAACGACGAAAAGCTCAAGCTGGCCACTCACGTTGGCGCAGACCACGTTCTCATCAGTGACGCCTCCGCAGCAGACAAAATCCGCGAACTCACCGGTGGACTCGGCGCAAACGCCGTTTTCGACTTCGTCGGAGCGAACCCCACCATGGCTCTCGCGCAGAGCGTTGCCGCCCTCGACTCTGATGTCACCGTGGTGGGCATCGGCGGCGGTGCGATGACGATCGGCTTCGGAACAATCGCCTACGACGCCGCGGTGCGGGTTCCGTACTGGGGTTCACGCAGCGAACTCATCGAAGTTCTCGACCTGGCCCGCGCCGGCAAGATCAACGTCGAGGTGCAGACCTACAGCCTGTCCGACGGACCGAAGGCCTACGAAGACCTCGCCGCGAACAGCATCCGTGGGCGCGCGGTCATCGTTCCCTAACGAACGCTCCCCCAGCGGGGACGGCCACTGCTAGACGAACCGGCCGCGCTCCAGGCGTAGTACGCGGTCGGCAGCGTTGATCACATCGGAGTCGTGGGTGGCATGAATGACGGTGGCGCCCCGGAGGGTCTCGGCGGCGAGTGCGAGTGCGATGAGTTCGCACGCCTCGTTGTCGAGACCCGCCGTCGGCTCATCGAGCAACAGAATCTGGGCGCGCTGGGCTAAGCCCTGTGCAACGAGCGCACGCTGACGTTGTCCGCCCGACAGCGCACTGAGCGGGCGTCGTTCGAATCCCTCAAGACCGACCGCCGCGATGCTGCTCGCGACGATGTCGCGATCATCCCGAGTGAGCCTGCGCCAGGCGCCCCGCTGCGACCAGCGCCCCATCTCGACGACCTGCCGAACAGACAGCGGAAGGTGGTCGGGCACACTGCTGCGCTGCGCGACGTAGGCAACGCGGGCTCCGTCGAGCTCCACCGTTCCCGCACTCAGCGGCACCACCCCGGCGATCGCACCCAGCAGAGTCGACTTGCCGGATCCGTTCGATCCCGCCACCGCGGTCATCTGCCCGCTGGCGAACTCGATGGTTACGTCGTCGAGGCTGACCCGGTCGTCGTAAATCACGGTGACGCCACGGAGCCCGACGGTGATGGCTGCGGGTCCGGATCCGGATCCGGCGCGAACGCTATCTGACTCTGTGGTGGATGCTGCGCTCACGGCGGTCGGCGCGGAAAAACTCATGACCCTACACTAACAGGAACGATAACCATTCTCATGTAGGGTCCTTTTCGTGACCTTCATTCTCGATCCGTTCTCCGCGGACTTTATGCTGCGCGCCCTTATCGGTGGTGTGCTTGTGGCGATGATTTGCGCCGTTGTCGGCGCCTGGGTCGTCATCCGTGGCATGGCGTTTCTCGGTGAAGCAATGGCACACGGCATGCTGCCGGGCGTTGCAACCGCAACACTGCTCGGCCTTCCCCCGATCGTCGGCGCCACGGTCAGCGCCGCGGCGATGAGCTTCGGGGTCAGTCTGCTGGCCCGGCGCGGCAAGCTTTCGCACGACACCAGCATCGGCCTTCTGTTTGTGGGCATGCTCGCCTTGGGCGTGATCATCGTGTCGCACTCCCGCAGCTTCGCCACCGACCTCACGGCCATCCTGTTCGGCGACATTCTCGCGATCTCGACCGACGACATCGCGGTGCTCGGTGTCGCCCTGATTGTGACTGTCGGCATCGCGGTCGCGTTCCATCGACCGTTTGTTGCGCTTGCATTCGACGGACGAGTCGCCGCCACCCTGCGCTTGAAGCCCCGCCTTGCCGGCGTGATGTTGGTGGCTCTGGTCACCCTCGCGGTCGTCGCGTCGTATGGCGCGGTCGGATCGCTGCTGGTTGTGGGCCTCCTGCTCGCGCCCGCTGTTGCCGCCGGTCAATGGTCGCGCAGCATCCCCGGGATCATGCTGCTCGGCGGGGCTTTCGGATCCGTCTCCGTCGTCGCCGGACTGCTCGTTTCGTGGCATGCCGCGACCGCTGCGGGCGCGTCCGTCGCCGCCGCCGCGATCGCCCTCGCGGCCCTCTCTTCCTGTGTCCGCTCCGTCCAGAAAGCAATCAGTGCTCACTAGATCCACGCTCGCTCGATCGGCACGCTCCCGATCCACGCTCACCCGATCCGCCCTAGCGGCGTTCGCCGTGTTGACCGTCGCCGGCTGCGCGTCATCTCCGACTGACCCGGCAACCCCCGCTACTCCCGCCGCCACCGAAAGCTCGGTACCCCACGGCTACGTCGAGGGCGCCTCCGAAGAAACCGAACCCCAGCTTCAGATCGCCACGGTCGACGCCGCGGGTTCCCTCTCCCTGCTCGACCTCCTGTCCGAAGAATCCGCCGAATTCGCGACCCTCGACGGCATTACCGCCGTATCCACCGATGGTCGATACGTGTTCGCGTCTGCCGCCGAGAGCGGTGAGCTGTCCATCATCGACAGCGGCACGTGGACCGTCGACCACGAAGACCACTCCCATTACTACCGGGCCACGCCGTCAGAAGTGGGAACGATTGACGGCGAGGGGGATGCCACGGTGCACACCGGCGGCGCCATCACCGCAGTCTTTTTCGCCGACAGTGGTGAGGGCATCATTCTCGACCACGAGGCACTGGGCGACGGCGAGATCACCGAACTCGGGACCATCTCCGGCGCACCACACGAGGGTGCACTGGTTCCGTTCGGCGGCTCGGTGATCGCAACCGAAGCCAGTGCCGACGGAACGGTGACCGGGCTGCGGGCCTACTCCCCCGACGGCACTGCAGCCGAGACCGGCGACAGCGCCGGCTCCTCTGCCAGCTCATCCGCCGGCGCCGCCGACGCCGCTGTCGAATGCACCGGTTTCTCGGGCACCATCACCACCAACGTTGGCGCGGTCTTCGGCTGCGACGACGGCGCCGTGCTCGCCACCGTCGCGGCCGATGACACCGTCGAGTTCGAGCGCATCGCCTATCCCGCGGGCACGATCGATGCCGCGCCCGGTGCCGCGCCCGCCACCGCCACCGCCTTCGCCTCCCGCCCCGGACGCCCGACGGTCGCGGCCCTCGCCGGCACAACCGGCGCCTGGCTGCTCGACACGCGCGAGCGCACCTGGACACGCCTTCTCACCGAGGTTCCACTACTGCGCGTGGTCGCCGCGGACGATCGCAACGGCAACGTTGTCGCCCTCGCCTCCGACGGACGCATCCTCGTGCTCGACCCCGCGACCGGCGCGACCGTGGCCGCCACCGAACCGCTCTTGGCCGCCACCATCGCAGCGGCCGCGGCGGATCCTGTCGATCCCGCCAACCCCGTGCGCCCCGGCGACCCGGCCACCCCCAGCATCCTCGACGGCGTGAATCTCACGGTCGACGACTCCCGCGCCTACGTCAACGCGATCTCCGAGGGCCTCGTCTACGAGATCGACTACGCCGACGGAGCTCGGGTCGCCCGCACCTTCGAGGCACCCGACATCCCCCTCTTCCTCGTCGAAACGGGACGCTGACCATGAACAGACGGACACTGCTTACGCCGCCCGCTCTGCGCTGGCGAGCCCGCCGAGCCCTCCCAGCTCCTGTGCTTGCGGTCGCAGGCCTGCTCCTGCTCGGCGTCACCGGCTGCAGCGCGCCTGCGTCAGAGCGTCCGCTCGTTGTCGTGACCACCAACATCCTCGGCGACGTCGTCGAGAATGTCGTCGGCGACCAGGCCGAGGTGATGGTGCTCATGCGCCCGAACGCCGACCCCCACTCGTTCGAAATCTCGGCGCAGGAAGCGGCGCGGATCCTCGACGCCGACCTGCTCGTCTCGAACGGACTCGGCCTGGAGGAAGGCCTGCAGCAGCACATGGACGCGGCCGAATCCGCGGGCGTGCCCGTTTTCACCGCCGGCGACGTGATCGACGTCCTTGAATACGGTTCGGGGGATGCCGCGGGGGCAAGCGACCCGCATTTCTGGACCGATCCCGACCGCATGCACGACGTCGTGGCAGCGCTGTCCGACGCCGTGAACGAGTTCGTGCCCGGAGTGGACACCGCGCAGGTCGACGCGAACGCGGAGGCCTACGCCGCGGAACTCACCGCTCTCGCAGGCGACATGACCGAGGCCTTCGCCGCGATCCCGGCTGGCAACCGCAACCTCGTCACAAACCACCACGTCTTCGGTTACCTTGCCGACCGGTTCGACTTCACCCTTATCGGCACCGTGATTCCGGGCGGAACCACTCTCGCGGCCCCGAGTGCATCCGACCTGCGCGACCTCACCGAGGCCATCGAGACCGCGGGCGTTCCCACGGTCTTTGCCGAGTCCTCCCAACCGGACCGTCTGGTGCAGGTTCTCGCGAACGAGGCCGGCATTGACGTTGCCGTCGTCGAGCTGTTCACCGAGTCCCTCACCGAGACCGGCGAAGGAGCCGACACCTACCTGACCATGATGCGCGCGAATACCGAGCGCATCGCCACCGGGCTCTCCCCGTAGAGCACCACCTCCAATAAAGAAAGAAACACCTGTGAAAACGAACCCCCTTGCACCATCCGCAGCATCACCGCTCCGTCGACGTCTGCCGCTTGCGGCGCTCGTCGCCACCACCGCGCTTCTGCTCTCCGCCTGTGCTTCGTCGCCGGCATCGACGTCGGACTCGACAGCCCCCTCGCCTGATGCATCTGATTCCTCCAATGAGTCGTCGGCCAGCGCCCGGGTTGCCCTCACATATGACGGCGGCATCTACGTGCTCGACGCGGAGAGCCTCGAGCTCATCGCCGATTTGCCGCTCGAAGGGTTCAACCGCCTCAACCCCGCTGGCGACGGGCGCAACGTGATGATCTCGACCACCGAGGGTTTCCAGGTGCTCGATACCGCGACGCCGGAGATCACCGATCTCGTTTTCGATGCGCCCACGCCCGGGCACGTTGTGCGCCACGGCGATAAGACCATCCTGTTTTCGGACGGCACCGGTGACGCGATCATCTATGAGACCGCCGACCTGCTCGACTCCGGGGACGAACTGCCCGTGACCGAGATCGTCGCATCGGAGGCTGCACACCACGGTGTCGCGATCGCGCTGGAGGACGGCACTTTCCTCTCTACCCTCGGCACCTCCGAGGGTCGCACCGGTGTGCGCGCTCTCGACAGCGAACGCACCGAGATCGCGCGTAACGAGGAGTGCCCGTCTGTACACGGCGAGGGCGCGGCCCAGAACGAAATCGCAGTCTTTGGCTGCAGCGACGGCGTACTTGTCTACGACAACGGCGAATTCACGAAGATCCAGGCGGCCGATACTTACGGCCGCACCGGCAACGAATACGTGAGCGAAACCTCGCCGCTCACCGTGGGCGACTACAACGCCGACCCCGACTCGGAGGGCTACCTGCTGACCCAGCTCGTTGTCACCGACACCGTCGCGAAGACCTCGACCGTTGTCGACATGCCCGCGGGTGTGGGCTACACCTGGCGCGATGTAGCCCGCGGCCCTGAGGATCTGGCCTGGGTGCTCGGCTCGGACGGCTCGTTGCACGTGCTTGACCCGGCGACCGGAGACTTCACCGACGAGTCATACCCCGTCATCTCCGAGTGGGAGGGTCCGGTCGAATGGCAGGACGCGCATCCCGCCCTCACCATCCTCGGTGACACCGCCTACGTCACCGAACCCGCGACGAACTCGATCCACAAGGTCGACCTCACCACCGGCGAGGTCGTCGCGACAACACAGCTCGACGGAGCGCCGATCGAGATCGCGGTCGTCACCGGATAGGCGAGACCCAACTCAGCCCCGGGGAAGCGGGCAACGAAAAATCGTTGCCCGCTTCACCGGGTAGGCCTACGGTGTGGAGGTTGGCGCTCTATGGCGGCGTTCTGTGATCGCTTCGTGTCGCTAGTTGCCGATGACGAGGCGGGTGACCAAAGCCGGATTGAGGGCTGAACGGTTGGCCGCACGGTCGAATCACCGCGGTCGTTGACTCTGTCTTGCCGTTCGACGACATCGATGCCGGTATTGCTCGCCTTCGCTCCGGCGACGCGCAGGGCAGGGCCGGCTTGGAGCACTCCCACTACTTGGGGGCTATCCGCATGGGTCGCTTCGGACGAACGACCGGCTCCACGCCCGGGATCGGGTGACAAGCGCGCGGACGGGCGCCAATCGGTGCTCTTCGTAACGCCGCAATGCGCGGGTGACGTCGGGGGTCTCGTCGAGAGCGCTGACGAGGGATGCAACGTCGAGGAGGCCGTTGTGGAAGCCGCCGCCGGTGATCGGACTGACGCTGTGCGCGGCGTCCCCGAGTATCGCGACGCGTCCGCGGACCAGCCTTGATGGGAGGAACTCGGCGATTGGCGTGCCGATGAACGCCCGCTCCCGCACCGCGATCGCCGCAGCACGGCCCCAGGGAGCCGGCCACTGGCGGGTCTCGTGGTGCAGGTCTTCGATCTCTGTCCGTGACAGCCCGCTTCCGTGCACGGTGGCCTTCACTACGGTGCCGTTGACGTAGCCGTCACGACGGAGGAGTGCGTCGCGGGAGCAGTCGAAGGAGATGAACACCCCGCGCCGGTGACCCGGGTCGAGCTCGCCTCGTGCGCCGGGGATAACGTAGGTGGCGAGCATCTGCGTACCCGCAGGTCGGAACGCGAACCCGATGTCCCGAGTGGTGAAGCCGCCGGGTATGTCGCTCTCGTCGACGAGTCCACGCCAGAGGACGACTCCTCCGTATTCCGCGTGCGGCTCTTCGGGCGAGACGAGCCGGCGCACCGTGGATGCGTACCCGTCCGCGCCGACGACGAATTCCGCCCGGTGCATCCCCGCATTGGTCTCGACGACGACATCCGTCTGCCCATCGACGACCGCGAGGGCCCGGACACCCTCGCGGAGGTCGATGCGCGGCTGACGTTCGACGGCGTCGGCCAGAGCTTGTCGGAGCAGGCCCCAGCCCGTCGCCGGAAAGCCCGTCTCGATGACCGGGAGCGCTCGCATGTCCAGACCGGTCACCGCGCTGAGGAGGGCGACGTCGATGCTCATCCCCATACCTGCCGGCGGCTGTGTACTCTGCTCGAGGATGGTGACCTCCCAGCCGCTGGCGGAGAGTGCCAGTGCGGCACACAGTCCAGCAAGGGATCCGCCCACCACGATCGCGCGGCGCCGTGGCCGGTCCCACGAGGTCGAGGTTATAGATCGGGTGGGACCGGACGCGGCTGTGGGCATCAAGGGGACCTCGATCAGGAGGAGATCGCGACGCGGAAGTTCTTCCAGGTGGCGTCGACGCCCTGCCCGTGGAGCGAGCCGGTGCCGGAGCCGACGGGGATGATGGTGAACACGCCCAGTCCGATGTGGATTTCGGCGGGCAGGTCGGTGAGGCCGTGCGCTTCGTGGAGGATGCGTCCGTCGATCGTCCACGTCACGGATCCGGCGGCGCGGTCGATGACGACCTCGCACTCGCGGTATGCGGATGCGGGGATGCTGTCGCCACGCGCGGCGAAGAGCGCGTCGTCGATTACCCGGGTGAAGGGGTGGTCGACACCGGGGTAGGCGAGAGCCTCGTGCTGTGCAAGGAATCGCTGGCCGGTGGAGAAGATGTTGAATACCGCGCCGGTGCTGATGTCGAGCACGTTGAACGACGCCACGCCGTAGCGGTAGTCGCCGCCGTCGCCGTCGCCGGCGTCGTCGACGTGCATGTCGACGGCGAATCTGCCCACGCCGTCGGAGGGGATCGCGAACGCCCGGGTGGAGAGGATGACGTGCTTGGAGTTGTCGATGGCCTGGTTGGAGTCGGACGCGTTGGCGAGCTCGGGGATGCGCAGGGTTACCGCTCCGGCCTCGACGGTTGTCGTGGCTCCCGCCTCGACGAGCGGGCCGGTGCCGATGTTGAGCGGCTCCCAGAGGCTGGCGTCGAGGTCGGGTCCGACCATGGGGTCGTAGATGGTGTGGGTGCTTGTGGGGCTGTGATCTGTCATGTCTGCAAGCCTCGGTCTTCCCCGCAGGAGTGACAATGGGCCGGGTCGTGGTGGGACTGCTGGTCCCTGTCTCCCGTTCAGGGCCGGAGGTAGAGTCGAATGAATGCGGAACGAATTCTCTCAAACGCTCCGGGCCTGGCGGGAACGGCTCACACCCGAGAACGCCGGTCTGGCGAGAACGAGCACCAGAACACCCGGTCTCCGGCGGGAGGAGGTCGCGGTCACCGCCGGAGTTTCGGTGAACTATCTCACCCGACTCGAGCAGGGCCGGGCGGTCACGCCCTCCCCGTCGGTCGTTGCAGCTCTCGCACGGGCGCTGCACCTGGACGCCGCCGAGACCGCACACTTGCACCAGCTCGCCGGGAACGCCGCTCCCCTGCCGTTAGCAGCGTCCCGCCAACTGACGCCGGCCGTGCAACGCATCCTCGACCGACTCGATGACGTTCCTGTCATCGTTGTGGACGCGACGTGGACGATTCTCGCCGCCAACGAGATGGCCGAGGCGTTTTTCAGCGCCGAGCTCGTCGGAGAGAACGCCGTACGCCGTCAGTTCCTTGGCCCTTTCTGGGCCGAGCGCGAGCAAGCCGACGAGGAGCGGTACGAACGCGATCTCGTCGGGGATCTCCACGCGACCCTCGCCCGGCATCCGTCTGACGAGTCCCTCACCGCCCTTATTTCCGAACTGCGCGCCCGGTCCGAGAGGTTCGCGTCCCTCTGGGCGGAACGTCCCGCCGGCTTCGCTCCCACCACCCGAAAGACGTTCCACCATCCCACCGCAGGGAGGATTACCGTCGACTGCGACGTCCTCGAGACACCTGGCAGCGACGTGCGCCTCGTCATCTGGACCGCTGCGTCCGATACCTCTGACGCTGACGCACTCAAGACCCTCGCGGCGCACTAGCGCATCGTGCCATTCTTGCACCGATGCCTAATTTGTCGCCGTAGGCGACGACTACCTTTGATCGGCATGCCCGGAATTGACGAGAGGTTCCGTCACTACCCCCAGCTCTACAGCTTCACCGACGCGCAAGCCATTGCCGCGATCGAGCGCATCACCCGAGGCAACTTGCGCCTCCTCGAACGACTTTCCCCCAGATCAACCGGGTACTGAAGATAAACCAGCTCGACACCATTACCGACGACGTCATCGAAGCCGCCGCTAGCATGCTCGTCATCGGCAACTAGCGACACGGCCTCATGGAGAACCGGCGGTCGCAGGTCATAGTCGTTTCCACGCGCGCGGTCGGCGCAGTGAGCGCGTTGTGCGTCGTCGTCGGGGCGTCCCGGCCGGCATCCGCCACCGGCCCTTACCGGCCTCTCAGCCGTCCGCCTTTACACTCGGGTGTGCAGAATCGTCCGAACCTCCCCCATGGACAGGCCCCGCGAGTGCCCGGGGCGGGCGGCCCTGGCGGCAAAGGCAGCAACGGGACGGGCAGCAACACCGGGTGGCCGTTCGATGGCAGCGGCAACAGCAACGGCTACAACGGCAACGCGTACCCGGGCGAACCGGCGCCGCTCCCCCCGCAGCCCGCAGCGCGCCCGCCCAAGCGCCGCAAACATCGCGCGCGCCGGTTCCTCGCCACCATCGCCGTGCTACTCGTCGTTGTGGTCGCCGCCACCGCGGGTTACGCGGTCTATAGCTACCAGCGCTTTGTGTCGGGCGTCACCCATGTCGAGGCGATCGCGGCATCCGCCTTCGCTGATATCGACGGCGACGACCAGAACATCCTCCTCGTCGGGGATGACCACCGTCCGGCCGACTCCACCCCGCAGGAGCTCGCCCAAATGGGCACCGGGCTCGACGGCGGAAGCACCAGCACCGACACGATGATGGTGCTGCACCTGCCCGCCGATGGCAGCGCGGCGACGCTCGTCTCGCTGCCGCGCGACTCCTGGGTCGACATCGACGGCTACGGCACCAACAAGCTGAACGCGGCGTTCGCGTTCGGCAGCTCCGAAGGCGATGCCGCGACCGGGGCCCAGCTGCTGATTTCGACCGTACAGAACGTCACCGGGCTGCGCATCGACCATTACGTGCGGGTGTCGATGCTCGGTTTTTACAACCTGGTCGACGCGCTTGGCCCGGTCGATGTCTGCCTGAACAACGCGGTGGATGACCCGTACTCGACCCTCAGCCTGCCCGCCGGGGTATCGACCCTGAACGCCCAGCAGGCGCTCGCGTTCGTGCGTCAACGCCACGGTCTGCCGAACGGTGACCTCGACCGCCAGGTGCGCCAGCAGTACTTCCTCTCGGTCGAGGCGCGCACGATTGCCTCGCCGGCCACCCTGCTCAACCCGGGCAGGCTTACCAACGTGCTCGACGCGGCCAGCTCCGCGATCGAGACGGACCCCGACCTGAACTTCATCGACATCGGCCTCAAGCTGCAGCGGGTGGGCGCCGACGATCTCGCCTCGGCCACCGTGCCGATCGCGGGCACTCCCCTGATCTGGTCGGGCGGCAACCAGGTGTCCATCGTCGAGCTCGACACCGCCACCATGCCGTCCTTCATCGCCGCGATCGTCGGGCAGAGCGACGACTACACAGCGTCGACAGCGTCCATGCCGGCGGATGTCGCGGTGTCCGTGCTCAACGGCAGCGGGGTCAGCGGCGCCGCAGCAGAGACCACAGAAACACTCGCTGGAATGGGCTTTGTCACGGGCGCCGCGGCATCCACCGACGACCGCACGGTCTCAACCATCGAGTACCCGCCGGGCATGGAAAGCGCCGCGAAAGCAGTGGCCGCCGCGCTCCCCGGAGCTACCGTGAGCGCCTCCGCGTTCGTCGACGGCGTGACCGTCGTCATCGGCGCGAATGGACTGGAGGTACCGATCGAGGCACCCGCCGCGGGGTCGGGCACCACGGCGAGCGGGGACGATGCGGTTGTCGTTCCGGAGGCGGAACCCGAATCCGGCACGGACGAGGGCGCGGGAACCACGAGCTACGCGGCGGGCGCCTGCATCAATTAGGGCACGGTGGACGTCGGGTGCGTCAGCCGTGCCGTGGCGTCACTACAGAGACCACAACGGTTTTTTCGACACCATCGTTGTATACGCGGTGCGGGGTGTTCGACCTCAGGTGCAGGCTGTCACCGGCCCACAGCCGGTATTCGGTGCCCGCAATTTCGTAGACGAGTTCGCCACTCAGAACGTACACAAACTCTTCACCCTCGTGACCGATGCCCGGCTCCTTTGTGCCACCCGGCTCGACATAGATGAGCATCGGCTCGAGGACAAGGCCGGGCGAGCGCGAGGACAACAGCTCGTAATAGCGCCCACCGGAGACCACGCGCCGCGAGGGGTCCGCCGCTCGGGTCAGCGTGAACACTAGGGCGTCGTCGGCCAGTGCCGCGTCGGCATCCGTCGGTCCAAAAAAATCCGTCATCGGGCGTTCGAGCGCAGCCGCGACCGACCGCAGGCTCGACAGGGCCAGGGAACTCAATCCGCGCTCCACCTGGGAGAGAAACCCGACGGACAGGCCGGAGCGCTCCGCCAGTTTTCGCAGCGACAGACGCTCGGCTGTGCGTATTGCGCGAATGCGGGGGCCCACCGCGTCGACGTCCGAACTCGGGTCCGACCCCGGTTCCGGCACAGCGATCGGTGGTGTTACGGAATCATCCAAGCTGCCTCCTCTGATCGTCTCAGCGTGTCGACACGATGCTTAAGGAGTCGACAAGACCGCGCTGCGTTGTCCTCAGGCTAGGGGGAGGGCAGCCCCGAGTCCACGACCCCGGGCGCCCCAATCCGAGATTACGTCAGCTCGTCGGCTCTTTCGTCGGCAGGCGCCTTCTGCCACGGCCAGCGTCCGGTGATCTCCAGCTCGAGCGAGAAGCTCAGGAACGTCCGAATCAACACGATGGCGGCCAGAACCGCGACACTCTCCAGCGTCGGGGTGATCGCCACGGTTCGGATGATGTCGGCGGCGACAAGCAACTCGAGCCCGAGCAAGATGGACCGGCCGAGGTACCGCCGGTAGGCGCGGTAGACGCCCGCACGCCGCCGCAGGAGATCCCGCGCGGCGATGACGGTGGCGATGACGGCACCGATCACCATCGCTGCCACCCCGGCAGCGTCGATCACCTCGCCCACGGTTTCGATGGTCTCCTGAAACTCCATACCTCCGTTCTTACTCGCACTGTGCGCCCGGGCGGAAGGCCACGGACGGTGGCGGCTGCGCTAAACGCCGGGGCGGCGAAGAACGAGGACGGTGATGTCGTCGTCCGTGACGTCGGTGGTGATGACCGCGCGGATGCGGTCGATGACATCGGCGGCGTCCGCGGAGGAAGAAACAATCTCAGCGACGTTCCTGAGGGACTCGATCGTGCCGTCGTAGAGGTCGAGGATGCCGTCGCTGCAGCTGATCAGTATGTCGCCGGGGGCCAGGTACAGCTGCGCAACGGTCCACCGCCCATCGACCGAGATTCCGATCGGGGGGTCTGATGATGACAGGCGATTCCAGGACCCGTCGGCCTTGACGTGCAGGCTGAGGCCATGCCCCGCGTCGATGTAGCGAACGATCCCGGTGCGCTCGTCGAGTCGAGCGTGGAACATCGTTGTGAACGTTGAGGTGTCAGCGAGGTCAGACGCGAGAGTCTCAGAAGCGCGATCCAGAGCGATGGCAAGGTCATTGTGGTTGCGCGCACTACGCACAACAGCGCGTACCGTCGCGGCGATGATTCCCGCTCCGACACCCTTGCCCATCACGTCTCCCAGGGTGAAAGCGGTGCCGTCACTTGCCTTGTACCAATCGAAAAAGTCACCACTGATGGCTCTGGAGGGAAGGCACACGCCGGCGATGTCGTATCCCGTCGCACCAATGCCCCCCGTGGGCAGGAGCGCCTGTTGAACCACGGAAGCCTGTTCGAGTTCGACGCGAACAACCCGCTCCCTGGCCTGGATGTCGCTGATGTGGTTCCGGGCGAGACGGGCGAGATCGTTAACCGCGGCAGCGGCGAAGGTGAACGCGCAAGCGGAGTACAAACCACGCGCGAGCTCGTTTGGGTTGTCCTCAAGTGTCGACCCGAGCAGGAAGGGAACAAGCAGGCCGCCGCACACGCCCACGAACGCATAAACGACGTTGCGGCCGCCGGGCGATGCCGCGATCCATACCGCCGGCAAAATCGCCAAAGAAGAAAAAATCGATGCACTCTCCCCCGTCGCGAACCGCAGGACTCCGACGACGAGGAAGTCGATCGCCGGAACCACGAAGACCAAACTCCCGGCTGGATTCACCCGCGGCAGAACAGCAGCGAAGCCGGTCGCTCCGGCCAGCAGTACCACGGCCCCGACCAGAGCGGGCACGCTGGTGATCGCGAGTGTGGGCGTGATGACGGACATTACGACTGCCACAGCAAACAGCAGCACGAGGGGGATTTGCTTTGTCAGCGGCGAAGCCCCGTCCAGCACGACGGCTGAAATCGACAGCGACTGGATGACAGGGCGCTTGCCAGTGCGTGACACCAACCTGGTCACAGGCTCAGCAACGCGCGACGCTTGTTGAGCGTCCAGATGTTGCTACCTCCTGCTCGGCGGTAGTCAAAGTCGTCAACGAGAGCTTGAATGAACGCAAGGCCGCGGCCGGACTCGGCAAACTCATCCGGCATCTCTCGCGGACTCAAGTCGATGCGCGGCGGCGACGCAGTATCCACGAGAACCGCTTTCATAGTGCTCTCATCAACCGCGAGATCGAGTGTGCAGTTGATTGTTGTTTGGGAGTCGCCGTGTTCGATGACGTTAGAAACCAGCTCGATGAGCGCCGTCTCGAACATCATGCGGTCCATCGCGTCAACGTCAGCATCCTGCGCCCAGAGCGACGCGAGGGCGACATGCACAACATCCACTTCGTCGGGCGGCGTGTGGAAGACAATCGTGCGCTCAGACATCGAGCGCGTCCTCCGCGGTCTCGAAGGTTGCGAGCACACGATCAAGGTTCGATAGTTTCAACACCATGAGCACCTGCGCGCCGGGCGCCGCGATGCGGAGATCGCCGCCACCCTGACGAGCCGCCTTCAAACACCCGACAAGAGCACCCAGTCCTGACGAGTCCATAAAGTCGACACCGGCCAGGTCGACGACAATTCTCTGTCGCCCCTCACCGATCAATTTCAGAACGATCTCGCGCAAGGCTGGAGCTGACACCATGTTCAGCTTGCCGACCGCCCGCACCACCGCGTCATCAGCTCCGACATTTTCACTCGTGAACACACTGCACCCTTCGTTCCAACTGAGTCCCTACAGCATGGTGTATTTGTGCGGTAGGACGCTACACCGCGCTGCATCTTTCGCCCTCCATGCCTCATTGCACCCGTGCTACCCGAAGAGGTCGAGCACCACGGCGGCATCCCGCGCAAGAAGAAATCCGACGATGCCCACGATCCATGCCGTGTTCTCGGCCGAATTCTTCTGCATCCAGGCCGACGCCCGGCCCAGTATCGGTTCGACGGTCGTGGACGCCACCGCCCGAAGCGCCGTCAGCAGCAGCGCCGGAAGGATCATCACAAGACAGTATCCGGCGAGCACCCAGAGCCACGTTCCGGCTGCGAGTTCGGCGCGCGTGATCAGGCCGATCGCCCCGAGGTAGGGCAGCATCGTCGCGAGCTCAACCAGTCCGGCGGCGAGCGCGAGCGCGATTACGAGTCCAGCGCCGCCCCGACCGCTGAGTGCGCGTTCGCGCAACCGGCCCAGCCTGCTGACTTCGCCCACCCGCGCACTACTCGCACCAGCGACATCCCGCTTACGTCCGATCCAGAATGCGGCAGCGAGCAGGCCCACTCCGAGCACCAGCTGCACCATGTAGGCCGGGCGGGAACTGAGCATCTCGCCGAATTCCGCGAGCGCGTTCTGGGCGCCCCAGGTGAGCGCGATTCCCGCCACAAAGTAGAACAGCGAGATGGTCGCGAGGTACAGCCCGATTCGCGCGACGGGCACCCGGCCCGGAACCCGGAGGAACAGCAGCGGAATCAGCAAGGTGCCCAGGCTGAGGCTATCGACCAGCGCCAGCAGAACCAACGCGCCACCCAATTCGATTGTCATGCCCCTACCGTCGCGCCCCGAGCCCAAGACCACATCGCTCAGATGGATGACGCCGTGCCGTCGATCTCCATCGTTCGACCGACATCGGGGCGAACAAAGTGTGGTGGGCTAGCGGGATGGAGCCCAAACCGAAAGTCGTCGCCACCGACCGGTGGACGGCCGTGAGCCTTCTTGCGCTCGGCATCGCGGCAGGGGTACTTGGCCTGAACGGCCTCTGGAGTTCGTTTAGCTCGATCGCCCCCGACGAGACCGCCCTGCTTTGGCACACCGGCGTGCTGCTTCCCGCATGCGCCCTCTTGCTAGCCAAGCGCCGGTACCCGTTGGTGGTGCTGGTCGGGAGCACCACCCTCTTTTTGCTCGACCTCCTGTTGCTCGGCGGAAGCATCGGCATGCTGCTGGTGTTCATCGAAGCGCTCTATTCGGCGGCCCTGCTGTCGACCGCTCGGGCAAACCGTGTGCTGCTGCGACTGATCGTTGGTGGCACGGCGGTCGCACTGGCAGCGATCTGGATCGGAACCACCAGCCTCTCACTCGCTGTTTTTGTTGTTCTGCAGCTGTTCGCTGTCATCGGTACGCCGTACTGGGCTGCGACCGCGGTACGCCACAAGAGCGAGCTGGCCGATCTCGCCGAACAGCGCACCGCGGATGTGCTGCGTTTTGCCGCGCTTCGCGAGGCTCAGCTGGTTAGGGAGGAGCGCGGGCGGATGGCGCGCGACCTGCACGACGTGATCGCCGGGGATCTGTCTGCGATCGCTATCCACGCGGAGGCGGCGCTTAGCCGGGACGACGATCCGGCGCGTTCCCGTGACGCCCTGGCGCAGATCCGTGTGGCGAGTATGCGCGGGCTGGAGGAGATGCGCTCGATGATTGTGTTGTTGCGCAGCGGCCAAGAATCGCCGGTGACGGTTGGCAGCCTCGGGCGGGCCGCTGACCTCGTGGCGAATGTGCGCAAGGTGGGCCTGGATGTGCGGTTCGACGAGGCTGCACTGGACATACTGCCGGCGCTCTCTCCTCTTACTGATCTCGCCGCGTCGCGGATACTTCAGGAGGCACTCACCAATGCCACAAAGCACGCACCGGACGGAACAACCCGGGTCAGCATCGCCGCGGACGACTCGGTCCTTGTGCTCGAGGTGCAGTCGATCGGTGCGGGTGTGCCGGCACCGACCACTAAAGGTGCCCACCCCAGCGAGCACGCCGGCACCGGCAGTGGCGCCGTCGTCGGCAGTGGCCTCGGCCTGCTCACCATGACCGAACGGGCCGACGCGGTCGGCGGATCCCTCGACGCCGGATGGTCGAACCGGAGCACCGGCGAGTGGACCGTTCGCGCCGAGCTGCCCCTGGGAGCACCCGCATGAAAGACCCGATCGAGACCGCGGCAACACCATCCACACCCGAGACCGCCCTGACCGAGCACGACTCGGCCGCGCTCGAAGGTGAGTCCCCGCCGATCCGGGTACTGATCGCCGACGACCACGCCGCCATCCGGGCAGGCTTCCGGCTGATGCTCGACGGTGACGGAATAGAGGTCGTGGGTGAGGCAGCCGACGGAGCGACGGCCGTGCGCAACGCACGCCTCCTGCGGCCGGACGTTGTGCTGATGGACATCCGCATGCCGGGCATGGACGGCATCGAAGCGACGCGGGCGATCACGCAGCAGCGGTCCGCCGAGGTGCTGGTGCTCACCACATTTGATCTCGACGACTATGTTCGCGGCGCTCTGCTGGCCGGCGCAGTGGGGTTTCTGCTGAAGTCAACAACGGCCAGCGCTTTGGTGGATGCCGTGCGGCGGGTGGCCGCGGGCGACGGAGTGCTCGCTCCCGAAGTCACACGGACCCTCATTCGTGCGTTTGCGGAGGGTGCTGGTTCTGAAACGGCGAATCTGCGACATCCACCATCGAAAGCCTTGGACGATCTCACCGCCCGCGAACGCGAGGTGCTTGCGTGCCTCGGTCAGGGCGAGTCGAACCTCGGACTTGCGCGGGCGCTGGGAATCTCTGAGTCGACGGCGAAGACCCACGTATCGCGACTGCTGGCGAAGCTCGGCGTGACCTCGCGGATGCAGGCTGCAGTGATCGCGCGGGAGGCTGGGTTGGATCGGGGACTGCCGGAGACACAGGTTCCTTAGGAGCACAACGGTCGTCCCCCTACGCTGTGACCCATGGTGGGGTGCTGGTGGTGCAGGGTGGGTGTCGGTACTCGACGCGGTGCCGGTTGCTATGGACTGGAGTGGCCGAGTCAGCCGAGCGGGCGGTCGTCGATCAGCTCGGCGGCGGCCTGCAGCGCGGAGCGGAATGCCAACACCGCCGGGTAGCGTGTGCCCGAGCTGCGCACAGAAGTGAAGATCGTGCGGCGGGGCGTGTCCGGAAGCCCCACGAGGCGGCAGGTGGTCTCGCCGCCGGCCCAGACGAGGTCGGGCATGAGGCCCACCGCGTTGCCGGAGGCGATCAGGCGGATCTGTGCCTGCAGGTCCGCGGTCTCGTAGCGCACGTCGGGCTCGAACCCGGCGCGACGGCAGAGCTGTTCGGCAAAGTGGCGGGAGGCGGCGCCGTGCGGTTCCATCACCCAGGGCAACGCACGCGCGTCGGCGATGGTCGCAACCGGAGCGAGCTCCAGATCGCGCGGGGGCAGCGCGAGGCGGATCGCGTCGGTCGTGAGGTCGACCTTGTCGAGGCCGGGATGATGCGGGGCGGCGTGAGCGGGATATTGCTCGGCCACCACCATGTCGAAATCCCGCGCCCAGGTTTCGTGCAGCGCCGACTCGGGCTCGTGCTGCACCATCTCGATGCGCACGTCCGGGTAGTCCCGCCGCATCGCGGTGAGCGCGGCCGGCATCAGGGCGAGGGCGGCGGACTGGAACACCGCGACCCGCACGGTTCCGACGACGGTGGTGAGCGACGCCGTGAGGTCGGCTTCGGCGCGCTCGAGGATCTCGAGCAGCGCACCGGTATGGCCGACCAAAATCTCGGCCTGCGGGGTCAGCTGCACCCGGCGTCCGACCTTGCGCAGCAGCTCGACCCCGGTCTCCTGCTCGAGCAGGGTCAACTGCTGCGACACCGAGGACGGGCTGAAGTTCAGTGCGGTTGCCACCTCGGCAAGGGTGCCGCGGATCTGCACCTCGCGCAGCAGCCGCAAGCGCCGAACATCGAGCATCGGGTCTCCTTTCGCAAGCTGCGTTGTGGGGCACTCGTGCCCGAGCCGTATTCGTCACTAATTCCGATGAATATCGTTCTAGTTCAATCGCTTTATCTAATCAGACATTGCTTCCATACTGGGCTTCAGCCGCGCGCACCCGCCCGGCCGCACAACCCGGGCCGCACCGCGAATGGCCGCACGGTGAAAGTCCCTGCCGTCTTCGCGCCCGCGCCCGCCGCACCAGAACGTCGAGGGCCTCATGAACTCCAACGCCCCATCCACCACCGGAACCCCGCGGGAGAGCGCGGCCAGCACCCGCGATCTCGCTAACGACGCGATCGTGCTCGTGCGGCGCTGGCTGGCCGAGGCATCCACCATTGCCTCCGACGCCTCGGCCCAGCAGCTCGCCGGCGTGCTCAAGGACCCGAACGGCCTCGACTTCACCGTTGGGTTCGTCGACGGGGTGGTGCGCCCAGAAGACCTCGGTGTTGCGGCCCGCAACCTCGCGATCCTCGCGCCGAAGGTTCCCGCCTTCCTCCCGTGGTACATGAAGGCGGCCGTGCGCTGCGGCGGGGTCGCCGCCCCGCTGCTGCCGGCCGTTGTGGTTCCGATCGCCCGCAGTGTGCTGCGCCGCATGGTCGGACACCTCGTGGTGGATGCCACGGACTCCAGGCTCGGACCCGCCATCGCCCGCATGCGCACCGAAGGAATCCGCCTCAACGTGAACCTGCTGGGCGAAGCCGTGCTGGGCGAGAAGGAGGCAGCTCGGCGCCTGGCCGGAACCCACGCGCTGCTCGCCCGCGACGACGTCGACTACGTGTCGATCAAGGTGTCGTCGACCGTCAGCCCGCACGCGGCATGGGCGTTCGACGAGGCGGTGGACCACGTGGTGACGAGCCTGACGCCGCTGTTCGCCCGCGCCGCGGCATCCCCCGTTCCCAAATTCATCAACCTCGACATGGAGGAATACAAAGACCTCGAGCTGACCATCGCGGTCTTCACGCGCATCCTTGACGCTCCCGAGTTCGTGAACCTCGAGGCCGGGATCGTGCTGCAGGCCTACCTGCCCGACGCGCTGTCGGCGATGGTGCGGCTGCAACAGTGGTCCGCGGCCCGCCGAGCCCGCGGTGGCGCCGGCATCAAGGTGCGCCTGGTGAAAGGCGCGAACCTGCCGATGGAGCAGGTCGAGGCCTCGCTGCACGACTGGCCGCTGGCGACCTGGTCGACCAAGCAGGACACCGACACGAACTACAAGCGCGTCGTGAACTACGCGCTGCACCCCGACCGCATCGAGAACGTGCGAGTCGGCGTTGCCGGGCACAACCTCTTCGACGTTGCCTACGCGTGGCTGCTCGCCGGTCGCCGTGGGGTGCAGCACGGCCTCGAGTTCGAGATGCTGCTGGGCATGGCGCAGGGCCAGGCCGAGGCCGTGCGCCGGGACGTCGGCGAGCTGCTGCTCTACACCCCGGTCGTGCACCCGCAGGAGTTCGACGTCGCCATCGCCTACCTGATCCGCCGGTTGGAGGAGGGCGCGAGCCAGGACAACTTCATGTCGGCCGTGTTCGAACTCAGCTCGAACGAGTCGCTGTTCGAGCGGGAGAAGCACCGCTTCCTGGCCTCGCTCGATGCCCTCGATGACGCGATCCCCGGCCCGAATCGCACGCAGGACCGTCGTGCCACCGACGCGATCGACGCGGGTGAGGCGCTCGATGCGGGTGCGGCGCTCGATGCTGATGCGGCGCTCGATGCTGATGCCGCGCTCGGTGCTGATGCCGCGCTTTCGTTTAATGCGGGTGCGGCGGATGTCGGGGGCCGCGGCTTCACGAACACGCCAGACACCGACCCCGCACTTCCCGCCAACCGCGAGTGGGCCCGCGGCATCCTGGCGCGCGTTCCCGGCTCCGACCTCGGACGCGCGGCGATCAGCGCGGCGACGGTAGAAACGGAAGTGCAGCTGAACGCGGTGGTCGAGTCCGCGGTTTCTGCTAGCGGTGCCTGGGGTGCGCTGAGCGGTGCCGCGCGCGCCGACATCCTGCACCGCGCCGGCGACCTGCTCGAAACTCACCGCGCCCGCCTGATGGAGGTGATGGCGTCGGAGACCGGCAAGACCCTCGACCAGTCCGACCCGGAGGTGTCTGAGGCGATCGACTTCGCGCACTACTACGCCGAGCGCGCCCGTGATCTGGATGCCATCGACGGCGCCAGCTTCGTTCCGGCGCGGCTGACCGTGGTCACTCCCCCGTGGAACTTTCCCGTGGCCATCCCCGCGGGATCCACCCTCGCCGCACTCGCTGCCGGATCCGCGGTGGTGATCAAGCCCGCACCGCAGGCGGAACGCTGCGGCGCGGTGATGGTCGAGGCGCTCTGGGAGGCCGGGGTTCCGCGCGAGGTGCTGAAGCTCGTGCAGGTGGGAGAGAACACCCTCGGCGCACAGCTGATCGCGCACCCCGCGGTCGACCGCGTCATTCTCACGGGCGGTTTCGAGACGGCCGAGCTATTCCGCTCTTTCCGTCCCGACCTGCCGCTGCTCGCGGAGACCTCCGGAAAAAACGCGATCATCGTCACCCCCAGCGCCGACCTCGACCTCGCGGTCAAAGACGTGGTGCACTCCGCGTTCGGCCACGCCGGGCAGAAGTGCTCGGCAGCATCGCTGGTGATCCTGGTCGGATCGGTCGCAACCTCGCGCCGCTTCCACAACCAGCTCGTCGACGCGGTCAGCTCGCTCAAAGTTGGCTACGCCGCCGAGGCGACCACCCAGATGGGGCCCATCATCGAGCCCGCCACCGGCAAACTGCTCTCCGGGCTGACCGAGCTGGGCGCCGGCGAGAGCTGGCTGGTCGCGCCGAAGCAGCTGGATGACACCGGAACACTGTGGAGCCCGGGCGTGCGCACGGGAGTCGCCCGCGGCTCGCACTTTCACCTCACTGAGTTCTTCGGCCCGATCCTCGGGGTGATGACCGCCCGCACCCTGGAGGAGGCCATCGCGATCCAGAACCAGGTCGACTACGGCCTCACCACGGGGCTGCACTCGCTGAACCCGGCGGAGATCGCACTGTGGCTCGAGACCATCCAGGCCGGAAACCTCTACGTCAACCGCGGCACCACGGGCGCGATCGTGCAGCGCCAACCGTTCGGCGGCTGGAAGCGCTCGGCCGTGGGCGCGGGCACAAAGGCCGGCGGCCCGAATTACCTCGTCGGGCTGGGGTCCTGGGTTTCTGCGCCGAGCAACTCCACGACTGAGGCCACAAACCCGACTGTGCGGGCGCTATTGGACGCTGCGGGATCTGCGGGATCTGCGGGATCTGCGGGCTCCAGATCCGCGGGCGCAGGTTCGGCGGGCGCAGGTTCGGCGGGCGCAGGTTCGGCCAGATCCGCGGGCGCAGGTTCTCCGACCGCCGTTTCTCCAACTGCCGGTTCTCCAACCGCCGTTCCTGCACGGCTGAGCGCCGCCGACCTCGCGTTCCTCCGGCGCTCCGCACGCAGCGATGCCGCCGCGTGGGCGGTCGAGTTCGGCATCGCAAAAGATGTTTCTGGGCTGACAGCCGAGCGCAACGTGTTCCGCTATGTGCCGGAATCGGTGCACGTGCGTGTGCCCGGCGCCGCGACATCCGCCACCACCTTGCACGGAGCACCGCTCGCTCGCCTCGTGCGCACCCTCATCGCCGCGGCAACGGCCAGAGCTCACGTGCAGGTATCGACCGCGGTTCCGGTTGCTCCGGCCCTGATCGAGGCCACGCGCGGCACCGCCACCTTCACGGTGGAGAGCAACGAGCAGTGGCTGGTCTCGGCGGGGCAGCTGCACGACACCCGGGTTCGCCTGCTCGACGGGGATGCCGTATCGGTCGCGACCGCCACCTCCTCGGCGAGCGCCGCGGCCGCTGCACTCACCTTCGCCACCGGCGGCCGACCGGACATCGCGGTCTACTGCAACCCGGTCACCGAGTCCGGACGCGTCGACATGCTGCCGTTCCTCAAGGAGCAGGCGATCAGCATCACGGCGCACCGCTTTGGCACGCCGAACGGCCTGTCGGACGGACTGCTGTAGCTCAGGCCCACCGGATCCCACGAGGTGACACCATTGGTCGTAGCGGTTGAAGTTGCAGCGACCAAACTCGCCACTTCGCGACCTGCCGTCGACATAACGCGACACCTCGACCAGACCCCGTCGACATAACGCGACACCTCAAAGTTCGGGTACCAACGAAACATGACACCTCGAAATCTGGGCCGCGACAAATCCTGACACCTGGGGGATGTCTCGCGGCAACGTTCCGCGAGCGGCGACAAATCGTGGCACCTCGGCATCTGGGCTGCCGCAGAAAGTGACCAGTCACCCACCCCAGTCACCCACCCCAGTCGACTCGCCACCCCGACCAGTCACCCCCGTTGACTCACCAGCTCAGCTGGTCAACCAGTCCCGCGGCCTGACGCCCCTGCCGCAGTCCCGCCCGCGCCGAGGCCGCCCGCGTGGTGGTGCTAAGCGGGTTGCGACCGAACGCGCGCACGGACTCGGCGTCGGCATAGACGAGGTGACTGCGGCCATGCTCGAACACGTCGAGTTCGCCCTGCGAGACGCTGCCGATTCCGGGTCCCCCTTCGCGCATGGGCACCAGGATCAGCACGGGATCACACCCGGCCGCGAGGTCGGCGTTCGCGATCGACCGCATCCCGCCGTCCATGTACCGGCGCCCGTCGATCGTGACCGGCGGAAAGATACCCGGAACCGCGCAACTCGCCGCAACGGCGGAGGCCAGGTCGACCCCAGCGTCCCGGTCGAACACCCGAAACTCGCCGGACTCGACGTCGACCGCGGTGATGAGCAGGCGGCGCTCCGGCCAGTCGCGCCCGGGCAACCGTCGGCCGATGCTGGCGATCCACGCGTCTTCTGGGCCCGTGGCTGCTTTCGCCGCGAACGCCCCAATCCTCCTGCGCGCCTCCTCCGGGGACTTTGCGCCGATACGCGACGACACCATCGCGGTCGCGACCTTCGCGATACCCCAGAACGATCGTTGTTGGCCCGGGCTGGCGGATGTCTCGCTGTCCAGCTCCGGCTGCAGCAACTGTTCGGCGGCGATACCACTGGCGAGCATCGTGGCGACGACCGATCCGGCGGAGGTGCCCACGTACGTGGTGTCGGGGTCGCGAATCCTATCCATGACCTCGGGACTGCTCGTCTCCAGCCCCGCGAGGTATCCGAGCTCCCACGCAATCCCGACGCTGCCGCCTCCGGCCAGTACGAGCGCTCCGCGTGCCACGGCAATCCCTTCATCCCCCGCCCGGCGGACCGATGAGAGATGCTCGCCGACCTGCTTCTGCGGTATCAGCAGCCTAGACGAGGGTTCGTGGCGCTATCTCAGCATCGATCTCCACTCGATCTCCGCTTGTGCGCCGAGTCAATACACTGAAGGCTGTCGAAACGTGGTGCCCCACCACGCACCGCGCTTCACCGCACCACTTTCACCGCAGGAGACCCCGTGACGCAACCAGATCAGCACGCCACCGATCGCCCCTCACCCCGCCCCGGAACCCGCTACTGGATCGCGCTTGCGCTGATCGGCATCATCGGCGGGCTGCTGTCCGGCATGTTCGGCATCGGCGGCGGCATCATCATGGTCCCGCTGCTCATCTCCCTCGCGGGTATGGACCAGCGGCACGCGTCGGCCACCTCGCTCGTCGCGATCATCCCGACGGCGATCGTCGGTTCGATCACCTACCTCGTCAACGGGCAGATCGACCTGCTGGCCGGCCTGATCATCGCCGTCGGCGCGGTCGTCGGCGCGATCATCGGCAGCGCTCTGCTCAAACGCATTCCCCTGGTCTGGCTGCGCTGGATGTTCATCGTGCTGATCCTCGCGGTCGCGGCGCGGATGCTGCTGATCGTTCCCGTGCGCGGCGAGCAGCTGGAACTCGACGCGCTGCTCGGCCTCGGCTACCTCGCGCTCGGGCTCGTGATGGGTATCGCCTCCGGACTGTTCGGCATCGGCGGCGGCATCATCGCGGTGCCCTCGCTCATCGCGATCTTCGGAATGAGCGACCTCATCGCGAAGGGCACCTCGCTGCTGGTCATGATTCCCACCGGGATCACCGGCACCATCAACAACGTACGCAACGGGCTCGTCGACGTGCGCGCGGGACTCGTGGTGGGCATCGCGGCAACAATCGCGGCCGTCCCTGGCGTGGCCCTCGCGCTGCTGCTGACCCCGCGGCTGTCCGCGATCCTGTTTGCGGCGCTCCTGCTCGTGGCCGCGATCCAGCTGACGATCAAAGCGATCCGGGCCCAGCGCAAGGCCAAGTAGGCCCGGGCCCAGCGCACCGCCACGTGGCCCCAAGCGCAGCGCAAGGCTTACAACGCCGTGAGGTGGATGTCGCGCTACGCGGCCTGGTACAGCTCGAGCGGCTGACCATCGGGGTCGAAGAAGAACGCCATCCGCCGCCCGGTATGCGGGTCGACGCGCAGTTCCTCACAGCGAACGCCGGCAGCGGCGAGCTCGGCGAGCGCCGCCTCCACGTCATCCACCTCGAACGCGAGGTGGCGCAGCCCGGTCTGCTCCGGACCGCTGCCGCGCTCCGGCGGTGACGGAAACGAGAACAGCTCCAGCAGGTAGGTGCCGTTCAACGCCAGGTCGCCCATCCACGAGTCGCGCTCGGCCCGGTACACCTCGGACAGCAGCTCGAACCCGAGCACCTCCGTGTAGAACTTCTTCGACAGCTCGTAGTCGGTCGCGATGATGGCTATGTGATGCACCCGGTTGATTCGCACCACGCCAGATTAGTCGCTGCGTCGAGTGGCAGCAGCCTCGGCCGGGTCCGACACCGTCCCGCCTCAGCGCTCGTGGCTACCCAAATCTATGCGTTCCGCGATGTCGGAAACCTCGTCGAGGCGCCCGGAAGCCACGCCGATAATGAATTGGTAGGCCTCATCATTGGACCAGGTCAACCTGCGCCCGTTGATACCAAGGAAGGCGATCAGCGCGGCAAGACTCAGCCGTTTGTTGCCGTCGATCAGGCCATAATTTCGGGCCAGGGAGTGCGTCAACGCGGCGGCCTTCGCGTTCAGATCCCCGTACGCATCCACCCCAAACGCGCTCGCGCGAGGACGGGCCAGCGCCGACTCGAGCAGCCCCTGGTCTCGAACAGGCACGTCTCCCCCGAGCGCTCTCTGCCCGACGTAGAGGAGATCCGAATAGGTGAGATAGATCACTTTCCGAGACGTTCGAGTGCCTCGGCGTAGCGCGGGAGTTCCTCGTCGAGCACAATCCTCAGCAGATCCTGGCGACTGTGATTCTCGACGTATTCACGTACCGCCTGTTTCGCGACGTCCTGCATCGATCGTTTCTCATAGTCGGCACGGCGACGCAGCGCGTCTGCTTCGGCATCTGTCAAGCGAAGGGTCATCGGCATACGCAGATGGTATCACCAGTGACACCGCGTGCCGGGATCCTCACGGCCGCATACCTCGTGAGGAGTCTCAGAAATTCAGGCGGAGCCGATACCCGCTTTTCCTCGCCCGTACGCGAGGATATAGCTCCGGTCGTGGCACGGAGAGCGGACACCCGCTCAAGGAGTCCCCCGATCGCGTGGGAGTAGCTATGACTCCGGGTCGCGTGCGTCCCAGCCCGGGACGTTGACCTGGATTGCGTCGGGGCCAACGAAATTGCGCAGCGTCTCTTGGAGTGCAGCGACGGCGTCCACGCCTGCCTGCTCCTCCCATTGCTCACGGAGTCTTTCAAAAACGGCCTCGCCCTCACGAAGCATTGTCTTTCCATGCTCGGTGACACTCAACCGAATGCGACGCTTGTCAGTCGGATCGGGTTCCCGGGCAACGTAGCCCCGATCCTCCAGCAGGCTGATCGTATTCGCGGCGGCCTGCTTGGTGATGGACATCGCTCGCCCCAGCTCTGAGGCGCTATCCGCGCCGGACAGGATGGAATGCAATGCGAAGTCATGCACCGGCCGGACGTCGTCGTACCCGAGCTTCGAGAGCTCGACCGAGCCCTGGTCCGCCATCTTTCGGAAGCCGGCGAGGAGTAAGAGCGCGAGGTCAGCACCTGATCGAGACATGGGTTTAGCTTACGACTCGACTTGACATAGACAACTGCCTTGTCTATCTTTAAAAGACAGGCCACTTGTCTATTGGAGTTCAATGTTATGACGATCGTCAGTCCCGCCGGTGCAACCATCCCGGAGGTCACACACCATGTTGTCGACCTGAACGGCACCCCGATTCACTACGTCTCAGCGGGTAGCAAGGGTTCGCCGATCGTGCTCGTTCACGGATGGCCAGAGACCTGGTGGGCCTTCCACAAGCTCATTCCGCGACTCGCACAGACCCACCGGGTTTATGCCCTCGACCTGCGAGGGTTCGGAGACTCCGGCAACGAAAACACTGGATGGGAGGAGCAAGTCGCTGCCGACGACCTGCACTGTCTCGTCGAGCACCTGGACCTTGGCTCCGTGCACGTCCTTGTCCAGGACATCAGCGGAGGCGTCGGATTCCGCTTCGCCGCGACGCACCCCGGAGATGTGCTCAGCTTCACAGCGATCGAATCAGCCCTGGCAGGGTTTGGCCTGGAAATGCTCGCGGACGTCAACGGTTTCGGATCCTGGCATGTCGGCTTCCTGGGTACTCCGGGCATACCGTCACTGATGCTCCCGGGGCGCGAACGCACACTGATCGCCGAGTGGGCCTACCCGATGATGAACGGCACCGAGGGCGCTATCAGCGAGGCCGATCTCGAAGAGTTCATCCGCTCCTACTCTCGCGCTGGCGGATGGCGAGGCACCGAGAGCCTCTACCGGGCTATTTTCACCGACAAAGGCGCCACCAAGACGTTGGCTGAAGCGCATCCGATCGAGGTACCAGTGCTCACGGTCGATGGGGCAAACCACCCCTTCACAGCGACCTCATTCCAGCAGGTCAGTTCAGGTGAGTTCAGCTCAGTGCACATCGAGGGAATCGGCCACCTAGTCGCTCAGGAAGCTCCCGAGCAGCTTGCCGCCGCGGTCCTTGAATTCGTCGCGGGCGTCGACCGCGACTGAGGCAGCTCAGCAGCAGTCTCGGGCCATGGCGGCGAGGTGACCCGCCGCCATGGTTCTCCCAAGCGACCTTCCCGCGGTTCAGAAACGATGGTTTGCGAGCCCCGGACACGGGTCGCGCCACCGGCCACCCGCTCGGGTTAGTTGCCGCGCCGGCGTTCTGCGCGCAGCACCACATCGTGCAGTGTGACCGTCTCCTCCTGCGCGGTCACCGTGCGGGCGCGCGATTCCGCCGCGGCGATGTGCCACAGCGTCGGGTCGAGTGTCGCGGCCAGCTCGTCCGCTGAATAGAACATTCCCGGGATGTTCCAGCGGTGGGCAACATCGAGGTCGACCATGTCGTGCCCCACGATGAGGAGGGTTCCGCCGTCCGCGACCGCCGCGGCCAGGTCGCGAAAGAGCACCTCGCGCTGCGTCTGTGGCAGGTGCATAAACTGCGCGGACACCAGGTCGAAACGGGCGGGCGGCGGCGTCCAGGCGGTGAGGTCGTGGTGTTCCCACGTGATCTGATCGGCGGCCACCCCGCGCGCAGACGCCCGATCGGCGGCCCGCGCCAGCGCCACCGGCGAGATATCCACCGCGGTCACCTGCCAGCCGCGCTCCGCCAGCCAGATCGCATCCGCGCCCTCACCCGAGCCGATGTCGAGCGCCGACCGCGGTGCGGACCCAGACCCAGCAGACAAGGTGGATGCCTCGGCCACAAGCACGGGGTTCGGGTTGCCACTCCAAATCGACTCGGACTCGGCATAACGAGCATCCCAGAACGCCTGGTCATACTCGGTGGGTGCATCGCCCTCGCCCGCGTTTTCGTGGGCGCCGTGCTCGTCGGCGCCGTGCTCGTCGGCGCCGTGCTGGTGCGCGGCAGCCGCCGGTGTTCCGTGCTGGTGCGCGGCAGGCGCTGGCGTGCGGTGCTGGCGTGCGCTGCGAACCGGCGCGATCCCGTGTTGGGAAGAACCGGCGAGCCGCTGGTGGTTCGCGCGCTCCCCCTCGGCCGAGAATGGCGGTTCCGCGCGAGCCCGGCGCTGGTCAACCGCGAGGGCGACCTCCGCCGTGATCAGGTCGGCGTTGATCGCGGTTCCCGCGCGCAATCCGGCCGCGGCGGCGACAACCACCTGGGCCATCAGGTCGGTCACGTTTCCGGCAGACCACACTCCGGCGATGCCGGTGGCTCCGGTGACCGGATCGGATTCGAGGAGAGTACCCACCCCCATCGGGTGCTCCGTCACCGGGGCACCGAGCCCGGCAAGAAAGTCGGTGCGCGCGCTCAGCCGCGTGCCCGTCACGAGGGCGTCGAGCGCAATCGTCGTGCCGTCCTCGAGCACGACTCCGCGCAGTGCGTCGTCCGTGACCGTCACCGACGCCACGGTGCCATCAACGACGGACACCCCGCGGGCGGCAAGCTGTTCCCACTCGAGCTCGCCCGGATCGGCGGAGTTGTGGAGCAGAAGCGTCACCCGGGAGCTCCACTGCCCCCACATCAGAGCCTGGTGAACGGCCATCGGGCCGGTCGCGATGATGCCGATCGCCCTGTCCTGAACTTCCCAGCCGTGGCAATACGGGCAGTGCAGCACGTCTTTACCCCACCGCTCGCGCAGGCCCTCCACCTCGGGCAGCTCGTCCACCAAACCGGTGGCCACGAGCAACCGGCGGCCGCGCACGACCGAGCCGTCGGCAAGAGTTACGGCGAATCCGTCGCCGATCCGCTCTACCGCAACCGCGGTGCCCTCGACGATCACTGCGCCGTACGACTCGGCTTCGGCACGGCCAAGGCGCACCAGCTCGAGAGGTGAGAGGCCGTCTCTGGTGAGGAATCCGTGCACCCCGGCGGCCGGCGCATTACGCGGCGCGCCGGCATCCACCACAACCACCGAACGGCGTGCACGACCCAGCGTCACCGCGGCACTCAGCCCCGCGACACCCCCGCCAACAACCACCACGTCGTATCCGTTTGTTTCGTTCATCATCGTTTTTGCCTCCTCATCCATGCTCCCCTGAGCGGAGCCAAACTGACAAGCTTCGTTGCCGAAACAGCAACGAGAAGGTGGCAGACTTGGGGGCATGGAACCAAAGGACGACACCACCGACGCCGTGCTCTCTGCGGTCGGTCCGCGGCTCAAGGCGCTGCGCCAGCGCAGGCAGACGACGCTCGCCGACGTATCTGAGCAGACCGGGATCTCGGTGAGCACGCTGTCGCGCCTCGAGTCCGGCCAGCGCCGCCCCAACCTCGAGCTGCTCCTGCCGCTCGCCCGCACCTACGGCGTTCCGCTGGACGAGCTCGTGGGCGCCCCGGCGACGGGAGACCCGCGCATCCACCTGCGCCCGATGGCCCGGCACGGGCACACGATCATTCCCCTGTCTCGTGAATCCACCGGGCTCCAGGCCTTCAAACACATCATCCCGGCGTCCAGCCCGCGCACCGAACCGAGCCCCAAGGTGCACCCCGGCTACGACTGGATCTACGTGCTGCGCGGCCAGCTGCGCCTGGTGCTCGGCGAGCACGACATCATCCTCACGGCCGGCGAGGCCGCGGATTTCAGCACCCTGACCCCGCACTGGTTCGGGCGGGTCGGGGATGGGGATGTCGAGTTCCTCAGCCTGTTCGGCCGCCAGGGTGAGCGCATCCACGTGCGGGCGAGCCCGTCCGGCGACTGAAGCATCGCACCTGAGCCGTTCCCAGCGGATCACTCCCGGCCGCGCCGCTTTCGCACCTGAGCCGTTCCCAGCCGGTGCCGAGTCCCGCGCAGGGACAATGGTCGGATGTCTTCTTCGGTTCTGACTCAGCTGGGGTCGGGAATCCGTCATCCGCGAACGCTGCTCGCGCTGAAGACCGCCCTCGCCGTGGGCCTGGCGTGGTCGGTCGCGCCGCACCTGCCCGGCAGCGCCAGCGACTACCCCTACTACGGCCCGCTCGGCGCGCTGATCAGCATGCATCCAACCCTGATGCGCTCGATCACCACGGGGCTGCGCACCCTGGCCGGCCTCGTCATCGGGATGCTGCTCGCAGCGACGGTCATCATCTTCGCCGAGCCGAACGTCGTCACGATTTCCCTGGTGGTCGGAGCGGGCGTGCTCGTGGCCGGGGCGCGCTGGCTGGGCGCGGGCAGCGACACCGTCCCGACCGCGGTGCTGTTTGTGCTGATCATCGGAGGGCCCAATGCCGATTCCTATTCGGTCGGGTATCTCGTGCAGATGACCGCCGGAATCCTGATCGGTCTCGCCGTCAACATGCTCATCTTTCCCCCGCTGACCGTCGGATCCGCGAGGGACCAGCTCGCCCGGTTTCGCGCCTCCCTCGCCGACCAGCTCGACGACATGGCGCAGGTGCTCCGCGAAAGCTGGCCGCCCGAGCACGAAGACTGGGCCACCCGCGGAACGCAGTTGGCGACGGTCGCGGACGACGTGCGCACCGCGCTCCAGGCCGCCTCCGACAGCCGGCGCATCAACCCGCGCACCCGCCTACGCCGCAACCGCCACGACCTCACCCGGGACTACGAGGATCTCGCCGCGTTCGAGCGCATCACCTTCCACGTGCGGGACATCACCGACGTGCTCGCCAATGCCGTCTGGGGTACCGAGGTGCGGATCGATCTCGATCCCGAGGTGTGCGACGTGCTCAGTGACGCGTTCACGTCGATCTCCCCGACGCTGCGCAGCTGGGACGAGCCCACCCGCTCGGCGGCGCTCGAGGAGGCCCGGTCGACGCTTGCTACCGTCGGTGCGCGGGCGCAGAGAGCAGGAGAGAAGCCGGGCAGTGGGATGAATCCCGCCAGCGTCATCGCCCTGGACCTCAGCCGCATCCTTGCTGTAGTAGACGACCGGCAACCCGAGTAGCCCCGTCAGAGTCCGAGCGCGCGGAGCTCCTCGTCCATGCGCTTCGCCATTTCTGCGTAGCCCTCGTCGTTGGGGTGCAGCCCGTCGGAAGCCATCCACTCGGGATGTCCCTCGATCCAGCGCGAAGCGCCCGCGATGTAATCGGCGTCGATGGCGGCGGCAGCGGCCGCGACCCACCCGATGATCGTTTCGACGGACTCCGGGCGCTCGTCGGTGTACCAGAACGGCTCGACCACGATGAAGCGCGCGTCCGGAAGCGCCCGCTTCAATCGGGTGAGGTCGTCCGTGATCTGTTGCTCGATCTGCTCGGACCGGCTCGCGAAGCTGAAGTTGTCGTTGAGACCCATCGTGACGAACACGATGTCGGGATCGGACGCGATGATCGCCTCGGGCAGGTCGTTGCCGTCGAAGGCGCTGCGATTGTTGACGAAGCCAAGACCGTTGACGCTCGGGTTCACCTCGCGCCAGTTGCGCTCCGCCGACACGACCGTTGACCACCGGTTGCAGAGATCACTCGCCCCGGTGCCGAGCGTGTACGAGTCGCCGTAGAACGCGACGGTCTCGCCCGTGCCCGTCGCCCCCGTGCCCGTGCCGCTTGGAGGTGCGGCCGCGTTGCCGCCCCGGGAAGTGTTCACCGCGATCGCTATGACCACTCCCACAATCACGATGAGGACCACCACCCCAGACACCATGGCGACCTGTTTCACGCTCATCCCGTTCCGCTCTTTCGCGCGTTTACCGTGCCCCATCTGCCACTCTCCGAATCGTCGTCGGAACGTGTTCGGTGCGTAACGCTGAATCGACTGCGTTCTCACTAAGATTGACACGTCGCGCTGAGCACACCTCAGCTGCACACAGCAATTGCACCAGGGGGGCGCGCGGGATGATTCGACCGAGGTTTCGGCACGCGCACGCTCACGCCGCTACTGGAGCAGCGCTGCCGCTGGCTCGCCCCGCAGCGCTCGCAATCGCGCTGGCACTTGCTGCCGCGGCATCCCTCACTCTGATGTCGATTGCCAGCCCGGCTTCAGCCGCGTCCCTATCGTCGATCACCGTCAGCGGTGTACCGGTGCAGTCCGCCGCTCGCAGCTCGCTACCGACGCTCGACCCGCTTACCGATCCGATTGCGAATGTGATTTCGCCTCCGGCGGATCCTGAGCCAACCGATCCCTCACCGGTCCCGGTCCCGGAATCCTCAGACAGCCCGCAGCCCGGCCCCGCCGAACCGCCGGCAGAAACCGCTCCGGTCGAGGAGCCCGCGCCCGCGGCATCCGCCGTGCCCGCGCCAGCTGTGCCTGCGCCAGCCGTGCCTGCGGCCCCGGCTCCCCCGGTGGTGCGCGCTCCCGTGCGCAGCAGCCCGGCCGCGACACCCGTTCCCTCCGAGACGCCGACACCAACCCCGACGCCCTTGCCCACGCCCACGGCGACCCCCACCTTTCGCCCCAATGTCGCGCAGTTCATCAGTGACGACCAGAGCTCACTGAACTCGCCCATCTCGGCCGCGTACGTGAGCGGAGATGCCCCGCGTACCGATCCGCTCGCGTTGATCACCCTGATCGGCGCGGGCACCCTGCTGCTGGGGCTCGGTGGCTGGCTCCTCTACCGCCGCCTGTTTCTCCCTCCGGTGCCCACCGCCAAAAACCTCTAGCTTTCTCGTCTAGCTTTCTCCCGCCGCGCGTTTGCGGGTATCAGCATCGATCGGCGAGGGGGCCGAGTGTCTGACCCCCGCGCGCGACCCAGGCGTACAGTGAAGGGACCGTCGAATACATATTCGATATTCGCTCACAAAGGAGTCAGCATGGGTTCATCATTCGCACGCCCGCGAGTACACCGCAGAGGCCGGGTGATCGCCGCGGTCACGATAGTGCCGGTACTCGCCGGCCTCGCCATCGCCGGTCCCGCCAGCGGAGCCCTTGCCGGGCATCCCGACACCAAGGCACCCGAGCAACCGGTCCTAAGCACCCGATCCGCCGCTCTTCTCAGCGTGGACGGCCTGCAATTTCGCGACCTCGACGGCAGCGGCGACCTCACGCCCTACGAAGACTGGCGCCTGAGCTCTGACGAGCGCGCCGCAGACCTGCTCGGCCGCCTCGACTTGGCCCAGAAGGCCGGCCTGCTGATGCACGCGAGCCTCACCGGACAGGGCACCTACAACCGGGAGGCGTTCACGCCCCTCCTCGCGGACCGCCACATCACCACGTATATCTCGCGACTCGGCGTCGACGCCGTCACCCTCGCGAACGAACACAACTCGCTACAGGAACTCGCCGAGGCGCAACCGCTCGGCATCCCGCTGCTCATCAGCACCGACCCTCGCTCCGGCTTCACCGTGACCGAGGGACAGACCGTCTCGAACGGCGACTTCACTCCGTTCCCCGACGCCATCGGTCTGGGGGCGACGGGAGACCCCGCCCTGACCTTGGCGATGGCCGAGATCATCCGCCAGGAGTATGCCGCCGTGGGTATCCGCGAGGCGCTGTCTCCCCAGGCGGACATCGCGACGGAACCGCGGTGGACCCGCATCAACGGAACGTTCGGCTCGGTCGGCGAAGATGTGAAGCCACACGTGGGTGCCTACATCGAGGGGCTGCAGGGCGGCACCGACGGCCTCACCAGCGACAGCGTTGCAACGGTCGTGAAGCACTGGGTCGGCTACGGCGCACAGGAGAACGGCTACGACAGCCACTACTACTACGGTCGGTATGCGACCTTCCCCGGGGGCAACTTCGCCGAACATGTGCTGCCGTATGAAGCAGCGTTCGACGCCAATACCGCGGGGGTCATGCCGACGTACTCCATCCTCAAGGACCTCGAGCTGGACGGGAGCGTCATCGAGCAGGTCGGCGCGAACCACAACGAGTACCTGCTGCAAGATCTGCTGCGCGGACAATACGCCTTCGACGGAGTGATCACCTCTGACTGGGGCATCGCGAACGACTGCCCGCAGGTGTGCCTCGACAACCGCCCGCCGGCATCCTTTGTTGGCCCCTGGGGCGCGGGCATGCCCTGGGGTGTTGAAGACCTGACGCTTCCCGAGCGGTACGCCAGCGCGATCAACGCGGGCGTGGATGTCATCGGGGGCAGCAGCGCGCCGCAGTACATCGAAGAGGCGGTTGCGGCGGGATACCTCGCCGAGTCGCGGGTCGACGAGGCCGCGGGTCGGGTGCTGGAGCAGAAGTTCGCCCTCGGCCTGTTCGAGAACCCGTACGTCGATGCTGCCGCAGCGGATGCGCTGGTGGGCAACGACGAGTTCCGCGCTGTGGGTCTTGCCACGCAGGAGCAATCCCTGACCCTGCTGGAGAACGGCCTGCTGGAGACCGGCGCAGCCACGCTGCCCGTTTCTCCCGCCGACGCTCAGAACGTCTGGCTGTACGGCGTGACGAACGAGGCGGCCGTTGCGGCCGGATACACCCCGGTGCTCGAACTGGCCGAGGCTGACCTCGCCATCGTGAGGTTGACGGACCCGCGCGGAGGCGACGACCTCACGGGGCTCGAATTCTCCGCGGAGAACGAGGACTTCGCTGCCCTCGTGGCTTCCCGTGAGGCCGGAGTCACCACGGTCGCGGTTCCGGACCTCGCACGCCCGCTGGTGCTCGGCAACGTGCTGGAGAACGCGGACGCGGTGCTCGCTTCCTATGGCGTCTCCGACGAAGCGCTGCTCAACGTCATCAGCGGCGAGGCCGCTCCGAGCGGAACGCTGCCGTTCGAACTGCCGTCGAGCACTGCCGAGGTGGAGGCGCAGTACGAGGACGTGGCGAACGACACCGCCAACCCGCTGTTCGAGTACGGCTTCGGGCTCGGGTACACGACTGACCCCGGTAACGGCGGCGGCCACGGTGGTTGGCACGGTGGCGGCCACGGAGACGGGAACGGCGATGGTGACGGGAACAGCCACGGCGGCTGGGACAAGGGTCACGGTCACGACAAGGGACACGGAGGACATGGGCGCGGCCACAACGACCGGTAGCCGACATCCGCTCACGCATCTGACGGCAACGCCGTAGAGATACCGCACCACGAACCAGAAGGGCCGCCCAGACGAATCTCGGGGCGGCCCTTCTGCGCGTGCGTTGCGGTTCTTACAGCGCAGCTACCAGCTTCGCGGCGACCAGCTCGGCGATCTGCACGGCGTTCAGCGCCGCGCCCTTGCGCAAGTTGTCGTTGCTGATGAAGAGGGCGAGCCCGCGGCCTCCGGGAACACCCTCGTCCTGGCGGATGCGGCCGACGTAGCTGGGGTCCTGGCCGGCGGCTTCGAGCGGGGTGGGCACATCGGTGAGAACAACGCCGGGGGCGTCCGCCAGCAGTTCCTTGGCGCGCTCGACCGACAGGGGGGACGCGAACTCGGCGTTGATCGCGAGAGAGTGACCGGTGAATACGGGCACGCGGACGCAGATTCCGCTGACCAACAGGTTGGGGAGTTCGAGGATCTTGCGGCTCTCGTTGCGGAGCTTCTTCTCCTCGTCGGTCTCGAACAGCCCGTCGTCGACGAACGACCCGGCCTGCGGGATCACGTTGTAGGCGATGGTCTTCGGGAACTTGTCGGGGGCGGGAAACTCGATCGCCGAGCCATCCAGCACCAGTTCCATCGGGTCCTGCGTACCCGCGGCGCGGGTCTGCTCCAGCAGCTCCCGCCCGCCGGCGAGGCCCGCACCCGAGGTGGCCTGGTAGGTACTCACGATGAGGCGCTCGAGGCCGGCCTCAGCATGCAGCACCTTCAGCACGGGCATGGCGGCCATGGTGGTGCAGTTCGGGTTCGCGATGATGCCCTTGACGGCCTGCTCGATCGCGTGCGGATTGACTTCGCTGACGACGAGCGGCACCTCGGGGTCCATCCGGAACCCGGACGAGTTGTCGATCACGAGCACGCCCGCCGCGGCGAAGCGCGGGGCCTGGGCCTTCGACGTCGTTGCTCCGGCCGAGAAGATCGCGATGTCCAGCCCGGTGGGATCGGCGGTCGCGGCATCCTCAACCACAATGTCCTCGCCCTTGAACGGCAGGGTCGTGCCGGCGCTGCGGGCGGAGGCGAAGTAGCGAATTTCGGCTACCGGAAAGTCGCGCTCCTCGAGGAGGCGACGCACAACAGCGCCCACCTGGCCGGTGGCGCCAACGACGCCGATACGTACGCCTGAAAGGGAAGTCATCGTGATCTGCCTCAATACGGGTTAGCTAGAAGATGGAAATGCCTAGGTTAGCGCCCGGTGCCGCCGTGCACGACGGCCGGGGTGTCACCGTCGAGGTCGAACGCACTGTGCACCACGCGCACCGCGTCGTTAATGGTGTCGGCGCGGGTCACCACGGAGATGCGAATCTCACTGGTCGAGATCATCTCGATGTTGATTCCCGACTCGAACAGGGCCGTGAACAGCTTCGCGGAGACGCCGGCGTTCGTGCGCATCCCGGCGCCGACGAGCGACAGCTTGCCGATCTGGTCGTCGTACTGCAGCATCTCGAAGCCGACGGACTCCCGCTGCGCCTCCAGGGCGGCGATCGTGGCCGAACCCTCGGTCTTCGGCAGCGTGAAGGAGATGTCCGTACGGCCGGTGGCCGCCGCGGAGACGTTCTGCACGATCATGTCGATGTTCGCGTTGGAGCTGGCGACGATGGTGAAAATCTGAGCCGCCTTGCCCGGGATGTCGGGGACTCCAGCGACGGTGATCTTCGCTTGACTCAGATCGGCTGCCACTCCGGCGATCAGGGGCTCTTCCACGCTGTTTTCTCCGTCTACTGGGTTAACGACCAGGGTTCCCTCGTTGTTATTGAACGAGGATCGCACATGCAGGGTGACACCGTGGCGACGGGCGTATTCGACGGCGCGGATGTACAGCACCTTCGCGCCCGCGGCGGCGAGTTCGAGCATCTCTTCGCTGGTGATGCGATCGATCTTGCGCGCAGACGGCACCTGGCGCGGGTCCGAGGTGAAGATGCCGTCGACGTCGGTGTATATCTCGCAGACGTCGGCTTTGAGAGCTGCGGCGAGCGCGACGGCGGTGGTGTCTGAGCCGCCCCGGCCGAGGGTGGTGATGTCGCCGGTGACACGGTTGAACCCCTGGAAACCGGCGACGATCGCGACGGCGCCCTCGTCGAGCGCCTCCCGAACACGACCGGGCGTGACATCCACAATCCGCGCGCTGCCGTGCTGAGCGTCGGTGATCATGCCGGCCTGGCTGCCGGTGTAGCTGCGCGCGTCGACGCCGAGGCTCTTGATGGACATGGCCAGGAGCGCCATAGCAATACGTTCGCCCGCGGTGAGCAGCATGTCGAGTTCACGGCCGGACGGCAGCGGCACAACCTCGTGGGCGAGGTCCATCAGTTCGTCGGTGGTGTCACCCATGGCGGACACCACAACAACGACTTCGTTGCCGGCCTTGCGGGTCTGAACGATCCGCTTGGCCACCCGCTTGATGCTCTCGGCATCCGCGACGGAAGATCCACCGTACTTCTGTACGATCAAGCTCACTCGGTACTCCTGGGATCTCAGCGGAACGAACGCCAGCACTGGCTTCCGAGAGACGATCTTAGTCCTCGTGATGCGGCAGAACCTCCGGTCGGGTGGGTCGACGTCGGCGTCGCAAAAAAAGTTGCCGACGGACCAATCCGGTCTTGCGCTGGCTTCGAACCACAGTTGTCGTCGATGCAAGCGACGTTTGTTGAGGAGTCGGCAAACGTGAACGGCCAGCCCCTCTCGCTCCCCGCCTGGGCTGGAGCTTGTCGCCGACACCTCGTGGAACCGACCCCCGTCTGGTTCCGCGACCGAGTCCCCGCGCGGAATGCCCCCCAAAAGCCCCGCGCGGGGACTTCCTCTGCCTAACGCGCTCCGTACGACCGTCGATTCGCTGACCGGACAACGAGCGGCCTCCCCCGATCCCCGACCGGCCAGTTGCCGAGCTGCCGCGATTACCGGGAGGTCCGGCGCTCTGCTGCGGCGTGCCGACGAGGATGACCCCCATCAACGGCGATGATGCCGATCGCGAGCAGCACCCCGACTACCGCGCCAACGGTATTCATGAGCCAGTCGTCGGTGTCGCAGGCGCGACCGAGGGCCGGCAGGAGGGCCTGGAGCAACTCGATGCCCGCCGACAGTCCCGACACCGCCGCGAGCACCGCCAGTGGGCGACGGAGCCAGAGCGCCCCGAACAGGGACAGCGGCACCATCATGGCGACGTTGGCCAGAGTATCGATCCCTCGGGACGGCACGGAAAACTGAACCGTACAGAAGCCCGAGTCGCCGCCGTCGGACGGCGACACGGTCAGCGCGATGATGCCCAAGAGCCCTATCGCAGCCAATACGGAGAGGATCCGCGATTTCCCGGATCGGTGGAGTAACCAGCCGATCGTGGCGCTCGCGGCAACTGCAACCCAGAACAGAACGCGCACTAACGAAGCGTTCTCGACCAGAAGGGTGCTGATCACGGGCGCCTGCTTTCTTGACGGATCCCCGCGACGTGAGGGGCACTCAGAAGGTTAGGGGCATTCAGCGAGTGGGGGGCAATCGTGCCTCGGGTGATCCGCGGTCCGCACGCCACTAGGGACGCGGTGCCGGCGAGGCGGCGTCACGGAACATCACCATGCCTGCGTGGTAGAGCACGTCCTTACGGAACTCGCCGTCAGCCGAGAAGCCGGTGTCGTCGTGGTAGTAGATCATCGTTCCTTCGATTCTGTAATCGCCGGTGTACGCCGCTTCGCGGCTGCCCCGCGCCTCGGTGTAGCGCCCCCCGGGCAAGAGACGTTGACGAATCACGCCATCGGCAGTGACCCAGAGTCCGACGAAGTCATGACCCACCGGCAATCGGTCGCTCACAGGCCCGCCACCCGACGGATGATGGCGTCGCGTGAGCGAAGGACTTCGTCGCGCAGAGCGTCAAGGTCCTCACCGACTAGCACTCCTGCCCATTTGCGTGGATTTCCCGCGACGAGCACAGTTTCGATATTGCGCGCGTCGGCACCCAGAACGAGTGTTCCGATGGCGTCGTTGAGCGGCATGTTGTTGATGCCGTCGGCCCGAACGACGAGGATGTCTGCATCCTTACCGGGGGTGAGCGAGCCGGTGACATCGCCGAGGGCATTGGCTTTGGCGCCCTGGAGGGTGGCGAAGTCGAGCACGTCGCGGGTGCTGATGCGGTTCGGCGTCTCGGTCGTGCCGTAGGCGCTATTTGTGGCCCGCATCCGCTGGATCGCGTGGAGGGTCCGCATCTGCGTGAACATGTCGCTTGCAAGCGCTACTTCCACGTCAATGCTCAGGCCTGGCCGAATGCCGACGGCGAGAGCCTCATCGATGGAAGGAATCGCCGTCTCGAGCCCAATCTGGGCGTCGGATGTCGGGGCGAGAGAGACCGTCACACCAGCCTCGCCCATGACCTTCCAGGCGTCAGGGGTGAGGCCCGTGGAGTGGATCAGAGTGAGAGTCGGATCGAGGATTCCCTGGCGTGCCCACCGCAGAATGGCCTCGGACGACGACAGGCCGAAGACGGCGTCGATGCTGGTCCAGACGTCGAGATCGCGGGCAAGGGCGGCGAGTTCGGGGCCGTAGGCGATGGCCGGGCCGGCAATCTCGTCGGTAGAAAGGGCGGCGAGTCTGAGCGTTACGAGTCCGTTGTTCGCGCCGTGAAACGAACCCCGGAGTCGTTCCATGTCTGCCGGCCACTGGTGGTCCCAGTCCCCGAAGTGGGGACCCATCGAGGCATGGACTCCGCGTATACCGGTGTCGATGAGGGCGTTGATGGCAGCATCCGAGTGCGCCGAAGTACGGGAGTTATGGGAGAAGTCGAGCATTGTGGTGATCCCCGAGTCGAGGGCCGTGAGCGCCGCGAGGCGGGTGCCGACGTGCATGTCGTGCGGTGTGTACAGCGGCGCGATGCCTGCGAGCGTGGACATGACGTACTCGCCGAGGTCCGTGACATCGGGGATGCTCCGACGTAGCTGGGTCTCCCACGCGTGGCGGTGGCTGTCGACGAAACCGGGGCTGACGATCGAGCCCCGTGTGTCCACAACGAGCGCTGAGGCAATTACCGCTGCGAGTTCTGGGTCGGAACGCAGGTCGGCGCCGACGGCGACGATGCGGGTTCCGGCAATCAGGACGTCGCCGGCGTCACGGTCGGGCACCTGAGGGTCCATGGTGACGACGGCCCCACCGGTCAGAAGGATCGGCCGACCGGCCGTGTGCGCAGAGGTGAACTCCGCGAGCGAGGGCGGTTGAGGGGAGGACATTATTCGACTTCTTTCGTAGCGTGGCGGAGGCGTTCTCATGAAGATCGACGCGGATGTCGGGATCGACTGAGCAACACGGCCAAGCCTGTCCGCTACTTGAGTTGTGGGACAGGCTGCTGTGTGCCGGGGTGCGGTGCGGCCTGCCTGAACGGGGTCCGAGCAACTACGGTCGACCTATGAGTCCCACCGATCTCGGCATTTTCCTCAAGGCCCGTCGCGGCCACGTCGGGCCAGACGACGTCGGGCTGACCTCCCAGCCGGGGCGCAGAGTCTCTGGGCTGCGGCGCGAAGAGGTGGCGATGCTTGCCGGTGTAAGCGTCGACTACTACACGCGATTAGAACAGGGTCGGGAGAAAAACCCATCGCCCGCTGTCCTGAACGCCCTCTCCCGGGCACTAAACCTCGATGCGGACCTTCGCGAGCATGTTTTCCGTCTGGCGGGCCTCGCACCTTCGCCGTTCCAGCCGCTGCAGAAATCCGTCAGCCCATCCCTGAAGGATCTTCTCGCGTCGTGGTCACATACCCCGGCCCTAATCATCAATCGGCAGCTCGACATCCTCGCCAAGAATGAACTTGCGGAAGCCCTCTACGCCGATTTCTCGACCGTCGACAACATTGTGCGCATGACCTTTATCGACCCAGCAGGTCGCGGCTTCTTCGCGGACTGGACTCGGGCGGCAGAGACATGTGTAGCCAACCTCCGACTCGCGCTCGGACATCCAAGCAGCCACGAGGCGGTCCTCGCGCTAGTGGCGGAGACGCACGCAGCTAGCGCGGAATTCCGAGCGCTCTGGGCCCGGCACGACGTGCGCGGTAAAACGCACGAGGCGAAGGCGTTCCATCATCGGGAGGTCGGTGACCTGCTTCTGAGTTACAACGCGTTCGACGTGAGGAGTTCGCCCGGCCAGCAGCTTGTTGTCTACCAAGCCGCGGCGGGAACGGCCAGCGCGGACAAGCTCCAGTTGCTCGGCACCCTCGTCGCAACGGCGCGATCTCGGCGCGCTGACACAGACACCGTCCACTGAATACGGCTGCAGCGCTGTTCGTTTATCAGCACTGAAAAAGTCCTCTCAGTGCTGGACGAGCCGGCGGCCTTCGAAGGCGCGTCCGAGGGTGACCTCGTCGGCGTACTCCAGATCGCCACCGACAGGAAGTCCCGACGCCAGACGGGTTACGCGCAGGTTCGGCTGCACCAGCAATCGGGTCAGGTACGTTGCGGTCGCCTCACCCTCGAGGTTTGGGTCAGTCGCGATAATGACCTCCGTCACCACGCCATCGGCGAGGCGTTGCACGAGGCTGCGAATGCGCAGGTCATCTGGCCCCACGCCATCAATGGGACTGATGGCGCCGCCCAGCACGTGGTACAGGCCACGGAACTCGCGGGTGCGCTCGATAGCGACGACATCTTTCGCCTCTTCCACCACACAGATCGTGGCGGGCGAACGGCGTGGGTCGCGGCAGATACTGCAGGTCGCTTCTTCCGCGACGTTTCCGCAGATCTCGCAGAAGCGCACCTTCTCGCGAATCTCCAACAACACTTCGGCCAGACGGGTCACGTCGTAGGTTTCGGTCTGCAGGATGTGGAACGCGATGCGCTGGGCGGATTTCGGTCCAATACCGGGAAGCCGTCCGAGCTCGTCGATCAGTTCCTGGATGATGCCTTCGTACACGGCTTAGTCGTTTCTCGGCATAGGGATGACTCGGGGAGCCACCGGTTCTTCTTCAATAAAACTGGCACTGAGGATCTCGCGCACCACGGATTCTCCGTAGCGCTGCTTCTCCCCCGGAGCCAGGCTCGGCGGCGGGGTGCCCTTGCCGAATGGTCGGGTAGGGGGCGCGGTCGGGTCGATCACCAGACTCGGCTTCGCCGCCTGGACCGCCTTTGCTGCCTCGACGTTCTGCTGCGGCGTCGGAGTGGCGCCGCCGGGGATTGACGCGACAGCCCATCCGCCGGGTTCATACTCGGACTGCAGGTCGGGCTCGATCGGCTCGACGTAGTCGTCGGGCGGCGGGGCAAACGAGTCGGGGATGTCGCTGAGCTTGCGCTCACGCTGCCCGGCCGTCGACTGCGGCGAACGCCCCTGCTGCGACGCACCGGTTTGCGAGCGCGAGGCCTGCGGGCCGTTGGGCTGCGCACGGCTCGTCTGGGGCGAAGCTGACGGACGCCCCTGCGGCGGCGCGGTCCGGGTCGGCGCAGCCTGAGTTGGCGGAGCGGTCCGGGTCGGCGCAGCCGGAGATGGCGGCGCCGTCCGGATCGGCGCATTCTGGGTTGGCGGTGCGGTGCGAGCCTGGTCCGCTGTCGGCTGGGATCGCTGGGTCGCCTGCGACGTCTGTTGAGTTGCCTGCGATCGCTGACTGCCCTGGGGCGGCTGAGCCGACTGCTGCGGCTGAGTCGATTGCTGCGGCCGAGTCGCCTCAGGCGAACGAGGCTGTGATTGCGGCTGAGCGGAACCCGCCGAACTCTGCTGAACCGGGCGGGCGGGAGCGGGTGGCGTCGTCGTCGCGGACGCGGCAGCGGCAGCCGCCTGTGACGGGCCTCCGGTGCGGGCGGGCGGTGCGGTGTTAGCCATCGTCGGCTCCACGCGGGCGATGAACTTCACCCGGATGCCGAGCACATCGAGGATCGCCCTGCGAAGGTATTCGCTCACGCTCTCACCGTTCGACGGCGGCTGGCGGAAGTTCGCGACGTCGTTCTCACCCGGGAAGGTCAGCGTGAGCACGTCCCCCGCGAGCGCCCTGGCCTGCGACGAGAACACCACGATCCACGCGCTGCGCTTTTCCTTCTCGACCAGCTCCAGAATCTCGGGCCAGGCGTCGCGCACCTGTTGGAGGGTGACGGGAATCACCGTCGAAGGAGCCGGGGTGGGGGATGCCGCGGCCGCCACGACCTCGGGAACCGCGGTAGCCCGTGCCGTGTCGTTGACGATGCCGGCAACAGAACGCGTGTCGGCGGGCGCCGCGGGAGCGTCGTCCGCTGCGGGAGTGTCGCCCCCGGCTTGCGATGCCGCCTCGCTGGTCGGCGGGACAGCGGTCGCGTCGGCTGCCGGAGGCGCCTGAGCCGCCGGAGGCGCCTGAGCGGCCTGAGTCGCCGGAGGTGCCTGAGTCGCGGACGCTGCGGGCGCACCCGACCCAGGAACGGCGATTGCGGGCCAGGACGTCGTCGCCGGAATGGGAGCGGCCGATCCCGGCTCGACGCCCGAAGGTGCCGAGGCTGCGGAGACTGGCGCGGTCTCGCCCTGACCTCGAACCGGTTCCCTCCGGCGTCCGACCGTGGACGATGCGTCGGGTCGGGCGGCCGCCGGCGCACCCGAGGACAGCGACGGTTCTGGCCGACGTGCAGCCCGATCAGCCATGGGCGCGGCCGAGCCACCCAGGCGCGGAGGAGCGCCGGTTCGCCCGGTACCAGCACCACTCGTACCAACTCCACCCGTACCAGCACCGCCAGAGGCGCCAACTCCCGAAGCGCCAACTCCCGCGCCACCAACACCCGAATCACCATCGCCAGCAGCGGTCGTGTCGACCCCAATGCGACGCTCGAGGCGTTCCAGCCGGGCGAGGGCTCCGCGTTCGGTCTCGTCGCTCGCGGGCACCAGCACGCGGGCGACCATGAGCTCGAGGTGCAGCCGCGGAGAGGTCGCGCCGGTCATCTCGGTCAGAGCCGCGTTGACCACGTCGGCCGCACGCGAGAGCTCCGCCGACCCAAACTTGTGGGATTGCTGCGCCATGCGCTCGAGCTCGTCCTGCGGGATTCCGCGCAGCACCGCGGAGGCACCCTCACCGGTCGCCGAAACGATGATGAGGTCGCGCAGTCGCTCGAGAAGGTCTTCGACAAATCGACGCGGGTCTTGGCCGGTCTGGATGATGCGGTCGACCGCACTGAACGCGGCTGCGGCGTCGCGGGCACCGACGGCGTCGACAACTTCGTCGAGCAGGGCACCGTGGGTGTAGCCGAGGAGCGCTACCGCCCGTTCGTACTCAATGTTGGTGCCCTCGGATCCCGCCATCAGCTGGTCGAGCAGCGACAGCGTGTCACGCACCGACCCACCACCGGCTCGCACCACGAGCGGCAGCACTCCGGGGGCAACGGTGATGCTTTCTTCCTCGCAGAGGTGCTGAACATACTCGAGCATCTGCGCCGGTGGCACGAGCCGGAACGGGTAGTGGTGGGTGCGCGAGCGAATAGTGCCGATGACCTTCTCAGGCTCGGTCGTCGCGAAGATGAACTTGACGTGCTCCGGCGGCTCTTCGACGATCTTCAGCAGCGCGTTGAAGCCGGTCGTGGTGACCATGTGCGCTTCGTCGAGGATGAAGATCTTGTAGCGATCGCGCGCCGGGGCGAAAATGGCCCGCTCACGCAGGTCGCGGGCGTCGTCGACACCACCGTGGCTGGCGGCGTCGATCTCGACGACATCCATCGAGCCGCCCCCGTCACGCGACAGCTCAACGCAGCTGGGGCACACTCCGCACGGGGTATCGGTCGGCCCCTCCACACAGTTCAAACAGCGGGCGAGAATACGAGCGGATGTCGTCTTGCCGCAGCCACGCGGACCACTAAAGAGGTATGCGTGGTTCACCCGGTCGGTGCGCAAAGCCGTGCGCAGCGGATCGGTCACCTGAGACTGTCCGATCAGTTCGGAAAAAGTCTCCGGGCGATACCGGCGATACAGGGCTGTAACCACCTAGACAGGATAGCCGCGACCACCGACTGTCGGCTGCGTCACTCCCCAGTGGTGGCCGGCCAGCCAGCCGCGCCCGCTACGGGGAGGAGCAGTCGCCGATTCCCGCCCACTCGCCGCCCCCGAGGACTACCCTGACCGTATGGACGTGGAGGAAACGCCGCTACCCGGAATCGGCATCCGCAAAGAGATCACGGTCGCGACCGGTCGCCGGGTGGGCGTGGTCATCCACCGCGACGGCAGAAGTGAACTCATCGTGTCGCGACTCGACGATCCCGATGCCTCGTTGGTGTCCGTTCCTCTCACCGTCGAAGAAGCGGCGGGACTGGGGAGCCTGCTCGGCGGCGCTCAACTCGTCGCGCAGCTCACGGCTGAACACCGCGACATCCCGGGCGTAAGAACCGAGCAGGCATTGATCGAGCCGACTTCGCCTTTTAGCGGACGCACCCTCGGGGACACTCAACTGCGCACCCGCACAGGGGCGTCGATCGTGGCGATCCTGCGCAGCGGCGAAGTGTTGCCCTCCCCCACCCCGGACTTCGGCATCCGCACGGGTGACGTGCTCGTGATCGTGGGCACCGCCGACGGGCTCGCCGCGGCCGCCGAGATACTGCACCCGCGCTGAGTCGATCATGACAAGCACCGCGGTCTCGCTCGTTGAACTCGGTGTTGTTTTTCTGGGGCTCGGGATCCTCGGGCACCTTGCGAGCAAAATCTCGCTGTCGCCCGTTCCGCTCTACCTGGTCGGCGGGCTCATGCTCGGCCAGGGCGGCCTGGTCGAGTTCGCCGGGGTGGCTGACTTCGGCGAGATGGCGGGCGAGCTCGGTGTGGTGCTGTTGTTGCTGATGCTGGGCCTCGAGTACACCGCCGCCGAGCTCGTGACCGGGCTCCGGCAATCCTGGATGGCCGGTGTCGTCGACCTCGTGCTCAACATGGCCCCCGGGGCGATCGTGGCGCTGCTTCTCGGCTGGGGTCCGGTCGGCGCGCTGGTCATGGCCGGCGTGACCTACATCTCGTCGTCCGGCATCATCGCGAAGGTCCTCAGCGACCTGGGGAGGCTCGGTAACCGCGAGACGCCGGTGATCCTGTCGATCCTCGTTATCGAGGACCTCGCCATGGCGCTCTACCTGCCCGTGGTGGTTGCGGTGCTCGCGGGGGTGTCCATTCTGGGAGGCCTGCAGGCGGTCGGGATCTCACTGCTCGCGCTCACCATAATTCTCGTTGCGGCGCTGCGCTACGGGCACGTGATCTCCGGAGTGATCGACAGTCCCGACCGCGAATCGTTTTTGCTCAAGCTGATCGGCGCCGCCCTGCTCGTCGCCGGGATCGCCTCCTCGTTGCAGGTCTCCGCCGCGGTCGGCGCATTCCTGCTCGGCATCGCGATTTCCGGGGTGACAGCGGAGAACGCGACCCGGGTGCTCGAGCCGCTGCGCGACGTGTTCGCGGCCCTGTTCTTCTTCGTCTTCGGACTCAACACCGACCCCGGAAGCATCCCGCCCGTGCTGGGGGTCGCGGTGGCGCTGGCCATCGTCACCTCCGCGACCAAGATGGTGACGGGCTGGTGGGCCGCCAAACGCCAGCGCATCGGACCGCTCGGCCGTGCGCGTGCCGGGGCGGCCCTCATCGCGCGCGGTGAGTTTTCGATCGTGATCGCCGGTCTCGCTGTCGCCTCTGGGGCGGTGGATGATGGGCTCGCAGCACTGGCATCCGCCTACGTGTTGCTGCTCGCCGTCGTGGGGCCCGTTGCCGCCCGTTTCATCGAGCCGATCATGCGCTGGCTCCGCCGGGGGCCCGCGCCAGCGTCGGCCAGTTCACGCGCTGGCGCCTGAGTGCACTCCGCAGCGCGTCCAGTCAGGAGCCAGCTCAGCCCACGGCCAGCTCAGTCCACGGCCAGCTCAGTCCGCAGCCAACTCAGTCCGCAGAGTGGTCGGTCAGACGAGCGCGATCTGCCGCGGACAGTTCCCGGTCACTTTTTGAGCTCGCGCGATCCATCGCTGCGGCTCGACGCTCGCCGTGGCCCGAGTAGGTGCCGTCCTCACTCGTGAATGCCGCGCGGTCCGCCACACGCTCGCGCTCATCCGAGACAGTGTCCCGGTCGGTCGCCTGCTCATCTCGTCGTTCGGCGTCATCCAGAATCCTCTGGTTTCGGTCACTCAGACCGCCGGACTCGGCACCCTCTGCTTGCTCACTTGTTGGACCCTCACGTTCGGATTCGGGTTCGTGCGGGTCGTCGCCGCGCTGGGAATCGGAGGTCGTGTCCATAACGGCAAGTCAACACCCCCGTCAGGTCGCTGTCGAGTCGAACGCTGATCAGGGCGGCGCAGAACGCAGGGGTGAGCGCATAGGCGAGCCCGGAGGCGCAGACTAGAGGTCGCGCTTTCCGCATCCGCCCCACGCGCTCGTTTCGCCACACCCCACCCAGAAGAGATTTTCTATGACCGTCCGCACATCCCCCTCCCCCATCTCCCACCAGTGGCAGCTGATGCGCCGCCCCGTCGGTGTGCCCGTGGCCGAGGACTTCCGCTACGTCTCCGTCGAGCTGTCGCCGCTTGCGGACGGCGAGGTTCGCGTGACCAACGAGTTCATCTCCGTCGACCCGTACATGCGCGGGCGCATGAATGACGTGAAGTCGTACACCCCGCCCTACGTTCTCGGCGAGACCATGGTGGGCGGCGCGATCGGACGCGTGACCGAGTCCCGTTCCGATGCGCTCGCGGTGGGCGATCTGGTGCAGCATTTCCAGGGCTGGCGCGATGTCGCGCAGGGAGCTGCGGCGCAGTTCCGTAAGACCAACGAGATCGCCGGCGTCGCGTCATCCGTCTTCCTCGGCGCCCTGGGCATGACCAGCCTGACGGCATGGGTCGGCCTCTTTGTGATCGCCGATATGCAGCCCGGCGATACCGTCTTCGTCTCGGGAGCGGCCGGAGCAGTCGGTTCCGCCGTCGGCCAGATTGCCCGATCCCGCGGCGCCGGACGCGTCATCGGCAGCGCTGGATCCGACGAGAAGGTGGCACACCTGATCGACCGGTACGGCTTTGATGCAGCCTTCAATTACAAAATGGGGGATGTCGCGGGCCAGCTCGCCACCGCCGCCCCCGACGGTATCGACGTCTACTTCGACAACGTGGGTGGCGACCACCTCGAGGCGGCCATCTCGTCGTTTAACGATGGCGGGCGCGCGGCGCTGTGCGGAGCAATCTCCTCCTACAACTCGTCCGAGCCTCCGGTCGGGCCCCGCAACATGTCGATGCTCACGACGAAGGGCCTGATGCTCAAGGGCTTCACGATCGGCAACTACCTCGAGTACTCGCCCCAGTTCGCCGCCGAAGTGGGGCCGCTCGTCGCTTCCGGCAAGATCGTCTACGACGAGACCGTCGTCGACGGCATCGACAACGCGCTGGAGGCTTTCGGTGCGCTGATGCGCGGAGAGAACCTCGGCAAGATGGTCGTGCGGATCGGCGGGTAACGACGACCCCGCGGCATCCGCCTGCCTGCATCGCACTTGACCGCAGACACCCGCTTCCGCAGACACACGCTTCCGCAGACACGCGCGCCAACGGCCGCCCAGGCTAAGCCGGGCGGCCGTTGTTGCGTTCTGCTGACGCTACTTCGCGAGGAAGGCGAGCAGGGCGGCGTTGACCTCGTCGGCGTGGGTCCAGAGCAGTCCGTGCGGGGCGCCCTCGATCTCAACGAAGTCGGCCTCGGGCAGCAGCTTCGCGAACGGGCGGCCGGTGGAGTCGATCGGCAGCACGCGGTCAGCGGTGCCCTGCAGGATGAGGGTGGGCACGTCGATCTTCGGGATGTCCCCGCGGAAGTCGGTCGGCCAGGTCAGCGGGGCGGCGGCATCTGCGTAGAAGCCGGAGCCGGCGGCGGCGTCCCAGCTGTGGCGAACGACCTCTTCGCTGATGCGTGATCCGAGGTTCTCGTCCAGGTTGTAGAAGTCGTTGTAGAACCCGGTGAAGTAGGAATAGCGGTCGGCCTTTACGGTCGCGGCGATGCCCTCGAAGAACTCGATCGGCGCGGCGCCGTCCGGGTTCTCGTCGCTCTTGATCAGAAACGGCTCGAGCGGCGCGAGGAACGCGGCCTTGGCAACGCGCGCGGTTCCGTAGGTGCCGATGTAGCGACCAACCTCACCCGTTCCCATGGAGAATCCGGCGAGCACCACGTTGTTCAGGTCGAGGGTCTCGAGCACCGTGTTGAGGTCGGAGGCGAAGGTGTCGTAGTCGTATCCGACGGTCGGCTGGCTGGACTGCCCGAATCCGCGACGGTCGTAGGTGATCACCCGGTACCCGGCGTCGAGCAGGGCGGCGGTCTGCTTCTCCCACGAACGGCCATCCAGCGGGTAGCCGTGGATCAGGACGACCGCCTGGCCCTCCCCGTGGTCTTCGTAGTAGAGGTCGATGCTCGTGGTGTTCTCTTTGCCAACCGTGATGAACGACATTGTGGGTTCCTTCGTGGAAATCAGCCGACGACGGAGAACGGTCGTTCTCCGCGTTGTTTGCTACTCTAGAGAACGAACGTTCTCAGCGCAAGTCGGCAGCGTTAGATTCGACACCTTTGCCGCAAGATTGTCAGGAAGAGACGACCATGGACGCCACCACCGAGCTCCGCGAGCGCGCAGTATCCGCCGCCGACCGGCTCTACTACGCGCGTGGGGTGCAGTCCGTCGGAATGGACGAGCTGCGCTCCGAGGTCGGAGTATCGCTGAAGAAGCTGTACTCGCTGTTCCCCTCCAAGGAGGCGATCGTGCTCGCTGTGCTCGACCGCCGTCACCAGGTGTGGACAGACGGCATCGAAGACACAGCCGCCGCGGTGTCGACACCGCGCGAAAAACTGCTTGCGATCTATGACTTCCTGTTCGCCTGGTTCAGCACCGACGACTTCAACGGCTGCGGCTTCATCAACGCGTTCGGCGAACTCGGTGCCACCGTGCCGTCGGTCGCGGAGGCGGCCCGCGAACAGAAGTTGTCCTTCCAGGCCTATGTCGCGGAACTGTCCCGCCAGGCTGGCGCCCCCGACTTCCTCGCGCCGCAGCTGGCGCTCCTCGCGGAGGGCGCCCAAACCACCGCAGCGATCTCCGGCAGCCCGGAGTCCGCCCATCACGCCCGTGCCGCGGCGGTTACCCTCATCGACGCCGCCCTCGCGCCCCAGCACTGAGGCGTCACGAGCGAGGCGCCAAGGTCGCGGCGCCGAGAGCCCGGCGCCCTGAGCCCGGCGACCTGAGCCCGGCGCGGTCAGGCCGTTCGCGTGACGGCGACCACGGTCAGGTCGTCGCGCGCTTTGGAGCGGCGGTTCATCGCGCTCACCCGATTAATCAGGGCTTGGGGACCGGATGTCTCGCGCACGAGTTCCGCGATCTGCGTAAGCGACGCGAGCGTACCGTCAAACAGGTTGAGCAACCCATCGGTGAACGACACGAGGGTGTCGCCCGGCTCAAGCATCGAGGAGCGTACGTCCCACGCGCCGGCGGCCAGCAGCCCGAGCGGAAACCCGGTCGATTCCAGCCGCTCGATGCCGCGGTCTGCCCGCACGATGATGGTGAGGCCGTGGCCGGCATCCGCATAATCCACGATCCCCGTCTTGGAGTCAACACGCGCCAACACCAGGGTCGCGAACGTTCCCACCGAGCGCAGGTCCTGGGAGAGCGTGCCGTTCGCATCCTGCATGGCCGCCGCAATGTCGGAGCCGTCGTACTGTTCGAACCTGCTGCGGATGGTGGAGGCGATGGCCTCGGCGGCAGCACCCTGACCCATCACGTCAGCGACAAGCAGTTCAACGCCACCGTCGAGCTCGCGGACGGCAAAGAAGTCGCCGCCCACTTTGCGCATCGGCAGGCTGGTTCCCGAGATGGCGTAGGCGGGCACCGGTTCTCCCGGCGGAAGCGCGGGTTCGGCCAGGGCGGTGCCGGCTCCGGCGGGTTCCTCCTGGGCATCGAGACGACCGGGGCTGTCCCGCAACTCGCGCTCGACCCACATCCCGATGTCATCAAGAAGGCGCAATTGCACGTCATCCAGGTCTCTCGGCTGGGTGTCGACGAGGCACAGCGTTCCCACCCGCGACTCGCCATCGATGCTCAGGGGGCGTCCGGCATAGAAGCGGATGTTTCGTGGACCGGTCACACCGCCCTTGGCAGCAAAACGCTCGTCCTGGGTCGCGTCGGAGACAACCAGGATTTCGTCGCTCTCGATGGCAACGTGGCAGAACGAGTCAAACCGGTCGCTGGCGGCACTCTCTCCCGGAACCTGCGGCGAGTGCGTGTACTGGCGGAACTCGTCGAGCAGGTTGATCTCAGCCACGGGAACGTTGAAAATCTGCCGCGCAATACGCGTGATGCGGTCGAACCTCTCCTCGGGAGAGGTATCCAGGAGCTTCAGCGCGTCAACCGCCTCCAGGCGCGCCTTCTCGGCGGCGGCTCGGTCAGCTTTCTTCAACATTCTCGGCACAGTTGCCCCTTCTCGACGCCAGCGGTCGGGTACACCGCCGGATTGCGTTTATGCTTCCACACCTTGCGCAGCCCTCGATCGTTGCGCACGCGATGTTTCCCTGCTCGTTGCGCACCCGATGTTTACTCAGTCGTCGTGCGCGATGGGCAGGGGGTGTTTATTTGTGGCACAACGGATGTCTCGACCGGCTACGAATCGTATTCGGAGCAGCGCGCGCTGCGGATTGGCCAGGGCGAATGCCGGCTCGATCTCGGACACCCTGGCGCCGCCGGAGAAAGTCGCTGCCGGACATGACACATCCCGGTCAGCGAATGTCGATCTCGAAAATCGAGTAGCCGTACGGCGTCGCGCGACGCAGCCCCTGCACACGAATGTACTGGTACTCCCCGGTTACCTCGAACGACTCACGTCCGCCGTCCCCGGCGCTTTCGGTAGCGAGGGTCGTGAACGGACCGCTTGCGCTGGTTGCACCCTGAACGAGGTATTCCGAGGCGTAGGCGTCCTCCCACTGCACCGCGACCGTAGAAACAAGTACGCGCTCTCCGAGATCAACCGTGATCGACTGGTCGTCTCTCGCCTCGCTCGACCAACGCGACGACGCATTGCCGTCGACCGCGTTGTTGGCTCGGGTTCCCGAGGCCTCTTCGCTCGTGGCAATCGCCGTCGCTCCGGCGGCGAGGTTCTTCGCCACGACAGTTCCGTCGGTCGACCAAACTGACAGGTCGAAGAGCGAGTAGCCATACTGGGTGGCCCGCTCGACGCCCTGCATGCGCAAGTAACGGCCGTGGGCGTCAACGACGTGGCTGTCGGTGGCACCGTCTCCGTCGTTCTCGGTGACCACCGTTGTCCAGTCGTCTGTCGCCTTGTCACGAGTTTGCACCAGGTACTTGGCACCGTAGGCGCCCTCCCAAGTCAGGTCGACGCGCTCGATCGAGGTAACCGTGTCGAGGTCGACCTCGATCCACGCACCATCGCTGGCACCGCTCGACCAGCGCGAAGCAGCAGAAGCGTCAACGGCAAACTCGGCCGGGGTGTCCGAGTTCTCGCGCGACGATGCGGTGACGGACTTGCCGAACGCCACGTTTGCGAGTAAGTCGGGCGCCGGGTCGTCCGGCCCTCCGCCAGGCTCGTCGGTCGGAGTGTTCGCGCTCACGGTGGCCGTCGCCGATCCCTCGACGCCGTCGAACTCCACGGCGACGGGGTAGATCCCTGCGGTCTTGCCAGCTGTGTAGGTGCCATCTGTGTCGATGTCACCACCGTCGGCCGTCCACGGACGGGTGGTGACGCGCCCGCCATTGCCCGACTCGTCGAAAGCGTAGGCGGTGAACTGCACCTCCCGGCCACTGACAACCGCCGCGTTGCGCGGCGTGACCAGCAATGTGCTCGTGTCGATCGAGGCGGTGGACAGTGTCCCTGTGATCTCCAGATCCCAAATGGAGTAACCGTAGTTGGTGAGGCGCTCGAGCCCAAGGATCCGTACGAACCGGCCTGTCGCCTCAACCGCGACGTCATCGGGTGCCGCGTTCTCCTTCGTCACGGTCCTGACGGTCTGCCACGGGCCTTCCGCCCGATCCGAAACCTGAATCTCGAATTTCGCTGCGGCCGCGCTCTCCCAATTGATGCGCACCGACGAAATGTCGAAAGACTTTTCTAGATCGATGCGGACCCACTGTTCGCCCGCGCCGTGCGCGCTCTCCCAGCGAGTGTTCGACGAACCGTCCACGGCCGAACCGGCGGTGTTTGAACCGTCCGAGCTCGAGGCGGTCGCCGGCTTGCCCAACGCGATGTCCGCTGCTTCAGCGACCACTGCGACAACCGCGGTTCCAGTTACGGCCCCCGCAGAGGCAGTGACATATCCGGCGCCGGCTGAGTCGGTCACCATCACACCAGATTCATCGATGGAGCCCTGTGCAGTGGTAGCCCACGTGACCGTGCCCGACTCGATCGGGTCTGCGTACTGGTCAAGGCCGGACGCCGTGAACGTCGTCGTGCCAGCCTCGGTCACGCGAACGAACTCGGGCGATACCGCAAGGCTCGACAGCACGGGTCGAGGTGCGACGCGAACCTGATAGGTCGCCTCTGTCGTGCCGGAGGTAGCCGTGACCGTCACCGGATCGGCGTTCTTCGTTGCCGAGAACGTGCCCAGCCCGGTGATGGTTCCGCCAGCATCCACCGACCACTGAAGGTCGTCGACGGGGATGACGGCGCCGTACTGGTCGTAGCCTACGGCCGTGAATTCGAGCGAGTCGCCGCGTTGCACCGTCTTCGCACTTCCGGGAGCGGTGATCACGATGTGATCCAGCTTCGCGTCGAGATGGTGCTGCACGAGCGTATGGGCCGGCACCTGGATGGTGCCAATCACGGCGTCGCCGTCGTAGACCGTGTACCCAGCTTGCGCGTCGGTCGGGTTGAAGACCGCGTAGCTGTAGGCGTTCGTCTTGGCGTTGTAGTGCACCTGGCTCGTCGGGTTAGCGACGTGGCGGGTGAGTACCTCGCTGCCGAGAGATCGGTTCGACATGGCGTTGTAGTACACCGCGCCGGCCATCGAGTCATTCGTGACCACAGGGTCGCCGGTCTTGATCAGCTCACCGTACATGTCGGCGTAGAAATCAGGGTCGGACTGCGCGGTGAGACCGAGCACCACGTTGCCGAGGGCATCACCCATGCGGCTGTAAACGCTGGCCGCCTGTGCGGTGTCGGGTCCGGCGTCGTAGCCGGACACGTCGTAATTGTGCAACTTCTGTTGCACGGCGGGGTCGACGTCGTAGTTTGTGGAGAGGTAGGAGAACAGCGTCCAATTCTGCGCCCACAGCTTAGGATCGCTATCCGGTTTGTCTGCGGGCGGGGTGGCCGGCACGAGCACCGTCGGCAGGGTATCCGGCGTCCAGTGCGCTTCGGGGAACACCAGCTGGCCCGTGCCGTCGACGCTGAAGTACAACTCACCGGCGGAGGCGTTGAACAGCGGGTTCGCTGCTACCTTGGCGCTCGTGTAAGTCGGGTTGTTGAGGTACGCCGTTCGGACGGCGTCCTTCAGCGTGTTGACGGAATCGACTGGGTTTTTTGTTACTTTTCCGCCGTAGGAGGTGCCGAGACCGACCATTTGCTTGGCCGCCAGGCCAAGAATCCCGCCGACGTCCCCCTTCACGTAGGCACCAAGCGAAGCCGGGCGCTCGTCGAACATATCGTTCAGCAGGCTCTTGGAGAATTGGCGGTCCCAACCGAGGTAGTTCAGCCACGGACCCGTTGGCATCCACTGGATTCCGAAGATCCAGGCGGGGTCGCCGCTGAAGTAGGTACCGAATGCCTGTCCCGAGTCGCCGAGGATACCCACGGTGCTGTGCGCGTAGGCCGCCGGAAATACCCCCGTGCCGGTGCCGTTGGAGGCATTCGGATTCCCGTTGTAGTTGAGGTAGTAGTCCATCACTGCGGCGCGCTCGGTGACATAACCCATGGCGCCGGTGGCCTGCATCTCGGCGTTACCTAAAGCGGAGCCGAGCATAAAGATGCCGGCCCATGACTGGATGGCTTCTGAGCTGGACTCCTGGTTGTTCCCGCCGCCGGAGCTGTAGCCGCCGGCATAAGAATGCCCCTCGAACACATCGAAGGTGCGCAGGTATGGGAAGTTCTTGTCGTTACGGTCCCAGTTGGCGTACTGCTTCGCCACGAGAGTCGCCATCGGACCGTAGTGAGCAGCCCACTCTGGGTCTTCGAACGCAAGCAAGCCGGCCGCGAGGGTGAAGTAGCCGTAGTGAAAGTGGTTGTCTGTGAACTCGTACGACCCGTAGGAGTCATTGAACCCGACGAGGGCTTTCCACGTGTCGTAGCGAGCGAAAAACTTCTCGCTCTCACCCGGGGTGTAGGTAAACCAGTCGGAGAGTGCGGTCTTCAGTGAAGACTTCAGCGTCTCGTACGACTCGAGGTCACCGATTTGCTTGGCCATGGTCATGTATTGCGCGAATTGCAGGACGTCCTTGCCACCCCAGTAGGTGTCTCCACCGTATTCGGTGCGTTTGGCGTAGCTGCTGACGAACTCTTTCATCGTGGCGACGCTGTATTCATTACTTCCCCCGGTTTCTTGTGGAGCGGGGGCGACCGGTGTGAGGCCGGTGAATGGGTAGGTGACCGTCCAGCCGCCATGTCCGATTGCGGTCTTCATCAGGCCTCGGGGGGTGGAGTAGGTGGGCTTTGCGAAGTCAATGTTGGTGGCCGTGCTGTTGTAAGTGTGCGGTAACCAGCCCTGGATGGTGTCGAGGTTAGTACCCTGCAGTGCCTCGGTCTTGAGTGCGTACGTCTCGACGACTTCGGCGTTCTCGACGCTGTAGTCGTATTCCATGGTGGTATCGCGCGGGATCGCGAACGCGTGCTGCGACATAGCATCGAGGTCAGCGCCCTCGGCTGGCAGGGCGCTCACCACAAGGTGTCCAGCGGCGAGTTTGGCCTCGATGGTGTTGCCGACGAGCTCGAACGAGCTGCCCGCCGGGGCATGGATACCGAAGCTGCGATTGTCCTGGGTGATCGTGAACGCATCGACGGTTGCCGGGAACTCAAGCGGAGATCCGCTCGCGGTAGCAAAGGTCGCGTTGGGACTAACGCTGATCTTGGGAATCACGTTGTCGAACTCGAACCAGGTGTACGGCGTACCGCGAGCGATGGTGACGTCCATAAACTGATCTGCTGACTGGCGCATACGCCAGCTGACATTCCAGTCGCCCCATCGCAACGCGTCGGCCTGGGCCGCGCGAAATGAGGTGCCGAACCGCTCGGCGATGCCTTCGGGCACGTCGGTGCGCACAATCTGGTCGACGAGCACGTGGGCCCAGCCTGCCGGTATGTCGTCGACAATTTGGATGGTTGCGGTTTGTCCGGCAAACGCGGTGACGTCCCAGGTGACCCAGCGCAGTATCTCGGACTGCTCGCCGGTGGCGGACGCGACGGTCGCGCCGTCAACTACGAGACGGACTTCTGTGCGTCCGGGGTTGTTTCCGCCGCCGACCATCAGGGCGATGAAGTCGCGGTCGACGGTGAATTCGGGCGAGGAGAGCGTCCCCATGGCTTCATCCCCCTTCTCCGAGGTGAACGAGTTGACGAGTCCCTTGCCGAGGTATTTCTCCACAGTTGTCTGTCCAGTGGCGGTTCCCTTCGACGGACTCTGGAATGCATCGCCCGTCGACGTCCATCCGACGCCGAATGCCGCATCTTCGAATCTAGCCATCTCGATGTCGGAAGCGTCGGGCTGGGGCGGCACGCTTCCCTGCACCTGGATCGCGGAGTTGTCGAGCATGGTGTTGCCCTCTTTGCTCCACTCGGTCGGGTAGGCGATGCGGGTACCCAACTCGGTGTTCGACACCACCAAGGGATCGGCCCACAGGTTGCCGGAGTACTTGTTGACGATCAGATCAGACCACCACTTGTTGGTCGGTATCGGTTCGCCGCTCAGCGAGGCGTCGATGTACAGCTTCTTGTTCACAACGCCGGACACGTCGTGGCCTTCGCGGTCAAGCGACGTCGGTGGCGCTGCCGCGTAGGACCCGCCCCCGATCGCGATGGGCGTGGACGCACCGGGCTCGGCAGCCGCGTCCGAGCGGGCTGCGGGAGCTGTCGCCGTGAGCGTCAGCGCGGTCAAGGCCGAAGCCACGACGAGCGCGGTAAAGCGCACGCCCGGCCGCGAGGAAGGTCGGGTCATGGTCTTCTCTTAACATTGGGAGAACGCGGTAAGCGGGCAGACGGTGCAGCTATTTCGTCTGAGGATATATCCACATAGTGTCTGCCTAGTTACGCGCGGAGCCCGCGCCGTCGCGGCCGCGCAATGCTCTTTCTTGCCGGGCGCGCTTTGTGCGTCATGCGACCAGCGTGCGAGCGGGGCGTGAATGGGCGGGAGAGCCACAATATGGGCAATCGCGATAGTCATCGAGCTACCGGTGTTAAACCGAGCTACAGGTATCGACCTGTCCGCGATTCCCCCGGTCCCGCGATTGGTGGACAGCTGACGATGACGACAGGGACGCCGGACAGAGACGGGAAAACGACAATCGGAGAAAGTAAAAGACCCCTCGCGCACCCGCCAGAGCCCGGTTACCCTTGCTACGTTTCCGTCCTGGGGGAGTTGGCCTGGATGGCGCCACGCGAGGAGCCAGTACTCAGTTTACCTGACTCCAGACGTGCTTAACTCGACTGATGAAGATTGTCATCGCCGGAGGTCACGGCAAGATCGCTCTTATCCTCGAAAACCTACTCTCGGAGGCCGGTCACACCCCGATCGGAATCATCCGCAATCCCGCGCACGCCGCGGACGTGCTGGGTGCGGGCGCATCCCCGCTGCTGCTCGACCTGGAAAGCACGGATGCTGCGACCCTCGCTGACTCGCTGTCCGAGGTGGACGCTGTCGTCTTCGCTGCGGGCGGTGGCCCGAACAGCGGCCCGGATCGCAAGCTCACCGTCGACCGTGACGCCGCGATCCTGCTCGCCGACGCCGCCGAGATCGCGGGCGTCCGCCGGATCGTGATTGTGTCGGCCATGGCCACCGATGACTACGACGCCGACTCCGACGACGGGTTCCAGATCTACCTCAAGGCGAAGAGTGAGGCGGATGCCGCGATCCGCAGTCGCGACCTGGACTGGACGATCGTGCGTCCAGGTGGGTTGACGGATGATGCGGGCACGGGCCTCGTACAGGTATCCGAGTCCATCGGTCACGGGTCGATCCCTCGCGCCGACGTCGCCGCGCTCATCGCCGCCATACTGGTCGACAACCTCGCGGTGAGGAAGCAGTTCGAGGTCATCTCCGGCGAAAAGTCCGCCTCGGAAGCGCTCGCGGACCTGTAACACCTTCACCGCGGAGGCGCTGGCGGGGTACTAATCCCGCCAGCGCCATTCCGCCCGCTATTTCGCTACCTGGGCCGCGCGCTACGCCGCTACCTACGCCGCGAGCAGCGTCGCAGTCTGGCGAGCGATCTCCAGCTCTTCGTTGGTCGGAACGACCAGCACCTTGACCGGCGAGTTCTCCGCCGAGATGTAGCGCGGCTTCTTCGAGCGCGGCTCGTTGAGGGCCAGGTCGAGCTCGATTCCGAGGAACTCCAGTCCCTCGAGCACCAACCGTCGCAACTCCTCGTCGTTCTCGCCGATACCCGCGGTGAATACGATGGCGTCCACGCCCTTGAGGTGCAAGATGTAGGCACCCAGATAGCGGATGATCCGGTGGCGGTAAACGGCGAGCGCAGCCAGTGCGGTCTCGTCGCCTTCCCACGAAGCGTTCTGCACGTCGCGCATGTCGCTGTTGCCGGCCATGCCCAGCAGGCCGCTCCGACGGTTGAGCAGGACATCGATCTCGTCGAACGACAGGCCAGCCTGGCGGTGCAGGTGAATGAGCACGGCGGGGTCGAGGTCGCCCGAGCGGGTGCCCATAACCAGGCCCTCGAGCGGAGTCATGCCCATGCTCGTCTCGATGCAGACGCCGCCGTCGATCGCGGAGAGCGAGCCGCCGTTACCGATGTGCAAAACGATGATCTTGAGTTCCTCCAACGGCCGACCCATGAACTTTGCGGTTTCCTCGGAAACGAACTTGTGCGAGGTGCCGTGGGCGCCGTACTTGCGAATGCCGTATTTGTGCGCGATTTCGGCGTCGATGGCATAGGTGTATGCCTCCGCCGGGATCGTCTGGTGAAACGCTGTGTCGAAGATGGCGACGTGGGGCACATCGGGCAACGCGATTTTCGCGGCGCGAATGCCGAGCAGGTTTGCCGGGTTGTGCAGCGGCGCGAGCGCCGACAGCTCCTCGATCTGCGCCTCAACCTCCTCGGTGATGAGGGTCGCGCGGTCGAAAAGCGAACCGCCCTGAACAACGCGGTGCCCGACGGCGACGATGTGGTTGTCGGTACCGAGGTGCTCAAGCACAAACTTCATGCCTGCTACGTGGTCGGCGATCTCCGACCCGGGCTCGCCAATGCGCTCGACCAGGCCGCCGAGCACGGCTTCCTCGGTCTCGCTGTCGATCAGCTGGTATTTGATGGATGAGGAACCGGAATTGACGACAAAAATCTGGGGCATGAAATGTCCTTGGCGCTAGAGGGTGGGGAGGGGGATGCGGGTGATCAGGCGACCGGGGTCGCTGCCTGGATTGCCGTGATGGCCACCGTGTTGATGATGTCCTCAACCAGGGCCCCCCTCGACAGGTCGTTGATGGGTTTGTTCAGACCCTGCAAGACCGGACCCATCGCGACTGCGCCAGCGCTACGCTGCACCGCCTTGTACGTGTTGTTACCCGTATTGAGGTCGGGGAAAATGAACACGGTCGCGCGGCCGGCAACCGGGGAGTCCGGCATTTTCGCGGCAGCAACGGCCGCATCAGCGGCGGCGTCGTACTGGATCGGGCCTGCGACCAGCAGGTCGGGACGGCGCTCCACCAGCAGTTCCGTTGCCAGTCGCACCTTCTCGACATCGGCCCCGGATCCAGACGTCCCGGTCGAGTAGCTCAGCATGGCAACCCGCGGGTCGATACCGAACTGCACGGCCGTCTCCGAGGAGGAGATGGCAATGTCGGCCAGCTGCTCGGCGGTCGGGTCGGGGTTGACCGCGCAGTCGCCGTAGACGAGAACACGGTCGGCCAGCGCCATCAGGAACACGCTGGAAACAACCGAGACGCCGGGCTTCGTTTTGATGATTTCAAACGACGGACGAATGGTGTGCGCGGTGGTGTGAGTGGCACCCGAGACCATGCCGTCTGCGAGGCCAAGGTGAACCATCATCGTTCCGAAGTACGAGACGTCGGTGACGGTATCCATTGCCAGCAGCTTGGTCATGCCCTTGTGGGCTCGAACCCGCGCGTATTCCTCGGCGAACCGGTCGCGCAGCTCTTCGTTGAACGGGCTGATGATGGCGGCTTCGCTGAGGTCGAGTCCGAGCTCGGCTCCGCGAGCGCGGATCGCTGTCTCGTCGCCGAGGATGGTGAGCCGGGCAACCTTACGCTGCAGCAGCGAACTCGCCGCCCGCAGGATGCGGTCGTCCTCGCCCTCGGGCAGCACGATGTGCTTCTGGCTCTCCCGCGCCCGGTCGAGCAGGTTGTACTGGAACATCAGCGGGGTGACAACGCTCGAGGGATTGACCTCGAGCAGGCGGAGCAGGGCTGCGCCATCGACGTTGTTATCGAAGAGCTCGCGGGCGGTGTCGTACTTGCGCTTCGAGTCTGCTGCGAGGCGACCTCGGGTCGCCGTGATGCGTTGGGCTGTCTCGAAGGTTCCGAGCGGGCTTGTGGCGATCGGCAGTGCGGACTGCAAACCAAAGACCAGACGCTCCACCTGGGGCGGCAGCGAAATGCCGCCGTTGAGGATGATGCCCGCCAGGCTGGGGAACGTTTCAGAGCTGTGGGCCAGAAGCGTGGCGACGATCACGTCGCTGCGATCCCCAGGGACAACAACTACGGCACCTTCGATGAGACGGGGCAGCACGTTCTCGAGGGACATCGCCGCAATCACCGTGCCCAGTGCCTCGCGCTCAAGCAGCGCGGGATCACCGGAGACGAGTGTCGACTCGGTCGACTTGAGTACCGCGGCCACGGTGGGGGCTTCAAGGAACGGGTCTTCTGGGACCGCCCAGACCGGCACGGAGGCGGCGGTGTCGTCGAATGCGGAGGAAACTCCGGCGATAATCTCGTCGAGGGCATCGGGGTCGGCGCGGTTCACAATGACGGCCAGCAGGCCCGCGTGCGCGAGGCGCAGCTCGGTGGAGGTGAGCTCCGCGATCTGCCGCATGTCTTCGGTTGTGCGGCTTTCCGAACCGTTCGAAGTGCGGCCACCGAGCACCAGCAGCACAGGCGCGCCAAGGTTCGCAGCGATTCGCGCGTTGTAGCTGAGTTCCGTCGGGCTGCCGACGTCGGTGTAGTCAGAGCCAACGATCACAACGGCGTCGCACTGGCGCTCGATCGCCGCGAAGCGCGACACGATGTCGGTCAGGGCGCCGTCCGGGTCGCTGTGCACCCGGTCGTAGCTGACGCCGACACAGTCCTCGTAGGCCAGATTCAGGTTGGTGTGGGCGAGCAGGAGTTCGAGCACGTAATCCGGCTCGGTGGTGGAACGTGTAATGGGCCTGAAGACCCCCACGCGACCAACCTCGCGGGTGAGCGTTTCGAGCACCCCCAGCGCGATCGAGGACTTGCCGGTATGACCTTCGGCGGAGGCGATGTAAATTCGAGTTGGCACGCTACAAGCTTAGGCACTCGCTGCCGCGCAACCTGCAGCCTTTAGTCCCGGATTATGGACTTTGGTCCCTCCCCCGCGCGCCCTCCCACGCGGTACGTGACAGCGGGGCCGCACATTACGGGTAGGATGCTCTATGGCTCTTCCGCACTGTGGAAGAAACGGCCCGGAGAATTCGCCTAGTGGCCTATGGCGCACGCTTGGAAAGCGTGTTGGGTGCAAGCCCTCGGGGGTTCGAATCCCCCATTCTCCGCCGGTGTCCTGTCTCAGGACGCAGGAAAGCTCCAAACCTACGGTTTGGAGCTTTTCTTATTTTTCCTCGTGTTTGCATCGAGAGGCCCGCTGGTTCGTCGTAAAGTAGACAGATCCGACTACCAGGGGGGGGTGGAAGCGGGATTGACCGAGCTCACCGATCCACACGCGGTGCGAATGCGCGTACGCCCGAAATCTGTGCTGAGCCGTCTCGGCGTGCTGACGTTCCTGATCACGATCGTGCCGCTGTTCGGGGTTCTGTACTGGTACACGGCCCCCTACGATGTCTGGACCGAGCTTCTCGCTGTGCAGGGAGCCATCCTCGTCGGCTGCCTGGCGGCCTACTGGCGGCAGACCCGGGTGTTCTCTTCGGTGTCCGCCGCCACCCTGAAGGGCAACGGCATCTTCAGCCCGACCGCGATCATCGCGCGCGACACCGTCAGCCGGGTGGTGCTGGTTCCGGTTTACCGCAGCCACCCGAGTGAGGCGAATACCCAGCTGATCGCCCTGACGCACGACGACGGATGTGTGTTTCGGATGCGCGGGCAGTTTTGGCACGCCTCGGACCTGACTGGGTTCGCGGCGGCCATCGGGCGTCCCGTCACGGTGGAGACCACGGCCATCAGCGAAAAAGAGTTCTTTCACGACTACCCCGGCAGCGCCTATTGGTTTGAGAAAGGCCCGGGCGTCCGGCTCGTCGTGGTGCTGGCCATCGTCGCAGTGGTCAGCGCGTTCGTCATCGCCATCATGAGCACCGTCGGGCGCGTGCAGTAGCGAGTGCCCAGCACCGTCACCGCGCGATGTGCAGCACCAGCGGGTCCCCGAGCGCAAAGATCTTGACGAGGTCTTCGCGCACCTCCACACCCGAACCCGCCCCCGTCGGCACATTCATTTCGCCGTCGCGCATCACAAATGGCTCGGTGATGTCTTCCTGAAAATAGCGGGATGACGCGGACGTGTCGCCCGGCAGCAGAAAGTTCTCCATCGCCGAGAGGGCCACGTTCGCCGCACGACCAATGCCCGTCTCGAGCATGCCCCCGCACCAGACGGCAACACCGAGCTCGGCGCAGACATCGTGCACCCGCACCGCTTCGAGATACCCGCCGACCCGCCCGGCCTTCACGTTGATGATGCTCGTCGCACCCCGCTCGATCGCATCGACTGCCACCGCGGCGTTGAGAATCGACTCGTCCAGGCAAATCGGGGTGTCGATGGCCTCGGCCAGTTGAATGTGACCGATGAAGTCCTCCTCCGCGAACGGCTGTTCCAGAAGCACCAGCTCGAAGTCATCCAACTTTTTTAGATGGCGGATGTCCGCGGCGCTGTACGCCGTGTTGGCGTCGACCTGCAGCAGGGCATCGCTCCCGATCGCCTCGCGCACGGCGCGCACCGGTTCGATGTCCCAGCCGGGCTTGATTTTCAGCTTGACGCGCCGGTATCCGGCGGCGCGGTAGTCGTCCACTTCCTCGAGGAGGGCGTCGATGCTGTCAGCGATCCCCACGGAGACTCCGCATTCGACCGTGCTGCGGGTTGCTCCGAAATACGCCGCGAAGCTGGTGCCCTCCGCGCGTAACTCGGCGTCGAGGATCGCGGTCTCCAGCGCGGCCTTCGCCATCCGGTGGCCCACAACAAATGACACAACGGTCGCGAAGTCCACCGCGGTGGTCTCGGGGGCTGCGAGCAGGGCGGGCACGAGGTAGTCGCGCAGAACCGCCTCGGCGCCGTCAACGTACTCGCTCGAGTACACCGGGTTCGACATGGCCACACATTCGCCCCAGCCGTCGCCCTCAGAGGTGAGCACGTGCACCAGGAGCACGTCGCGGGCGTTCTGTCGCCCGAACGACGTCACAAACGGCCGCACCAGAGGCATCCCGATGCGATGCAACTCGACAGCTTCGATACTCATATAACCGACCTCCCATGCAGCGCCCTTGCGCATGTGGAACAGGAGAGAAGCCTATCCACCCGTCAGGCGATCCTCCAGACCCCAACGCTGGCCGTACCCGCCCTGGGCGATCGGCAACGCCATGAGGTCAAGGAAGGCAGTGGCGTCGAACGCCTCGGGCCCGAGCACCCCGGTGCCGGTCCACAGGCCGAGGGAAAGCAGCTCCAGGGCGATGACCGGATTCAGGGCGGTCTGCCAGACCACGCACTGGGCGTCGTACTCGGCCATCGTCCACTCGTTGTCACTCACGTGGTACAGATACACCTCTCGGGGTGTGCCGTCCGTCCCGGTGCCGGTAACCCAGAGGCCGGCACAGGTTTTTCCGGTCATGCGCGGCCCGATCGTGGCCGGGTCGGGCAGCGCAGCGGCGACCACATCGCGCGGCGCCACCTGCACAGGGCCGCCGCTGGAACGCACCGACAGGGGTGTGGTCGAGTCGAGCCCCAGCTGGTGGAGCGTCTTCAGAATGCCGATGAATTCGTCGCCCAACCCGTATTTGAAGGTGACGCGTTTGGCATCGACCCAGCGCGGCATCAACAGCACCTCTTCGTGTTCGACGTTGACGCACTCGACCGCGCCGATTCCCTCGGGAAAATCGAACATCTCCGGCTCGCTGAACGGAGGCGTGGTGAACCAGCCGCGTTCCTTCTCCCACACCACGGGTGGGTTGAGGCACTCCTCGATGGTGGTCCAGATACTGAACGAGGGGGCGAACATCTCGGCGCCGTTCTCGTCGCGCACCACCAGGTTCGCGCCGTCGCGGGTGCCGAGCTCGTCGATCTCATTGAACAGGTTGTCAGCAGCGAACCGCGCGAAAACGTCGCTGAGCCCGGGCTCTACGCCCATGCCAACGAGGGCCAGCCGGTCGGCGGTCTCCCAGTCGGCGGCCTGCGCGAACTGATCGTCGCCAAGTTTGACCCCGGACTCCTCGTACGGATGGGTCGGATGCGGCTCCGACAGGCTCATTGCCATGTCGACATAGTCCGCGCCCGCGGCAAGCGCGCCGGCAAACACGGTGAGCACGAACTTCGGCTCGACCGCGTTCATCACGTGTGTGGCGCCGTGCTCACGCGCGACGGCGGCAACCCGGTCCGGATCGGACGCGTCAATCTGGGCGGCGACAAACCGCCCGCGCTGGCTGCCATGCTTTGCCTCGATCCAGGCGATGGTGCGTTCTGCCCGGGTCAGGTCGAAGTCGCTCACCACCATGACCTCGAAGAACGATCGTCTAGCGGCAATCTTTGCTATCGCGTCGCCGACACCGCCGGCGCCCACCAGGAGGATTCTCATCTCCCCAAACTAGTGGTGGCGCCCCACCAAAACATGGCCTAGCGCTGAAGCTGTGCGCGCGTGCGTCTGCCGATCAGGGGTCGCGGGGGCGATTTTCTCTCCTGGTGAAGCCGGTAGGCGAACGGAGCCCAGATGATGACCGCGACCGCCGCGCCCAGCACCACACCGCCGACGGTGTCGCTCAGCCAGTGCGCGCCGAGGTAGGTGCGGCTGAGCACCATCACCACCGTGTAGATGATGCCCGCAACCCAGACCCACAGGCGGCGGATGATGAACCCGAGGACAACCGCCATCGTCGCGGCGTTGGCCGAGTGACCGGAAGGAAACGACCCAACGTCGGAGACCACAAGGATCTCTTCCGGACGGGGACGGTCGTAGAGGTTCTTGAGCAACTGCACCAGGGCGGCGCTACTGACGGTTGCGGTGAAGAAGTAGAGCGCGCTGACGAACCGGCGATAAAAACAGAGCACCGCGATGATCAGCAACGGCACCACGAATACGCCAAACAGCCCGCCGCCGACGTTGTTCATGAGCATCGCGGGCAGCTCCCACCACGGGTGCCGGTGCTCGACAATTTCTTCCATCCACTCGGCGTCGGACTCGGACGGGAGGTTTCCGCGGATCGCGATGATTCCGCCGAGGCCCGCCACCAGGAGCACGGCCATTGCCCCGCTGATGAGGGGCCAACGGTGGCTGACGCGCGCCGCGTCGCGTTCGGTTTCGTTGTCGGTCATCCGTCCACGTTAACTTGCGAACCTGTGCCGATCCCGTCCCCCGGAGCGGGCGCGATCAGCGCGTCAGTGCGGGCACGGTGCTCGGTCGAACCAGGAACCACAGGGTGATGATCGACACCACAGCCGTCGCGGCCATTACGGCACCCATCGGGGTGGCGGTCTCCACCCCGAAGAAACCGACGATGGGCGAAATCACTCCGGCCAGCCCGAAGTTCACCGCACCGAGCACAGACGCGGCGGTCGCAGCCTCCCGCCCGTGGTTGGCGAGCGCGATCACCTGGATGCAGGGGAACGACAGGCCGCAGGCGAGGATGAAGAACCAGAGCGGAACGAGGATGCCGAAGAGCCCGAAGTTCAGCGAGTCGAGCAGCACGATCGTCAGCGAGGAGACCAGCAGCAGGACGGTGGAGAAGGCGAGGATCCACTGCGGACCCACCTTGCGCACGAGGCGGGAGCTGAACTGCACACCGAAGACGATGCCGAGCGAGTTCGCGGCGAACAGCAGTCCGTATTGCTGGGCGTCGAGCCCATAGACATCCTGGAACACGAAGGACGACGAGGAGAGGTAGGCGAACAGCCCGGAGAAGGTCATGCCGCCGAGGATGGCCATACCAACGAAGATCCGGTCGGTGAAAAGCGCTCGGTAGCGCTGGCCCATCGTGGAGTGCACGACATCCGCTCGACGTTCTGCAGGCAGCGTTTCGACGATGAAGAACAGGGCCGCCGAGAGCGCAAGGATGCCGTAAGCGGCGAGGAAGAAGAAGATCCCGCGCCAGTCGAGCCAGAGCAGCAGCTGCGACCCGATGACGGGTGCCGCGATCGGCGCGAGTCCGCTCACCAGGGCGAGGCGGGAGAGCATTCGCACGAGCGGCTGGCCACCGAAGAGGTCGCGCACCATCGCGATGGCGACGACGCTGCCGCCGGCGGTGCCGATGCCCTGCAGCACGCGGAAGACGGTGAGCACCTCGATGTCGGGGGCGAACGCGACTCCGAAGCTGGCGACCACGTGCACCGCGGTCGCGACGATCAGCGGAAGGCGCCTGCCCACCTTGTCGCTCCACGGCCCGACGACGAGCTGACCGAGTGCGAACCCGATTGTCGTCGCGGTGAGCGTGAGCTGCACCACCGCCGCGGTGACGTCGAGCTCCGACTGGATGACCGGGAATGCCGGCAGGTAGAGGTCGATGGTGAACGGGCCGAGCGCGGTGAGGGCGCCGAGAACGATGATGTAGATGAGTCGCTGGCGGCGGGTGAGCGCGTCGCCGGGGTGCAGCACAGTGGTGGTCACGAAACGGACGTCCTTGCAGGGGTGGAGGTGGCGCATCACTGCACTCGAGGACCGGGTCACTCAGAAGTCCCCGGGAGAACGGCCACGGCTCGTGTTCGGAGGGCCTGCACCAAGCCTATCCGAGCCTCCTTGCGCCGCGCCCGCTGCGGTACACAATTTGGTGCCCGGGCAGCAGAAACCTCTGCCATCATCGAGGCATGACACCTGCTACGCCGTTGATTGCCCGCACGCCCGTGCTCGATATCGCGTACGAGTCGGTCAACGACAGCGCGGCCGAGGCGGTCATCCTCCTTCACGGGTTTCCCTATGATGTTCGAGCATTCGATGCGGTGGTGCCAGCTCTCGCCGCCCGCGGGCTGCGTGTTGTTGTTCCGTACCTGCGTGGTTTCGGAGCAACCGCCTTCCGCTCGCGCGAGACGCCCCGATCGGGCCAGCAGGCGGCCCTCGGGCGTGACCTCATCGACCTGATGGACGCCCTCAAGATTGAGAACGCCGTTGTCGGTGGGTACGACTGGGGCGGACGTGCGGCATGCATCGCCGCGGCGATCTTTCCGGAACGCGTGATCGGTCTGGTCTCGGTCGACGGGTACAACATTCAGAACCTGGCGAGTGCGGGAGAACCCGATCCCCCCGCCTGGGAAAGCACCTACTGGTATCAGTACTACTTCCAGACCGAGCGCGGGCGACGCGGGCTGGAGCTGAACAGGGATGAGTTGTGTGAGCTCCTGTGGCGCAGCTGGTCGCCAACCTGGACCGACGCGGCGGCCGCGTTCCAGCACTCGTCGGCGAGCCTGCACAACCCGGATTTCGTCGACGTGGTCATCCACTCCTATCGACACCGCATGGGAGCCGCGCCGGGTGACCCGCGCTACCAGGGCATCGAAGACCTCCTTGCGGCCTCGCCGAAGATAGCGGTGCCCACCATTGTGCTCGAGTGCACCGCAGACGGCATCGGCGGCCCCTCCGCCTCGGAGGATGCCCCCATGTTCGTTGGGCCTTTCCAGCACCGGCTAATTGAAGGTGTGGGACACAACGTTCCGCAGGAAGCGCCCGAGGCATTCAGCCGAGCGATACTCGATGTGCGCGCACTGCGCGGCTAACACTCCGCCAAAAGCTAGACCGGTCAGAACCGGGCCGGTCGCCAGCTGCACGGCTCAGAAGCTGGACGGGTCGGACAGGATCGACTCGAACGCGAGCTCGGCCGCGCCGATCATGAGCAGCCGGGTGCCGAGTTCGGCGCGAGCGATGCGCACGCTGTCTCTCGCCGAGGGCAGCGACTGTTCGCCGACCCGCAGCTCGAGCCGGGCGGCATCCACCGCATAGAGGGCTCCGAGAAATCCGCCTAAAACGATGAGCTGCGGGTTGAGCGTGTTGATGGCGTTACGCAGCGTGATGGCCAGGGTGTCAATCTGGCGGATGATTTCTGCCGCCACGATCGGCGAATCCGAGGCGAGGAGAGCGTTCTCCAGTTCGTCGGCGTCGACATCCGCCAGCCCGACGGCCCGCAGCAGCGACGACCGGCTCACCTCGGTCTCGAGGCAGCCCCGCGCGCCGCAGTGGCAGATGACGCCGGAGGAGTTCACGAGGGTGTGGCCGAATTCGCCCGCGTAGCCGGAGATGCCGCGCAGGGGCGCTCCGTTGACGATCGCTCCCCCGCCGATGCCGCTGGCGCCGCCGTTGAGGTAGACGAGGTCAGTGAGGCCGCGACCCGCGCCGAAGATGCTTTCGGCGAGGGTGCCGAGACGGGCGTCGTTTGCGGCGACGACCGGCAGGCCAATGGCCTCCTCGAGCATCTCGGCGAGCGGTTCGTCCACCCAGCCGAGGTGCGGGGCGAGGCGCACCAGACCGTCGTGGGTGCGCACGAGGCCCGGCACTGCGACACCGACGCCGACGGCGCGGTGTGCAAGATCGAACTCCTCGCGGAGGGAGTCGATCAGTTGCGCGCTGATCGCGACCGCCTCCGCGGCGCTCGGCACGTGATCGACCGAGAAACGCACCCGCCGCAGCACGGTGCCGCCGAGACCCACGATTCCCACCGTGATGGAGTCGATCTCGGGATTGATGGCGATGCCGAGGGCGCGCGGGCCGGGGCGCACGATCGGGGACGGGCGGCCGACCTGGTTGCGTGAGTTCGGCTCGCTCTCCACCACCAGTTCGCGCTCGACGAGTTCTCCGACCAGGGCGGCGATGGTGGAGCGGTTGAGGCCCGTCTGCCGGGTCAACTGCGAACGGGAAATGCCGTCGGATCGGTGCACCAGGCGCAGCAGCACCGAGAGGTTGTGGCGGCGCACCGAGTCGTTGCTGTTACCCAGTCCGCCCGCGGCCGTTCCGGCGAGGGTCATCGCGCGCCCGTGCGGATTTGCCGGGTACGGATCAGATCGGACACCCAGTGCCCGCTGTCCTTGACCGTGCGCTCGAGGCTGTCGTAATCTACGTGCACGATCCCAAATCGCTTGGAATAGCCGAATGACCACTCGAAGTTGTCCATCAACGACCAGACCAGGTAGCCGCGCAGGTTGACTCCGCGAGCGAGGGCCCGGTGGGCGGCAACGAAGTGGCGGTGCAGGTAGTCCACCCGACGCGGATCCCGCACCCGCCCCTCGACGACCTCGTCGGGGAATGCGGCCCCGTTTTCGGTAATCATCAGTGGGGTATCGGGAAACTGGGTGTGCAGGTCGACGAGCAGTTCTTCGAGGGCGTCGGGCGCGATGTTCCAGTCCATGTCGGTGAACGGGCCGGACTGCGCGACGAACTCAACACGCTCGCTTCCGGGATACTCGGAGCCGATCACCACCTCGGTGCCGTCGGGGTTGCGCTTCATCGCGCTTTCCGCGCCCATCCGTACGGCGGCTGTTGTGTAGTAATTCACCCCGAGAAAGTCGATCGGCTGGTGGATCAGGTCGAGGTCGCCCGGGCGTACAAACGCCCAGTCGGTCACCGCTACGGTGTCTTCCAGCAGGTCTTGCGGGTAGGCGCCCTGGAGCAGCGGACCGGTGAACGCGCGATTGGCGACGGCGTCGATGCGCCGCATCGCTTCTTCTTCTCCCGCGCCGCCGCCGCGCAGAACCGTGAAGTTCAGCGTGATCGATACAAGCGCGTCGGCCCGCACCGCGCGGCGCAGTTCGGTGACGGCGAGGCCGTGCGCGAGGTTGAGGTGGTGCACGGCGGTCAGCGCGGCGAGCGGGTTGGTCACGCCGGGGGCGTGCACCCCCGAGCCATGCCCCAGGTAGGCGGTGCACCACGGTTCGTTCAGGGTCGTCCACGCGTAGACCCGGTCGCCGAGGGCGTCGCCCATGATGGAGGCGTACTCGGCGAAGCGGTACGCGGTGTCGCGGTTGGTCCAGCCGCCCTTGTCCTGCAGCGCCTGCGGCAGGTCCCAGTGGTACAGGGTGGCGATCGGTTTGATGCCGCGGGCCAGAAGCCCGTCGACCAGCCGCGAGTAGAAGTCGACTCCGGCGGCGTTGACCGGACCGGACCCGTCCGGCTGGATGCGGGGCCAGGCGATGGAGAAGCGGTAGGCCTCGAGGTCCATCGACTTCATCAGGTCGAGGTCGGCCTCGAGCCGGTGGTAGTGGTCGTCGGCGATCTCGCCGGTGTCGCCGTTCAGGGTCTTGCCCCGGGTGTGGCTGAAGGTGTCCCATATCGAGACGCCCCGACCGTCCTCGTGTGCCGCGCCCTCGATCTGGTACGCGGCCGTGGCAGCTCCGATGAGAAAGTCAGACGAAAACTCCAGACCGGTGTCCCGGTAGTCGTCGACGTCGGTCGCCTTTACGCGCGTGCTTGCCACAGTCGAACTCCTCTATGCCCTGAGTTTTTACTCTATCGGCGCCGGTCACGGCGTGGGACTCGGGGCGGGGGGCGTTGAGGTGAGCGTTGAGGGGGGCGTTGTGGGGAGCATTGTGGGCACGTAGTTGGCCAGCTCCGGTGGTAACTGCGGCCGCTCGCCCGGCCACTCGCCATACCGGTCCTCGACGTCCTGCACGGCGAGGTCGAGCCCGGGGCTGGTGTAGCCCGTCGTCCACCCGAACGATTCCGCTGTGGGCACCAGATCGACACCTTCGCCAAGCCGGAGGAAACCTATCGACATGGCCCCCGGTTTTTTCTCCGGCACCGACCACACCAGCGCCAGCATGTAGTCCGCGAGGGGAGTGATGAGTTCGTCGGGGTAGGCGTCCTCGAGGTTGAGGCCGGTCGTCAGGTCCTTGCCCCACGGGAGGCCATTGAGGGTTCCGAGAGCCACGTAGGAGACCTCCACGCCGGGAATGCTGTCAAGTTCTGCGCGGGCCGCGGCGTGGGTGAGTGCCACTTCGCCAGGCTCCAGGGTGTTCTCCGCGACGTCGTCACCTCCGCCAATCAGAGCGCAGCCGCTTGCCACCATCACACCGGCCACCAGCAACACTGCAGTGAGCGTGCGCCGCCCGGTGCGACCGGCACGGAGCATCACGAGTACGACTCCCCGGAGCCGAGGGGCTCGCCCGCTCGCCAGTAGTTGAGGCTCAGCAGCATCCCCCCGATAAAAAAGACACCGCCGATGGCGAGCGTGCTGAGATAAAACGGGAGGTCCTCGAACCCGAGGGCGATGACGCCCGCCCCCAGGAATGCGGCTCCGACGCCCGCGATCCACAGGTCGAAGCGCCAGCGGAACGTGATCCACCGCCAGATCCCGCGCCCGCCGCGCGCGATCTTGTCGGGATGATCGGTTGCGATCCTGACGTACACGGCCTTTTTCACCAGCGACGTGACCATCACGCCGAACACCCCGGCGGCGACTGCGCCGTAGGAGCCGAGACCCAGCCACACCGCGGTCATGTTGTCGTCAGGAATACCCGCGGGGAAGTCCCCGGCGATCATGCTGCGCAGCGGAAGGAGAATCAGCGCGGCCCATACCGCGAGCGGGACGAGGCACCAGAGCGCGTGCGCCCAGAACGCGAGAGGGCGGTAGGTTGCCAGCACCGACCCGCCCCGCCAGAACGTCGTTGGGACCGACCGAACGGTGGCGCGGCGCAGGAGGTAGCCCGGAATCAGGCACGACATCGCGGTCACGAGCAGGATGCCCGGTATTGCCAGCATCGCGGTGAGCGACGAGATTTCACGCCTCACGAAGCCGAACTCTGCGTAATAGCTGAGGTTATTGGCCTCGATTCGGGCGAGCACGTCGGACTGCAACACTGCCAGCCCGAGAACCGTGAATGCCAGCAGGCCGAGCGCCGCGACGGTGAGCACAGCGCCGATGGCCAGCAGCACCGCGCCGAGCATCGGGCGGTTGCGCCGCTTGCGGGGACGACGTGCGTCGGCGGGCGCCGGCTGCGATGCGGTGGTGGTCATATCCGCGACCCCGTGCCGCGCGCGTTGTAGACGATCGAGTTGGAGGCGCCGTAGTCGGCGAAAACCGCGATGGCCTCGTCTCGCAGCACGTCGATGGTGACGCTGATGCCGCGGGCCTCGAGCTCGGCACGCCAGTCGCCGCCGGGGATGGGTCCCTCGTCAAAGCCGGTGAGCTGCTCGAGCTCCTCACCATCGCCGGCGATCACGAGATGCTTGACGCCCGACCAGATGAGCGACCCGTAACACATGATGCACGGCCGCCAGTTGACCACGAGTTCGAGATCCTGGTCGGGCGAGGCGCCGAGGTCCCAGCCGCCGAGACGCGTCTGCGCGAGCGACAGGGCCGTGAATTCGGCGTGGCCCGCGCTCAGTCCCGAGCTCAGCACGATATTGACGCCGACCGACACGATCAGGCCGGTCGTGCGGTCGACGACGATCGCGGCAAACGGGCCCCCGTTGCCCTCGCGATAGTTGCGCGCGGCCAACTCGTTCACCAGAGCCATGCGCTGCTCGTGTGTCTCCAGCGGCGCGGTGAGCTCAGCGAGCTCAGCCTCAAGCCACGCGGGCAGTTCGGCCGAAATGCTCGTGGGGAAGGAATGGTTCATGTCAGAAGAGTATGCCCGCCGAACCGTCCACCGCCGCAACGCTCGCCCCGCCCACGCTTCGCACATTCCACCCGCTGTCACGGTCGCTCGTCACGTTCACCGCATCGCCCTCCCGCACGACGGTGAACGTGGCAGTCTCCCCGGTGGGTGTGGTGAGGTGGATGTCGCGGTGCCCCACTGCATCCGAGCTGACAAGATTCAGCGCAGCGCTACGGGGATACACAACCAGAGTGAGCCCGTCGAGGTAGTCGTAATCCGGCCGGTCCTCCCGGTTTCCCACCGGCAGCACGGCGCCATCGCGCACGTAGAGGGGAACGCTGTCGAAGCCGTGCGTTTCGCGGCGCCACACCGGGCCCTGCACCTGCTCGCCCGTGAAGTAGTTGGTCCAGGTGCCCGCCGGCAGGTAAAACTCGACGGACCCGTCCGCCGTGAACACGGGAGCGACGAGCAGGTCTGGGCCCAGCAGATACTGCCGGTCCAGGTAGGCACAGCTCGGGTCATCCGGAAATTCGATCTGCATCGGGCGCATCACCGGGGTCCCGCGCTCGGTTGCCTCGCGGCCCGCGGCGTAAAGGTAGGGCATGAGGCGCAGCTTCAGCTTGCTGAACGTGCGGGTGACGTCGACCGCTTCCTCGTCGAACGCCCACGGCACCCGGTAAGAGTTGCTGCCGTGCAGGCGGGAGTGGCTCGACAGCATCCCGAAGGCGACCCAGCGTTTGAAGACTCCCGCGTCGGGTGTTCCCTCGAAGCCGCCGATGTCGTGCGACCAGAAACCGAACCCGCTGAGGGCGAGCGACAGCCCGCCGCGGAGGCTCTCTGCCATCGACTCATAGGTGGAGGTGCAGTCCCCGCCCCAGTGCACCGGCAGCTTCTGGCCGCCGACGGTGGCGCTGCGCGCGAAGAGCACCGCATCGCCCTCGCCGCGGGCCTCCACCAGAACCTCGTGCACTGCTTCGTTGTACAGCTGGGTGTACCAGTTGTGCATCCGCTCGGGCGAAGAGCCGTCGAAGTAGTCGACCTCCAGCGGGATCCGCTCGCCGAAGTCCGTCTTGAACGCGTCCACCCCCTGGTCGAGCAGCACGCGCAGCTTCGACTGGTACCAGGCCTTCGCGTCGGGGTTGGTGAAGTCCACCAGCGCCATGCCCGCCTGCCACAGGTCCCACTGCCAGACGTCACCGTTCGGCCGCTTCACGAGATACCCGGCGGCCTTCGCCTCAGCGAACAGCGGGGCGCGCTGCGCGATGTACGGGTTGATCCAGACACAGACGTGCAGATCCTTCTCGTGCAACCGGGCCAGCATGCCCTCCGGGTCGGGGAAGGTGCGCGCATCCCACTCGAAGTCGCTCCAGTTGAACTCGCGCATCCAGAAGCAGTCGAAGTGGAACACGCTCAGCGGCAGGTCGCGCTCGGCCATCGCATCGATGAAGCCGGTCACGGTCGCTTCGTCGTAGTTGGTGGTGAAGCTCGTCGTCAGCCACAGCCCGTACGACCAGGCCGGAACCGCGGCGGGCCGGCCGGTCAGTTCGGTGTACCGGCTCAGCACCTCCTTCGGCGTCGGCCCGTCGATCACGAAGTACTCGATGCTCTCGCCGGCCACGGAGAACTGCACCCGCTCGACTGCCTCCGACCCGACCTCGAAGGCGACGTGCCCCGGGTGGTTCACGAGAACGCCGTACCCGCGGTTCGACAGGTAGAAGGGAACGTTTTTGTACGCCTGCTCGCTGCTGGTTCCGCCGTCGGCGTTCCAGATGTCCACGCTCTGCCCGTTTTTCACCAGCGGTCCAAAGCGTTCGCCGAGACCGTAGATGAGCTCCCCGACCCCGAGGCCGAGCTGAGCGTGCAGGTAGGTGTCGCTGGTGGGCCGGTCGCCGCCCTCGCGCGAGTTGCTGACCGGGCCCGGGTCGACCTGGGCATCGCCTGCGAGCCGGATGTATCCAAGCGACTTGTCGCCGCTGCCGGTGAGTACCCGTCCGTTCGATTCGAAGGTGAGGTTCCACGGGGCGCCCGGGGTGATGCGTGCGGTGAGTGAGCCGCTCGTGAGAGTGCCGCCCCCGGCATCCACCACGACAACGCCCTGGCCCTCCAGCGCGCCGTCGAGATCAAATCCGGCCTCCTGCCGACCGCCCTGGAAGTGCTCGACCCGCACCCCGATCACACCGGGCAACGGCGAGGTCAGGGTCACGGTCAGGGTCGGGCGGTTGAGGGTGTCTCCGCGATGGCGGATGACCGCGGTCGGCGCCGTCACCGTGAGGGAGTGTTCCCCCGCGACGATGTCGTGCGCCTCCTGCGCGTAGAGGGCGGTAACACCCGGCCGAAGCTGCCAAAAACCGTCAGAAAACTTCATTGCTGTGCCAATCGAGTGTGCAAAAGGGGTAGATGGATGTCGGGAGCGCGGGCCGTGCAGGCGCGAGTCGTGCAGGCGCGAGTCGTGCCGGCGCTACTTAACCGCGCCTGCGGTGATCCCCTGCGTGAGCGTGCGCTGGAAGATCAGGAAGAAAACCAGGGTGGGGATGAGCCCGAGCAGCGCGGAGGCACTCGTGGTCGTGACATCCATGAGGCGGTCCCCCTGCAGCGAGGCGATGGCGATCGGAACCGTCTGGTTCGCGTTGCTGACCAGGAAGGTAAGCGGGATGAGGAACTCGTTCCAGGTCCAGATGAAGAAGAAGATCACCAGCACCGAGAGGGTGGGGCGGCTGATCGGTACCACGACCCGCCACAGCATCTGCCACCGGGTGGCCCCGTCGAGCGCTGCGGCCTCGAGGATTTCCTTGGGGAAGGTGCCGTAGACACTCGACAGCAGATAGGTGCCGAAAGCGCTCTGGATCACGGTGAAGATGATGATCACCGACCAGATGTTGTCGTACAGGCCGACCGACTTGAACATGAAGTACAGCGGGTACAGCAGCGCTTCCTGGGGCAGCACGTTGGCCAGCAGGAACAGCACGACGATCCAGGTGCGGCCCTTCACCCGCCCGATGCCGATGGCGTAGGCGTTGAGCACGGACACGATCACGGCGAAGATCGACACCGCGAGGGAGATGAAGATGCTGTTAAGGAGCTTCTCCGGAAAGTTGACCCGGTTCCAGAAGTTGATGATGCCGTCGAAGCTCAGCTGCGTCGGCAACTGGAGCGGCCCGCCCGAGCTGTAGTCGGCGGGCGACTTGAACGAGTTGATGAGGATGAGATAGAACGGCACGGCGATGGCGATGCCGACGAGGATGGCGACGGCCAGGATGGTCCAGTCGCCCGCGGTGCGCTTGGTCTTGCGCTTGCGGATCTTCAGCGGGGCGTCGCGCTTGACCGGCGTCTCGTTCGGCGCTGCGGCCTTGGTGATGGTGGACATCAGCGGGTACCTTCCGCTTCCTCTGCCCGGTTCTGGGCCTTGATAAAGAACACCGACACGATGACGATGACGATGGTCAGAGCGGTGGCGATTGTCGCGCCGTAGCCGACCTGTTGGCTCTGGAAGAACTCGCTGTACGAGTAGTAGCTCGGCACAATGGTCGAGTCGCCCGGGCCTCCCCGGGTCAGGGTGTAGATCGGACCGAAGACCTTCAGCGCCGCGATGGTGGAGGTCAGCACGACGACGAAGATCTCGGGCCGGATGATCGACACCGTGATCGAGCGGAAGCGCTGAAACCAGTTGGCACCGTCGAGCTCGGCCGCCTCGTACAGTTCCGGGTCAACCCGGGACAGCGCGGCCATAAAGATCACGACCGGGTATCCGAGCTGGATCCACACCATCACCACCATGATGCTGGCGAGGGCGGTGTCGGGGCTTCCGAGCCAGTTGTGGGCGAGTGCGCCGAGCCCGATATTGCGCAGGATCTCATTCAGCGCGCCGTTGTCCGGGCGCAGGATCCAGCCAATGACGATCGCGCCGACCACCACGGGAAGGATCTGGGGAAGGTAGTAGGTGGCGCGCAAGAAGCTGGCGACCTTGCCGCCGAACTTCTTGCCTACCAGGTCGAACAACATCGCGGCGAGGACGAGACCCACCAGGGTCGGGATCACGACCATCGCGATGATGAGCGCCACACTGTTGCCGAACGATGTCCAGAACTTCTCGTCCCCCATCAGCTCGACCCAGTTTTCGAGGCCGATCCACTCCGGCGGCCGGATGCCGCGGTAGGAGGTGAAGCTGAGGTAGATGTTCCAGATCAGCGGGATCACCACGATCACCGTGATCAGCACAAACCCCGGGATGAGGTACAACCAGTACCCAGCGGAGCGCCGGCTGCCCCGGACGCTCACCGGAGGAGCATCCTCCGGTGAGGCGGAGCCGAGCCCGCGGGTGCGGGTCTCTGGGGGAACAGTGGCCATGTCGATAAGCCTTTCTTGGACAAAGCTGCGGGGGTGCTGGAGGGCTCGTGCCCCTGAGGGGCGGGAGGAGGAGGCGCCTCGGCCGGAAAGCCGCGGTCACCTCTTCCTCCCGCTAAACCGCTCGTCGTGCGGGAGGGAGCGTTGCGCCCGAGCGCTACGCGCGAGCGTTGCTACCTACTTGATGTCGGCGACGCCGGCCTCGTAGTCCTCGCCCAGCTGGGTGAGCATCTCCTCCGGAGAGGTCGAGCCGTTGACCAGTTCCTGGAGCCCCGCGTTCAGCTCGTCGTAGAAGGTCGCGGTGGGCCAGTCGGGGTAGAACGCCAGGCCATCACGCTCGGTAAGGGTGTTGAAGTTGTCGATCAGTTCCTTGCTCTTCTCGTCGGTGATGTCCGCGGCATCCGCTGCCACCGGGATTCCGCCGTTGTTACCGATGAGGGCCTGGATCTCGGGGCTCATCGTGATGTCGATGAACTTGTACGCGAGGTCCTTCTGATCCGAGTTTTCGGGGACGACCCAGAGGTTGCCTGACGAGCCGGGTGCCATGTCGGAGCCGGGGAACAGGAAGCTGCTCCACTGGAAGTCGGTGACCTCTTCGACGAAGCGGCCGTACCACCAGCTACCCGAGTAGAAGATCGGGTTGGTGCCGTTGATGAAGTTGGTGCCTGCGTCCTCGGCCTTCAGCCCCGAGACATCCTCCGAAATGTAGCCCTTCTCGACCCAGTCCTGGATGGTCTCGGTCGCGAAGGTGAAGTTTTCGTCCTGGAAGTCGACCGGGCCGGTGTAGGTCTGGAAGTCGGTGACCCACTCGCGGGTGGCGTCGCTCAGCGCGAGCTGGTACCAGAGCTGGCCGAGCGGGTACTCTCCGGCTGCCTCGGCCAGGGGGGTCACACCGTTCTGCTTGAAGGTCTCAAGCGCCGCCTCGAACTCCTCGAACGTGGTGGGGACCGCGATGTTGTACTGCGCGAAGGCGTCCACGTTGTAGTACACGTCCACGAACTCGCCATAGTTGGGAATGCCGTAGGTGCTGCCGGAACCCATGACGCCGTCTTCGTCGTACTTGGTGGTCGTCTGCAGCGACTCGGACAGCTTGTCGGCCCAGCCGTAGGCCTCCGACGCCTCATCGAGCGAGGTCAACAGGCCCTGGCTGGCGAGCAGCCCGGCGGTCGCGTTGCCCTTGTTGTATTCGAGAATGTCGGGCGCGGCATCGGAGTTGAGCACCTGGCTGGCCGTCGAGCGGATCTGCTCGAAGCTCTTGGCCTCGAACTCGACGGTGGCGCCGGTCTCTTCCTCGAACTGCTTGATCGCCTCTGTCCAGGCGACGCCCATGGCGCTCGTCTCGGACTCGTAGTGCCAGAGGGTCAGCGTCTCGCCGTCACCACTCGGGTCGGTGTTGACTGGTCCGTCTTCGGCGGCGGTGCCCCCGGAACATCCCGCCAACAGCATCGCTGTCGTGGCGAACACGGCTCCGAATGTCAGGTATCTCTTGTGCATCACTACCTCCTTGTAATGGGAGCAGATGCCTCACGCGGCCCGCATCCACTCCGATGCTGTGTTTGTTGATGTCCACAACATACGCATCGGGAGAGCGCTCCCGCAAGCTTTGTAGCCAAATTGTTCAGGAAAACTTTTGTGGAAGGGGCTGACGTGCGCGCGCCGGCCGGCAATCGCTACGCTCGGCTCGAGGCGTATCCCGACGGGTCGCCGAGCACGCCAGCAAAAACAAGTTCGGCGGCACCGATCAGCAGTTGGTCGGCGCCGAACCTGGCCCGCTCGACGCGCACCGACTCGCGGGCCGCGAGCACTGCCTCGGCGGGAAGGATCGCGCTCGCGTCATCCCCCGACCCCTCCATCAGGGCGGCGAGAAAACCGGCAAGCACAACGACACTGGGGTTGAAGAGGTTCACCGCGTTGCGGATGGCGATCGCGACCAGGGCGACGTCCTCGGCCACGGCCGCTCGCACCGCTGGTTCGGTGGACGCGGCGAGCGCGGGGCCCAGCTCGGCGATCTGCGACGGGGGCAGGTTCACCAGCTGGAGCAGGCGCGCCTGGGTAACCTCCGCCTCGAGGCATCCGTGGGCACCACAGAAGCAACTCGCGCCGCTCGAGCGCACAAAGGTGTGCCCGATCTCCCCGGCGTACCCGGCTGCGCCCGTCACGATTTTGCCGCCGCTCACCATCCCGCCGCCGATGCCGCTCGCGCCCCCGATGACGTACACAAAATTGTCGACACCCTTGCCGGCCCCGAATACACTCTCCGCGCGCATCGCGAGAATCGCCGCGTTGGCGGCGAAGGTGGGAAACCCGGTGGCTGCCTCGAACATCGCCGCGACGGGTTCCTCGAACCAGCCCATGTGCGACGCTTCACGCACCTGCCCGTCTCCGATGCGCACCTGGCCGGGCACGGCGATGCCCGCCCCGAAGACGCGATGGCCCGGCAGCTCCGCGAGAAGCGCGTGTGCCTCCGCTGCGGCAATCCGGACAACCTCCGAAGCGGATGCCTCGGGGCCGATGCCCACGCTCGACCGAGCCAGAACGACTCCGCCCAGGGCCACGATGCCGACGTGTACCGCGTCCACCTCGGGGTTCACCGCCACGGCGACGGTGCGCTCGTTCGGGTGCACCACAGGACTCGGTCGCCCGGCACGGAAGTCCAGCGGAGGACGCTCGTCGACAAAGCCGAGCGCCGCCAGCTCCGCCGCAATCGCGCCCACGGTCGAGCGGTTGAGCGACGTGAGCCGGGTGAGATCGGCGCGCGACAACGCCCCCTCGCGGTGGATAAGCGTCAGGATCTTCGACAGGTTATTGCGACGAAGCTGGTCGGTTGTCGACCCGGAGGTCGGCCGTACCGCCAAGTGGTCCGCGATGGGGGAGTCTGCCGGGCACATGCCCTGATCCTAATTGCCAGCCGAGGGATGCCGGCGCGCCTTGCGATCGGACCGTGCGCGTAATATGTTTGTCGTACCAACAAATCATCAACGAAGCTGAAGGACGCGCCCTCATGGCCTTAACACCCACCCGCGAAGACAAATTCTCATTCGGTCTGTGGACCGTGGGGTACAACGGAGCCGACCCATTTGGCGGCCCGACCCGCGCGCACCTCGACACCGTGCACGCGGTCGAGAAGCTGGCCGAACTCGGCGCGTACGGACTCACCTTCCATGACGATGACCTGTTCGCGTTCGGGTCAACCGACGCCCAGCGCCAGCACGAGATCGACCGCCTCAAGCAGGTGCTCGCCGACACCGGCCTGATCATTCCGATGGTCACCACGAACCTCTTCTCCGCCCCCGTGTTCAAGGACGGCGGTTTTACCTCGAACGACCGTGGGGTGCGCCGTTTCGCGCTGCGCAAGGTGCTGCGCAACATCGACCTCGCCGCTGAGCTCGGCGCGAAGACGTTCGTGATGTGGGGTGGCCGCGAGGGTGCGGAGTACGACTCCGCGAAGGACATCCGCCAGGCGCTCGAGCGTTACCGCGAGGCCGTCAACCTGCTCGGCGACTACGTCACCGACAAGGGTTACGACATCAAGTTCGCCATCGAGCCCAAGCCCAACGAGCCCCGCGGCGATATCCTGCTGCCGACCCTCGGCCACGCGCTCGCGTTCATCACCACCCTCGAGCGTCCGGAACTCGTCGGCGTAAACCCCGAGGTCGGGCACGAGCAGATGGCCGGGCTCAACTTCGCCGCGGGCATCGCGCAGGCGCTCTACCAGGGCAAGCTGTTCCACATCGACCTCAATGGCCAGCGTGGCATCAAGTACGACCAGGACCTCGTCTTCGGCCATGGCGACCTGCACAACGCGTTCGCGCTCGTCGACCTGCTCGAGAACGGTGGCCCGGGCGGCGGACCCACCTACGATGGCCCGCGTCACTTCGACTACAAGCCCTCGCGCACCGAGGACGAGAAGGGTGTCTGGGACTCCGCCGCGGCGAACATGCAGACCTACCTGCTGCTCAAGGAGCGCGCCGCCGCTTTCCGCGCCGACCCCGAGGTGCAGGAAGCCCTCGAGGCCTCCCGGGTCAACGAACTCGCCGTCACCACGCTGGGCGAGGGCGAGACCTACGACGAGCTGTTGGCCGACACGGCGTCCTACGAGGAGTTCGACACAGACGCCTACTTCAACGGCAAGGGCTTCGGCTTCGTGCGCCTGCAGCAGCTCGCCACCGAGCACCTCCTCGGCGCGCGCGGCTAGCAGCTGCACGACCAGCCGCCCGGGTTCTCCCCCGGGCGGCTTGCGGCCGCGGTCCCTGCACGGGCCGCGGCCATTCTCAATCGGCACGCCGACATCTCCACCAGCACTTCGCACCCTCCCCTTACGAACGGAACCCCGGCAATGACGCTCGTCGCAGGCATCGACTCCTCCACCCAGAGCTGCAAGGTCGTCATCCGCGACCTCGATTCCGGAGCTGTTGTGCGCTCGGGCCGCGCGTCCCACCCGAGCGGCACCGAGGTGGATCCCGAGTTTTGGTGGGAGGCCCTGCGCACTGCCATCGCTGACGCTGGCGGGCTCGACGATGTCGCCGCAGTCTCCGTCGGTGGACAGCAGCACGGCATGGTCGCGCTCGATGCGAGCGGACGTGTCATCCGTCCCGCCCTGCTCTGGAACGACACCCGCTCCGCCCAGGCGGCCCTCGACCTGATCGACGAGGTCGGCGCCGCGGACTTCGCCGAGCGCACCGGCACCGTGCCGGTCGCCTCTTTCACCATCACCAAGCTGCGCTGGCTTGCCGACGCCGAACCAGACAACGCTGCCCGCGTCGCCGCTGTCGCCCTGCCGCACGACTGGCTGACCTGGCGTCTGCGCGGGTTCGGCCCGCACAATCCCGTGCTGGCGGAGCTGATCACGGACCGCTCCGATGCGAGCGGCACAACCTACTTCGATTCCTCCCGCAACGACTACGACCGCGCCCTGCTCGCGCTGGCGCTCCGGCGTCCAACCGCCGACGACGTGGTGCTGCCCGCCGTGCTCCAGCCAGACGAGTTCCGTCTCGCCGCCACGGAGACCCCGGGCAACGCCGCCGCGACCCCGACCACGACCCCAGCTACCGGTGGCAGCACCGTCGTCGACCCTGCGGGCACCAGCATCCCCCTGCCCGCACGCATTCGATTTGCCCCGGGCGCCGGCGACAACGCCGCTGCAGCCCTCGGACTCGGAGCTGTCCCCGGCGATGTCGTGGTGTCTATCGGAACCAGCGGAACCGTGTTCGCGGTCACCGAGTCTCCGGCGCGTGACGCGACCGGTGTGGTTGCGGGATTTGCGGATGCCGCGGGCAACTACCTTCCGCTGGTGGCCACCCTCAACGCCGCACGTATCCTCGACGCGATCAGCACCCTCCTCGACGCGGACCACACCGAACTCGGGCGCCTCGCGCTGTCGGCAGAACCCGGTTCTGCGGGGGCGGTTCTGCAGCCGTACTTCGAGGGCGAGCGCACGCCGAATCTGCCCCAGGCGACTGGCACGCTATTCGGGATGACCCTCGCCTCCACCACCCGTCCGAACCTGGCGCGGGCCGCGATCGAGGGCATGCTCTGCGGGCTCGCCGACGGTCTCGATGCGCTGCGGTCACAGGGCGTCGTGGCCAGCCGGCTGCTCCTCATTGGCGGGGCTGCGCAGAACCCAGCGGTCAGCACGATCGCGGCGCAGGTCTTCTCGGTGCCTGTCGTGGTTCCCGAACCCGGCGAGTATGTCGCGGCGGGCGCGGCAGCACAGGCGGCGTGGGTCGTCACCGGATCCCGGCCCACCTGGCCGATCGCGCTGTTGGCGGAGCCGGCGGTGGACTTCCGGCCGGTGATCCGTGACCAGTACCGCGCGGTGGCCGTGGTCTAGCCACCACCGGCTCACCGCCTCGCAGCACCTCGCAGCACCTGGCAGCACCTGGCAGCACCTGGCGGCACCTGGCGTAGCCTCGCCCGCTCACCGTTTGTCGCGGGAGGCACCCTTGGTGAGGGTGTTCCCGCGGAAGAAGGCCGGGTCGACCGCGCGCATGATCAACATCAGCACGATACCGGCGACGAACAGCACCACAGCGAGGATAAACACCAGTCCGATACCGCCGATTTCGGAGCCGCTGCCGTAGGCGGGGTCGGTGCTGTCGATCAGAGTGGTGACGAAGATCACGGCGAGGATGGCCCCGCCGAGGAGCGGCGCGAGCAACTTGAGCAGGAACGCGCGCACGCTTGTGAAGACCTCGCGTCGGAAGAACCAGACGCACGCAAACGCCGTGACCCCGTAGTAGAAGCAGATCATGATGCCCAGGGTGAGGATCGTGTCGGTGAGCACGTCGGTGCTCAGCACGCGCATCACCGCGTAGAAACCCCAGGCCACCACGCCGGCGATGATCGTGGCGAACCCTGGCGACTTGAACCGTGGGCTGATCGCCGCGAACCGGGCCGGGAACGCCCGGTAGTGGCCCATCGCGAGCATGGTCCGGGCGGGGCCGACGAAAGTCGACTGCAGCGAGGCGGCGGAACTCGACAGCACGGCAAGGGACATCAGGATGGCGAAGGGGCCCATCACCGGCCCGGCGAGCGCGGCAAACACATTGCCCTGGATGTCCTCGTTACCCATCCCCAGTTCTCCGGTGCCGACACCCGAGAACATGAGCACCGACACCGACACCAGGATGTACAGCGCGAAGATGATCGCCACCGTGAGGGTGGCTGCGCGGCCGGGGGTGGTCTGCGGATTCTTGGTCTCCTCGTTCATCGTGAGGGTCACGTCCCACCCCCAGTAGATGAAGATCGACAGCGACACGCCCGCCGCGAACGCGGAGAACGACGGCGCGAGGAACGGATTGAACCAGTCCACGCTGAAACCCAGGGCGTCGAAGGCTGTGCCGTTGACGACGTGCATCAACGCGGCGATGCTGAACCAGAGCAGCACCACCAGTTGGAACGCCACCAGCACGTACTGCACCATCTTGGTTGCTTCCATGCCCCGGTAGGAGATGTAACAGGCCGCCGCGATAAAGACGAGGCAGGTGAGGATGTTGATCCACACGTTTCCGGCCAGATCAGCGAGCCCGGGGTTGCCGAAAAGCTGCGCGAGCATGAGATACAGGAAGTCCACGGCCACTCCGGCCAGGTTGGACAGCACGACCACCGTCGCCACGATCAGGCCCCAGCCGCCCATCCAGCCCAGCCACGGTCCGAACGCGCGCGACGCCCAGGTGAAGGAGGTACCGGCATCGGGCATCGCGTTGTTGAGCTCGCGATAGCCGAGCGCCACCAGCAGCATCGGGAGGAACCCCACCACAAAGATCCCGGGCATCTGGGTCCCCACCGCGGCAACCGTGGGGCCGAGCGAGGCCGTCAGTGTGTACGCCGGAGCGATACAGGAGATGCCGATGACGGTTACGCCGAGCAGCCCGACCGAACCGGCGCTCAAGCCCTTTGCAGAGAGCCCGCCCGCGCCGGTCGCGGGCTCGGGCGGGGTACTGGGCGGTGTGGGAGCGGAGGAAGCTGGGACGGATGATCGTGCCATGAACCTGTCCTTCGGATTAACTGCGGAGCGGGGTTGCTGCTGGGCGGCTGGCTGCTGGGCGGGTCAGCTGCGGGCTGGGGTGGCGGGGACAACAACGAGCGGCACCGGCAGGGCGTGCAGCATGCGGTGCGCGGTGACGCCGAGGAAGATCCTGTTCGGCGCGGCCAAACGGCTCGACCCCACGAAGGCGATCTCGTCTGGTCGCCAGTCCAGCGCTTCCACGGCGGCCTCGACACCGGTTCCGGTGCCCACCTCGGTGGTGATGACCCCGCCGCCGCGCGCGTGCCGCTGGTGATAGGTAAGCACGGTGTCGAGGTGCGCGGCGCTGTCGGCGACCGCGGAGTGCTTCTCGTGGGCCGCGTCCACCTCCACCAGCGTGACGAACCGCAGGTCGATGGTCAGGCCCTCCGTGAATGCCGCCAGGGAATCGAGCAGGGCTTCCCAGCCCGTCCGGGTACCGAGTGCGCAGGTGATGCGGGTCAGTTGGACACCTGCTTTGTACCCCCGTGGCGCAAGGGCCACCGGCACCGGCGAGGCGTGCAACAGCGCGTTGGCAACACTGCCGATGGTGAACCGGTTGAGGATGCCGCCGCGGGCAGCACCCACGACTAGACGGTCCGACTCAAGGTCGGCGACCGCCTGGATCAGGCCCTCCGAAGTCGAATCGGCCCAGAGCAGGTGGGTCGTTGCAGTGACATCGGTGGGCACCAGGGCCAGCGCATCGGCGAGCCATTGCTCCGCCTGTTTGGCCAGCAGCGCCTCAAAGTCGGAGCTGGTGGCGTAGATCTTCGCGGGCACGCCCCCCGCGCGCTGCAGGACGAGGCAGATACGCAGCTCGGCTCGGGTGAGTCTGGCCATGGCGGTGCCGAGCTCGAGCGCATCCCGGCCCTGGGGAGTGGCCTCGTAGGCCACGACGTAGTTTGGCACTCGCGTCACGCTGTTCTCCTCGGTTCGGTTTCGGTGGATGGGTGGTCGTGGTCGGCGGGGTCGTGGTCGGCGTGATCGTGGTCGGCATGGCCGGGGCCGCAGTGCGCCGGGCTCGGCTCGACGTCGAGCGAGGGATTGCGGTCAAAAAATCCGACGGGCTTCAACCAGAACGAGACGACGTCGGCGGGCATCACCGGCCAGTCCTCCGGCCGGGTGATGTGATGGATGCCGAAGGTGTACCAGAGCACGAGGTCCACGTCGCGCACCGAACGGCCTGCCTGGATCCACTCGGGGAGACCATGGTCGGTGCCGCTCTGGTTCACAAACTCGCCGCAGGGCCACCGCTGCCCCGGGTCGTTGGGCGTCACCCAGACGGTGTGCCCGATCACCTGCGCGCGCTGGAGCGCCGGGGCAGACTCGTGGAAGAACGACGGGATGGCGCCACCGGGTACGAGCTTGTACGACACCGGGGTGCCGAGACCGTTGCGGGTCTGCTCGTTCACTACCTTCCAGGCCCGCTGGGTATTCCAGTCGAAGTCGTCGAAGCCCTCGGTCTCAATCGGGGTGTTGCGTTGGGTGAGCGCAAGCCCGAGCGGATTGGCGTCATCGATAGGTTCGATCTGGGTCTCGCTGCGAAAAACCGTGTTGGCCGTCCCGTCGATGTCGAGATCGAGTCGTGCCACGATGAAGTGCTGGTGGAACGGCGCGTAGGTGCGCTCGTCCACGAGCGTGCCGTTCGGGTGCGGCTGGCCCACCTCAAGGTGGGTGACCACCATGATCCCGGTGGCGCGCACCTCGCACTCGATGTTGCCGTCCTGGTAGAACCGCCAGTACACGAGGTATTCGTAGTTGGCGACGGTCACGTGGAACGACACCACGAGCCGGCGCATGCGTCGCACCTCGGCTCCGCCGTCGTGGTCCACGTGTTTCCACAGCACCGCGTTGTCTTCCTCGTGCACGCAGAACGCATTCGGAATCGTGTACGGCTCCCCAGCGCTGTTGTGCAGCACCGCATCGATGTAGCGGATCTCGCCGAGGCAGTCACACCCGAGTTCCAGCGAGGTAGTCATGAAGCCGAGGCCCCACTCACCGATGTCGAAGGCTGTGCGGCGAAAGTGGTCGACGCTCGGGTCACGGTAGGGCACGACCATCTCGGCGAAGGACAACCTGTTGGCAATCGGGCGCTCCCGTCCGGCATCGGTGTAGCTCACCCGGTGCAGGGTCATCCCCTCGCGGTAATTGAAGCCCACCCGGAATGACCAGTTCTGCCAGCGCACCAGATTTCCGTCGATGCTAAAACCGGGTCCCTCGCTCTGCACGATATCGAGCGGCTTCACCGGCGGCCGGGTACTCGCGGCGCGGATGCGTTCCGGCACCAGATGGGGCACGTACTCCCCCATCACCGCCGGCGGGTCGACGCTGAAGGTGTCCTCGACTTCCAGCAGGTCCATCGTGTTCACGTCGATCACGAAGTGCAGCCCGCTGACCGGCCCCGCGTAGGGGTTTGCTCCGGTGCCTGCCCGCACCCAGACATCCGCCCACCCCAACCGCAGCCCCCGGTACCGGTCGGGGATCACGGCATCGCCGTAGGTCCAGGTGTCGATGAATACGTGTTCGAGGGCGGTGATGCCCCGCTTGGCCAGCGCTGCTATCACCTCGGGGTGGGCCCGCAACGCGGCATCCGCCTCCTCCCATTCATCGACGGTGAAGTTGGCCTGCACGCCCGGGACGTCGCCCCATTCGAGCACCCGGTCGGTGTCCAGCGAGACGATGGCCACCCAGGTGCGGTTTGCACTTCGGTCGAGCACTACTGCCCTGGCCAGGCGCTCGGGCACCGCGGCATCCACCACACCCCCATCGGCAACGCCCGGTGCAATGGTGCGCTCGTATAACGCGAGCTCAGCGCGGCTCGGCTCGACGAGCTCGATCGACGCGAACCGCCACCCGGTGCCTACCCCATGCTCGCGTGCGAGCACACCAGCAGCTTTCGTGAACTCAGCGGCGGACAAGGGGTCAAGTGGGTGGAAGGTCATGGCGCTACTCCAGCGCGCTCATGACGTGCTTGATGCGCGTGTAATCTTCGACGCCATACATCGACAGGTCCTTTCCGTAGCCGGAATACTTGAAGCCCCCGTGCGGCATTTCGGCGGTGAGCAGGATGTGGGTGTTGATCCACACGGCGCCGAAGTCGAGGTCGCGGGAGACTCGCAGGGCGCGGGCGTGATCCCGGGTCCACACGCTCGAGGCGAGGGCATATCTCACGTCGTTTGCCATCGTGATCGCCTCCTCCTCGGTTCTGAAGCTCTGCACGGTGATGACCGGACCAAAGGTTTCGTCCTGCACGATCGCATCGGACTGCCGCACCTGGGTCACGACGGTGGGTTCGAAGAAGAATCCGGTCTCCCCCACCCTGTGCCCACCTGTGGTGATCACCGCGTGCTCGGGCAATGCGGCAACCTTGCCGACAACGTCGGAGAAGTGCCGCTCGTTGTTGAGCGGACCGAAGTAGTTGTCCGCGTCGCTGGGCGCCCCGGTGATGCGCCGCTCGGCCTCGGCGGTGAACGCGGCCACAAATCCGTCGTGGATCGACTCCTGCACCAGCACCCGGGTGATCGCGGTGCAGTCCTGGCCAGCGTTGTAGAACGAGAAATCGGCGATGGCGGCTGCGGTTTTCTCCACGTCGACGTCGTCGAACACCACCGCGGGTGCCTTGCCGCCGAGCTCGAGGTGGGCACGCTTGAGCGTGTGCGCTGCCCCCGCGGCGACCGCCATGCCCGCCCGGACGCTCCCGGTGATGGATACCAGGCCGGGAACCGGGTGCTCGACGATGAGCGAACCGGTAGTGGCGTCTCCGAGCACGATGTTCATCACACCGTCGGGCAGAATGCCCTGGCTGATCCTGGCGAGTTCGAGAGTCGACTCCGGCGTGGTGTCGCTGGGCTTGAGCACGAGAGTGTTGCCGACGGCGAGCGCGGGGCCGATCTTCCAGATCGCCATCAGGAGCGGGAAGTTCCACGGGGTGACCTGGCCGACCACGCCGATCGGCTCGCGACGCACCCACGAAGTCATGCCCTCGAGGTACTCGCCAGCCGACTTCCCCTCGAGCAGACGCGCGGCTCCGGCGAAGAACCGCAACTGGTCGGCACCGGCGGCCACTTCATCGGCGGCGATGGTGGCTCGAGGCTGGCCCGTGTTGCGGTGCTGCGCCTCCACGAGGGAGTCACTGTTCGCGTCGACCGCGTCCGCGAGGAGCAGCAGCGCGCGTTGTCGCTCGGAGGGTGTGCGCCGACTCCAGCCGGGAAACGCGGCCCTCGCGGCGGCCATGGCGTCATCGATGTCGCTCCCGACCGACACCGGCGCCCGCGCCACGGTGTCTCCGGTTGACGGATCGACGATGTTCAGCAGCCCGGAGCCGGCCGGCGCGACAAACTGGCCGTTGATGAAATTAGCAAGGATCGGGGTGCTCACAAGGCTCCTCTTCGCTGAGTTTCCGCCCAAGTATGGCAGTTGACAGGAAAAAAGGCACCCCGCTGGCGCGTCGGCGAAGCCGCCAGCCGCTAGGGACGGTGCGGCGGGGCTGTGGATCCCCGCACCACTAAAGTGGCGCTGGGTCGGACATGGTTCGTCGCCGAATCGTCGTCGCGCAGAATCTCGATCAGCGTCGCCATCACGTCGCGGCCCAGCTCCTCGAAGTCCTGCCGCACCGTGGTGAGGGGTGGGGTGAAGTGTTCCGCCTCGGGAATGTCGTCGAATCCCAGCACACTCACGTCTTGCGGAACCCGCACCCCGTTCTCGGTGAACGCGTGCAACAGTCCGAGCGCCACTTGGTCGTTACCCGCGAAAACGGCCGTGGCTTGCCGATTCTCGAGAAGCTTCTGCCCGATCTGGTAGCCACTACGCGGAGACCAATCCGACACAAGCGGCTCGCGGGCGACAAGGCCATGCTCCGACAGTGACGCGCGCCAGCCGCGCACCCGCTCCGCGGCATCCATCGAATCATCGGGGCCGGCGACGTGGAGGATGTCGCGGTGCCCCAGTTGCACCAGGTAATCGGTGGCCGCGCGCGCGGCGGCAAACTGGTCAACACAGACACTGTGAAATCCCGCGCGGCCGCTGCTCTCCACCGCGACCAACGGAACGCCCAGCTCGATGGCCGTAATCGCGTCGAGTGCGCCCCGGTGGCCGGCGATCAGCACGATGGCCTCGACGTTCTGGCCCAGCAGCTGTTCCACCGACGATCGCATCGAGCCGGGTGTTGCCTCCACCATGCTGGCGATGCTCACTGTGTATCGAGCCTGCCGAGCTGCGTCGCTGAAACCCAGCACGGTGCTGGACGGGCCATAGTCGGGGCGCCCCGTGGTGATGAGGCCGATCGTTCGAGACCGTTTGGTGACCAAGGCACGGGCGGCGGTGCTGGGGCGATAGCGCAGCTGGCGGATGGCATCTTCGACGCGAGCGCGTGTGGCCGGGCGCACGTTCGGAATGTCATTCACGACCCGGGAGACAGTCTGATGCGACACACCGGCCAGCCTGGCCACGTCAAAGATGTTGGCGGTGCGGGGGGCTGGGGCAGTGCCGTCCCGCGGCAGGCCCAGCACACCGGCGTCGACCGCGGCGGAGGCGTCGGAGTTGTCGGTGTTCACCGCATCCGCCAACTTCCTTCTTCCGCCGGTAGACCCGGATGACCGTCCAATTATGCCCGCGTGAGCTGAGGGGTCACCGCCGCCGCGGTGTCAACGCACGCTGCAGAAGAATAAATACCAGCAGCAGCGACCCGATCACGATTCGCGTCCACCACGAACTCAGGGTTCCCTCGAAGCTGATGATGGTCTGGATCACCCCAAGCACGAGTACCCCGAGTACCGAGCCGAGAACAAAGCCCGAGCCGCCCGTGAGCAGGGTTCCGCCGATGACCACGGCTGCGATGGCGTCCAACTCCATCCCCACCGCGGTGAGACTGTAGCCCGAGAGGGTGTAAAAGGTGAAGAGCACCCCCGCGATTGCGGAGCAGAGCCCGCTGATCGCGTACACGAGGATCTTGGTGCGCTTGACTGGCAAGCCCATCAGCATCGCTGACTGCCCGCCGTTGCCAATCGCGTAGACCGTGCGGCCGGTGCGGGTGTAGTGCAACACGGCAAACGCGATGGCCACCACCGCGAGCGCCACCACAACGCTTGGCGAGATACGCAGGCCGGGGGCGAGCGGGATCCGGGCGTTCGCCATGTCGACAAAAAACGGATCGACGATCGAGATCGAACTGGTACTGATCACATAACAGAGACCGCGGGCGAGAAACATCGCGGCGAGGGTGGCAATGAAGGGTTGCACGTCGAAGTAGAAGATCACCAGCCCCACCAGGAAGCCGAGCGTCGTGCCCACCACCAGAACGGTGAGAATCACGGCCGGTGGTGACCAGCCCGATTGCAGGAGGGATGCCGCGATCATGGTCGACAGGGCGACCACCGATCCCACCGACAGGTCGATGCCGCCGGTGAGGATCACAAACGTCATACCCACCGCCAAAACGATGAGAAATGCGTTATCGATGAACAGGTTCAGTACTACCTGGCCGGACAAAAATCCGCGGTAGCGAACCGAACCCACGGCGAAAGTCGCGACAAGCAGGAGGAGGGTGACCAGCACGGAGGCGTACCGGGAGGACAGCAGCATCCGTGCCCCGGTGCCGAGCCCACCCGGGTTGGGACGGGGAGTTGGGCGCTTACTCGGGCGGGTTGTGGTGGGCGCACTCATCGGACAATCGCTTTCTCACGCGGGGCGGACGGGACGGACGGGCCTTTTCGGCTACGCAGTCGCGCGAAGCCTGCCCGCGTGCGTGGAGCCTGCAGCAGCACCACGGCGATGACCACCAGTGCCTTGAACACCAGGGTGATCTCGGGCGCGATACCGATGGAGTACACCGTGGTCGTGAGGGTCTGGATCACAAAAGCGCCAATCAACGTTCCGGTGAGCGAATACCTGCCACCGGCGAGGGAGGTGCCGCCGAGAACAACAGCGAGGATGGCATCCATCTCTATCCACAGGCCCGCACTGTTTGCGTCAGCGGCGGTGATATTAGAGCTGATCATCAGGCCAGCGATCGCCGCACATACCGCGCTGAAGGTGTAGACCATGAAGATGATGACGCGGGAACTGACCCCGGCGAGCCTGCTGGCCTCCGGGTTGATCCCTACCGATTCGATCAGCATTCCGAGAGCGGTTTTGCGGGTGAGGATTGCGACCAGAGCAAACAACGCCGCAGCGATGATGATGGATGCCGGCAACGCAAACCAGTAACCACCGCCGATGACCTTATACGGCGCGCTGCTGACGGTGAGGATCTGGCCCTCGGTGATCAGCATCGCGATGCCCCGCCCGGCGGTCATCAGTATCAGGGTCGCGATAATCGGTTGGATCCCGAAGACCGCGATCAGAAGCCCGTTCCACGCGCCGAGCACCAGCGCGAAAACCAATGATGCGGCCACCGCCCCCAGGACGACCCCCATGCTGTTCGGGTTATCCGAGCCGCCGATGATGGACAAGGCAAACGCACCGGAGATTGCGACCACCGCTCCCACAGACAGATCAATGCCACGGGTCGCGATGACCAGCGTCATTCCCAGTGCCACCAGCACGATGGGTGCGCCATTGCGCAGAATGTCTATCAGGCTGCCGAACAGATGGCCGTCCTGAATGCGGATCGAGAGAAAGTTTGGGGACTTCACCACGTTCGTGACCAGCAGGGCGATCAGCGCAACAGCGGGCCAGACCAGTCGGCTGCGCACCGCTGCGTGAACCAGGCTGCCTGTCCGGCTCGCCAGTGGAGAAGCGAGGGCGTTCTTGGGGTCTTGCGGGGTGTTCATTCGTCCGCTCCGCTCGCGATGAGGGTCATTACCTGGCCAACGGTGACGTCGTCGTTTTCCAGATCCGCCACCTTTTTCCGGTCGCGCATCACCACAATGCGGTGACTCAACCGGAGCACCTCCTCCAGTTCCGCGGAGATGTACACCACACTCATGCCCTCCTCGGCGAGGTTCGACACCAGTCGCTGGATCTCAGCCTTCGCCCCCACGTCTATGCCGCGGGTGGGTTCGTCGAGAATCAGCAGCCGGGGAGCGATCGCCAGCCAGCGGGCGAGCAGCACCTTCTGCTGATTGCCGCCGCTGAGGTTGCGTACGAGAGCCTCCGGGTTGGCCGGACGGATGCCCAGGGCCGAGATGTAGCTCGCGGCCAGCTCGTCTTGCCGTCTGCGCGGGATCCTGCGGAACCAACCCCGATCAGCCTGGAGGGCGAGCACGATGTTGTCCCGGACCGTGAGGTCTTCGATAATCCCCTCACGTTTCCGATCCTCGGACGAGTAGGCGATGCGGCGTTTAAGAGCCATTCGGGCGGTGCGTAGCCGCTGGGTGCGGCCCTCAATCTTCAACTCGCCTGTGTCTGGCTTGTCGATGCCGCTAAGGATCCGGGCGAGCTCGGTTCGGCCCGAACCGAGAAGCCCGGCCAGCCCGACCACCTCCCCCTCGGCGATAGCGAAGTCCAGCGGGTCGATCGATCCCTTGCGGCCGAGCCCTACCGCCGCCAGGTAAGGGATGGTGGTCGTGGTTTCAGCGACCGCGTTGCGTGTTTTCGTGTCCAGATCGGTGAGCACTGCGATGTCTTTGCCGATCATTTTGTGCACCAGCTCGATCCGCAGAATTTCCTTCGTTCGGTACTCCCCCACCAGCGAGCCGTTGCGCAACACCGTGAGGCGGTCTGCGATCTCGTACACCTGATCGAGAAAGTGAGAGACAAAAAGGATCGCCACCCCCTCGCGTTTCAGCGCCGTGATCACGCGGAATAGCTCGGCGACCTCGTCCACGTCGAGGCTGGACGTGGGTTCGTCGAGGATCAGCACTTTGGCGTTGACATCGAGTGCCCGGGCGATGGCGACGAGTTGCTGCACGGCGAGTGAGTGTGAGCCGAGCAGCGACCCCGGATCGATGTCGAGGTGCAGGCGGTGCAGAATCGCCGCCGCGCGCTCCCTCATCTCTTTCCAGTGGATTCCTCCGAACCGCCGGGGCTCGCGGCCAAGAAGGATGTTCTCGGCGACGGACAAATTCGTCAAGAGGTTCACCTCCTGGTAGACCGTGCTGATGCCGGCGCGTTGCGAGTCCGCGGGGCCCGTCACCAGCAGTGGCTGCCCTGCCAGCAGGATAGAACCGGCATCGATGGGATAGACCCCGGTGAGAGCCTTAATCAGAGTCGACTTGCCGGCGCCGTTCTCCCCCATCAGGGAGTGCACCTCGCCCGGGAACATTCGGAAATCGACCCCGTCGAGGGCCTTGACCCCCGGGAAGCTGATCGAAATCCCGGTCATCTCTACGATGGGGACTGCGCTGTCCATAACCATTCCTTATCTAAACGTTCAATAGCCGTCTGCTCCCCCGGCCGCGGGGCCGTAGCCGCGACAAGCCCGCGGGAACTCCACCCGGGCCGATCACGGCCACGGCCGCTGGTCGGTGCGCGCCTAGTACTGGCGGTCCGGCAGCGCTTCGATCGCTTGCTCCTGTGTGAAGGTGGTCTCTTCCGTGACTATCCGCTTTTCGACGCTGCCACCATCGTGCAGCGTGGTGACGATGTCGACCAGCTGGGCACCGAGCAGCGGCGAGCACTCCACAATGAAGTTGATCTTGCCGTCGGCCAGCGCCTGCATCCCGTCCTTCACCGCATCGACGGTGACGATCTTGATGTCGGTTCCCGGAACCAGACCGGCCGCCTCGATCGCTTCGATGGCACCGAGCCCCATGTCGTCGTTGTGGGCGTAGACGAGATCGATGTCGGGGTTCGACTTGAGGAAGGCCTCCATGACCTGCTTCCCTCCGGCACGGGTGAAGTCGCCGGTCTGCGAAGCGATGATCTCGAACTTGTCTTCGCCTGCGATCGCATCCCGGAACCCCTGCGCCCTGTCGTTCGCCGGGGCGGCACCGGTGGTTCCTTGCAGCTCCACGACGTTCACGACGTCTGCGTCAGCGAACTCCTCGAGAACCCAGGCGCCAGCCCGCTCCCCCTCAATGATGAAATCGGAACCAAGGAACGATTCGTACAGGGTGTCGTCCTCCGAATCGACCGCGCGGTCCGTAAGCACAACAGGTATCCCCGCGTCTTTTGCCTCGTTCAACACCGTGTCCCACCCGGACTCGACCACGGGCGAAAACGCGATCACGTCGACCTGCTGCTGGATATACGAACGGATCGCCTTGATTTGGTTCTCCTGCTTGCCCTGTGCGTCCGAGAACTTCAACTCGATGCCCGCCTCCTCGAAGGCACCCTGGATGTCCTTGGTGTTAGCGGTACGCCATCCGCTCTCCGCGCCTACTTGTGAGAATCCCACGATCAACTCGTCGTCGCCGCCACCGCCCGACTCATCGCCACCGCCTGCGGCACATCCCACCATCGACACGAGCAGCGCGCCCGTCAACGCGAGACCCAAGATTTTCTTCATGACCAAACCTCCTTGTTCAGTGTTCCGATCACCCGAACCCAGTGAGCAGCACATCTGTGTGCGCGCCGTGGGCGGTTCTCAGCCGATCAGGTCCTTCTGATCTGGTGCGATGTTAGCGCTCACATATTTTGGGATTCAAGGGTCGTTGGGTCACGATAACGTAACGAAGCCCGCGACTGATGGGCTCAGTGATCTCGGGTGGCGTTTGTCAGCTGTCGCGCACGCGGTCCACGGCACCCGGATGTGAAGGTTCTCATCTCTTTAGACATAAAAGCGGCCTCGCTTCCCGAAGGATGCGAGGCCGCTGATGTGAAGCAGACGGAGCTGGCGGGACTAGCGGCCGCCGGAGCGACGCTTGTTGAACACGTCGAAGGCGACGGCGAACAACAGCACGAGGCCCTTGACTGCCTGCTGCCACTCAATGCCGATACCGAGGATCGACATACCGTTGTTCAGCACACCGATGATCAGACCACCGATGATGGCTCCACCGATGGTTCCGACACCACCGGCGACGGCGGCGCCACCGATGAAGGCGGCGGAGATGGCCTCGAGCTCGAAGCCGTCACCTGCCTTCGGTCCTGCGAGGTTCAGGCGGGCGGTGAAGACCAACCCGGCGAGAGCCGCGAGGAATCCCATGTTGACGAACAGCCAGAAGTCGACCTGGCGGGTCTTGACACCCGAGAGCTCGGCCGCGTGACGGTTGCCACCGATGGCGAAGATGTGGCGGCCGAACACCGAGCGGTTGCTCACGATGCTGTACACGATTACGAGCACACCCAGGATGATCAGGGTGATCGGGATTCCCTTGAACACGGCGAGCGCGTAGGTGAAGAATCCCAGGGCTACGACGATCAGCACGAGCTTGATCGCGAACCAGCCGACCGGCTCGACGTCCTGGCCATACTTCTGGCGGCCGGAACGCGTGCGAACCTGCTGAACGACGATGAGGATCGCGGCGATGATGCCGATGCCGATGGTGAACGGATCGATTTCGAACTCACCGAATAGGTTGGTCAGGTAACCGTTTCCGAGCGAGCGGTACTCCGCCGGGAAGGAACCGATGTTCGCGTTGCCGAGCACCGCGAGCGCGAGGCCGCGGAAGATCAACATGCCGGCCAGGGTCACGATGAACGCCGGTATGCCGACGTACGCAATCCAGAATCCCTGCCATGCACCGACCAGGGCTCCGACGAGCAGCGAGAGGATGATGGCCAGCCACCACGGAAGGCCCCACTGCACGGCAAATACACCGGATACAGCGCCGACGAACGCCGCCACGGATCCGACCGACAGGTCGATGTGGCCCGCGACGATCACGAGCACCATTCCGATCGCCAGGATCAGGATGTACCCGTTCTGCACAATCAGGTTGGAGATGTTCTGCGGGCGAAGCAGGATGCCGTCGGTGAGGATGGTGAAGAGCACCACCACCACGATGAGGGCGATGAAGATACCGTTCTTGCCGAGGTCGGTGACGACATGGCTGATCGCCGATCCGAACCGGCTTGTGGGTGGGGGTCCGAGCGGCTCTGTCGCCCGGGTGTCTGTGTCAGTCATTGAAGTGTCTCCTTAGTACTCGCGCGCCAGGCGCTAGCGCTGCTTTTCCATGGTCATGAGTTTGAGTACCGCTTCTGGCGTTGCCTCGGCGATGGGAAGTTCCCCGGTGATGCGTCCTTCGGACAGTGCGTACACCCGGTCGCAGATTCCCAGCAGCTCGGGCAGCTCAGAGGAAATGACGATGATGCCCTTTCCCTCCGCCGCGAGCCGATTGATGATCGTGTAGATCTCGTATTTCGCACCCACGTCGATTCCTCGGGTGGGCTCATCGAGAATGAGCACGTCGGGATCTGAGTAGATCCACTTGCTCAGCACAACCTTCTGCTGGTTTCCGCCGCTGAGCTTGCCAGTTTTCGCAAGCACGGTCGGAGACTTGATGTTCATGCTCTTGCGGTATTCGTTGGCGACCTTGAATTCCTCGTTGTCGTCAACCAGCCCGCCGCGCTTCAGCTTCTCGAGGGACGCAAGCGAGACGTTCCGCTTGATGTCCTCAATGAGGTTGAGGCCGTATTCCTTGCGGTCTTCGGTCGCGTAGGCCAGACCGTTCGCAATGGCCTCGGCCACGTTGCGGGTCTGGATCTCCTTGCCGTTCTTGAAGACCTTGCCGGTGATCTTGGTGCCGTAGCTGCGTCCGAACAGGCTCATCGCGAACTCGGTGCGGCCGGCGCCCATCAGGCCGGCGATACCCACGATCTCGCCCGCACGGACGTTGAGGTTCACCTTGTCGACAACCACGCGGTTGATGTCCTGCGGGTGGTGTGCGGTCCAGTCCTCGACCCGGAGAATCTCTTCACCAATGTGCGGGGTGTGGTCCGGGTAGCGGTGCTCAAGGTCACGGCCGACCATGTCCTTGATGATGCGGTCTTCACTCACGTCGGCCTTGGCGATCGTCTCGATCGTTTTGCCGTCACGGATGATCGTCACGCTGTCTGAAATCTTTTTGATCTCGTTCAGCTTGTGGCTGATGATGATCGAGGTGATCCCCTGCCCCTTGAGGTGGATGATCAGATCGAGCAGGTGATCGGAGTCCTCGTCGTTGAGGGCCGCGGTCGGCTCGTCCAGAATCAGGAGCTTCACGCGCTTGGAGAGAGCCTTGGCGATCTCGACAAGCTGCTGCTTGCCAACACCGATGTCCATGATCTTGGTGGTCGGCTTCTCCGACAGACCTACGCGCGCGAGAAGCTTTCCCGCCTCCGAGTTGGTCTTGTTCCAGTCGATGAGGCCGGCGAACCCCTTGACCTCGTTATTGAGGAAGATGTTTTCGGCGATCGACAGGTACGGGGACAGCGCGAGTTCCTGATGGATGATCACGATGCCCTTGGCCTCGCTGTCGCGGATGTCGCGGAATTGAACGGTCTCGTTCTCGAAGACGATGTCGCCGTCGTAGGTTCCATGGGGGTAAACGCCCGAGAGCACTTTCATCAGCGTGGATTTGCCGGCTCCATTTTCGCCGCAGATCGCGTGGATCTCGCCGCGTGCCACCTCAAGGGTGACATCCGATAGAGCCTTCACGCCGGGAAAGGTCTTGGTGATCGACCGCATTTCCAGGATGTTGGTGGTCACTGTGAAGCCAGCTTCCTTTTATTGATATCAAGTGGGGGGGGTGAAGCCGGTGGTGGGGAGGATCCCTCCCCACCACCGGCGGGTGTTGCGATGGTACTGAACTGCCGTCGTGCTGTTATTCGGTGGTGCTGTAGTTCGGGCGTGCGGTGTGGTTACAGGCCGATTTCGTCAGCGGTCCAGTAGCCGGTGTCGACGAGCTGCTCCTGGATGTTGTCCTTCACCACGATGCTCGGCTCGAGCAGGAAGGACGGAACAACGAACTCTCCGTTGTCGTAGTCCTCGGTGTTGTTCACCTCGGGCTCCTCGCCGGCCAGAACGGCGGTGGTCATTTCCACTGCCTTCGCGGCCAGGTCACGGGTGTCCTTGAAGATGGTGCCGTACTGCTCACCGGCAACGATCGCCTTGACGGAGTCGAGCTCGGCGTCCTGGCCGGAGATGACGGGCCATTCGGCACCGACGGTGTAGCCCGAGCCTTCAAGCGCGGAGATGATTCCACGGCTGATGCCATCGTAGGGCGAGAGAATTCCGTTGACGCGAACGTCACCCGAGTACTCGGAGGTCAGAATGTCCTCCATGCGGCTCTGGGCGGTTTCTCCATCCCAACGCAGGGTTGCAACCTGCTCGATGTCGGTCTGGCCACTGGGAATCACGATGGTTCCTGCATCGATGAAGGGCTGGAGAACATCCATCGCGCCATCGAAGAAGAAGAACGCGTTGTTGTCGTCCAGCGAACCGGCGAACAGCTCGACGTTAAACGGACCTGCGGGAGCGCCGTCGATCGGGGTTCCATCGAGTTCGGTGAGTCCGAGCCCGTTGGTGACCGTCCACGCCTGCTGCTGTCCGACGAGGAAGTTGTCGAACGTCGCGTAGTAGCTCACCGCAGTCGTGTCGCGCAGCAGACGGTCGTAGGCGATGACGGGGATGTCAGCGGCTTCGGCGTCGGCGAGCACGTTCGTCAGGGTGGTTCCATCGATCGATGCGACGATCAGGGCAACTGCACCCTTGGTGATCATGTTCTCGATCTGGCTGACCTGAACGGGGATGTCGTCTTCTGCGTACTGCAGGTCGACCTCGTATCCGGCCTCCTCCAGCTGAGACTTGACGGCGTCGCCGTCGTTGATCCAGCGCTCGGAGGACTTGGTCGGCATCGCAACTCCGATGAGGCCGCCCTCACCCTCGCCGCCGTCGCCTGATCCGCTGTCTCCTGATGAACACGCCGCAAGGCCGACGACCATCGCGCTTGCTGCGACGATGGAGAGAATCGCTCTCTTCTTCACTGTGTTTCCTTTCACAAATACTCGGTTGGACTTCATTGTCATTGCCACTGTGATTGCCACTGTGTTGGTGCTATTGATCCGGTGTCGTCCACGAAAACCGGACCCTTGACCGGGAATGCTCCCGGCAAGATTGTGGGATGGCGCCCTAGATACCCTGCGCCAATCGGTAGTACGCCGCGTTCCAGCGCACCTGGTTGGTGAACTCGCGCACGGTGGTGTGCTCGTCGATCACCAAAAGCTCTGTTGCTGCCATCAGCGCGAAGTCCTCGAACTCCTCGAGGCCGATCGCGGTGCTCATCACCGTGTGGTGGGCCGCTCCCGCGGTCAGCCATGCGGTGGTGGATGTCGCGAAGTCCGGCGCCGGCTTCCAGACAGCACGGGCTACCGGAAGGTGGGGCAGCGGCTCCGGAAGCGGGACGACCTCGACGACGTTCGCCACGAGACGGAAGCGGTCGCGCATGTCGCTCATCGCGACCACGATGCCCTCGCCAGCGTCGGTGTCGAAGACCAGGCGAACCGGGTCTTCCCGGCCGCCGATGCCCAGCGGGTGGATCTCGAGCGACGGACGCGAGGTGGTCAGCGTCGGGCAGATCTCCAGCATGTGCGCTCCGAGGATGACCTCGTTGCCGGGAGTGAGGTCGTAGGTGTAGTCCTCCATCAGCGACGCGCCACCGGCAAGCCCGGCACCCATCACCTTGGCGGCGCGCATCAAGACCGCCGTCTTCCAGTCGCCCTCTCCGCCGAAGCCGTAGCCGTCGGCCATCAGCCGCTGAACGGCGAGGCCGGGAAGCTGACGGAGACCTCCGAGGTCTTCGAAGTTGGTGGTGAAGGCGGTGAATCCGCCGGCCTCGAGGAACGACCGCAGTCCGAGCTCGATCTTCGCGCCGTAGCGAAGGGACTCGTGGCGTTCGGCGCCCACGCGCAGCTCGGGGACCAGGTCATAGGCCTCCTCGTACTCCGCGATGAGTGCGTCGACGTCACTTTCGCTCGCGGCATCCACCGCTTCAACAAGCTCGTTCACGCCCCAGGTGTTGACGCTCACGCCGAAGCGGATCTCGGCCTCGGTCTTGTCGCCCTCGGTGACCGCGACGTTGCGCATGTTGTCGCCGAAACGCGCCAGCTTCATCTCACGGGTGGCGGCCCAACCGCTGGCGGCGCGGCTCCAGGAGCCGACCTGGCTGGCGACGGCCGGGTTGGACACGTGCCCGACAACCGTCTTGCGGGCAACGCCCATGCGGGACTGGATGTACCCGAACTCGCGGTCGCCGTGAGCGGCCTGGTTGAGGTTCATGAAGTCGAAGTCGATGGCGCTCCACGGCAGCTCGACGTTGGCCTGCGTGTGCAGGTGCAGAAGCGGCTTGCGCAGCGCGTCAAGGCCGCGGATCCACATCTTGGCGGGGCTGAAGGTGTGCATCCAGGCGATCACGCCGACGACGGTGTTCGCGGAGTTGGCCTCGAGCATCATCGTGCGGATCGACTCGCTGTCCTTGAGGACGGGCTTCCACACGACGGTTACCGGCACGTTCTCGGCCGCACCGAGCGCGCGCGCGATCTCCTGCGACTGCTCGGCGACCTGGCGCAGCGTCTCCTCGCCATATAGGTCCTGGCTTCCGGTGAGAAACCATACCTCGTAGCTGGCGAGGTCGGGAACGATGGAACGGCTCACTGGGTAACTCCTGCGGTTGTGGTGATGCTGCTGGACGATGATGTGCTGGCGGATGTCACGGAGTCCACTTTCGGCTGCCCGTACACGTTCTGGTAGCGGTTGAAGAGCGCGTCGATGGCATCCTGCGGGATGGGGATCGGCTCACCGAGCTGGCGGGCGATGTGCACCGTCTTGGCGACGTCCTCGCACATAACGGCAGCCTTGACCGCGTCCTTGGCGTCCTTGCCGATGGTGAACACACCGTGGTTCTGCATCAGCACAGCGCGCGAGCGGTGACCCGTAAGGGTCTCGACGATGCCGTGACCGATGGTGTCGTCACCGATGATCGCGAACGGCCCAATGGGAATGGGTCCGCCGAACTCGTCGGCCATCGCGGTGATCACACACGGGATTTCCTCGCCGCGCGCGGCCCAGGCGGTCGCGTAGGTGGAGTGCGTGTGCACCACACCGCCGACCTCGGGCATGTTGCGGTACACGTAGGCATGCGCCGCGGTGTCACTCGACGGGCTGCGGTCGCTGCCCGGGGTGCGTGGGATGACGTTGCCGTCGAGATCGCACAGGATCTGGTTCTCCGGCGACAGTTCGTCGTAGGAGACGCCGCTCGGCTTGATGACAAACAGGTCGGCCCCGGGGACCCGGCCGGAGATGTTTCCGCCGGTCCAGATCACGAGTTCGTAGTGCGTCAGTTCGGAGTGCAGCGCTGCGATCTGGTCGCGGGTGCGCGCGATCGCGACCTGGATCTCGGGCGAGTAGCCGATCATCGGGTCGTTCCTTTCAGGGGTAGGGCGTCCACGGCCGTACGTTCGACGGCGAGGCCGTCGCGGTAGCGGTCGAGGTAAGTGGAGAAGCCGGCGACATCGGCAGGTTCTGGGGCGGCCGTCTCGAAAGTCGCACCGCCGAAGACTCGATCGCGCAGATAGTCGTCGAGAGTGAGACCCGCCGGCACCGCAGACGCTGCGGTCACATAGGAGGCGAGAACCGCGATGCCCCACGCGCCGCCCTCCGACGCGGAAGCCGCGACGGAGACGGGAGCGTTGAGCGCGCCGGCGAGGAAGCGCTGGGTGACGCCGGCGGTACGGAACATGCCGCCGTGCGCAAACATCTGGTCGAGTTCCACACCCTCCGAGTCGAGCACGCGCATGCCGAGGCTGAGAGTGCCGAACACGCCATACAGCTGGGCGCGCATGAAGTTTGCGAGCGAGAACGTGCTGTCCGGCGTGCGGACAAACAGCGGCCTGCCCTCCTCGAGTCCGGCAATAGGCTCGCCGGCCAGGTGGTTGTACGCCAGCAGCCCGCCAGCATCGGGCTCGCCGTCGAGCGCCTCGCGGAGCAGCACGTCGAACACAGCATCGGAGTCGATCGGGGAACCCGAGACCGCGGCAAAGCGGCCGAACAGGGCGGCCCACGCGGCGAGCTCGCTCGCGCCGTTGTTGCAGTGCACCATCGCGACCGGGTCTCCGGCCGGGGTGGTCACCAGGTCGAGTTCGTGGTGCACGCGGGTGAGGGGACGCTCAAGAACCACCATCGCGAAGATGCTGGTTCCGGCGCTGACGTTGCCGGTGCGCGGCGCCACCGAGCAGGTCGCGACCATTCCCGTGCCCGCGTCGCCCTCGGGCGGGCAGAACACGGCCCCCGGCTGCAATTCGCCGGAGGGGTCGAGGAGCGCAGCACCGACGGCGGTGAGGTGTCCCGCCGCCTGCCCCGCCACGAGCACTTCCGGAAGCAGCCCGGCCAGGCTCGGCGCGGGTGTCTTTTCGGCGACCAGGTCGTCGTACCGTGCGAGCAGCTCGGCGTCGTAGGTCTTCGTGCCCGCGTCGATCGGGAACACGCCGGAGGCGTCGCCGACACCCAGCACGTTGCGGCCGGTGAGACGCCGATGCACGTATCCGGCGAGAGTGGTGATTCCGTCGATCTGGGCAACGTGGGGTTCGTTGTCGAGAACGGCCTGATGCAGGTGCGCAATCGACCAGCGCAGGGGGATGTTGGTGCCGAAGAGTTCGGACAGCTCGGCCGACGCGGGCCCGGTCGTGGTGTTGCGCCAGGTCCGGAACGGAACAAGCAGCTCGCCAGCGTCGTCAAACGGCAGGTAGCCGTGCATCATCGCCGAGACGCCGATCGCTCCAAAGGTGGTGGGGCGCACACCGAAGCTCTGCTCGACACCGGCGACCAGGTCAGCGTAGGCGGCCTGGAGACCCGACCACACGTTCTCGAGCGAATAGGTCCACGTCCGGTCGACGAACTCGTTCTCCCACGCGTGGCTACCCACGGCGAGCGCTACGGAAGGATCGTCCCCGATCAGGCACGCCTTGATTCGGGTGGAGCCCAGCTCAATACCGAGTGAGGTGCGACCGGTGAGGATCGCCTCCAGGGCGGCGGCCCGGGCGGAGTCTGAGGCGTGGTCGTAATCGACCTCGTCGGTCTCCCGGCTCGGGGGGTTCACTGCCGAATTCACTCTTACTGACCTCTTTGTCTTGAGCGGGGCTTCTGCCCCCCTAGATGTGACCGTTCACAAATTCTTCCGCAAGACTACTCCCGATCCCGCCCGAAGTGTCAAGTTGGGCGGGTCTCGCTTTGGTAAAGGTGCAGAACCGGCCTTTCATCGGCGCAGGCGACCCGCGACGGCCGGGGTCGCTACCCGCGCGGTGGAGCTCCGCACGACGAGTTCTGGCGTGATCTGCTCCTGCCCCCTGGGGGCCTCGCCGCCCAATTCGCTCAGGAGTTGGGCTACGGCACGGCGGCCAAGCTCGGCGAAGTTCTGCCGCACTGTCGTCAGCGGCGGCGAGAAGTGTGCCGCTTCGGGTATGTCGTCGAAACCGACGATGCTGATATCGCCCGGCACGTCCAGCCCCATATCTCGGCAGGCGTGGGTAAACCCGAGCGCCATCTGGTCGTTGCCACAGAATACGGCGGTGAAATCGCGGAAGCGCAGCAGTTCCAGCCCGGCGTAATACCCGAAGTGGGCGGTCCAGTCACCGAGGATGGGAGCCCGGGTTCGCAGGTTGGCCGCACCGAGTTCTTCGAGGAAACCCTGCATCCGGGCATCCGCCTCGATCCAGTCCTTCGGGCCAGACAGGTGCACGATTTCCGTGTGCCCGAGTTCGATGAGATGCCGGGTAGCCATTCGCGCGCCGGCCACCTGGTCGACGGAGAGACTGTGCCCCGTCTCCCTCCCGGATGACTCCAGGGTGACGAAGGGAACGGCGATGGACAACTCCTCGATCGCCTCGAACACCCGCACCTGCGGAGCGAGTACCACGAGCGCCTCAAGCGATTGGCTCAGCAGGTAGTCGAGCGCCGAACGGATCGATGCGTAGTCGCCCGAAGCGATGCTGGTGCTGCTGAGCCGGTATCCCGCCTCACGTGCGGCGCCCTCGATGGCGTGGATGCTGGTGGCGGGCCCGTAGTGGGTGGTCTGCCCGGACAACACACCGATCGTGCGGGAACGACTGGTGACCAGCGCCCGGGCGGCCTGGTTGGGCCGGTATCCCACATCGTTGATGACGTCGAGCACACGCTGCCGGGTGCTCGGCTTGATGCTGGGGCTGTCGTTGAGAACGCGGGAGACGGTCTGGTAGGAAACCCCGGCGAGGCGGGCAACATCGCGGATGTTGGGGGCGCGAACCTTCTCGGGTTCCATGGGAGAGACTTCCGGCTTCATTGACGATGTGTACGTTCACACGCGGTTTGTTGTCACCATTATGCTCTCGCGGGCGCTCCCGCAATCGTGAGGGCTACGAATCCAGAGCGGCGAGAGCGCCACGCAGGTCGGCGAGCAGGTCGTCGACGCCTTCGATTCCGACCGACAACCGCACCAGGTTTTCCGGCACCTCCAGGGCTGTTCCCCGCACCGACGCGTGCGTCATTTCGGTGGGGTAGCCGATCAACGACTCCACTCCCCCGAGCGACTCCGCGAGCTGGAACAGCGTGGTCGACTCGGCGAAGGCGCGCGCCGCGGCGGGTCCCGCCGCGAACTGGAGCGAAATCATCCCCCCGAAGCTCCGCATCTGCCGCGCGGCCAGCGCGTGGCCCGGGTGAGAAGCCAGACCCGGGTAGTGCACCGCCTCGAGCGCCGGGTGACCCTCGAGCGACTCGGCGATCGTGAGCGCATTCGTGGAGTGCCTTTCCACACGCACCGCGAGGGTTTTGATACCGCGAACGGTCAGCCAGGCGTCCATCGGCCCGCTGATGGCACCGACGCCGAACTGGAGGAAACCGATCTTCTCGGCCAGCTCCGCGTCGTTCACGACGAGCGCACCACCCACCACATCGGAGTGTCCGCCGAGGTACTTTGTGGTCGAGTGCACCACCACGTCGGCGCCGAGCGAGAGCGGCTGCTGCAGGTAGGGCGAGGCAAAGGTGTTGTCGACTACCACGAGGGCGCCGGCCGCGTGGCCGATCTCGGCGAGCGCGGCGATGTCGCTGATCTTCATCATCGGGTTGCTCGGTGTTTCCACCCACAGCACGGCGGCGGATGTCGCGGCAACTTCGGCCCGCACGGCGTCGAGATCCGTCATCTCCACCGTCGACAGCGTCACTCCCCACGGCACAAACACCCGGTTCACCAGGCGGTGGGTTCCGCCGTACACGTCGTTGCCCATCACCACGTGATCGCCCGGCTTCAGCACCGCGCGCAGCAGTGTGTCCTCCGCGGCGAGCCCGGACGCGAAACTGTACGCGTGCGAGCCGCCCTCGAGCGCGGCGAGTAGCTCCTGCAGGGAGTCGCGGGTGGGGTTCGCGCTTCGCGCATACTCGTAGCCGCCGCGGAACCCTCCGATGCCGTCCTGCACAAAGGTGGAGGTCAGGTAGACGGGCGGAACGACCGAGCCCGTGGTCGGGTCGAATGCCTGCCCGGCGTGGATCGCGCGGGTGGCGAAATCGCTGGAGCTGAGGTCGATGCCGTGCGCGTCAGCGCCGGAGATGTCGGAGGTGTCGTGAGTCAAAGCAGTCTCTTAACGTGTGAGGGATGCAGCGGAAAAGGTGAACGGCGGCGCACGAACCCTAGACGGAGAGGAACGCGAGCAGGTCGTGTCTGGTGAGCACGCCCGCGGGCTTGCCGTCGTCGACCACGAGCAGGGCGTCGGCGGTAGCGAGCGCGGTCCGGGCTGCGGAGACCGACTCGTGCACTCCGATCAGACCGAGCGGTTTACCGACGAACGAACCGAGCGGGTCCGTCATCTTGGCTGCGCCGCTGAAGACGTCCTCGAGCAGCGAGCGTTCGTCGATGCTTCCCACAACCTCACCGATGACCACGGGCGGTTCTGCGGTGAGTACGGGCATCTGGGAGACGTCGTACTTGGTCATGATCTCGATGGCGTCGTGGACGGTGTCGGTCGGGTGAACGTGCACGAGGTCTGGCAGCTGCCCGCTCTTGCCGCGCACCACATCAGCGACGGTTTTCTCGTCCGAGACCTGGATGAACCCGTAGGACTGCATCCACTTTTCATTGAAGATCTTGCCGAGGTACCCGCGGCCCCCGTCCGGAAGCAACACCACAACGACGGCGTCGGGGCCGAGGTCCAGTTCGCGGACAGCCTTGAGCGCGACATCCACCGCCATTCCGCTTGACCCACCCACGAGCAGGCCCTCTTCGCGTGCCAGCCGACGGGTCATGTCAAAGGATTCGGCGTCGGTGGCTGCGATCACGCGGTCCACGACGGTGGGGTCATAGGCGGTGGGCCAGAAGTCTTCGCCGACACCTTCGACGAGGTAGGGGCGCCCGGTGCCGCCCGAGTACACGGACCCCTCGGGGTCGGCACCGATGATCTGTACCGCGCCATCGGACACCTCTTTGAGGTACTTGCCCACGCCGCTGATCGTGCCACCCGTGCCCACTCCGGCAACAAAGTGGGTGATCTTTCCGTCGGTGTCACGCCAGATCTCGGGGCCCGTGGTCTCGTAGTGGCTGCGCGGCCCATTCGGGTTGGAGTACTGGTTGGGCTTGAACGCACCGGGAATCTCGCGCGCGAGCCGGTCGGAAACGCTGTAGTACGACTCCGGGCTGTCGGGCGCGACGGCGGTCGGTGTGACCACGATCTCGGCGCCGTAGGCCATGAGGACGTTGCGCTTGTCCTCTCCCACCTTGTCTGGCAGAACAAACACGCACCGGTAGCCACGCTGCTGGGCGACGAGAGCCAGGCCCACACCGGTGTTTCCGCTGGTTGGCTCGACGATGGTGCCGCCGGGCTTCAACAGTCCTTCTGCTTCCGCCGCATCGATGATGCGCTCCGCAATGCGGTCTTTGGACGACCCACCCGGGTTCAGGTATTCGATCTTGACCAGGATGGTCGGGGCAAGTCCTGCTGCCACCGGACCCAGCTTGACGAGCGGGGTGTTGCCAATGAGATCAAGGACGGAGTTGGCGTATTTCATGATCCAGCCAATCTATCAGCGGCCTCTCGACTGTTACCGTGCAGTGCACGCACCGACCTCCCAGTGAAAACTGGCAGAATTAGTTGTAGCCGCAACTGACGACAGGAACAGCGCCCCATGCCACCAGAACTCTCCGTAAAGCAGCAGCGCGAAGCACGCCGTGCCGAGAAGGTCGCCGCTCTCAAGAAGCAGCAGGCGACGCAGAAACGCAACCGCCTGATCACGCTCATCGCGTCGGGTGTTGGAGCGGCCGGAGTGCTGGCCCTCGTGATCGCGTTTGTCGTCTCGAGTGCCGTGCCAAAGGTCGATCCGGACTCGATCGATATTGCGGGTCTCACCACCTTCGACGACCTCACGGCCACTCACGTTGCGGACGGCACCACCGTGGACTACGAGACCGAGTACGACATGAGCCCGCCGGCCGGCGGCGACCACTGGGGTGCCTGGCTGAACTGCGGCGTCTACACCGAGCCGCAGCAGGAAGAGAACGCCGTGCACGCGCTGGAGCACGGCGCGATCTGGGTCACCTACAACCCCGACGAGGTCACCGGTGACGACCTCACCACCCTGCAGGACTCACTGCCCGACACCTACGTTGTCCTGTCGCCCTACCCGGGCCTACAGGCTCCGGTCGTCGCGTCCGGCTGGGGCAACCAGGTTGAGCTTGACGGCGTCGATGACCCGCGCCTGACCGACTTCGTCGACAAGTTCTGGCGCAGCGCCGACGTGCCGGAGCCCACCGCTGCGTGCACCGGAGCCATCGACGGTCCAGGAAAAATCGCCTAACGTGGAGCCCAACCGCACCCGACGCATCATTGCGGTGGCACTCGTGGGGCTGTTTGTGCTCGCGGGAGTGTTCGCGGCGGGCCGCCTGACCGCGCCCCGCGTCGGCACGCCGTCGAACGTGAGCGCAGAGGCCGGCTTCGCGCGGGACATGCAGACGCACCATAACCAGGCCGTCGAGATGTCGTTCATCATCCGTGACCTGACCGACGACCCCGAGGTTCGGCTGGTCGCGTACGACATCGCGACCAGCCAGGCGAGCCAGGGCGGCCAGCTGTACGGCTATCTCACCGAGTGGAACCTGCCTCAGGCTGAGCCAGAGCCGTCGATGACGTGGATGACTCGGGCGACACTTGCCGGCGAGACGCACGGCCACAACGGGGCGGGCCCAGACGCTGCCGCCGCGCACACCCCGGGCGATCCGATGCCGGGGCTTGCGACTGCCGAGCAGATGGCGGAGCTGAAGACACTTACCGGGGTGGAGGCAGAGCGCTACTTCCTCACGCTGATGATCGAGCACCACAAGGGTGGCCTTGTTATGGCCGAGGCCCTGCTCGAGCGCAGCGACTACCGTCCGATCGTGGCCCTCGCCCGCGGTGTGGTCACCGTGCAGACGACGGAAATCTCGGTAATGGAAGCGATGCTCGCCGCGCGCCAGTAACCCCTCGGGTTGCGGTTGCTCGACCCGCGGCGACGCCCCACCGGGTGCGGCCGCGGCGTCAGGCCGGCACGACCCCGACCATCTCGGCGCTGCGATCCCACAGCTGCGCAGCCAGCGCCGCGTCACTCGCCTGCGGGTTCATCTTCGCGAGCTTGCGCTTGGCGTAGTACCCGCCGCGCTCCCAATCGGAGCCCGGCGTGGTCGTCGCGAGCCACACCAGTGTGTCCGCGCCCTTGTCGGGCGACAGCAGAAAGCGACCAAGCACTCCCTGGTAAACGTGCCGCAGCATGCTTGTGGAGCCAGCCGAGAAACTGGTTGCGACGACGCCGGGGTGGAACGCCGCGGTTGAGATCCCGTCCGCGCCGTAACGCCGGTCGAGTTCCTTGGTGAAGAGGATGTTGGCCAGCTTTGCGTTGCCGTAGGCGAGGTTGGGCGAGTATTTCGATTCGGCGTCGAGGTCGTCGAGATCGAGCCGACCGTAGAGACGGTTCGCGACGCTCGAGGTGTTGATCACCGTGGCATTGCCCTCCGCAAGGCGCTCGCGCAGCAGCGTCGTGAGGAGAAAAGGCGCAAGGTGATTGATCTGGAAGGTGCGTTCGTGCCCGTCTTCGGTGACGGCTCGGTCGCCCATGATTCCCCCGGCGTTGTTCGCGAGCACGTCGATCCGGGGATACCGTTCGAGCAGATCGCCCGCGAGGGTGCGCACGTCGTCCAGCCGGGCGAAGTCCGCCACGAGCCAGTCCGCTCCGAGCTCGGTCGCGACCGCCTGGGTCTTCTCCGGCGAGCGCCCCACGACCACGACGCGGTCGCCCGCAGCGCTCAGCGCACGCGCGGCGGCGGCACCGATCCCGTCACTTGCGCCGGTAATCACGATGGTTCGGTTGCTCACGGGGTCTTCTCTCGGTCGGTAGTGCGGGCCGCGAAGAGCACCCAGTCCGCACCCCGGGCTCGTCAAGCTTACGAGGCCACTGTGGCCTTACGAGGCGGCGGTCGCTGACCGGGACTGTTCGGCGACCAGGGCGGCATAGAGTCCGTCCGCGGCGACGAGCTCGGTGTGGGTTCCGCGCTCCACCACGCGCCCGTCGTCCACCACGAAGATCACGTCCGCGTTGATGACGGTGGAGAGCCGGTGGGCGATCGCGATGGTGGTGCGTCCGTGCGCCGCGGTGTCGAGCGCGTCCTGCACCACCCGCTCGGAGACCGAGTCCAGCGCGCTCGTCGCTTCGTCGAGGATCAACACCGCGGGGTCCTTCAGGAGCACCCGGGCGATCGCAATGCGCTGATTTTCGCCTCCGCTCAGACGGTAGCCGCGCTCCCCGACGATGGTGTCGTAACCATCGGGGAACGACGCGATCGTGGCGTGGATGTTCGCGGCTCGCGCGGCCTGCTCGAGTTGCGCGTCCGTCGCATCCGGCCGGGCGTAGCGGAGGTTGTCACCGATAGACGCGTGGAACAGGTACGTCTCCTGGCTGACGATTCCGATATGCCGCACGAGGTCGTCCTGCGCGAGCTCACGTACGTCGGTCCCCGCGAACAGCACACGTCCGTTCGCGACATCGTGGAACCGCGGAATCAGGTAGGACACGGTCGTTTTCCCCGCACCCGACGGGCCGACGAACGCCGCGTACTGCCCCGGCTCGATACTGAACGACACCGACTTCAGTGTTGCCGGCGATTCTGGCCCGGCGTCGGGGTAGCGGAACTCGACATCCTCAAACGCAACCCGGCCGAGCTGCTCGCGGTCCATCGCGTGAGTCTGCACGGGATCGGTGATGGCGGGGTGAAGATCGAGGTACTCAAAGATGCGCGCGAACAGGGCCTGGGAGGTCTGCAGGTCAAGAACCACACGCAGCAGCCCCATCAGCGGAAATGTCAGCCGCGCCTGCACGGTCGTGAATGCAACGAGCGTACCCGCGGTGATCGCGACATCGCGCAGGATCAGCCACGCCGCCGCCACGTAGATGACCGCGGGAATGACCGAGAGGAAAATGCCCACCATCGCGAAGAACCACTGGCCGCTCATCTGCTGGCGCACCTGCAGGCCGATCTGGTTCTCGTTCTCGCGCGCGTAGCGGGCGGTCTCGGCGGGTTGCTGGTTGAAGCTTTTTGCGAGCAGGATGCCGCTGACGCTCAACGCTTCCTGCGTGATCGAGGTCATCTCGCTCAACGATTCCTGCGTTTTGGTGGCAATGCGCGCGCGCACCTGCCCGACCCGGCGCTGCGCGAGGGCCAGCACCGGCAGCAGGATGACAGCAATAATCGTCATCTGCCAGCTGAGGATGAGCATGGAAATGAACGCAGCAATCACCGTCACCGTGTTGCCGATCACGCTCGAGATCGTGTTGCTCAGCACGTCAGCGACGCCGCCGACGTCGTTTTGCAGGCGGGACTGGATGACTCCGGTCTTCGTTCTGGTGAAGAACGCCAGTTCCATCGCCTGCAGGTGACCGAACAGTCGGGTGCGCAGTGAGCCCATGACCTGGTTGCCGACGGTAGCGGTGAGGTAGGTCTGCCACACGCCGAGAAGAGCCGAAACCACCCACAACAGCACCATGGCAGCGACAAGCTTGAGCAGCACCGGAACGTTGGGAGTTCCCGACGGCGGGAACAGCCCGAGGTCGAATGCGTCCTTAGTCAGAAGTGGGGGCAGCACTCCGAGTCCCGCGCTGATCAGCACCAGCACGATCGTGACGGCCAGCTTGCCGCGGTACGGGCGGAAAAGACCGCCGATACGACCAAGCAAATGCGGAACCGCGGGCGCATCCGCGTTAGCAACACGCTGCGCTTCGAAGTCACGACCACTGACTCGGCCGGGGTGCCCCGCTCCGCCCCCTGGGGCCTTCGGAGGGCCAGCCTTCATACTCACCCTTTATTGTCACCCCTCGGTCGCAGTGCCCGCCGCACGCTTCGCTCTCAGCAGAGCGGTGGGCGTGTCGGCGGGTACTTTGGTGACGAGGAAGTCGGTGAGCCGCTGCCCTGTTCGGCCGCTGGTCCCGGTTCAGTTAGCCCTTGCTCGCCCCGGCCAGCAGGCCCCTGACGAAGTAGCGCTGGAGCGAGATGAACACGATCAGCGGAATCACGATGGAGATGAACGCGCCCGCCGTGAGGAGGTGCCAGTCCTGGCCGCGGTTTCCGCTGAGCTCTGCGAGGAGCTTGGTAACCGGCGCCACCGCGCCGTCAGCAAATACCAGCGCGACGAGCAGGTCGTTCCACACCCAGATGAACTGGAAGATCGCGAATGCCGCGATCGCAGGGACGATCAGCGGGAGAACGATGCGGAAGAAGATCTGGCCGTGCCCAGCGCCGTCGACGCGCGCCGCTTCAATCAGCTCACCCGGGATCTCCGAGATGAAGTTGTGCAGCAGGAAGATCGCCAGAGGCAACGCGAAGATCGAGTGGGCGATCCACACCTGGGTGTACGACCCTGACGCGTCCAGCCCAGCGAACAGCTCCACATCGCCGATGGTCAGTCCGCGAGAGAACAGGCTCAGCAGGGGCACGAGCGCCATCTGGATCGGCACGATCTGCAGCGCGAAGATGCTGACGAAGAGAATGTTGCGTCCGCGGAAGTCGATCCACGCGAGGGCATAGGCCGCGAGGGCGGCGAGCGCCATCGGAATCACTGTGGCCGGAATGGTGATCGCGATGGAGTTGATCATCGCGTTGGCCAGGTTGAGCGTGCTGTTGCCCGCCTGGAGCACTTCGACGTAGTTATCCATCGTAAAACCGGGGTTCTGCAGGATGGTCCACCAGCCGGTGCGCCGCACCTCCTCAGCGGGGCGGAACGAGGAGACGAATATTCCGAGGGTCGGGGTCATCCAGATGATCGCGATGATGAGAGCCGCGATCGTCGCGCCGCGGCTGGTGAGACGTTTCTTGGTGCGCCTGGTGGCCTCCATCACCTTCTCGCCGCGGCCAAGCTGCTCCTCCGTCGCTTCGTCGACGGGAAGGTTTGCCGGAATTACAGCACTCATCGGATTTCCCTCTGCTTTGCAAGCTGGCGTGCGTTGTACACGATGATCGGTGTGACGAGCAGGAAGAGCACGACCGCGAAGGCGGCCGACCGGCCCGTCTCGAAGCCCTGCCACTGGCTATACATTTCGTTGGCGATGACGCTGGTCTCGTTGGCACCGGCGGTCATGGTGCGCACGATGTCGAATACCTTCAGCGAAGCGATCGAGATGGTCGTCAGGACCACCACGAGCGAACTGCGAATGCCGGGCACGGTCACGTTGATGAAGCGCTGCCATCCGTTGGTTCCGTCGAGTTGCGCGGCCTCGAGCTGCTCGGCGGGGACGCCCTTGATAGCCGCGGAGAGCAACACCATGGCAAATCCGGTTTGCACCCAGATCAACACGATGATGAGAAACAGGGTGTTCCACGGAGCGACTGAGAGGAAGTCCACCGGGCTGCCGCCCAGCCAGACGACAATCTGGTTGAGCAGGCCGATCTGGTCCTGGCCCTCGGGACGCGCGGTGTACACGAATCGCCAGATGATGCTGGCCCCGACGAAGGAGATGGCGACCGGCATAAACACCAGCACCTTGAAGAATTTCTCGCCCCGGGACTTGTCAATGAACACCGCGTACGCGAGACCGAAGGCGGTCGACACGACGGGGGCGATGAGCACCCACACGATGGTGTTGAGGACGGTGCGGATGCCGGTGTCCTGGGTGAAGATCCAGACGAAGTTTTCCAACCCCACGAACCTATTGCCGCGGCTGTTCATAAAAGCTTGCACCGTCGTCTGGATCGACGGGTAAATGAGCCCGATCGCCAGAAGCGCGAGGGCGGGAGCCAAGAACCCGACGAGCTGGAAGAGGTAGCCCGCGCCCTGCCGGGAACGGAAGTCGAGCCAGAAGAAGAGAAGTCCGAGCGCACCAGCGACGATGGCGGCCCAGATCACCGAGCCCAGTGCGAGGAACACCAGCGCCGGCGCCAGAACACAGACGGCCATGCGGATGATCGTGTACTTCTGGCCGGTGCGGGGTGCGATCTCCAGGAAAAAGATCAACAGCGCCACCACTATCCCGAAGGCCAGCACCACGAGGGGTATCTGCGCCAGCGGCGGCAGCGTGGATATCCACGCGAAAAAATCTGACATTGCGGACCTTTCGAGTACGGCTCTGGACTCTTGGAGGGATTGTATGCGCGAAACCTACTGCTGCGACAGGGCAGCAGCGGTGATGCCGGGAGCCGCGCGATGGGCGCGGCTCCCGGCGGGAGGTGCTACCTGCTATTCAGAGGGCCACGACGATTCGATGGTGGACAACACGTCCTCCGTCGCCTTGCCGTTGATCCAGTCCACGATCCCCGTGAAGAACGACCCGGATCCGACCACACCGGGCATCAGGTCCGAGGCGTCGAAGCGGAACGTGGTGTTCTCATCCGTAAGGATGCCGATCGCGTCCTGCAACACCGGGCTGCTGGCGTTGGAGGGGTCAAGGCCGTTGTTGGCGCTGATCACACCACCCAGCGCGACGCGGCTGTTGGCCCACTCCGGGCTGGAGAGGTACTCCTGCACGGCGATGGTGTCCTCGTCGTTCGAGAACGCGGCGACGATCTCGCCACCACCGGTGACCGCCTGGCCCGAGTCAGCCTCGACCGGGGGGAGCAGGAACGCCCAGACATCCTCCTCCGGTCCCACGCTGGTGTTGCCGTTGGTGGGGTCGGTCAGGAAGCCGTCGTAGAACGAGGCCTGGTGGTGAAGGGCACAGGTGCCATCGCCGATGACGCGAGCCACGTCCTGGAACGTGTTGGAGTTGATCGACTCAACCCCGCCGTAGCCAGCGTTGACGTAGTCCGGGTTCAGCAGGATCTCTCCGACGGAGTCAAACGCTTCCGCGATGGCCGGGTCGTCGAACGGAATCTCGTGGTTGACCCACTGGTCGTAGACCTCGGGTCCGGCCTGGCGGAGAACGAGGTCCTCTACCCAGTCGGTGCCCGGCCAGCCGGAGGCGGCGTCGGAGTCAAAGCCCGCACACCACGGGGCTACCCCCGTCGTCTCCTGGATGGTTGCGGTCAGCTCGAGCAGCTCGTCCCAGGTCTCGGGAACCTCGACGCCCCACTCGGCGAAGTCGGCCGGGTGATACCAGACGTATCCCTTGACGCTCGCCATCAGCGGAGCGCCGAACAGGGTGTCATCTGTGGTGGCGTAGGCCGCCCAGTCGTCCGTCCAGTATTCGCCGACGTTGTCCGCAACGCCCTCGGGGGCGGGCTGGATGTAGTCGCGCGAGGCGAGGTCACCGAGCAGACCCGGCTGCGGGAAGATCGCGAGGTCCGGGGCGTTGCCACCCTGGGCGCGGATGGTGATTTGCGCCTCGAACTCCTTGCTCGACTCGTACTGGATGTCGATGCCGCTTTCCTCTTCCCAGGCTGCCCAGGACTCGTTGAGGAGTTCTTCTTCTGTATCGATGATCGTGCCGTACATGGTGACGACGCCATCGGCCTCTCCGGCGTCACCGGGGCCAGAGTCTGCGCTTCCGCCCCCACCCCCGGACGAACATCCGGTGAGCGCGAGGCCTACCGTAGCCAGAATGGCCACGGGGACCGTGATTCGACGGTGCAGGATGGATCTCATACAACTCCTCCTCGTTGAGGCTTGCGTGCGCAGGCTGGCTGCGCGGAATGTGATTGGTGCAGGGGCAACGCATCGCGGCGACAAAGTTGACGACGAATCGACAACCAGACCGCGGCTTCAATGTACGGTACGGGTTGCCGGCGATGCAAGCGCTTGACATTGACCGTTACCAAACGTGACCCGGCCGGTTAAACACGCGAGGGCACCGACCCCCGAAAACGGGGGTGGTGCCCAGGCGGTGCTACTGCAAGTAAAACCCCTCGCGGGGCCTGAATTACTTGAGGGTAACGGTGGCGCCAGCTTCTTCGAGCTGAGCCTTTGCCTTCTCGGCGGCTTCCTTGGTTGCACCCTCGAGCACAATTCCGGGGGCGCCGTCAACAACAGCCTTGGCCTCGCCGAGTCCGAGACCGGTAAGGGCGCGAACCTCCTTGATGACCTGGATCTTCTTGTCGCCGATGGACTCAAGGAAGACGTCGAACGCGGTCTTCTCTTCGACCTCTTCGACGGGAGCAGCAGCAGCGGCACCGGCAGCGGCGACGGGAGCAGCAGCGGTGACCTCGAAGACCTCTTCGAACTTCTTTACGAAGTCGCTGAGCTCGATGAGCGTGAGCTCCTTGAATGCTTCGATGAGCTCGTCATTTGAAAGCTTTGCCATGATGTTCTCTCTTTCGTAGTGCTTAACTCAGTCACCGCGTGATCGCGGCAGCCGAGAGTCCTGTAAAACGCCCTAGGTTAGGACGCAGATTCCTGCTTCTCGCGCAGCGCCTCGACCGTGCGAACGGCCTTGGACAGCGGGGCGTTGAACAGGTACGCCGCACCGAACAGCGAAGCCTTGAATGCGCCGGCAAGCTTGCCCAGCAGCACCTCCCGGCTTTCGAGGTCGGCGAGCTTCTTGACCTCGTCGGCGGTGAGAGGGTTACCGTCAAAGTAACCGTTCTTCACGACCAGCAGAGGGTTTGCCTTGGCAAAGTCACGCAGAGCCTTGGCCACAACGACGGGGTCGCCGTGAACAAAAGCGATGGCGGACGGGCCGACCAGTTCGTCGTCAAACGAGCTGATTCCTGCCTCATTGGCCGCAATCTTGGTGAGCGTGTTCTTCACCACGGCGTACGTTGCGTGCTCACTGATCGTCTTACGCAGCGTCTTCAACTGCGCGACGGTGAGACCGCGGTACTCGGTTAGCAAAACGGCATTCGAGGTACGGAACTTGTCCGTAAGCTCGGCGACCGACGCTTCCTTGTTCGCCATGGCACTCCTAATTAGTTGATGTTCTCTAGCCGGTGCCGCTGAAGCCCCACCTAAATGCGGGCAATAAAAAAAGCTCCGGCGCAAGCGCACGGAGCTCAAATCCCTCGGCAACAATGAAGTAAACCGGAGCATTTCTACTACACACACCTGCGCGGGTCGGAATCACAGTTCTTTCGAACCGGAACACCTTCGTCTGCCGCACCTTTTCAGGCAGGGCAGAGACCAGCGGTCTTTGGCTGCGATCAGACTACGGGATGCCACGCCCGCAACGCAAATCGCTGCGGTCAGATCCGCGGCAGCGGTAATCCGCACTGACACCGCAGGACCGATCGGTACCGCTCCGGCGCCCCCTGACACGTGCCGCGACGAGAGCGAACGTGGTCTCGATGCGTCGTTCGCCCGATCCTTCTGCCCCCGCCCGCAAGCTCTCAGCCCGCGGGACGAATGCGCGTGCCTCCCGAGCACCTCGCACGCCGCGCCTTGCGGTGGCTGCGGGGCTCGCGCTGGCACTCGCTACCGGCCCAGTCCTCGGCGGGCAGCAGCTCGTGCGAGCCGAGTACTCGTCCGCGGTGGCTACGGCCGAGTACTCCGCGGCGGTGAACGCACTCGGCCAGAGGGTCGCGGCCGCGACATCCATCGTCCAGTCGATCGCGGCGACCAAGGCGGCCGCTCAGTCCACCTTGGACGGCAGCACCGATCGCGTGCTGGGCGAGGGTCCTCGCGCCTGGCTCCGAGCCGCGCTCGCCTCGGCCGATTCGCTTCTGAGCGACCTGCGTGCCGAGGTCGCACGAACCGAACAGCAGCCAGCGAGCAGCACCCTCTCGGTGCGGGCCATCCGTGAACAGACGATGGTGTTGGACCGGCTCGTGCGACCCGACCCCGCCCGGGTGGCGGCCGTCCGGCGAGCGCTGGTGTCATCGACTTCCGAGGTGGCAACGGCAGTATCGGCGTGGCAGGTCGAGCAAGACCGGATCGCCGCGGAGGCGGCGGCAGCACAGGCTGCGGCCGAGGCGGCAGCAGCGGCGCTCGCGCAACAAATTGCCGCGGAGGTGGCTGCGGCGGCCGCGGCGGAGGAACTCGCAGCAAAAGAGGCCGCAGCCCGAGCCGCCCGGGCCGCCGGCAACCAGACTGCCGCGCCGGATTCTGGTGCACCCGCTTCAGCATCAGCGGCTGAGGCAAGCGCACCCGCCCCTGCTCCGGCCGTGCCCGCCGCCTACTCCGAGTACGTCTGGACCACGGGATTCCAGGTGGAACTTGACGCCTGCCGCGGATCGGTCAACATGACTCCGTCTTTCGGCATCCCCGTAATCGGCGAACACTGGTCGTGCGGCGGCAAGAGTTTTCCGAAGTCCGAGGGCGCACTCGTGCAGCTGTCGGGCGCGCTGAGCGGCACCTACGTGGTCGGCCCCATCGTGGCCATCCTCAACAAACACACCAACCGCATCGGCGACGTGCCGCACGGCTCCGACCTGCTGTACCAGACCTGCATAAACGGCGACAACACGCGGATGTCGTTCACCCAACTCACCCGCGTCGGCTAGCCGCCAGTCTTCAGAGCGAAATCGAGTCGCGCCAGGAATGCTCCGGTTCGTAGCCGAGCACCCGGCGGGCCTTCGCTATCGACAGGAGAGTGTCAGTACCCGCCACTTCGTGCTTGAATTCCACATCGGGAAACGCCGTCGCGGCAAGGCTGGCGCTGGGCTGGCTCATGAGGGTGTCTGCGGCCGCGATGATGAACGTGTCGAATCCGGGAAGGTTCGCCGCGAGCGCGCGCTGCACCGCCTGCGCTCCGTCGCGGGTATCGATGTAGCCCCAGAGATTCCACTGCCGGAGGGTGGGATCGTCCTGATAGCCGGGAACCTGGCGGTAATCCGCAACGTCGAGCACGTTGGAGAATCGCAGCGCGGTGATGCTGAGCTCAGGATCCCAGCGTACGAACTTCTGCGCCAGTTCTTCTTCGAGGTGCTTCACGACCGCGTACATCGACTCCGGTCGGGACGGATAGTCCTCGTCGACCGGCAGGTACGGCGGGGGCGTATCGAACGGGATCCCCAGTAGCGTCTCGCTCGAGGCGTACACGATGCGCTTGATCCCTGCCCGCCGTGATCCTTGGAACACGTTGAAGGTGGCGAGCATGTTGTTGGCGAAGGTCGCGGAATCAGGCGACAATCCGCCGGCCGGGATCGCCGCGAGGTGCACCACGGCGTCGAGTCCGCTGTGGCGGTTGTCCACCGAGCAGAGAGCATCGACCGTTTGGCCGTAGTCAGTGAGATCGACCCGCGTGAACGAGTCCCCGCGGCTGCCCACCGAATCGAGAGTTAGTACGGCGTGGCCTTCGCGCTCAAGGCGGTGCACGACCGCTCGCCCGAGTTTGCCGCTGCCACCGGTCACTGCGATTTTCATGAACGCTCCATTACGCGACGAAAGTTGCCAGAAAATAAGTTTGGCACACCCAGACTGCGCCGAGCCCGCTCCCAGTGTGTTCCCCGGGCCGGACTACCGTCTACGGGGTCAGCATCGCGGGAAACTCGAGGCGGAATGCGGTCGCGCCGGGCTCGCTCGTCACCGACACCACTCCCCCGTGCGCTTCAACGACGGCCCGAACGATCGACAGCCCGAGCCCGGTGCTGCCGGCGATGCGCGAGCGGGATGAATCGGCGCGAGCAAAGCGTTCGAACAGCACCGGCTGCACGGCTGGGGCAATGCCGGGGCCGTTATCGGCAACGGTTATCACTGCGGTAGCACCTTCGACCGCGAGCGTCACCGTTACGTTGGTGCCCTCGGGCGTGTGCACTCGGGCATTGGTCAGCAGGTTCGCAAAAACCTGATGCATGCGCTGCTCGTCTCCGAGGATCGAAACGCTCTGCTCCGGTGCGTCGAGATCCCAGTTGTGCTCCGGGCCCGCCGCGTACGCGTCGCTGATGCAGTTCACCAGCAGTCGAGTGACATCGACCGGACGCTTCTCCAGTTCACGTCCCTCATCGAGCCGTGCCAGCAGCAGCAGGTCCTCCACCAGCGAGGTCATGCGCACCGCCTCCGATTCGACCCTCGACATCGAGTGGGTGACATCCGCGGGAAGGTCGTGACCACCACGCCGGGTCAGCTCCGCGTAGCCACGGATGGAAGCGAGCGGGGTCCGCAATTCGTGACTGGCATCCGCGACAAATTGGCGCACCTTGTTTTCGCTGGCCTGGCGGGCGCGGAGTGCCGCGTCGACGTGGCCGAGCATTCCGTTGAAGGCGGCGCCAACCTGGCCGACCTCGGTGCGGGGATCGGTGTCTTCCTCGGGAACCCGCACCATCAGAGAGACCTCGCCCCGGTCGAGGGGCAGGGAGGCGACCTGGGTGGCGGTAGCCGCGACGCGGCGAAGAGGACGCAGGGCGAGCGAGACGATAAAAGCGCTGGCGAGAGCGGCCGCGAGCACCCCCAGGACCGAGATCAGGATCAGCACGCTGCGGAACTGCGAGATGGTGGCCTGGACATCGCTTAGCGAAATCGCCAGCACAACGCGGTCACCGAACTCCCCGCTGAACGCGACCGCGCGATAGGTGCCGAGATCCGAGCCGAGGCTGATCGTCTGGGCTCCGTCGCCGATGCCGACCGACAGCAAAGCCTCTTTCTGGTCAGCGGTGAGGACCTGCGAAGACGCGCCCGCTTCGCGGGCGATCATCCCGGCTTTGACGATGCTGTCATCTTCCACGATGGCCGCAACAGTGCCGACGGGCAGTCCGGGCGTGCTCAGGTATTTTTCCGCACTCGCCACAAAGCCGAAGTCCGGCCCGCCAACACCGGCGGACGACCTGCCGGCAGCGGAAATGAGCTGGGCGTCGACCCGCCGCTCCAGATAACTGTTGAGCCCGACAATGCTCGCCGCGCTGATGCCGAAGCTGACCAGCGCGACGAGTGCGACGATGCTGACAACGAGGAGGCGGCGCAGTGTCCACTTCCTGCGGGAAAGTCGCAGGCCTCGCGACATCCACCCTTCCCGGCTCACGTCCTCGTGAACAGCGGGGGTAGTGGCGGTCATCGGGTGGGCTTCAACACGTATCCGACGCCGCGGACGGTGTGAATCATGGCGGGGCGTCCGAAGTCAATTTTCTTGCGGAGGTAGGAGATGTAGATCTCCACGACGCTGGATTTTCCCCCGAAGTCGTAGCTCCAGACGCGATCGAGAATCTGCATTTTGCTCAGCACGCGACGCGGATTGCGCATGAGGTAGCGGAGCAGTTCAAATTCGGTGGCGGTGAGCTCGATGAGCTCGCCGCCGCGCCGCACTTCGTAGCTGTCTTCGTCGAGCTCGAGGTCGCCGACGACGATGTACGAGTCGCTGGTGTCTTCGGTGGTCAGGCCGGAACGACGGATCAGGGCACGCAGGCGAGCGACGAGCTCCTCCAGGCTGAATGGCTTGGTGACGTAGTCGTCACCGCCCACGGTGAGGCCGGCGATGCGATCGTCGAGCGAGTCCTTGGCGGTGAGAAAAAGAATCGGCGTCTGGTTGCCGTCGGCCCGGAGGCGGGACAGCACCTGAAGGCCGTCGATGTCCGGAAGCATGATGTCGAGGATGATGACGTCCGGCCGGAATTCGCGAACGACGGTGAGCGCCTTCTGGCCATCGGAGGCCAGGCGCACGTCCCAACCCTCGTAGCGCAGCGCCATCGAGAGCAGGTCGGTGAGGGCGTCCTCGTCGTCCACAACGACGGCGCGAATTGGGCTGCCGTCGGCTCGTCGAACCTGGGGCTGGGCCGCAGCGGACGAGTGGAGCGAGCCGGAGGGGGAATTCGTCATAGTCCCATTATTGGGAACTTCCTATGACGCAGCTGTGAACGATGTTCAGCGCTGGTCGTCGCTCGCAGGCCGTGAACTACCTGAGCGGACCACCATCAAGATAGCGGCGAGCAATACGGCCAGTCCGGAGACCAGAATGACGGGTTCACCCGGGGTCTTCGCGGTCTCGGCCACTTGCTCCCGGGGGGCCTCCGTGCCGGATCCCTTCGCGATCGCGATCGGTTCGGTCGTGCTCTCTTCGTGCACCACGTGGGCGGTGGCGGGCTCGGAGGCCAGCGCCGACGTCGACAAGCCCGCGCCACCGATTCCGCCCAAAACGGCAATCACGGTGAGCACTACAGCGCGACGGTACATTGATCCCCCTCTACGGCAGTCAACTCATTCGCGTCGCGCCGGACCCGGATGGGACAGCACGTCCTGTCCCCCTAATTACCGACAGTAACGGGTACAAGAAATGTCGGTCAATAGGGGGACCTACCCCCAGTGTGAGGGGTACACGATTTTCGCCGTGGCCTGCCGCGTACGGCGCGAAGAAGAGAGGACAATAGGGGAATGTCCTTTGTGCAGCCCACGCTTTCGTTGTGGGACGAGCCCGCCCCGGACCACACCCAGCGCATCGTTGCCAGCTCCGAGAATCGCGTCGCCTGGCTCCGCGCCCGGAGCCAGGGCGTCACCGCCACCGATGTTGCACGTCTCTCGAGCGCACGCGCAGTCGCAGCCGTCGCGTACGAGAAGCTGAACGGCACCGGGTTCGGCGGCAACGCCTATACGGACCACGGGCGCGCACGGGAACCGGAAATTGCCCGCTGGGTGCAAGAGACTCACGGGATCGCCCCGAGCACGACCCTGTTTCACGCCCACGGTGAACCGCTCCATCTCGCGACCCCCGACGGCGTGACCGCGCGCGGCACGACGGTGGTGCTGTCGGAGATCAAAACCACCTCACGCCTGTGGAAGAGTGTGCCCCGCTCGTACCTGCGGCAGATCTGGTGGCAGCAGTACGTGCTCGGAGCGGATCGCACGTTGCTGGTGTGGGAACAGCACAGCGACTTCGTCCCTGTGAACGGCGACCCGGTCTGTCGCTGGATCGAGCGCGACGACAACGAAATTCACGTGCTGGTGGGGCTCGCGAACCGGCTACTGGAGACCATCAGCTCAGGCCGCCGCTGACCTGAGGTGGCCAAGCAGCTCAGGCCGCCGCTGACCTGAGGTGGCCGAGCGCCTCGAGCGCGCCGTAGACCGCAAGCCAGAGGATCGCGATTGTTGTCGCGACCAACTCGAGCTGGCTGCCGAACCCGGTCGCCGTATTGGCAAGCGACAACAACCCACCCGTGGCCGCTACCACCGCGACCGCCCCGCCGCAGAGCCGGGAGAAAGTGGCCAAAAGCCGCCGGTGGCGAGTGAACGAGACCTGGAGCATCGCCCAGCACGCGGCGGCGAAGGCCAACACGGCGCAGATGATGTGGATCAGGTCCTGCCAGGTGAACTGCGGTCCGTAGGGCACGGGGCATCCACTCGTGCACGTCACCTGTGACGCCACCAGAAAAAACCCGCTCGCTACCCAGAGTGAGATGGCCGGCGACCACGCCCGGAGGTACCGCGAGTCGGAGCGCACCAGTCGGGTCGAGAACGCAACGAGGCTGCCGCCCACGACGACGAGCAGCAGGGCGAAGCGAAAGACATCGGCGGTGGGCTCCCCGGTCGCGCCCAACTCGCTGACGTAGAGGTTGCGACGCACCGACAACCGCGCACTCCAGATCAGGGTGAGGGCCACCACAACGAGAATGCTGCCGGTGGCTGCGGCCGCGGCATCCACCATGGGGCGGCGTACAGCGAACCAATCGGCCAGCAGCACGCCGGAGGGTTCTGGCCGCGATGTCATTGCGCCATAGTAGCGGCGCGCCCCCGTGGCGGAGGTGCGAGATAGTTTGCCTCGAGGTGACCTCTCTGAAACAACACGGACTCATTCACCCCGTTTACTGGGTACACAGGGCAGGAGGCCGAACATGACAACGATGCGAGCCATCACAATGGCACAAACCGGTGGGCCCGAGGTGCTCGAGCTGGCGGATGTGCCCCGGCCCGTGAGGGTGAACGCCGAATTTCTCGTGAAGGTGATGGCGGCGGGGGTGAACCCCATCGACGTCAAAACGCGGGCCGGCCGCGGGGTCTCCGGCGAGATCACGCAGTATCCCGCCATTCTCGGCAACGATTTCAGTGGCGTTGTGGTCGAGTCTCCCTACGAGGCGCACAGCATCAAGCCGGGCGACGAGGTCTACGGCATGGTGATGGTGCCCCGGGTCGCGGGCAGCTACGCCGAGTACGTCACGGTACCGAGCCTGAGCATCGCCAAAAAGCCGCGCTCGGTGTCCCACCTCGAGGCGGCCGGCATCCCGCTCGCGGCGCTGACGGCCTGGGGAATGGTCGTCGAGGTCGCCAAGGCGCACGAGGGCCAGCGCATCCTGATCCACGCCGGTGCGGGCGGCGTCGGCCATTTCGCCGTGCAGTTCGCGCGCTACTTCGGCGCCTACGTCATCACCACCGGCTCCGCAGGCAACCAGACCTGGCTGCGCGAACTGGGGGCGCACGAGGTGATCGACTACACCGCCGCGCGGTTTGAAGACGGGCTCGCCGCCGTCGACGTGGTCATCGACCTGATCGGCAACGTCGCGGACAACACCGGAACGCGGTCGCTGAAGGTGCTGCGTCCCGGCGGACTCATCATCAACGCGCCCTCGGGCAGCTGGCCCACGTTCCTCGAGGATGCCGCCGCGGCGGGCGTGCGCGCAACCTCGTACAAGGTCGCCCCCGACGGCTCAACTCTCGCGGTTATCTCTCGCCTGGTGGCGTCAGGCGACCTGCGGATCCACGTAAACGAGGTATTCGATCTCGCCGACACGGCAGACGCGCACCGCGCGGTCGAGGGCGGACACACCCGGGGCAAGGTCGTTCTGAGGGTCGCGGACTTCTAGGGCCCGGGACTTCTTGGTTCCCGGACTTCGAGGGCCCGGGGGCTTTCGACAACGAGTGCCAAGTATTTTCAGGGCGTGAGGCGGATGATGCGCTCGCGCACCCAGTCCTCCTCGAGGCTGTCACCGAGCGCAAACTTCTTTTCGCCCACGATGCGAAACTGCTGCCGTTCGTAGAAGCGGTTGGCACGCTCGTTGAGCTGGTTGACCCCAAGCCACACGCCGGCGAATCCGCGTTGTTCGGCCGCGGTCACCGAGGCCTCCATAAGCGCCGCGCCAACCCCCGCCCCATGGTGCCCTTCCAGCACGTACAGCTTGCTGAGCTCCGCGCTCGGCCGCGCCGTGAGTGACTGGACCACGTCGGGGTCTGTGGAGTCGGAGTAGACCAACATGCTGTAACCGGCGGGCGTGGCATCCCGCTCCACCACAATCAGCTCGCGCAACGGATCGGCAAGGTAGCCGACGAAATGCTCCGCCGAAAGGTGGGTGGCCACAAACTCCGCGACACTCTCGGCGGTCGTGCCGGGTGGGCAGGCCAGGCCGAACGTTGCAGCGGCCAGGGCGTTGAGCAGCGCTGCGTCGGCCGGTGTCGCGATGCGGGTAGAGACGGGCATGAGAAACCTTCCGCGAGGGGAAACCACAGAAGGACCCGCCGAGGCGGGCCCTTCTGTGAAACTACACGATCGCTCCCGGGCGACCAGAGATCTAGCTGGCTAGGAACCTAGCTGGCTGGGAATCCAGTTCCACCGCGAGAGACTGCGAATTAGAAAACGTTGATGTCGAGGGGGATGCCCGGACCGAACGTGGTCGAGACGGTGCCCTTGGTGATGTAGCGGCCCTTCGAGCTGGACGGCTTGACGCGAACGATCTCGTCGATGGCCGTCTTGATGTTCTCGGCAAGCTGCTCCTGCGTGAAGCCGGACTTGCCCACAACAAAGTGCACGTTGGAGTGCTTGTCGACGCGGAACTCGATCTTTCCACCCTTGATCTCCGAAACGGCCTTGGCCGTGTCGGGGGTGACGGTTCCGGTCTTCGGGTTCGGCATGAGGCCACGGGGGCCAAGCACCTTACCCAAACGGCCGACCTTACCCATGAGCTCGGGGGTCGACACCGCTGCGTCGAAGGAGGTGTAGCCAGCGGCCACCTTCTCGATGAGCTCGTCGCCACCGACCTCGTCGGCTCCGGCAGCGAGAGCTGCCTCAGCCGCGGGGCCCGTCGCGAAGACGATGACGCGGGCGGTCTTGCCGGTGCCGTGGGGAAGAATCACGGTGCCGCGGACCATCTGGTCAGCCTTGCGGGGGTCGACACCCAGCTTGAGGGCAACCTCAACGGTCGAGTTGAACTTCTTGGAACCGGTCTCGCGGGCGATCGAGACGGCCTCGGAGGGGGTGTAAACCTTGCCCTCTTCGATCTTCTCGGTGGCAGCCCGGTAGGCCTTGGATTTCTGTGCCATGTGTATCTCCTGAATTGAGTCGCGGTAGGTGTGAGCCTGGCTGGCTCTCCCGCTGTGAACCGGAGGCGATGGACGCCGCGGTTCGATTGTCTGTAAGTGGGGAATTGCCGAAAGGTAGGCGGAGCCTACGCCTCGACCGTGATTCCCATGGAACGCGCGGTGCCGGCGATGATCTTCTCGGCGGCCTCGATGTCGTTCGCGTTGAGGTCGGCCTGCTTGACCTCGGCGATCGAACGCAGGTCGGCGCGGCTGAGCTTGGCAACCTTGACGGTGTGCGGCGTGGGCGAACCCTTGGCGACTCCGGCTGCCTTCTTGATGAGCTCGGCTGCCGGAGGGGTCTTGAGGATGAACGTGAACGTGCGGTCCTCGTAGACGGTGATCTCTACGGGGATGACGTTTCCACGCTGGGCCTCGGTGGCCGCGTTGTATGCCTTGCAGAACTCCATGATGTTGACGCCGTGCTGGCCCAGTGCCGGCCCGATGGGCGGTGCGGGGTTGGCGGCGCCGGCCTTGATCTGAAGCTTAATCAGACCTGTGACCTTCTTCTTCGGTGCCATGTTACTTCCTTCTTTTAGGTGTCGAGTGTGTCGAGAAACCTCGGCGCACTCTCCCGTTGACCCGGCGATTCCGGGCCACGGTGGCTAGTTGATAGCCTCCGCGCGAGCGGAAACTAAAGCTTGGTGACCTGGTCGAAGCTGAGCTCGACCGGGGTCTCGCGCTCGAACAGTGACACGAGCACGGTGAGCTTGCCGCTCTCCGGCTTGATCTCGCTGATCGAACCCGGAAGGCCAGCAAACGAGCCTTCCTTGATGGTGATCGTCTCGCCGACCTCGAAGTCGACCTCGGCGGGGATAACACGCACGGGCGTCTTGCCCTTGCCGCCACCGGTCTTGCTGACGGGCGCTTCGACGATCTGAACCAGCGACTTGAGCATCGAGAAAGCTTCCTCGAAACGCAGCGGAGTCGGGTTGTGCGAGTTGCCCACGAACCCGGTCACACCGGGGGTGTGGCGAACCACAGACCAGCTGTCCTCGTTGAGGTCCATCAGCACGAGCACGTAGCCGGGGATACGAACGCGATTGACGAGCTTGCGCTGGCCATTCTTGATCTCGACGACGTCCTCCATCGGAACCTCGACCTGGAAGACGTAGTCCTCCATGGCCATCGAAACTCGACGGTTCTCGATGTTCTGCTTGACGCGCTTTTCGAACCCGGCGTAGGAGTGGATGACGTACCACTTGCCGGGCTTGGTGCGCAGCTCGGCGCGGAAAGCCTCGTAGGGGTCAACTTCGACCGGCTCTGCGTCTTCGTCGTCGCCCAGTTCGGGTCCGTCGTAGGGCGTGACGGGCGGCTCTTCGCTCGCCTCTTCTTCTGCCTCGATGTCGGCTTCGTCGTCGGTCGCAGCGACCGAAGCGTCTGCCTCATCGAGCGAGTCAACCTCGAGCGCGTCGTCCACGATGGCGTCGGCTTCCGGGTCAATGGCGGCATCGAGGTCGTCGAGGAGTCCGGCGAGGTCACCCTCTTCGTCGTCGTTCACAATGTGAATTGCTTCGTGCTCGGCGGCGTCGACGGAGTTCTCTTCGGCGGCCAGGGGGCTTCCCTCCTGGGCTTCATCATCTTCGGACGACTGCTCGGCAGCCGTAGCGAGGTCGATATCCTGGCGGTCAGACTCAGACACGGGATCTCATTCCATTTCTTTGGTGCGAATCAGGGCGTACGCCCAGTGAAGTTCTGTGTAACCGCAATTCCCCACGGTCAAAGCTTGCGGTACAAGCCTTGTCCGCCTCCGCCCGGTAGGCGAGGAACGCTGTTGTTCGCGGCAACCGTAGTGCGCGGCAACCGGTCTAGCCGATCAATGGCCCGTCGCCGAATACCCAGCCGACGAGGTTACCGAAGGCGAGATCGAGGACAGAAACCAACACCATCATGACGACAACGAAGACCAGCACAACACCCGTGTAGCTCAGGAGTTCTTTGCGGGTAGGCGTCACGACCTTGCGCAGTTCGCCCATCACCTGGCGGATGAAGATGACCAGGCGCGCGAAGGGGCTACGCTTTTCGGCGCGTTCCTTTCGAGCGTTCGCGACGACATCCTCACTGGGTTCGTCGATCACTTTCCTAGCCACACTCACTACCTTCCGTGTCAGTCAAGCCACCGTGCAATAACGCCACCGTGTAATGAAGCTGCTGCTCTCTCACGCTCTTGCGCTCTGAGATCACATCGCAGGGCGGACAGGACTCGAACCTGCAACCTGCGGTTTTGGAGACCGCTGCTCTACCAATTGAGCCACCACCCTAAGCAAATTGAAACCTTCACCGCTCCCAAAATGCCCGCTTCCGGGCACAAAAAAGATTGGCAGATTTCAACTACCTCAACGAGTGTACGGCATCCCGGGCCATCGAGCAGCTTCGCCTCCGGCACGCAGTGGTGACGCGCCCCAATTCCTCTTTAAGATGGTCTCGTGGCCAACCAAGTTTCCCGTCTGTCCAAGCGCATTGGCGCAATCGCTGAATCCGCGACCCTGAAGGTCGACGGCAAGGCAAAGGCTCTGCAGGCCGCCGGGCGTCCGGTGATCAGCTACGCGGCGGGAGAGCCCGATTTCGCTACCCCCGACCACATCGTGGAGGCCGCGGCATCCGCAACCCACGATCCAAAAAACCACCGCTACACGCCTGCCGTCGGTCTTCCCGAGTTGCGCGAAGCCATCGCGGTGAAGACGCTGCGCGACAGCGGCCTTGAGGTCGGCATCAACCAGATCATCGTGACCAACGGCGGCAAGCAGGCGGTGTACCAGTCGTTCGCGGCCCTGCTCGACGACGGCGACGAAGTGATCCTGCCCGCGCCGTACTGGACCACCTACCCGGAGGCCATCAAACTGGCCGGCGGCGTTCCGGTCGAAGTATTCGCGGGAAGCGACCAGGGCTACCTCGTCACGGTCGAACAGCTGGAAGCGGCCCGCACCCCCCGCACCAAGGTTCTGTTGTTCGTCTCGCCATCGAACCCGACCGGTGCCGTCTACTCCGCCGAGGAGACCCGCCTGATCGGACAGTGGGCGCTCGAGAACGGTCTCTGGGTGATCAGCGATGAGATCTACCAGAACCTCACCTATGCGGGGGTTACGGAGCCGGTCGGCACGGCCGGCCAACGGGCCGTCTCCATCGTCGAGGCCGTACCCGAACTCGCCGACCGCACGATCCTCGTGAACGGCGTCGCGAAGACCTACGCGATGACCGGGTGGCGGGTGGGCTGGATGGTGGGCCCCCTCGACGTGATCAAGGGCGCGGCGAACCTGCAATCGCACCTGTCCTCCAACGTTGCCAACGTCTCACAGCGCGCCGCAATCACCGCCCTGACCGGGTCCCAGGACTCTGTCGAAGAGATGCGCGTGGCCTTTGACCGCCGTCGCCGGCTCATCGTCGAGGAACTCAACAAGATCGACGGCGTGATATGCCCGGTCCCCGAGGGGGCCTTCTACGTCTACCCCGACGTCACCGGACTCCTGGGTCGCAGCTGGCACGGCGTGACTCCGACCACGTCCCTCGAACTAGCCGACCTGATTCTCGAGCAGGCGGATGTCGCGGTGGTCCCCGGTGAAGCGTTCGGCCCGAGCGGCTACCTCCGACTGAGCTACGCGCTGGGCGATGCGCCACTGCTCGAGGGGATACAGCGGCTGCAACGACTGTTCGCCTGAGCCGCGGGTCAGCTACAGCAGCTTGCGGGCGGTGGCCCAGGCGGTCAGCTCGTGACGCGAGGATAACTGCAGCTTGCGCAGCACCGCCGAGACGTGACTCTCGACCGTTTTGATGGAGATGTAAAGCTCTGCCGCTACCTCTTTATAGGAGTACCCGCGGGCAATGAGTCTCATCACCTCACGTTCACGGGCAGACAGGCGGTCGAGTTCCTCGGTGGATTCGGCCTGTTCGCCCGCAAGCGCACCAAACGCATCCAGCACAAAGCCCGCGAGGCGAGGCGAGAAGACCGCGTCGCCGCCGGCAACCGCGAGAACGGCGTTGCTTACTTCCGCTCCCGAGCTGCCCTTGGTGATGTAGCCACGGGCTCCGGCGCGGATGACTCCGACGACATCCTCTGCCGAGTCCGAGACGCTCAGCGCCAGAAAACGCACGTGCTCGAGCAGGGCAGCGCTGCGTCGCAGCACTTCGGCTCCACCGCCGCCCGATCCGCCGGGGAGATGCACGTCGAGGAGAACGACTTCGGGTCGGAGTGCGTCGACCAGAGCGACCGCCTCGTCAACCGTTGCGGCCTCTCCCAGCACGGTCAGGCCGGCGTCGAGGTCTGCGCGGAGTCCGGAACGGAAGATCGAGTGGTCGTCAACGATCAGAACGGTGGTCATGCGCTTACCTCCAGGTGCAGATGAACCTCGGTACCCACGGGCACGGGCTCGGTGTCAATCTTCGCGGACCCCGAGCCCGAACCGGAACCTTGATCGGACGAAGCACCACTGGGCCGTCGTACCGGTCGCACGGTCGCGGTGCCGCCGGCACGCATCATCCGCCCAATTATTGATTCCCGGATTCCGAGCCGGTCACCCGGGAGGTCATCGAGGTTGACGCCCGGTCCGCGGTCGCGAATAAAGACGTCGATCGAGTCGGGCCCAGACTCCAGATACACCGATACGTCTCCCCCGGCATGACGCGCCGCGTTGAGCATGGCTTCGCGTGCGGCGGCGAGCAGGGCGGCGCTGGAGCGAACCACACTCTCTCCCGCGGCGACAACGTCGATCCGAACGGCATAGTCGAGTTCGATTGCGGCGGCAACGGAGCGCAGCTCGGCGGCGAGATCCTGCCCGGCCGGTTCGTCCCCCGCAAACAGCCAGTTGCGTAACTCCCGCTCCTGCGCGCGAGCGATGCGCGCAACCTCGCTGGAGGCGCCCGCCCGGTTCTGGATGAGCGCCAGGGTTTGCAGCACCGAGTCGTGCAGGTGCGCGGCGATTTCGGCGCGCTGTTGCTGGCGCACGCGGGCGGCGCGCTCGGCCATCAGGTCACTCCACAGGGCCACCACCCGCGGTGCGGCGAACACTCCGACACCGAACACCACCATCACCACACCCAGCACCGCGTTCATCGCGTTCGGACGGGCACTCAACGTCACGCTCCCGGCGAGAAGCAGCAGCGCCACCGAACCGATCCGCACCGTCGTTGCGTACCGGGGTGTGCGGTGCGGGTCTGGCCCGTCGAATCCGAGACTCCACGCCACGGCTCCGCCAGAGGCGAGGATCACCACAACCAGAGCCCGGGTGGTGAGCGACTCGTCGCCCTCGACCAGCGCCCCGAACGACACCATCGCGGCCACGGCACCAACCATCACCAGCAGCGCAGCGACCGGGAGCTTGCGATAGATGACGAGATGTTCGTCCTTGTCGCCTGCTTCGAGCGGCACCAGCGCCCACAGCCACAGATAGAACAGTGCCCCTGAGCCGCCACAGAGGGTCAGCAACACGGTGACAAGCCGAATCCTGCGCACCGACCAACCGAGGTGCACCGCCAGCCCCGCGCAAACGCCCCCCAGCACCGATCGGCGCGCACGCACGAGGGGCGGGCGCACCCGCACTTCTCTGGGCGCAGCTGTGTTCACTCTTGAATCCAAGCAGAGTTACGACGGGGCCGCGGCCCCGATGGTTCGAAATCAGGGTCGCCGCCCGTGGCTCTCAGGGTTGATTAGGGGGTTGATGGGGGATGTCCCGCTGGTGGCCATCGGCACCCGCCAGCCATCATCGAGATATGTCCCAGCAGAACCCGCCCTCGGGCGACAACGACCCCACGCAGCCCCTCCCGCCCTTCGGGGCCGCTTCGCAGGCACCCCCGGCACCCGAGGCACCCCCGGCACCGGAGAGTGCCGAACCACCCCAGCAACCCGGAAACCGGTTCTTCGCCTGGCTTCGGGGGCTCGACGTTCCTCGCCAGCCCGGCTGGATCGGCGGCGTCTGTGCCGGTATCGCGGCACGGCTCGGAATCGACCCGCTCATCGTGCGCGGCATCGTTGTCGTCATCGCCGTGCTGGGTGGGCCCGCCCTACTGCTGTACGCGGCCGCGTGGCTCCTGCTGCCCGACTACAAGGACCGCATCCACCTCGAGGAAGCATTCCGCGGCAAGTTCGATGCGCCCGTAATCGCGATCGGCGTCGTGTTCCTCCTGGCGATCTTCCCCTTCGGCCAGGGCGTCTGGTTCTTCGGCCCCGACTACTGGGGCGCGCCCGGGTGGCTCGACACTCTGGGCAGCGCGTTCTGGACTCTCCTGGCCGTAGGGCTGGTCATCGCGTTTGTGGTGTGGCTGGCCAGACGAGCCGGTCAGCCGTCCGTTCCATTCACCCCGCCGGCAGCGAAACCCGGGGATCCCAACGCGGCACCGTCAACAACCTTCGCCGCGACCGGCACCGCGCCATACGGCAACACGTCCTCGCCGACCCTGCCCTTTCCCACCACCCCGCTCCCGACGGATCCCTTCGGCGCGGGGGCTCATCCGCTCTCCGCCGATGTCCCCCCGCAGGCATTCACCGTGCCGCCCCCGGGCGTCGGAGCCCCGCCGGAGGACGTCGCCGCCTGGCGGGAGCGCCAGGCCGAGTGGAAGCAGCAGCACGACGCGTTCCGGCAGCAGCAGGCCGTCCAGAAGCAGGCCGCAAACCGTGCGGCACAGGACCGAGCTCGCGCGGAGCGAGTCGCCCGGTACAACGCCGACCGCGCCGCGAGACTCCGCACCCGCTCACACCCGCTCTATTCGTTCGTGGTGATCGGCCTCGCCCTCGTGGCGGGCGCCCTCGTCACACTCCTCACCTCCGGAGCATCCCTCGCCTACGAGGACGTTGTGTTGGGCATGGCCACAGCACTCGCGGTGCTCGCGCTGGGCATCGTGGTCAATGGCGTGCGGGGCAGGCGCAGCGGGGGAGCGTCCGGGTTCGCCAGCGTCCTCCTTGCCGCGCTCCTCATCGCGGCCATCGCGCCCCACGGGCCGCAGTTCCGCTACGGCTTCGATATCGACTTCACCCCGACCAACACCGCGGGGACCGACCGCGAGACCTACGTCGCCGGAGCGGGGGACGTCACCTTCGACCTCACCGATTATTACGAAAATTCAGGCGAGGCGGATGCCGCGGCGCAAACCGACCAGCTGCTCCTACTCGTGGGAGCCGCAGACGTGACCGTCATCCTGCCGGAGGACGAGTTTGTGCGCCTGACCACCGAGGTCGGAGCCGGCAGCACTGTGAGCCGTGACTCCAGCGGGGGCAACACAGAGACTCTGTTCAGCAGCTCCGTTACCGAGTACCTGCCCGCCGGCGCGGTCGGGTGGGACACCGGCGCGCGTTCCCTCGACGTGGAAGTGCAATTGGGCGCCGGCACCATCACCGTGATTGAGCCAACCGAAGGATCCAACGAATGACCGACAACGGCAACATCCCCACGAAGCAGTCCGACTCCGACTCCCGGCTGCCGGTGCGTCCCGGCACGATCGTCTGGGGCGGCATCCTGCTGCTCGTCGCCGCCATCGCGGCGGCGGCGACCGTTGTCGACGCCTCCATCTACACGCCGCGGTTCATCCTCTGGGCTATCGTCGGGTTCGGCGGTCTCCTCATTCTCGCCGGGGCCATCGGAGCCGTGGCCCGCATCAGCAGCGGCAAGGCAGCCGACGACGCCGCGCCTCACTACGAAGGTCACACCGACTGAGTCCGAAGCATCGCTGCTCACCACGAAGGTCACACCGACTGAGCCCGAAGCATCGCTGCTCCCGCCCCAGAGCCCTCCCGCTCAAGCTCGAACTCGAGCGGGAGGGCTCCAGCACGCGCGCCGACCGGTTCGACGCCCCCAACATGGGTTGACGCTGCGTTCGTCTGCCGCCTTGTCCCGTCGCCGCTCACCCGTCAGAGTTGGACCATGAGCACCGACGTTAGCCCCCCGCCGCAGGAAGACCCGCAGATCCCGCAGGGCAAACCGCAGAGATCGCAGGCCAATCGTCACGTCCCACAGCTCCCGCCGCGAGACATTCCCGACGGGCCGGCAACCGAGACCTACAACGACGGAGCGCCCCTAGCTGAGGGCAACTATTCGTGCGGTAAACGCCACGGGCGGTGGACGTACTACTACCACAGCGGTCAGCTCAAGGCTGTTGGGGAGCTCGACGCTGACACGTTCCAGGGGCCATGGACCTGGTGGCGCGAGAACGGAGAGAAGCTGCAGGAGGGCGATTTCGTTGACGGGGTGCAGCACGGCCGGTGGCGGCGCTTTCACGCCAACGGCGCCCTCATGGACGAAGGCACTTGGACGAACGGCAAACGCAGCGGCGAATGGACCCATTACGACCCGGACGGCGCAGTTACCCGCACCAAGACCTTCCGAACCCCGCTGCCGTAGCACGCCAAGACGGCCCGCTCCGGCAGCCCCTTCTCGCAGCCCGCTCCATGCGGTCGCGACAATACGTGCCCAGATGGGTCGTTAACGCGTGATGGCCACCCGAAGGTGGCCATCACTGTGTGTTAAAGCGTAATGGCCACCCGAAGGTGGCCATTACTAAAGTAAGTCCGGCGGTGTCCTACTCTCCCACAGGGTCCCCCCTGCAGTACCATCGGCGCAGAGAGTCTTAGCTTCCGGGTTCGGAATGTAACCG
>NZ_PVTL01000010.1 GCF_003003265.1 Glaciihabitans tibetensis
CGCCAAGGGTTTGTGCGTTCCAGCACGAGTGGAGTTGACCATAAGGACTTCCTGTCTGCCACCAGAAATCCCTCACAACAGGCTGACACAGAGGGATATTAGCGACGAATGTTGGCACTTCGCGGACAGCCATTGTGAAGTGTCACGTTCTGTCGGCTCCCGGCCAGCAGACGAAACCGACCGGTCAGGCGAGCCGCGTGCGCTGCAGCGCGAGGGTGGTCAGTACCGCACTCGTCGTGGCGGCAACACAGATGATTTGGGTGGCCAGCAGCAGGTTGTGCGTCGACGCGAGGTCCTGGTTGACCGCGAGCAGCGCAGCGAAACCCGCGCCGCCGACGATGGTGAGGGCGGCGACTCCGAGCAGGCCCCAGACAAGCGCCCGGTTGAAAGCGTTCGGGCGGTAGGTGGCGCGACCCTCGCGTCCGCTGCTTCCGTGCGCCGCGCTCCCGTGAGCGGTGCTCCCGTGCGTCGTGCTCCCCAGCGCGGTGCTCCCGTGAGCGGCGCCGGCGCGGCCCATGCGTTCGGCGATCCGCGCCGTGCTGCCCGCGCCGAACCCGCGCCGAACCAGGATGCCGCCGGGACGCCGGTCGGGCAGCAGCAGGTGCGCGAGGGCGACCATCGCGACGACAAGCAGCACTCCGCCGACAACGTCGCTGGCGCGGTGCCATCCAAACTCGAGCAGCTGGAACGCCACCGTTCCGAGTACTGCGGCCACCAGAATCCCCGTGAACGGACGCACGGCCGCGGGCAGCACCATCAGCAGCCCGAGCAAGACCGAGGCGAACACCACCGTGTGGCCGCTCGGGAAGGTATTGTCCGACGCGGCCTCGACGAAGTCCGGACGCGACAGCACCGCGTACTTCAGCAATTGCGTGAGCACGTTCGCCGCCACGATCATGGCGAGCACCCGGAGGCCGCTGCGGACGCCGCGGAACGCCGCTCCCAGCACGGCGAGCACGATGGTCGCCAGCAGCAGGTTGGGAATGGTGACGAGGTTCAGGAGCGCCCGCTGCTGATTCGCGTAGCTCGACGCGTCAAGCGCCGAGTTCTCGACAAACTGGCCCTCCTGGGTCAGCACGGCGGAGATATACACGGCGAAGAAGCCGACGGTGCTCAGCGCCCACATCGCCGCCGGAAGTTTCCATGCGCGACGCAGCGGATAATCGGTCGGCGCATTCACCCCACAACGGTACAAGCCAAATCCTGTGGAGGCTGGGAGCACACCGCTCGTGCCAACGAGAATAATTCGGAAACAGATGGTGGATGCCGCGGGCGAGACCGCCGCAACGACAACAAGACCCCCGCAACGACAACAAGACCCGCAACGACAAAGGGAGCCCCGCCGAAGCGAAACTCCCTAGCCGTGCTGCATTTCTGTCTTGCTGGTACTGCACTCGGTCGGGGTGGCGGGATTCGAACCCACGACCTCCTCGTCCCGAACGAGGCGCGCTACCAAGCTGCGCCACACCCCGAGTGCTTCACGCGTGACGAGCGAACGAACGCCGCCTCACATGAACCTCGTCAAGAATAGCTGAAATCTCGAGCGGTTAACGTCACTACGACCGCTTCCGGTGGGCAAGCGAGCCGAATGGGGGCGTAGATCGACGTTCCGAGGCCCGCGGACACGTTCAAATAGGCGCTCTTCTGGGCATGTTCCCAGATGCTCAGGCCGGAAACCTGGTCGCGGGGAATGTCGCAATTGGTCACCGGTGCGGGCAGTCCCGGCAGCCTAACCTGTCCGCCGTGGGTGTGACCGCCGAAAATGACGTCCGCTCCGTGGGTGACGAAGGCGTCGAGCACGCGCTGGTACGGGGCGTGAGTCACGGCAACCGACACGACCTCGGGGCCGGGATCGTCAGCCCAGGCGACATTCTCGCGCTCCTCGTCGATGGCTCCGGGGAGCTGGTCGAGGCGGTCCCAGCCGCGGTGTGCGTCGTTGACGCCAAAGAACTCGATGCGCGAGCCTCGGATGGACATGGCTCGGGCACGGTTGTTCAGGTTCAGCCACCCGAGGGTGTCCTCGAAGTAGGACTCCATCGCCGCGACATCCAGCACAGAATTCTTGACCTTGTGCTTGCTCGGGCCCAGGAAGTACCGCAGCGGATTCGAGAACGACGGCCCCGAATAGTCATTCGAGCCGTGCACAAACACTCCGGGTGTCCCGGCGAAGGGCTCGAGGGTGTATTCGAGTGCGGCCAGGGCGAGTTCGTGCCCCATGTTGTCGCCCGTGTTGACGATCAGGTCGGGCTCGAAGATCTTGAGCGAGCGGATCCAGTCCTGTTTGTCGTGCTGCCAGGGTGCGAGGTGGATGTCGGCGAGGTGCAGGATCGTGATCGGACGAGCACCCGGCTCCAGAATCGACAGGGTCTCCTGGCGCACGGTGTAGCGGGTGCGTTCCACCAGCGCGCCGTACGCGAAGGTAGCGACGCCGGCCGCGGCAGCGATTCCGAGGGATGCGGCCGCGGTTTTGCCGGCGGACGGACTCATCAGCACTGCTCCTTGTTGACGGTCAGCGTGACCGTGTCGGTCTTCGCGATCTCGGTTCCAACACCGGGATTGACGGCGGACACCGTGTCTCGGAGGGCAGTCTTTTCTTCGGGAGTGAGGGCGGCGTCGATGACCGAACACTGGTCGGTGCCGATGCTGGTGAACCCGGCGTCGGTGAGAGCGGTGCGGGCCGAGGCGGCCGCGGTACCCAGCACGCTCGGCACTGAGCCGAGGCTGCCGTCACTCGAGAAGAGGGTGACTTCGCCGCCCTTTGACACGAGGGAGCCGGTGGGTGGGCTGGTGCGCACCGCGCGTCCGGCGGGGATCGATGAAGCCTCCGCTCCGCCGTTTGTCACGGTGAAGCCGTTGCCCTCGAGTACCGACGTTGCCGCCTCAACGGTCTGGCCCGAAATCTCGGGGATGGTGATGCCGGTTCCGGTCAGGAGCGCCTTCGACGCCTCGGGGAACTCGTCGGCTCCACGCAGCGCCGGGTTCTTGTCTGCGGCCGTCGCGACCGCCCTGAAGACGTCGTGACGGAGCACGCTGCCCTGCACCCGGGCAGGCGTGTAGTACTTGCGCATCGCGTAGGTGCCGGAGATGTTACCCACCCAGACGGCGGTGGCGACCTTGGTGCTGGCGCCGACGACCCAGGTCTGGTTTGAGCTGTCGGTGGTACCGGTCTTGCCGATGTACTCCACCCCGTTGTCCGGGTTGGCGCGCGTAGCCGTACCGCCGCCGATCATCACCTTGGACATTGCGAAGGCCGCGGTGTTCGCGACATCCGACTCGAGGGCCTTGGCGCAGTCCGCGGACTGTCCCGGAAGCTCCGCACCGTCAGCCGCGACGATCCGGTCGATGGCGACGGACTTGCAGTAGGTACCGCCGGAGGCGATGGACGCGTACGCGGTCGCCATCGTCAGCGGGGAGATGGTGTTTGTTCCCAGCACCGACGAGGGGTTCGCCTCGAGCTCGGCTCCGTCAGCCCGGTGGACGCCGATGGATGCCGCGGTGTCGCGAATCTCGCAGAGGTCAAGTTCGAGCGCCATCGAGATGAACGCGCCGTTGACCGACTTCTGCGTGGCGGTCGCGACGGTCATGTTGCCGCCACTGCCGTCGTCGTTCTTGAACTGATACGGGCCGGAGTACGGACCGTCACAGGTGGTGAACGCGCTCTGCGCCACGGTTCTTGCCGAACCGTTGACGCGCTCGTTCAGTCCGTGACCGTTCTGCAGCCAGTTCAGCAGGGTGAACACCTTGTAGGTCGAGCCGGGCTGGAACCCGCTCGAGCCGCCGTAGGCACGGTCGGTGCTGAAGTTGACGGCTGTGGCGGTGATTCCTCCGCCGGCCTGGGTGTTGTTGTAGACCTTGTTCTGCGCCATCGTCAGAATTCGCCCGGTGCCCACCTCAACCGACACGGTTGCGGAACCGAGGTTCAGCGTGGTCGCGTCAGACGGCACAAGTTTCCACTCAGCCTCCTGCGCCACGTTCTGCAGGTCCAGATCGAGGGTGGTGTAGATGTCGTAACCGCCGTGCTTGAAGTTCGCTGCGCGCTCCGTCGGGTCTGCGCCGAGGGCGGGGAGGTCCTTGACCAGGTTCGAGATGTAGTCACAGAAGTACCTGGCGTGGTCGTTGGCGGCCATACATCCGTTGGATGGTTCGGTGATGACCACCGTGGTCGCGTCGATCGGCGTCGCGATGGCCTCGTCACGCTGAGCCTGCGTGATGTTGCCTTCCGCGAGCATGGCCTCGATGATCACGTCGCGGCGTTCGAGGTTTCCTGGCCAGTTCTCCTCGTGGTCGAGGCGGAGAACACCGGGGGACTGCACGGTCGCGATCAGGCTGGCGGCCTGCGCGACGGTGAGGTTGAGCGCGGTGGTGTTGTAGTAGCGCTCCGCTGCGGCCTCGATGCCGTAGGTATTGCCACCGAAGTTGGCGATGTTGAGGTACGCGAGCAGGATCTCCTGCTTGGTGTACTCCTTCTCGAGAGAGATCGCGAGCTTCATTTCTTTCAGCTTGCGGTCGAAGGTGTCGTCGATCGCTGCCTCGTACGCGGCATCCTGCTCCTCCTCGGTGGGGAGTTCGAGAGCCTGCTGGATGAAGGTGTTCTTCACGTACTGCTGCGTGATGGTCGACGCACCCTCAGAAATGCCGCCGCCCGCGACGTTCGTGATCGCAGCACGAACGACACCGGGAATGTCTACCCCGCCGTGCTCGTAGAAGCGGCGGTCCTCGCCACTGACGGCGGCGTTTTTGGCGAAGTCCGAGACCTCTTCCCAGGTGACCTCTTCGCGGTTCTGGTCGAAAATCGTGGCGATCTGCACCGGCGCACCGGCCTGCGTTGCATAAATTCGGTTCTGCTGTGCCTGCTGGTCGATCTCGATGTACTCGGGCAGGCTGTCGAAGATGCCGATGGTGTTGTTGACGGTGGCACCGGCAACGGCGATCGCGGGGGTGACCATAACGGCGACCAAAACGCCGGCGAGGGCACTGAAGCCGAGCGTGCCGAGGAGTGCTGCGAGCACACTTCCGGGCCGAGGTTTAAGGGCAGACATACAATCAGGGTACGTGATCTACGCAAAATCGAAGCTGAACGGAAGCCGATAAATGCCCACATGGGAGTACCTCACCACCCCGTTGATGATTCACAACACCGCGGCCATACTCAATAACTGGGGTTCGGAGGGGTGGGAACTCGTTCAAATCGTTACCGGACCCGAAGGTGGGCTCGTCGCTTATATGAAGCGCCCCAAGAAAGAAGACTCTTAAATGCCCATCTCGTCAGCGCTGGATGCCCGGCTCGAAGAGCTCGGAATCGAGATCCCCTCGGTCGCGAAGCCTGTCGCTTCGTACGTGCCCGCCGTGATCAGCGGCAACCTCGTTTTCACCTCGGGACAGCTACCGTTTGTCGAGGGCGTCCTGCCCGAGACCGGCAAGGTTGGTGGCGGAGTTTCTGCCGCGTCGGCCAACGATCTCGCCCGCACCTGCGTGCTCAACGGACTCGCCGCCGCAAAAAGCGTCATCGGTTCGCTTGACCGCATCACCCGCGTGGTGAAGGTCGTCGGTTTCGTGGCATCCGACCCCTCCTTCACCGGCCAGCCCGCCGTGATCAACGGTGCCTCTGACCTGCTCGGCGAGATTTTCGGCGAGGCCGGGGTTCACGCGCGCAGCGCCGTGGGTATCGCGGTTCTCCCGCTGGACTCGCCCGTCGAGATCGAGTTCGTCTTCGAATTCGCCTGATCCAGTGAGCTCGGCAGTTCTCGGGGTTGCGTGCTTGTTGAGCTCGCCCGACATCCGGGATCTCGCCTGAACACACCAAAAAGCGCTGGGCCCGGAAGTTCGGGCCCAGCGCTTTTCGTTGGCGTGGTAGTCGCGCGAGAAGTGTTGCGCGGCGGGTGTCGCGCAGGGGGGCTCGCGCGGCGGGTGTCGCGCAGGGGGTCTCGCGCGGCGGGTGTCGCGCGGCGGTGCGGACCTAGTCGCGCAGCTTCTCTTTGTACTCGTTCTTGGTCTCCGTCGCGTCGCGCTCAGCCTCGGCCCGGCGCACGTCTGACTCGGCCTTCTTGACTTCGGCGTCGGCCTTTACCTCGTCGCTCTTGTCCGAGATCCGGTCCTTCGCGTCGTCGACGGCCCGCCCGATCTTCTGGCCGGTGGCTGCCGCGGCATCCTTTGCATCGTCGAGGATTCCCATAACACGCTCCTGTTCGCTCACGTCTCTGTATTACGTGATTTAAGCGTAGGTTTCCGGGCGTCGCGGGCGGGCTGTTCTCACCTAACGCTCAGCCAACTTCCGGCAGATGTGGATGGAGCGTGGTGACGTGGATGGAGCGTGGTGACGTGGATGGAGTGTGGTGACGTGGACGGGGCGTGGTCCAGATCGTGGTTATACGCGGCACGACATCGTTCCGGGCCGCTCTCGGGCCCTTGGGTTCGATTGGGTTCGCTTGAGTTCGCTTCGGTTCGCTTGAGTTCAGGATGAGCGACACAACCTGACACTTCGCTGCCCGCGGGATCGAGGAGACTCAGCTGGTCGCTTCTTCGTGCGGCGGAGCGACCAATCGGGACCCCTCACGGACGGCATCCGACCAATCGTGACACTTCAGCTTTCGGGACTCGACGTAACGTGACACTTCAGCTTTCGGCATCCGACCAATCGTGACACTTCAGCTTTCGGGACTCGACGTAACGTGACACTTCAGCTTTCGGCGTCCGACCAATCGCGACACTTCAGATTTCGGGACTCGACATAACGCGACACTTGGGGGCGGGCGTCCGGGCGTCCGGGGGTGCGGGCGTCAGGCGGGGGTGAGCCTGCGGGCGAGGTAGGGTGCCGTCTTGCTTGTGGCGTGCGTGGCTACCTGGTGTGGGGTGCCGGCGGCCACAATCATCCCACCCTCATCTCCGCCTGAAGGGCCCAGGTCGATGACCCAGTCGGCGGCGGCGACCACGTCCATGTTGTGTTCGACGACGACAACGGTGTTGCCGGCGTCGACCAGTCGGTTGAGCTGGGTGAGGAGCAGGCGGACGTCCGCGGGGTGCAGGCCGGTCGTCGGCTCGTCGAGCAGGTAGAGGGTGTGGCCGCGGCGGGCACGCTGGAGTTCGGTGGCGAGCTTGATGCGCTGCGCCTCGCCGCCGGAGAGCTCGGTGGCGGGCTGTCCGAGCCGGAGGTAGCCGAGGCCGACCTCGCGGAGGGTTTCGAGGCTGCGGGCGGCGGCGGGAACATCCGCGAGGAAGGTGGCCGCGGCTTCAACGGTGAGTCCGAGTACGTCCGCGACCGACTTGCCCCGGTAGGTGACCTCGAGGGTGTCGGCGTTGTAGCGCGAGCCGTGGCAGGTCGGGCACGGGCCGTAGGTTCCGGGCAGGAACACCATTTCGACCGCGATGAACCCCTCGCCCTGGCAGGTCTCGCAGCGTCCGCCGGCCACGTTGAAGGAGAACCGTCCCGCGCCGAAGCCCCGGCTGCGGGCCTCGTCGGTCGCCGCGAAGACCTTGCGCACGGCGTCGAACAGGCCCGTGTAGGTGGCCAGGTTGGACCGCGGCGTTCGCCCGATCGGTTTCTGGTCGACCCGCACCAGGCGGTCGACCGTGTCGATGCCGGTGACCGAGCGCACGGTGACACGCTCGTCCGTGGGGTCGAGGGCGGGGGCGAGGGCCGGGTCGAGGTCGAGGGCGAGGTCGTCGTCGCCGGCCGTGGTGGTGGCGGTGGTGGTGGAAGTGGCGGTGGTGTCGGCCTCGCCGCTGGCCTCGCTCGCGGGCGTGTGCACGTGGCGGCCGACCACATCCGCGAGCACCTGGCTGACCAGCGTCGACTTGCCCGAGCCCGACACCCCGGTGACCGCCGTGAGGATACCCAGGGGCACCCCGGCGTCGAGGTCACGCAGATTGTGATGGCGGATGCCGCTGAGCCGCAGCCAGTGCTCAGGCGACCGCAGCGCGCGGGACGAGTCGCCTGCGGCCGCGCGGACACCCGCGGTAGGTGGGGCGGCAGCGGTCGCCGCGGTAGCGGCGGCGGCGGTCGCCGAGGTAGCTACGCCACCGGCGCCACCGGCCGCCCCGGTCGCCGTCTCGTCGAACAGGAACGGGCGGGTTATGGAGTCCGCGACGTCGGCCAGGCCCGCGACGGGTCCACTGTAGAGGATGTGCCCGCCACCCTCGCCGGCTCGCGGCCCGACATCCACCAGCCAATCCGCACGCCGAACGATGTCCATGTTGTGCTCGACCACGTAGACCGAGTTGCCGCTGGCTTTGAGCTGCTCGAGCACCGCCAGGAGCGGCTCTGCGTCGGCGGGGTGGAGACCGGCGGACGGTTCATCCAACACATAAATCACACCGAAGAGCCCGGAGCGCAATTGCGTGGCGATGCGGAGGCGCTGCATCTCGCCGGGAGAGAGGGTGACGGTGGCGCGGTTGAGGCTGAGGTAGCCGAGGCCGAGCTCGAGCAAAACTTCGACGCGCTGGAGGAGGTCGCGGGAGATGGTTGCGGCGATTTCGGCGTTGTTGTCGGATGGCGCTTCGGTGCCCGCAGACGAGTGGTCGCGGGGGGTCGGGCGAGTGCCGGTCGTCGCGTGGGCGACCGGGCGCAGCGTGGCGGCCAGCTCGGTGAGGGGCAGCGCGTTGAGGTCCGCGATGCTGAGGCCGGCAACGGTGATGGCGAGGGCCTCGGGCCGCAGTCCGCTGCCGTCGCAGGAGGGGCACGGGCCGGACGTCATGTAGGCGAGGGCGCGGTCGCGCATGGGCTGGCTCTTGGAATCCGCCAGGGTGTGCATGACGTAGCTTTTGGCGCTCCAGAAACGTCCGCTGTAGGGCTTCGCGACGCGGTCACGCTGCGGGGTGACCTGCACGGTCGGCTGCTCCTCGGTGAAGAGGAGCCAGTCGCGGGCCTTTTGCGGCAGGTCGCGCCACGGGGAGTCGATGTCGTACCCGAGCTCGACGGTGATGTCGCGGAGGTTCTTGCCCTGCCACGCCCCGGGCCAGGCGGCGATGGCGCCGTCGCGGATGCTCAGGCTGGTGTCCGGAACCAGCGTCTGCTCGCTCACGGTGTGCGCAACTCCCAGCCCGTGACAGACCGGGCAGGCGCCCGTGGCGGTATTCGGCGAGAAGGCCTCCGCGGCGAGGTGCGCGGCCCCGGCGGGGTAGGTGCCCGCACGCGAGTACATCATGCGCACCGAGTTGGACAGCGTGGTGAGCGTGCCCACGGAGGAGCGGGAGCTGGGCGTTCCCCGACGCTGCTGGAGCGCGACGGCGGGTGGCAGGCCGCTGATCTCCTCGACCTTCGGGGTGTGTCCCTGCTGGATGAGTCGGCGCGCGTAGGGAGCGACCGACTCGAAGAACCGGCGCTGCGCCTCAGCGAAGATCGTGCCGAAAGCAAGGGACGACTTGCCCGAGCCCGAGACCCCGGTGAAGGCCACGATCGCGTCGCGCGGGATGGCGACGTCGACGTTCTGCAGGTTGTTCTCGCGGGCGCCGCGGACGCGTACAAACGGGTCGATTTGAGTGGGGTTAGCCGAGGCCGAGGCGGATGCCGTGGCGGTGGCAGTTGAATCCAGATCCGTGCGCATCCGGTCGAGTGTACGGGCCGGTTCCGACCCGTAGCTGACAATGCGTCAGGGGTGCGCGGTGCGCCCCAGGTGGCGGGCGGCGGTGTCGAGGCACGCGATGAGCGCGACGCCGATTGCGTAGGCGACGATGTCCCTGGTCACAAACGTGGTGCCGAGCACGAGGCTGGCTGGAGTGAAGGCATCCGCCCATATAAGAGGGATGCCGGTGAGCTGAAACAATTCGAGTCCGAGACAGAATCCGAAGGACACCGCTCCGAGCAGCAGTGCGGGCGCGCGTGGCGCGATGACGCCGACGAGGAAATAGATGAGGACCGCGTAGAGGGCGTCGGCGGCGAAGTCCCCGGCGGATCCGGGCAGCGCCCAGTGCACGCCGAGGCCGAGCGCGATCGTTCCGCACGCGAGGATCAGCAAGACGAGGCGCCGCGCGGGCAGGCCATGACGCGAGGGGTGCCCGTCCGGCGTGGGGATGCCGCCGGAGGTGGGGACCCCGTCCGGCGAGGGGAGTCCACCGGGTGTGACGGGTCCGGTGTGCGATGTCATCTTGGCACCGTACCTTCATCCAAGGTTTCGCCGCATCGGCTTGCGGGATGACACGGCGCCACCGCTCGGTTGAGACGCGAGCGGTCGAGCGCCGAGCTGCCGAGCAACCGACCGGTCCAGCAACCTAGCGGTCGAGCAGGCGGTGCAGGAACTGCTTGGTGCGATCGTTCTTCGGGTTGACCAGCACCTCGCTGGGCGGGCCGGACTCGACGACCACGCCGCCATCCATGAACACCACGTTGTCGGCCACGTGACTGGCGAACTGCAGCTCGTGGGTGACGAGCACCATGGTCCAGCCCTCGCTGGCCAGCTCGCGGATCACCTCGAGCACGTCGCCGACCAGCTCGGGGTCGAGCGAGGAGGTCGGTTCGTCGAAGAGCAGCAGTTCCGGCTTCAGTGCGAGAGCGCGCACGATGCCGACGCGCTGTTGCTGCCCGCCGGACAGCTCGAACGGGTACGCGTGGCGTTTGTCGGCGAGTCCCACCCGCTCGAGCAGGGCGAGAGCGTCGGCGGTCGCCTCGGCAACGGGACGCTTCTGCACCTGCACCGGACCCTCGATCACGTTCTGCAGGACCGTGCGATGCGGGAACAGGTTGAACTGCTGGAACACCATCGCCGAGTGGTCGCGCAGCCCGAGCAACTCACGGCGGCTCGGGCTGGAGGCGAAATCGATGGCGTCGGAACCGGCGAAGTGCACGATGCCGGCCTCCGGTACCTCGAGCCCGTTGAGGCTCCGCAGCACCGTTGTCTTGCCCGAGCCGGACGGCCCGATGAGCGCGACGACCTGGCCGCGGCGCACGGTGAGGTCGATCGACCGCAGCACCTGCGTGGGTCCGAATGACTTCTGCAGTGCGCGCACCTCGAGCACCGTGGCATCCCCCGGCTCGGTAATTGCCCTGCCCGCCGGGGTCGGTGGCTGCAGCGGATCGTCAGTGCGCGACATAGCGGTCCAATTTCTTCTCGAGCACGGACTGGCCGGCGGAAAGCACGAGGCAGATCAACCAGTAGATGAGCGCCGCCTCGATGTAGACGACCATGAACTTTTGACTGAACGCGGCAATTTCCTCGGCCTGGCGGAACAATTCGCTCACCAGGATCAATGAGGCGAGAGAGGTGTCCTTCACGAGGCTGATGAAGGTGTTGGACAGCGGCGGCACCGAAACACGGGCGGCCTGGGGGAGGATGACGCGGCGCAGAGTCTGCAGGCGCGACATGCCAATCGTGTGGCCAGCCTCCCACTGACCCTTTGGTACAGACAGGATCGCGGCCCGGATGACCTCGGCGGCGTACCCGCCCACGTTGAGGGAGAACGCGATGATCGCGCTCGGCCACGGGTCGAGCAGCAGACCGATCGAGGGCAGACCGTAGAAAATGACAAAAAGCTGCACAAGCAGGGGGGTGCCGCGGATGATCGACACGTAGATCCGCGCGATGCCGGAGACGACCCGCACCTTCGACAGCCGCATGAGCGCGACGCCGAGGGCGATGACGATCCCGAGCGCGAAGGACGCCAGCGCGAGCGGGATGGTACCCCGAATAGCCCCCTCGACGAGGGGGAGAAACGACTGCAGCAGCAGGTCCCAGGTGTCCTGACTCACACCCGGGCCCCGCCGCGGCAGGTGGGGGCGTTACTCGGAGACATCGGCTCCGAAGTACTTGTCGCTGATCTCGGCCAGGGTGCCGTCGGCGCGCAGGGTGTCGAGCGCCTCGTTGACCGCGTCGACCAGCTCGGTGTTGCCCTTGGCGAACGCGAACGCGTTGCGCGCGGGGTCGTCGGTTTCTGCGGCGATCTTGAGGCCGGCGTCCGGGTTCTCGTTGAGGTAGTCGAGGTAGGTGAGGCTGTCGTTGACGGTCGCGTCGACGCGACCCTGCTCGAGCAGCGCAACCGCCTGTGCCCAGCCTTCGACAGCCTCGACGTTTGCACCGCTCTCGGTGGCCAGCTCGTACCAGTTGCTGGTCAGCGACTGCGCGGTGGTTTTGCCGGCCAGGTCGTCGAACGACGAAATGTCGGTGTTGTCCTCGGTTACCACGATCACGCCGGGGCTGACGGTGTAGGGGTCGGAGAAGTCATAGGTCTCCTCGCGCTCGTCGTTGATGGACACCTGGTTGGCGATGACCGAGAAGCGTCCCGCCTCGAGTCCTGCGAAGATGGCGTCCCACTGGGTCTCCTCGAAGACCGCTTCGACCCCGAGTTCGTCGGCGACGGCCGTGATGACCTCGACGTCGTAGCCGGTCAGCTCACCGCTGCCGTCTTCGTGGAACGTGAACGGGCGGTACGTTCCCTCGGTGCCGATGATCAACTCGCCCGCCTCCTGGATCTCCGCGAGCGAGGAAGGTGCGGCATCGCCGTCTGCTCCGGTGTCGGCTCCGCCGTTTGATGAGTCGGATGCCGCGGAGCAGCCGGTCAGGGCGAGCGCAGTGACGGCGGCCAGACCAACAAGACGGGCGGTCAGAGTCGTCGCGCGCGTCGAGCGAACCCGGCGGGAGGCGGTGGAGGCGGTGGTGGCGCTGTGCATGGAAGTTCCCTTTGCTGTGGAAGTACAAAGGTAACTGCCGTACGTGCGAATGTCCCGGATGTGTCGGGATGTGACTTTCGGTCACGCTCCCGCGCTGCTCAGCGGAGCTTGTCGCTGATGATCTGCATCACGGTGCTGTCGGCGAGGGTGGTGGTGTCTCCGATTTCTCGGCCCTCGGCGACATCCTGCAACAAACGCCTCATGATTTTGCCCGAGCGCGTCTTCGGCAGCTCCGCCACGATGAAGACGCGCTTGGGGCGGGCGATCGCGCCGATCTGGCCGACGACGTGATCGCGGAGTAGGGCGCTCGCCTCGTCCGCGGTCTGGGCGTGCTGCTGGTTCGACTTGATGATCACGAAGGCGACCACGGCCTGACCACTTGCCTCGTCCGCGGCGCCGACGACCGCCGCCTCCGCCACGATCGGGTGCGACACCAGTGCGGACTCGATCTCGGTCGTCGACAACCGGTGCCCGGACACGTTCATTACGTCGTCGACCCGGCCGAGCAGCCAGATGTCGCCGTCGGTGTCGACGTGCGCGCCGTCGCCCGCGAAGTAGCGGATCTGACCGGGAGCAGTGGCGGAGGCGCCGGAGGAGGAGGACTCAGGCAGGTCGGAGAACTTCGACCAATACGTCTCGCGGAACCGGTCGGGATCACCCCAGATTCCGCGCAACATGGAGGGCCAGGGTTCGCTCACGACGAGGAGCCCGCCACGTGGGGGATCGACCCGCGTGCCATCATCCCCCAGAATGTCGATTTTGATACCCGGGATGGGAACCTGCGCGCTTCCCGGCTTGAGGGTGGTGAGGCCGGGCAGCGCGGAGATCATGATGGCGCCGGTTTCGGTCTGCCACCAGGTGTCGACGATGGGGGTGTGGCCGCCGCCAATGACGTCGCGGTACCAGATCCAGGCCTCGGGATTGATCGGTTCACCCACCGATCCGAGCAGGCGCAGGCTGCTGAGGTCGAACTGGTTCGGCACCTGGCGTCCGATTTTCATAAACGAACGGATGGCGGTGGGCGCCGTGTAGAAGATGGTGACGCCGTACTTCTCGATGAGTTCCCACCAGCGGCCGGCGTGCGGGGTGTCGGGCGTGCCCTCGTAGATCACCTGCGTAGCGCCGTTGGCGAGCGGGCCGTAGACGACGTAGCTGTGGCCCGTCACCCACCCGACATCCGCCGTGCACCAAAAAATGTCTGTCTCGGGATGCAGGTCGAACACATTCTTGTGAGTGAAGGCGACCTGGGTGAGGTACCCGCCGCTCGTGTGCAGGATTCCCTTCGGCTTGCCCGTGGTGCCCGAGGTGTAGAGGATGAACAGCGGGTTCTCGGCCTCGAACGCGTGGGCGGTGTGCTCGGCGTCCATGGTGACGATCTCGTCGTGCCACCACAGGTCGCGGCCCTCGGTCCACTCGACGTCGTTGTTGCCCCGTTTGACCACGAGGACGTGTTCGATGGTGGATGTCCCGTTCGCCAGTGCCCCGTCGACCGCATCTTTCAGCGGAAACACTTTGCCCTTGCGCCACCCACCATCCGCGGTGATGACGAGCTTCGCCTGCGCGTCGTCAATGCGCGAGCGCAGACTCTCGGAGCTGAAGCCGCCGAACACGACCGAGTGCACCGCGCCGAGGCGGGCGACCGCGAGCATCGAGATGACTGCCTCGGGGATCATCGGCAGGTAGATCGCCACGCGGTCACCCTGGTGAATGCCGAGGGCGGCGAGCAGGTTCGCGGCCTTCTTGACCTCGGCGGTCAGCTCGGCGTAGGTGAGCGTGCGGGTGTCGCCGTTCTCGCCCTCCCAGTGGAAGGCGACGCGGTCGCCGTGGCCCGCGAGTACGTGCCGGTCGAGGCAGTTGTACGCGACGTTGAGGGTTCCGTCGGCGAACCATTTCGCGAACGGCGGGTTGGACCAGTCGAGGGTCTGCGTGAACGGGTCGTGCCAGTGCAGCAGCTCGCGGGCGGTATCTGCCCAGAATTGCACCCGATCCTGTGCGGCGCGCTCGTACAGGTCGGCGTCGGCGATCGCGTTGGCGGCGAACTCGGGCGGGGGAGCGAACCTTCTGGTTTCGAGTAGGAGGCTGTCGATCGAGTTGCGGGACATCATTATCCTTGTCGCGTTGACGGCTGCGAATGCGTTGGTTCGGCGTTGTGCGGCGTTCGGTCGGCGTCACGGCGCGTGCGGTCGGCGTTCTGCAGTGTTGGACGATTGTAGACCGCACCTGAGAATTCCCCTACAAGTAAAAATAATTTGTTTCCCCCTTGTTTCTGGGTCCCCCTTAAGGAGTACAGTGGCAAGAGTCAGGTGAGAGCCTGACGAGTAGCATCAGCGATTCCCCCCAATCCGATGCTGCTGTGGCGGCGCCTGTTCCCCCCAATAGGCGCCGCCCCTCTCGTTAACGGGTGTTTTCGCGGGTGTTTTGGTGGATTTTCCCCACCCGTTGCCTCTTCTTCTGCCGTGCGTCGCGCACGGTTTGGGCGTGGTTTGCGCACGCGATTGCTTACGTTCGTAGGGTGTTCTTCGGGTGTTTTTCCGTCTGGTCAGCTCTTTTTGCGAGCTATCCTCTTCTCCCCAGCATCTGAGGCCGCGCGGTTCTCCCCCATTACGGGGTACAGCGGCCGCGAGCTGGACTGTGTGAAATAGCGTCGCGGAATGACCACTTTGGCGCCCGTTCCCTTCGTTGCGCGGCGGGAGGGGCAGCAGGTCTCGCCGGTGCCGGAGCAGGTGCCGGTGCAGGTGCAAGTGCCGGTGCAAGCGCCGTCGCCCGTGGCCGAGGTGACGCGGCGTCTTCCGGACGACTTTGTCGAGCGCTTCGGTATCCTCGCTCCGCTGCTGGCCGACCCAAGGGTGACGGATATCTTCCTCAACGGCGGAGGAGGAACGTGGGTGGACCGCGGCGGCGGCCCGGTTCTCGATGCGGGAATTGCTCCCAGCGAGGAGGAGTTACGCGCGCTCGCCGTGCGCCTGGTGTCCCTCGGTGGCAGGCACATCGATGAGGCCACCCCGTGCGTAGATACGCGTCTCGGCGAAGGTATCCGCGTGCACGCCGTGCTGCCGCCCATTTCGACCGTCGGAACACTGCTGTCCGTGCGCTTGCCCAGCGCGCGGACACCGACCCTCGACTGGCTTGAGCAGACCGGGTTCTTCGACGCCGTTCCGCGTGCTGCCGTGCAACAAATTGTGGAGCGGCGGCAGAACGTGCTCATCACCGGCGCGGGTGGCAGTGGCAAGACGACCCTGCTTTCGGCGATGCTGGGCAGCGCGGCATCCACCCACCGCATCATCGCGATCGAAGATGTCGCCGAACTCCGGGTCGATCATCCTCACTTTCTCGCGCTCGAGGCACGGCAGGCGAACCTGGAGGGAGCGGGTGCGATCGGCCTTGACCGGCTGGTGCGCGAAGCGTTGCGGATGCGTCCGGACAGATTAGTGCTGGGTGAGTGCCGGGGCGCCGAGATTCGGGAACTGCTGGCCGCGCTGAACACCGGGCACGACGGCGGCGCCGGAACGCTGCACGCGAACTCCCTCGAGGATGTGCCCGCGCGACTCGAAGCACTCGGCGCGCTCGCCGGGATGTCGCCGGAGGCCGTGGCGCGTCAGACGGTGAGTGCGATCGAGGTGGTGCTGCACCTGGCTCGTCCGAACGCGGGGACCGGCGCGGGGAGCGAGTCGGCCGTCGCGGGCGGGCCTGCTGTCGCGGGTGGCCCTGCCAGCGGGAGCGGGCCGCCCTCCCCGGGCGGGCGTCGGCTGGTGCAGCTGGGTCGTTTTGAGGTGGATGATCGAGGCCGCCTCGCCACCGTGGCCCTAAGTGCCGGGACCACCCTGACCGCAGGGTCAACTCAGGCCGCCGGTGCCACACCCGGCTCCACGCCGGGCGCGCGCGGTCGACGCAGCGCTCATGTGGGCGGCGCCGGATGATCGCGGGCGCCCGGTCGCGCCGCTCCCGCCCGCCGAAGTCCGACTTGGCGGCGCTTGCCATGGTCGCGGCCGAGGTGCAGCGGCTCGCGGTACTGCTCGCCGCGGGAGTTCCGCCGGCCGCAGCGTGGGGCTATCTAGGTGCGGGCGCGGTCGTGTCGCCGGTCGCAGAGGCCGCCGCCCGTGGCGTCCCTCCGCCCCAGGCGATCCGCGAAGCTCTCGCAGGTGCAGGTGCAGGTGCAGGTGCAGGTGCAGGTGCAGGCGCAGGCGCGGGCGCACGCGTCGGGCCAGAGGAGGATACGGCCTGGCGGGCGCTTGCTGCTGCGTGGGCGGTCGCGTCGGAGGTCGGGGCTCCGCTGGCGCCAACCCTCCGGGGTTTCGCGTTCTCGCTGCGCTCCCTGGCCCAGGCCCAACGGGAGATTGGAATTGCGATGGCGGCGCCGGCAGCCACCGCGCGGATGGTGATGGCTTTGCCGGTGGTGGGGATCGTGTTCGGACTCGCTCTCGGGTTCAATACGGCAGCGACTCTGACCACCCCGCTGGGGCTCGGGTGCCTCGCACTCGGCACGGTCCTGATGCTCGTCGCTTCCCGCTGGAGCAGGGCCCTGGTGCGCGGGGCGCGTCCGCGGGAGCTCACGCCGGGACTCGAGTTCGACCTGACGGCCATTGCGGTGTCGGGCGGCGGAGCGTTGGATCGCGCGCGGGACTGCGTCGTGCGCGCGCTGCGCGAGCAGGGCCTGGAACGGTCGGGCGTGCCTCCCGATGCTGTGCTCGAGCTCTCCCGCCGGGCCGGCGTGCCGGCGGCGGAGCTCCTGCGCAGCGAGGCGGAGGAACAGCGCAGGGCGGCCCGCGCCGAGGTGCAGCAGCGCGCGGAATCGCTGTCGGTGACACTGATGCTGCCCCTCGGACTGTGCGTGCTGCCCGCGTTTATGGTCGTCGGGGTGCTGCCGCTGGTGTTCGCCATCGTGGGCTCGACGGTGGGGGAGTTCTGAGCGCGCGGGAGCGTTCGCGTTCGGTCTCGGTGAGCGGGCGTCGCCGCCGGGTCGCGCCTATCGCGTGCGCGCCATAAACAAAAGAGGCTTGCGGTGGACGGGAGGTGTGAATGATCGTGACCTGTGAACAACTCTGACGAGTCCTCGAATACCGTCGTTGCGGACGCCACATGACCGACTCGAAAACGCGGCGCACGCCGGCGCCGAAGCTGCAGCCGGCGCGACTGGCGTTCCTCGACGGGCTACGCGCGGTCGCGGCGATCTACGTTCTGCTCCACCACACGTTTCTGACCGTGTATCCGCAGGCTCCCGCCGGCGGGTTGATGGGCCAGACCACCAACTGGCTGGAGAACGGCGACTACGGAGTCACCCTCTTCATCGTGGTGTCCGGTTACTCCCTAATGCTCAGCCCGCTCGGCAACGGGCTACGGCTGCGTGGCGGCGTACTGACGTTCTTCCGCCGACGCTTCCTGCGGATTGTGCCCGCGTATTGGGCGGCGCTCCTGCTGTCCACGATTCTCGCGGTCACCGTACTGAGCACATGGACCGGCACCCATTGGGATGTTTCGTTGCCGGTCACCTGGCAGAGCGTCGTTGTGCACTCTCTTCTCCTGCAGGATTTTGCAGACGCCGCGAAGATCAACCACGTGTTCTGGAGCGTGGCGATCGAATGGCACATCTACTTTCTGTTTCCCTTGCTGCTGGTGCTGTGGCGGCGTCGGAGCATGTGGTGGACGACCGCGGTGATAGTCGTTGTCTCCACCGCGGTCGCGCTCACCGTCGCATCGCGGCTGCCGCCGTACACTGCTGATCCCGCCGCGCTGCTGTGGTTCAACTACCTCGGGTGCTTCACGATGGGAGCGGCAGCGGCGCGCGTCGCGAAGGACGGCGGCGTCGTGTCGATACGGGGCACGCGGCGCCGGCCGAACTGGTGGTTGCTCGCGGCTCTCGCCGCTGTGGCCACGGCCGTCTGCCACCACCTCGTGTACGCGCAGGCGCTCGAAACCACGCTTTTTGGCGTTATGTCGGCCCTCTTGCTGATCGCGCTGGCCAGCGGCCAAATTGCTTGGCTGAGGCGGATGCTGCAGTGGAAGCCACTGGTCTGGGTCGGCATCGCGTCCTACAGTCTTTATCTGTTGCACGCGCCGATCATCCAGTTGGTCTGGCAGTACCTTCTCTTCCCGCTCGGGTTCGACATCGGAGAGGGAGCTACCTTCTTTGTGCTCGCCCCCATCTCTCTGGTGCTGTCGATCGCCGCCGCCCGCGCGTCGTTCCTGTTGGTGGAACGGCCCTTCCTGCCCACGTCCACCCGGCGGGCCGAGGCCGAGGAAATAGCGCAGAAGCGGTAGGGACCGCGACCGGGGCGGTCGCCCGGCTGTGTCCTCCACAACCGGGCAGTTCGTTCGGCTGTGCACCGGAGTGCGCCGGGTCCCTCCGCCGCCGGTCTGCCCCGGCAACACTGGAGTCGCTCGTGCCACCGCATCCGCATTCGCGGCAACGAAACGAGGCGCCCATGCTCCAGAAATCAGACCGGTCCAGCTCCGTCCACGACACTCTCGCCCGCATCATCCCGATCCGAAAGGACACGCTCACGCTCCGACGACGGCTCAGCCCTGCCCGACAGACCAGCGCGCGGCTGCGCTTAGGTAACCCGGAAGCGGGCGCCGCCACCGCCGAGTACGTCATCGCCACGATGGCGGCCGTCGGCTTCGCCGGGCTGCTCGTGGTCATCATGCGTGGCGACGAGGTGCGGGGCATGCTCACCGACCTGGTGCGCAACGCGCTCACCCTTGTCTCCTGATCCGGCCGAGCCGTGGCCTGCGACCGCGCGGGCACCAGGCCGTGCCGCATCGCGCGGGAGCGTCACCGCGGAGTTTGCCGCGGTGATCCCCGCCGTGCTCATCGTGCTGCTCGCTTGCCTCGCGGCGCTCCAGGTCGCCGGCCTGCAGCTGCGGCTGCAGGATGCCAGTACCAACGCCGCTCGCGCGCTGTCCCGTGGCGACCCCGAGTCGGCTGTCGCCGTCCAGCTGGACCGTGCGGTGGCGGGTGCCCGCCTCACCGTGGTGCACCGCGGTGATGTCGTCTGCGCGGAGTCTGCTGCAGAGCCTCCCGCGGGGATCGCGTCACTGTCCGGCATCACGGTGCGGGCATCTGGCTGCGCCCGCAGCGGGGGACTGTGACGGAGCGCCCGCCCCGCCGGCCGGATGCGGCCCGGTCGTCCGCGGGAGCGGCCTCCGTACTGGGTATCGGGGTGATCGCATCGATGCTGCTGGTCGTTGCGATAGTGCTTCCCCTTTATATAGGGCTGTCCGTGCGGCAGTCCGTTATTGGGGCGACGGAGGCGGGTGCCCTGGCGGCGGCGGATGTCGCGGTCGGAAGAATCCCGGGGGTTCCCTGCGAGGCGGCAGAGCAGATAGTTCGTGAGAATGGAGCGGAACTGACGGGTTGTGTTGTGGAGGGAGTCATAGTTACGGTGTCGGCCAGCCGTACATTCCTCGGGCTGCAGCTTCGTGCCGCGGCGACAGCGGGGCCACCCGGATCGGATGAGAATTAGGCAAGGTTGCCGACAACCTGTGTATCGTGTCGCTGGCTGACCTGTGTATGGTGACGCAAGGCGGAGTACTGCTTCCGTCTGTAGCTTTTGTCAATAAGAGCCGCAATAAGATTTTGTAAACAAGAGGAGTACCGTGCCTGGCACGAAAACGCTGGTCATCGTCGAGTCGCCGGCAAAGGCGAAGACGATCGCCCAGTACCTGGGTGAAGGTTATGAAGTTCAGGCCTCGGTTGGCCACATCCGTGACCTCATCGAGCCGAAGAACCTCCCCCCGGAGCTGAAAAAGGGCTCCCTCGGTAAATTCTCCGTCGATGTCGAGAACGGCTTCGAGCCGCACTATGTCGTCTCCGAGGAGAAGAAGCGCACCGTCGCCGAATTGAAGCGCGGACTCAAAGACGCCGACGAACTCATCCTCGCAACTGATGAGGACCGCGAAGGCGAGGCCATCGCGTGGCACCTCCTGCAGGTGCTGAAGCCCAAGGTTCCGGTCAAGCGAATGGTCTTCCATGAGATCACCAAAGACGCGATCGAACACGCCAAGAACAACACTCGCGAGCTGGACACCGCCCTCGTCGACGCCCAGGAAACCCGCCGGATCCTCGATCGCCTCTACGGCTACGAGGTCTCCCCAGTTCTCTGGCGCAAAGTAGGCCCCGGGCTTTCTGCCGGTCGGGTGCAGTCAGCTGCTACTCGCCTCGTTGTCGACCGTGAGCGCGAACGCCTCGCCTTTGTCGCCGCGGGCTACTGGGATCTCACGGCCCAGCTGACCCCGTCATCCGCCTCAGAAAAGACAACGCAGTTCGAGTCTCGCCTGGTGCGGGTCAACGGCAGCCGCGTCGCAACCGGACGAGACTTCGACGACACCGGAAAGCTCAAGGACAAGGTCGTCGCGCTCGACGAGAGCTCCGCCCAGACCCTGGCGACCGCGCTCGCCGAGTCGACGGTTGACCTCACCGTCACCTCCGTGGAGTCCAAGCCGTACACGCGTCGTCCGGCCGCCCCCTTCACGACCTCGACCATGCAGCAGGAAGCCGCCCGCAAGCTCCGCTTCTCCTCGCGTCAGACCATGAGCGTCGCCCAGTCCCTGTATGAAAACGGGTACATCACCTACATGCGAACGGACTCGCCCGGTCTGTCACAGCAGGCGATCACCGCGGCCCGCGCGCAGGCCACCAAGCTCTACGGTGCCGACACCATTCCGGACAAGCCGCGCGTGTACGCCGGAAAGAACAAGAGTGCCCAGGAGGCGCACGAGGCGATCCGCCCGTCGGGCGAGACCTTCCGCACTCCCTCCGAGTTGCAGTCCACGCTTCGCGGCAACGAGTGGAAGCTCTATGACCTGATCTGGAAGCGCACCGTCGCGTCCCAGATGGCCGACGCCAAGGGACTCACCGCGTCCGTTGTGATCACTGCCACCCGCAGCGACGGCAGTGCGCTCGCGTCGACCTCGGCGGTCGAGACCGTCACCAATGCCGAGTTCGTCTCCACAGGAACGGTCATCACCTTCCGCGGCTTCATGGCCGCGTACGAGGAGAGCCAGGACGAAGACCGCAACCAGGTTGCCGAGCCGACCGAAGCGAAGCTCCCGCCGCTAAAGGAGGGCGAGGTTCTCGTCCTCATCGACGTCGAGGCCAAGGGCCACGAGACCAGCCCGCCTCCGCGCTACACCGAGGCGAGCCTCATCAAGACGCTCGAAGAGCTGGGGATAGGCCGGCCCTCGACGTTTACCGCGACGATCTCGACGATCGTCGACCGGGGATATGTGACCCCGCGGGGAACCTCGTTGATTCCCAACTGGATCGCGTTCTCGGTGGTGCGCCTGCTCGAGCAGTACTTCTCCGACCTCGTCGAGTACCAGTTCACCGCCGACATGGAGGCAGACCTCGACCGCATCGCCGGCGGCGAAGCCGACCGCGTCGAGTGGTTGACCGGGTTCTACTTCGGCAACGCCTCGCATCGCGGCCTGCGTACCGTCATTGACAACCTCGGTGAGATCGATGCGCGCGACATCAACTCGGTGAAGATCTCCGACGGCATCACGCTGCGCATCGGTAAGTACGGCCCCTATCTTGAGGCGCCGAGCGACGACCCGGAGGTGCCGCGTCGCGTCAACATTCCCCAGGACCTGGCGCCCGACGAGCTGACCGCCGCCAAGGCGCAGGAACTTATCGACGCCCCCGTGATCGGCGACCGCGTTATCGGGATCAATCCCGAGAGCGGTAAGCAGGTTGTGGCCAAGGACGGCCGTTTCGGTCCGTACATCACCGAGCTCGAGCCCGAGCCGACCCCGGAGCAGATTGCGGCCGCCGAAGCGGAAGAGGAAGCGGCTGCCGCTGCCCTTGCCGCGGCCGCGGTGAAGAAGCCGACCGCCGCCGCGCTCAAAAAGGCGACCGCAGCTGCGGAAGCGGCGGGCACCACCGTTGAAGAAGAACTGATCAAGGCCAAGCGCAAGCCGGCAGCCAAGAAGACTGTGGCGGTCAAGGCACGCACCGCGTCTATTTTCAAGACGATGGACCTTGCGACGGTCGACCTCGACACAGCCCTCAAGCTGCTATCGCTGCCGCGCGTGGTGGGAACGGACCCCGAAACGGGCGCCGAGATTCTCGCGCAGAACGGAAAGTTCGGGCCCTACCTCAAGAAGGGCACGGACACCCGATCGCTCGAGTCCGAGGACCAGATCTTCGAGATCGAGCTCCCGGGCGCTCTCGAGCTTTACGCTCAGCCGAAGTACGGAGCCCGCAAGGCAAGCAGCGCACTCAAAGAGTTCGACGCAGACCCGGAGAGCGGCAAGCCGATCCGGATCAAGGACGGGCGCTTTGGCGCTTACGTTACCGACGGTGTCACCAACGTGACCATCCCGCGCGGGGAAGAGATCGAAGACATCGACTTCGATCGCGCCGTGGAGATGCTCGCCGACAAGCGTGCCAAGGGCCCCGCGAAGCCACGCGCGAAAGCGCCGGCCAAGCGTGCGCCGGCCAAGCGCGCGCCGGCAAAGAAAAAGGCCTGATGCAGCAGGAGCAGACCACCCCGCGAGGGTTATTCATCACCCTCGAGGGTGGCGACGGCTCGGGTAAGTCCACCCAGTCTGCGTTGCTCGCGCAGTGGCTCGAGGGCCGGGGCCGCACGATCGTGCCCACTCGGGAACCCGGGGGCACCGACCTCGGCACTGAGTTGCGCGAGATCATCCTGCATCGTCGGGGATATATCGCGCCCCGCGCGGAGGCCCTGCTCTACGCGGCGGACCGCGCCCACCACATCGCCACGAAGGTGCGTCCGGCGCTGGAACGCGGCGACGTCGTGCTGCAGGACCGCTACCTCGACTCCTCCGTCGCCTACCAGGGCGCTGGACGGGTGCTGGATGGAACAGAGATCCGCGACCTGTCGCTGTGGGCGGCCGAGGGGCTGCTTCCGGATCTCACGATCCTGCTCGACCTCGACGAATCCATCGGGCGTACCCGGCTCGACGGCGCGCGCACGAAGTACGACCGGCTGGAAGACGAGAAGCAGGACTTCCACGCGCGGGTGCGCGCCGCGTATCTCGAGCTGGCCGCGGCCGAACCCGAACGCTTCCTCGTGCTGAGCGCCGCCGATAGCATCGACACGATCGCCGAACGCATTCGGGACCGCGTTTCCGAACTCCTCTGAATCAGCTCTTTAGAGTGCAGCCCCAGCACAGTCATGGTCCTGTACAGTGCGAACTTCTCGAGAAACGGGTGGGACGATGACCGCAGGTGCAGCGACAGCCGACACGCAGGGTGAGCTTGTGAAGGTCGCGGGCGCGGAGTTGCGGGTCTACCGCGCCGCCCCCACTCTGCGGTCGGCCACCATCGTTCTGGTGCACGGCATCGGAACGTCTCATCGCTACTTTGCCCGGCTTCAGGCTGAACTCGAGCGCGTCGCCGACACCGTGTCGATTGACCTGCCCGGCTTCGGCGGACGGGCGAAGCCCGACGTCGTGTTCGCGGTCGAGGATCACGCACGGGTGCTTGCCGCAGTGTTGGACGAGCTCGGCCTGGGGCCCGTGGTGCTCGTCGGGCATTCCATGGGCGGACAGGTGGTCACCGAGCTGGCGCGGGTGCGGCCCGACCTCGTCTCCCATCTCGTTCTCATTGGACCGGTCACCGATGCGCGACGCGCGACGGCGGTGAAGCAGGGGCTGGCGCTCGCCCGCGACACCCTGCGGGAGCCGATCGCCGGCAACATGATCGTGTTTGCGGACTACCTGCGTTGTGGTCCCCGCTGGTTCGTGTCCCAGTTGCCATCAATGCTCGGGTACCGCACCGATCTCGCCCTTCGCGCGGTCCAAGCCCCGACGTTGGTGATACGCGGCGCGGATGATCCGGTCGCCCGGATGTCGTGGTGTCGGCGTCTCGCCAGCCAGGCACGGGACGGCGAAGTGGCAGAGTTCCCCGGACGCCACCTTGTGCAGTTCTCGGCCCCGGTCGAAACCGCGCTCGGCATCGTGGAGTTCGTACGCAGCCGTCCCGGCATCGGGACCGAGGCGTTGTGAGCGGGCCGCGCGTCTCGGGTGAGGCTGGGGGCCTGGCGCGGCAGCCGCGCGGCCTGAGTGCTGCGTGGGGCAGGGGGCTCGGAAAGCGTGCACGCCAGCTGAGCTGGTGGGCACTGGACTACATCTACGCCGTCGTGTGGCAGGCCCGTGGCGTTCTGTCCCGGGCGCGTCCGGCGGACTATCGCTCTGGAGACCAAGCGCCGGTCATCATTCTTCCCGGAATCTACGAGTCGTGGCACTTCATGTTGCCGCTCGTTGAGGCACTGCACAGCGCCGGCCATCCGGTGCACGTGATCACCGAGCTGCGCCACAACCGCAGGCCGGTCGCGCAGGGTGCGGACGCGGTGGTGAGGTACATCCGCCAGCACGCCCTCTCGGACGTCGTGATCGTGGCCCACAGCAAGGGGGGCCTGATCGGCAAGCAGGTCATGGTGACGGAACCCGCCGTGCAGTCCATGGTCGCCGTGTGCACGCCGTTTTCCGGATCCCGCTACGCGAGCTTTATGTTCCTGCCGAGCCTCCGGGCGTTTCGGGCCTCGGACGCGGGCATCCTCGCGTTGCGTGCCAAAGAAGACGTGAACTCGCGCATCGTGTCGCTCTATGGTCGCTTCGACCCCCATATCCCCGAGGGGAGCGAGTTGCCTGGAGCACGAAACATCCGCATCGACACCGGAGGACACTTCCGTATCCTCGCCGACCCCGCGACAATCGCGGCAGTGGTGCGGGCCGCGGACGACGAGAAGTAAGGCCCCTCCCGTCGCCCGCGTCGGTGGCCGCTCTATCCAACGGGTTTGATCGCAGGTCCCTTCTCCAGCGGGCCGAAGCTCAAGGTCACCTCGGCCGACTCGATCTCCGCCGTCGCCTGGATGAGGGCGAGCAGTTCGGGATCAAGGCCCGGCGAAAACTCCTCGAACCGCTCCGGTGCGATGACCGACGGCACACCCGCGGGCGCCTGTTCGCTCGCATCCAACTCGGTGCCATCGTTCGATGGCGACAGACCCTGGAAGATTTTTCCTGCCTGGGACTGGTTGCCTAAGTCAAAGGTGTACTGCTTGCTTTGCAGGCCGAGGTCGAGCAGCTTCTTCACCTCGGGAAACTTCTCGGCGTTGGTCTTCGGGATCGGCAGCGCCGACTTCCAGTTGATCCCGAGGGTCTCCAGCGCCTTTGCGTAGGCGTTTTCGTGCGCCTGGTCGCGCACGATCAGGTAAGAAATGGTCGATCGCGCCGTCTTGTTGTCGGTCATCTCGTAGATGCGGCACTTCTGCAGGCGGCCGGTGGACTCCAGCATGAGGTTGTAGATCAGGTCGAGCACGAGGTTGCCGGAGTTGTAGACGTAGCTTCCACTCCACGGATTTCCCACGGCATCCACGGGAAGCGCGCCCTGCGCTCCGACGAGGTAGTGGTGGATGTTGCTGTGGTCCAGGGCAATGTTCAGGGGCGTGGCGCCACCCGATCCTGGCTTGTCGAGCGGGTCGGTCGGCTTGCCCTGATATTGGGGGGAGCCGTCGAGAAGGCGGGAGATCGTGGTACCGATCAGCTCGACGTGGCTGATCTCCTCGGTGCCGATGCCCTGAATCAGGTCCCGGTAGGGCTTGCCGTCCGGCCCGCGGAAGTTCATCGCTTGAAAGAGGTACTGCATCATGGTGCGCATCTCGCCGAACTGGCCCCCGAGGCCCTCCTGCAGTGCGTTCGCCGCGGCCGGATCCGGCTCGTCGGCGACGATGTCATTGATCAAATTTTGCACATGGAAAAACATTCAAACCTCCGTTGGTGAATGGCAACGCTGACCGTCTGACCCTCGCCTCCGCCTCACGCCGCGGCAAGCCCCCGCCGTGACACTCGACACCCCTTGACCGATTCGCATCCGTGACTTACAAGTCGGCTCCTTTATCCTGCACAGCTGCGATGCGTGCCGTGCCGCCCCGGGTATGGACGCGCGGTGGGGCAACGTCAGCTGCATAACCTAGGCTCATCAGATGGGCGTGTGGGACGAGCTAACCGGGCAGGCCGAAGCCGTCGAGATCTTTAGCGCGGCCGCGGGGGCGGGCAACCTGGGGTCCTCGATGACGCACTCCTGGCTCGTGACCGGCCCGCCCGGCTCTGGCCGGTCTAATATTGCCTACGCTTTCGCCGCCGCCCTGCTGAGCACGGGTGACGATGACGTTGCCACCGAGCGCCAGGTGGCCGCCCGCACCCACCCTGACCTGGGTGTGCTCGCGACCGAACGGGTCATCATCAGCATCGACGAGGTGCGTCAGCTCGTCACCACGTCGCAATTTTCGCCCTCGGTCGGGCGCTACCGGGTCATGATCATCGAAGACGCCGACCGCATGACCGAGCGCACCTCCAACGTGCTCCTGAAGGCGCTCGAAGAACCGCCGCCCCGCACGGTGTGGATTTTGTGCGCGCCCAGCGAAGCCGACCTGATCCCGACCATCCGGTCGCGGGTGCGCAGCGTGCGCCTCCGGGTACCGAGGGTGGCGGATGTCGCGGCGCTCATCTCCCGCCGCGACGCTGTAGACATCGCGACGGCAACCCGTGCCGCCCGGGAGGCCCAGAGTCACATCGGAATGGCCCATCGCCTCGCGACCAACGCAGACGCGCGGTCCCGGCGCGACCAGACGCTGCGCATCGCCCTCGAGATCCGGTCGGTCTCGGACGCGGTGCGTGCCGCCGGTACGCTGCTGGCGCTCGCGGGAGACGATGCCAAGGCGATCACCGCCGAGCGCGACGCCGAGGAGCGCGCCGGAGCCATGCGCTCACTCGGAGTCGAACCCGGGGGCACCATCCCGCCGGCGCTGCGCGCCCAACTGAAGACGCTCGAAGAGGACCAGAAGCGCCGCGCCACCCGGAGCCTGCGTGACGGTCTCGACCGCATCATGGTCGACCTCTTGTCGCTGTACCGCGACGTGCTGCTGCTGCAGCTTGGCGCCACCACAGAACTTATCAACCTCAGCATTCACGATGAGTTGCTGCGCGCGAGTGAGAACTCAAGCGCCGCAGGTACCATCGCGATCATGGATGCCATCGGCACAGCACGGCAACGCATCGAATCAAACGTGGCCCCGGCGCTCGCGCTCGAGGCGATGCTGATTTCGGTGGCCAAGTCCCGCCCACATACGGAGTTCGCACGATGAGCCAGACAGCACAGGCACCGCAGGCACCGCAGAAAGCACAGGCGCCCCGGGCAGCACAGGCCCCCCGCACTCGCCGCCGCTCCGCGCGGATCGTTGGTGTCGCCGCTGCGATGCTCGCCGTGGCGCTGCCCCTGTCGGGCTGCGCGACGTGGTTCGCCGCCCCGGTGGTGACATCCGATCCGACGGGGGAGTCGGTGGTCGACGAGCTCGCCCCGCTGTACAGCCAGATACTCAGCTGGTCCGATTGTGGCAACGGCATGCAGTGCGCGACCGCCACCGCACCGCTCTCGTGGGAGGCTCCTGCTGGGGAGACCATTGACCTCGCGCTGGTGCGTCAGACCGCGACATCCGGCACAGCCCTGGGGTCCCTGCTCGTCAATCCGGGAGGGCCGGGCGGATCCGGGTACGACCTGGTGCACGACACCGTCGACTTCGCGACCAGCGAGCGTTTGCAGGAAAACTTCGACATCGTCGGCTTCGACCCGCGAGGGGTCAACCTTTCTACTCCGATCTCCTGCTACTCCGACCCGGCCACCCTCGACTCCTTCATATTCGATATCTTCCCCGGTGAGCGTGGCTCCGACGAGTGGCTCGCCCAGGCGAACGCCGCGAACGCTCAGTTCGGGGCCGACTGCCTCGCAAACACGGGGGAGTTGCTCGGCCACGTCGACACCGTCAGCGCGGCCCGCGACCTCGACCTGCTGCGGGCCATCCTCGGTGACGAGAAACTGAACTACCTCGGGTTCTCCTACGGCACCGAACTCGGCCAAACCTACGCCGGGCTCTTCCCCGACAAAACGGGCCGCCTGGTGCTCGACGGAGCCGTCGACCCCACCGCCTCCAACTACGACGTGAGCAGCTTCCAGGCGCAGGGATTCGAGAGCGCCCTGCGTGCGTTCCTGGCTGACTGCCCTTCCCTCGATGGATGTCCCTTCCGCGGCACCGTCGACGAATCGATGGTCACCGTGCGGGCCTTACTCGACACCCTCGACGCGTCCCCAATTCGCAACGCCGACGGTCGCGAACTCGGCGCGAACACGATGTTCACCGCGATCATCCTGCCGCTGTACAACCCCGACAACTGGCCCACCCTCGCGAGCGTCTTCGACTACGCCATGGCCGGCGACGCATCCTTTCCGTTCGTCGTCGCGGACGCCTACTACGACCGCTCCGAGGACGGCACCTACGCGTCCAATTCGACCGAGGCGTTCACGGCGATCAACTGCCTCGACGCCCCGATTGACCGCAATGTCGACACGATGCGGGCGGAGGCTGCTGCGCTCGACGCGGCCGCTCCCGTCTTCGGGCACCTGATGGCCTGGGGCGGCACCGCCTGCTACGACTGGCCGTTCGAGCCCACCGGGACGCCCACCGCGATCACCGCCGAAGGCTCCACCGACATTCTGGTGGTGGGTACCACCAACGACCCGGCCACGCCCTACGCCTGGGCGGAGGCAGTCGCAGCGCAGCTCGCGAACGGCCACCTGGTGACCTATACCGGTGAGGGGCACACCGCCTACAACAAATCCAACGACTGCATCCTCAACACCGTCGACGACTACTTCATCAGCGGAACGGTGCCCGCGGCCGACCCGCAGTGCTGACGCGGCGGGCAGTGCTGACGCGACGGGCAGCGCTGACGCGACCGGCAGCGGTGACGCGGCGGGCAGTGCTGACCGGTTCCGAATAGCGGTTTCTGCAGGAGTGCAGCAGCCCGCCCAGACTTGCAGAGTGTGCAACGATTGGCTCATGACTGCACCAGTGCCGCTCGGTCTACGTGAGCGCAAACGAATCGCGACGAGCCGCGCCATCCAACTGGCTGCACTGACCCTGGTGAATGAGCGCGGGCTCGACAACGTCACCATCGATGACATAGCCGTCGCTGCCGACGTGTCGCCGCGCACCTTCTTCAACTACTTCGCCTCGAAAGACGCGGCCATTGTGGGGGACGGGCCGGGACTCGCCGACGAGGAGGCGCAGGCCAGATTCGTGCAGGCGAGTGCAGACGGCGACGTGCTGGTCGATCTCGGCGAGATGATCGCGACCTCGGCGGAGCACATTTCGATGGACGCTGACGCACTGCGGCTGCGCAAGGTGCTGCACAAGAAGTATCCTCAGCTGTCCGCGCTGTTCATGACCGGACGCCGCCAGCTCGAGGAGCAGCTCGCCGCACTCGTGCTGCGTCGGTTGCAGGCAGACGACCCTTTAATTGAGACGGATGATCCGGCGGCGGTCTCTCAAGCCCGACTCATCACGTTCGTCGGTGTCGCGGCGACGCGGCACGGCTGGGCCGGCTGGGCCGACTCTGGCGCCGCGACATCCCTCAGTGAAAATATCCGGCACGCGTTCGATCAACTTCAATTGCTCAGGTTGTCAGCGGGAGCAAAATAGTCGACTAAGCTTTCTAGCTGTGCCTTGGCTTGCCGGGACACGCCGCCTTAGCTCAGTCGGTAGAGCATCTCACTCGTAATGAGAAGGTCGTCAGTTCGATTCTGACAGGCGGCTCCACAAAGAACCCTTTGGTTGCTCGTATCCGCGTCAGGTCCGCGCGATTTATAGATTCCACTCTGGTTCCCCGCGTCCCCGCCGCGTCCCCGAGTCCTCTAGGGCAGCGGACGGGGAATGTCCTTGGAGAACTCGGGGCGAGACCATCCGAACCTTCGGGATGGTGGGGACGGAAGTGGTTGACTACTTTGTCTTCCGCTTGAACTGGCCTCGGTGAGATGGGTGCACAGTTGCGTCTGCGATGCTCTCCAGTTCCGTTTGGGTGAGAAAATGGTCCCATCGTTCGCCACGTTGATGCGCTTCGCTAATTCGCCGATATTCCGCGAGCATCCTCAGATAGATATCCAGTGTCTGACTGTGTGAGTTTCCTCCGTCGCTATCTTGAATAGATTGTCTGCGTTCCTGCCAGCGTCCGGAGTCGATGAGAAACTCGACATAGTCGGCCATCTGGCCTTCGAGGGTGTTGTTGAAATCGAACCCACGATAAACAAGATCGCTCAAGACATCATCTTCGATCTCTGTTCCGGCCTTGGCGTGTTTAGCAACGCTGAAGTCGATGAAGCGGAACATGTCGAGAATGTCTTTTACGCGTGTGCAATCTTGCATAGAGAGTTCCGGGTCTATTCCGGCGAAGGCCGAACCGTATTCCAGCGTGTATCCCCGCTCAAGCGTTCGGGCTCGCTTGAGCTGGTAGTCACGATCGCCATCTTCGAGATTCTCATCTGGATCTAAAACTCGGGCGAGTATTCGATGCAGCATGGAAAACATGTGGCGGTCTCGTGAGTCCATTGAAGTGGGCGCGAAGTCGCTAGTCGCTGTGTCGTCGCTGCGGACGGGAAATACTGCCTCTTCGAGTCGTTCTCTAATCAAGTCGCTGAGCGTTACTCCGTCGCGCTGTGCCTTCTCCAACAAAGCGTCGCGTGTTTCATCCGCGATGCGTACTGCAATTGTGGCCATGATCATCACCTTCTGTTTACGTGTTTATGAAACTGTATAACGGCAAACACCACGACGCAAGAGACGGAGTGAGTCGGATATGGCTTGATGAGGGCTGCGCGTGCCGCTTTTCCAGTTTCGTGCGGGTGCCAGGCTCTGTACTTCACGGCCAGAGCGTCAAAGGGTTGTCTTATACGTCCAGACAAAGAGAAGGGCCCCGGTTCGATGAACCGGGGCCGCACGCTTAGAGAGAGTCGGCACGTGGATACCGCGTACTCCTCTAAGAAAAGTCTACTACCCACTAGTCCGCGGCACTGAGGTTCGCTTCGGAAGCGGCGTTCAGTCACAGTACCGGTACGTAGCTTCCGCTATAGAGGGCGACGGTTAGCCCACGTGATACTCGTGCTTCTTGTGTTCGCCTTGGTCGACCCATCGGAGAAGAATTTTGGGGTCGTCAGGCCCGCCCCACGCCAACCCCATAGCGAATCGTCGTGATTGTCCTGCGTTAATCACTGTGGGCGTGTTCGGGGCCATCAACAATAAACCGGACGCTTCGCCCACTGATTGCATGGTGACGTCGGTGGCATCCACGTTCCCGCGATTTGAAATGTCCACCCAGCGACGAGTGCGATAACGGGGTTTTCCTTTTCTGTCGAACCCGCTCACCTCACGTTCGCTACCCGGCTGAACAACGAGCCGTACTCCGGTCGTTGTCTCAGGGGTATTTTCGTCATTGGGGACGCGTCCGGCGAGATCGTGTTCGATAGCCTTCCAAACTTCGAAACTGAGATGCTCAAGATCGCTGAACTCACCGAGTAGCCCTTTATCCTGCATGTCGCGCTTGAAAGCGCGTAGAGCTGCAAGTTGCTCGGTGTCGATATCGTGCGGGAGTGGTGCAGTCGAGAAGTAAAGATGCACCGGCTTGCCCAATTTTTGTGCGCGGTCAATCTCCTCGGCTGTTCCTGAAACAGCATCCGGGGTTGGAGACCCGAGTCGGCCACCGAAGAGTGCGAAGACGATATCCGAATCGTCCACCCCCTGCGCGTTGATGAGCTTTTGCGGGTGTCCACCCAAAATGGGCACTGCCGATGTCTCCCACCGCCAAGGCAGCAACACGATCAGCTTCGACGTCGAATTGGCGCGGTTCCATCCGTGAATTGCTTGTTCCACGGCGTCGCGGGCGTCGACAATATCGGACGGCGACGCGATCATGACGCGCAATACGGTGGCGGAGTATGGCATGCCACCAAGGATATTCCGGCTACTGCCCTAGACCTGCAGCGAAGCATATAAATCCTCATTGGCAGGTGCGGATTATCAAGTCGCTGTTGTTGCATGAGGTATGAATGCTTCATGGGATACATCGATTGGACGCTCCTCGCGAGCGACGGCGCGTCTGTCGAAGATTTCGTGGCGACCCTCCTGCGCCGCAAGTTTCCGAACGCTCTCCAAGTCAATCCCTCACAAGGTGACAAAGGTATTGACGTTTACATGGAAACCAAAGACGGCCTCGTGGTTTGGCAGGTCAAGAAGTTCACTACTCCCTTAGTCCCGAGTCAATGGCGGCAGGTGGAGAAATCTTGGCGACGGTTTTGGAACGAGAAAGTCTCGGCAGGCGTGCCGATAGCTTCCTACACGCTGGTCACCCCCTGGACTCCAACGGAGGAACGCCGTTCGGAATTCGCTGTACTCACCGCGTCCGCTTCGTTCCCGACGCAGTGGGACGGTGACTCGTTCATCGTCGGTCTGGCGGACGAATTCCCCGAGACGCTTGCACGTTTTAGGGCTGGCTCGAATGCTCTCGAGCAATTCGTAACTCAGAAATCCCTGCTGGCTTCGAGCCCAGTCGAAAGCGGGGACAGCGTCACCATGATGCGGGCCGTATCTATGCGCCAGGCAAACCTGAACGACTTAGCGGAGCTAGTCAGTGACAACTACCACATCGATACTGGAACGATCACTTTGGCGGACGGTGCTGTGCCGGTCTTTGCCTCCGCGAGCGATGCGGCAGTCATGCATCGATACACCTCTCTTGGGAACAATCGATTCTCCTACGAAGCTGTCGTACCGCGGACGTCCCAGTCGCTCGACCTAGAGCCTCTTACGCTCAGTGTTTCGTTCAACGTCACCCCGGAAAGCCCGGAGTCTAAATCCGTTTCAGAGTGGAGCGAGTGGGGAATTCCATTTACCGACGTTCCCGCGAGCGTGAGGCAGACGGGAGGGCCGCTGCAAGATGACGCTGAGGTCGAATCGCTACTCTCGTTCGTCGCAGCGAGCACACCGCGGATATTCCCTGAAGTCCGGTTCCAGGGCCTCAACGCAGCCGGGATCAATGGTGCATTGCTTGAGTTGACACCAACCCAAGTGACGAAAGGGATCACGACCAACTGGGTCCGCGTGCTCGCGCAATCGCCTTCGGGCTTACTCGGGTTGGAGATTCGATTGGGCGCTGAGTCTGTCAACGTCACGATGCGAGCCGACAAGGTTAGGGGAATGGATCCCAATGGGGTGCTCTCCGAGCTAGCCCAGATGGACAAAATCGCCGCGCTTGACTCGATGGCCCTCTCGATAGACGGGGTCGGAGATGTGGCCAAGGGCGGACGGTTTGAAGTCCCGGAAGCGATGCGATTTATGGGAAGAGTGGCTGAGTGTCTTAGCCGCCTGCAGGCGAGCAGCAATGACACGTTCGTTATGCCCGATGGTGGTGTGACAATGGGCCAGCTTCGCGAGCTGGAAGCACTGGCGGACTTGTACGACGGGAACGCGAGGACTGACACGTGGTCGAGTCTGTCGTTCGTTGCTACTTCGGACAACACAGACTTGGTGCAGCTTGTTGAGTCCGGCCACATGATGGTTGAAATCGTGACTCCGCACTTGACGCTGGGCGATTGCGAGTACGTGATTCACCGCCCCATGGTCCGCAGCCGTAAGGCGATGCAATTTGAGCAGATGCCCGAGGGTGGTTTTGTAGAAGGCGAAACCTACCGCGTGATCCCCCTAGAAGACAACACCATAGTGACTGCCGCAGTAGTGGATTGGACACGGGGTGATCCTTCGTTGCAGCAGTGAAAGTTAAACCGCGACACAATGATTTATGCGGCGGCATCGACCTTCGAGCCCCGTAGCCAGTGAGTTGCCCTTTTGTGGCCTAACCTTGGCTCGTGAACGAAAGACCCCCCTCAGAAGCGGTGGTCGACGGAGAGCTAACCGGTTCCGGACAAATCATTCCGGCTCGGCACGCCTTCAACCAATCCGTTTGGCACTACACCGACGCAGCTGGACTCGCTGGGATCATTTCAGGAGGCGACGATCGCTCTGGCTGTCTATGGGCTACCGCCGCTACTATGCTCAACGATCCGGATGAACTCAAGTACGGAGTTGACCGAATCACGGCTTGGTTTGATGAGCAAGGCAACGCACTCTCTGGAAGCGCCGGGATCCATGTTGTGCTTCGCGCCGTTATCGCGGACCTCGCTGAGTGGATTCTTCTCAACCCGGCCTACGTGGTGTGCGCTTCGACTAACCGCGATTCTCTGGGGCAGTGGCGGGGCTATGCTGGCTCCGGCGGGTACGCGGTCGAATTAGACGCCGGCTACGAATATGCGATCAGCGGTAGGCCGGATCCCGATACCACCTTCTCTCTCGTTCCCACCTGGGTGAAGGTCGCCTATAAACGTGCCGATCAAGATGCCTTGATCCAGAGCGTCTTTGAGTACATTCTCGACGGGAAAACTGCGGTGGGCCGCCTTGCGGGGACATCCGACGCCCATTCGACTGAGATCCTCGTCCGAGCACTTCTTTCTGGCCTGGCTGCTGCACTGAAGCACCCGAGCTTCAGTGACGAGGCCGAGGTACGGCTAATCGCTTTTCTGCCGCACGGGTTGTCTCCCGAGTTCAGGGGAAGCGCCCGCGGCGTGATTCCGTATATCAAGCTAAGCACCGCGGTGTTTCCGAACCTCAGCCACCCCCTCCGGGCATTTCCGTTGCCGGTCAAAAGTGTTCGAATAGGCCCCCCGCGCGGCGAGGCAATGGATCAGCGAATTCGGGGCGTTCGCATCCTTTTGGACTCAACCGGGCGTTCTGGCGTTCCCGTGAACCCGTCCGAGATTCCGTTTATTCCGTAGCTTAGGGACTGGTGCGAACCCGTTTGGGAGTCAGCGAGGTTCCCGAACACAGCAATACCGCTGCGGTGTGATCCATCTGCTCCAGCGGGGATCTCATGCTTCCACCTGGCGGATCAGGGGTTGCGAGCTGCGTGTCCTACGGTTGAGACATGGATCGCAGACATCAAGTGTTTATCAGCTCAACGTTCATCGACCTGGAGGAAGAGCGCAAAGAGATAACACAGACGCTTCTTGAGATGGACTGTATCCCTTCCGGGATGGAGATGTTCCCCGCAGCGAACGATGACCAGTGGACTCTGATAAAACGTGTGATCGACGAATGCGACTACTACTTGATCGTTGTTGGTGGTAGGTATGGCAGTGTCTCGGAAGAGGGCATCAGCTACACAGAGCGCGAGTACGACTATGCAATCTCGAGGAAGATACCCGTAATGGGTTTCGTCCCGAGTCACCCGGATGTGATCCCCCTGGGTAAGACGGATCGAAATGACGCTGCTGCTGCACGCCTGGAAGCGTTTAAGGTGAAAGTGCAGAGCCGCATGACGAAGGACTACAACGGTCCTCAAGACCTGGCGGGCAAAGTCGCTCGCTCGCTCTCGCAGCTACGTAAATCAAACCCACAGCCAGGCTGGGTTCGCGGAGATCAGGCGATGACACCTGAGACGCGTGCACGCATGGCTGAGCTTGAGGCCGAGGTAGAGCGCCTCAAGCGAATTCGTGCGGAAGAATCGGCCATTCCGTCTGCAACTGAGATAGACCCAAGTTTTCAGCACGGGACGGACACCGTGAAGTTATCGTGGACGTTTGATGGCGGTCCACGCCACGCTCGGAAACGTGTTGAGGAGTCCACCGCATACAAGTGGGACGAGATTATCCAGGTAATTGGCCCGTTCATGATCGACGAGGCGGCCGAGGATTCTCTGCGATCGACGTTGAGTGCGCACATGTCGCGCCCGGTCTACCAGCGAAATACATCTTGGCCGACCATGCCTGACATCACCTTCAACATCACGGACAAGGCGTGGGGGGACGTAATCGTTCAACTGAGAGCATTGCGAATGATCGAAACTGGCGCCAAAAAACGCAGCACTACGATCAAGTCCGTTTACTGGAAGCTGACTCCAGCAGGAGACGCGTACCTGGTCAACCTTCGAGCTGCCAGGCGGTAGTCGATGAGCCAGCCACTAAGTCGGATGAGTATCGAATTGTTTCCCCAACCGTGAACCGTTTCCGCGACGATTGAACACATGATCCGGCACGGACTCTACGCTCTGTCCAGATCTGTCATGATCGGCACATGACCTTCGAGGAATCGTTACTCAATCATCTCTCAGGATTCGAAACCGCACCACTTCTGTTCGTCGGCAGCGGGATGTCACGGCGTTTTCTAGGCACAGATGACTGGGAGGGTCTCCTCAAGCGATTCGCCGATCTGACCGGGCAGCCCTACGCACGATACAAAGCGAACGCGGATGGGGACGCGGCGCGGGTCGCGTCGGATATTGCCGAGAAGTTCCGTGACGTGTGGTGGGAGGACGCCGCCTTCGAAGAATCTCGAAAGGAACACCCTTCGCCTTCGAGCAGGGAAGCGCCGCTCAAGATTGAGGTCGCAAAGCATTTTCTTCACTCGACCGATGACCTTCCAACTACCGGCGCTCTCCGTGACGAACTCGACCTACTCAAGAGAGCGGTCATAGAGGGCGCAATCACGACAAATTATGACCTTCTTTTGGAGACCATCTTCGACGGTTTCGAGGTATACGTCGGGCAGAACGAACTGCTGTTCAATAACCCTCAAGGCGTAGGCGAGATCTACAAGATTCATGGAAGCGCACGGCGTCCGGAGAGCATAGTGCTCACTGCGGGCGACTACGAATCGTTCAACGATAAGAACCAATATCTTGCGGCAAAGTTGCTGACGTTGTTTGTTGAACACCCCATCGTGTTCCTGGGGTATTCGTTGTCAGATCCCAACATCCAAGAGATCCTCCGCAACATCGCCACGATCCTAACCGTGGAAAATCTGCATAAGTTGCAGGACAGACTCATCTTCATTCAGTGGTCGCCAGACCCTGTGGAGAGCTTTCTCAATAGGACTTTCATTAGCGTGGAAGGTGTAACAATCCCGATTCAATCCGCGACTGTAAACGAGTTCGTGCCCACGTTCTCCGCCATGGCTCGACTTCGGCGTCGTATAAATCCGCGCATTCTGCGTCGCGTGAAGGAGCAGGTCTACGACCTTGTCTCGACAAGCGAATCTCAAGGGTCGCTGTTCGTGCGAGATATAGATGCGGACGTCGATCCCGCAACCGTAGAAATCGTTATAGGTGTTGGCATCCGGGAACAGCTCGCCTTGCAGGGCGTTGTTGGCTGGACCCGATCATCGGTCCTACGGCATGTCCTGGTCCAGGACGTCGGAGACAACCAGGAGGCCATGGAAGTCGTTTGTTGCGAGGTGTTGCCGCAGTATCTTTCGGGAACTACGAACACACCGGTGTTTTACTACTTGGGCGCAGCTGGGCGTCTCTCCCCAGAGCGCGAGGTTTCGAACGAAGCTGAGTTGCATGAGCGCGTCAAATCACGCGCGGCAAAGGGTTACAAGGCGGTGCGCCCGACCAAAGTGGCGACGCGAAAGCTAGGGGAGACGATTGCCTCCTACGGGAACTTCAAAGAATTGGCCGAAAAGGAAGACAAGTCAATCGCTCTGCAAGCGCTCCAGTTCGTAGACATGACCAATTTGGACCTCGAACACCTTCGTAACTACTTGCTCGAAGCATTCGAAGAGACCGCCCCGGGTAAGCCGACTACCGCGTGGGCAAAGGCAGTTTGCATCTATGACGCGGCAGCCTTCGGACCGCTGAAACAACCTGCCGCGTGACGTTACTGTGACGGAATCTCGCGCCGCTTCGACTTTGGAACGAACGCCCGCCCCTCGGCGACGCACAAGCGCACCTCCAGTTCGTCTCGACGCGAGATGTAATGGCGAATGTCGCGGTCGTAGTTTTCGTCGTAGTCAGCCATGAGACTTCCAAAGAGATCTCCGTTTTCGAGATTCTCCACAAATGCCTCCGCTGCCTGACGCTTGCGGGTTCCGGCAAGACTTTTAAAACCGGCTGCGGTCTCGTTCTTCTGGTCCATGTTCGATGACCTCTCGTTAGTGTCGAGCAGCCGCGATATGCGGCATGCGGGAACACTGTAGGGGTGTTCGCGAGCTGTCTTTAAGATTTCGGCGCTCTGAGCACCCCCAGTTCGGGGAACTCTCGATCGAGCCTAGGACTTGCTGAGTTTCCGGATTGACATGATCGTGGATGTCGCGTGGGTGGTATTTCCGTAAAGATATGAACTGTCTCGCACTGTCAGGATGCCGCGTGACCCGACGACCCACGGAAGCCTCAGGTAGACCACCTTGAACCTGCCGTCGTACGTTGCGGTGCCCGCATCGGGCGCCGGTTCTCTGCGCCAGATGCGGTGCCCGCATCGGGCGCCGGTTCTCTGCGCCAGCGAACGGCGTGCTCTGACACCTCGATTGTGTGGACCGAACCACTTTCGCAAACAACTTCGTATAGGCCGACTACACCGGTGAGCTGTTCGAGCTGGGCAGAGTCAGTCATTCCAGCTGACTCCTACCGGGATCTCGGAGCGGACAGGGGTGGCAGCGAACGAATGGCGATTGCCAGTTCCTGGGAAATCGCCTCAGCAACCATGCTCGCTGGGACGTCCCCCACGCCTGGGTGGCCGATCGCTGATACAGCTTTCCGCGCCTCCTTAGCAATAAAAGCTCGTGTGCCAGGATCTTCAACCCCTTCAAGGAAGAGGGAGCAGCGTTGTATCCGGTCTAGGCACTCTCGGGCCTTCGGTCTTAAGTCAGTCATGAAACGACGCTATCCGGCAGGGACGATGCGTTCAAGAAGTCACGGCAAACTGCCCCAGTAGACTAGAACGCTGCTTTCAGCGGCCTTCCCGCGACGTCCCCCAGACGTCCCCGTAGATAAATGACGCGTGACTGCCACCGCGACATCACGCGCTTCCTGCAACTACTGCAATCAGCGAAATGCGCAATTCTCCGCGATCAGTCTCACTCGTAATGAGAAGGTCGTCAGTTCGATTCTGACAGGCGGCTCCATCAGCAAGTCTCGATCAGGTTCATGATCGAGCCACCAGCACCCCGCAATCGGAGCGGTATCGTCGCGTTTGCAAGCCAGCGGTGTGCGACTCGACTGACCACCTGTCGTCGCGAGCCTCGGAAAGTGCCAACGTCACGGCCCTCGCGCGACCGCTCAAGAATGGGTGTACAGTTCGGGCGACTCCACGACCCGGCAAGAAGGACGACAATGGCGATCAATTTCGGCGCTCGCGGGCACGATGTGACGTGGGCTAAAACTCCCGAAGAGTTGGCGCGTGGACTGTCGGAATATGGTGTGCACAACGTGCAACTTGCCCTGCGCAGGTCCTTCCCGCAGTTCGGCGGCGAACGTGCGCTGAACCCCGGCCTGGGGAGCTACTTCCGCCGCGTGATGGCCGAGCGGGACGTGAACATCGCGGTGCTGGGATGCTACGACAACATCATTCACCCGGACGGCGATCGCCGAGAATCCATCCTGCAGACGTTCGAGGCCTACCTCCGTAACGCCCGGCACTTCGGTGCCGCGATCGTGGCGACCGAGACCGGGAGTGTTAATCGGGAGGGGTTTGCGTACACTCGGGCCAACTTCACCGATGAGGCGTACGACCAGGCCAGCGCGGTGATTCGCCGGCTCGCTGAATTCGGCGAGCGCGTGGGCACCATCGTGGGCATCGAGCCGGGCATCAACCACCCGATCTACAATCTTGACCGCGTCGAGCAGATCCTCGCCGACATCGACTCGCCGTTTCTCGGCATTGTGTTCGATGCCACGGCGTTGCTCGACCCGAACGAACCGACCGATCTGGCGGCGCTGACAGCTGACGCGTTCGAGAGATTCGGCGGGCGCATCGTCGCTGCGCACATCGACGACTATCGCCTTATCGACGGCCGCGTCATCCGCTGCGACATCGACGACGGCCAGCTTCCCGTCGCCCAGATCCTGCAGACGATCAACGAGAGCGCGCCTCATCTCGCCGTCATCATGGAAGAAACTGTGGATGAGGCGATCGCCCGGGCGGTCAACCGCTACGAGGACGCCTAACCTCGACCGACGCCGCGGCTGCGGAATCGGGATTCTCGAAATGAACCACGTCGGGATTGCGACTTCGCCGGATGAACTCTTTGGTAGTCATCCCGAACTCGTCCTTGAAGCAGTGCAGAAAATGCGTATACGACGAGAATCCGGAGACCCGGTAGACGTCGACGGCGTTGCCGTACGTGGTGAGGAGGTCTTTGCTGTGTCGCAGCCGCTTTTTCACCGTGTACTGGTGGAAATTGAGGCCTGTGTTCGTCTTGAACTGCCGCGACAGGTAGTACTTGCTAATGAAGAACCTGTTCGCAACTGCGTCGAGCGACAGATCCTCGTCCAAGTGTTCGGCGACGTACCCCATGACTGCCGAGATCAGGGACGAGACGGGAAGGTCGCGGGGAACGACAGCGTTCTCTGCGTTGAAAACAGCCTTGTTGAGCTCGATCAGGAACTCGATGAGTCGGTTCTCCCTGACGAGGTCTGCGCCGTAGCCAGTCTCATCGTGATCGTCCAGGCGAATGATCTGGTCGCGCAACCATCCCGCGTCCACCCGAATGATCTGGCTCGTTGGCTTCCCGTTTTTGCTGAAGAGCAGGTTGAGGTTCGTGATCTCTGAGCAGCGATTCGTGAGGAACTCCTCTCGAATGTGGATGTATGCGCGTTCGTAATACTCGCTGGACTGCTTGACGATGTTGTGGAGGTCGTTCCTTCGCACGAGCGTCACGGTGCCAGGCTCCGTGGAGTACTCGGTGCCGCCCAGGCGGAAGACGCCGCTCCCGTTGAGGACGCAGTTGATCTCGTGAAAGTCGTGGTAGTGGAGATTGGCGCGCTCAACGACAGCGTTGTCGACGTGGAAGGTCTCAAAATGCCCGGAGATCATCGTATTGACGATCACTGCTCGTGGAGGTAACACCGTCGACCCCTTCGTACGCTCTCGCGACAAGATAGCACTGGTTTTGGTGAAGGTCCTTCATTTATTAGCACAACGCTAATAGGACGTACGAGCGCTGCGCCGCAAGAATCGGCAGCTTCTGGACAACGGCCGGCACCCAGCAGGCCATATTCCGCGCTTTCGGGGTTATAGCGTCATTACCAGAAGTAATCAATGAGGATTTGTGAAGGAATCATGCATCTAGATACCGGTATTAACCGAGACCAGATCGTTCGACAGATCGATGCCATGATTTCGAATCTGACCACCATTGCGGACGATTCCGGCGAGTCTCTGCTCCACTTCAGCGATGTCGTCGTGGATGACAAGAGCTGGAATGTCTGGAACTGGCCCCAGGGCGTCGGCCTATACGGGATCTACAAGAACTACAAGATCACGGGAAACCCCCTGGCCGCAGACGTGGTGCAGGAGTGGTTCGATAAGGCGCTTGCCGCCGGCGCCCCACCAAAAAACGTCAACACAATGGCGCCCCTGCTCGCCCTGGCCAACCTCTATGAGGACACCAGGGACAGCAAGTACGTTCCGTATTTGGACCAGTGGGCCCGATGGGCCATGCACGACATGCCGCGCACCCACGGCAACGGTTTGCAGCACGTCACCTATGCGGGGCCGAACTCGCAGCAGCTCTGGGACGACACCCTCATGATGACGGTGCTCCCACTGGCGAAGATCGGCCGACTGCTCGGGCGGCCGGAGTACATCGAAGAAGCTAAGTATCAGTTCCTCATCCACGCGCAATACCTGATGGACCAGAAGACGGGGCTCTGGTTCCACGGGTGGTCGTTCGACCGGCGGGACAACTACGCCGGGGCGCTCTGGGCGCGCGGAAACTGCTGGGTCACTATTGCCATTCCAGAGCTGATCGACATTCTCGATCTGGAGCCCGGGGACCCGGTGCGGGAGTGGCTCCTGCACCTTCTCAACAGTCAGGTGTCTGCGCTCGCTCGGCTGCAGGACGAGTCGGGGATGTGGCACACGTTGCTTGACGACCCCACCTCCTACCTGGAGTCTTCCGCCACCGCGGGAATCGCCTACGGGCTGCTGAAAGCGGTGCACGAGCGGTACATCGACAGCGGTTACGCCGTCGTCGCCGAAAAGGCCATCGCCGCCCTGTGCGAACAGATCACTCCCGACGGCGAGGTCCAGAACGTGTCCATAGGCACCGGCATGGGAGAAGACCTGGATTTCTACAAGACCATCGGCACGTCCGCGATGCCATACGGCCAATCACTCACCGTCTTGTGCTTCACCGAATACCTCGTCTCGTTCTGCTGAGTCGCGGTGCCATCCATGAAAAGGGTAGGAAATTATGACCGAGAAATTTGAGATGGAGAGCTTCTCCCTCACGGGCAAAGTCGCCCTCGTCACCGGCGCCAGCTACGGCATCGGGTTCGCGATTGCGTCGGCCTACGCCGCAGCGGGAGCGCAGATTGCTTTCAACGACCGGGACCAGGCGTCCGTGCAGCGGGGTATCGATGCGTACCGCGAGGCGGGAATCGACGCACGGGGATATGTGGCGGATGTCACGGACGAAGTCGCCATCAACGCCATGGTTCAGCAGATCGAAGCAGAAATCGGATCCATCGACATCCTGGTCAACAATGCGGGCATCATCAAGCGCGTCCCGATGCTCGAGATGACCGTCGCCGACTTTCGTCAGGTGGTCGACATCGACTTGAACGGCCCCTTCATCGTCTCGAAGGCGGTTTTGCCCGGAATGATCAAGAGCGGCCACGGCAAGATCATCAACATGTGTTCGATGATGGCCGAACTCGGCCGCGAGACCGTCGCGGCATATGCTGCGGCCAAGGGCGGGCTGAAAATGCTCACGCGCAACATCTGCGCCGAGTTCGGCGAGGCCAACATCCAGTGCAACGCGATCGGCCCGGGCTATATCGCTACGCCACAGACGGCCCCCCTGCGAGAGCCCCAGGCGGACGGCTCGCGGCACCCGTTCGACCAGTTCATCGTCTCGAGGACCCCGGCCGCGCGCTGGGGAACGCCCGAGGACCTGTGCGGCCCCGCGGTGTTTCTCGCGTCGGATGCAAGCAACTTCGTCAACGGCCTCGTGCTCTACGTCGACGGCGGACTACTCGCCTACATCGGCAAGCAGCCCGCGTAACGCGCACCCGCACCTCATCCTTAGCTCCGCCACTTCAACGTTGGACAGGTAAATGAAGATCGCTCTGATAAACGAGAATTCCCAGGCCACCAAAAACGCCGTCATCTACGAGGCGCTCACCCGGGTGACCGACGCGAAGGGATACAAAACCTTCAACTACGGAATGTACGGCACGGAGGGCGAGAGCCAGCTGACCTACGTGCAGAACGGCCTACTCGCCTCGATCCTGCTGGGCTCGAAGGCCGCGGACTTCGTAGTCACGGGGTGCGGCACCGGGATCGGTGCGATGCTTGCGTGCAACAGCTTTCCCGGCGTCGTCTGCGGTTTCGCAGTCGACCCGACGGATGCCTACCTGTTCTCCCAGGTCAACGGGGGAAACGCGATCTCCATCCCGTACGCGAAAGGCTTCGGCTGGGGCGCTGAGCTCAACCTCACGCTCCTGTTCGAGCGTCTGTTCGCCGAACCGATGGGCGGCGGCTATCCGAAAGAGCGCGCCGTCGCGGAACAGCGTAACGCCGGCATCCTCGATGAGATGAAGGCGCTCGTGTACCGCCCCCTCATCGACGTGCTCAAGGAAATCGATCAGGACTTCCTTCGGGAGACCATCGGCACCGAGCACTTCACGGAGTACTTCACCGCGAACGCTGACGAGGGGGAGGTGCGCGACTACATCCTGTCGTCACTCGCCTAATCGGGCGGGCTGCGACGCCAGCCTCACCTGCCCAAAATTCGGTGCGGTCACCACAGAGCTGTGTGGGCCCGTCATCGAACCCGGCCTTCTTAGTGAGAGCGCATCAAAGTTCACGATCGATCACAGTAGATCCACTTATATCAAGGAAGATTAGGTCAAGTCATGAGCGGAACCACGACACCGTCATTAGACGCGCAGTCGCCAGCTAAACAAGCATCTTCCCGCAACCTCAAACGCGCTGCCGCAAGCGGGTGGATTGGGAGCGCGCTGGAGTACTACGACTTCACGTTGTACTCCCAGGCCGCAGCGTTGGTGTTCCCGACGATATTTTTCCCCACCGCGAGTCCGGCAGTCGCGATTATCGCGTCGCTGGCGACCTACGGCGTTGGCTATGTCGCTCGCCCCATCGGCGCCATCGTGCTCGGCAATATGGCCGACCGGCGAGGCCGGAAGCATGTCCTCGTGATCGCCATGATGATGATGGGGTTGGCGACACTGGCAGTCGGGCTTCTGCCGACCTACTCGCAGGTCGGCGTGCTCGCGCCGATCATGCTCGTGGTGCTCCGGCTGGTCCAGGGGTTCGCAGTCGCGGGTGAGCTCGGCGCATCAAACGCTCTCATTGCCGAGACGGCCCCAGACGCGAAGCGGGGCTTCTTTGCGAGTTTTAGTGTTCAGGGGTCTCAGATCGGCAGCATTCTCGCCATCGCCCTTCTCCTTCCGCTGGCATCCTTTCTTCCCGACGAGGCGTTTCAAAGCTGGGGATGGAGAATTCCGTTCCTCCTGAGCGCGGTCGTCATCATCGCCGGGTACCTCATCCGTCGCCACATCGAGGAGCCCGCCGCCTACCTGAAGCAGTCCGCCCAGGCGAGGGAGTTCAAGACCCCCGCGGTCGAATTGTTCCGACGCTACCCGCGTCTGCTCATGATCTGCGTCATCAGCACCCTCGCCAACGTGATTGGCACGGCAACGCTGGTCTTCGGAATTACGTACGGCAAGCAGGAGAGTTACGGGATCGGCTTCACGACGAGCGATTTCCTCTGGATAATCCTCATCGTCAACTCAGCTTCCGCCCTGACAATCCCGCTCTTCGGGCGTCTGTCCGACATCTTCGGCAGGAAAGCGCTCATGGTCACCGGCGCGCTTGGTGGTGGGCTCATGTCGATCCCGTATCTGTTCGCGGTGCAGGAGAAGAACTTTGCCCTCGTACTCATCTTCGGACTGCTCGCGATGTCGGTGTTCTTCCAGATGTGGAATGCCTCTTTCGCCACGGCCTACCAGGAGCAGTTCCCGACCCGGCTGCGTGTCACCGGCTTCGCCGTCTCCCAGAACGTCGGGCTGATGCTCGCCGCATTCGCGCCGGCTGTATTCACCATCATGGCTCCTCCGGGAGCGGACAACATTCCGATGGTGATCGGATTCACTACGCTGGCCATCGCGGTTGTGGCGGCGGGTGCGGCTCTGTGCTTGCGAAACGGTGCGGGGAAGAGCTTCGAAGAGTAGAGAGTGCTCTGGCAGATGCCGGCTCCACGATGACTTCTCCGTCAGCGTGTTGCCGGCATCTTTCTTTTCGCTGCCTGCAACTGCACTGTGCTTCAACTGCACCGCACTTGAACTGCACTGCTCTACAACTGCGCTACACCGTTTTTTGGGGGAGCGCTTGACACCGCTTGGCTAATCTCAGTAGTTTGAAGCTATACACATTAGCCAACGGAGGAAATCATGCTCGAACAACTGACCACCGCAGACGGAACCATCGCCTTCGACCTCAGTGGCAGCGGTCCGCTCGTCATCCTCGCCCACGGCATGGGCGACAGTCGGCACTCGTACCGTTTCATCGTCCCCGAGCTGGTAGCCGCGGGTTATCGAGTAGCCAACGTCGACATCCGAGGATGCGGTGACTCGACGGTCGACTGGAAGAGCTACGAGCGCACGGACATCGCCGGTGACCTCGTCGCGGTCGCGCGGCACTTGGGTGGACCTGCCGTCATCGTGGGGCAGTCAATCAGCGGCGGCGCAGCCACCATTGCCGCCGCGACCGCTCCGGACGTCATTGTGGGCATCGTCGAGCTCGCGCCGTTCACCCGCAAGCAGTCCGTCGATATCGGCGGGCTGATCCGCAATAAATACCACCGCGCCGGCACGCTCCAGCTCGCCCAGGTCATGATGACCGGAAGCCTCACAGGCTGGTTGTCTTATTTGGATGCCGCGATCCCGACCAAGCCCGCTGACTGGGCCCAGGAACGCAACCGAATCGAGGTGACGCTGAGCCAGCCCGAACGGAGGGCGGTACTGAAGGCCATGACCCGCACGTCCCCGACGGACGCCGGCGCACAGCTCGCCAACGTGCGCTGCCGCGTGCTCATCATCGAAGGCAGCGCCGACCCGGACTGGGCCGATCCTCGCGCTGAGGGCCTGCGAATCCTCGCGGATCTGCCCAGCGGACTGGGCGAACTCGCCGTCATCGACGGCGCCGGCCACTATCCGCACGCGGAGACCCCCGCGGATGTTCTCGCCCTGCTGCTGCCGTTCCTGAACAAAACTCTCACGCCCACAAGCTCCCCCACGAATGCCTAGAGCAGGTCTGAAGCCACCCGGTCACGATCCCGTGCGCGGCGGGTTGCGTGCACTCGCCGAACTGATTGCCTGGATCGCCGCCCCGATTGCGCTGTGGCCACACTCGATCCCTCTGGCCATCGCTGCGGTCCTGTTCCTCATCCTCCCGCCCGCCATTTTTGTAACTCCCGGCGACCGCCCCGGCGGCGACGGTCCCATCACAGCCCCTGGCATCATCACAATCCTTTCGGTTGTTGCGCACCTTGTCACCGCGACTGTCGCCGCCTGGCTGCTGTGGCCCTGGTGGATCGCGGTTCTGGTCACCGCACTGTGCCTCGTGGTGGTCTTCACCGAGCAACCGCGATGGAAAGCTCTCCTCAACTACCGCCCTCGTTGACTACAAACGATGCCGGTACCGACAGGTGACTTTGCGCCGATGCCCGTTGGCCGTCCTATGGGTCCGGACCGACCACGGCAGACCCGGTCGCGCGAAGGGTGCCCTGTCAGTACGCCTCACCACAGAGACTCCCACGCAGGTGAAAACAACGGTGTCATTGATACACACTTTCGAAAGGATTCACTATGAAGGCCACCATCATGTACGGCGCCGGCGACGTCCGCGTCGAGACCGTTGCCGACCCGACCATCCAGCAGCCCACCGACGCCATCGTGCGCACCGTTCTCACCTGCGTCTGCGGATCCGACCTGCACCCGTACCACTCGATGCCCCCCACCGAACACGGCCAGAGCATGGGCCACGAGCTCCTCGGCGTGGTCGAGGAGATCGGCTCCGCCGTGACAACGGTGAAGAAGGGGGATCTGGTCATTGTGCCCTTCGCTTTCTCCGACAACACCTGCCTGATCTGCAAAGACGGTTTTCAAACCGCGTGCCCGCACGGCGGTTTTTTTGCAACCCCCGACACCGCGGGCCTGCAGGCCGAGCTCGCGCGCGTGCCGATGGCCGATGGCAGCCTCGTTGTTGTGCCCGGCGTTGCCGAGAACGACGCGGACCTCCTTCCGAGCCTTTTGACGCTATCGGACGTGTATCTCACCGGCTACCACGCCGCACACATGGCCCGCATCCAGGCAGGCCAGACCGTCACCGTGATTGGTGATGGCGCAGTCGGTCTCTCCGCGGTGCTCGCCGCTAAACAACTCGGCGCCGAACGCATCATCTTGATGGGCCGCCACACCGCACGAACCGACCTCGGACGCCGCTGGGGCGCCACGGACGTTGTCGCCGAACGCGGCGAGGAAGGCATCAGCAAAGTTCTGGACCTGACGAACGGTTCCGGATCGCATGTCGTGCTCGAAGCGGTCGGGCTCATGCCCGCCTACGAGCAATCGTTCAAGGTCGTGCGTGCTGGCGGCGTTATCTCCCGCGTTGGCGTGCCCCAGTACGAGGAAGCACCTATCGGCTTTATGTCGCTGTTCGGCAAAAACATCACCCTGACCGGCGGACCAGCCCCCGTGCGGGCCTACATCGAACAGGCCATCCCGCTGGTGCTCGACGGCACGATTGAGCCCGGCAAGGTCTTCGACCGTACTGTCTCGATCGATGACGTGCCAGCGGGTTACGCCGCGATGGACGCACGCGAGGCGCTGAAGGTTCTCGTCACCGTCTGATCCGCAGCATAGGGGAGGGCTGCCACGCTGTGACGTGCGCAGCCCTCTGACGACTACCCCGTCGACGTAGTCGAGCTGCCCCTCGCGACAGAAAACGCGACAGAAAAGGGCGACGGCGATGATCACAGCCGATAAACACACGCGGCCGTTACCGTGAAGTCGTTGCTCGGCGTAGTCGCCGTGCACTCAATTTCTAGTGATCGGTAGTCCATGCACAAGTCACGCTTTGTCCTTTTCGCCGCTGGCGTCATCGCTGGCACGCTCCTGCTCGCCGGCTGCTCAGCAGGAACAAACTCATCGTCAGAGACCTCTCCGGCGCCAAGCGCTACCGCTGACCAGCTCAGCCCGTTCAACGACTCCGATGTCGCCTTCGCCATGGGTATGGTCGAGCACCACGAGCAAGCCATCGTCATGGCGGATGCGGTGCTCGACAAAGACAACATCGACCCTCGCGTCACTGAGCTCGCCCAGAACATCACAGATGCCCAAGGCCCAGAAATTGATCTCATGAACGACTGGATCGCCAGCTGGGATGTGGAGAAAGACGACATGTCTGACATGGACCATGGCATGGCGATGACCGACGACGACATGACGGCTCTCGAAGAGGCCACCGGTGCCGACGCGAGCGAGCTGTTCCTCACCCAGATGACGGAGCACCACAACGGTGCCATCGAGATGGCGCAGACCGAACTCGACGCCGGAGAGAACCCCGACGCTCTGGCCTTGGCGCAGCAGATCATCGATGCGCAGACAGCCGAGATTGCCACCATGAAAGCGCTGAACGCCGAACTCTAAGCGGCCCCGGTGCGGGTGCGCGCCGCTCTCGATGCGGCGGGGGACGCGGAACCCGACCTAGACATGGCGGCCGCGAGATCATCCTCGTTTCCGAACAACTGCATCATCCGGGCCACCAAAGCGGTCCATCCGGTCTGATGGCTCGCACCGAGGCCGGCGCCGTTGTCGCCGTGGAAGTACTCGTAGAACGGGATCAGGTCGTTCCAGTGCGGATCCTGCTGGAAGACCTCCGTGCCGCCAAAAACGGGGCGGATTCCGTCCTCGTCCCGCAGGAGTATGCCCATCAGGCGCTCGGAGAGACGCATCGCGACATCCCGGAGCGCTACTTCATCGCCCGATCCGGTGGGGTACTCGATCGTGAACTCGTCGCCGTAATACGAGGCATAGTGCAGCAGGCCACGGATGAGCAGAAAGTTCATCGGCAACCAGATGGGGCCGCGCCAATTCGAGTTGCCGCCGAACATGCCCGTGTTCGACTCCGCGGGGAGATAGTCCACCCGATACTCCGCGCCCGCGACATCCACCACAAATGGATTGTCGCGGTGATAAGCGGACACTGAACGGATGCCGTGCTTGCCCAGGAATTCGGCCTCGTCGAGCATCCGCGCGAGCAGCCGACGCAGCTTGGCCTCGTCCAATAGCGAGAGCAGCCGTCGATCCCCGATCCCTGGCGCCGCCAGCGCCGGGAACCGCGCGGCCAGCTGGGGCCGGTGCGTTCGCAACCATTGCACCCGCGCCATGAATTCGGGCAGTTGGCGGACATCCTCCGGGCGCAATACCACGCAGGCCGCGAGGGGGAGTAGGCCGACGAGCGACCGGACCTTCAACCGTGTCGTGCGCCCGTCGGGGGCCGCGAGAACGTCATAGAAGAAGCCGTCTTCGTCATCCCAGAGGCTGCCCTCGGGGTCATCGGGGTCGTCCATCGCTGAGGCGATCCAGAGGTACTGCTCCAGAAACTTGCTGGCCATCGACTGGTACGACGGGTCGTGCCGCGCCAATTCGAGGGCGATCTCGAGCATCTCGAGAGTGTAGAACGCCATCCACGCGGTGCCGTCGGCTTGTTCGAGGTGGCCACCGGTGGGCAGCGGCGCGCTCCGATCGAATACCCCGATGTTGTCGAGGCCGAGGAATCCACCACCGAAAATGTTGTGCCCGTCGGGGTCTTTGCGGTTCACCCACCAGGTGTAGTTGAGCGTGAGCTTGTGGAACGCTTCCTCGAGGAAGCGGACGTCGCAGTCGCCTCGCGATTCCTTCTCGGCCTCGAAGATCCGCATCACCGCCCAGGCGTGGACCGGAGGGTTCACGTCGCTGAAGTTCCATTCGTAGGCGGGCATTTGACCATTCGGATGCAGGTATCTCTCGTCGAGCATCAGCGCGAGCTGCCCCTTGGCGAAGTCCACATCGACGACCGCCAACGAGACCGCGTGGAAGGCGAGGTCCCACGCGGCGTACCACGGGTACTCCCACTTATCGGGCATGGAGACGATGTCTTCGTTGACCATGTGGAACCATGCGGCGTTGCGCAGATTGGATTTGCGCTGGGCCGCCCGGTTCGAGACGCCGTGGCCGCCGAGCCACTTCGTGACGTCATAGGCGTAGAACTGCTTCGACCACAGCAACCCTGCCAGCGCCTGACGCATGACCAGCGTGGCATCGTCGCTGAGCGATTCCGGGATCACGTCGGCGTAAAACGCGTCAGCCTCGTCACGGCGTTTCGCGAGGGCCTTCGCGAACTTCGTGCCGAACGGCCCGGCCTTTGCGCCAAACGAAGCCGGATCGAGGTCGGTGAGACGCAGCTCGAAGCGTTTCGTTGCCCCTGCTGCCAGCTCGACGTCAAAGCGCACCGCTGCCTTTGTGCCCGGGCCCGTCGGATGGACCGCTCCGCTGCGGCCGTGCACGACGGCTTCCCCGATGCCGTCCTTGACGTATCGTGTCGGGTTGGGCTCGCCGAACAGCCGCTCCGTGTTTGTTTCGTTGTCACAGAACAGCGTCTGTGGGTTCTGCGCCGCGTACAAGAAGCGCGGTCCCAACTCGGCGTGGTCGGCACGCACGACGGTCGCATCCCCGCGGTCGGGCACGCGCTCTATGGACGGTCGCGGCCCCGTGCCGTCGCTCCACGTGTTTCGGAACCAGAGAGTCGGCAGGAGCACGAGATTACCCGGTTCAGCGCCCCGATTGGTGACCTCGATGGAGATCAGGATGTCGTCCGGTGCGCCTTTCGCGTACTCGACGGTGACGTCGAAGTAGCGGTCGTCGTCGAACACGCCGGTGTCGATCAGCTCGTACTCGAAGTCGGCGCGCCCGCGCTGCGCATTGGTGGCCACCAAGTCGCCGTAGGGGTAGGCCATGTGCGGGTACTTGTACTGGTACCGCATGTACGAATGCGTGGGTGTGCTGTCGAGGTAGAAGTAGTACTCCTTGACGTCCTCTCCGTGGTTGCCCTCTGCGTTCGTCAGCCCGAACAGTCGCTCCTTCAGGATCGGGTCTGCGCCGTTCCAGAGGGCCAGCGCGAAGCACAGTTGCTGCTTGCTGTCGGAGATGCCCGCCAGGCCGTCTTCGCCCCACCGGTATGCCCTCGAGCGCGCGTGATCGTGCGGAAAGTAGTCCCACGCGTTGCCATCCTGGCTGTAATCCTCCCTAACCGTGCCCCACTGGCGTTCGCTGAGATAGGGCCCCCAGTGCAGCCAGGGCACGCCATCGCGTTGCTCGGCAAGACGCCCGGCCTCGGCGCGAACGCTGCCCTCGCTCTCCTTGGCGTCTGCGCCTGCATTCTGCTGTCCCATGGAAGCCTCCCTCACGGTCGCGTCTCGACCATTTCTCCGCTCTCGACGGTGCACTACAACGCGTGAGGGCCACGTCACCCGGTTGAGGTGATCCGGGCTCCTGTCTGCAAAGCGGCATACGCTGTGGATGTCGCCGACCAAAGGATTTGCCGTGGCATCCCACAACGAAAATCAGTCTCAGAACCACGTTCCCCAGCCAGACGAGCCGTCCATACCGGAGCTTGAGGTCGACGAGACCATCGCGCCGCGTCCGGAGGAAGAGATCGCCGACGTCCTGCGTGCGAAACCAGACGTCGACGATCACAGCCAGCATCGCGATTGATGTGACGAGCGGGTGACGTGACTACCTGACCCGGAACCCTGCCGATTCCGAGGTGTCGACCGAGCCGCCGACGTGCACGACGTAGTCGCCGGGTGCGGTTGCCCACTCGTCGCTGGCGTCGTCCCAGTACTGCAGCAGGTGCAGGTCGGCAAGATCAGCGGGTGAGAGCGTAATCGTCACGGTGCGACGTTCGCCCGGGTTGAGGGTGACGCGCTCCCATCCGACCAGGCGCTTCGACGGTTGGCCGGCAGCGTCGGGCAGCTCGATGTAGGCCTGCGCGATTTCGGTTCCCGCCCGCTCGCCCGTGTTGCTCAGGCGGAAGCTGATCCGAATCTCCTTCGCGCCGGACGTCTTGCCCGGGGTGACCTTCACCTTCTCGTACTCGAAGCTCGTGTAGCTCAGCCCGTGCCCGAACGCAAAGAGGGGCTCGATCTGTTGCGCGTCGTACCAGCGGTATCCCACCGCGAGTCCCTCCGTGTAGTTCACTTGCCGGATCTCCTGCGATCCAGCGGGGCGGGTGGTCGAGCCGTTCGCAAAAACGCCGGGGTACTGCTCGGGCGTCGAGGTGGGAACATCTGCGATCGATTTCGGGAACGTCATCGGCAGCTTGCCCGACGGGTTCACATCGCCAAAGAGCAAACCCGCCAGCGCCGGACCGACCTGCTCGCCGCCGTACCACGCCTCGAAAACACCAGACACATCGTCGATCCAGGGCATTTCGACGGCGCTACCCGAGTTCAGCACCACGATCGTTGCGTCGTTCGCGGCCGCCACCTGATCGATGAGCGCATCACCCCCGCCACCAAGGCGAAGGTCGGTGAGGTCAGCGAATTCACCCATGCGCTGGTAACCGAACACGATCGCGATGTCTGCCGCCGTGGCATCCGCTTCAACGCCTGCAGGGTCTGTACCGGGGTTGAACGTGACGGTCGCCCCCACGGCTGCCGCGCGCTCGCGGATCGCCGTCTCGGGAGTGACGAGATCTTCGCAGTTCATGGTGCCCGCGTTGTTGAATCGCCAGGCCATGCTGCAAGCGGATGCCGCGCTGACGCCGTTGGTCACCGTGCTGGAGGCAGTCGCCCCGAACACAGCGATGCGCGTGCCGGCCGTCGCCGAGAGGGGAAGTGTGCCGTCGTTCTTTAGGAGCACGGTTCCCTGCTCGGCGAGTTCGCGGGCGATCGCTTTGTGTTCTGCGGTCGATGCGTCGACTACCGGAGCCGCGGCGAGGGGATGGTCGAACAGACCGCCCCGGATGTACGCACTGATGACGCGGGTCGCCGCGGCGTCGATGTGCGCCTGGGTGATCTCGCCCGCGGCGAGGGCCGCGTCGAGCTTCGCGGGGGTGAAGTAGATGGGCCGGTTGAGCTCCTGGTCCATGCCGTTCACCAGCGACGCGGCCGTCGAGTGAACGGCGCCGAAGTCGGACACTACGAAGCCGGTGAACCCGAGATCCTGCTTGAGATTGTCGTTCAGGAGTGGGTTCTCGCACGCATAGACGCCGTTGATCTGGTTGTACGAGCACATCACGCTCGCCGGTTCGCTGCGGTTCAGCGCGATGTCGAAGGGGAGCTCATACAGCTCGCGAAGCGTTCGCTCGTCGAGATTCGATGAGCTGGTCTGGCGGTCGAGTTCCTGTTCGTTGGCCACGTAGTGCTTCAGGTTCGAGATGACCGGCTTGTCAGCGATCCCTTCGAGGCCGTTGACCGTTGCAGCGGTGAACAGTCCCGACAGCAGGGAATCTTCGCCGAAGTACTCCGGCGTGCGACCGGCGAGAGGTGTTCGCCCGCTCGCCAGACCGGGAGCGAGAACGAAGTTCTTGCCCTTGTCGAACGCTTCCGAACCCTGAGCCGCTCCCTTGGCCTCGGCGAGTTCGGTGTTCCAGGTGGATGCCACGGCGATAGGAGCCGGGAAGGCGGTCACTCCCGGGGTGAACCGAACCCCGTCGGGGCCGTCGGTCGCCACGATTTTGGGGGTGCAGTCCACCTGTACGGGGTACGTGACGCCGGAGAAGGTGGTCTCCTGGGGACTGTTGGCGGGTTGCTCCACCAACCACCGGTACTTCTGGTGCTGCGTGCTGGCGGCAAGAAGTGCGGCCGCCCGAGCCTCTGGGGTTTGTGAGGCGTCCATCCAGGCCGCGCTGGAGCACCCCGGGGTAGCGGCCGTCGCCGGCGCGACGTCGGTGTGGACGATCGCCGGGATGGACAGCGCCAGGGCCGTCGAGGCGAGAGCCGCCCATTGCAGGCGTCCCTTTCGGTGTAGGTGACCACGAACTGAGTTCATCTTGTGCCTTCCCTCTTCATTGAGAGCCCGACCGATTTCGTGAGAAGCCGGAGCGGGGCCAGTTGAAGCGCTTCAACCTAACGGCACTTTAGAGAGAACCAGAAGGCGGGTCAACCCGTCTAGTGAAACGGAGGAAAAACCAGATATTGCGCCATCGAACGTGTTCGAACCGTTACATCTCGAATCTGAGCGGCCTTGACAGGGTGCGCTTCAATGGAGGAAGGTGTTCTTGAAGCGCTTCAATAGTGAAGGCTCGCACTTCAAGGAGGAATTGTGACCACAGCAAACCACGCGCGCCTCAGGCGTGCATTTCTACCCGTCATTGCGGGGATCGGTGCCGGAGCGCTTCTGCTCACGGGATGCTCCGGCGGTTCAGACGGCGGCAACTCGTCGGACGGCGCCACGGAATTCACCTATCTGTCCCTCACCGAGAACACAGCGGTCGCCGACACGCTCACGACGCTGAGCGAGGGCGCCTGCGCCGCGGAGAACGAGGCACTCCCGTTGAAGGTGACCAACCAGCCGCAGGCCAGCTTCGACCAGCAGCTCCAGTTGCTCGCGGGCCAGGATGCCCTTCCGGTCATCTTTGCCGCGGGAAACACCCCGCAGGTCGCGAAGGACCTCAACGAGGCGGGCCAGATCCTCAACATCGGTGAGACGTTCGACGAGCTGGGAGTGGCCGAGAACATTCTTCCCGCAGCATCGTCGACGATTGAAAGCCTTTACGGCGAGCAGATCGCCCTGCCGACGGAGTTCAACGTCGAGGGTCTCTGGTTCAACAAGCAGATTTTGGAGCAGAACGGAATTACTCCGCCCACGACCTGGGACGAGCTCGTGGACGCCGCAGCGACGCTCGACGCAGCGGGCGTCCAGCCGTTCTCCGCATCCGGTGAGCAGGGCTGGCCTCTAACCCGACTGGTCGGAAACTACCTGTTCCGTACCATCGGGCCCGACGCTCTCCAGGCGGTTGCCGACGGGGATGCAGAACTGACCGAGGCGGAATACGTCGAAGCCGCCCAGGCAGTCGCCGATCTCGGGGCTGAGGGCTACTTCGGAGAGGGCGTCGGCTCCATCGACTACGACACCTCCATCAACACGTTCACGAGCGGTCAGGCCGCGTTCCTGTACATGGGGAGCTGGGTTCTCAGTTCGTTCAACGACGCGGAGACGAATCAGCTTGGCGCCGAGAACATCGGCTTCATCCCCTTTCCTGAGGTCGAGGGCGGAAGCGGCTCCAGCGACCAGCTCGCCGCAAACGTCGGCGTGCCCCTGATGGTTTCAGAGAGCGCGTACAACGACGAGGTCGGGGCCTGGTTGTCCTGCATCTCGGAGAACTACGGCTCGGTGTCCCTCGGAGACCAGGGTGTATTGAGCGGGTTCACCGTCAACGATGACTCGATCGAGGTTCCGCCGCTCACGGCCGAACTGCAGGCGGCGATCGACGCGAGCGGCGACAGCGTTCTGTGGACAGAGGCGCTCTTCAACGCCCAGGCCACAACCACGAGTCAGACCAACGCAGCTCAGCTGGTGACGGGAGCCATTACTCCGGAGGAGTTTATGCAACTCGTCCAGGCCGATCTCGGCAACTAGTCACACGACCAATGCGCCCACCCGCGGTGGGGAGAAGAAGGCCACGGCCGAATTCACCCCGCCGCGGCGTGAGCGCGGCGCCGAAATCGGAAGCAAAACAACTATGAACAACGTCTTCGGAAACAAGCGTGCAGTCCTGGTATTCGTCGGGCCAGCACTACTCATCTACGCGCTCATCATGCTGGTACCGGTGATCTGGTCTCTCGGCTACACGTTCTTTACCGGCAGCGTCATTACTGGATTCGAATTTGCGGGACTCGAAAACTTCGAGCGCCTGTTCACCGATCCAAAGGTGGGCGAGGCCCTCCTTTTCACGATGAAGTACGCGGTCATCCTGACGATCGGCCAGATTCTGGTCGGCTACGCTCTGGCGTTGTTGTACGTGTTCTGGCTGAAAAAGGCATCCAGCGTCGTTCGCACCCTGGTGTTCTTTCCGATCGTGCTGCCCACCGTGGCTGTGGCGCTTCTGTTCCAGAAGATGTTCGAGATTGCGCCGCAAAACGGGCTGGTGAACGAGGCCCTGAATCTGGTCGGGATCGCCTCCGTCGACTGGTTTGGCACGGCGGACACCGCGTTTTTGGTGCTCGTCATCATGGACATCTGGCGTTCGATGGGCTTCTACGCCGTACTCCTCTACGCGGGCTTGCTTGACATTCCCGAAGAGATCATGGAATCCGCGCGTCTCGACGGAGCGGGCAGCCTGGCTCTCATCCGCCGAATCATTCTGCCGCTCTCGCTGCCGGTGTTGCTGTCCTCGATTATTTTCAGCATCAACGGCACGCTCAAGGTCTTCGACTCCGTGCTTGCCCTCACCAACGGCGGTCCAGGATCGTCGACCACCCCGCTGACGCTGTACATGTTCCGGACCGCGTTCAACTACGGCAATTACGGCTACGGAAGCACGATCGCCCTGCTCCTCACGGTCATCTGTCTCCTGGTCACCATTTTCATCTTCCGCTCGTCGCGGCGCGATCTGACGAAGAACTAGGACGACTCCCATGACTACTTCCGCGCTTTCCCAGAAAACCACCGCGACGTCGGGCGGGTCTCCGCGTGCAGCTCGTCGGCCGCTGCGCGCCGTGCGAGCGATTCCCAAGGTGCTCGTTGTCGCCCTGATCCTCGCGATCACGGTGGTGCCCCTGATCTGGCTGCTTCTCGGGTCACTCAAGACACAGACCGAGTGGCTCAACAATCCGTCGTGGGCGCTTCCCGAGAACCTGCTGAATTTCGCCAACTACGAGATCGCCTGGGTGGACGGCAACATCGGACGCTACATTCTCAACAGTGCGTTGGCCACCTTCCCCTCGCTGGCGCTGATCGTCATCCTCGGAGTCGCGGCAGGCTTCGCACTCGAGGTGCTGGTGTGGCGCGGGCGCAACGGCGTCCTGCTGTTGTTTCTAGCGGGCATCATGGTGCCCGGCCAGATGATCCTCCTCCCGCTGTTCTCGGCGTACTTCCAGACCAATCTGACGGGCACGATCTGGCCCCTGATTCTCACGTACACCGCCACCGGGCTTCCGCTCACGGTCTTTATGATGGCCACCTACTTTCGGGCGGTACCGAAGGAGATCTTCGAAGCGGCCGCGATCGACGGCGCGAGCATCTATCGCTCCTTCCTGTCGATCGCATTTCCCATGGTGCGCAACGCCGTGTTCACGGTTGCTCTTGTGCAGTTTTTCTTCATCTGGAACGACCTGCTCATTTCGCTGACCTTCACCAGCGTCGGCGACTTCCAGACGATCCAGGTGGGTTTGCTCAACTTCACGGGGCAGTTTGGCCAGGTGCAATACGGCCCGATGTTCGCCGCGATCTGCATCAACGTGGTGGGGATCCTCGTGCTGTACCTCTTCTTGAACCAACGAGTTATGCGCGGTCTCACCGCCGGCTCCGTGAAAGGCTGACGTGACCACGATTCACGACCTTCGGGTCGAGCACCATCGCGATGCCCTGGGCATCGGAGAAGCAGAACCACGCCTGTCGTGGAGCCTCGCCGATACGCAGGGCGCGGCACAGACGAGGTACCAGATTTCGGTATCCGACGAGATCTCGGGCCTTCGTGCAGACGCCGATCCCGTGGATTCCAGCGAGTCGGTACTGGTGCCGTGGCAGGCGGTCCCGCTGCGCTCGCGGGAGCGCCGGCAGGTTCGCGTACGCGTCTGGGTCGCGGGCGAGAGTGAGCCCTCGGAGTGGTCCGAACCCATCGTCGTCGAAGCTGGACTTCTCCACCGCTCCGACTGGAACACGGACTTCGTTTCCCCCTCGGTCAGTCACTCGGCAGAGGGGCCACGACCGGCGTACCGGCTCCGCTCGCGATTCGATCTGCCCGCGGGCGACGTGGCACGGGTTCGCATCTACGCCACCGCTCACGGCGTTTACGAGCTCCACCTCAATGCCTCGGCGGTCAGCTCCGACATCCTGGCGCCCGGCTGGACGAGTTACCTTCATCGCCTGCGCTACCAGACCTACGACATCACGGGCCTCGTCGTGCCCGGGCAGAACACGATCAGCGCCCTCATCGCCGATGGCTGGTACCGGGGGCGGCTCGGCTTCAACGGCGGGCTGTGGGATAACTACGGAACGGATGTCGCGCTCCTCGCTCAAATCGAGGCGACGATGTCTGACGGCACCGTGCACGTGCTGCCGGTCTCCAGCGCCTGGGAATGTGCGCCCAGCGCCATAATCAGCACCGGCTTGTACGAGGGAGAGGAGCACGACGCCTCCCTCGACGACCTGGTCGAGGAGTGGACGCCCGCTTCCGTTCTGCCGTTTGCCGACTTCACCGCTGAAATTGTGGCACCGACCGGGCCTCCCGTGCGGATCATCGAATCGATCGCCCCGGTCGGGGTTGAGGTGCGACCCAACGGACGCATTCGCCTTGACTTCGGACAGAACATCACCGGAAAACTGCGGGTCACGGTGACGGGACCCCGTGGCCACACGATCGGGCTGCACCACGCAGAGGTGCTGGAGAATGACGAGTTGGCAACGCGTCCACTCCGCGGAGCGGCATCCATCGACCGGCTGACCCTGGCTGGAGGTGACCACCCGTTCACCTGGACACCCCACTTCACCTTCCACGGCTTTCGCTACGCCGAACTGGAGAACTGGCCAGGAGAATTTCTGCCCGAACAGGCGGTAGCCCTTGTGATGCACTCGGATATGGAGCGCACGGGCACCTTCACGAGCTCAGACCCGCTTCTCAACAAGCTGCACGAAAACGTCGTCTGGAGCATGCGAGACAACTTCCTCGACCTGCCGACCGACTGCCCGCAGCGAGACGAACGACTGGGGTGGACCGGGGACATTCAGGTGTTCGGTCCAACAGCGGCGTACCTGTTCCGTTCGACGGGAACCCTCGTCAGCTGGATGCGAGACGTGGCGGCCGAGCAGAAAGCGCTCGGGTCGGTGCCCAACTTCGTCCCCTGGATCGAGTGCGGCTTCCCCCAGGATCCCGCTGCCGCGTGGGGCGACGTTGCGGTCATGCTTCCGTGGACCCTCTATCAGCGCACCGGGGACATCGGGGTATTGCGTGACCAGTACGAAAGTATGACCGCGTGGGTTGATCAGGTCGATGCGCTCACCGGACACAGCGGCTTGTGGAACTCCGGCTTCCAGCTTGGCGACTGGTTGGACCCCACGGCGCCGCCGGAGAAACCGGATGACTCCCGCACCGACCGGTATCTTGTCGCTTCGGCCTACCACGCCCGCTCGGCGAGACTTCTCGCACAGACCGCGGAACTGCTGGGCAACACCGGGGATGCGGCGAAGTACAGCGCCGTGGCCGACAGGGCCGCATCGAGCTTTCGGTACGAGTTCGTGACTCCGAGCGGTCGGGTCGTGAGTGACACCGAAACGGCGCTTTCGGTCGCGATCATGTTCGAGTTGCTCGCGAACGAGGACCAGGTGCAGCGCGCCGGCGCACGGCTGTCGGAACTCGTTATCGACAGCGGCTATCGCATCCGTACGGGATTCGTTGGCACACCGATAATCTGCGATGCGCTCGCGCGCGTTGGTGCCCACGACGTGGCGTATCACCTGCTTCTCCAGACCCAGACGCCGTCGTGGCTATACCCGATCACGATGGGCGCGACGACCATTTGGGAACGGTGGGACAGCATGCTGCCCGACGGGAGCATCAACCCGGGCGAGATGACCTCCTTCAACCACTACTCGTTGGGTGCGGTGGCCGATTATCTGCACCGGATCATCGGTGGGCTTGCACCCGCCGCGCCGGGCTACCGAGAGGTGCTCGTCGCGCCCGTTCCCGGGGGAGGGCTCCGCGCCGCCAGCTCGGAGCTCGTGAGTCCCTATGGACTCGTTCGAACGGGGTGGACCCGCGAAGGAACGAAACTGGTCGTCAGGGCCGAGATTCCGAGTGGCGTGACTGCCAGGGTGGAGCTTCCCGATGGCTCTGACCCGATAGACATCGCAGCGGGGTCCCACGAGTTCGTCTGCAGCTACCGACCAGCCGAGGACGATCCGGCAGCGGTGCAACGCGTGAATCTCCACAATCCCGAGGAGCGTGCACTCCTCGAAACCGCCTGACGCGCTCGGCCCGCATCGTTCGGCCCCGCGGCGCTCGGCCGCGCGGCGTTTGGCCCTGCGTCGCTCGGCCCGCTGCGCTCAGCCCCCGGGCCAAGCGACGAAGGTCAGGGCCGCGCGACGACCGAGCTGCCGCGCACGATCAGCGTGGGTTTCAGAACCAGCTGTTCGTGGCTATGGTCGCGCGATGAACGGGACCTAACCTCGTCCGAGAGGAGGCGGGCGCCGTGCAGGCCCATCTCCCTGCCCGGCTGGGCGATCGTCGAGATCGGGATAACGCTCTCGCGCACGGCGCTGTTGTTGTCGTACCCCACGATGGCGATGTCGCGGGGGATGTTCATTCGTCCGGAGAGGGACTGCACCATGCCCAGGGCGAGCAAGTCGGATGCCGCGACCACGCCATCGGGCCGGTCGTCGGCACCGCGCGCCCAGATGTCGTCCCCGACTGCGCGACCCTGTGGCGAATTGACGGCCTCGACGATGATCTCTTCCAACGACACGGAGCCACGAGCTTCTTCGACCGCGCGTTCAACGCCGAGGCGGCGCTCCAGCAGAGGCTCGAGACGGTCGGGGCCGCCGACGAATGCGAGGCGCCGTCGGCCGGTGTCGATGAGATGGCGCGCGGCGAGGTAGCCGCCGTGCTCATTGTCGACCACGATCGAGCAGCCCTCCGCAATGGGCACCGCAACGTTGAGGAGCAACAGGGGTCGCCCGTGGGAACGGAGCCGGTGAACGGTCTCCGGCGACGCTTCGAACGGTGCGAGCATGATGCCCGCGAACCTCGCCTGTTCGAACAGGTCGAGGTAGGTCTCCTGCTTGGCAAAGCTATTGTCGCTGTTGGCCAGCAACAGCGTCATGCCCGATTCGGCGACACCTGATTCCGCTCCCCTGGCGATGTCCACGAAGAAGGAGTTGCCGATATCGGTGACGATCAGCCCCATGGTGTTGCTCTGGCCGGTCGCGAGGGATCGAGCCTGGTTGTTGCGGACGAAGCCCAATTCCGAAATTGCGGATTGCACGCGAAGAAGTGTCGAGGGAGCGACCTTCTGCGGGTGGTTTAGGGCGTTCGACACGGTGCCCAGAGCCACGCCCGCGAGCGCCGCCACGTCGGTCATGCTCGGGCTGGACCTGACGACAGAGCTGCCCGCAGACTTGTCGATCCTCGTCACAACACTCCCTCTGTAACGCGCTCGGCGTAAGCGCCGACTGCAATCGCCCAGCTACAGCAATAAACCGAATCTTATCGTCGAACTGTTTCATCACAGCGGCAAGGCCTTGACGCGACACTTGCTTTTTGCAAGTGTGGTGAGGGTCCACATATCGGACCCAAACAACACACTGAACCCACGAGAGGGAGACCACGATGACTTCGATGTTCGTCAATCTGCCGGTGACCGACCTGGATCGCGCGAAGGCGTTCTACACGGCGATCGGATTCACCATCAACCCGCTATTCACTGATCACAACGCGGCCTGTGTCGTCGTCGAGGAAGATCACAGCGCGTTTATGCTGCTGGTGCGCGAGTACTTCCAGACGTTCACCGAGCTTCCGCTCGGCGACCCCGCCGTAAACCCGTCGGTGTCGACGGCAATCTTCCTGGACAGCCGGGAGGCCGTGGATGCCAGCGTCGCCGGGGGAGTCTCCGCGGGAGGCGCGGAGGCGCAGCCCGCATCCGACTATGGCTTTATGTACCAGCGTCAGCTCACCGACCCCGACGGCAACATCATCGAGTTCGGCTACATGGACCCGGTTGCTGCAGCGCAGGGTCCCGAGGCTTTTATGAAGCAGCAGGCCTAGGGTCGATGGCCGGTCGCGACTACGGGCAGTACTCCGGTGTTACCCGTGCCATGGAGCTTGTGGGGGAGCGCTGGGCGCTGCTTATCGTTCGTGACCTCCTGGTTGGGCCGCGCCGCTATGGGGAGCTCGCCGAGGGACTGCCTCGGATCCCGAGCAACATCCTGGCGGCGCGACTCAAAGAGTTGCAGGCGGCGGGAGTCATCCGGCGTGCGCCGCGCTCGCGCGTGATCGTCTACGAGCTGACGCCGTACGGGCGCGATCTCGAGCCCGTCGTGCTCGCGCTCGGCGCCTGGGGCTTCAAGGCGCTGGGCGACCCGCGACAGGAGCAGATCATCACTCCCGACTCGATGACGATGGACCTCCGCACCGCTTTTCGCCCGCAGGTAGCGGCGACGCTGCCGGCAACCGCCTACGCGGCGCACTTTGGGGTCGCGGAGCTGCTGATCACGGTGAACGGCCCCACCCTGCACGTCTCGCGCGGCGACGGACCGGTGGACCTCGCGTTCGCTGCGGGTCCCGACATCCGCCTCCTCATCCTGGGCGAACTCGCCCCGGCTCGCGCGATCACGACCGGTGTGGTGACGGTGCTGCGCGGTCGTGGCGACCTGCTCGACCGCTTTGCGAGCACATTCCACCTGGCCGCCTGACCGAGGGGCCGCCAGATCAGCGTGTGTCCACTTACACTGCAGAGATGGCCGTGAAATCTCACCGCGCGTTATGGATCGCAGGGGCTGTGGTCCTGATTCTCGTCGCCGTCGCCGTTCTCTCCAGCTGGACGTCGCGGTGCGCTGATTACGCGACCGGCGGCGGGTTGTGCGTGTATGAGCCGGCCCTCGGCCTTCCGCAGAGCATTGTGCTCGCCGTTGCGTCTGTTGGTGCTGCCGCTTTCTGCGTTTATCGCGCTTACCGGGCCGGCCGGGGCTAGGATTTTCGGTTTCTACGGGCGCAGCGCCTGAGCCGCACGATCGAGGGCGCCGTCGACGACACGAAAGTAGGCCCAGCGTCCGCGCTGTTCGCGTTCGGCGAGACCTGCGTCGACGAGCTGCTTCATGTGGTGCGACACGGTCGGCTGTGACAGCCCGACGGGCTCGGTGAGGTCGCAGATGCAGGCCTCCCCGCCCGCGCTCGCCGCGATCAGCGACAGGAGGCGAATGCGGGTGGCATCGCCCAGCGCCTTAAACGTTCGGGCGATTCGCTCGGCTTCATCCGCTGAGAGGGCGCCGCCCATGACCGGAGTGCAGCAGGTGGCGTCCGTTGTCGGGGTAGGAGCTGCGATCGTCATGGATCGATCCTCCCATGCCGTATTGACATTTGTCGATGTATCGACCAACCTCGATACATCGAACCTTGTCGATCTGTCAGGAGCCCAACGGTGCAAAACGAGCTTCCCGTCGTCGTGATCGGTGCGGGCCCCCAGGGTCTCGCGGCCGCGGCGCACCTTCTCGAGCGCGATCAGCCAGTGCTTCTTTTTGAGGTGGGGGATGTCGCGGCCGCCGCGGTCTCCGAATGGAAACACATACGACTCTTCTCCGAGTGGGGCGAGCTGGTTGACGCTGCGGCGGCCCGGCTTCTCGCGCCGACCGGGTGGGTGGCTCCGGAATCCGGGTACCCGACCGGGGCAGAGTGGATCGATGGTTACCTCGCACCGCTCGCCGCGGCACTCGGCGACCGCATCCGCTACGGCTCCCGCGTGGTCGGCGTCTCGCGCCGCGGCCGCGATCGGCTGGTCGACGCCGGGCGCGCAGAGCAGCCCTTCACGATCCACATCGAGACGGGCGACGGGGCCGAGTACCGGATCGACGCCCGGGCGGTCATCGACGCATCGGGTACCTGGTCGACCCCGAACCCGGCCGGGGCCGATGGTCTTCCGGCGGTGGGAGAAAAGACGACAGCGGAGCTGCTCGACTATCGCATCCCCGACTACCGCGAATCGGGCGCATACGCGGGCACGCACAGTGTCGTCGTCGGCTCGGGGCACTCCGCGGTCACCGCCGTGATCGCGCTCGGAAGGATCGCTCGCCGCGACCCGTCGACGACGGTCACCTGGGTGCTCCGCCGGGGCGCGATCGGCAACACGTTCGGTGGCGGCACGGCGGACGCGCTGCCATCCCGCGGCCAGCTCGGGATCACCGCGAAGCAGCTGGTCGAGGCTGGACTCATTCAGGTCGTGACGGGCTTCCGCATCGAGCAGATCGCTCGCGACGGCGACCGCGTGGTGCTCACCAGCGAGGACGGGCGCACGCTGCCCGCGGCGGATCACGTTGCGGTTCTCACCGGATTCCGGCCCGATCTCTCCTTCCTGTCTGAGCTGCGGCTCGAACTCGACGCGACCCTGCAGGCACCGGTGCGGATCGCGGCTGAGGTCGATCCCAACATCCACTCCTGCGGCTCCGTCGTCGCGACCGGTGCGCGCGACCTCGCCCAGCCGGAGCGCGACTTCTACCTCGTGGGTGCGAAGTCGTACGGACGGGCGCCCACCTTCCTCGCCATGACGGGGTACGAGCAGGTACGTTCCGTCGCCGCCGCGCTCGCGGGAGACCACGAGGCCGCGGCCCGGGTCGAGCTGGTCCTTCCCGACACGGGTGTGTGCGGGGGAGCGGGCCTGTTTGATCTGGCCGAAGCGGATGATGCTCTGGGCGTGCCCACGGTTGATGTGGGTGGGTCGGATGCCGGGAGCACCTGTTGCGCGCCGCCCGAGCGACCTCTGCTCCACATCGGTCGCGCGCCCGCGAACCTGTGACCGTTCGACCCGGGCAATGAGGTGGTGGGCAGGGCTCGACCGAGTCGTGGTGCTGTTGTGTGTCACGGAGGTCGCGAGCTGGGGGATCCTGTACTACTCCCTGCCCGCTTCCGTCGAGGAGATCACGACTGACACGGGCTGGTCGGGTTTGGCGGTCACCGGTTGCTTCTCGGCGGGACTCATTCTCTCCGCCGCGGCGGGCATTCTTGTCGGCCGATTTCTGGACCGCTGGGGGCCTCGCTACGTGATGACGGCGGGATCGGCGCTCGCGGTAGTCGGGCTCGTTCTGGTCGCCGCCGCGACCACCGTGCCCGCGTTCCTCGCTGCGTGGCTGGTAATCGGTGTCGCCCAGGCTGCGGTGCTCTACCAGCCCGCGTTCACCGTCATCACCCGCCACTACGGCGCCGCCCGGGACAAGCCGATGCTGATCCTCACCCTCGCGGGCGGGCTCGCGTCGACCATTTTCGTGCCCATCACCCTCGCCCTGCTTGCCGTGCTCGACTGGCGGGCAACCTACCTCGTGCTGGCCGGCCTCCTCGCCGCGGTCACGATCCCGCTGCACCTGATGCTGCCCGGCGCGCGGCACAGTCTGGCCCGCACGCCAGCGACGGCGGATCGCACCGCCCACAGTCGGGTGATCACCTCACGACGCTTCGTGCTTCTCGTCGGCGGAATCACGGCGATCGCCTTCAGCTCGTACGCGGTGACCCTGAACCTGCTGCCTCTCGTGACCGAGCGCGGCTACTCCGTTGCTGTCGCCGCGCTCGCCTTCGCGCTCGTCGGCGTCGGGCAGGTGGTCGGCCGGATCGGGCTGACGATCCTCACGAGATCCGTCTCCGCGCGCTACCGGCCCCTCGTTGTCGGGCTGTTCATCGCCGCCACCGTGGGGCTGTTCGCGGTCGTGCCCGGCCCGGTCTGGATGATCGCTGTCGTGTCGACACTCGCCGGCGCTGCGCGGGGCGCGCTCACCCTGGTGCAGGCCACTGCGGTGCCGAGCCGGTGGGGAACCGAGCGCCTGGGTGTGCTCAACGGTGCCTTCGCCGCACCGATCACGGCGCTCACCGCATTTGCGCCTGTCGCCGGCGTCGCCGTGGCGACCGGATTCGGTTCGTATGCCGTGGCGGCGGCCGCGTTCGCCGGCCTCGCCGTCGTCGGTGCCGCGTGCGTGTACCTGGCCGACCGCCACGAGCCCTGGCCCGTCGAGGAGCCGACCGACGTGCGTCAGCCGGCGAGAATCGTCGACTGACCGGCCGATGTCCGGCGCGACGGGACGAGGATGTTGACGGCAACGAAGCCGAGGGCGGCGCCGATGGCCTGCGCGCCGATGTAGGGCAGCGCGGAGCCCGGGGCGATACCTGCGAAGCTGTCGGAGAACATGCGGCCGACGGTGATCGCGGGGTTCGCGAAGCTGGTCGAGCTCGTGAAGAAGTAGGCGGCGCCGATGTAGGTCGCAACGACCGCAGCGGCGAACTGGGCGCGGCCGGTTCTGGCAAGGATGAAGATGATGAAGATGAGGCCGGCGGTCGCGACGAGCTCCGCGAGCAGGTGGGCGGGCGTTGCGCGGTCGGTGGTGCTCCAGGAGACGGGCGGCAGCTCGAACATCACGTTGGCGAGCACGCTGCCCGCGATGCACCCGGTCACCTGCGCGAGAACGTACGGAGCAATGTCCCGTAGGCCGCGGAATCCGAACGCGTAGTCGGCAGCCGACACCAGCGGATTGAAGTGAGCGCCGCTCAGGGGGCCGAGCACGGTGATGAGGACAAACAGCCCGAACGCCGTGGTGATCGCGTTGATGATCAATTGAAGTCCGACATCGTCTGTGAGGTTGGTTGCGGCGATGCCGGAACCGACGACGATCGTGGTGAGGGCGGCAGACCCAAGGAACTCTGCGGCGGTCCGGCGAATGCGTGCGGGCGGGGCGATGGTCACCGGCCCAGCATACGCATAGACTCGTATCTATGGGAATTGCAGGATCGGCGACCGAATTGCGGCTGCTGGCGGACCCCACGCGGGCTCGCATCATGTCGCTCATTCTGGGCAGCGACGACGGCAGGATGCTCGTCGGTCACCTCGCGGTCAAACTCGCGCTCCGCCAACCCACAGTGAGTCACCACATCAAGGCGCTCTTCGACCAAGGTTTACTCGAACGTCAGCCCGTGGGGCGTAACGTCTGGTATTCGATCGCCCCCGAGCAACTCGACCGGGTCACGGACGTGCTGCAGGCCGCCCCGCCCGCCACCTCGGGCGCTGACGTGCTCGACCGGATCTCAGCCGACCTCGCCGCCCGGTTCGCCGGTATTTTCGCCGTCGAGACCGTCGACCGGTATGTGCGCGAGAGTCACGCCCTGCTCACTGACCGGGCGCAGGTCTCCCGCTATCTTCCGTCGCTGACATCCCGCTTCGCAGCAGACCGGCTTTCCGCCCTCGCTACGAGCGCCTTGCCAACCGGCAACCGCGTGCCGGAAGTTCTGTTCGTCTGCGTACAGAACGCTGGCCGCTCACAAATGGCGGCCGGCATCCTTCGCCACCTCGCCGGCGACCGCGTTCACGTGCGTACCGCAGGATCTGCGCCCGCGAACGCCGTTCGTTCGGTTATTGTCACCGCGCTCGATGAGATCGGCGTGCCCATCGGCGGCGAGTACCCGAAGCCGCTCACCGACGATGTCGTTCGCGCGGCCGATGTCGTGGTCACCATGGGTTGCGGCGATGCGTGCCCCGTCTACCCTGGTCGCGTCTACCTCGACTGGGACCTCGAAGACCCCGTAGGGCTGCCCATGGCTCAGGTTCGGGCGATCCGCGACGACATCGAGGCGCGGGTGCGTGCGCTTCTCGCGACGCTGGACGTGAACGCTGCGTAAACGCCCTTCGACCTCGCTGGCCAATCTATAGATCACGGTCTATGCTTTTGGTAACCAATCGTGAGGAACACCATGAATGACAAGCCCACCGTTCTTTTCGTCTGCATCCACAACGCGGGCCGCTCGCAGATGGCCGCGGGGTACATGCGTGAACTGTCCGGCGGTGCCGTCGAGGTGCGCTCCGGCGGGTCCGAGCCCGGCGACCAGATCAACCCGATGGCCATCGCCGCAATGGCCGAAGAGGGCATCGACATCAGCCAGGGGATCCCGCAGCTGATGACCACCGAGCAAGTTCGTGACTCCGATGTCGTGATCACCATGGGCTGCGGCGACGTCTGCCCGATCTTCCCCGGCAAGCGCTACGAGGACTGGGAACTCGTCGACCCGAAGGGCAAGAGCATCGACGAGGTGCGCCCGATCCGCGACGACATCAAGGCGCGCATCGAGAAGCTTCTCGCCGAACTGCTCCCCGCCGCGGTCTGAGGCTGCGCCCCGGCTTGTCATAGCGCGTGGCCTGTCATAGCCCGTGGCCTGTCATCGCGCGCCGCTTGTCGTCGCGCGCCGCTTGTCGTGACGCCCGGCAAGCGGCAAGCGGCAAGCAGTTAGCGTGCCGCGAACGCCCGCAGCCGCGCTACCGTGTCCACGGTCGACACATGGTGGACGCTGGACCACCCGTTCGCCTCGGCCGCCTCGCAGTTCGCTGTGAGGTCATCGATCAGCACCACCCGTCCGCCGGATGGCGCGAGCACGGTATCGGCGTGCGCGTAGATTCGCGGATCGGGCTTGGCGATGCCGATCTCGTGCGACCGCACGTACGCATCGAAGACCGTGACGCCGGCGAGCATTCGACCGCGGTGCGGCTCCCACTCGGCCACGCTGTTGGTCAGCATGCCGATGCGCACGCCGGTCGCGGCGAGCTCGCCCAGCATCTCGAGCAGCTCGACGTTCACGGGGCGGTCGCGGTACCAGTACTCGTCCCAGCGACCCAGATCTACGCGACTCTTCTGCTCGGGCGGCAGAGCGTGAGCGACGCGGGCTCCCCACTCCTGCTGGCTGAGCAGGCCGAGTTCGAGCGGCCCGAGTCCGGTTACTCCGAGTTCGCGAGCGACCTCGCCGGCGGCGGCCATCAGCACGGGCCACGGAACCCCGCTGGCCTCGACCACGTGACCGATGGCCTCGTCGAGATGCGGGGTGAGTACGCCGCCGAAGTCGCACCAGACAACGTCAAGCGGTTTAGCGGAGTCGAGGGGCGCGGTTGAGTCAACCGGTGTAGCGGAGTCGAGCGGCGCGGCTGAGCCGGGGTGAACAGCTGTGGTATCAGGCATTCCGGCGGAGTCCGTTCCGGTCGAAGTGGTGGAGTTGGCTGGGCGGGATGACGGCGCGCACGGGATCGCCGACGCGAAGCCAGCGCTCGCCCTCGCGCTGAGTGATGATGAACGTGCGGTCGCCACTGCGGTCGCCACTGCGGTCGTCCACGCGCTCGCCGCGCTCGCCGACGCGCTCGCCCGTGCGGACGGTGACCTGCTGGCCGTCGCCCGTGAATTCGCAGGTTTCGGTGGTGCCTTCGACGACTAGGCCGTCCGGGGTGGTCGCGCCCGCGGCATCCGCCATCGAAATTCGGGCATCGCTCGCCCGCCAGCCGACACGTCCGTCACCCTCGGGCTGCAGGTTCATCGCGGGCGACCCCACGAAGGTGGCGACGAACTCGGTCGCGGGAGCGTGGAACAGCTCCTCGGGGGTGCCGCTCTGGGCGACAGCGCCGGCGTCCATGACCACGAGGTGAGTGGCCATTGAGAGCGCTTCGTGCTGGTCGTGGGTGACGAGCACGAGGGTGGCACCGATCTCGCGGTGCAGTCGCAGGATCTCGCCGCGGGCACTCGCGCGCAGCTGGGAGTCGAGGGCCGACAGGGGTTCGTCGAGCAGGAGCACGCCGGGCCGGCGGATGATGGCGCGGCCGAGTGCGACCCGCTGGCGTTGGCCGCCGCTCAGCTCCGCGGGCCTCCGGTGGAGCAGCTTGTCGAGGCCGAGGAGGCCGCCGACCTGGGCCACCCGCTGGGCGATCTCCGCCTTGGACGGGCCGCCGCGACGGTCGTGCCGCGCCTGCAGCCGGAGCCCAAACGACAGGTTGGCGGCCACCGTCATGTGCGGGTAGAGCGCGTAGTCCTGGAATACCATCGCGACATCGCGGTCTCCCGCATCCTGGCCGGCAACGGGAAGGCCGCCGATGAGCAGCTCGCCGTCCGTCGCGGTCTCGAGCCCGGAGAGCACCCGCAGCAGCGTCGACTTGCCGCAGCCCGACGGACCCACGATGACCGTGAGCGATCCGGCGGGAATGTGCAGGTCGAGGGCGTTGAGGGCGGTGCTCGCGCCGTATTTTTTGGTGAGGCCGACGAGTTGGATGTCTCCGGCGATAGTGCTGGTGGTCATTTGATTCCCGACTGAAGAAAGGCGTCGGTTATCCGCCGCGAGGCGACGAGATAGACGACGAGGATGGGAAGGCTGGTGAGGGTGGCGGCCGCGAGCAGCCCGCCGAAGTTGGTGCCCTCCGCGGTCTCGAACTGGCGGAGGCCGATCTGCACGGTGGTGTCGATCTGGCGCGGGGCGACGAGCAGTGGCCAGAGGTAGTCGTTCCAGGTGGTGATGAACACGAGGATCGTCACGGCGGCGATCGCCGGACGCAGCGCCGGAAGAACGATGCTCCAGAGCACCTCGAGCGGTCGAGCGCCGTCGAGGCGGGCGGCGTTCAGTAGCGAGGGCGGCAGGGCATCGACGTGCTGCAGCAGCAGCAGCACCGCGAGGGCGGAGGCGCCGAGCTGCGGCACGATGAGCCCGAGGTCGGAGTTGAGCCAGCCGAGCTTCGCGGTGAGCAAGAACTGGGGAATGATCAGCGCCTGCGGTGGGATGGCGAGCGAGATCGTAAGAAGGGTGAGGATCAGTCCGCGCGCGCTCGGCGCGAAGTAGGCCAGCGCGAACGCACCGAGCACGGCGATGAGCAGCTGGCCGATGGCGACCCCGGCCGCCATCACAAAGGTGTTGCCGATGAGCTGTGCCACGGGCCATTCGCTGATCGCGTGCGCGTAGTGCTCGAGCGTGGGGTGGGCCGAGAACGGGCTCAGCGAATAGATCTCGTTGGCGGGCTTGAACGACGTGAGGATGCCCCAGAGCACGGGCGCGATCATAGCGAGGGTGACGACGCTGAGCACGAGGTGCCAGGCGACGCCGGCGGTTTGGCGCCGCAGCGCGCGCTCAGCCCCGGGCACGCGAGCGCCTCAGGAAGACCCAGCCGAGGCTGGCGATGCCGAAGAAGAGCAGCACGATCGCTGCGGCGGCGGACGCCATACCGGTTTCGAAGAACTCGAATCCCAGCGTGTAGATGCGGTAGTAGACGTTGTCGGTGACGCCGTCGGGGCCGCCCTGCGTGAGCACGGAGACATTGGTGAACACCCACTGGCCGGCGAGCACGATGCTGAGCAGGCCGAGCAGAACCGTGGTGCGGTTGAGCTGGGGGATGACCACGAACCGGGTGGTTTCCCAGGCGCTGGCGCGTTCGAGCCGCGCGGCCTCCAGGGTTCGCCGGTCGAGGGTGGAAAGTGCTGCGCTATAGAGAAGCATGTTGAATGCGGTGACCTTTGCGGACGTGACGATCACGATGACGATGAGGGCGCTCGCCGGGTCGCCCAGCCAGTTCATCGGGGGCAGGCCGACGAGCGCGATGGTTTCGTTGGCGAGGCCCTGCAGGGGATTGAGGATGAAACGCCAGGAGACGGCGACCGCGACGGGGGCCACCATCACGGGCAGGAAGAGCAGCGAGCGGTAGACGGTGCTGGCCCGCCCCGGTCTCTGCCAGAGCATGATGGCCAAAAACATCGGGATGATAGTCGAAAAGGGCAGCAGCGCGGCGGCGTACAGCAGGGTCTGGCCGGCGGCCTGGCCGAATTCGGGCTCGCGGAAGAGCCTGGCGTAGTTGTCGAGGCCGACAAAGCCGCCGGGTGCGCCCGTGAGGTTCCACTCGAGGAACGAAAGGACGCCGGTGAACAGCGCCGGCCCGTACACCCAGACCAGCAGCAGGGCGAGCACCGGCGTGAGGTAGGGCCAGGCGCGGGCGCCCCGACGCGGGGAGCCGCTGGTGGCGACTCCCCGCGTCGGAGTGGGGGTGAGAAGAGAGGTCACCGTTAGCCGACGAGCTCGCGGATACGGTCGGCCGTCTCGGTGAGGGTGGTCTTCACGTCTGCGTCGCGCAGCACGATCGGGGAGACCGCGTTGTCCTGGAGCAGAACCGTGGCCTGGTTGGCCTTCGGCCCGGGGAAGGACAGGTACGGCGCGAGTGTCTCGAGCTGCTCGAGCGGGGGCAGCAGCAGCTGGTTCTCTTCGAAGTAGCCGGCGAGGTACTCCGGGTCGGTCGCGAGATCTGCACGCAGCGGCAGGTAACCGATCTGTTCGGTGATCATCGTGTAGCCCTCCTTGCTGGTGAGGAACTTCACGAGCTCCCACGATGCGTGCTGCTTCGCCTCGTCGTCACTGAGGATCACCAGGCTCGCGCCGGAATGGGTGGGGCGGGCGTCGTCGTCGTTGAAGCTGGGGAACGCGCCCGTGCGCAGCTCGAAGTTGCCCTCGGCCGCGGTGTTGATGCTGCCCAGGACTGCGGTGGTCATGATGAGCATGCCGAGGGTTCCGGAGGAGAAGGCGGCGACCGCGTCATCGACGCTCACCGCGGGCTGCAGGCCCTCGGTGGTGAGGTCCTGCACGGCCTGCAGGCCGGCGATCGCCTCGGGGGAGTCGAGCGTGACCTCGCCTTCCGCATCCACGATCGCCCCACCGGAGCTGTTGATGACCGACTGCGTCACGTAGTCCGACTTGCCTGAGTCGACGATTCCGAAGTACGCGCCGTAGGCACCGGTCGCGGTGATGGCGGCGGCGGCCTCGGAGACCTCCTCGATGCTTGTGGGCGGCGCGTCGGGGTCGAGCCCGGCTGCACGGAAGAGATCGGCGTTGTAGAAGACCGTCGGAATCGACACCGTGTACGGCAGGGCCTTCACGGTGCCGTCGGACGTGCCGGTTTTCACGAGAGCCGGGTTGATGCCCTCGACGTGGTCGGCCCACTCGTCTCCCGCGGCGTCTTCGATCGACTGGATCGGCAGCGTCTCGAGCGCCTCGGCGAGCTTGCTGTAGCCAAGCTGCACCACGTCGGGCGCGATGTCGGCGGCCACGGCCGTCTTGGTCTTGGTGAGCACGTCGGCCACCGGCACCGCCTCCGGAACCACGGTGATCTCCGGGTGAAGCTCCGCGAAACGGTCGAGGAGGGCCTGCGTGCCGTCGCCCGCGGCGCCCGCCGTTCCGTAGTTGTACGAGCTGAAGGTGATGGTGACGTTCTCGGCGGATTCGGGATCGGCGGATGTCGCGCAGCCGGTCATGGCGATGACGGAACCGATCGCGAGAAAAGTGGTGGCAACGGTGGTGATGCGGCGGAAGGAGCGCGGGGTGGTGCTCATGCTGATGCCTTTCGGGTGGGGGAGACGAAGAGGGGAAGTCCGGGCTGGGCGATGTGGATGGGGCCGGCGAAGATCTCTGCGGCGCTCCGGCGATGCCAGGCGTGATCGATCGGGTCGGTGCTGCTGAAGTGGGTGAGCACGAGGTCGGTTACCCCGGCGGCGCGGGCTGCCTGGGCTGCCTCCTGGGCGGTGAGGTGGCCGTGGCCGCTGCGATCGGTCTCGCGCAGCGTGCTCTCGCTGAGCAGGGTTCCCGCACCGTCCGCCAGGGCGGGCAGCGCATCGGTCAAGCCGGTGTCGCCGGTGTAGACGAGGCTGTCCGTACCGGCCTCGACGCGCACGCCGCAGTTGGGCGAAACGTGCGCCAACAGTTCGAAGCGCAGCGAGGCAGCGCCGACGGTGTGCGTGTCACCCGGCTCGTACTCGTGCACGTCGAAGGCGAGGTCGAAGGCGCGGTCGAGCAGGGGATGCGTCGTCACGGGAAACAGAGCGGCGAGCGTGCGCAGCGCGGCAAGAGCGCCGCGAGGCACAAAGAGCGGCACGGCCGCGACCGACTCGTCGATCTCGAGTTCGAGCGTGCGCTCGTCGCGGCGGAGACGCTTCGAGAGCAGCATCTTGCCGAGCGGCAGGAGATCGTAGATGTGGTCGCTGTGCTGGTGGCTGATGAAGACCGCGTCGAGTGCTCGCTCGTCGAGGTGGCGGCTGGCCGAGAGCGCTGTGCCGGGGCCCGCGTCGAGCAGGATCGTTGTGTCGCCAGCGTGCACGAGGTAGCCGGAGCTGCCCTGGCCGGAGGCGGGCATGCCGGCGAGCACGCCGAGAGGGGTGAGGAGCATGGCTCCCTTTCGTTCTGGCCGCGAAAGTCCCGGCCGTTCAGAGACCATGTTCGGTGCCCCACTGAGATTGCATCAAGAAGCAGAAAGCGATAGTCCGATTGCCCTGCACAATCGTTGAAAGGCGACACTATCCGTGCACGCGATTGCTCTCCGCAAGCTCGATGAGCCGCTCGATCACGGTGTTCACCGAGGGTTCACTCTGCTGCAGGTTCCACGCAACGTGGATCTCGAGCTGTGGCTCGACCGGCCCGAGCCGCAGCAGGTGCATACCGTTGGCGCGGCTCTGCTCGCCGCGCTGTTCGGAGCTGAACCCGATGCTGTCGGTGGTCTCCAGTTCGAGCTGGTAGCTGGCGAGGTCGGTGGTGCCCGAGGCCGCGGTGAGATGCACACCGTGCTCTGCGGCCGCCGCGACGATCGCGGTTTCGATGACCGAGCTCGCCGCCGCGAAACCCGTGAGATAGGGATATCGCGGGATGTCGCTGAACGAGAGCACCTCGGTTGCCGCGAGTGGATGCCCGGCCCGCACGATAGCGACCACGGGCACGCTGAGCAGGTAGGCGCTGCCGAGACCCGGCTCGTCGACGGGCCCGTAGACGAGGCCGAGATCGAGGTCTCCGCGGAGCAGCGCGCGCAGCTGCTCCGGCGATCCCAGCTCGCGCAACATCGTCGTGATGCCGGTATCGCGCCGGCGGAGGTCTTCGAGCAGGGGCAGCAGCAACAACCGGCTGGCCGGGTAGTTTGTGGCGATCCGCAGGGCGCCGACCCGGCCGTGAGCTGCCTGCCGCGCCAGTGTGACGGCGCGATCTGCGGCGGCGAACACCCGCTCGATCTCCGACAGAAAGACGGTGCCGGCCGGGGTGAGCTGCACGCTCCTCGAAGTGCGGTGTACGAGGCGGGCACCGACATCCGCTTCGAGCTTCTGTAATGCCTGGGTCACGGAGGGCTGGGCCATGAACAGTTTCTGGGCAGCGCGCCCGAAATGGAGCTCTTCCGCGATCGCGCGGAACACTTCGAGCTGACGGAAATCCATGGGGTACGCCCAGTCAATCCCAGCGGGATGAACGAGCGGTGGACGAGCGGCGACTAAAGACCTCTGGGCGAGGAGGTTAGTCGCCCGTGCGGGGCGACAGCTTGCGCAGGGCGCTTCCCTTGTGCGCGGCCTCGGCACCGGTCTTCTCGGATTTCACGATGAACGCAGGCTCATCCTCCGAGGCGCGGAAGGTCTGGCCAGCGAACTCGAAGTCGCTGGTCTTTTTCTCCACTACCTCGCCCTGGGTTCGCCCCTGGGATGTCGCCCAGCTCACACGGTCGCCTTTGCTGAAGTTCGTCATCCTCGAAGAATACAAACGCACGGCGGGTCTGGTCCAGCGGCCGCCTGCGGCCGAGGCGAGTTGGTGTTGTGCTGCTACAGCCAGTGTCGAGCTTTGAATACTCGGTAAAGGACGAATCCGCCGACGACCATCGCGACCAGCGCGAGGGGATACCCGAGCGGCCAGTCGAGCTCCGGCATGTAGGTGAAGTTCATGCCGTAGATCGTGCCGATCAAGGTGGGGGCGAAGAGGATCGCCGCCCAGGAGGAGATTTTTTTGATCTCCTCGTTCTGCGCGAGACCCGTCTCAGAGAGTTTGCGCGTTTCCTCGTTCTGCTCGAGACTCGCCTCCGACAGCCGCCGCATCTCGTCATTCTGTTGCTGCGTGACCAGGGTGGAATGCACGGTGAGAGCGTTCTCCAGCAGGATCCGGAACGAGTCGGCACGCTCCGAGACGCGCAGCACGTGGTCGAGGACGTCGCGCAGAGACCGCTGCAGCTCAAGGTCGACGCCGTACTTGTCCGCTCCGCGCTGCAGCGATTCCAGCATCGCCTCGAGCGGCCGGGTGGCGCGCTGGAACGAGATCACCTCGCGCAACAGCTCGTAGATCCGTCGGGAGACGGCCGGGTCTCCGGCGAACAGCTGGTCCTGAATCTCGTCGATGTCGTTCTCCAGCCCCGCGACAACGGGGCCGTAGCCATCGACCACTTCGTCGAGGATCGTGTACAGCACCGCCTCCGGCCCCAGCGCCAGCAGATCGGGATTGTCCTCAAGCCGCTTGCGAACCTTTGCAAGGTCCGGGTTTTCCGCGTGCCTGACGGTCACCACAAATCCGGGTCCGATGAACAGATGCACCTCGCCGAACTCAACGGTCTCCTCCGCATCGAGGTACCAGGCGGGCCGCAACACGATGAACAGGGTGTCTCCGAAGCGCTCGAGCTTGGCGCGCTGATGCCCCTTCAGGGCGTCTTCAACCGAGAGAGGGTGGAGGGCGAACTCGTCCGCAACCGACCGGAGTTCGTCCCGGTCTGGGCGATACAGGCCGATCCACGCCATGCCGTCCCGTTCGCGCAGCAACTCGTAGGTCTCGCTCAGGGTGTGCGGGTTGCCGGTTCGTCGTCCGCCGACGTAGATGCCGTTGTCGATCAGCGCCATGATGTTCTCCGTGGGTTGCGAGGGGGGTGGATCCTCACCGGAAACTACCAGCTGAGCGGGTATTTTTCCTGTCGACCTCATCTGGCGACCTCACCGGGCGGTCAACCGGGCGGTCAGCCGACGTGGATTCCCGGACGGCGCTTGGGATCTTTCTCTGCTTCGCGGAGGATCTCCCTCACGAGCGGCGCGGTGTCACCGCGACCGAACAGGAGGTACTTGAAGAGGTAGGCGACCGGGTTTCCCTCCGCCCACTCGAAGTAGCAGTTCGGGCGCACCCCCGTCGCGTCCCTCAGGGCGAGCAGGATGGCGGCGATGCTGTTCGGCACGACGGAGCCTTCGACGCGAAGGACGTTGTACCCGCCCACCTCGACTCCCTTGACGCGGAGGGTGCGGCTGAACGTCGACGGGTCCACGACATCCACCTCAAGAAAAAGCACCCGGGCCTTCGTGGGGACGAGATTCATGCCGCGCTGGTCGAGCTCTTTTTCGGCGTACTCGTCGACGTCGCCGGTTTTTCGGCGGTTCGCGATCAGAGTCAATTGGCCGTCCGTGCCCAGCGCCGCAGTGATGAGCCGTTGCGCCGTCGAGTTGAACTCGACCCGTTCGACTCGCAGCTCGGTGGCGCGATAGACCCGCGAGATCAGTGAAATGGCGATGATGCCGCCGATGAAGACGCCCGAGATGGCTATCCCATCGGGCTTTTCAATGATGTTGGCGACGAGTGCGTACAGCAACACGATCGTGAGGATGGTGAAACCGATGGAACCGCGTCTGTCGCGGATGCGGAATGCTGCGATGGTGACCGCGACCGCCCCGGAGACCATCATCGCGAGGATACCCGTGGCGTAGGCGCCCGCCTGCGCGTTCACGTCTGCGTTGAAGGCGATCGTGATGATGATGCTGATGCCGGTGTAGACGAGGACAACCGGGCGAATCGCCTTGCTCCACTCGGGCGCCATACCGTACGACGGCAAGTAGCGCGGCACAATGTTGATCAACCCAGCCATGGCGGACGCGCCGGCGAACCAGAGGATGAGCACGCTGCTGATGTCGTAGACGGTGCCGAACCCCTCACCCAGATAGAGGTGGGCGAGGTAGGCAAGAGCGCGACCATTGGCCTCGCCACCCGGGGCGAACTCCTCCTCGGGGATGAGAATGGTGGTGACCACGCTGGTCGCGAGCAGGTACGCGCTCATGATGACGGCCGCGGTGGTGAGCAACTTGCGGGTATTCCGCACGCGGGACGCCAGCACCTGGTACTCGGTGAAGCCCTCGGACTTCACGAGCGGCATCATGCTTACGCCGGTCTCAAACCCGGAGAGCCCCAAAACCAGCAGGGGGAACGCAAAGACTGCCGTTCTGGTCAGGTCGCCGAAGTCGCCGCTGCTGGCGGCGAGACGCTCGGTCCAGTCTGTGAAGGTCGACGGGTCGAGCACGATGTTGTCGACCGCGACGACGATGACCACGAGGTTCAGCCCGAGAAACAACACCACCAGGGGAATGGCGACGTTGACCGCCTCATTGAACCCGAGGAGAAAGACGCCGCCGAGCACCAGCAGCAGGATGACGGTGACGAGCACCTGGTGGGATCGAAAACTTTCGGGGACGAGGGGGTTCTCGAGCAGGTGCACCGTGGCGTCGGCGCTGGAGAGGGTGATCGTGATGATCCACGAGGTCGCAACGAATCCCAACAGAACGAGAACGAAGAGCTTGCCCCGCCAAAACGGCAGGAGCTTCTCGAGCATCGCGACCGATCCCTGGCCGTGCGGGCTTTGCTTCGCCACGCGCCGGTACATCGGAAGCATGCCGAAGAGGGTGAGGAGAACGATCAGCAGCGTCGCCACGGGGGACAGGGCGCCGGCGGCGAGAACGGCGATGGCAGGGAGGTAGGAGAGGGTGGAGAAGTAGTCCACGCCGGTGAGCGACATCACCTTCCACCAGGAGTGCGTCTGGGTGTTCTCGCCCGACCCTGGACCCGCCGGGGCCACACGATTCGCCAGCAGCCACCTGGTCAGCTTTGTCGTCGGCACGTTATCAGAGGCGCTGCTCAGCGATATCTCTGCCGGGATCGTTTTCGGCACATCAGGCATGGTCACGAGCGACGACACTACTCCGACAAAGTCAACTTGCACCCCCATAAAACTGCGGCCCCCGCCCACATAGTTTGAGTATGGAGCGGAGGCCGCAGGATGGTGCGGTGACCAGATTTGAGCTCGCGCTCAAAAACGCGTCCTGGTCTGCTGAACTGCACTTCGGTTGCGTCCTCACTCTATGAATGAAATTCGCCATTTTTACGGGTTGACGATTTTTCGGAGGGGGCGGCCATGGCTGCCGGTCGACGCGCAGCTTCTGCCGTGGCATCCGCATCTCAGACGGGCATTTCCCTGTTAGATTTGGGGGCCGGAGCGAGTCGATGTTTACGTCGTGAACGATCCGTCGTCAGTCCGCCGAATTCCCAGGGGGTGCGTCATGCGCGCAAGCATCAAACTTTTTTGGCTTCTGGCCGCTTTTTTTCTTGTGGCTGCCGTCGGGTACACGGTGTGGACGTACATCTACAACCAGCAGGGCCTCGCAACCGACCCGACGGGCGGCCAGAGTGGAGTCGTCGAATGGATCGGCACCATCGGCCTCGCGTTCTGCGCAGCGGCGTCGGCGTTTATCGCCTTCTACGCGACCCGCACCCACCGCAGCCAGGGTGGGGAACTTCCGGAAGACCGGACCGACGCGAACATCGACGACGGCGAGGCCGAGCAGGGCTTCTTCAGCCCGTGGAGCTGGTGGCCGATCGTGCTCGCAGCCAGCGCCGCGCTCCTCTTTCTCGGTGTCGCAGTCGGGGCCTGGATCGCCTTCATCGGTGTGGGCATCGGTGTGATTGCCCTGGTTGGCTGGGTTTATGAATACCACCGCGGATACTTCGGCCACTGATCCACCGGACGGTTCCGTACCGAACGGCCCGTTCTACCACGGCACCAAAGCCGACAGGTCAGCTGGCGACCTGCTGCAGCCCGGCTACCGCTCCAACTTTGGTGAGCGTGAGAAGGCCAACTTCATCTACCTGACGGCCACCATGGATGCCGCGATCTGGGGAGCGGAACTGGCCGTGGGCGAGGGCCCCGGCAGGATCTACCGGGTGGAACCGACGGGCCCGATCGAGGACGATCCCAACCTGACCGACCAGAAGTTCCCGGGAAACCCCACGAGGTCCTACCGAACCCGGCAGACGCTGCGCGTGGTGGACGAGGTTCGCGACTGGCAGGGTCACCCGCCCGAGGTTCTCGAGGCGATGCTTGCGCACGTGGCAGAGCTCAAGCGGCGCGGCATCCACGCAATCAACGACTGACCCGGATGACTCGGCGGCCGTTTGCGGTTACGAGGCGATCGCGGCGCGGGCCGCCTCCGTCAGATGCGCCCGATCGATCTCGAGCAGGTCAATGAGGCGCGCGACCGTGCCGTACTCGGCCTCCGCGGCGACGATCACGATGTGGCCGGCCCTCAGCAGCGAAGGCTTGTCCGAAGCAGACAGGCGCCGCGCCCCCTGAAACAGGTCCTGCGCCGAACCGGTGCTCCGGTACGGGCCGGTGAGGGGGCGCGATGAACCGGGTGAGCCAAGCTGGTCGACCGTGGCCGCCTCGATGCCCACGGCGCGGAGCGCTGCCGCATGCACCTGGACGAGGGCGGAGCGAACCTCGTCCGGTGTCACGTTTACGGCGTCAAATGCCGCCCGCGCCGACGCGTCGTCGAGATCCAACGCCGCGAGGAGCAGATGCTCCGCGCCCGGCTGCTCGTCGCCCAGCTCGGTGGCCGCGTTCTCGGCTGCGGTGAAGAGCGCATTCATCGTTCGGATGTCCGCCAGTGCGTTCCTGATCGCCATGCTGTTGTCCTTTTCTAGTCGAGGGGCGCGCGTCGCGAGGGGGAGAGACGCTTGTGCGCCGCCGGCCCGTCAACTTAAGTTAATGGTCCGTTGCGGCTCGGTGACTGGGCGTTCGGCTTACTCGGCGGTGGTCATGTCGCCCGTCGCCGGCGCGCCGCCCGCCGGACCGTAGCGCAGCAGCACGGCACCCTTCTCCGACGGCGCCGGGGGTTCGAGCAGCCGAAGGGTTGTCGGCGGTCCCGCGTCGGGGAACAGACGTTTGCCCGCCCCCACCACGACGGGGTAGACCCACAGGTTCAGCTGGTCGAACAGTCCCTCCGCGACCAGCGAGCGGGCGAATTCGACGCTGCCAATGAGGTGGATGCTGCGGTGGCGCTCTCGCAGGGCCGCAAGCTCCGCACCGAGGTCGGGGCCCAGCAGGTGCGAGTCCCGCCACCCCAGCTTCAGCGCGCTTCGCGACGCGACGTACTTCGGTATCGCGTCGAACACGCGCGCGATTTCGTTGTCGGGCCCGTCGAGCTGGTGCGGCCAGTACGACGCAAAGATGTCGTAGGTGCGCCGACCCAGCAGGAGCGCGTCCATGTCGCGGATGCCCTCGATGACCTGCGTTCCGACCGCGGCATCGATCAGCGGCGCCTGCCAGCCTCCGAACGCGAAGCCGCCCTCCGGGTCTTCATCGGGCCCGCCGGGGGCCTGGGCCACTCCGTCGAGGGTGGTGAAGAGATCGATGTGAATGCGACCCGTCATCGCGCGTCTCCTTTCGGGCGAAACTCTGCGGTGTCGACAGAAAGTTCGTCACCACCCAGTTGAGCGGATCAGGGCCTCCTTGGCAACAGAGCGCACCAGCTCATTCGCGCAGCCGTCGCGACCTCAGCTGGGGGATCGTCAGCTGTGCTGCGGTGCGCTGTGCTGTGGTGCGAGGCCCGCCCGAAAGACCAGGGTGACGAGCTGGGCACGATCGCGCGCGCCGACCGACACCTCGAGTTCGCGTAGGCGAATCTCATACACGGGAATGGTTCATCTTGCGAGTATTGGCATCATGCTGGGTACCAACGAACCCCACCGCAACACCACCGCATCGAATGGAGAACACCGTGAGCGTCCTGACCGCGAAGTCATCTATCGGAACCTGGCTCGACGATCCGTCGGGAGGCCCGCTCATGCGCGGCTTTCTTACCCAGATGGGCCAGGACGAGGAGTCTCTGAGGCCGGTCCGCACCTTCGCGCTTCAGCGCCTGGTCGAGCTGAGCCAGGGGAAGCTGCCGCAGTCCGCGGTCGACGCGCTCGTCCTTGCTGCAAACGGCGGAGTGATGCCCGAAGACGATGGCACCCCCGAACTCGGTTGGAAGGAATCCATCGTTCCCGACCGATTCGCGGGGCAGACGGTGATTGTCACGGGTGCGGGCTCCGGCATTGGTCGCGCGGTCGCGTCGCGGGTTGCTCGTGAGGGCGGAAAGGTCATCGCCGTCGACATTTCGACGGAACGCCTCGGGGAATTCGCGGGGGCGCACGGCGACTACTCGGTCGTCACGGTCGCGGGGGACATCACGAACAAGGATGACATCGCGGGGATCATCGCCGCCGCCGACGGACGCATTGACGCCCTGGCCAACGTGGCCGGCATCATGGACGACATGACTCCGCTGCACGAGGTCTCCGACGAGGTGTGGGAGCGGGTGTTCGCGGTGAACGTCGACGGAATGTTCCGCCTGACGCGAGCGGTCCTTCCGTTTATGATCGCGGCCGGCCAGGGTTCCATCGTGAACGTCGCCTCGGAGGCTGCTCTCCGCGGCTCCTCTGCGGGATTCGCCTACACGGCGTCCAAGCACGCCGTGGTCGGAATGACCCGCAGCGCGTCGTTTATGTACGCGCCGTCCGGCATCCGGGTAAACGCGGTTGCACCCGGGCCGGTGGCGACCAACATCCAGGCACGGTTCAACTCGGAACTCGGCAAGGAACGCATCCAGGGCGCGATGGCCATCCTTCCGCCGGTCGCCGAGGCCATCCAGCTCGCGGCGTCCATCACTTTCCTCTTGAGCGCGGACGGCACCAACATCAATGGCGTCATCCTGCCGTCCGACGGGGGCCAGTCCGCAATCTAGGACGAAGTCTGGGCTCAGACCAGGCCGTGCCGGCGGAACGCGTTCCAGACTCCGTCGTCGAGCACGGACGTCGTGACCTCGTTGGCGTGCGCCTTGATCTCGTCCGTGGCGTTGCCCATGGCGATGCCCACTCCGCACACCTGCAGCATCTCGATGTCGTTGCTGCTGTCGCCGATTCCCAGGGCGGATGCCGCGTCCAGGCCAAGTCGGTCGAGAAGTTGCAGAATTGTGGAACCCTTGTTGACCCCATCGAGCGTCACCTCTCCGCTCCCGCGACCCATGTGCGGGATCGTGCCGGTGATGACGTGAAAGCGCGCGCTGAGAGCCTCGAAGACCCGGTCGAAGGCGCGGAGATCGCCCGCGATGAAGACCGACTTGGCTATGCCCTCGAAGCTCAGCGGGCGCACGTCGGCGAATGCTTTCAGCGCGGGGTGCTCGTCTTCGGTGGTGACCAATTCGACGTCGGGGCGGATCTCGCCCCGGCGCTCCAGATCGTCTGCGAGGTATTTCGCGAAGTGCGCCCGCACGCCCGCGCTGGGGTAGACCTCATCGTAGGACTGCAGGTAGAAGTCGTACCCCGATTGCTCGTAAAAGTCGACCATCTGGGCCACGGCCTCGGCGGGCATCGTGCGTTCAATGACGAGTTCATCACCGATCGAGGCAAATCCGCCGCCGGCGGTTATGGCGCCATCGAAGCCGATGTCCCGGATCACGGGAAAGATCTCACTCGCACCACGTCCGGTGCTGAGGTAGACCAGATGCCCGTTCTTGCGGGCAGTACGCACCGCATCGATTGTCGAGTCCGCGATGACCTCGCCGGAATCAATGAGGGTGCCGTCAACGTCGAGGAATGCGATGCGCGGGGTGGTCATGCGGTGCTCCAAACGCGGTCGTCCCTGGGGCGTAAGCCACGCCCCAGAGACGACCCACAATTTTGCTGTGTTACCTGACGCTATCGCGTGTCAGTGCGCCGGGTTCGGGCGCGGGAATGGGCATCGCCGATCCGGCGAGGCCAGACTCCGCCTCCACGAGCACGGTTTCTACGTCAACGTGTGCTCGGGGCGACCGCACAAATACGGCGGCGAGGGCGGCAATAACCAGCGCCACAACCCCCGCGACGACCAGCGCGGCGTGCAGGCCGCCGAGGAACGCGTCCTGGGCAAGGAGGGTGGTAGCGGCGTCAAGGCCCTCCGGAACGATGCCCTGTGCCACCGCTTCCGAGCCATCGAAGGTCACGGTACCCAGACGGGCGGAGACGCTCGACGACACAACTGCCGCGAGAATCGCGGTGCCGAGTGCGCCGCCGAGCTGAAGCGCAGTCGCCTGGAGTCCTCCGGCAACGCCGGCCAGGTGCACCGGGGCGCTCCCGACGATCGCCTCAGCACCCGCGGTCATCACCATGCCCACGCCGAGCGCGAGCACGACAAACGGCACCGCCATGCCGAGGTAGGGCGAGTCAAGAGAAATGAAGGTGAGGGCGAACAGCGAGAGCCCGACCAGTGCGAGACCCAGTGCCATCGGGAATCGGATGCCGAACTTGCTGACGAGCGCGGCGCCGATCGGCGACGCGATGATCGAGACCGCGCTGAGCGGAAGCAGCATGACACCCGCGGCGAGACCGTCTTCACCGCGCAGATTGAGCAGGAACAGCGAGAGGAAGAAGGTGACGCCGAACAGGGCAAAGAAGTTGGCTGCCACGGCCAGCGCGCCGATGCTCACTGTCGGATTGCGGAACAACGACATGGGCAGCAGGGGAGTGTCGACCCAGTTCTCGACAAGAACGAACGCGACGATGAGCACCAGTCCCAGCGCGAGCACACCGAGCGTCAGTGGGCTGGTCCAGCCCCAGGCCTCGGACTGCACGACGGCGAGCACAACGCCGAACAGTCCGAGGGCGAGGAGGATGATTCCGACGAAGTCGAAGCGGGCCTTACCGGGAGCGGTGCTCTCCCTGAGCACCATCAGACCAAGGATGACGCCCACAACGGCGATCGGTGCGTTGATGAAGAACACGGATTCCCAGCCGAGCGTGCCGACGAGCAGACCGCCAAGAATGGGACCGGCGGCGATGGCAACGGACGATGCGCCACCCCAGATTCCGATCGCGACTCCGAACTTTTCCCGCGGGAACGTTGCTCGCAGCAGGGCGAGGGTCTGCGGCATCAGCAGCGCCGCGCTGAGTCCCTGGAGGGCGCGGAAGATGATCACGCCCTCTGTGGTTCCGATCAGGCCAATGGCGACGGATGTGACGGCAAACGCAACCACACCGATCAGGTACATCTTTTTGCGGCCGAAGCGGTCGCCGAGCTTGCCGCCGAGAATGAGGAACACCGCGAGACCGAGCAGGTAGGCGTTGGTGATCCACTGGAGCTCGGTGAAGCTGGTGCCGAGGGACAGTGCGATGGCGGGGTTCGCGATGGAGACGACGGTTCCGTCGAGGCCGACCATAAAGAGGCCAAAGCACACGGCGGCGAGGGTGAGCGCGGGATTACCGCGAAGCGAGGTGCGACCGGTTTTCGGGCGCGCGGACAGGGATTCAGACAAGGGATGTCTCCGGTTTCAGTGGTGGGTCGCGCGAATCAGGGCGCAGAGGGAGGAACCCGCGAAGAGGTGCGTTTTCGGGCTCAGTGCGCATGCGGGAATAGTGCGCATGCGGGAACAGTGCGTTGCGGGGTGGAGCGTTTGCGGGGTGGTGTGTGGCGGGGCAGTCCGCGGACGGGAGGGGCGGCTCGCCGCTAGCCGGGTCCGGCGGGAGGGCCGAGCGTGCGCCCGTTGATGCCGCGGGGATCGAGCGCGGGGGCGAGCCAGTGGGTCACGATGGTGTCGAGCTCGTCTTCGCTGATCGGCTCTCCGCTCACCAGCGCGCGATCGACGATGAGAGATGCGATCACGCGGCCGCCGATGACGGGGTCCACGTGCGCCGCGATGCGGGACTGCAGCTGAAGAGACCGGAGCGCAGTGGCGATGGCCGCCTGGTGCGGCACCACCAGGTGCTCGTCGACGGCGTCGTTGATGCGTTGTTCCGCCCGGCTTGCCTCGTGAAGGGCGAGAAGAAGTCGGCCGGTCTGCCCGGTGGTGATGCTCCGAACGGCTTGCGCGATCGAGGTGATCGCCGCGACATGATCGAGTTCGATCCCCGGCACCGCAATCATCGTGGGCTCGATGCTCGACGCCACGGCACAGACGAGGTCGATCTTGGTCGGCCAGGACTTGTAGATCGTCGCCTTCGATGCGTGGGCCTGCATGGCGATGCGATCCACGGTCAGCGAGGCGTAACCACCCTCAATCAGGGCGGCGGATGTCGCGTCCAGCACGGCCTGCACGCGCGAGGCGCGCGCGGTGGTCGGAACAGACGTCATTCAAGTACTGTACCGTACAGTTTCCAATTTCGTAACGAGAAGCGACGGTTCGCGCGGCAATTTCGTGACGGCGCACTGCACGTTCCATGAACACCAAGTTAACGTGCAGCACTTGCACTTCTTGCAAGTGCATTTGCATCTAGCGTCCAAGGGTGTTCATCACCGAGATCGTGAAAAGCAGGGGCCACCTGCTCACCGCCACCGACCGCAAGCTCGTTGGCGTGCTGCGGTCGCACCCGGCCGAGGCGGCGTTTTGGTTCGCGAACGACCTGACCGCGCCTCTCGGGTTGCATCAGTCTGCTGCCACCCGGCTTGCCCAACGGCTGGGTTTCGCGGGGTATCCGCAGCTGAGAGACGCCCTCCGCCAGGACTACCTCGCCGGCAACGGACCGTCGCAGCGCCTGAAGGGACGACTCGACCAGCATCCACTCGACGAGGTACTGCGCTCGTTTGTCGACGACGAGGTCGAGGCTCTGCGCGCCCTGCCCCAGCATGTCTCGCAGGACGAACTCGATGATCTCGCCGGGCGTGTGCTCGCGGCATCCACCGTCTACCTGTTTGGGCAAGGAAACGCGACCGTCCTCGTCGACCAGCTGACGCGCCGCCTGCAACGATTCGGGGTGCGGCCGGTCGCCCTCGTGGGCTCGCGCCGCGACATCGCCGAAGCCGTCACCTCGATCGGCCCCGACGACCTGCTCGTGGTGTTTGCGTTCCGCCGGGCGCCTTCCGTGCTCGGGGCGGTGCTCGACCTGGCGAACGCGGAAGGCGTGCACAGCGTCCTCATCACCGACACTCTTCTCTCCCTGCAGCCGAGCCCGTCCGCGATCATCGCGGCACCCCGCGGCGGCACCGACGCCTTTCTCTCACTGACGGTGCCGATGGCCATCAGTAACGCCCTCGTTCTGACCATCGCGCAGGGCGCCCCAGAACACGCCGTGCGGTCGCTCGACCGTCTTGGCGCAGTGCTTGACACCTTCGACGCCTGATTACCCCGTTGCATCCCCCTAAAAGGAGAATCACCATGTTTAGACGCCCCATGCCCACCCGGCTGCGCAGCGCCCTTGTGGTCGCCGCAGCGTTCCCCTTGCTCGTTGGGCTCGCCGCGTGCGCTCCCGCCGCAGAGGCGGAAGATGCCGTGGATTACAGCGCACTCAGCCACGATGAGCTGGTTGAGCTTGCGACCGAAGAGGGCGAGGTCTCGGTGTATGCGTTCACCAGCCGGATCGCGACCGTCGAGGAAGCGTTCGAAGCCGAGTACCCGGGCATCGACGTGGTCGCCACCGACATCTCGTCCACCGAGCTGATCACCCGCCTCGCCAGCGAGCACGCCGCCGGCAGCGCCACCGCCGACGTCGCCTATGTGTCCGATGCGCCGGTCGTGGTGACCGAGCTGCTCGCCGACGGAGTGCTGGAGGCGTACCTGCCGCCGCGCATGGAGGATGTTCTCCCCGCCGAGTACCAGACCCCGCTTGTCGCCAACCGCCTGTCGACGAAGGTGCTCATGTACAACGAGGAGGCGTACCCCGACGGCTCGCCCGTCTCCAACCTGTGGGAGCTCACCGAGGCTGAGTGGGCGGGCAAGGTTGTGCTCGTCGACCCGAACGTGCGCGGCGACTACCTTGACCTGGTCACCGAAATGTCCCTGCGCGCGGATGACATGGCTGCCGCCTACGAGGAGCACTTCGGCACGCCGATCGAACTGGCCGATGGCGTCGAGGACGCCGGACTGCAGTTCGTCAGCGACCTGTATGCGAACGACGCGGTGCTCGTCGACGACACCGACACCGTGAACGCTGCGATTGGCGCTCTGGGGCAATCCGCCCCGCCCGTGGGATTCACCTCGTACTCCGACCGCCGCGACAACGAAGATGAGGGTTGGGCGCTGCAGGTCGCCTCCGGCGTCGCGCCGTCGCCCGGGATCGTCTTCCCGGCCATGCTCGGTCTCACCGCGAACGCCGAGAACCCCGCTGCGGCGCGACTGCTCATCGACTTCATGATGGGCGACGATACCGAGACGGGTGGCGCGGGCTTCGAACCGTTCTACGTGGCCGGCGACTACCCGACCCGCACCGATGTTGTCGCGCCGGAAGACGCCCTGCCGCTCGAGGAACTGGCCGCCTGGATCATCGACGCCGAGGCATCCGCCGAGCGTCGTGACGCCGTGGCCGACTTCCTGTTGACGATCCAGTAGACCGGCCGAGCAATGAGACGAGTTTCCGCGGGTATCCGCCGCCCGACTACCTGGCTCGCCGTGGCCGTGCTGGCGGTGCTCGTGGTGCTCGTCGCGCTGCCCCTGCAAGGGCTCGTCGCCGCAACGCTCCGGCCCGACGCCATCGGCTCCTGGACAGACGTGCTGGCGAGCCCGCTCTCGGCCAACCTGTTCTGGGAGCCGCTGCGCAACTCGCTGGTGGTGGGCCTCGCCACCGGACTGATCGCCAGCCTGCTCGGTGCGTTTCTCGCCTGGGTGGTGGTGATGAGCGACGTCCCCGGGCGACGCGTGATCGGTGTGCTGGCGACCATCCCGTTCGCCCTCCCGAGCTTCGCCATCGCGCTGGCCTGGGAAAGCGTCTTCCGCAACGAGCGGCTCGGCGGTAACCCGGGGGTGCTGGCGAGCCTCGGCATCGCCGTACCGGACATCCTGTCGTGGGGAATGGTTCCGATCACACTGACGCTGGTGGCCCACTACTACTCGCTGTCGTTCGTTGTCGTCGCCGCGGCGCTGTCCAACGTGGGCGGCGACCTCCTCGCCGCCGCGGAGCTCACCGGCGCCTCCCGGATGCGCATCGCCGGTCGCATCGCGTTGCCCGTGGTGGCGCCGGCGATCCTCTCCGGGTTTCTCCTCGCGTTCGCCGAGGGAGTGAGCAACTTCGCCGTGCCCGCGCTGTTGGGCCTGCCCGTGCGATTCCAGACCCTGAGCACGCGGCTCTACGGGTCGATCTCCACGGGGGACACGGAACGCGGTTACGTGCTCTCGATCCTGCTGGTCGTCATCGCCGCCCTGGTGCTCTGGGTGGGCAATCGGTTTACCGCCGGCAAGTCGTTCGCGACCATCACGGGTAAGAGTTCGCGGCCGCGGCGGGCCAACACCGGGCCCTGGAAATGGGTGCTCTTCGCTCTCAGCGTCGCGCTCGTGACGGCGACGACGATCGTGCCGGGCATCGTCCTCGCGGTGAGCACCGTTCTGCGCCGCACCAACAGCTTCGAGGCCGGGCTCACGCTGCACTATTGGATCGGCGAATCTGACCCGTCGATCGCGCAGGGCATGCGCGGGGTTCTCCGCGACCCCATCGCCCTCGACGCGCTGGTCTCGACCGTGGCGCTCGGGTTCGCTGTCGCGCTCGGGGCGACGCTCGTGGGTCTGGTGGGAGCATACGTCGTGGGGCGGTTGAAGCGGGCGCGCGTGGTCGGCGGATCGATCAGCCTGCTGAGCTACGTGCCGTTCCTGATTCCGGGGATCGCCTTCGGCGCCGCCTTCATCGCCCAGTTCGGGGCACCGATCGGTCCGCTTCCCTCGCTCTACGGAACCTTCGCGATCCTCGTGATCGCCGGAATCGCCGCCAGTCTGCCGTTTGCCTTCCAGACCTCGCGCTCGGCGCTCGGGCAGGTCTCCGGGGATCTGGAAGAGGCCGCGGTGATCGCCGGAGCGGGAACCGCCCGGCGCCTGCGCCGCATCGTCTTCCCGCTCGCCTCACGCGGCATCGTCAGCGGCGGCATCCTCGTCTTCGTCACCATGGTGCGCGACCTGTCGCTCGTGGTACTGCTCGTCACCCCGGCTACTCCGCTGCTGTCGGTGATGACCTATCGCTACGCGTCGGAGGGCTTCACACAGTCCGCCAATGCCATCACCCTCGTGATCGCGATCGTTTCGGTCGCGGCCACCCTTCTCGCCCGACGCCTCCAGGGTGCCGGGCAGCCCTGGAGCAACGCATGACCGCCATCACCCTCGACCGACTCGGCAAAGACTTCGGCGGCAGTACCGCGCTGCACGAAGTAAGCCTCGAGTTCCCCTCCGGCGCCTTCGTGGTGCTGCTCGGCCCCTCCGGCTGCGGCAAAACCACAACGCTCCGGATGCTCGCCGGACTCGAGGAACCGACGCGCGGCCGCATCCGTTTCGGCGACCGCGTGGTGGCCAACGGCGACACCGGGGAGTCTGTGCCCGCGGAGAAACGCGGTCTCGGAATGGTGTTTCAGAGCTACGCGCTGTGGCCGCACATGAGCGTGCGCACCAACATCGACTGGCCACTTCGGGTTGCCCGGTGGAGTGCGGCCGACCGCCAGGCGCGGGTGACGGAGGTGCTGGCGATGCTCGGCATCACCGCGCTCGCCGACCGCTACCCGGCCGAAATTTCGGGCGGGCAGCAACAACGCGTCGCCATCGCCCGCACGATCGCCGCGCGCCCGCAGGTGCTGCTCTTCGATGAGCCACTGTCCAACCTCGACGCTCGCCTGCGAGTCGACACCCGCGCCGAGCTCGCGCAGGTGCACCGCGCCACGGGCGGAACGAGCGTCTACGTCACCCATGACCAGGTGGAAGCGCTCGCGCTGGCCACCCACATCGCCGTGATGCGCGACGGCCGGGTGGAACAGTTTGGACCGCCCGCCGAACTGCTGGAGCACCCCGCGACCGCGTTTGTCGCGTCGTTCCTCGGCACACCGCCCGCGGTTTTGCTCGCGGGCGAGGCGAGCGGCGGCTGGCTCCGACGCTCGGGGGCGGAGCTGACGGTCGCGTCCGGTGAGGGGCGGCCGTTGAAGGCGATGTACCGCCCCCAGGACGTGGGGCTCGGGCCGAGCGGATGCCTGCAATTCGATGTTGTCGAGTGCACTCCACTTGCCGGGCGCTACGTTGTCTCGGGCCTGAGCGACGGCGACCGGGTGTCGATCATCACCGAAACCCCGGTTGCGGCGGGCACCTCGTCACGGCTGATCCTGCCCGAGACTCCCGCGGCGCTCTTCGGGGCGGACGATACGCGGGTGACCGCGTGACGACCCTGCTTCTCGTTCGGCATGGACCGACCGACTGGACCGGCGAGAAGCGACTTCAGGGCCGCACCGACATCGACCTGTCGGATTCGGGACGCGTCAGCACCGTCGCGCTGGCTCCGATCATCGCCGCGTGGCATCCGCTCACCCTCATCGTCTCCCCGCTCTCCCGCACCCGCACGACGGCGGCGATGCTGACGGGGCTCGAGGTCATCGTCGACGACCGGTGGGCCGAGGCGGGGCTGGGGGAGTGGGAGGGCCGTCGCGCGGACGAGATCGGCGCTGACTACGTACGGTGGCGCGCAGGAACGCTGCTTCCGCCGGGCGCGGAGGCGACGGCTGCCGTGACAGAACGGGTGACTGCCGCCGTGTTGTCCGCGGCGACTCAGCCGGGCCCGGTGCTGATTGTGACCCACGGCGGCACCATCCGGTCGGTGCTGGCGAACTTCGTGGGGCTCACCGCCGACCGCCTGGAGCCGGTGGGTGCGCCCAGCCTCACGGTGCTCGACGTTGAGGCCGCGGGCACCGCGCGCCTCCGCCACTACAACCTGCTCGCCTGAGGCGACCTGCTCGCCTGAGGCGACCTGCTCGCCTGAAGCGTAATCTGACTGTTTGCACTTTGGCGCTAAAAGTGTAAGGTTGCACTTCGTGTCCATTAGTGCAACTACCTCGAGAGCCGTCCAGCGTCGGCTCGAAACCGCGTCGCGGATCACGGCTCTGAGCCGTCGGTTCACCGCGGACCGGGGACTCGCCGGCTTCACGATCGAAGAGGTGTGCGACGAAGTCGGGGTCTCCCGCCGCACCTTCTTCAACTACTTCCCGTCCAAGGAAGAGGCCGTGCTCGGCGTGGACGAAGTCGAGGAGATGAACGCCTTCGGCGAGCATTTCCTCGCGCGCGGGTCGCGGGGATGGCCGGTTGTCATCGACGACATCGTGGAGCTCGCGACCGACTATATGCACTCTGCCGGACTCGACACCGCGGCGCATCTCGAACTCATCCGCGCGATCGGCCGCGAGCCCCGACTGCTCGCCCGCTTTGTCGGGATGGGGCGCGAACGCGACGTCGCGCTCGCCGCCCTCATCGCGAAGCGCGAATCCGTGCAGACGGACGACCCGCGCGTACGAGCCTGCGTGACCGTGATTTCCGCGCTCATGCGGTCGGCGGGCGAGCGGCTTTTTGACCCTGACGCGCCCGACGACTTCGGCCTCGCGCTCTCCGACTCGCTCGCCGCTATCCGCGCCGTGCTCGATACCTCCCCACCCAGAAAGGCTCGCCAGTGACGACCGCAACCGAGGGCCCGCTCCTCCTCACCCAACGAAGGATCTGGATCATCTTCGGCGCGCTGATCGCCGGCATGCTCCTGTCCAGCCTCGACCAAACGATCGTGTCCACCGCGATGCCGACGATCGTCGGGCAGCTCGGCGGCGTCGAGCACCAGGTCTGGCTCACCACCGCCTACCTGCTTGCCACAACCATCGTGATGCCCGTGTACGGAAAGTTCGGTGACGTCCTCGGACGCCGTCGCCTGTTCCTGGTCGCGATCGCGCTCTTCACGATCGCCTCCGTCGGCTGTGCGTTCGCCGGTGACTTCACCCAGCTCATCCTCTTCCGGGCCGTGCAGGGACTCGGCGGTGGTGGACTCATGATCCTCTCGCAGGCGATCATCGCCGACATCGTGCCCGCCTCGGAGCGCGGCAAGTACCTCGGCCCCCTCGGCGCGGTCTTCGGGCTGTCCGCCGTCGGTGGCCCGCTCCTCGGTGGCTTCTTCGTCGACCACCTCACCTGGCAGTGGGCGTTCTACATCAACATCCCGATCGGCATCGCCGCGTTCGCCATCGCCTGGTTCACCCTGAAGCTGCCGAGCAAGCGGGCAACGCAACCGATCGACATCCTCGGTGTGGTCTTCCTCTCGGCCTTCACCACCTGCCTGATCTTCTTCACCGACTTCGGCGGAAGCGCCGACCACGGCTGGGGTGCGCTCTCCACCTGGATGTTTGGCGCCGGCATGCTCGTCGCTGCGATCGCGTTTGTAATGGTGGAGGCGAGGGCTAAGGACCCCATCATCCCGCTCTCCCTGTTCAAAAATCGCACCTTTGTGAACGCCACCCTGATCGGGCTCACGCTTGGTCTCGGAATGTTCTCGGCGATCGGGTTCGTGCCGACGTTCCTGCAGATGTCGTCGGGTACCTCGGCCGCGGCGTCCGGGCTGCTGATGGTGCCGATGATCGTCGGCCTCATCGGAACCTCGGTCATCTCGGGTATCGCGATCACGCGCACCGGGCGCTACAAGATGTTCCCCGTGATTGGCACGCTCCTCACGGCCGCCGCGATGATCGCGATGACCACCCTCACGGCGGACACCCCGATCTGGCTGATCTGTGTCTTCCTGTTTGTGTTCGGCGCCGGTCTCGGCTTCATCATGCAGGTTGTGGTTCTGGTCGCCCAGAACTCGGTGAACCCGTCGATGGTGGGAACCGCGACCAGCACGAACAACTACTTCCGTGAAGTAGGTGCCTCGCTCGGCGTCGCGGTGTTCGGTGCGATGTTCACCAATCGGCTCACCGAAAACCTCACGAGCGTGTTCGTGGGTGCGGGAGCCAGCGCGGGCGACGCGGACAACGCGACCTCCACCCTCGACCCACAGACGCTCGCGCAGCTTCCCGACGCGGTGCGCGATGGCGTGGTGACCGCCTACGCCGACGCGCTCGCACCCGTGTTCTGGTACCTGGTTCCGTTCATCGGGATCGCGTTCGTTCTCTCGCTGTTCCTCAAGCAGATTCCTTTGTCGGATGTCGCGGGCCTGGTCGCCCGGGGCGAGGCAGTGGGCGGCGAAGAAGCAGAAGCACTGGAGGCAGCGCAGCGCGCCGGCGCACCCGCGCCGACCGCAGCCGCCTCCGCGGACGAGAGCGGCCACCATGAAGATGCGACCGTGAAGTAACTCCGACTCCCCGCAACTGCTCCACAACCTGAGCGCCCGGCCACCCGTTGGCCGGGCGCTTTGTTCTTCCTCTGCGGTGGCTGGGGCATAAGTCCACCTCACGAACACCCTGGTCATCCTCCCGGGCGACGCGCGTGACGCGTGAACGGTGGTGAAGTCTCAACATGATGCCTTACGCCCTTGCGGCCACCCCCACCCCCACCCGCATTCGCACGTCTGTGCTTCATGCCGTCAGCATCGCGCTGGTTGGCGGGCTTGTCCTCGGAGGTCTCACAAGCTTTTTGCAAGCATCTCTGCCCGCGTCCCTCAGTTCGTTCGCGAATTCGTCCGGTGGTTGGTCCATGCTCGTCTTCGCGCTCGTCCGTCTCGGCGGTGCACGTCCACCCTTGGCGTCGTTACTCGGACTGTTGTCGTTCTGGGCCCTGCTTGAGGGTTACGACCTAGTCACCGCGTGGCGCGGGTTCGGATACTCTCCGCCGTTCAGTGATGTGTTCTGGCTGCTGGCTGTTGCCGCTGGACCGATCCTCGGGGGATCGGCCGCTCTCACCCTGCACGGCCGCGGGGCAGCGCGAGTTCTTGGGGTTGCGCCCCTCTCCGGCGTACTGATTGGCGAAGGTGTCTGGGCTCTCGGCGCCGTCGCTGACTCGACGAGTCCCATCTATTGGTGGGTCGAGATTGTTCTCGGCGTCGTATTTCTGCTGCTCGCGATCGTGCGCGTTCGCCCCCATCGCCGTTATGCCGTCTCCGTTCTTGTCCTCACCGCGCTCGCTGCCGTCACTTTCTTCGCGGTCTATTCGCTGTTCTGAGCCGGCTGGAGCACACGCGTTGCTCCCCTCCGGACCACTTCCTCTTGGCGTGTCCGCAAGAGTGTGCCTACAATCACCACATTCGAATATACGTTCGAGGAGGAGGTTGCACCATGACACGCGTACGCGAAGCGATTGCGCTCTGGCTCGACGACGACGGCCATCCGCGCCGCCTGGTCTGGGATGGCCGCCGGTACCGGGTAAGTGACCAGCCCACACGGTTGTCCGATTTTGTCGACGAGCGCATCACGCACCCGGTGGCCTCGCCACCGCTGGGATGGCGGTTTCAGGGTACAGACGACGACAGACAGACCCGGGTCTTCGATGTTATGTACGACGACCAGCGTGGTCAGTGGATCCTGGTCGGCACCTACGCCTGACGGATCGGTGCCGTCCTCACGCTGCGGCGCGTAATCTTCCTCGTCGGGATCGGCGGGTGACAGCGCCTCGACGCCAGTGCCGCGGCGCAAGAGGCTGCCGCTCTGCCGCGGCTGCTGGCATGCTGGCCCGATGGTTCACCAGCCGCTGGAAAAGCACGAGGTCGCGGAGCGACTCAAGGAACGCATCTACGTGACGTTCACGGCGCTCGCGGTGGTGCTCGCGCTGGCGTCCCATGGCCATCCGACGGCGATCCGTTCGCTTGCGACTCTCGTTGTCGCGGTCATCGCCACCCTGCTCGCCGTGTTCACCGCGGAGTTGCTCGCACGGATGACGGTCAACGAGCGATTGCTGTCGCGGGACGAGATGCGGCACATCCTTGGGGTGAGCGTCGGGGCCATCGGGGCCATCACGCTTCCCGCGATCTTTCTACTGATCAGCGCGCTTGGCGGCTGGTCGACCGACGCTGCGTTGCGGGCCTCCGCGTTCGCCCTCGTCGCCGCGCTCGCGGTCAACGGCTACGTTGCGGTGCGTCGTGCACGCCTGCCCGCGTGGCAGCGCGCTGTCGCCCTTCTGGCCGAGGCGGTACTCGGGCTTGCCGTCATCGGCCTCGAAATCCTCGTGCACCGCTGACCCCGCGGGGTGCGGAGTCCCGCACAGATGGGGAACGTTCACCCGTTCGGCACCCCTTCGTCATTGCGGCACGCTGAGTGGTTCGGCTGTGCTTGGTGATGCCGCGATCGCGCGCGTCGTCGGCGATCGACTGTGGCGCGACATCCGCCGTCTGAATCGACTCGAGAAAAGGGAAGATACATGCCGTACATCACCACCACCGATGGAACCGAGATTTACTACACCGAGCAGGGCACCGGCCAGCCCGTGCTGCTGAGCCATGGTTGGCCGTTGAGTTCAGACGCCTGGCAGGTGGAGCTGAAGCTGCTTGCGGATGCCGGGTACCGGGCGATCGCGCACGACCGCCGTGGTCACGGCCGCTCGTCGAAGACCTACACGGGCAACGACATGGACACCTACGCCGCGGACGTCGCCGAGCTCGTCGAGGCACTCGACCTGCACGATCTCGTCGTCGTCGGACACTCCACCGGGGGTGGCGAGGTCGTGCGTTATGCCGCGCAGCACGGCGTCGGCCGGGTGGTCAAGGTCATCACCGCCGGCGCCGTTCCTCCGCTGATGGTGAAGACGGATGCCAACCCTGACGGCCTGCCGATCGAGGCCTTCGACGGCATCCGCGCGGGCGTGCTCGCGGATGCCTCGCAGTTCTACCAGGACCTCAGCGAGGCGTTCTTCGGGGCGAACCGTGAGGGTTCCGCCGTGTCACAGGGAGCGAAGGATGACTTCTGGCGCCAGGGCATGCTGGTGAACCTCGCCGCGGCGTACGACTGCGTCAAGGCGTTCTCGGAGACCGACTTCACCGAGGACCTCAAGGCGCTCGACGTTCCGATCTTCATCGCCCACGGTGACGACGACCAGATCGTGCCGATCGGCGCTGCATCGTTGAAGACTGCCGAGCTGGTCAAGGACGGCACGCTGAAGGTCTACCCGGGAGCGCCGCACGGCATCTACGGCGACTACCGGGCCGAACTCGGCCAGGACATCCTGGCGTTCATCGCGAAGTAGGGTCCGGGTCGTTCCGGCGGGCGCGGTGGCGATGGCTGCCGCCGCACCCGCCAGTGGCACCTGTCCGCTCGCCCGCAGGGTGTGCCAGAATGCGCGTAGGTAGCTGGTGCATACACCCTGGTACACACGAGTCTGGAGCCCTCGACATGACCGCATGGACCGAAAACGAACTCACCCGAATCGGCGGCGCCGAGGAGCTGAAGATCTCGTCCTACCGCTTCGACGGATCGCTCCGGCCCTACGTCATAATCTGGGTCGTCCGGGTCGACGACGAGCTCTACGTGCGGTCGGCGTATGGCTCGTCGAACCCGTGGTTTGTGCGGGCGACCGCGAGTGGCACCGGGCGTATTCAGGCGGACGGGATCGAGCGGGATGTCGCCTTCGCCGAACCCGCCGGCGACGTTCATGTTGCGATCGACGCGGCCTATCACGCGAAGTACGACCGCTACGGACCCGCGATCGTCGGGACCGTGGTGGGGCCCCAGACCATACCGAACACGCTGCGTTTGGTTGCCGCAGATCTGGCACGTTCTCCGCAATAGCGGCAAATTGGTCACCGTGGGTGGTTCAGAGCGCGGCAACTGCCGATGCGAGCACTCCGGTGTCATAAATAGTGAGATGGCCGTCGCTCAAGACCCGCCGCGTGCCCGCGTCGAGGGGAACAGCAGCCCAGCTGATTGGTGCGATGCCCAGGTCGACGTGGAGCCCGGACCTCAAGCGCATCCTTCTCTCTTGAACGGGCCCCCAGCTCACTGCTCGAATCAGCCGAGCGCCCGGACACAGAACTTCGAACCACCCATAGTCGGCGAGCCGATCTGGGTCGTCTGTCAGGATCGTCAGATCGATGTCGCTACCCATGCGCTCGGCATGGCGTGCGTATGAACCGACAAGTAGTACGGCCAGGATGTCGTCGCGCTCAGTGGCCCAAGCCCTCACGTCGTCGATCACGGCGCGAGCAGCTCGCTGCCGCCCTTTTAGTCTCACAGTCACGTGCCCCATCATCGCGCGTTCCAACTCCGGACAGGCAAAACGCCCGCAGGGGCTGCACCTGCAGCGCATCGATGTGGACGGTGTTGATTCCTCCTGACGGTCGCTTGGGAGAGTGCTCGGCTCGTTCTCCAGACAGAGCAGAGCAGAGCAAAGCAGAGCCGGTTCTCTAGATTGTCTTCATATCGAGAGCGAAGCGGAACCGGACATCGTTGCGTTCGAGCCGGTCGAGTGCTTCGTTAATGTCACGTGCGGGCAGGACTTCGACGTCGGCGGTGATGCCGTGTTCGTTGCAGAAATCGAGCATGGCCTGCGTTCCGGTAGTCCCACCGCTGCCTGCCGAGGCGAGGCTTTTTCTACCGATGAGAAGTGCCATCGGATCAAACTGCATAGACCCGAGCGCGCCGAGTGCGCACAGCGTCCCGTCCAGCGCCAGAGCACGAATGTACGGGGTGAGGTCGTGGGGGACGGATGCCGTGTCGATAATGAGGTCGAAACGGTTGGCTGTTGCTTTCATCGCGATGGGGTCTTTCGACACGACCACCTCGTCGGCACCCAGACTCTTCGCGCCCGCTGCCTTGTCTTCGGAGGTGGTGAACAGCACGACGTGGGCACCGAGGGCATGGGCGAATTTGACGGCGAGGTGCCCGAGTCCGCCGAGCCCCACCACTCCAATGGTCTTTCCGGGTCCGGCGTTCCAGCGCATCAGAGGTTCCCAGACGGTGATTCCCGCACACATTAGAGGAGCGACGCCAGCAGGGTCGAGCTTGTCCGGCAGCGGGTAGACGAATTTCTCGTCGGCGACGTATTCGTTCGCGAAACCGCCTTGGGTCACGGTGCCGTCGACACGGTCAGTACCGCCATAGGTAAGCGTCGGAAACTCCTCGCAGTAGTTCTCCTGCCCGGCAAGGCACATGGAGCATGTGCCGCACGAGTCGATGATGTTGCCGACTGCGACCGGGTCTCCTGCCCGGAACCGAGATACCTCAGGGCCGATTGCGGTAACGACGCCCACGAATTCGTGGCCGGCGACGAGAGGTTTGTTGCCTGGGCGGTGGATCTCGTGAAGGTCGGAGTGGCATACCCCGCAGAAGGTCACGTCAATGGCGACATCGTTTGGCCGGAGGTCGCGTCTCTCGATCGTCTGGCGTGTGAGGGGCCGGTCGGAGGCGACAGCGACGTATGCGGTTGTTTCTCGCATAGAGTCATTCTCTTTTCTCTTGGTGAGTTTCTTGTTGGTGAGGGTCGATCGTTTTGAGTGTGGCGTCGGAACCGGCGGGTACCCAGAGGCCGCCGGTCTGCGATCGCTTCGGAGCGCCAGAGACAAAGGTCGGTGTCGGTCGAGTTTCTGGGGCTAGGTGACGGGGTGAAACATGCGTCAACTGGGAACAAACTAGTTAGTTTGATTTGCAGTTACGAAGATACGTGCTTTCGCGGGAAAGTCAAACCAACTAGTTTGTTACCCTCGGGTCATGAAGTCTGGAGACGCGACCCGTGAACGCATACTCGCCGCCGCGAAGGCCGAATTCGCGGAATTTGGCATCGCGGGCGCGCGGGTAGATCGGATTGCGGCGAACGCGCGCGCGAACAAGGCCCAGCTGTATACATTCTTCGGCGGAAAGGAGGCCCTCTTCGAGACCATTTTCACTGCGTCGCTTGATGGCATCGTCAACGCCGTCCCGATAGACGCGACCGATCTGCCCGGGTATGCGGTGAGACTCTATAACGAGTATCTCGAGCAACCAGAGCTTGTCCGTCTCGCAACGTGGGCACGACTTGAACGGCGCCCGACTGGGCACTTGACAGCCGACGCCTACCAGCTAGATGCATCCAAGCTTTCCGACATCGATAGTGCTCAAAGAAGAGGATTCATTGACGAGTGGTTCACTCCGTTCGAGGTGCTGACAACGGTCATTGCGATTTCTATGACTTGGTCACCTGCGAGCACGACGTATGCCGCCGCGAAGTCCGACGAACAGACTGAGCATGATCGTCGACGTGAAACGATCAGAAGAGTGGTCTCCCGATCGCTGTGCACCGCGCAGAGCTGAATCCTCGCTGTAGCGTTATCGTCTCGACGAATGCTTAAATCTCCCCTGCGACGTCGGCAGCACGCGGCGGGGTGACGAGGTTACCTTGGGGAAGCGCGCCGCTTCCCGGTGCGATTCAGCCAGACGGTGCGACAGGAGCATCAACTCGACGGCTCGAAAAGCGGTGGTGGTCCGAGACGTAGATGTCTCACTCGAAGAGGTGTTTGAGTGAAAGGGCATCGAGCCATCGGCCGACGAGGTCATGGACTATTTCTGGCGTCTCGATCTGCGGATTATGGCCGGCCCCGTCGATGACTGCAGCGGACATGTGCGGGTAGTGCTGGAGCAGGGCGAGTTGGTCTTGCCATCCCACGATTGCGTCCTGGCGGCCCGTGACGAGCAAGTGTGGGCCCCGGTGGGGCGCGGCTTCCGCCTCCGGCCAGTGGGGGAGAAGGAAGTCTGCCCCGAGTTCGGCGGCAGCTATTCGATCGTGTGCGCGCCATCCTGGTAGCAAGTACTCCTCGAAACGTTCCCATCCCGGTCGGTTGAGGCGGGTCGCCACCTGGGCGAAGAGCTCTCGTTCGTCCGGCTGCCGGCTGGCCAGGAAAACGTCGTCTCGCTCCAGGATCGTCTCGCGCGGCAGCGTGCGGCCGTCACCCCAGCTCACGACGGGCACGAGGAGGGCCGATCCGAGAAGCTGGGTGCCGAATCGGGCGGTGACGGCTCGGGCGATTTGCCCGCCGAACGACTGGCCGATCACGGCGAAGCGCTGATCGTGCACGACGTCCGCGATGAAGTCGATGACGGCCTCGGTGAGCGTGAGCGCCGAGGTCGGTCCGGGTAGTCGGGGGCTGTTACCGTGCCCGGGAAGGTCGAGATAGATCCGGCGGTAGCCGGGGTGGCTGTCGAAGACGGGTTCGAGCGGCAGAAGTACACGGTGATCGACCGTGTAGCCGTGGATCATGACGATCGGTACTCCGTCGCCGCGAGTGGTGTGCTGCATGCTGTTTTTGCTCATCCCGGCACCGTAGAACATTCACGCTAACGTCAAGGTCAACTGACCACGTCAATCGCTTGTTCGGCCCCGTCAGGCAAGTGCTCTGACCTCGTCGAGATACTCGGTAATAGCGGCGCGGTTGCGGGCGAGAAACTCGATGCGTTCGTCCATGCGGTCGCGTTCGTGTTCCAGGGTGGCGAGCATCTCGGGAGTGGCGTCGGCGAAATGAATCGTCCGGGGCTTGTCGAGGCACGGCAGGATCTGCCTGATGATTCGCGTCGGCAAACCGGTGTCGAGGAGGCCACGAATCTGGATGACCCGATCGACCAGATAGTCGTCATACTCCCGGTATCCGTTCGGCATCCGCCGAGGTATGACCAGTTGCTCGTCCTCGTAATACCGCAGCGCCCTCGGCGATGTGCCCGTGAGGCTGGAAAGTTCGCCGATCTTCATCCGTCCCGCCCTCCTCGTGTCCTCGATTTGACCTTAACGCTAACGTCAACCATTGACGATGATGTCATGACTCAACTACAGCCCACTTCGCGGCGCGTGTCCCGGCCAGATCGTCTGCCTCTCGCAGGCCTCGTGGCATTGGGCACCGCGGGATTCGTCACGATCATGACCGAGGCGCTCCCTGCGGGAATTTTGCCAGCCATGAGCGGCGACCTCGGCGTCACGCAGGCTGCGGCCGGGCAGACCGTGACGGTGTATGCGATCGGTTCTGCCCTCGCCGCCGTTCCTCTGACCGCTGCGACGATCGGCTGGCCTCGCCGACGGCTCCTGGTGATCGCGATCGCCGGATTCGCCGTCGCAAACACGATCACCGCCATCTCCCACGACTACATCCTCACGATGGCGTCGCGATTTCTCGCGGGTGTGGTCGCGGGGCTCCTGTGGGCGCTGCTCGCGGGATACGCCCGCCGCATGGTCACCCCTCAGCAGCGCGGAAAGGCAATGGCAATCGCGATGGCCGGTACCCCGGTCGCGCTCTCGATCGGTGTGCCCGCAGGTACTTTCCTCTCGGACGTGATCGGCTGGCGATACACGTTCGGCATCATGACCCTGCTTGCGCTTATCTTGATCGGTTGGGTACTCGCGAGCGTTCCCAACTTCCCCGGACAGGCCAAAGCGGCCCGGCTACCGCTTCGTCGCACCCTCGCGATCCCCGGCATGGCCGCCGTGCTCGTGGTCACACTCGCTTTCGTGCTCGCGCACAACATCCTCTACACCTACATCGCCCCGTACCTCGCACCGCTTGGCCTCGCTGATCGTGTCGACATCGTTCTGCTCGTCTTTGGTGCCGTGTCGTTGCTGAGCATCTGGATCACCGGCGCCCTCATCGACCGTCACTTGCGACCACTGATAATCGCGAGTTGCGCCCTGTTCGCGAGCGCCGCTCTCGCTCTCGGTCTTTTCGCCGAGGCCCCATGGTTGCTTTTCGCCAGCGTCGGCGTCTGGGGCCTCGCATTCGGCGGAGCCGCAACTCTTCTTCAGACCGCGTCCGCGGAGGCTGCTGGAGCCGCCGGTGACGTAGCGCAGTCTCTGGTCGTGACGTGTTGGAACATTGGCATCGCCGGCGGTGCAATCACGGGAGGACTCCTCCTCGCCGGAATCGGCCCGTCATCTTTGCCCTGGGCGGCACTCGTTCTTCTCGTTCCTGCCCTCATCGTGACGATAGCGGCACACGCGGGCGCGACGAATACCTCCTCACCGCCGGAAAAGTGACTGAAGTTCCGCATCTGACCCTGCCCGTGCATCCAGGCGCTCACAAATCTAAGCTGGAGCGCATGGCGGGCAAGCAGGAACGCGGCGACTGGCGAGTTGGAGCCGCGCGCTATCAGATCGAGCGGATCTCTCGTGACGAGCGGATGTCTCGTGATGAGCGGATGTCTCGTGGCGAACGCACGGGCGCGCAGAACCGCGGGTCCGAGGAGCCCGCAGATCCAGGACCGCAACCCGACCCCGAGCCGACCACGGATGCCGGGCAGTCGATGATGGAGGAACGCGCGCACTTCGTCGAGATCGCGATCCAGCAGTCGATCCGTCGCGGGGACTTCGACAACCTTCCCGGGGCGGGCAAGCCCCTGGCCGACCTGCAGCACAACGACCCAGACTGGTGGATCCGCCGGAAGATCGAGCGCGAGAACATCACCGGCCTCGGCCCACCCGCGCTGACCCTGCGCACGGAGGACGCCGAGCTCGACGATCGGATCGACGCCTGCCACACCGAGCACGCCGTGCGCCACCTGCTCGAGGACTTCAACACCCGCGTGATCGCCGCCCGCCGACAGCTGCAGGGCGGGCCGCCGGTGGTCACCGCGCTGCGCGACGCCAACGCCGAGGTGCAGCGGTGGACCGACCGCCGCGCGGCGCACGCAGAAGCGCGTGCCGCCGAGCAGCACGAAGCGGCGGCGGCGCTGCGCGCCATGACCTGGGGCCAACGTCGCCGCGCCAAGCGGCAGCCTCCGCCAGCGCCTCAGCCTCCGCCAGCGCCTCAGCCTCAGCCTCAGCCGCCGCAGTGAGCCTGCCCGAGCTTGAGCGCGAGCCTGCCCGAGTTCGCCCGAGCCCACACGGGCCCCGCGTATGCGACGGTAAATTCCTCGCGAATGCACTCTTGCCCGCTGAAACTTTCTGGCCAAAAAAGTTTGAGCACGGTGCATCCGCATCGCCCTTCCGCACAGAAGTAATGAGTAACCCATCCACATATAGGAGGAACTCATGCGAAAGACCCGTTCTCTCAGCACGATAACCGTCGGCATCGGCGCCGGCGTCCTGGTTGCGCTCGCTGGCGTAGCGCCCGCCCAGGCAGCGGAAGGTGATGCCCAGCTCTCCGTGTTCCATGGTGTGCCCGGCCTCACCGTCGACGTGTACGTGAACAACGCACTCACGCTCGACAACTTCGCTCCCGGCTCGCTCGCCGGACCGCTCGAGCTGGCACCCGGAACCTATTCGGTGGCTATCACCGCGGCGGACGCGGCAGATGCCAGTGCACCAGCAATCGGCCCGGTCGACCTGCCCCTCGAGGCTGGCGTCAACTACACCGCCGTGGCGCACCTCAACGAGGCCGGCAGCCCCACGGCAACCCTGTTCACCAACGACACCAGCACGGTTGCCGCCGGCGAAGGCCGTCTGACTGTTCGCCACGTGGCTGCTGCGCCCGCGGTGGATGTCCTGGCGGGAGGATCACCGGCGATCACCAATCTGGTGAATCCCAATGAGTCGGTGCTCACGCTCCCCGCTGGCACCATCTCCGCAGCGGTCGCCGCGACCGGTACCACGGCACCGGTGATCGGCCCGGCCGACCTCGAGGTTGCGGAGGGCGCAAACACCATCGTGTACGCCTGGGGCAGCCTCGCGGAGTCGACCCTCGCGCTCGGTGTGCAGAGCATCACGGGACTGCACTCGGCGCCCGGTGGTGTGCCCGCGGGTGACGCCGGACTCGTCGCCAGCAACACGGTTGGTTCCGCCGGAGACGACGGATCCAGCGTGATCTGGCTGGCCGGTTCCGCCGTGCTGCTGCTTGCGGCGGTCGCGGTGATGACGGTGAGCCGCTCCCGGCGTGCTGTTGGCACAACGGAACGCTAACCGCCGATGAAGACGAGGAGGGTCACCATGGGGAGATTCGGGCTTCTTGTGGTGGCTCTCCTTGCCGTCTTCTGCGGCGCGCTCGGGTGGGCGGTCATCGCGACACCCGAGCTCGCGGCATCCCCCTCGTCCACAGAATCACCGGCAATCGATGACCGACCGTCCGGGTCGCCTCCTAGCGCCGCCGGGTCGTCTCCCTCGTCCGCGGAGTCGCGGTCGGTCAGGCCGTCGCCCACGGACGCCCCGTCGCCCGCACCGGCCCTGCCCACGGTGCCGGTCGTGGATGCCGCGATGCAGAGCCCCGCTCCTCCCGTGCCCGCGCCGACCCGGGTGAGTGTCGGGTCTTTGGGCGTTGATGTGCCCGTGGTTGCGGTGGGTCTCGACGGCGCCGGGGCGATGGCGCTGCCGCCGGACCCCGCCATCGCGGGGTGGTACGAACACGGTCCCGCACCCGCCAGCACGGCTGGTGCCACCGTCATCGCCGCCCATGTTGACTCCCTTGTCTACGGTCTGGGTCCGTTCGCTGCGCTCGCCGACGCGACGGCCGGTACAGAGATCGTCGTCACTGACGCCGCGGGCACAGCGCGCACGTTCGCCGTCTCGACGATTGAGACCACGGGAAAGTCGGATGTCGCGTGGGCGAGCGTCTTCGATCGAACCGGTCCAGCCCGCCTCGTACTGGTCACCTGCGGGGGAGAGTTCGACTACTCGTCCCGCCATTATCTGTCGAACGTCATCATCGTGGCGACCCCGGTCGGATGAGGCCGTGTCTTTATTATGCTGAGCATAACGAGGGCCGGAGACAGCGGCCGGCAACCAGAGCTGTGGCCGCCGGCATCCGCCTCAATCCGGAGCACGACTTCTGAGGTGATGGCAATCGACGATGATCACGCGCGGCTCGGCGAGCGCTTTCGCAGTGGCGACGAGCGGGCGCTCGCCGAGGCCTACGCGCAGTGGGCGTCTCTGGTCTACACGATGGCTGCGCGCTCGCTTGGGGATCCCACCGAAGCCGAGGACGTGACGCAGAAAGTCTTCATTGCCGCCTGGCGCGGGCGCGAAGGGTTCCATCCCGAGCGGGCCCGCCTGCCCGCCTGGATTGTAGGCATTTGCCGGCACACTCTCGCCGACGCCCACGAGGCGCGGGCCCGGCGGCGTCGGGTCGCTGAGGCCGTCGCCGCTGATACCGCTCTCGTCGCCCTGACCACGCCGTCGGAAGAATCCGATGCGGTGATGGATCGGATGCTGCTGGGCGACGAACTGCGGAGACTACCCGCGGTGCCCCAGCAAGTGATGCGCCTCGCGTTCTACGATGACCTGACACACCACGAAATAGCGGACACCCTGGGCTTGCCCCTCGGAACCGTGAAAAGCCACATTCGCCGAAGCCTCGGACGCCTGAGATCGCGCCTGTCAGATACCACGATCGGAGGGGAACAATGAGCCACATCGACGCAGAAGATCTTGCCCTGATCGCTCTCACCCCGGCGGCTGCGACGAACCGGCAGCAGGCCCACCTCCAGGTCTGCGGCGAATGCTCCCGCGAGGAACAGGCGTTGGCGCGTACCGTTGCGCTGGGCAGGACGGCGGATGACGCGGCGCTGACCGCCCCGCCGGCCGCAGTCTGGACCCGCATCCACGACGAACTCGGGCTGTCGGGATCGGTCGCGAGGCCTCCGGTGTTGGCGGGCTCGGTCGAGTGGCCTCCCGTGGCGGCGGACTCGGTCAAGTCGCCTCCCGTCGTGACGGACTCGGTCGAGTCGCCTCCCGTCGTGACGGACTCGACAGCAACGCGTCCTGTGGCTGCGGTTCCGGCCGCCGGGCTCGCCGACCTTCCCGAAGGCGGGCTTAGCGCCGTGCCCGATTCCGTGCCCGCCGCGGTGCCGACTGCCGTGCCGACCGCTGTGCCCACCGCGGTGCCGACTGCCGTGCCGACCGCCGTGCCGACCCGCTCTGGCGGACGGCGACGGATGTGGCCGCTTCTCGTTGCCGCCGTCGCCGCGGGAGTATTCGGCGGGCTCGCGGTGGGAGCGCAACTTTCCACCGTCACCGAGCGCGCTTCGGTCGTCGCTCGGGCTGTGCTTGACCCGCTCCCCGGCTGGGATGCCACGGGCAGCGCACAGGTGGAGGAACGCGCGGATGGCCGACGCGACGTTGTCGTCACCCTGGGTGAGGACGCGACCGAGTCCGGTTCAGCCGATGGCTCGCTGCGCGAGGTGTGGCTCCTCACCCCCGACGCGTCGGGTCTGGTCAGCCTCGGTTTTCTTGACGGCTCGGACGGCCGGTTCGTGATCCCGACCGGCATTGACCTGGGTCAATATCCGCTCGTGGACGTTTCCGTGGAGTCCGCAGACGGCGACCCTGCCCACTCGGGTAACTCGGTGGTGCGTGGTGAGCTGCGGGTGAGTTGAGCTCGCCCAGCGCTTGACGCCCTCGGTGTCATTCCGCCATGCCTAGCGCTCATCTTCTTCGCTTGCGTCATTCCCTGCTCTCGCTGCTCTCTCTGCTCTTCCTGCCTTACTCGAACATAGTTTCGAACAATGCGGCGATAGTCAAGCCCTATCTTCGAATGCTGTTCGGCACGATGATTGATATATGGACTCGACATTCGAACACACCGCCCCGGTCGAGCACTGGGCTGTCCCCGGCGTGACGGTGGAGCCGGGGGTGGAATCGTGGGCTCTTCCCCCAACCCCGGTGGTGCCCGCAATGTCAGTGCTGCAGGCGTCGGGTGAGTTGGTGGTGTTGCTTGGCCGGGTCAGGGCGGATCTGGCCCGTGCGGCGGA
>NZ_PVTL01000011.1 GCF_003003265.1 Glaciihabitans tibetensis
CCGGGGATTGCACTGCGCGCCCGACCGGTGCTGGTTGCTGAACTGACGCCCGCGGCATCCCACCATCGGCGAAATCGTTGCACAACTTATGTCGCTTCGCCTCGAGTGCCGGCGACAAATCTCGGACAATGAGCGCGGGCGAAGCTGCCCACAGCTCACGGTCTCGAATCGGACGGTGCTTGGTCAGACATCGTGCGCCGCTTTCATGTGAAAAAGCGGGCCACCCCAGGCGACAGCCCCGGATGGCCCGCTCAGAACGGGTCGAGTTGGCAAACCGACTCAGCGAACCCGGGTCGGCGTCCCTAAATCAGCGAAACCTGACTCAGTGACCCGGTGTCCGCTACGCGAGTTCGTTCGACTCCAGCATCTCCGTTACGAGTGCCGCGATCGCGCTGCGCTCGGAGCGGGTGAGCGTGATGTGGCCGAACAGCGGGTGGCCCTTCAGCGTCTCGATGACCGAGGCGACCCCGTCGTGGCGGCCGACGCGGAGGTTGTCGCGCTGCGCCACGTCGTGGGTCAGCACGACCCGCGAATTCTGGCCGATGCGGCTCAGCACGGTGAGGAGCACGTTGCGCTCGAGGGACTGCGCTTCGTCCACGATCACAAACGCGTCGTGCAGCGAGCGTCCGCGGATGTGCGTGAGGGGTAGTACCTCCAGCAATCCGCGGTCGAGCACCTCGTCGAGCACGTTCTGCGACACGACCGATCCCAGTGTGTCGAACACGGCCTGCGCCCAGGGGTTCATTTTCTCCGAGGCATCCCCCGGCAAAAATCCGAGTTCCTGGCCGCCCACCGCGTACAGCGGTCGGAACACCATGATCTTGCGGTGCTGCTGCTTCTCGAGCACGGCTTCAAGCCCCGCGCACAGCGCGAGAGCGGACTTACCGGTTCCGGCGCGCCCACCGAGCGACACGATGCCGATTTCGGGGTCGAGCAGCATGTCGATCGCGAGGCGTTGTTCGGCGCTGCGACCGTGCAGGCCGAAGATGTCGCGGTCACCCCGCACGAGGCGCATCTGGCCGCGGGCGGTGACCCGGCCGAGCGCCGAGCCGCGATCCGAATGCAGCACGAGACCGGTGTTGACCGGGATGTCCTCAACCAGGCGCGACGACAGCTTCTCCCGGTCGTAGAGCGAGTTCATCTGTTCGGAACTCAGGTCGATATCGACCTGACCGGTGTACCCGGAGTCCACCGCGAGTTCCGCCCGGTACTCCTCGGCGGCCAGCCCGATGGAGGCCGCCTTGACGCGCAGCGGGAGATCCTTGGAGACCACCGTGACCGCGAGACCGTCATTGGCGAGGTTCAGCGCCACCGCCAGGATGCGGGAGTCGTTGTCGCCCAGTTGCAGGCCCGACGGCAGCACCGACATGTTGGAGTGGTTGAGTTCGACCCGCAGGGAGCCGCCGTCGTCACCGACGGCGATGGGGAAGTCCAGCCGTTCGTGCAGGATGCGTAACTCATCAAGATTGCGGAGCGCTTGACGCGCAAAATATCCGATCTCGGGGTCGTGCCGCTTGGCCTCCAGTTCGGCGACGACGATGACGGGTAGGACGACTGCGTGCTCAGCGAAGCGGAAGATCGCCTTCGGGTCGGAGAGAAGGACCGAGGTGTCGAGCACGTATGTGCGTTCCGCCTGCCTCCCCTTCGCATCCGCCGACGTTTCCTGGCTGTACTGCTGCTGAGGGGTAGCGAGTTCGGGCACGTGCACTCCATCCCCGGGTGTGAATTCCACCCGGATCCAGTCTGCTAGACGGCCGCGAAACATTCGGGAACGAACTTACGTGGCCGTCCCGATCAGGTGCCTTACCTGATACCTCGACGATAGGCCTTCCGAGGACGACCCGGGCACCCGCAACACCCCGTTAAACGTTACGAGCAGGTAAACGATTGGATCAGATCTGGATCGCGGTGGCGAAGCTCACGAAGCTGCCGCGCAGCATGTCGAGACTGTCCTCGCTGGTCGATACGTGCGGGCTCAGGCGAACCTGCCCGTCGCGCGAGGTTGCACTGACCCCGTGGTTGAACAGGGACGCGGTGAGTACGGTCAGCTGGTCAGGGTCAGGCTCAAGCACCACGATGCCCGCCCGCTCGCTTTCGTCGCGGGGTGAGACGACCGGTATCGCGTATTCGTCGGCGAGGTCGATCACCCTGCTGACCTTCTCCGCGACGAGAGCATTGATCTGCGGCACACCGACCGCGGCGATCTCCTCGAGTGCTGCGGCGAACCGTGCCTGGGCAATTGGGTCGGGGTTGCTGACCTGGAACGCGGCGGCACCGGCCGCGGGTGCCCGAACCTCGTCGACCGGCATTGTCCAGGACTGCTCCCCCTCGGCGTTTGCGGCGCCGGAGAAGCCAGAGAACACCGGGGTGAGCCGTTCGGCGGCGCGGTCGCTCAGCCCTAGGAATCCGGTGCCCCAGCCGGCGCGGACCCACTTTTGCCCGCCGGCGACAACCACATCCGCTAGTTCGAACGGAGCATCCACCACACCGAAGCCCTGGATTGCATCGACAATGAGCAAGCGGTCCCCGATGACCTGCCGGATGCCCTCGAGGTCGGCGACGTACCCCGTGCGGAAATCGACGAGGCTCACTGCGACGGCCTCGACCGAGGAGGTGAGCTGGTCGCGTAAGTTGCCGGGGGTGAGCCTGCCGTGGTCGGTCTCGAGCCACAACGGCTCCACCACCCCGAGGGCCTCCGCCGAGCGCGCGGCGGCGAAGGTCAGGCTGGGAAACTCGGCAAGCGACATCGCGACGCCGCCGGTAACACCGAAGAGCGCGTGCATCAAACCCTGGGACGTGTTTGGCTGGAAGGCGACCTGGTCGGCGCGCAGGCCCACCACCAACGCCACCGCCTCGCGCACCCGGGCATCCTGCTCCCAAAGGCTGTCGAGAGTGCCGAATCGAGCGGTCGCCTGCAGCCGGGTCTGGGCGTGCTGCTCGGCTTCCACGGTGCGGCCGATCGGGCCCACGCGGGCGAAATCGAAGTAGCCGGGTTCTTCAGAGAATGTGGCGACGTACGCGTCGATCGTTCCAAAGCCTGCGGTCATGATCCAAACCTTCTGTGACGGCGGGCGTAGTCGCGGATCGCGCGGAGGAAGTCGACCTCGCGCAGGTCGGGGTAGAGGGCCTCCACGAAGTAGAACTCGCTGTGGGCGCTCTGCCACAGCATGAAGTCGCTGATTCGCTGCTCGCCGGAGGTGCGGATGATGAGATCCGGGTCGGGCTGTCCGCCCGTGTACAGGTGGTCGGCGATCATCTCGGGGGTAAGCAATTCGGCCAGCTCCTCGAGGGTGCCACCTTCCTTGCCGTGGCTGCGGAGGATGCTGCGCATGGCGTCCGCAATCTCCCGTCGACCGCCGTAGCCCACCGCGAGGTTGATGTGCAGGCCCTTGTTGGTCAGGGTGCGCGCCTCGGCGGCAACCAGCGCCTGCGTCAGCGGGTCGGGAAGGCAATCGGTGCGGCCGACGTGCTGCACACGCCATCGTCCCTCGTGCGACAGACCCTCCGTCAGGTTCGCGAGGATCTCGTACAGCTCCGACAGTTCCTCGCTGGGTCGACCAGTGATGTTGTCGGCAGAAAGCACGTACAGGGTGACAACCTTGATATCCAGCTCGTCGCACCAGGTGACAAACTCGCGGATTTTTGCTGCGCCGGCGCGATGACCGAACGCCGCCGACTCCTGCGAGTGCTGCTTGGCCCATCGCCGGTTGCCATCGACGATCATTCCGACGTGGCGCGGCAAATCCTTGCCCACCAACCAACGCTTCAGGCGCCGCTGGTAAACCCGGTACAGAAGGCCTCGACCTAGCGGTACTTCACTCTGTCTCACACAGCTACGGTAGTCCACACTCGGCCGCGTCCACGCTGAATGGCCGCTGTCGTAAGCTTCTGTCATGACCGATGGCGGGGCGAAGCAGCAGTTTCCAGAGGACTCACTCGAGGGGCCGGGACCGGATCTCCCCAATGTTCCCCTGCTCGATGAGTCGATCGACTACGCCGTGCTCGACGCGAAGCCCACCTGGCGCGGCTGGATTCACGCCGCGACCTTCCCGCTGGCCATCGTGCTCGGAATCATCCTCCTCCTGGCCGCCGACGGAACAGCCGCGACAGTCAGCTGCGCGGTCTTCGTGGCATCGTCACTGCTGCTGTTCGGCATCTCCGCGCTCTACCACCGCTTCACCTGGAGCGAGCGGGCGCGCCTGACTCTGAAACGCCTCGACCACGCGAATATCTTCCTGCTGATCGCCGGCTCGTACACCCCCATCACCGTGCTTGCGCTTCCGCCGGAGAAGTCCACCCTGCTTCTGTGGCTCGTCTGGACGGGCGCCGCGCTCGGCATCGGCTTCCGGGTCTTCTGGATCCACGCACCCCGCTGGCTCTACGTGCCGCTCTACCTGCTACTCAGCTACGCGTCGCTGGTCTTCATCGCGGACTTTTTCGCGGCCAACGCCACCATGATGACGCTGATTCTCGTGGGCGGGCTGTTCTACACGGTCGGCGCCGTCATCTACGCGTTGAAGAAGCCGAACCCGTTCCCCGGCAAGTTCGGGTTCCACGAGATCTTCCACACGCTGACGCTGTTCGCGTTTCTCTGCCACTGGGCAGGCATTTTCCTGGTCGCGACGAACCCTCCGACCTTCTAAATATCAGGCGAGCGGATGCCCCGGGGCCGCGTTACCCGGGCGTCGAGTTCTGCGCGTCGCGCTCTTCTTCGAGCCGCTCCCGTACCTCGACCCGGTACTTGGTGCGCCGAATCCGTCGGTTCATGTCGACGATGAGCAGCACGGTCACTGCCGCGACCAGGAACATCGCGATGAACCCGATCACGCCGGGGGTGATGAGGTTCGGGTCCCCCGTGTACGCCGGCATCGGTGTCGGGGTTGGTGCGTTCTCCATGGCTATGGAGGCGCGCAGGACAAAGTCGTTCAGGGCGCTCACGCGGCCCCCTCCTCGGGAATTCCCGCAAACAGGTCGGATTCGGGAAGCTCGGTCGGCACGGTCGCCTCGATCAGCTGGAAGTCTTCGGTCGGCCATGCCTCACGCTGGAGGTCGTTCGGCCAGAAGAAGAACGGGCTGTCGGGCGCTACCTGACTGGCGTGGGACCGCAGGGCGTCGTTACCCACCTCGAAGAAGTCCCCGCAGGGGATCCGCGTGGTGGCGAGGCTGGGCGAGTCATCCATCCAGCTCCGCATGCCCGCCATTGCCTCGATGAGCGGGCTTTCCGGCATGCGCTCCTGCAGCAGGGTGTAGACGCTCCTCAGCCGGTCCCCGCTGAAAATGCGGTCGTAGTACAGCTTGCTGACCTGCCAGGCGTCACCGGCATCGGGGTACTGCGCCGGGTCCGCCGCCGCGCGCATCGCAAACAGCGACACCTCGTGGGTGCGGATGTGGTCGGGGTGCGGGTATCCCCCGTTCTCGTCGTACGTGACCAGAACCTGAGGCTTATACCGGCGGATGATGCGGACGAGAGGTTCCGCGGAGATCTCGAGCGCGATCGCGGCGAAAGAACCGACCGGAAGTGGCTCGCCCTCGTCGGGCATGCCCGAGTCCTGGTAGCCAAGCCAGCGGTGCTCGACACCCATCACGGCCTGGGCGCGCTGCATCTCCCGACGCCGCACACCGGCCAGATCGCGTTCGGCTGCGGGTCGCCCGGCGAGGCCCTCGTTGAGGATGCTGCCCCTCTCGCCACCGGTGCAACTGACCACCATGACCTCGGTACCGATGCTCCTGTAATACGCATAGGTCGCTGCGCCCTTACTCGACTCGTCGTCGGGATGGGCGTGGACCGCAAGCAGACGCTGTGTCACCAAACTCCTAGGGATAGCCAATAGCCTGTACATAGACTATCCGCAGCAACTTGGAGTTCGACGTGCGCACCACCACCGATGAAGCATCTGAAACCTGGGATGCCCCGCACGACGCGGCTGCGGTGGGTGGCGCCTCGAGAGCATTGGCCGACACCGTGTCCGGCTCAGGCCCCGGCTCCGGACCCGACTCCAGCGAGATCAACGCACGTTATGGGCGCACCCCGGCGAATCGCCGCCGCGTTCGTCTCTGGGCCTGGCTCACCGCAGCCATCTTTGTGGTGGTGCTCGGAGCCTGGCTCCTCTGGGCGGGGCTGCTCGAGAACACCGACGCTCTCGAGGCGCAGAATGTCGCCCACACGGTGGTCGACGACCGGGAGGTGGAAGTGACGTGGCAGCTCAACGCCGAGCCCGGGACATCCACCAGCTGCGCGCTTCAGGCTCTTAATGAGAGCTTCTCCATCGTGGGGTGGAAGATCGTTGAAATACCCCCGTCTGAACTGCGGACGCGGAGCCTAACCGAGTCGGTGCTCACTTCGGAGCAGAGCGTCACTGGCTTGATCTACCGCTGCTGGCTGTCTTAAGCTGGGTCATTCGCCAACGGGACCGGTCACATCTGGCCGGTCTCCTTCTATGAACATTTCTAAGAACCTACGGCGCTGAGGAGAACTATGACTGACACCAGCGTTACCTGGTTGACCCAGGACGCGTTCGACCGTCTCACCGGCGAACTCGAGTACTTGAGCGTGGCTGGCCGCACGGACATCGCGAAGAAAATTGAAATCGCCCGTGAAGAAGGCGACCTGAAGGAGAACGGCGGCTACCACGCCGCGAAAGAGGAGCAGGGCAAGATCGAGGCCCGCATTCGCGTCCTCACCCAGCTGCTGCGCCACGCAACCGTGGGTGACGCGCCCGAGAGCCACGGCGTCGTCGAGCCGGGCACCGTCGTTACGGCCAACATCCAGGGCGACCGCTCGGTGTTCCTGATCGGCAACCGCGAGATGGCCGACGGCACCGACATCGACGTCTACAGCGAGGGCAGCCCCCTCGGTACCGCGATCATCGGCCTCAAGGTCGGCGAGTCAAAGAGCTACGTCGCCCCGAACGGCAAGACCATCGAGGTTGAGATCGTCGACGTCGAGACCTACCACCAGTAGTCAGCTGCTGGCGAAGTCGAACAGCTGAGAAGTCGAACCGCTTAGAAGTCGACGCGGGGCGCGAAGCCTGCCTCTCGCAGGTTGTGTAGCACGAGGTCCGCGTGCTCCGGGCCCCGCGTTTCGATGTGGAGTTCGAGTTCGACCATGCTGATCTGCATGCCTGAACCGTGGCGCGAGTGCAGCACCTCCACGACGTTCGCATTGGACTCCGCGACGACCTCTGCGGTGCGCGCCAGCTGCCCGGGACGGTCGGGAAGCGGAATGCGCAGCTTGAGGTAGCGCTCCGATGCCGCGAGGCCGTGGCTGATGATGCGTTCCATCACCAACGGGTCGATGTTGCCGCCGCTGAGGATGGCCACGGTGTTGCCCGTAGGGGTGATCTTCCCGGCGAGGATAGCCGCAACGGCCACCGCTCCGGCGGGCTCGACGACCAGCTTGGCCCGTTCCAGCAGCACCAGCAGAGCGCGGGCGATGTCGTCCTCCTCGACCGTGACGATCTCGTCGACGGTGTCGCGCACGATTTCGAAGTTCAGCACCCCGGGCCTGGCCACCGCGATGCCGTCGGCGATCGTGGGGATGATGGTGATGGTCGTCGGCTCGCCCATGGTGAGCGACAACGGGTAGGGCGCCGCGTTGGCTGCCTGCACCCCGATCACCCGGATGGTGCGCCCGAGGAGCGCCGCCTTCTGCTTTGCCGCGCTCGCGACCCCGGAGATGAGCCCGCCGCCGCCGATCGGGACGATGATGGTGTCGGTCTCGGGCAGCTGGTCGAGTATCTCCAGACCGAGCGTGCCCTGGCCCGCGACGACATCTGCGTGATCAAACGGAGGGATGAAGATCGCGCCCGTCTCCGTCGCAAACTCCGCGGCGGCCAGGAGCGGCTCCGCCACCGTGTGCCCACGCAGCACCACATCGGCGCCATAGCCGCGGGTGGCCTGGAGCTTCGGCAGCGCAACACCGATCGGCATGAAGATGGTGGATTTGATGCCCAGTTCGCGTGCGGCGAAGGCGACACCCTGCGCGTGGTTTCCCGCGGAAGCGGCCACCACGCCGCGCGCACGATCCTCCTCGGAGAGACCCGCGAGCCGGTTGTAGGCACCGCGGATCTTGTAGGAGCCCGTGCGCTGCAGGTTCTCGCACTTCAGGTAAACGGGCGACCCGAGCACCTCCGCGAGGAAGCGCGAACTCTCGAGGGGCGTGATGTCGGCAACGGCGCCGACCGTCGCACGGGCGGCTTCGAAATCTTCCAACGTCGGTCCGGCCACGGCGGGCGCTGGCGCGGCACTGCTGGCTGTGATTGTGTCATTCATGCGCGAGTAGCTACATCCTCTATCTGCGGGCGCACAGTACCGCGCCACCTACCACTGGCCACGTATGTGACCATCACGTTCAGCACCGCTACAACCGGGACGGCAAACAGCGCCCCGGGAATACCGGCGATAAATGATCCCGCGGCCACGGCAAACACCACCGCGAGCGGGTGAATCTTCACTGCGGATCCCATGACCAGCGGCTGGAGCACGTGACCTTCCAGCTGCTGCACCGCCAAGACGATCGCGAGCATGATCAGCGCGGGAACGGGGCCGAGGTAGATCAGCGCCACAAAGATGGCGATCGCTCCCGTCACCACCGCGCCCACCACGGGGATAAACGATCCGAGGAACACGGCGACAGCGATCGGAATGATCAGGGGGAAGCCGCCGAAGAACAATCCGAGGATCCACGCTCCGAGGCCGATGCCGGTCGCGTCGATCGCGGCGACGAAAATCTGCACCTTCACGAAGGTCGTCAGGGTCAGCCAGCCGGCTCGGCCCGACCCATCGACGGCGGCCCGAGCCTTGCGCGGGAAGATGCGAACGATCCAGTTCCAGATGCCCGCACCATCGATCAGGATGAAGAGCGTCGCGAAGAGCGTCAGCAACGAACCCGTGAGCACGTGGCCGGCGGTGGAACCGAGCGACACGGCCCCGGACACCAGCGCCTGGCTGTCGGTTTGCACCGCGGCAACGGCCTGCTCAAGGTAGTCATTGAACTCGCTGTTGTCGATGTTCCAGGTGTCACTGAGGAACGTTTTGAAGTCCTGGTAGGCGGTCACCGACCGGTCCTGCAGGTCGGGGTACCCGCTGCGGATCTGGGTGACGATCAGCACGATGAGTCCGCTCAACACCCCGAGCGTGACGATCATCGTGACCGCCACGGCGAGCCCCTTCGGCCAGCGGTGCCGCACGAGCAACTGCACGATCGGAACGAGCAGCGCGGCGACGAGCACGGCGATCATAAACGGGACCACGATGAGCTGCAGCTGGATGATGAGGAGGCCAAAAACGACCGCTACGCCCGCCACCGCAAGGATTCGCCACGACCAGGCGCCGGCGATTTCGATGCCCAGAGGGATGGATGACTCCACCTCGCGTTTACGCACGTCGCGCACGGCTGGGGGATCAAGCTTCTTACCGAACATCATCGCATCAGTCTAGAACTGTCCCCGCGGCTGATCCCGCAGACTGGCGCACTTCTGTGCCCCACGACCCACCATCAGGCGCGCGGGCCCACCGCAACCGGCCGGGCGGCAAACGAGACCGCCACCCTCTCCCCCGGCGCGGGATGCACACCGACCTCGTGCTGCACCATCAGTAGAGAATTGTCGGCCAAACGGACCTGGGTGCGGCGGAGACTCCCGAGGAAGGTGCTGCCCACCACCACGGCGGCGATGCCGGTTGGCGCGAACGCGACATCCTCCGGACGAATAAATGCGACGACCGGCCCGTCCGCGCGACGCTCCCCCAGGCTCTCGATGCGTTGCCCGTGGATGACGACCGCGCCCCCTACCAGTTCGGCTTCGATGCGGTTGCTCAGCCCGACAAAGTTCGCGACGAACGGTGTCAGCGGCGCCGTATACAGTTCCTCAGGAGATCCGATCTGTTCGATCCGCCCCTCCCGCATCACCGCTACCCGGTCGGCGACGGCAAGGGCCTCCTCCTGGTCGTGTGTCACAAAGAGCGTGGTAATCCCGAGATCCGTCTGGATGCGACGAATCTCGTCGCGCAGTTGCACCCGCACCTTCGCGTCGAGCGCGCTCAGGGGTTCATCGAGCAGGAGCACGCGCGGGCGCGTCACCAGGGCACGTGCCAGAGCGACCCGCTGCTGCTGCCCGCCCGAGAGCTGGTGTGCGTACTGGGCGCTCTTCTCGCTCAACCCCACCATCTCCAGCGCCTCACGCGCGCGTCGCTTGCGGTCGGCCGCGCCAACCTTGCGCATTCGAAGGCCGAACTCGACATTCTCCAGCGACGTCATGTGCGGAAAAAGAGAGTACGACTGAAACACCATGCCGATGTCACGGCGATTCACCGGGACATCCGCCACATTTTCTCCGTCGATGAGGATCCGCCCTTGATCGACCTGTTCGAGTCCGGACAGAGCACGCAAGGCGGTCGTTTTACCGCAGCCCGATGGGCCGAGCAGTGCAATGAACTCGCCGGGAGCGATAGTCAGGTCAATTCCGCTGAGCGCGCGATGTCCGGCATAGTCCTTGACGACTCCAACGAGTTCGACGGTGGCGCCGGTCGGGGGCGCGATGGTGGGGGTGGAGAGGAGGGTCATGCGGATGGGCTCCGATCGCGGCCAGTCGAACCGAAACGGCCGATGAGGAGGAGAAGAACGAAAGCAAACGCCAACGCCAGGAGGGAAAAGATGACGGCAACATACGGGTCACTCTGCGATACCTGAAGGAGGGCAGTCTGCAGGTTGACCCGATTCAGCAGCGACGCGATCGTAAACTCGCCGAGGACCACGGCCACCGAGATAAACGACGCCGCGAGCACACCCCGGCGGAGGTTGGGCAGCAGGACCCGCCAGGTGACGCTAAACCAGTTCGCGCCAAGAGAGCGGGCTGCTTCGCTCAGAGTGATCACGTCCACCGACTCAAGGTTCGACTGGATCGCGCGGTAGGCGAAAGGCAGCACCGTGATTCCGTAGGCAAACGCCAGGGTCCAAATGGAACCACCGAACGTGCGCACCACAATTGAGTAGACCGGCGCGAGCCCGACGACCAGCACAACCGCCGGGACGGTAATCGGGATGATGCAGATAAATTCGAGGACGCGTCTCAGTCGCGGAAACTGCAAATGCACCAGCAGCATGGTTGGCAGGAGCAACACCAGCACAATCGCTACGGTCACCGCCGCGAGAGTCAGCGAGTTCCCGATCGCGGTGAAGAGATTGCGGTAGGTACGGGCGGCGTCCGGGGCGAACAGCCCAGTCCAATGATCGAGCGTATAGGTGCCGGTCAGACCGTCCCGGAAAGTGAAGATGATCATCCCGACGATGGGAATAGCGAAGACGACGCCGACCACTCCCAGGATCACTGCACGGGCGGTTCTGCTGGGCTCCGCCCCGACTCGGGTCGCGTTGCTCACCCTGCTCGTCTTATCCCGGCCAGGGAGGGTGCCGGCACTGACCATCATCGTTGCCACCTCGCCGTGCGCGACTGCAGTACCGAATAGCCCCACATAACCACAACCATCACGACGATCATGCCGAGCGCGAGTGAACCCGCCATATTCTCACGTCCGAGAACGGTTTCACTGACGAGCGCCGCGCGAATCTGCAGCGGCACAATCTGCGACCCTTGGCTGATCAGCGCGGCTGCGGTGGCGTAGGAAGAGAAGGCGTTCGCAAAGAGCAACAGGAGACTGCCGAAAAACGATGGGGCGAGGACGGGCGCGGCAATACGGGTCCAGTAGGTCACCCGCGACCCTCCAAGAGTGGCGTTAGCCTCCGCCCACTGGATCTTGAGCCCCTCCAGCGCCGGCATAAACGTGATGATCATCAGTGGCACCTGAAAGTAGATATACGGCAGGAGCAGCCCGGGAACCTGGTAGATCCACACCCCGTTCGCGAAGATATCGATGCCAAATACGTCCGCGAGAACAGCGGTGACGAAGCCCTGCGTGCCGATCGTCGCAATGAATGCGAATGCGAGCATCACGCCGCCGAACTGCGCGAGGACACTGCTGGCAGAGTCAACGACCGTGCGCAGCGCGCCTTCTGCTCTCGTGCCAAGAAGGGCGAAGCAGACCAGGGCTCCGACAACCGCGCCAATTACAGCTGACACCGCCGAGAGCCAGAACGAGCTAAAGAAGGTACCGAGAATGAGCGGGTCGAAGATACCAAGAACATTCGCGAACGTGAATTCGCCCGTGTCCGTGAAGAACCCGGTCACCACGGCCAGAGTGGTCGGCACAGCGAGGAATAACAGCACATAGATCGCGAAGGGGGTGAGCCCGATGTACTTGGCAAACCCGCGACGGGCGCGATTGTGTGATGGAGACACGGGTTGGTGTCGAGGGTTTTCCTCGACACCAACCGCCGTCAGCTCTGGTGCGTTTGCGACAGTCACGTGGATGAGGGTGTGAGAAGCGCTGCTAGCCGATGGCAGCAGCCCACTTTTCGGCGAGAAGGGCGGCGGCGGCTTCGGACTGCTCGGTAGTTGGGGTGACGAGTTCGCCATCCAACGCACCGATGGTCTCAAGCGCCTCTTCGTCCACTGTTCCCGCCTCCGTCATCGCATCAATCGTGACGGGGTAGGCGCCACCGGTGATGAAGAGGTTTTGCGCCTCGGGGCTGTAGAGAAACTCCTGCCACAGGCGGGCGGCCGCGGGGTGCGGTGCATCCGCGCTGATGGCCTGGTTGTAGAAGCTGGTGTACACCGCTCCCGGCAGTGTGGTCACTTCCCAGCCGTCAACAACCGAAACCTGCGCCAGGTTGTTGTAGCTCCAGTCGAACACGACCTTCGTCTCGCCCGACGCGATGGTGCCCGCCGTGACGTTGACTGGGATGAAGTTGCCTGCCGCGTTCAACTCGCTGAAGAACTCAATGCCCGGGGTGAAGTCATCGAGGGTGCCGCCGTTCTGCACGGAGGCAAGGCCTACCGCCGCGAATGCCGCACCGGCCTGCGTCGGGTCGCCGTTGAGAGCGACCGCGCCCTTGTACTCACTGCCCAGGAGGTCATCAAGACTGGTGGGCTCTGGAACCGAGTTGGAGTCGTATCCGATCGACATACTGCCGGTGTAGTCGTTCGCCCAAAGACCGGTGGGTTCCTTATTTTCGTCGGGGATGTCCGCCCAATTCTCGACCTGGTACGGGGCGAAGTAGTCGGTGCTCGCGAGCGCTACGGCGGTTCCGAGGTCGAAGACGTCCGGTGCGGTGTCCTGTCCCTTGAGGTTGTCTGCCGCGGCGATCTCCTCGGCGCTGGAGATGTCAGGATCGGCGGAGTTGACGACAATGTCGTACTTTTCCTCAAACAACGCCTTGATCTCACCGTAGTTTGCCCAGTTGTCCGGAAGAGCGATGACGTTGAGCTCTCCCTCCGCCTGTGCTGCTTCAATCAGCGCGTCGAGCCCACCGAAGTCTTCTGCGCTGGTCGCAGCAGCGGCGTCCACGTCGGACGCCGGAGCGTCGGTCGCGCTGGCGCATGAGCTGAGGGTGATGGCTGCGGCGGCGAATAGGGCCATACCAGCAACGTTGCGCTTACGGAACAATGGAACCTCCAGTGGGCAGAACCGGCCGTCCGTGCTGTGAACGGACGTGGGGTAACCGGTCGCTCCAGGACTGAACTTACGGGTGACGCGTAACGCGCCAGCAACTTTCCGGTAAACGGCGAACAAACGCCAGCCGCGCTCGGGAGCGACGCCTGGTCTGGTCACACCGCGACAGCGAGCGTTCGCAGCGGGAGGAGAACGGTGAAAACCGAACCAGTGCCAAGTTGACTCTCGACCGAAACGGTACCGCCGTGCGCCTCCACCAACGCCTGAACGATCGCCAAACCGAGCCCCGTGCCAGGGATGGCCTGCGAACGGGCCAACGGTGCACGAAAGAATCGGTCGAACACCCGACCCTGGTGCTCGGGGCTGATGCCAACGCCAGAGTCTTCGACGGTGATTACGGCCGAGCGCCCGTTTTCGCCTACCGCGACCACAACATGGGTTCCCGCGGCGGAGTATTTCACCGCATTGGACAGCAGGTTGTCGAGCACCCTGCGGATGGCGTCCCGGTCGACCTCTGCGACAACCTTGGCGCCGGGGCTGAGCCGGATGCCCACGCCCGAACTCTGCGCACCCAGAAGAACGGCGGCAATCGCGGCCTCCGTGATCGCGGTGAGGTCCTCGGGAACACGGTGCACGTCTTGGGTCGTACCCGCGCCCGTGAGAAGGTCGGAGATCAGCCCCATCAGACGTGCTGCGTTGTTTCTGACAACAGCGATTTCCGCAGCCGCGGGACCTTCTTCCATCAGGTCGAGGTAGCCGATGATGTTGGTCAGGGGTGTCTTCAGTTCGTGCGACACCGACGCGAGGAATACGTCCCTGATCTCGATCGACTCGACGAGCGGGGTGACGTCGTATCCGACCACGACGGTGCCGAGACTGCCCCCGTCTGGGCGGGTGACGCGGCGGGAAGTGACCGTCACTGCGCGTTGTGCGCCTGTGGCACCGATCCAATAGGTCCGCCCGGCCATCGGGTCGTCCCGGAGCGCGCTCGCGGCGAGGCTACCGTCCAGCGGGATCCGCGTGACGCGATCCTCCCCGAAGATAAGCGGCGGGTCTGAAAAGTGACCCTTCTCATCCGCTCCGGCTCTGCCGTAGAGAAGACGCGCGGTGCTGTTGCACAAAACGATGTCGCCGGCGGGACCGAACAGCACGATCGCTGCCTCGACCGTTTCGGTGACTGATCGGAGGGTCAGCTCGCGATCCGACGCCTCGGCGAGCGAATCACCTAGGCGCACTGCGAGATCGTCGGCCCGGCTTCGATCTTCACGCATACGACGCATGACCGAACCCGCCGCCAGGGCGACCGAGCCGAGCGCAGTCGGCACGAGGACGACGTTCAGCCACTCGATCGGGTCCTGTGGGGGCGTGCCCCGCAATACATAGGGAAGCCCCGTCAGAAGACCGGAAGCCACGAGCACGGCAGGAAGCGACCACACGCGCAGTTCGGTGGCCAGCCAGAGAACGGGAAAAATCACCAGAGCCCCCAGCGCGGGAATTGTGCCGTGCGTGAGGTGCAACCCCTCTCGCGCGAGGGCGATGACCAGGATGTCCGAGAAGGGCACCAGAGCGATCCAGGAAAACCGAGGGCGTCTTTCGCCAGTGAAGAGGGCGGCCGCACTGGTGAGCACAGCAAGAACCACGCTGGCGATGAAGGCGGGTTCCGCCAGCACCGCGGGTTCAAACAAGCGGAGGATGGCGATGAGCGCGCCCAGGACCACGAGCAGGGGAACCTGAGCCAGAAGCACGAACAGACGTCGATCGCGACCGTCGGCGCGCACGCGTGCGATTGATCCCACCGGACTCCCCAAGTACGTCGGGTTGCCCCCGATATGGGGGCGCCTAAAACGCAGCTTATCGTGAAGCCCACTCACCTATCAGTCCGAAAGCCTCGTGGCCACTACCCCCTTTCGGGCACGCCGCGGAGCATGTCGGTCGGTCTGGGTAGAGTCGTGCCCGTGGCAGTCAAAGGTTCACCAGTGCGGGTTCCGAGCGCGCAGATATCCCCGGCTCAGGCTCGCCGGATCGCGTTGGCCGCCCAGGGTTTTGGCCGTGCTCGGCCGACAGCCGTCGGCGTGCGGCAACTGGGTGCAACGGTTGCCCGCCTCGGCCTGCTTCAACTCGACTCGGTCAACGTGTTCGAGCGCAGCCACTACATGCCCGCGTTTTCCCGGCTGGGCCCCTATAACAAGGCCGATCTCGACCGTCTCACTCTGGACCGGTCTGCTCGCTACACGGAGTACTGGGCCCACGAGGCATCCCTCATTCCCCGGCACACCTGGCCGCTGTGGCGGTGGAAGATGGATGACCGTCGTCGCAAGCAGGAGGACGATCCACAGTCGTGGATCCACGCCAACCACGACATGCTGCAGTGGCTCCGTGACGAACTCGCAGACAAGGGGCCGCTGCCGGCGGGCAAGATCGAAAGCGACGCCGGACGACGCCGAGGCGGCTGGTGGGAATGGTCCGACGTGAAGCGCGGACTCGAGATGCTCTTTAGCTGGGGCGAGGTCGTCTCGGCGGGGCGCACCTCCTTTCAGAGGGTGTACGGGCTCGCCGCGCAGGTGCTGACCCCCGAATTACTCAATGCCGAGGTCAGCAGGCGAGACGCGCAGCGCCAGTTGTTGCTGTGGTCAGCGAAAGCGCATGGCATTGGCACCGTGGGCGACCTCGCTGACTACTACCGTCTGAAGAGCCAGCAGGCGAAACCGCTGCTGGAGGAGCTCGCCGATGCGGGCGAAATTTTGCCTCTGCTGGTGCCGGGGTGGGAGGTCAACGGGCGACCGCGGCTCGCCTACCTTCACAGCGAAGCGAAAGTGCCCAGGCGGATAAACACCGGCGCGCTGCTGTCGCCGTTCGACCCGGTTGTGTGGGAGCGAAACCGTGCGCTCCGGCTGTTCGATTTCCACTACCGCATCGAGATCTACACGCCCGAGCCGCAGCGCGTCTACGGGTACTACACGCTTCCGGTTCTGATCAACGACCGGATCGTGGCCCGGATTGACCTCAAGAGTGACCGGCAGAACCGCGTGCTGCGGGTGCAGTCCGCGTGGAATGAAGCGGCGCTGGCGCTCGGCGTGGTCGACCGCATCGCCATCCTTCTCCGGGAAGCGGCCGCCTGGCAGCAGCTCGACGACATCGTGGTCGTGGACCGGGGTGACCTCGCGGCCGCCCTGGCAGCGGAGCTGCGAACGCCCCTGCTGCCGCGCCCGTACTAGAAGGTGCGACCGATCTCGCTGAGACGCCTGACCCGCTCGGCGATGGGCGGGTGGGTACTGAACAGACGGTCGATCATGCCGGGCTTGGTGGGGTCGGAGATCCACATGTGAGCCATGCTGGTGTTTTGTCTGCGGACCGGCCGGCCATAGGCGCCCAGTTTCTCAAGCGCCCGGGCCAGCGCGTCGGGGTGCCGGGTGGTCATCGCCCCGGTCGCGTCGGCAAGGTATTCCCGCTGGCGCGACACCGCAGCCTGCACGACGCCGGCAACCAGCGGCGCGAGAATCAGCGAGACCAAACCGAGCGCGAGCACGATCGGATTCGTACCGTTGCTATTGCGGTTGCCACCGCCGAAAAATGACAGGCGAAGCAGGATGTCGGCAAGGAATCCAACCGCGACCACGAGACCAAAGACCATAGTCGTCACCCGAATGTCGTAATTCTGCACGTGACCGATCTCGTGCGCCATCACCCCTTCGAGCTCGGCGTCATCCATCAGATCCAGGAGGCCTGTCGTCGCCGCGACCACCGCGTGCTGGGGGTCGCGCCCGGTCGCGAACGCGTTGGGAGCGGGGTCGACGATGATGTAGACCTTCGGCATCGGGAGGCCGTTAGTGATAGCCAGGTTTTCGACGATGCGGTAAAGGCGAGGATTGTCGGCCTTTTGGATCTGGCGGGCGCCGCTGATGGCGAGTGCCTGCCCGCTCGCGGCGAAGTACTGGATGAGGGTGTAGACGCCCGCTCCGAGAATGGTGCCGATCGTGATGCCCCAGCCACCGCCGGTGAACAGCTGTGCGACGTACCCGAGCGCGGCGATGATAATGAGGAAGATACCGATTATAAGAACGGTGTTCCGTTTGTTTGCCGCTATGGCTCTGTACATGGAACTGTCGTGATCAGAACTGCACGCGCGGCGGCTCCGAGATCGCCGCGGCGTCGGCCACCTCGAAGAACTCGCGCTCGGTGAAGCCGAGGTTACGCACGAACAACGTGTTGGGGAAGGTTTGAACCTTGGTGTTGAGCTCGCGCACACCACCGTTGAAGAACCGGCGCGATGCCTGGATCTTGTCTTCGGTGTCGACGAGCTCACCCTGGAGTTGCAGGAAGTTCTGGCTGGCCTGCAGCTGGGGGTAAGCCTCGGCGACGGCGAAGACGCTCTTCAGCGCCTGCTGCATGTGGTTTTCAGCGACGGACGCGTCGGCGGGACCCTGCGCGGACAGTGTCTCGGCACGGGCTTTTGTTACCGCTTCGAAAACGCCTTTTTCGTGGACCGCGTATCCCTTTACGGCCTCAATGATGTTCGGGATCAAATCCGCCCGGCGCTTGAGTTGCACGGTGATGTCGCTCCACGCCTCGTCGACGCGCACCTTGAGGGTAACGAGAGAGTTGTACGTCGCCCACAGGTAGATCCCCGCAATCACAACAAGCAGGAGGATGACGCCGGCGATGATTAGCAGTTCCATACCGGAATTATAAACGAGACCCGCTCGCCTCCCACTCCCCTGCAAGGCAGCTCTCGGTGAATTCGCGGGCTGCTCACGGGTTCATTCGCCTGCGCTGGCGGCCATGCCCATCCTGCGCAGCACGAGACTTTCCACGAGCTGTGCGAGGCCGTACAACAGCAGTGTCACCGCAGTGATCACCACCACCGACGCCCAGACTTCGAAGTTTTTGGACTGCGCGACGGCCGCCACGATGGCGCCACCGATTCCTTTGCCCGTTGCAAGCCACTCGGCCAGAAGGGCTCCCGTGATGGCGCCGGGAACCGAGATCTTCACGGCCGCGAAGAGGGCGCCGAGCGAGCTCGGCATCGCAACCTTCCGCAAGGCCGTGAACGGCGTTCCGCCGTACACAGAGATGACGTCGGTGATAATGGGCGACGCCGACCGCAGGCCAAAGACAATGTTGACCAGCGCCGGGAACAACACAACGATGCCCCCCATGACGGCAGCGACGGCGGCCCCCCGGCCGACGATCAGGATGATGATCGGAGCAAGGGCCACCAGCGGCACGGAGCGCAACAGCATTGCGATCGGCATCAGGGCGTGCTCGATTCCCCGCGACAGGGTGAACGCGATCGCGAGCAGCAGCGCGACGACGAGCCCCGCGGTGAAGCCGATGAACGAGTCGCCGAGGGTGACCAGCAGGTTGCCCCAGATCAGCTCCCGGTTTTCCGCGGCTGCCGGCACGGTGAACAGCCAGTTGAAGACGTCGAGGGGCCCCTTCGCGATAAAAGTGGACACACCGAGGATGCTGATTATCGCCTGCCAGACCAGCACGACGATCAGGAGCGTGATGAGACCCGTTCGTGCGGCCCGCAACACGGAGCCGGCCGCGCCGTGGCTGGTTCGGCCGCCCGTCACGGTGGGCGACGCGGTCGATGGTGAGGTGGATGTCGCCATCAGGAGTTCCTTCCGCTCGACCAGGGCGTCACAAGCCTCGAGATGAGACCGAACAGCGCGTAGCCAAGTCCGGCGATGACGCCTGCCACGATGGCGAGGCCCCACACCCGTTCGACCTGCGCAGATGAGCCCGCCGTCAGCATCGCGATACCGAGGCCCCGCTCTACCCCTCCGAGGTACTCGGCAATGATGGCGCCAAGGAGCGCGGCCGGCGCCGCGATCTTGAGCGCCGTGAGCACCGCCGGGATGGCCGCGATGATGCGCACCTTGCGCAGCTGCATCAGCTTTCCTCCCCCGTAGACGCTGACCAGGTCGAGGCTGGCCCTATCGGCCGCCTTGAGCCCCAGCAGCGAACCGACCACGGTGGTGAAAAAAACCGCGAGCGCGGCAAGAAAGACCGCCGTTCCCGCGGGTTCGCCGGAGTCGGGATTGCCGATCAGCAGGCGCGCGATGGGACCAATGGCCACGATCGGAAGGCAGTAGGTGATGACGGCAATCTGCAGCGCGACCTTCTCGATACGGGGAAAGACCAGCACGAAGGCAGCGAGGGCCAGGGCGAGGCCATTCCCCCAGAGGAAACCCAGTCCGGCCTCGGTAACGGTCACCTGAATGTGACGGAAGTAGTACGTAGCGCCGTCTTCGCCGAGCTGCTGAAGCACGGCCCACGGGGTGGGAATGGCGCTGACATTTGCCGGGCCAACACCGGCAAAAACGGTGACCGCCAACAGCCACCACAGTGCGATCACCACGGCGACACCAAAAAGACCGGTCGCCCAGCTGGGCAACGCGCGCACGCGGTCCATCAGTCGTGGTCCTCGTTACCGAACAGCAACTCGGACGCGCGGTCGTGCAGCGCGTGGAATTCGGGAGTGCGCATCATCTCGGGAAGGCGCGGACGCGGTAGGTCGACATCGATGACCTCTTTAATCCGGCCCGGGCGCGCGCTCATCACCGCGACCTGGTCCGAGAGGAAAATCGCTTCCGAGATGCCGTGGGTCACCATCAGCGTGGTCGCGGGCTTCTCGGTCCAGATGCGCAGCAGTTCGACGTTCAGACGCTGCCTGGTCATGTCATCGAGGGCGCCGAACGGCTCGTCGAGAAGCAGCACGGACGGCTTGAGTACCAGCGACCGCGCGATGGACACCCGCTGACGCATGCCGCCCGACAGCTGGGCGGGCTTGGCTTTTTCGAACGCCGACAACCCAACCAGCGAGATCAGCTCACTGACGTAGGCGTGATCGACCGGAATGCCCGCCACTTCGAACGGGAGCTGGATGTTGGCGCGCACGCTCCGCCAGGCGAGCAGCGCCGAATCCTGAAAGGCGATGCCCAGCTGGTGGTCCTTCTTCAACTCGGTGGGACTCTTGCCATCCACGCGAGTAGTGCCGGTTGTCGGCTGCTCCAGCCCGGCGAGAATGCGCAGAATGGTCGACTTGCCGCAGCCGGATGGCCCCAGGAGCGACAGGAAGCTTCCCTTGTCGGTGTGCAGGGTCGCGTTGTCGAGAGCAACAACTTCTTTGCGTCCGACCGCGAAGACCTTGCTGAGTTCACTGATGTGGAGGCCGGTGCCCGAGGTGTTCGTTCGGGCACCGGCATCAATTGTTGACAAGAGTCTTCGTGTTCCTCTATCTCGGTGCTGCGTGTAGCTCGTTACTTCGCGTAAGCGATGAGTTCCGGGTTCTCTTCGTAGATCTCCGCAAGCAGCGACATGTCGAAGAGCTGGTCGGCCGTGAGGTCGATTCCGGCGGCGGCGAGCGTCGCAATGCTCTCTTCCTGCATGGATTCCGAGATGGTGAAGAGACCATTCTCCTCTGTTTCGGCGCTGACGACGAGATCGGTCGCCTGGATGGAGGCCTGCAGGTTCTCTTTTTCGATGGTCAGGCTCAGGTCGGCTCCGTAGGTGTCGACCGTGTACGCCGCTGCAGCCTCGGGGTCGTTGATCGCGTCGGTCCACCCTTTGATCTCGGCGATGAGCAGCGCTTTCAACTTCTCGCGGTCTCCCTCGATTGCCTCGTCGCTCGCGGTGAACGTCTCAGCGACGAACGGCAGACCGTTGTCGGCGAGCGGCAGGTTGACCGGCTCGAGTCCGCTCAGCTCGGCGTCGAGGGACTCGTTCGTCAGGTAGGCAAACCAGCCATCGACCTCTCCGTTGAAGAGCGGGGTGGGGTCGTACTCGACGGGGAGCATGGTCACTTCGCTCTCGTCGATATCGTTCACCTTGAGGAATGCCTCCCAAAGGTTCAGGTTGCTCGCCTGCACGCCGATCGTCTTGCCCTTGATGTCATCCACGGTCGCGATGTTGCCGACGCTCTTCAGCGAGAGAATCGTGAACGGGTTCTTCTGGTAGGTCGCGCCAATGATCTTGATCGGCGCGCCCTCGCTGGCGATGACTGTTCCGGTAGAGATCGCGTTGCCGATGCCCAGGTCTGCCTCACCGGAGATCACGACCGGTTCAACCGCCGACGGTCCGGGAACGAGCTCGACGGAGTCGAACCCGGCCTCTTCGAAGTAGCCATTCTTGTCGGCCATGAACTCGCCCATGAACTCGGTGTTCTTGATCCAGGAGAGCTGGATGCTGGCTTCACCGAACGATCCGGAGTCTTCAGAACCGGCGTCGCTGTCTCCGCTGGCGCACGCGGTCATTGCCAATGTGACGATGGTGGCCGCCGCAATGCCCTGGCCCAGACGGGTGATGGATCGGCGGCGGAGTGAAGAACTTCGGGTGGTCGTCATAGAACAAGCCTCTCTGCGGTGCGGGTATGCGGTCACGTGGTGACGGCGGCTGTGTGGTCGCAACTTTATTCCTCAAATGTGACGGCCCGAGTCCCGCGGCATTTCGGACAGGTTACGTCGGCCGCCCGTTGGCCCCGAAACACCACGGAAACCCACAATTGGTACCGTTTTGTGACCGTTTTGAAAGGACCTCCATGTCTGAGCCCACCGTCAGCGCCGAATTTCTTTCCGGCCTCCCGAAATGCGAATTGCACCTCCATCTCGAGGGCACACTGGAGCCCGAGCTGAAGCTCACGCTCGCGATGCGCAACGGCATCGACATCGGGCAGACCACGGTGGAGGACGTGCGCGCGACCTACGTCTTTGATTCCCTCGCCGCCTTCCTCGCCGTGTACTACCCGGCGATGAATGTGCTGGTTACGGAACAGGACTTCTATGACCTGGCACACGAATACTTCACCCGCGCGGCGATCGACGGCGTGCGCCGCGTTGAGGCTTTCTTTGACCCCCAGGCCCACACGTCCCGCGGAATTCCGATCGAGACCGTGATCCAGGGTTACCATCGCGCCGCAGTGGATGCCGCGAATTTCGGAGTCTCGGCGGAGCTTATCCTCTGCTTCCTTCGCGACTTTTCCGCAGAAAGCGCCCTGCAGACTCTCCGCGATGCTCTGCCCTACAAGGACCAATTCATCGGCGTTGGTCTGGACTCCGACGAGCGGGATAATCCGCCGGCAAAGTTCGCAGAGGTGTTCGCTCTCGCTCGCGCAGAGGGACTCAAACTCACAATGCACTGCGATATCGACCAGGTGGGCAGCATCGAAAACATCCGCCAGGTGCTCGACGAGATCAAGGTCGACCGCATCGACCACGGCACCAACGTGGTGGAAAGCCCCGAACTCGTCGAGCTTCTGCGGCTGCGCCAGATCGGACTCACCTGCTGCCCGATCTCGAACAGCTTCGTCACGGCAGATATGAAAGCCACCGAGATCGTCGACCTGCTGCACGCGGGCGTAAAGGTCACGATCAACTCCGACGACCCCGCCTACTTCGGCGCCTACGTCGCCGAAAACTATCGCGCGCTGGCGGACCGGGCGAACCTGAGTCGCGACGACATGATTCTGCTGGCGAAAAACTCGTTCGAGGCTTCATGGTTGTCCGACGACGACAAGCAGATGTACCTCGACGAGGTCGACGCGTACGTGGCCGCGCAGTCCTAGCGCAGGTGCGCGTCCAGACTCCGGAGGTTACGGCGCAGCAGCAGCAGAAGGGCGACGTGTGCCGCCGGGCCAGCCGCGCGCATCCACCACGCGGAGGCACGCGACACGACTCGTACACGGAGCGTAACGTCACCATCCGCCCCCAACTCGACGAGGAAGCTCTCCCACCCGGACTGCGGGTGGCCGCGAATCGCCTCGTGGGCGAACCCGGCGAGGCGAGGTTCATCGACCACGGAGAACACCCGGCAGGTCACCATCGGGCGCAACGGTCCAAAGGGAATTCGGAACTGGGAGACAACCCCGACGATCACGCGCTCCGGCATCTGCACCGGCAGAAACCGGGAGCCGGTCTGTATCCGCCAGAGCCAGATCAAGTCACGCGCGCGCGTGAAATCAGCGTCGCCCGACCCGATTACGCGCGATCGTTCGGTCAACCGGTACCCTGCCGGCGCTTGACCGAAGAGCGTGGGCGACTCGCGCCTGGTGAAACCGGTCATGGGACTCCCTCCAGGCGTCCGGGCTAACTGTTCCAGACCGCCTCCCCCAACACAAGGATTTCTTACTATTTGCAGGCTTCGCGGCGTCGCTAGTTGACAGGGGCGGACAAGCCGTTCTAAATGGATACCGGTGCAGTTACCTTCCCGAATCTCCGCCCGACGATCGTCCCGCCGTGGCGGAGCGACTCATTGGGGTGCCGACTTGGTCGGGCGACGCCGGCTGGGCAGCGCCGAGCTGGTCGGGCGACACCGGCTGGCCTCGGTCCTGGCCGTGCTCGTGGTGAGCGTTTGCGCCCTCACCGGACTCACTGGGGCGCCGGCCATGGCCGAAACCTCTACCCCCAGCCCCACCCCGAGTCGCGAAGCTGAGACGGGGGCGCCCACGATCACCATCACGTCGCCTCAGGAGAACAGTTTCGTTTCCGGGACCCGGGTGAACCTCGCGGGCACAAAAAGCGCCGACAGCTCGGTCAGTGTTCCGTCGCTCACGGGCGGCGAACCGTTATGCGTGGTGAACGCCTCACCCAGCACCTCCTGGCAGTGCACGGGCGTGGTCCTGCCGAGCGGAACCATTGGGCTCGTGGCTCGCGAGTACGCCAACGGGCGCTTCATCAGTGAAACGCCACCGCTGACCTTGCGGGTGCTCGGAGCCCCCGCGTTCACCACCGCGGGGCCTTACGTAAATGCGGGCTCACTCGATGGGGTCGGTTGGGACGGCGCCAGCATCCGCATCCTTTTTTCGTCTCCCGTTTCGGCGGTGCAGAGCTGTGGGCAGACGGTCGGTGACGGGTACTGGTACTGCGGAATCGACCCCGGGCGTTTCCCGTCGGGCACCTACCAGGTGCAGGTGCAGCAGTCGTGGCCCGGGTCGATCACGGAGTGGTCGCCTGCCTCGGCGTCGAGCACCCTCGTGATAGACCGCGACATTCCCTCAGCGCCCGTGGTAACCAGCCCGACCGAGGGCGCGCAGATCACGTCCCAGCCGGTGCAGTTCAGTGGAACCGGCGAGGCCGACGCCTATCTCGACGTATACGTGGACGATGTATCCGTGTGCAACACCCGGGTCTCGGGCACGACCTGGTCGTGCACCGGTCAGGGAATCGGCGCGGGTCCACACGCGGTGCGTGCGGTGCAGCAAGATGCGGCGGGCAACGTCAGCTCCCCCAGCGCATCCGTGGCGATGACCATCGCCTCGGCACCGAGCGCCACGGCAGCGCCTCCGGTTGTCGTCGCCCCGACGCGGCCCCCGGCGGCCCCGGCACCCACCCCGGCACCCACCGCTGTGCCTGCTCCCTCGGTCGCGCCCGTGGTTCCCGCTCCGCAGCCGGAGACCCCCACCCCGTCTCCCACCCCCGTGGTGCCGGACCCACCCGATACCGAGGCCGACGCAACGCCTCCGTCGACCTGGGGCACCCCCACGAAGTACGGGGATGCGATCACCACCCCTGGGCAGACGCTGACGAACAACGTCTGGCCCCTCGCAGCGGTTCTGGCTCTCGGCTGGTTACTGCTGATCGCCGTTCCCCTGCGGATGGTGGCCACCACGCTGCGGGGGCGACTCGCCCTCCACGGTCCGCACCTCACCGGCCGCAACCGGCTGAGCAGCGAACGCCGCCAGGTGGAGGAGGCGCTCCCGACGGTGTCAACGCACCCAGCATTCGTTGCCGGTGGCATGCTGCTGGGTGCTGCCCTGCTCGCGGTGCTCGCCAGCGGCATCCAGGGCGAGGTGCGCTACATTCGCCTAACTGTGGCGGTGGCCGTCGGGCTGGCAGTGCTCAACACGGGTGCGGCTCTCACGGTGCGGTGGGCTGGACGCGGGCGTGGCTTCGGTGGAGACATCCGCCTCGTCCCTCTGTTCCTCGCCGTCGGCGCAGTGACCGCGATCGCGTCGCGCGTCGCTGGGGTGCAGCCGCCGCTGGTGATGGGCATCGTTGTCGGCGCCACCTTCGCGATGGGAATCGCCGCGCGGGAACGCGGAATCGTGCAGCTCGCGCAGGTCGCCGCGATAGCGCTGCTGGCCACGGTCGCCTGGGTGCTGTGGGGCGCCATCGGAGGCGCTACCGGCACCGCGGACGGGTTTTGGACGTCGGGCATCAGCGAAATCCTCGCCGCGACCTGCCTCGCCGGGTTCGGGTCGGCGTTGCTGCTGCTGCTTCCCGTGCTCAGCCTGCCGGGACGTGCCATCTTCGAATGGTCACCGCCGATCTGGGCGGGGGCGACGCTGACAGTGGCGGCTCTCGCGGCAGCGATGTTCATCGGCGAACGGTTCCCGCTCGCGGCCGTGACGGTCGGTGCCGCCGTGGTCGCGGTGCTGTGCGTGTCGATCTGGGCCTGGTCGCGGTACGTGCAGCAGCCGGTGCACGGACGGTAGAAAAGAGCAGCTACCGCGTGGCGACGGGAGCCGCAGACTGCGCGAGCAGTTCGGCGATGCGGCCCTTGCAGCCGCCGCATCCGGTACCCGCCCGCGTGCACGCGCCGACTTCCTCGACGGTGGTCGCGCCCTCCTCGGCGGCGGTGAGGATGTGTTGCACGCTGACGCCGTTGCACCAGCACACCGTCGCGTCCGGGGCGTGGGAATCCGCGGTCGCCGCCGCGCCCGCGTCACTCGCGTCGAGGCGCAGCAGGGTGGAGCGATCCTCGGGCAGCTCGCCGCCGCGTTCGAACAGCAGCGTCAGTTCCGCTCCGGCGCGGGGCAATCCGACGGCGACGAACCCCTCCAGGACGCCGTCCCTGGTCACCATTTTTGCGTAGGTGCCGCGGGCGGGGTCTGCCCACAGCGTTGTCTCGAGAGCGGATGATTCGTCCCAGGGGTCAGCGGAGACATTACCCCCGGCGACCACATCGATACCCTCCGCTTTGAGCATGACCACGAGCGGGCGGTCACCGGGGCTGAGCGTGGCAACCTCGGCGGGACTGACTTCCGCCGCGAGGCGGCTGGCCAGCCAGTCGGCCTGGCGCCACCCCGGACCGATCAGGCCCGCGGGCCCACCCGGCACCCGCCCGTCGGGAAGTGCCGTGGAGCGAGACGCAACGTGGGCGCAGTCGCCGATCGCGAAGATGTCGGGATCGTCCCAGCTGCGTAGCTGCTCGTCCACCAAAATCCCGCTGGTGGCACGCAGGCCCGACTGCTCGGCGAGTTCGGTGCGCGCACCGACGCCACAGGAGAGCAACAGCAGGTCGCCCTCGATGAGTTTGCCATCGGCGCAGACGAGGGCGTCGAAGTGCTCCTCGCCGTCCTCCCGGTGACGAAACTGGAGGCTCTCCGCGCGCGAATGCGGCGCCATGGTCACCCCGGCGTCGTGCGCGGCGCGGCGCAGTGCCCGGCCGCCGCCGGAGTCCAGTTGGCGCCCCATCGGAATGTCCCCGTGGAATACCGCCACCACGCTGGCACCACGTTCGGATGCCGCGAGCGCGATCTCCATGCCGAGCACCCCGGCGCCAAGCACCACGATCCGTCGCCCGGCCGTGACCGCCTCGAGCACCGTGTCGGCGTCGGCGAGATCGCGCAGGGCGACCACACCGTGCGGCAGCGCTTCGGGTCCGCGGTCGAGGGCCGCCGCCGCACCGGGACGGGAGCGGCGATCGCGGCGCGCGGCCTCCAAACCGACGAGCGACGGCAGGTTGGCGCGGGCGCCCGTGGCGAAGACCAACCGGTCGTACGGGAGGGTGTCGCAGGAGTCGAGCCGCACGCTCTGGCGGTCCCGGTCGATGGCGACCGCGGATTCGCCGAGCCGGATGCGCACGCCAGCCTCGACCGCCGCGGCGGTATCGGTCAGGTCGAGTCTCGCCCGGTCGGCTCGCCCCACGGCGTAGTCGGCGAGGAGCACCCGGTTGTAGGCGGTGTGGGTTTCGGCGCCCACCACGGTCAGCTCGATCGAGCCGGCGCGAACCGGTGCGACGAGACCTTCGACAAAACGCGCGCCCACCGGCCCGTAGCCGATGAGCACGATGCGGGTCGGCCTAGACATATTCGCTCTCCTCGATCACAGCGCCAGTCCCGGCTGCAGCAGCGGCAGCACCGGCGACGACCGCGGGCACAGCGCGCAGGGCCGCGACGGTGACGACGGTGCGCTTGAACTCGGGCATGGCCGATACGGGGTCGACCGCGGCCTCGGTCAGCAGGTTCGCGCACTGCGACCCGGCATAGTGGAACGGCAGGAACACGGTGTCGTGTCGGATGTTGATCGTGACCTCGGCCATTGCCTCGACCGTGCCGCGCGCGTTGGAGATCGACGCGATGTCGCCGTCGACGATGCCGAGTCGCGCCGCCGTGGCCGGGTGGATCTGCACGGTGGCCTCGGGGCGCGCGTTTATCAGTTCGGGCACCCGCCGGGTCTGAGCACCGGACTGGTAGTGCTCGAGCAGGCGTCCGGTGATGAGAGTGAGAACGCCACCGACCTGGGCGGGCGCGTCTGCGTTTATGCGGGGGTAGACCGCGATCAGCCGCGCCCGCCGGTCGGGGAAGGCGAACCCGTCGAGGAACAGCCGGGGCGTACCGCGGGTTCCCGCGGCGAAGGGCCAATATGCGGCGGCTCCGGTGTCGAGCAGTGCGTGGCTGAGGCCGGAGTAGTCGGCGATGCCCCCGGCTGAGGCGCGGGCAAGCTCGTCGAAGACCTCGCTCGGGACGGTCGAATAGGTCGAGGGTGCGTCGAGACGACGCGCAAGTTCGGCCATGATCCACAGCTCGCTGCGCACCCCGGCGGGAGCGTCGAGCGCACGCTGGCGGCGCAGCACCCGTCCCTCGAGCGAGGTCATCGTGCCCTCCTCCTCGGCCCACTGGGTCACCGGCAACACCACATCGGCGAGCAGCGCGGTCTCCGAGAGGAAGAAGTCGCAGACGACGAGCAGGTCGAGTGCTTCGAGCCCGGCGCGCACGGCGGAGACATCCGGGGCCGACACCACCACGTTGGAGCCGTGCACGAGCAGGCAGCGCACCCCGCCGGCACGCCCCAGCTCGGCTAGCAGTTCGACCGCGGGCACCCCGGGCCCGGGGATCACGGCGGCATCCACTCCCCAGACTCCGGCGACGTGGGCGCGCGCCGACGGATCGGTGATCTTGCGGTACCCGGGCAGCTGGTCGCATTTCTGGCCGTGCTCGCGACCGCCCTGGCCGTTGCCCTGACCGGTGAGGGTGCCGTACCCGGAGCGTCCGGTGCCCACCAGACCGAGCACGAGCGCCAGGTTGATCGCGGCGGTCGCCGTGTCTGTGCCGTCGACATGTTGCTCCACCCCACGCCCGGTGAGGATGTAGCTGCCGCGACCGTCGGCCAGCCGCCGGGCGACCGCGCGCAGCTGCGCCACCGGAACACCCGTCGCCGCCTGAACCCGCTCGGGCCACCACACGTTGGCGCTGCGGCGAACGGCGTCGAAGCCGGTGGTGCGGCTTTCGAGGTAGCCGATGTCGGCGAGGCCCTCGGTGATGACGATGTGGGTGAGGCCGAGCAGCAGGATCAGGTCGGTTCCCGGGGCGGGTTGAAGGTGGATGCCGGCGCCGTCTTCAGTCAGCCGCGCCGTCGACGAACGGCGCGGGTCACACACGATCAGCCCGCCAGCAGCCCGGGCCCCGGCGAGGTGCGCGATAAACGGCGGCATGGTGGCGGCGACGTTTGATCCGAGTAGCAGGATCGTGGTCGCGGCGTCGAGGTCTTCGACGGGAAACGGCAGGCCGCGGTCGGCACCGAACGCCCGGTTTCCTGCGGCGGCGGCGGACGACATGCAGAAGCGGCCGTTGTAGTCGATGCGGGAGGTCCCGAGCGCCAGGCGGGCGAACTTGCCCAGCTGGTAGGCCTTCTCGTTGGTCAGCCCTCCCCCGCCAAAGACTCCGACCGAGTCCGCTCCGAACCTGGCACGACTGTCACGGAGGCGGTCCGCGATGAGGTCGAGCGCAGCATCCCACGACGCCTCATCAAACCCACCGTCCGGGCGGCGCACCAGCGGCTGCAGCACGCGACCGGCTGAACCGAGCAGCTCGGCACTCGTCCACCCCTTTTTGCACAGCCCGCCCCGGTTCGTCGGGAAGGCGCGACCCGCGACGGTCACCGGGGTGGGGCCGGAGGGGGAAACGGTCAGGCTCATGGCGCACTGCAGAGCGCAGTACGGGCAGTGGGTGTCTGCCGCGGCGGGTGCTGCCGACATGGTGTCTCCTCCTCTCTGGCGCGGTGTGGCTAGATGCGGGTGCCGGCCTTCTTGCCGCCACGCAGGTAGACGACCCCGGTGACGAGAACCATCGCAGCGTACGCGATCACGAACCAGCCGAGCCCGGCGGTGTAGGTGCCGAACGCGGTCTTCGAGTAGCCGAGCACCTGCGGGATGATGAATCCGCCGTACGCCCCGATGGCGGAGATGAGGCCGAGGGCCGCGGCGGTTTTGCGCTGCGTTCCGACATCGCCGGAGTTGTTGTGGGCGTCCTTGGTGCCGGCCCGCATCGAGAAGATCGTCGGGATCATGCGGTAGGTCGACCCGTTGCCCACGCCGCTCGCGGTGAACAGCACGAGGAAGAAGAGCAGGAAGAGCCAGAAGTTGCCGAGCGGCAGGGTCACGATCACGGACAGGGCCCCGAGGCCCATCACCACGAACGCGGCCATGGTGATGATGGCTCCGCCGAAGCGGTCGGCGAGCCGGCCACCGAAGGGGCGGGCAAGCGATCCGACGAGCGATCCGAGGAACGCGAGCGACAGGGTGGCCGAGCCGACCCCGAAGGCGGAGAAGTCCGGAAACTGGTCGGCGATGAGCTTCGGAAACACCCCGGCGAAGCCGATGAACGACCCGAAAGTGCCGATGTAGAGGAACGCCATGATCCACAGGTGCGGCTCTTTGACTGCAGCGATGGACGCCGCGAAGTCGGCCTTGGCGCTCGACAGGTTGTCCATCCGACGTGAGGCCCCGACCGCGGCGACCAGGATCAGCGGCACCCAGATCCAGCCGGCGAGCGGCAGGTTGAGGGTGGCTGCTGCACCGATGGTGATGGCGATCGGCACGATGAGCTGCGCCATCGAGGCGCCGAGGTTTCCGCCGGCGGCATTCAGGCCGAGCGCGTAGCCCTTCTGGCTCTGCGGGTAGAAGAAGGTGATGTTCGCCATCGAGCTCGCGAAGTTGCCGCCACCGAACCCGGCGAGCGCCGCGATGAACAGCATGACGCCGAACGGGGTCTCCGGGTTCGACACGGCGACGGCCAGCGAGATCGCGGGGATCAGCAGCAGCAGCGCCGAAATGATGGTCCAGTTGCGGCCGCCGAACTTCGGCACCATAAAGGTGTACGGAAACCGCAGGGTCGCCCCCACCAGGCTGGGAATCGAGATCAGCCAGAAGATCTGGCCGGTTTCGAAGGTGAACCCGGCCGCCGGGAGCTGCACCACAACGATCGACCACAGCTGCCAGATGACGAACCCGAGGAACTCCGCGAAGATCGACCAGCGCAGGTTGCGGGCGGCGATCTTCGCGCCGCCGTTCTCCCACTGGTTTTTGTCCTCGGGGTTCCAGCCGTCGATCCACTTCCCCGGGCGGAAGGTCAGTCCGGGCGCGCTCACCCCGGTCGGGGAGACGCTTCCCGGGGCCGGGGGCGGGGTGCTGCGGGATGTCTCGGGAAGGGTGTGGGGCATGGTCTCAGTCATGGTGTCTCCTGGAATCGGCAGAGCTGTGGCAGAGGTGCGTGCGAGTGGTGCGTGCGCGGCTAGGAAGCCGAGGCGTAGAGCTCGGTGACGATGTCGACGAGTTCGGGCGGAGGAGCTGCGGCGGCGACCAGGAGAGCGTCGCCTGTCAGGGGTTCGGGCAGCTGGGGGTCGACGAGGAGAGGGCGGCTCGTGACATCCGCCCCCGCTTGAGACGCGAGGGTCGCAAAGTATCCCGGCGCCAGGAGGTACGTCGCCACGACCACGCGGGAGGTCGGGTGGGCGAGCCGCTCGTCGGCGACAGCAGTGGCGACCCGCGGCTCGGCAGCGGAGATGAACGACACCGTGACCTCGCGGGCAAGCTGCTCGGCGAGCATCGCGCCCACGGTGTGACAGTCGGCGACCGCGGAGGCGTTGCTGGATCCCGCGGCGGCGAGTACGACCCGGTCATCGTCGCGAAGACCCGCCTCGGCGAGGCGGCGGGCGAGCACCTGAGCCAGGCGGATGTCGGGTCCGAGCGCGCCGGTGACGTGAACCTCGCGCGGGGCGGCGTCGCGGGCGGCATCGGCGAGGTCGACGTGCACGTGGTACCCGGCGGAGAGCAGCAGGGGCACGATCGTGGCCGGGGTCCGCTCGTCGAGCGTCGCCATGGTGCCCGGAACGTCGGGCTCCTGCACATCCACAAAAGAGTCGAGCACGGTGAGGTCGGGGTGGGCCTGGCGCACGGCTTCAACGAGAGCCGCCACGGCGCGACGGCCCGCGGGATCGCTCGTTCCGTGGGACGCGGCGACCAGTGCCGCCCGATGGGAGACCTGCACCTCGCCATTGTGCTCGCGCACCCGCCAGGTCGGCAGGCGCAGCGCGGGCTTGGTGTAGCAGGTGCCGGTGGCGAGGTCGAAGACATCCTTGTGCAGCGGAGAGGCGATAGTCGGGCGGTCCCCCTTGGAACCGACGATGCCGCGCGACATAACGAACGCGCCGGTGGCGGGATCCGCGTTGGCCACCGCAAACAGGCGGCCATCGGGCATCAGGAACAGGGCGACCTGCTCGGTGCCGATCAGCGCGGCTTCTCCCCACAGCGGTTCGAGCTGCTCGCGGCGGCAGACGGTCGTCCAGCTGGCGGATGCCACGTGGAGGCCGTGATCGGTAAGGGTCATGCCGACACTGTAGGAAACGCATGTTTCCTGCGGCGACGCCCACCGCGTCGCTCGCGTAACGAAGTCCTCACGGCCGCGGATTCGCACCGTGAGGCGCCGGTCACACGCCGTTACACGGGCGCAATGGGGCCGTCACGACACGCCCGTAGGGTCGATTCAACTCACCAGGAGGCCTGCCATGACACCACCATCACCGACCGCCCGGCGCCGCGTAGTGGTCATCGGTGGCGGTCCTGCCGCACACCGGGTCACCGAGTCCCTCGTCTCACGCCTGACCGCGGGCGAACCCGAGCTGGAGATCGTCGTTGTTGGGGACGAGCCCCACCTCCCCTATGACCGGGTGTCACTGTCGAAGCGCCTGGAGAGCGACCTTGACCTCACCCTCGGAGCGAACGCGTTCTGGGAGCACCCGTCACTCAGCTACCGCTCCGGTGAGCTGGCCACCGCGATCGACCGCGACGCGCGCACGGTTCAGCTCGCCGGGGGCGACGCGCTCCCCTACGACGAACTGGTGCTCGCCACCGGTTCCTCCGCGACGGTTCCCCCGATCGAGAATGCTTCCGCCGGTCACGTGTACCGCACCCTCGCCGACGTTGCCGCGCTCGTCGCGGAGGTCGAGGAGATCGGCGCACGGCGTCGTCGCCCCGCCAACGTCGTGGTGGTCGGCGGCGGGCTGCTGGGACTCGAGGCGGCCGGCGGACTGCACAAACTCGGGGCGCGCGCCGCGGTGGTGCACTCCGGAGGCTGGCTGATGTCGTCCCAGCTCGATCAGGGCGCGGGACAAGCGCTCGGGCGCATCATCCACGGCCAGGGAATCACCCTCCACCTTGGAGTGCGGCCCACCGGCATCCTCCTCGCCCCCAGCGGCGCCGTGACCGGTGTCAGCCTGACCGACGACACCCAGATCCACGCGGACCTCGTCGTATTCTCCATCGGAATCACCGCACGGGATGAACTCGCCCGTGACGCCGGGCTCGACCTCGCCCCCCGCGGCGGCATCGTCATCAACGACATCTGCGCCACCTCAGACCCGCGCGTCTGGGCCATCGGCGAGGTCGCCTCCGTCAACGGGTCGTGTGTGGGGCTCGTCGCCCCCGCGAACGCCATGGCCGAGGTGGTGGCCGATCGCATCTGGGGTGGAACGGCGGTGTTCCCCGGGGTGGACGATGCCACCAAGCTGAAACTCTCCGGCGTCGAGGTCGCGTCCTTCGGCGATGCGATGGCGCGAACCGAACACTCGCTCGAGGTGGTGTACGCCGACCCCGCGCGTGGCCTCTACCAAAAACTGGTCGTCAGCGACGACGCGAAGACCCTCCTCGGCGGCATGTTCGTCGGCGACGCGAGCCCCTACAGCTCGCTGCGACCACTCCTCGGCCGCGAGCTGCCCGCGGAGCCCGGCGCCTACCTGGCTGCCGCGGGTGCGGAGCCCCCGGTCGGCGGCGACCTGCCCGATGACGTGCAGCTCTGCTCGTGCAACAACGTGTCCGTCGGCGACGTGCGCGCAGCCATCCACGGCAGCGACGGGGTGGCCGGCTGCACCGACCTCGGCGAGCTCAAGGCCTGCTCCCGCGCCGGAACCCAGTGCGGTTCCTGCGTGCCCCTGGTCAAGAAGATCCTCGACACGGAGCTCGCCAAGTCGGGCATCGAGGTGTCGAAGGCCCTCTGCGAGCACGTGTCCCTCAGCCGCAGCGAGCTGTTCGAATCGGTGCGCATCCTCGGCCTCACCTCCGCGGGCGAGGTGATGGAACGCTTCGGGCACGGCCTCGGCTGTGACGTCTGCAAGCCCGTCATCGCGAACGTGATCGCCACCCAGACCACCAAGTACATCCTGGACGACGGCACCGGCCCGATGCAGGACACCAACGACCGAGCGCTCGCCAATATGCAGAAGGATGGCACCTACTCGGTCGTGCCACGCATCCCCGGCGGTGAGATCACCCCGGCGAAGCTGAAGGTCATCGCCGAGGTTGCCGAGCAGTTCGACCTCTATACGAAGATCACCGGCGGCCAGCGCATCGACCTGTTCGGTGCCCGACTGGAACAGCTGCCCGAGATCTGGGAGATCCTCGTCGCCGCCGGCTTCGAGTCCGGCCAGGCCTACGGCAAGGGCCTGCGCACGGTGAAGTCGTGCGTCGGGTCGACCTGGTGCCGCTACGGCGTTCAGGACGCGGTCTCCATGGCCGTGGGCCTGGAGCTGCGCTACCGCGGACTGCGGTCACCGCACAAGTTCAAACTCGGTGTGTCCGGCTGCGCCCGCGAGTGTGCGGAGGCCCGCGGCAAGGACGTCGGAGTCGTCGCCACCGAGACGGGCTGGAACCTCTACGTCGGGGGCAACGGTGGTTTCCAGCCGGTGCACGCGCAACTGCTCGCGGGAGACCTCGATGACGCCACCCTCATCAGCTACATCGACCGCTACCTGATGTACTACGTGCGCACCGCCGAGCGGCTGCAGCGCACCGCCCGGTGGCAGGAGGAGCTGCCCGGCGGGCTCGAGCACGTGCGCGAAGTCGTCTGCGAGGATTCGCTCGGAATCGCGGCAGACCTTGAGGCCGCCATGGCCCTGCACGTCGGAAACTACGAGGACGAATGGGCCGCCACCCTGGCCGACCCCGAGCGGCTTCGCCGGTTCCGTTCCTTTGTGAACGCGCCGACCACCCCTGACCCCGGCATCGCCAAAGTCAGCGAGCGCGGCCAGATGCGTCCGGCCTTTCCCGCGGAACGCACCGACGGCACCGTACTCTTGTCAGGACCTTCCATTCCCGTCAGGGGGCGTTGACCCATGGACGTTTCACTCGACCTCTCCGGCCGACACGCGCTCGTGGTGGGCACAGCGCGCGCGGCCAGGCGCATCGTCGCGCGCTATCGTGCCGGCGGCGCGGTGGTCGTCCTCGTCTCCGCCGGGGACGCGTGCGCGCGTCTCGGTCGGGTCGCGGCGGGAACGGATGCCACGCCTCCCGCCCTGGTCGTTTGGGTCGACGGTCGCCAGGCACTGCGCGAGGTTCTCGCCGAGCACGCCTCTCGCCTCCGGATCTGGTTCGTCACCGAACAGGGTGCGCCGGAGCTCCCCCGGGGTCAGGTCACGCTCGTCGGAGGAGGACCGGGCGACACCGACCTGATGACGGTCGCCGGCCGCCGCGCCCTGGCCGAGGCGGATGTGGTGCTGTTCGACCGTCTCGCTCCCCAGGAACTGATGGCCCAGTGGGCGCCGGGCGCCGAGTTCATTGACGTGGGAAAGACCCCCGGCCATCACGCCGTACCCCAGGGCGAAATCGAGTCCCTTATGGTTGACCACGCGCTCCGCGGCAACCGGGTCGTGCGTCTCAAAGGCGGCGACCCGTTCGTCTTCGGGCGCGGCGGCGAAGAGGTGCTCGCCTGCCGCCGCGCGGGCGTGCCCGTGACCGTTGTCCCCGGAGTGACCAGCGCCATCTCCGTGCCCGCCGCCGCCGGGATTCCGGTGACTCACCGCGACGTCAGCCGCGCCTTCACCGTAATCTCCGGACACACACCCTTCACCGAGGAGGAGCTCGCCCACCTCGTGGGCCTCGGCGGCACGATTGTGGTGTTGATGGGCGTGAACACGCTGCCCCACCTCGCCGCGGGCCTGCAACGCCACGGGATGGCAACGGACATGCCGCTCGCAATCATCGAGCGGGGGTACAGCATCGCGCAGCGCACCACGGTCACCTCTGTCGGCGGAGTCACTCCCCTGCTCGCGACGGTGGCCCCGCGTTCTCCCGCGGTAATCGTCATCGGTGAAGTGGTGCGGGTCGCAGCGTGGGATGATGGCCGCAACGCCGAATCACACGACCTTGTAAGGACGATCGCCGACCTCGCCCCGTGACCGCAACCGGAGAACCGCTGATGACAGAAACCCCGCCTGACGGTGCCGCACCCGGGTTCCGGGTCGACCAGCTCGACGGATTTCGTATTGGCGTGACATCCGACCGTCGTTCAGAAGACCTGATCGCCGCATTCGAGCGGCGCGGCGCTGACGTCGTGCACGCGCCCACGATTCGCATGACCGCTGTCAGCGACGACAGCATTCTCGAAGCCGAGACGCGAGCCGTCATCGCAGGCAATCCCGACGTGCTGCTGGCCACCACGTCGTACGGCATCCGTCGGTGGTTCGAGGCGGCCGACGCTGCCGGAATCGGCGACGAACTGACCGAAACCCTCGCCAACGCCCGAATCCTGGTGCGCGGCCCCAAGGCGCGCGGGGCCATCCGGGCGGCCACACTCGACGACCAGGGCATGAGCGAGCGCGAAACCACCACCTCGCTGGTCGACCTGGTGCTGCGCGGAGATGTCGCCGGGCTGACCGTCGCGGTGCAGCTGCACGGGTTCACCGACCCCGACCAGCTCCACCGGCTGGAGGCGGCGGGCGCGACCGTGCTCAGCGTTGCCCCCTACCGGTGGACGGCCCACGAGGACTCGGCGCGCGTACTTCGCCTGGTCGAGGCCATCTGTTCCGGCATGATCGACGCCGTCACCTTCACGAGTGCCCCGGCGGTCGAGGCCCTTTTTAACACTGCGGATGCCGCGGGCCGACTCGATGAGCTACAGGAAGCCCTGCGTGAATCAGTGGTGGCTGCCGCCGTCGGCCCCGTCACCGCCGCCCCCCTCGTCGCTGCGGGCATCCTGCCGATCGTGCCCGACCGGTTTCGGATGGGGGCGCTTATCCGCCTGCTCTGCGAACACCTCGAGGACAGCTGCATCGCGCGGCTGACGACCGAGTTCGGCGAGGTCGAACTCCGTGGCAGGGTGGTCGTGGTGAACGGCGTGCGGGCCACTCTCAGCCCGGTCTCACTCGCGCTGTTCCGCGCTCTCGTCGCCGCGGAGGGCGCGACCGTGAACCGCGGCGCACTGTCCGCTGCGGCTCCCGAGGTGCTCGACGACCACGCCGTCGATGTCGCGATGAGCCGGCTGCGCCAGGCACTGCCCGACGGACGCATCGTGGCGACCGTGATCAAGCGCGGCTACCGGATCGCCGCCACCAGCGACTGAGCCGCCACGACATCCGCCCCGCCTCGACATCCGCCTCATGATGCTCCCCGCACCAATCTCCTACGACGTTCGCGGTCAAATCTGGTGCGATGTATTTACGTCGTCGGGGGCTGCTCCTAGGATGACTTTCAGATCCGATCCACGGCGAATCTGATCTGCAGGGCCGGCTGCTTCGACGGGTACTTCGACGAGAGCAAGCAGGGGTGGCTGAGCAGCAGTGACAGCGGACTGGCACCCCATCATGACGGCCCGCGAGGTCGAGCCCGGGCACTGGTACCTCATCGACACGCTCGGCGATCCATACGGCGAGATCCGCTTCGTGCGGCGCGGGGGCGAGGTCGGTTACCGCGCGGACCGCTGCGACGGCACCGGGGTGGCGGAGCGACAGGTGGGATATTTCCGATCGCTCCGCGCAGCGGCCTGGAACATCCACGTCGACTTCATCCGCTCCCACGGCGCGCCCACGCGCAAGAGCTACTCGAGCTGAGGCCGCGCCTCGGCCTGTTCAGACCGGTTGCAGCCAGTTCGGTTCATGTCGTCCTCCTCCGACGCTCTGACGCGCTGCCGACCGGCCAGTTGGCGACGCCACCGCCCATCCAGAGGCCAGTCCCGTAGCGTTTTCATGCCGGAAACGGTCGATTGCTGTCCTCTGGGTGCGCCAGACGGACGCGACGGATCGACTACTGTCCTCTCGGCGCGCTGACACTGAGGCAGATCGACGCGACGGATAGACAACTGCCCGCTCTGTTCGCCAGATCGACGCGATGAGCCGACCCGACCCGACCCGACCGTCGCCTGAATCCCCCCGCGACGTACCCCTACGCCGCGCGCATCTCGATCTCGCCGGGCTCCGCACCTTCGCTGCCGAACACCAGACGGCGGTTGGCGATCTTGTCGCTGAAGAAACGATCGTGGCTGACCACAACGACGGCGCCGGGAAAGTGCACGAGCGCACGTTCCATCACCTGGGTGCTGGACATGTCGAGGTGGTTGGTGGGCTCGTCGAGCAGCAGCACCGAAGCGCCAGAAAGCAGGCACTGCGCCATGGCCACCCGCGCCCGCTGCCCGCCGGACAGGTTGCCGATCTTCTGCTTGAGGTCGGCCTCGGAGAACTGGAACATCGCAAGAAAACGGTTCACGGATTTGCGCGTGGCAGTCAACGCGAGGCTGTCGGGCATCGCGTTGACGGCGTGGCTGACGGTGTCGGTGGGGTCGAGCTGCTCGAGAACGTCGTTGTACGACACGATCTGCGCGCCGTGCGCCCAGGCAACCTCACCGAAATCGGCCCTTTCTTCGCCGGTGAGCACCTTGAGCAGCGTCGTTTTCCCACTTCCGTTTGAGCCCTGCACCACGATCCGGTTGCCGCGGCGAATCTCAAAGCTGAGGTCCGTGAACAGAGCCTTGTCGCCGTAGGCCTTAGTGAGGGACTCCACCCGGCAGAGCACATCCTTGACGTGTAGGCCGCGGTAGATCTCGGTGATGATCTCGTCGACCGGGCGCGGTGCGCGGTTCTTTTTGATCTTCGCCAGCTGGTTGCCCAGGTCGCGACTGGATGCCTTCGCGGCTTCGCGGCGGTCGGCGATGCCCTCGGCCTCGAATGCGAGCAACTCCGACTCGTGCACAAACTGGGCCTCGAGCGTTTTCAGCCGAAACTGTTTCTGCACCACGTACTCACCGAAGTTGCCGGGGTACTCGTGCAGGTGAAAGTTCTCCACCTCGATGATGCGAGTGACCACGGAATCGAGGAACTTGCGATCGTGCGAGACGATCATGGCGGCGCCCTGGAACGACCGGAACCACGCCTCAAGCCACTCCACACCGGCCACGTCGAGAAAGTTGGTGGGCTCGTCGAGCAGCAGCACGTCGGGGCTTTCGAGCACGATCTTCGCGAGCGCTGCGCGGTTGCGCCACCCACCAGACAGCTCGTCGATGGCGCAGACCCGGTGAGCTTCGTTGAAGCCGAGGGTGCTGAGCGCGGTGTCGATCCGGCGGCCGTAGTCCCAGCCATCGAGGCGGTCCATGTCTTCGAACAACTCGGCCTGGCGGGAGATCAGGGTGTCAAGCGCGCCGCTCGCCGACGAATCCGCCGCGATCGCTGCGTCGATCGAGGCGAGCTCGGCCTCGACAGCTTTGATCTCGACGAAGAGACCGTCGAGCACCTCCAGGATCGTCTGGGACCCGTTCAGCTCGGAGAACTGCGAAAAGTATCCGATCTTGAGTCCCGGCTCGACCGTGACCGTGCCGCTGTCGGCCGATACCTGGTCGAGAACCAGTTTGAGGATCGTCGTTTTACCCGACCCGTTTTTGCCGATCAGTCCAACCCGGTCTTTCGCCTCGAGGCGAAAGAATGCTTCGCGCAGGATCTGCGCGTTCTCGAACCGAACTTCTACGTCGTGCAACCTGATGAGGCTCATGCCTGCTGCTTGAGCCAGTTCTCGAGGTACTCCGCGGTGTCTTCCCAGCCCTCGACCGCGTACGTGGGTACACCGAGCGCCTTGACCGGGTAGTCGTTACCCTCGGGGTCGAGCCGGTCACCGATGAAGAGCGTCTCCTCGAACGACACCCCGGTGAGCTCGGCGAGCTTGGTCATCCCGTAGGCCTTGTCGATGCCCTGGCGGGTGATGTCGACCGAGGTGGAGCCGCCGGAGCGCACCTCGAGGTCGGGCAGCAGCGCCTGCACGGCGGTGCGCAGCGCGTTTTTCTTCGCGCCGGTCGGGTCCCACTGGGTCTTCGACGCCACCGGAGCGGCCTGGCCGAGCGCGGAGAAGGTGATCTGCGAGCCGCGATCTTCGAGGATCGGGCCCCAGGTCTCGCTCTCCCAGTAGCCGAGTTCCCTGGCCGTGGTCTCGACGGCCGACAGCGCCCGTGCCTTCTCGTCGTCGGTCAGGTTCTGTGCGTAGACCTGGTTCCACTCGTCGCTCTCGAAGCGGTAGTACTGGGTGCCGCAGGTGGGCATGAGGTGCAGGCGTGCGAGGGTGTCGGCGGACAGCTCGGGGAGCATGTCGATGACCTGCATCTTGAACTGGCCAAACTGGCCACCGGAGATGACACAGACCTGCACACGCTCGAGAAGCTCGGCGATCAGCTTCGCCATCCGCGGGTCCAGGGGCGACTTGGATGGGGCCAGGGTGTCGTCGAGGTCGAACGCAATCAAGCGCGGGAGTGCGGGCACAGGCGTAGTCCTTAGTTCGGAGGGAAGTCGACGACTCTCGTCGATCAGGATACCGGTCGCAGTACCCACCCTTGGCCTGTTGCCGGATGCTGCGGTGCCTAGTGAGCGGAAGTGCGCGTGCCCCCGACCGCAGCAGGCGCCTCGCCCGATGTCACGTTCGCGGCCTGGCGGTACGCAAGGTGACCGCCGAGGTAGCCACTCACCGACACCACAGAAAGTCCGACCATGCCGAGAACCTTGCCGCTGAGCTGCTTTCCGCGGCGGCGCTGCACCAACGACGCGGTGTAGAGAGCGACCGAAGCGAGGTTCGCAGCCCAGTGCACGATTCCGACGCGCTGCTGCTTCTGGCTCAGAAGCGACCAATCGGCGATGCCGGCGAATGCGGCCGGCGCCACCGCGAGCAGCCCCACACCCACCAGAGTGCGCGACGCTTTCTCCTGACCCGGCACAAAATCAAGCACGGCGGAGGAAATCCACGCGCCGGTGGGAACCAGGATGGCGATGGGGTGCGCCGGGTGTCCGAGCGGACGCCCGTTCAAGACATCGCGGAGCAGTCCGGGGTGGAGCACCCGCCCGACGGCGGCGCGAGTGCTCGCAATTGTGGAGTCGAACGCCTCGGTGTCCTCGAGGGTCTCGACCGCCTTCACCAGAACGTTTCGATCGTGGGACTGCATCATCGGGTCGCCGCCTTGTCTGATTAGGAAGGAGCAGCGGGTACGGCTTCTCCGCGATGGAGAATACGCAGCGCTACTGTGCGCACGGTGGGAAGTTGCCCACCGTGCGCACGGCGGAACTGCCCTACTTGGCGGTGAGCGTAATCAGCGGCTCCCCGACACCGACGGCACCGAATGCGGCCTGGTCGACGGAGCCGTACTGGGCCGGGTTCGTCACAAGCACCGGGGTCACCAGCGAGTAGCCGGCAGCTTCGATAATCGCGCGGTCGAAGACCACCAGGGGGGTGCCGGCCTCAACCCGGTCGCCCACGGATGCCTTCACGTCGAAGCCCGTGCCGCCGAGGTTCACCGTGTCGATACCGACGTGTATGAGCAGTTCGATTCCGTTGTCGAGCATCAGGCCGAACGCGTGGCCGGTTGACTGGGCGACAACGACGGTGCCCGCTGCGGGCGCGTAAACGGTGTCTCCGGTGGGGTCCACTCCGACGCCGAGGCCAACGATGCCCTGGCTGAACACCGGGTCGGGCACGTCGACCAGCGGGATCACGATGCCGGCGAGCGGCGAGCTGAGCGTCTCCACCACGGTGGCCGCGCTGGGCGCCGCCAGGGTGGCGGTGCTTGCCGTCCGGGTGGCCGTCGCGGTGGCTGTCGCGGTCGCGGTGGGCGCCGCGCTGGCGGGTGTCGTCTCCGGTGAGGTTGCGCTTGCCGGCGCTGCGGGCGCAGCATCCACCGCACCCTCATTCGACAGGGCGTCGGCCGTTGCGGCCTGCGCAGCATCGTGCGTGGCAACCTCGGCGGCAACCGCAGCCTTTTGTTCGGGCGTCTGGTAGCCGCGGAGGACAACAAGAACCATGGCGGTGGCGAACGACGCGGCGATCGCGATCGCATACAGCGGGATGTTGTCGAACGCCGGGATGGTCAGCAGCGAGGAGAACACAAATGCGCTGGTGGTGACGCCGCCGCCGATTCCGATGATGAGACCGCCGACGAGGCAACCCACGAGCATGGGCGGGTAAATGCGCTTGAAGCGCAGGTGGATGCCGTAGAGCGAGGGCTCCGAGATGCCGCCGAGGAGTCCCGCGGCGAGCGCACCGGTCGCGGTCTGCTTCATCTGCAGGTCACGCTGGCGGATGGAGAGGAACAGCACACCCGCGGTTGCGCCGAAGCAGGCGAAGTTCCAGGCGCCCATGGGGCCCTGGATGAAGTCGTATCCGAGGGAGTTGATGTTGAGCAGCATGACCGCGTTCAACGGCCAGTGCAGACCGAGCGGAACCATAAAGGGGTACGCCAGCGGGATAACGACCGCGAAGATGAACGGTGAGAAGTCGTTGATCGACTTGAGGAAGTCACCGAGTCCGGCACCGGCGTAGACACCGATGGGTCCGATCAGGAATGCGGTCAGCGGGATCATCACGAGCATCAGGAAGAACGGCACGAAGATCAGCTGCAGGCTCGAGGGGATGATTTTCTTGAGGCCTTTATTCAGCGCTCCGAGCACCCCGGCCATCAGCAGCGGCGGGAAGACCTGCGAGCTGTAGTCGGTGACGGTGAGGGGCAGCCCGAAGACCTGCACGATGGTGGCGTGGCCGTCGAAGACAGACTCGGCGCCCGCGGTGAGTCCGAGCGAGGTGAATGCGGGCAGCATAACGACAGCCATGACGGCGAACCCGACCCACGGGTCGGCGCCGAGCTTCTTGGTGGCGTTGTAGGCGACCATCAGGGGCAGGAAGACGAACACGCCTTTCCACATGAGGTTGACGAACTGCCAGGTCGGCGACAGCTCGACGCCCGGGGCATTCCAGGCGGGAATGACGCCCAGCGTGGCCATCAGGGCCATGAAGGTGATGAAGAGGGACGCTCCGAGGAGCGCACCGAGAATCGGGCGGAAGGAGTCGGACAGCACCTCGAAGAACGTGTCGAGCCAGGCGAACTTGCCGCGCGGACCCTTTGCCATACCTGCGGCCTTCATGTCGGCGACGGAGTCTCCCGTGCCGGTGCCGAGATTCTGCATCGACGGCAGCGCCATGATGTCGTTGTAGACGGTCTCAACCGCGCCGCCGATGACGACCTGGAAGCGGTCTCCGGTCTGCGGAACGGCGCCCATGACTGCGGGGATCGCCTCTACCGCGGCTTGGTCGACGCCGGCGGCGTCCTTGAGCTGGAATCTCAGGCGGGTGGCGCAGTGGGTGAGGGCCACAACGTTCTTGGCCCCTCCGATACTGTGAACGATGTCTTCAGCGGGCGTGGACGCCACCTGGTTCTCCTTAGTGTTGATGCAGTGTTGGTGCAGTGTTGACGCGACAGTTCGTGATTCGCGGGGCACGGCGCAATGGCTGCTGGCTGTGCCAGCTGAGAAGGTTGCGGCGCTTCTCACGTACCAGTCGAAAATTACGCTCTTGGGGTGACCTGGATCAGAGGCTTAAGACAGGGAAGCCGAAGACAGCGAAGCCGAAAACGAAGACCCCCCGCACCAAGAGGTGCGAGGGGTCTGCGGAGGAGAAGTGTGGCTGTGCCTCGAAGCTCAGCCCTTGTAGGTGCCGTCCGCGATCGCGGCGCCGATGCGGGTGTACTCGTCTTCTTCGAGGTGGCCACCCACGGCCTTGACCGCCTCGTGCAGCACGGAGATCACCTGGTCTGTCGCGAGTCCCTGGTGGCTGTTCCATACGCCGTCAATGGCCTGGTTCACTGTCGGGTCTGTTTCGTTCGTCATGTAGTTCCTCCTGCTGTCTAGGTGTGGGCAAGTGCAGCGAGCGGCGGCGCCCGGCCACCGGAGTCGACTCTAGTCTGGCCAGCTACTGCCGCCACGATCCTGTGCGCCCTCTGACCGTCGGAGCAGTCAGGAGGGCCGATCAATTCGCGTTGTCCATCCCGGTGACATGAACCGCGTAGCCGTGGCAGCCGGCGTCTTCCCAGCGGTAGCTCGCACCACCACCGGTGTTGCCCCACAGAGCAAGGCTCGCGGCTGCGCGCTCGGCTTCCGGAAGCGTTGACTCCCAGCTTGTGGGTCGCGTCCCCGGCTGAATAAGCCAGAAGGGTGTGAACGTGTAGGTGTACCCGACCTCCGCCAAGCATTCGCTGATGATGGATGCCTGTTCGAGCCACACTGTCGCATTCGCAACCTCATCCGCAGACCAGTGCGCCGGAATCGATGCTTTCAGGCCCTCGAACGAAAGCGCTTCCGGCGCTGTGTCGACTATCTGGTCATCGGTAGCTGCGGCATCACGGGGCAGGACTTCCACCTGCGGCGCGGCGGGCGCCGGGGTGGGCAGAACGATGGAAGTGGAATCGACGAGGTTGGCGTCGTCGAGGGCGGCGAACACGGGGGCTGCACCGGTGCCGTAGAGGACGGCAGAGGACGCGACAAAGATGACGCCGAGGGAGGCGACGCCGACAGCAATCTTCTTCTTCATCACAGAGAATCCATTTTCGTAATGCCCGGAGCTGACTCCGAGGTGGGCCGGGAGGGCCAGTTCCAGATGGAAGCAGCAACAAGAAACAGGGAAAGACCGCCGGTGAGAAGGTGTGTCGCCGGCGCCCATTCGGGCTGGTTGAACAACACTCCGACGGTCGCGCTGATCGGATACAGCAGGGATAGCCCGGTGGGGATCAGAATCGCGGTGGGCACGATGAGCCACAATGTGCCCAGAGCGCGCGTCTTCTTCCGCGCCATCAACACCAGCCCGAGGGCTGCCAGGGCCGTCGCGACGCCCAGAGTCACGGTGGTGTTCGACCACGGGCTGAACCCGCCTCGGGCGGCGGTGGTCATCACCCGCGTCAACACATAAAGGCCCCACAACACGATGAGTGACGCGGCGGAAACCGACGCAACCACCACCGCCGAATTCGCTTGGCGTGCGCGGATCGCCGTCCGGCTGGCGAGCGAAATATTGCGGCGTTGCGCGTGGCGCCAGCTCAAATCCGCCGGGACCCCGCGGACTGCGCGGGCGAGGATTGATCGGCGCACCTGCTGCGTGGCGACCCCCGCGTCCTGCGCCCAAACCGTCTGCTCGTACAGGTCAGAGGCCAGCTCGTCTTGGCGCTCCGTCGCGACGTTGGACGGAAGCTCACGCGTATAGAACTCACACCACCGCATGACTGCGGCTGAGATGTCGAGCGTTGGGGAAGAAGTTGGGGAAGTAGGGGTGCTCATGCGAGCGAAACCCCTTTAGTTGCTTCTGGTGCGGCAATCAGTGCTCGTGCTCGATCCAATGCGCGAACTCCTTCCCCTGTCACCTGGTACAGACGACGACGGGGACGGCTTTCGGCCTCGGCAATGTCAGAGTCTTCCCACGACGACGCGAGCAAGCCCGCCTCCGCCATCCGAGTCAGCGCCTTGTACAGCGTGCCGTGTCCGGCCATAAGCGCCTTGTCGTTGTCCGAGGAGATCCGTTTAGCGAGGGCAAACCCGTAGAAGTCACCGTTCTCGCGCTGAAGGGCGATCCCGCTTTCCAGGATTTGCACCTCGAGGGGGAACAGGGTTCCCGGTTTTCTTCGCACCATCCGACCATTCTAGGCACCTAGGTTCCCGTTGGCTACTCGCCCGTTCAGCACGCCGTATTCCCGATTGTCAGCACGATCGGGTCAACGAGTTTGGCCGGCGAACCTGCAGCGGGAGATTGATCGACGACATTTCCGGCGCTGCTCGCTCTTTCAGCGGGAAGCACCGCACAGGCGTCGGCGTTCAGATTCGTGAAGCCGCGTGACTTCAAGTCCGCCAGCGCAGCGCCTGCTGCGACGTCGCCGCTCCCGATCACATCTGGCATCACGCCCAGCGAGCCGTCCGAGGGGAGCAGGGTGACAGCGGTGCCGCGGGACGCGATCGCTCCTGTCGCGGGTCGGGTACTCACGACGGATCCGACCGCGTTTGTGGATGCGATGGCACTGCCGACGGTGACCGTGAAACCATTCGCTTCCAGAACGGCGGTCGCTGCCTCGATGGTCTGGCCGGAGACGTTCGGCACCGCAACGCCGGATCCGACCAGCAGATCGTCCGACGGGTCAGGGAAACCTGATCCTCGCAGCGCGGGGTGATTGTCGACGGCGATCGCGATCGTTCGGAAGATGTCGTGGCGGATGAGTCCGCCTTTGATGCGTTTCGGTGAGGTGTACGACCGCATTGGGTAATGGCCGGAAATGTTCCCCACCCACACAGCCGTAGCCACCTTTGTGCTGGCGCCGACTACCCAGGTCTGGTTAGAACTGTCCGTTGTTCCGGTCTTGCCGATGTACTCAACGCCGTCGTCCGGGTTGGCGCGATCGGCGGTGCCGTCGCCGAGCATCACCTTCGACATGGCGAATGCTGCGGTGTTTGCGACGTCGGATTCCAGCGCTTTGGCGCAGTCAGCCGATTGGCCGCCGAGTTCAGCGCCATCGGGTCCGACCACGCGGTCGATCGCGATCGACTTGCAATAGGTTCCACCGGAGGCGATTGCGGCATACGCGGTCGCCATCGTGAGCGGCGCGATCGTGTTGGTGCCGAGCACCGATGACGGGTTCGTCTCCAACTCAGCACCATCGGCACGATGCACGCCGATCGATGCGGCGGTGTCCCGGATCTGGCAGAGGTCGAGCTTCATCGCCATCGAGATGAACGCGCCGTTGACGGATTTTTGTGTCGCTTTCGCGACGGTCATTTGCCCACTGGTGCCTTCGTCGTTTCTAAACGGATAAGGCCCCACCCATGGGCCCCCACATGTGTCCACGAATGAGCGCTGGGGCACGGTGCGGGATGAACCGTCCACAACCTCGTTGATCCCGTGATCGTTCTGCAGCCAGTTCAGCAGAGTGAAGACCTTGTAGGTTGAGCCGGGTTGGAATCCGCTAGATCCGCCGTACGCGCGGTCGGTGCTGAAGTTCACAGCAGTTCTGGTGATGTCGCCGTCGGCGGTGCCGTACTTCTTGTTTTGCGACATAGTGAGGATCCGCCCGGTCCCCACTTCGACGGATACCGCTGCGGAGCCGAGGTTCAGTGTTGTGGCGTTGTCGGGGGCATTCGCCCAGACAGCGTCCTGCGCGGCGGTCTGCAGTCCCAGGTCCAGCGTGGTGTGAATGTCGTATCCACCGTGTCTCCAGTTGGCTTCGCGCTCAGCAGCGTCGGCCCCCAGGGCTGGCAAATCCTTGATGAGTTGGGTGATGTAGTCACAGAAGTAGCGGGCGTGATCGTGCGCCACTTCGCAGCCATTGGACGGTTCGGTGAGAGTTATGGTCGTCGCGTCTTCGACCGTGGCGATGGCTTCGGCGTGTTGCGCGGCGGTAAGTTTGCCGTCGCTCAGCATCCAGTCGAGGATCACGTCGCGACGAATCGTGTTCGCGGGATAGTTCGACGGGTTGTCGAGCGCGAGTGCGGAGGGTGACTGCACGATGGCGATCAAGCTTGCCGCTTGCGCGGCAGTGAGGTTTAGCGCCGACGTGTTGTAGTACCGGGAGGCGGCAGCTTGGATGCCGTAGGTGTTGCCGCCGAAGTTAGCGATGTTCAGGTAGGCCAGCAGGATTTCCTGTTTGGTGTACTGCTTCTCCAGCGAGAGAGCGAGCTTGATCTCCTTGAGCTTGCGATCGAAGGAAGGCTCGATCGCCGCTTCGTAGGCAGCGTCCTGTTCAGCTTCGGTGGGCAGGTCGAGGGCCGACTGAACGAATGTGTTCTTGACATACTGCTGCGTGATCGTGGATGCACCTTCACCGACGTCACCGCTCGCGAGATTCTTCACGGCTGCGCGAGCGATTCCGGTCAGGTCGATCCCGCCGTGCTCGTAGAAGCGTCGATCTTCGCCGCTCACCGCCGCGTCTTTCGCGAAATCAGATACTTGTTCCCAGGAGACTTCTTCGCGGTTCTGCGAAAAGACTGTCGCGATCTGAACAGGCTGACCGTCCCCAACGGCAAAGATCCGATTCCGTTGCGCTTGCCTGTCTATTGCAAGGTCATCCGGCAGCGAATCGAAAACACTGACTGTCCCGCTCACTGCAGCTCCAGCGACCGCGATCGATGGCGTGATCATGGCGGCTACCAATGCACCGGCAAGGACGCTGGCTCCGATAGCGCCCAGAACGGCACCCAGCGCCTGAGCCAAACTTGTTTTATGGGAACTCATGTTCCCAAGATATACGGATTCGAAGTTTGGCGAGGATTGCGCACCTTCTTACTCGCACTCATGGAGCCCATCGCACACGGAGCGCACGCATCTCGAACCCGCGATGCGGTCGCGTGAACACCATCGCCTTCGGGTATCGCCCAGCGGACCACGCCTGCGCTGGCTGTGCGTCTGTGCAATCCGGTTTGTTCGGAGTGAAACGAGGTGCCCCGGCAGGGACTCGAACCCTGACTCGGACGATTTTAAGTCGTCTGCCTCTACCGATTGGGCTACCGGGGCGAGCGGTGTTCGGTGCGACGCCGGGGCGCCGCACCGAATCCGCCGGTGGGTGGTGCGATGGAGCAGGTGGTGCTGTCGTACTGGAGCGAGCCTACTGGGCCGGGTTGGCGTACACCGGGGCGTCGGGCGCCTTGTCCGGTGTAGGCAGGGTGGACGACGCCTCGGGCGCGGGAGCCGCGGCCGCACGCGGACGCGACGCGAACGCCTCGAAGTATGCGCGGGGGGTCTCGCGGGCGGAGATGCCCACGTTGTCGCGACCGAGCACCAGGTTGAATGCCCAGTTGCCGAAGACGCGGATCTTGCGCTCCCACATCGGGATGGCGAGACCGTGGTAACCGCGGTGCATAGCCCAGGCCGGCAGACCAGTGATTGCGATCTTGCCGGACTGGAACGCGCCGTAGCCGAGCCCGAGGCCTGCAACGGCGCCGAGGTTGTCGTGGCGGTATTCCGCGGGCGATTCGCCGCGCATGACCGCGACGATGTTCTTCGCCATGACCTTGCCCTGGCGGACGGCGTGCTGGGCGTTCGGCACGCAGAAGCCGCCGACACCCTTTCCGGTGAGGTCGGGCACGGCGCTGACGTCGCCGGCACCCCAGGCGTCCGCGACGATTCCGTCATCGTTGATGACACGCAAGTCGGGCTGCACGCGCAGACGGCCGCGCTCCTCCGTGGGGAGGTCGGTGTCGCGCAGCACGGGGTTGGCCATAACGCCCGCGGTCCAGATGATGAGGTCGCTCTCGAAGCTCTCACCGGTGGACAGCTCGATGACTCCGCCGACGGCAGACTTGAGCTGCGTGTCGAGGTGGACCTCGGCGCCCCGCTGGGCGAGGTTCTTGAGAACCCAGTGGCTGGTGGGCAACGAGACCTCGGGCATGATGCGGCCCATTGCCTCGATGAGGTGGAAGTGGGTGTCGTCCATCGAGATCGACGGGTACGACTTCAGCAGCGAGCTGGCGAGGCTGCGAAGTTCACCGAACGTCTCGATACCGGCGAATCCACCGCCGACCACAACAACGGTCAGCAGACGGTCGCGCTCGGGACCGGCCGGGAGGTTGGACGCCTTCTCGAAGTTGGCGAGAACGCGGTCGCGGATGTCGATGGCCTCTTCGATGCTCTTGAGACCAATCGCCTCATCGGCAACTCCCGGGATCGGGAACGTGCGCGAGACGGAGCCCGCGGTGACGACGATCTGGTCGTAGGTCTCCTCCCACGGCTCACCAACGGCGGGCGTGATGGTCGCTGTCTTCGTCGCGTGGGAGATGTTGGTGACCTTGGCGGTCACGACGCGAGTCTTCTTCAGGTGCTTGCGGAGGGCGACTACCGCGTGGCGCGGCTCGATCGATCCGGCGGCCACCTCGGGAAGGAAGGGCTGGTAGGTCATGTACGGCAGCGGGTCGACTACGGTAACCTCAGCCTCGCCGTGGCGGAGCCACTTCTCCAGCTTGAGTGCTGTGTAGAAACCGGCATAGCCGCCGCCGACGATAAGAATTTTGGGCACGTTTGACGTCTCCTAGTGGTGGTTTGCAGTGACCAACTTACTCTCTTCTTCGAACGGCCCTGAACTGCCGCGATGCCAAGAGCACAAAGACACCAAAAAGGGTGCCAAAAATACCGACTATTGCCAGCGGGAGACCCACCATGCGCAGTTCAGTGACCGTGGGATACAGCGTTCCCAGCGGATTCTGCGGTCCGGCGAGCTCGAGGGAGGGAGCCTCGGGCGAGGTGGTTTCCACCGGCGGAACGGTCGGTTCTGCTGTCGCGACGGCTCGACGGTTCAACCGAATCCACTCCGCGAGGTCCCCCATGGGGTTTGCGGTGACTCCGGCAACGTCCGCGGTGACGGCGGCGGCGGCATCCACCAATCCAAATCCGTAAATCGGGTCAGAGCCCTGCGCACCCGCGGGTCTCGCCGTCGAGACCACCCGATTGATCACGTTCGAGGCATCGAGCTCGGGGTGCGCCGCCATAACCAGTGCGACGATGCCCGCGACGATCGGGGTGGCGCCGCTCGTGCCACTCCAGCGCATCACCGAGCCGCCCGGGATCGCCCCGAGTAGCTGCTCGCTCGGCGCGGATACTCCGATGGTGATTCCCTGCGCGGACGCATCGAGGCTCGCCTCGCCGTCCTGGTCGACGCCGGCGACGGTCAGAACGCCCGGCATGGTCGCCGGGGCGCCCACCGACGTGGTGCCGCTCCCCCGGTTTCCCGCGGCGGCAACGACGACCACGTCGTGCTCCGACGCGTAGAGGAACGCGGCATCCCAACTGGCAGGCCAACTCAGCGTGTTTCTGGTCAGCGACATATTGATGATGTCTGCGCCGTTGTCGACGGCCCAGGTGACGGCCTCGGCGACCTGGTCGTCGGAATCGGTCGCGTTCTCCCCGAACCCGATCGAGATGGAGAGCAGGTTTGCTTCCGGTGCGACACCGATCACGCCGGCGCCGGGAGCGTTGCCGCGCCCTGCCGCCAGGGAGGCAACCATGGTGCCGTGGTTGCTTTCGCTGCTACTGCCCACCGGCGACTGGCCGTCGCTCGCGCCGAGACCGGAGAAGTCGGCTCCGCCCGTCACGGCGCCCGCGAGGTCGGGGTGGCTGCTGTCAATACCCGTGTCGATGACCGCGATCGTGACGCCGGCACCGCGGGTGGTGTTCCACGCCTCGGTGATGCCGTAGTCGTTCAGCCAGTACTCGCCGTCGCGAATGTAGTCCGCACTGGCGGGCGCGGCCGATGTGAAAACGGATGCCACGACCGCAAGCACGGCGATCGCCGCACCAGCGCGTCGCTTCACTTCGCTGCTCCGCCGACCGGAGAGTCGAGGGCCGCGGTGTCGTTCGAGGTGCGGGTGTCGTTCGCGGGGCGGGTGTCGTTCGCGGCGCGGGTGTCGTTCGCGGTGTAGTCGAGGCACTGGCATACGGCGGGGCTCCACGCGGCGAGCTCGAGCGCGCGGTCCCCGATGGGGTTCACGCCGGGGCCTGCGGCGAGGGCGTGGCCAACGAGGGCGTGCAGGCACTTGACGCGAGTGGGCATCCCCCCGGCGGAGATGCCGTCGATCTCGGGAACTTCGGCGATGCTGGTGCGGTCGGCGAGGTAGGCCTGGTGCGCGGAGAGGTAGTCGTTTGCGACATCCCCCTCGAGAAGCGCAGCAAGTTCCGTCATCACACCGTTGGCTTCGAGGGTCGAAACCGCGGCGGTGGCCGCGGGGTGGCACAGGTAGTACAGCGTGGGGAACGGTGTGCCGTCGGCCAGGCGGGGGCTGGTGGAGACCACGGTGGGGGCGCCGCAGGCGCAGCGGGCCGCGATGCCGATCACGTTGCGGGCGGGGCGGCCGAGCTGGGCGGACACCGTCGCGATGTCAAGCGCGCTCGGGGCGTCAAAGGGTGGGGTGGTCATTGGGGATCCTCGATAACGGGCGGAACGATATCGTCGGCGACATCTGTGGACAGACCCGCCGTGAGAACCGAACCCATTATTGAGTTGATCCAGTCGACCTGGGTGGTCTGGATGCTGTCGCTGATGGGGGCACCGTCGGCTGTCGTCGCCGTCGTCGCGCCATCGATCACGAGGTAGCTGTATTCGCCCGGGTAGACGTAGAGCAGGCGGTCGCGCGCTTCCGCCTCGATGTAGGCCGGGTCGCTCCAGCGAGCGACCTCGTCCTCCAGGTTGTCGACGGAGTCGCGCTGCTCCCCCACTTCCACTTCGAGAGCGGCCATCTCCTGTTGTTGTTCGACCAGGAGCTTCAGTGAGGGAGCGAGCACAACTACCGCGAGGATTACCAAGCCCAGCATGGTGAGGGTGAACCCGGAAAGCCGGATGTTGCGCAGCCAGCGTTCCGGGGCACTCTCCATTTCGGGCAGAGAAACCGGTACTCGAGTGGTCTTCTGCCGTGGTGCCATGCGTTTATAGTAAGCCAGTCTTGCTGGGGTGCTGATTAGCCCTTGAAGCGCGGGAAGGCGCTGCGGCCGGCGTAAACGGCTGCTTCGGCCAGTTCTTCCTCGATACGAAGGAGCTGGTTGTACTTCGCGACACGCTCGCTGCGGGCGGGCGCTCCGGTCTTGATCTGGCCGGTGTTCAGCGCGACAGCGAGGTCGGCGATGGTGGTGTCTTCGGTCTCACCCGAGCGGTGCGACATCACAGCGGTGTAGCCGGCACGCTGCGCGAGCGACACGGCGTCGAGCGTCTCGGTCAGGGTACCGATCTGGTTGACCTTGACGAGGATCGAGTTGGCGGTGCCGAGCTCGAGGCCCTTGGCCAGACGCTTCGGGTTGGTGACGAACAGGTCGTCTCCGACGAGCTGAACCTTGTCGCCGATGGCCTCGGTCAGGGTGGCCCATCCCTCCCAGTCGTCCTCGTCCAGCGGGTCCTCGATCGTGACGAGGGGGTAGGAGGCGACGAGGTCGACGTAGTAGGCGCTCATCTCGGCAGCGGTGATCTGCTTACCTTCGAAGGTGTACAGGCCGTTCTCGAAGAACTCGGAGGATGCGACGTCGAGGCCGAGCGCGATGTCGGTTCCCGGGGTGTAGCCGGCCTTGGTGATGGCCTCCATAAGCAGGTCAAGCGCGGCGCGGTTGCTGTCAAGGTTCGGAGCGAATCCACCCTCGTCGCCGAGGCCGGTGCTCAGTCCCTTGTCGTGCAGCAGGCCCTTGAGGGCGTGGTAGGTCTCGACGCCCCAGCGCAGGCCCTCACTGAAGGACTCGGCACCGATCGGGAGGATCATGAATTCCTGGATGTCGACGTTGCTGTCGGCGTGCGATCCACCGTTGATGACGTTGAGCATCGGTACGGGCAGAACGTGAGCGTTCGGGCCGCCAAGGTAGCGGAACAGCGGCAGGCCAGCGGAGTCGGCGGCGGCCTTGGCGACGGCGAGCGAGACGCCGAGGATGGCGTTGGCGCCGAGGTTCTTCTTGTTCTCGGTGCCGTCTGCGGCGATCAGGGCAGCGTCGATGAGGCGCTGGTCGGTGGCTTCCATGCCTTCGATGGCGGGGCCGAGGTCGTCGATGACTGCGTCAACGGCCTTGAGGACACCCTTGCCGAGGTAGCGCGACTTGTCTCCATCGCGCAGCTCGTATGCCTCGAAGGCGCCGGTAGATGCGCCGGAGGGAACATCGGCGCGGGAGACGGTGCCGTCGTCGAGCAACACCTCGACCTCGACCGTGGGGTTGCCCCGGGAGTCCAGGATTTCGCGAGCGATTACTGTCTCAATCAAAGCCACGGTGAGTCTCCTTAGTAGTACTTACGTAAATGGGAACATCCTCGCGTGGATGTGGGGATGTTCGACTTGAATCTTACTCGCCGCGGGTGAACACTTCCCCGTGGCGAGGCGTCCGGGCGGTGCCGCTTTGCTCCCGCGACCGTTCCGCCCGAGGACATTGCGGCTCACTAGAGGCGCAAGACCCGGCGGTCAGGACAACGAGGTGTTGAACTTCTGCAGCAGGGCGCCGAAGGCGACGATCTCCTCGGTTTCCCAGCTGTCCAGGATGCGCTCATACTCCGCCCGTACGTCTTCGCGGAAGAGCTTGAGCGCGACCAGGGCAGCGTCCGTGGCCACCACCAGCGTGGCCCGGCCGTCGGCGGGGTCGGGGGTCGCGTCGATCAGGCCGGCGTCTCGCAGGATGGTGAGCTGCCGGCTCACCGCACTCTTGTCGATGCCGAGGGCGCTGGCGATATCGCCGGAGCGGATCGGGCTGTTCGCCACCACACAGCGCAGCACCGCGAATCCCGCGGGCTGCAGGTCGGCGTCGAAGCGCTCCACGAGCACCCGAAGTTTGGCCCGCGAGAGCTGGTGCAGCAGGCTCACCGCCTGCTCAACCTCGACGAGGTGGCTGTAGCGGGCATCGGAGTGGCTGCGTGGGGGGAGGCTGTCGGACACGACATCCACCCTAGCTCCGGGTATGACCGGCTGCAGAGCGCTCCGCCTCGGACACAGTGGAGCGGGAATCGTCGCCGGGAAGGGTGATCGCGCCGGTCTGGGGAAGGGAGTTCATGTCTCCCCCGGTCACGTCCACCAGGTCGTTGCTCTCCTGCGTTTCTGCGAGCTGCTCGATTCCGGTCTTGGTTCCGAGCTCCGCCTTGGGCAGGAAGATGATGCACAGCAGGCTGATGAAGGCGAGCGGGGTGGCAATCAGGAATATCTCCCCGATGCCCTGCCCATACGCCGACTCGACGAGGATCCGCACCGGGGTAGACAGCGACTCGACGTTCGGGATGGTGCCGCTGGCGAGGGTGGCCAGCTCGTCGGCGGGAGCGGAAACGCTGGAGATGCCGTCGCCGACGATCGTGGAGACCCGCGACGCGAGCACGGCACCGAGCACGGACACGCCGAGCGTTCCGCCGAGGCTGCGGAAGAACGCGACGGCCGAGCTGGCCGCGCCAATCTGCCGCACATCCACCGAGTTCTGCACCACGAGCACAAGGTTCTGCATCACCATGCCGAGGCCGAGACCCATGAGGCCGATGTAAATCGAGACGAGCACGATGTCCGTGTCGAACCGCAGGGTCGACATGAGTGCCAGCGCCACCGTCAGGATGCTGGCGCCCAGCACCATCCAGCGCTTCCACTTTCCGGTGCGGCTGATGAGGACGCCGATGGTGGTGGATGCCACGAGCGAACCGACAACCTGGGGAAGGCTGAGCAGTCCCGACTGGGTCGGGGTCGCACCACGGCTGAGCTGCCAGTACTGGCTGAGGAAGACGGATGCCGCGAAGAGTGCCACACCCACGGTGAGGCTCGCAAAGACGACGAGCGAGAAGCTGCGGTTACGGAAGAGCTCCATCGGGAGGATGGGCTCCTTCACCCGCAGCTCGACGATGACGGCCGCGATGAGCAGCACACCGGAGCCGACGGCCATCACCCAGGAGGTGGCGGATCCCCACTCGAACTGGTTGCCCGCGAGCGAGACCCAGATGAGGAGGAGCGAGACTCCCGCGGTGATGAGAATGGCGCCGAAGTAGTCGATGGAGACGGCGCGGCGCGGCCGCGGCGGGAGCTTGAGGGTGCGCTGGATCAGAATGAGCGCGACGATGGCGAACGGAACGGAGACGTAGAAGTTCCAGCGCCAGCCGATCGAGTCGGTGAGCACTCCCCCGAGGAGCGGTCCTCCCGCAGTGCCCACCGCGATGACGGCGCCGAGCAGTCCGACGTAGCGACCACGCTCGCGCGGGGAGATGATGTCGGAGATCAGCACCTGCACGAGTGAGATGAGCCCGCCCGCGCCGAGTCCCTGCAGCACGCGGAAGACGATGAGCGTGCCGGTGTCCTGGGACAGGCCGGCCAGTGCGGAGCCGAGCACAAAAACGACCAGCGAGATCTGCACCAGCATCTTGCGGTTGAACAGGTCAGCGAGCTTGCCCCAGATCGGTGTGGACACGGTGGTGGCGAGCAGGGTGGAGGTGACGACCCAGGTGTAGGCGGTCTGGTCACCCTTCAGGTCGGAGATGATGCGTGGCAGCGACGTCGACACAACGGTCGACGCAAGCACTGCGACAAACAATCCCATGAGGAGGCCGGACAAGGCCTCGAGCACCTGGCGGTGCGTCATAGGCGCCGCGGACGGCGCGGTGTCAATGGAAGACACGGTGTGCCTGGAAGACAATGTAGTTACCCCTTAAATGCCGAAACCCCCACGCTCAGCGGTGAGGGTCTCGATCGGTTGATCTATGTCAACTATAAGCCTTAGTTGTCAGGTGTCAACCAAAATTTTGCAGAAAGTGCACATTACGCTCCCAGCGGACGCGGACGCTCCCAGCGGACGCCTACGCTCCCAGCGGACGCCGCTCCAGGCTGGCAGCGTCGACCGTGCTCGCCGACACAAACGCGAAGTGCGTGAAACCTTCCGCGGCGAGCGCATCGAACAGCAGCTTGACGTTCTTGACCCGGCGCACCAACCGCACCCGCGTGCCCTCGTTGATCAGCTGGCTCTTCAGCACGGCGAGCGTGGCGGGCGAGACATCCGCGTCGTGCACAAGAGCGATGGAGGCGGTGCTCGCGTCTTCTGGCAACTCGACGAGGTCGACCAGGCGTTCGAAGCCGAGGGAGAATCCGGTCGCCGGCACGTCGGTACCGAGGAATCGCCCGATCATGCCGTCATACCGACCGCCTCCCCCGAGCGAGTAGCCAAGCGAGGGGTGGGCGACTTCGAAGATGGGGCCGGTGTAGTACCCCATTCCGCGCACGAGGAACGGGTCGAACTCGATCAGCGGCGCCGGCGACGAGGCGCCATCTCCCGAGGCGCCAGCTCCCAAGGAGCCACCCGCCCGGGCTGCGTCGACGGCGGCACCGAGACCGGCGAGTTCGGCGATGACCGAGGCGTCGACTCCGTCGGGCAGGGCCCTGCTGATCGCTTCGATTCCGAACGGAAGGTCATTGCCGAGGCTCGGACGAGCGAAGTACCCCTCGAGCGCATCGACCGCCGAGGAACTCGCGCCGCGCTCGCGCAGCTCGCTCACCACCCCCGACTCCCCCACCTTGTCGAGCTTGTCGATCGTGATGAGCACCTGGTCGTGTTCCTCGGCCGGGAAGCCGAAGGCGTTCAGCATTCCGATCAGTAGCCGGCGGTCGTTGATGCGGATGGTGCATCCCCCGAGTCCGAGGGCGTCCAGGGCAGCGGACGTCGCGATGAGCAGCTCAACCTCGGCCAGCACACCGGCCTCGCCAATAATGTCGATGTCGCACTGCACAAACTGGCGATAGCGACCCTTCTGGGGCCGTTCGGCGCGCCACACGGGCGCGATCTGGATCGACCGGAACACCGCGGGGAGCTCGGAACGGTGGCTGGCGTAGAACCGCGCGAGGGGAACCGTGAGGTCGAAGCGCAGCCCGAGGTCGGCCAGGTCGAGGGCATCCCGGGCGGCCGCAAAGTTCTCGGCGGTGAGTCCGCGCTTGAGCACACCGAAGGCGAGCTTCTCGTTGTCGCCACCGAGGCCGGCGTGCAGGCGGGCGCTGTCCTCCATGACCGGCGTTTCGATCTCGTCGAAGCCGTGGGCACGGTAGGTCGAGCGGATGACGCCGAGCACACGTTCGCGTCGTGCTTTGTCAGCGGGGAGGAAGTCGCGCATGCCGCGCGGAGGGTTGACGGGAGAAGCCATGTGTCGATTCTCTCGCACCCGGCCAGTCGAATCATCCTCGGGATTGACGCGCGTGGGAGCCCCGTGTCGGTAGGTTGGCCCCATGAACAGTTCGCAGAGCCTCGCCGACGGAATCGTGGTGGAGCACGTTTCCCGGTCATTCGGGCAGGTACATGCCGTCCGGGATGCCTCCCTCGTCGCAGTTCCCGGAAAGGTGACCGCGCTCATCGGCCCCAACGGCTCCGGCAAAACCACGCTCATGCTGATGCTGGCGTCGCTGCTGCGGCCGGACGGCGGCACGATCCGCATCGGCGGGCACGACCCGTTGGCCGATCCCGCCGCCGTGCGGGCGGCGCTCGGCTGGATGCCCGACGTGCTCGGCTCCTGGAACGCTCTCACCGTGCGGGCGACCCTCGAGATGACCGGCCGGCTATACCGGATGGACCGGGCCGCCGCCGCGGCCCGCGCGGCCGACCTGCTCAGCACCGTCGGACTGGCGGAGCTGGCCGACCAGCCCACCCGCGTTCTCTCCCGCGGGCAAAAACAGCGACTGAGTCTCGGCCGGGCTCTCGTGCACAACCCGGCCGTGCTTCTGCTCGACGAGCCGGCATCCGGGCTCGACCCGGTCGCGAGGGTGGAACTGCGCCAGCTCGTCCGGCGGGTCGCGGCGGAGGGAAAAACGGTGCTGGTCTCCAGCCACGTGCTGGCGGAGCTCGACGAGATGGCCGACACCGCGGTGTATCTCGACCGCGGCGTGAGCGCCTCGGCGGAGAGCATCGCCCAGACCAAGACGACCCTGCGCACGTGGCGGATCCGGTCCTCCGCACCGGCCGCGCTCCTCGCCGCTCTCGGCGCCGCCAGAATCGGCCCCGAGACGATCGTGGCCGACCGCGGTGAGCTGCTCGTGCCGCTCACCGGCGAAGGCGCCGCAGCAGCCCTGCTGGCCGAGCTCGTGACAGCGGGCGTTCCCATCAGCACCTTTGCTCCCGCCGTCGGCGACCTCGAACACACCTTCCTCGACCTCAGCAAGGGAAACTCGTGAACGCCTTCCTCTCGGGAACCCAAGTCATCCTGTCCCTGGAGCTGCGCCAGCGGGTGCGCGGCACTGCCTGGTACGTGCTGCTCGGCATTTTCGTTGTCCTCGTCGCCATTGTCACGATCCTGCTCAGTATCGCGCTGACCGGGTTCGGCGTCATGGGTTCCGGTGACGCCGGCGGCAACATCTACTCCGCCATCATCTACTTCGTGCTGCTGCTCGGCACGCTGGTGGCTCCGGCGTTGAGCGGCAATGCCATCAACGGTGACCGGGACGCGGGCACCCTCGCCACGACGCAGGTCACCCTTGTGACCACGGGCCAGATCGTGGTGGGCAAGTTTTTGGCCGCCTGGATCACCGCCCTCGCCTTTCTCGCAGCGTCGGTGCCGTTTCTGATCTACGCGTGGCTGGTCGGGGGCCTGAGCGTCACCTCGATCGTCGTGTCTATCGTTGTGCTCGCGATCGAGCTCGGCATCGTCGCGGCCATCGGGGTCGGGCTCTCGGGAATCATCACGCGCCCGCTGATTTCCATCGTGGCGACCTATCTCGCCGTCGCGACCCTGAGCGTCGGCACGCTGATCGCGTTCAGTCTGGGAGGGTTCGCCGTCCAGAGCACCGTTGTCTCCACGAGCTCCTATGGCATGACCTACTCAGATTCGGGCGAGCCGCTCGGCTGCTCTCCGGCAACAACCTCCACCTACGAAACCCCGCGCTTCGACTACCTCTGGGGCATCCTCGTCGCAAACCCCTACGTCGTGCTCGCGGACGCCGTACCGACCAGCTATGACCAAGCCGGCAACCCGCAGGATCTCTTCGGATACATAAAGTACGGGGTGCGCACGGCACAGGTGACGCCGGACCTGACGGTCGAATACGACGAGTGCACGGAGGGCGTTGGCGGCTACATGGATCAGGGGCCCACCGCGCAGGAGACCATCGACTCCACGGTTCCCGGCTGGTTTGTGGGTCTCGCGATCCAGACGCTGCTCGGGGCTGGCGCCCTGGTCGGTGCCTGGGCGCGCACGCGCACCCCGGCGGGCAAGCTCCCCACGGGCAGCAGAATCGCCTAGCGCGCGTCGGTCCGCGACGGGTCAGTCGATGGCAGGTCAGTCCGTGGCGGGTCAGTCCGTCGCGGATCAGTCCGGGCGGATCAGTCGGCGGCGGGCAGCCCGATGATGCCGGCATCGGCGGAATCGCCCACGGTGGCGGCGCGGAGCTCGTGCTCCATCTCGCGCATCTCCTCCTGCAGGTCCCGCAGGGTCGAGCGCAGCGCGCGTTCGGCGTCGAGGCCTCCCGCGCGAGCGGAGGAAACGATCGCCAGCAGCAGCGAGCCGAGCTCCTCCTCGTCCTCGACGGCGATGGCCGGGGGCGCGTCGGTCTCGATCAGCCCGAGCTTTTCGGCGCGGCCGAGCACCTTCGAGGCGAGGGCCAGGGACGGCATCCCCTGCGGGATCCCGTCCAGCACGCTCGTGCGCCCCGGCTTCTCGACCTTCTTCAGGTCGTCCCAGACCGCGATGACGTCCTCAGCGGTTTCCGCGGTGGCGTCCCCAAAGACGTGCGGATGCCGCCCCACCATCTTGGCCGTCATGGCCGCGGCCACATCCTCGATAGTGAATTCCTCGCCCGGGGTGTGTTCGGCCAGGTCGGAGTGAAATAACACCTGGTAGAGCACGTCACCGAGCTCTTCGATGAGATCCTCACGGCTGCCCGATTCGATCGCCTCGACCAGCTCGTGGCTCTCTTCGATCAGGTACTGCACGAGCGATTCGTGGGTCTGCTCCCGATCCCAGGCGCAGCCGCCCGGGGCGCGCAGCCGTGCGAGTACCGCGATCAACTCGTCGAGTTTGGGGTGGGGCGTGTGCGTCATACGGCCAGCCTACGGCCGCGCAGCGAGCCCTCGGCCGGACCCGGCGCGCGGCCAGACCGCCGGCGCGCGGCTGCGACTATTCGGCGATGACGGAGTACAGCGCGGCCTGCTCCGGGGCGAGCATCGGCCGAGCCAACCCCACCGTCTCCAGCACCCTTCCCGGCAGGCTCACTCCGCCTGACTCCAGCCAGGCGGGGGGCCGGGTCTGGATGAGCTGCGCGTTGGCACCGGCGGTCACCGCGGTAACCCGGTAAACGGTGTCGGGGGCGAGTCCGACAAAGCGCAGGGCGGGCGGGATCGCGGAGCCCGGTGCCGCCATCGACACCTGCGCGAACACGGCGCGCTGCTGGTCGGCAGACACCACCCCGTGCAGCTGCACGGCCGGGTCGGAGCTGTCGGCACGCACCACGGTGCCGCCGTGCAGAAGCTCGCGCAGCTGCTTGTACAGCCCGATCCACTCCGCGATCTGCGCATGTTCCGCGCCGCTCGCGACGGTCAGGTCCCACTCGATCCCAGCGTTGCCGAACAGCGCCGTCGCGAAACGGAAGGCGAGGTCCGAGCTGCGCATCGTCGTGTGCGAACGGGCGGCGCCGAGATGGCTGCCGAGGTACTCCGGTGGGATAAGAAGTCCGGTGTAGCGCTGGATTTCCTGGCGTTCGAGGGGGTCGTTGGTGTCGCTCGTCCAGACACGGTCGACCCGCTCCAGAATTCCCAGGTCGATGCGCGCTCCACCGGAGGCGCACGACTCGATTTCCAGTGTCGGATGCGCCGTCCGCACCGCGTCGATCAGGCGGTAGAGCGCGGTGGTCTGCCGGTGCGCCGAACCGGAGAGGAGATCGCGGTTGTGATCCCACTTGAGGTAGGCCACCGGGTACTCCTCCAACAGCGCGTTCAGGCGGCCGAGGAGGTAGTCGAACACCTCCGGGTTGCCGAGGTCGAGCGCCTGCTGGTTGCGCCAGGTGTGTGCGGACGGGCCGCCGAGGATCCATTCGGGATGCCGCCGGGCGAGGTCAGAGTCGGGGTTCACCATCTCCGGCTCAACCCACAACCCGAAGTCCATCCCGGCTGCGTGCACGCGGTCGATGAGCGGATGCAGCCCTTCCGGCCAGGTCACCGCATCGACGAACCAGTCGCCGAGCGCGCGGCGGTCATCGCTGCGGCCGGTGAACCAGCCGTCGTCGAGGACGAACCGTTCCACACCCACGTGCGCCGCGGCATCCACCAAGGGCGCGATCTGCTCCATACCCTGGTCGAAGTAGACCGCCTCCCAGGAGTTGAGCACGACGGGTCGCGGCGAGGTGATGGTCGACCAGGACCGAATCCACGGGTGCAGTCGCGCGGAAAGGCCGTCAAGACCGTCGACGGAGTGGACGGCAATGCTCCAGGGCGTCGAATAGCTGCCACCCGGAACGACGCTGACCTCGCCGGGCGCGAGCAGTTCGCCGAGGCCGAGCACAACCCGGCCGAGCGGGCTGCTTTCCGCCCAGGTGCGTTTGTCGCCGCTCCAGGCCAGGTGCGTCGCCCACACCTCGCCCGCGCGGAATCCGTATCCCGCGGCGCCAATGACCGTGAGGAACGCATCGTCGTGGCCGGGGCGGCCGTGCCGGGACTCGCGGCTCCAGGTGCCGTGGGCGAGGGCGGTGCGCTGCGGACGCCTCTCGTGAGTCCACAGCCCGGTGAAGTCGAGAATTTCGCGCGCGCGATCGGGCACCGGCAGTACGACGTCGAGCGAACCAAGTTCGAACGCGGTGGCGCCCCGGTTGGTGAGGGTATGCCTCAGCCGCAGCACCCCGTGGGGTGTCAGCTCAAGCTCGACGGTGACGGTGACCGCGGCCGCGGCATCCACCAGCACAAATTCGCGGCAGAGGCCGCTGCCGGTCACCCGATCGAGGCTGAGATCAAACTCTATGGTGGGCGACCCCGCGCGGTGGCCGCTGATGGCTGGTCGACCGCTCCAGCCCTCGCGGAGGGTCGGGAGCAGGCTGAGGCGCAGCGGCACATCGAGCGAGCTGGGGCCGATCGCGGGCACGGTGGCGTCGGCGACCGATGCGAGGCTGATCTCTGACAATTCGCCGAGATCTGCGCCCCAGTGAACAAGGACGGGCACCCGCGTGCCGCGGGCATCAATTACGAGGCTGACGCCCGCGGCACGAAGGTGAATGATCATCGTGAAACGTTACTCCGCGACGGGAATCGACTGTGCCTTCAGCGCATCGATGGTCGAGGTCTGTGCCGACTCCAGCGCTTCGGAGAGCGTTCCGGTGCCGCTGACGGCGGCCTTGAACCCATCCGAAACGTCGTTGTACGTCTGGGTCATTGTCGGACCCCAGACAAAGTCGCTGGAGACCTGGCCGGACGCCTCCGAGAAGACGTCATAGATGGCCTGGCCGCCGTAGAAGTCGACACCCGCGGCGAGCGAGGGCAGTTCGAGACCTGCCACGGCCGCCGGGTAGATCTGGGCGGACTCGTTGAGCATCGTCAGGGACTCGTCGGAGGTGTTCAGCCACATTGCGAACTGTGCGGCCTCGTACGGGTGCTCCGAACCGGTGAAGACTGCGGTGGAGGAGCCTCCCCAGTTTCCGCTCGACTCGCCGCCGGCTTCCCACTGCGGGGATGCCGCGACGGACCAGTTACCTGCAGTGCTGGGCGCACCGCTGATGATTGAGTTGGCGCCCCACGCTGCGGAGTTCCAGCTCCAGACCTCGCCGGTGTTGTAGGCGTTGTCCCACTCGGTGGTCCAACCCGGGTAGGTCGAGACGAGGTCGCGGTCGATCAGGTCCTGCCAGTAGTCGGCGACCGTCGTCGACTCATCGCCGGTCAGGTCGACGGTCCAGTTGGTTCCGTCGTTCTCGAACCAGCTGCCCTCGGCCTGCCAGACGAGACCGGCGAACTGGTTCACGTCGTTCTGCGAGAAGTTGGTGATGTAGCCACCGGCCGCGCGCACCTGCTCGGCCGCCGTGGCGAACTCTTCCCAGGTGGTGGGCACGGCAATGTTGTTCGCTTCGAACAGGTCGGAGCGGTAGAACAGCGCCATCGGGCCGGAGTCCTGCGGGATCGCGTAGACCGAATCCTCTTCGCCGAAGGAGACCTGGCTCCAGGTCCAGTCGACGAAGTCTTCCTGAGCGTCCGCCACACCGGCACAGTCGGCGATGTTGACAAGGCCGTCCTGCACGCGGAAGTTAGGCAGCGCGTCGTACTCGATCTGGCCGAGGTCGGGAGCGTTACCCGCCTCGAGCTGGGTGAAGAAGTTCTGGTAGGTGCCGCTGTTGCCGTTCGGGCCGGTCTGAACCGTGACCTGAATGTCGGGGTTTTCCGCGTTCCAGACGTCGACAACTTCTTCGATGCCCGGGATCCAGGACGTGAACGTCAGCTCGACGGCTTCGGTGGCGGGCTCACAACTCGCGGCCGCGGAGCCGGAGTCTTCGGAATCACCGGCGGACGAGCATCCGCTGAGAACAATTGCTGTGGTTGCGAGCAGAGCGATGGCGCCCAGCCGTTTGGGTGTGTGCATGAGATTCCTTTGCTTCATTGGGAGGAACTGCTTGGTGGGGTGGTGGGTTTAGGGGGGGGGACAGCCGGTCTACTTCACAGACCCGGCTCCGAGGCCGTTGCGCCAGAAGCGCTGCAGCAGCAGGAAGATGATGATGAGGGGGATGATGGACAGCAGAGCACCGATCAGCACATAGCCGCGCAGCTCGGGAATCTGGTTCACCTGGGAGTTCCAGCCGTACAGGCCGAGGGTGACCGGAAACAGCACCTCGTCGCGCAGCATCACCAGCGGCAGGAAGAAGTTGTTCCAGATGGCGACGAACTGGAACAGGAAGACCGTGACCAGGGACGGGAACATCAGCTTCACCGCGACGGTGAAGAAGCTGCGGATCTCGCCTGCGCCATCCAGCCGCGCCGCTTCGATGAGCTCGTCTGGCACGCTCGCCGCGGCGAAGATGCGGGTGAGGTAGACCCCGAATGGGCTGACCAGGCTCGGCAGGAAAACCGCCCAGAACGTGTTGGTCAGGCTGACCTGGCTGAAAATCAGGAACAGAGGCAGAGCGAGCGCGGTGGCGGGAACGAGTACGCCGCCGAGCACAACGTTGAAGATCACTTCGCGTCCGGGGAACCGGTACTTGGCGAGCGCGTACCCGCACATTGCGGCGATCAGGGTCGCGAGCAGCGCTCCCCCGCCGGCGTAGGCGAGGCTGTTGAGCATCCAGCGCAGGAAAACGCCGTCGCGGTAGGCGACAAGTGCCCCGATGTTCTCGAAGAGGTTGAAGTCGGCGAACCAGAGGGGGTTGGTGCTCGTGAACTGGTCACTGCTCTTGGTGCCGGCGATGAACAGCCACCAGATCGGAATCAGGAAGTAAAGCGTGAAGATCAGCATCACGATCATCGCACCGGCTTTGGAGAGGGGGCTCTCCTTGGGCGCGAAGTCGCCCTTCGGCGCGGAGGAACGCAGCGCAGACCGGCGCGTCGCGACCGGGGTGGGGGCTGGGGTTGGGGCGCTCATTTTGCGTCCTTCCGCTGGGTGAATTTCAGGAATGTGAAGGACAGCACAAATGTGGCCAGCGCGAGCACCACGGAGAATGCCGCCGCGAGGTTGATGTTGGGGATGGCCGAGGTCGAGTAGACCATCAGGTTGGGCGTGAAGGTGCTGGTCACTGCGGAGCTGAAGCTGCGGAACACCTGCGGCTCGGCCAGCAACTGCAGGGTGCCGATGATCGAGAAGATGCCGGTCAGCACAATCGCCGGGATGATCAACGGGATCTTCACCGACCAGGCGATGCGCAGCTGCCCCGCGCCGTCGAGCCGTGCCGCCTCGTAGATCTCGGTCGGGATTGCCAGCAGCGCCGAGTAGATGATGAGCATGTTGTAGCCGACGTAGACCCAGGTCACCACGTTCGCGATGGCCCAGAGCACGAGCTCGGCCGACAGGAAGTCGATGTTCTCCGTCACCAGGCTGAACGGCGACAGGTTCGGCGAGTACAGGAATCCCCACATAATCGCCGCGATGACCCCGGGTACCGCGTACGGCACAAAGAAGGCGAGGCGGAAGAACCGCTTCCCCTTCAGCAGGGGCGAGTCGAGAAGCAGCGCGAAGAGGAGCGCGAGCCCCAACATCACCGGAACCTGCACGACGCCGAACATCAGCACGCGGCCCACGGACTGCCAGAACGGGCCGTTCTGGAAGACCAGGATGTATTGGGTGAGTCCACCAAACACCTCGGTGGCCTGCCCGAACGTGCCTTCGCGTTCGACGACCAGCAGGGACTGGTACACCGCGTAGCCGATGGGGATCAGGTAGAAGAGGGCGAAGAGCACGCCAAACGGCAACACGAAGATGGCGATGGCCTTCTTGTGCGCGATCGGGCGCCGTGTGCGTCGGGGCACCGGGGATGTCTCGGTGGGGCCCGAGACGGCAGTTGTCGTCACTGGTCGGTATCCTCTCGAAGAACGCGCACGGCTCCCGCCGGTACACGGATGATCTGGTCGACGCGGGTGTCCGTCACCAGCTCGTGCCCACGGGCGGCGAGCTCGACGTCGACCGCTCCGTGGTTGATGACAAACAGGTAGCTCCGGTCCGGCGCGGCGCGACGAATGACTTCAACGCTGCCATCGCTTTCCGGACCGAGTGCAGTGACGCCGCTATCACCGCTGACGTCGCGCAGCAGGTTACGCAGGGAGTCCGGAGCAAGCGCGGTCGCGGCATACCACGCGGTGCCTGCGCCGTGCCGGTTCTTGGTCAGCGCGGGAACCCCTGGCAGCGGTCCGTCGAGGTAACTGGCCAGAGTTTCCGCACCGGTGGTCCGCAGGCGCTCGCTCCACAGCGTGCCGGACGCTCCGTTGTCGAGACGCACGATCTGACCGTCGCGGAGCGGTGCGAACTCCTCGACGACGATTCCCAGCGCCTCGCGGAAGGCACCCGGGTAGCCGCCGAGGCGGACCCGGTCGTCTTCGTCGACGATGCCGCTGAAGAAGGTGACCAGCAGGTTTCCACCATGCTCGACGTAATCGGTGATGTTGCGGGCGTCGGCGTCCGTGACCAAGTACAGGGCGGGCACAACAACCAGCTGATATCCGGTGAGGTCGGCGTCGGGCGCCACGATGTCGACCGTCACCCCCAACTCGTGCAGGGCGGCATACAGCGCGTGAACCTGCTCCAAGTAGGTCACCGAGTGGGACGGGCGCGATTCGCCGTCGCCAGCCCACCACGCCTCCCAGCTGAACACGATTGCCGTGTCTGCCACGACGGTGGTGCCGACAATCTCGTCGAGCCGGTCGAGCGTTCGTCCGAGCTCCACCACTTCGCGCCACAGCACGGTGTCGGTGCCCGCGTGGGGAAGGAGCGCGGAATGGAACTTCTCCGACCCCTGCGGGGAGGCGCGCCACTGGAAGAAGCAGATCGCCTCGGCTCCCCTGGCCACGTGGGTCAACGAATTGCGTGTCATCTGGCCCGGCGCTTTCGCGAGGTTCAGTGGCTGCCAGTTCACCGCGCTGGTCGACTGCTCCATAAGCAGCCAGCGCCCTCCGCCCGCGAGCCCGCGGGTGAGGTCTGCGGCAAAGGCCAGCTCGGTGGTGGGGTCGCCCAGGCGGTGATCGAGGTAGTGATCGTTCGCGACGATGTCGACCTCCGGTGCCCAGCTCCAGTAGTCCAGGTTGCGGATGTGAGCGGTCACCATGAAGTTGGTCGTGACGGGCGCGGTGCTATGACGCCGAAGCACCGCAACCTCTGCCCGGTAGTAGTCGAGCAGTTCGTCGGAACTGAAGCGATGAAAGTCGAGCATCTGGCCGGGGTTGCGGCTCGAGAGCGTCAACTTGGGCGTGCTGATCTCGTTCCAGGCGCTGTACCGCTGGCTCCAGAACGAGGTGCCCCATGCGGCGTTCAGTGCTGCGATGGTGGCGTACTTGTTCTCCAGCCAGCGCCGGAAAGCGGCGTCCGTGTCGGCGTCGTAGCAGAGCGCGTTGTGACAGCCGAGCTCATTGGAGACGTGCCAGAGGGCGACGGCGGGGTGGCGGCCGTATCGCTCTGCGACCGCCTCGACCAGGGCGAGGGCCGCTGCGCGAAACACCGGAGAACTGGGGCACCACGCTTGACGACCTCCCGGAAACCTTGTGGTTCCGTCCTCGGCCTCCGGCAGGATTTCAGGGTGCAGGGTGGTCAGCCACGGAGGCGGCGAAGAAGTACCGGTGCCGAGATTGATTCGAATGCCGGCGGCGTGCAGCATCTCGATAATGGTGTCGAGGTCACTGAATTCGTAGTGTCCGGCGGAGGGTTCCAGCTGCGACCAGCCGAAGATGTTGATCGCGACAAGGTCGACCCCTGCCTCGCGCATGAGCTCGACGTCCTGCTCCCAGACAACCTTGTCCCACTGCTCGGGGTTGTAGTCACACCCGTAGGCGAGGCCGGGATGTGCGAACGGGGTGGTCTCCTCCGCCGCGGTGACACCCGCCGTCAATGTCTGCGTTGACATACATTCTCCCGAAGCTCTGTGAACGTGCACAGATTCGGGAGTACGTTCTCACCGTCGAGTCTCTGTGAACGTACACAGACTAGGTCGGCCATCTTCGTCTTGTCAACTCGCTGCGACGATACAGTGGTGCCATGCCCACCGACCTGCCCCGGCGCAAGCGCGCCACCATTCACGACGTGGCTGTGGAATCGGGGGTGTCCCGGGGCACGGTCAGCCGGGTGGTGAACGGCGAGAAATACGTGTCCGCGGAGGCGCGCATCGCCATCGAAGCGGCGATCATCAAGGTCGGCTACGTGCCGAACAGCGCGGCGCGAAGCCTGGTCCTGCAACGGTCGCTCGCGATCGGATTCCTGGTGCACGAGCCCCACTCGTTGTTCGTGGAGGATCCGAACATTGGGAACATTCTCCTGGGAGCCAACCAGACGCTGTCGCTGGCCGACTACCAGATGGTGTCGTTGATCATCGATACCGAGCGGGACACCGAGCGGGTAGCGCGGTACCTCAGCGGAGGCTTTGTGGACGGCGTCATCGTGGTGTCCGCACGCGAGAACGACCCGCTTACGCGACTCATCGAACGACTGGGACTCCCCGCAACCTTTGTCGGCCACCCCCCTGATCTTCGCCAGTTGCCGTTCGTGGGCATCAACAACCGCGGCTCAGCCCGAGCCATTACGAACCAGCTCGTAGCCACCGGGCGCAAGCGCATTGGGATGGTCGCGCCCGCGATGGACCGCGACTCCGGTTCTGATCGTATGGCCGGATTCCGCGACGCTCTGGGCGATCGGTTCGACCCGGCACTGGTCGCGTCAGTGCCGTTTTACTCCTTTTCCTCGGGGCTGGCAGGTATGCGCGAGCTTCTGCAGCGCGATCCACTGATCGATGGTGTGTTCGCCGCAGCGGATTCCGTGGCCGCAGGCGCGGTGGAGGCGCTGAGGGAGGCCGGGCGGCGAATTCCGGAAGACGTCGGGATCGTCGGCTTCGACGACAGCTCCTGGGCGCTCCGAACCCAGCCGCCGCTGTCGACAGTGCACCAGCCCGCCACAGAACTCGGTGAGGCGGCGGCCCGGTCGGTGCTGAGCCAATTGCGCGGCGAAGAACCCAATCTCGCCGGCATCATCCTCGACTCCCCTGTCGTCTGGCGTGCCTCCGCCTGAACACCGGCACAATGGCTACGTGCTCCTTGCGCTGCTCTCCCTCCTGATCCTCGTCGTCGCCGTGCTCGTTGCGCGCGCGATCTCACGTGAACGCCGCGAATATGGTCGTTTCAAACGGCTGCGTTCCTCTAAGGCCCGCAACCGGGTGTACGCGCGCTGGCTGCGGGAGTCCTTCTTTGTTTTCGGTGGCCTGTCGGCGGTGATCCTCCTCGCCTCCAGCCAGTACGTCTCCCCCGCCCTGCAGGACGCCCGCGCCTGGGCGCCGATGGCCTGGGCGCTGGAGGTTGTCACCAACCCGGTGGGCACCGCGATCACAACCGCCGTTGCGGTCGTTGTCGTGCTCGCGCTGGTAGCGCCGATTCTTCTGCTGCGCAATCACCAGGATGCAATTCCCACCGTGGGTGATGTCGCGGCACTCATCCCCCGAACCCGCAGCGAATTGCCGTATGGGGCGGCCTTGGCCATCAACGCGGGCTTGGTGGAAGAACTACTGTTTCGATTCTCGATTCCGGCTCTCATCTTCGCGCTCGTGGGCAACGGTGCTGTCGCCTTTTTCGCCTCCGCGTTGCTGTTCGGCATGCTTCACCTCTATCAGGGGCCTGCTGGCGTCATTTCCTCGACCATCCTCGGACTCGTCTTCACCGTTATCTACATCCTCAGCGGCTCCATCCTGTTGGTGATTGTCATCCACGCGCTCTTCGACCTGCGCTCTCTAGTTCTCATCCCCGTGGTCATCACGAAGGTATGGCGGAAGACCGTAGAGAAGAAGCAGACGCACTAGTACTGCCCGGAGCGCGAGTCCTGGTAACCCTGGTCATCGTCGCCGTAGTCGTCGTCGTCGCCGTAGTCGTCGTCATCGCCATCGTCGTCGCAGTGGTAGCTGTCGTCGTAATAGTGGTCGTCGTCGTTATCATCGTCATCGTCGCCGTCGTCGTCGTGCCCGTCGAAAAACGCCCACTCGGGCAACAGACCGTGGTTGAGCGTCGCCTTAAGGTTCTTCACCCACGGGTGGTCAGGGGCTATGCTCGCTGCCTCGTCAACGTAAACTCCGGCGAGCGACCCGGCTCCCAACGCCCAGTGCAGCCAGCCCAGCATGCACAACGGTGTGGGCCGCACCGCGTCGTCTGCGCATGCCACGACGTTCAACATCAACTGGATGGCACGGTCGACCCGCGCGGGGTCCGGGCGACGGCTTCGACCCAGCAGTATGTCCACAAACTCTATTTCGGCAGAAGTCCGGCCCGCGACGGGGTGGAGCGATTGCCGCGCGAGACGATACCCAGTCACCTCGTCACTTGCCCACTGCGCCACCATCCACTCGGCGACACGGGGCAGTTGTGCCAGAGCCAGCACCAGCCCAGCGGCCTCCGGAAACTCGTCCTCGGACAGGTGGAGCGCGCTTTCGGTAAGGCTGACGAGATCCTCGTCGAGGGCGCCAGGCGCGGTCGCGGCTCCGCCATCGGATACTTCGTCCGCCAGTTTTCGGATCCGGTGAAAATGAGACATCACCCGGAGCTTCACGTTGTCGCACGCGTCGGGGACCCTCTCGGGCACCGCGCTGACGTCAAGGACGGGAGGCAGATTACCGGGCAACTGAGCAGCAATACCGGGATCAACGAGATCGGCGAGCGAGTAGCCTCCGGTCGGAACATCCAGGTCAAAGTACGGCGCCCAGCCGTCGCTCGCGCGACACAGCACCGCCTTCAGCGCAAATCGGGAGTGTTCGACGGTTCGAGTGAGCTCACCGACGAATTCTGCATGGGGCGGAATGGGCGATTGCCCGAAGGCCTCATCGGTCACGACTGCCACAACAACCCCGTCGGCCCCGGGTAACTTGCCCAGGAAGCCCACGAGCGCCCGCGACACCCGCTTGTACACGAGCCCGGGCCGAGCGCCCGTCGGTTTCGGCAAATCAAAGCGCAGCGCGCCGTGCGTTCGGTTGCCGCGGAATGCCAACAGCACAACACTGTTGTGCGGATGCATGCCGAGGAGGTGGGGCATCAGTGCGAGTAGACCTGCGTCGTTCGCCGCTTTCACTATGGTTTGCATGCTGCTGACTCTGAACGAAGGGACCGGTGAGGCGGCGGTCATGCCGGATTCTGTGAGCAACTCGCGTGGCGTTCTCGCTGTGGACGACACTCGGTACACCCGCGTCCGCGACCCAACCGCGACCGTGACCCACTCCGACCCACTCCTGCACAGGCGCCGCACGCGCAAATGGTGCGCACAAGTAGCCGTCGTCCAGTGTGTCGTCGGGGGCACCTGACAAGCTTGTCTCGTGTTCAACCCTCCCCTGACAGAAACCCGCATCGCCGCCCTCGAGATCCTGCGAACCCTTGTGGGTCGCGATGACGCTGACTTCCACGAGGGTCAGTTCGAGGCAATCGAAACCCTCGTCGACCTGCGCCGAAGGGCACTGGTCGTTCAGCGCACGGGATGGGGCAAATCGGCGGTGTACTTTGTGTCGACCCTGCTCCTTCGTCGGCAGGGTGCCGGCCCCACGATTCTCGTATCGCCGCTTCTTGCTCTCATGCGCGACCAGATTGCCGCGGCAGCCCGTGCCGGGGTGCGGGCCGTCGCGATCAACTCGACCAATGCGCACGAGTGGAGCGATGTGCAGCGCCAGCTGGCGAACGACGAGGTTGACGTGTTGCTCGTCTCTCCCGAGCGGTTGAATAATCCGGCGTTCCGCGAGAACCAGCTGCCGGATCTCATCAGACGAGTGGGCATGCTGGTCGTCGATGAGGCGCACTGCATCTCCGACTGGGGTCACGACTTCCGTCCGGACTACCGGAGACTGCGCGACCTGATCGCGCAGATGCCGCTGGGCGTGCCGGTTCTGGCAACAACAGCGACGGCGAACAGCCGTGTGGTGAACGACGTCGCGGAGCAACTCGACACCGCGCATTTTGCTAGTAACGACGCTCCCGCGACGACCGCAGGCTCCGGCGGCACCGGCGGCACCGACATTGGGGTCGTCACCATTCGCGGCCCCCTCGCCCGCGCCTCCCTGCGACTCGGAGTCTTGCGGTTGCCCGATGCCCGCAGCCGCCTCGGCTGGTTGCTGAGCCACATAGATGAACTCCCGGGCAGCGGCATCATCTACGCGCTCACGGTGTCCGCCGCGGAGGACACGGCTCGGTTGTTGCGCGACGCGGGCCACAACGTGCGCGCATACACCGGGCAGACCGACACGGGTGAACGCGAAAAGTCGGAAGAAATGCTGAAAAACAACGAAGTCAAAGCGCTGGTCGCTACCAGCGCGCTTGGCATGGGGTTCGACAAACCCGACCTCGGCTTTGTGCTGCACCTCGGAGCTCCGTCCTCGCCCGTTGCCTACTATCAGCAGGTGGGCCGCGCGGGCCGCGCCACCGAGAACGCAGACGTGCTGCTCCTCCCCGGCAGCGAAGACGAAGCAATCTGGCAGTACTTTGCTACCGCGTCGATGCCCAGTGAGCTGCGCGCCACTGCGGTGCTCGACGCGCTCTCCGCGAACGACGGCCCGTTGTCGACGCCCGCGTTGGAAGCCCGGGTCGACATCCGGCGCACCCCTCTCGAGTTGCTGCTCAAGGTCCTCGACGTCGATGGTGTTGTGCGCCGGGTCACCGGCGGATGGGTTGCGACGGGAGCCGCGTGGTCGTACGACCGGCAGCGGTACGAGCGCATCGCCGCCGAGCGGGTGGCCGAGCAACAACACATGCTCGAGTACGAGCGCACCACCGAATGTCGGATGGAATACTTGCAACGCTCGCTCGACGATGACACCGCCTCCCCCTGCGGCCGCTGCGACAATTGTGCCGGAATCTGGTACCCCGACGAAGTGCGTGACGACGCCACGGCGACGGCAACGGCGTCGCTAGACCGAGTGGGCGTCGCGCTCGATCCGCGGGCCCAGTGGCCGACCGGCGCAGACCGCTTGGGCGTTCCCGCGAAGGGCAAGATCGCGCCGTCCGAGCGCGTGCTCGAAGGTCGGGCTCTCGCGAGACTGACCGACCTGGGCTGGGGCAATACTTTGCGCGGCATCTTCGCTCCGTCCGCAATGGACGCTCCCGTCACGCCAGCGATGCTCGCCGCGTGTGTGCGGGTGCTCGCCGAGTGGGGATGGCAGCAGCGCCCCGCGGGAGTGGTCGCCATGCCTTCGCGCCACCATCCCGAACTGGTGAACTCCGTTGCGGCCGGTCTTGCCCAGATTGGCAGGCTTCCCTACCTCGGTGCACTCGACCTTGCGGGAGCCGGTCCGACGGGCGAGCCCGGTGGCAACAGTGCGTATCGCTTGGCCAACGTGTGGAACGGCTTTTCCGTGGGCGTAGAGCTTGCCGAAGCGCTCGCCTCGGCGAGCGGACCCGTATTGCTGGTCGACGATTTGGCTGACAGCCGGTGGACACTCACCGTCGCAGGCCGACAGCTCCTGCAGGCCGGAGCACCCGCGGTGCTGCCCTTCACCCTCGCATTGCGGTCGTAGCCGAGGGCCAGCCGGAATGCACCCAATAGGCTCTGGGTCAGCTGACTCAGGGCCAGCTGACTCAGCGCTTCCTGTTCTTCAGCTCGCGATCGATCTGGTCCTCGGTGATCTCTTTGGGGATTAGCACGGACGCCGCATCAAGAACCAGACCGACTCCCCACCCGGCGATCACCCAGCCCGGCCAGAAGTAGCCACCCCCGGAAAACCACCACGTCAGCACCAGAAACAGGTTCACAACAACGTAGGCCGTCGCGTGGGTGGCTAACTCGCGTCGGCGCTGGATCTTTTTGCGCGCCCAGTCGCGCTCGTCGGTGGTTCCTGCTGACGTGGGGCCTGCCTTGGCCTGCCCCGCAATGTCGTCCCCCATTGCGTTCTCCTCTGATGCGTGCAGCGCCGCCTGAGCAGTCTCAGACTGGCGATTGAGATCAGAGTACTCCTCATGATCGTTCACTTCTCATGATCATTCACTTCTCATGATCGTTCACAGAGGGCTCACGCAGTAGGCCGGGCGCCGATCAGATCCGCCGCTAGAGAAAGCGCACCCCGGCCATGATCCTGGTGCGCAGCTCGAAGACCTCCGCGCCACCGCGGAAGGGTGGGGCGCCGAACCCGACGCGCAGCACATCGGGCAGCCTGGACAGCTGCACCAGCAGAACCGGCATGCCGCGGCTGACGCCCAACGTCATGACCGAGTCGTCACTCGAACCATCGGGCACAACAATCAGCGCTGCGGTGACCGGAACCCGGCACCGACGGCCAAACCAGCGCGCGCGAATGGTCAGCGCGTTCACCGGAAACTCGTCTGCCGCCAGTCCCGCTCCGATGAGCTCGCCCTTGCGGGTGCGCACCGGGGCTCCCCAGTCGCACGATGACATCGCAAAAAGCCCGCTCGCGCCCAACACGACATGATCGAGCTGTTCGTCAGGCTCACCGGGCGCGCCGGTACCGGTGGCGACGCCATGCCAGATCGTGTACCCGATGCCAAGGCTGGAGAGAGCGGCACCGCTGGTCTCCTCAGCCATCGCTTTCGCCAGCACCCGGCGAAGTGGCGCGGGCGCGGACCTCACTACAGCCGCGCTGTACGGGTCTGCAGCCGCCGCCGGCGCCCACTCAGCGAACATCTCGAGGTAGCGCTCGCGCTGCCACAGCCCGGCCAGTCCGAACTCCCGCGGAGCCGGCCGTGTGCCGCGGCGGTTCTCGGCGGCGGACGGGGCGAACGTCGGGGCAGCGGCACCCGGACGTGCCGAACGCTGCGGCGCCGACATCCCCCGGTCATAAGCGGCACGCCCCTCGACGGTTCCGATCACGTCCCAGGCGGCCTGCACCGCGTGAAAATGCACTGCGACGCCACCGGTGTCCGGATGCGTCTCGCGCAGCATCCGCCGGTAGGAACGGCGCAGCTCGGTGATATCTGCGGTCGGCGGAACCCCGAGCACTTCGTACGGCGTCGCAGCGATCGGGCTGTCGGTCATCGGCTGTCGGTCATCGGATCGCGATCATGCGACCGGCACAACCACCGGCTCGGGGAAGATCTGCGTCATCAGCTTGTTGGTCCATTCGATCAGCGCGCGGTCACCGAGGCCTTCCGGCATCGGCACACTGATGGTGCGGGGAGCCGCGAAGTAGCGCGCCCCCGGATACATCCGCTGCAGCCGGATCTGAATCGAATCGGGCAGGTCCGCCGGAGCGATGCGCAGCTTGCCGCCCATCGCGACAACCTCGCTGAGCCCGGCCTTCTGAGCGGCGCGGCGGAGGCGGGACACCGCAATCAGTGCCGTCACCTGCTCGGGCGGCTCGCCGTAGCGGTCGGTCAGTTCCTCCAGAACAGAATCAAGCTGGTCGGGGGATGCCGCGGGCGAAGACGCCGTCGACAGCTTTTGATACGCCTCCAAACGCAGGCGCTCGCTCTCGACGTACTCCTCGGGGATGTGCGCGTCGACCGGAAGCTCCAACCGCAGCTCGGTTTGCCCCTCGGCGACATCGCCGCGGAAGGTACTCACCGCTTCGCCGATCATCCTCAGGTACAGGTCGAATCCGACGCCGGCGATGTGCCCGGACTGCTCGCCGCCGAGCAGGTTTCCCGCTCCACGGATCTCGAGGTCCTTCAGGGCGATCTGCATGCCCGCTCCGAGGTCGTTGTTCGCGGCGATGGTGGCGAGGCGGTCGTTGGCGGTCTCGCTCAGCGGCTTCATCTCGTCGTAGAGGAAGTAGGCGTAGGCCCGTTCCCGTCCACGTCCGACGCGGCCACGAAGTTGGTGCAGCTGGGACAGCCCGTACTTGTCCGCGCGGTCGATGATTAGGGTGTTGGCGTTGGCGATGTCGAGGCCAGTTTCGATGATGGTCGTCGACACCAGCACGTCGAATTTGCGTTCCCAGAAATCGACCATGACCTGCTCGAGCACATGCTCGGGCAGCTGGCCGTGGGCGACGGCGACGCGCGCCTCCGGCACGATTTCGGCGATCTGCGCGGCGATCCGGTTGATCGACGACACCCGGTTGTGTACGTAAAACACCTGGCCCTCGCGCAGCAGCTCGCGCCGGATGGCGGCACCGATCTGGCGGTCCGAGTACGGGCCAACAAAGGTGAGGATCGGGTGCCTGTCCTCGGGCGGCGTCGCCAGCGTCGACATCTCGCGGATGCCGGTCACCGCCATTTCGAGGGTCCGGGGAATCGGGGTGGCGCTCATCGCCAGGATGTCGACGTTCGTCTTGAGCTTCTTCAAGGCGTCCTTGTGCTCGACGCCGAACCGCTGCTCCTCGTCGATGATGACCAGGCCGAGGTCCTTGAACTCCATGCCCTTCGACAGCAGTCGGTGGGTTCCGATCACGACGTCGACGGTGCCCTGCTTCAGGCCCTCCATCGTCTCCTTCGATTCCTTCTCGGTCTGGAACCGGCTGAGCGGCCGCAGGTGGATGGGGAACCCGGAGAATCGCTCGGCGAACGTCTCCATGTGCTGGCGCACGAGGAGGGTGGTGGGCACGATCATCGCGACCTGTTTGCCGTCTTGCACCGCCTTGAACGCGGCACGCACGGCAACCTCGGTCTTGCCGTAACCGACGTCGCCGCTGATGAGGCGATCCATCGGGATCGGGCGTTCCATATCTGCCTTCACCTCGTCGATGGTGGTGAGCTGGTCGGCCGTTTCCGCGAACGGGAACGACTCCTCCAGCTCACGCTGCCACGGGGTGTCCGGCCCGAAGGCGTAGCCCTTCGATGCCATCCGGGCGGAGTAGAGCTTGACCAGTTCGACGGCGATGTCGCGCACTGCCTTGCGGGCCTTGTTTTTGGCCGCGGACCACTCGGTGCCGCCCATCTTGCTGAGCGACGGGGCCTCTCCCCCGACGTAGCGGGAGAGCAGGTCGAGCTGGTCGGTGGGCACAAACAGCTTGTCCCCCGGGTAGCCGCGCTTGTTGGGCGCGTACTCGATCACCAAGAACTCGCGCATCGACTTGACGGCGTTGCGGCCACCACTGGAGATCTCGCGCTGGGTGAGTTCGACGAACTTGCCGATTCCGTGGGTCTGGTGCACCACGAAGTCGCCGGTCTTCAGCTGCAGCGGGTCGACCACGTTTTTGCGGCGCCCGGCGAGCTTCTTTACCTGGCGGGTGTCGTACCCGGTGGACCGGCCGTAGAACTCGCCCTCGCTGAGCACTGCGAGTTTGATCCCGGGGATCTCGAACCCCGCCTCGACCGTGGCCTTCAGCAGGTAGACGATCCCGGGCTCCGCGTCCGCCGGGTACTCGTCGACCACCCGGGCGGCGATCTCGTGTTCGGCGAGCACGTCGGCGGTGCGTTCGACCAGGCCGGTGCCCTGCGCCAGAACCGCGACCGACCACCCCTGCTGCACGCGCTGGCGCACGTGGTCGAGAGCCCCATCTGCCTGGCCGGCGAAGCTCGGCACTCCGACGGCGTCGATTCGCACGTAGTTGTCATCACTGACGATGCTTTCGACCAGTTCGCTGAGCGAGATGGTCCCGGCGGGCTCGCGCGATGATGATGATGGGTCGGATGCCACGGCGCCCGCATTGAACTGGCTCAGAGTCCACCAGGCTCTTCTGCCCGCACTCTCGCGCAGTTTCGGCAGGCTGAGGAAGTCGCCGGCGTTGAGGTCGATGGGAGCCTCGGCTCCGGCGGTGGCGGCATTCCACGCGGCGCTGAGGAACTCCCGGTTGGTCTCCACGAGGCTGACCGCACGGGTGGCGACCTTCTCCGGCGAGAGTACGGCGATGGCGGCGCCCTCCGGGAGGTACGCGGTGAGCGGGACGAGTTTGTCGACCAGGGCGGGGGCGAGCGACTCCATGCCGTCGACGGGGATGCCTTCGGCGATCTTCGCGAGCATCTGGGCGAGGCTCGGAAACTCGTGCTGCATCTCGCGGGCGCGCTGGCGTACCTCGGGACTGAGGAGCATCTCGCGGCTCGCGGGCAACTCCGCTTCGAGCACCTCTTCGGGGAGGCTGCGCTGGTCAGCGACGGAGAAGTAGCGCAGCTGCTCGAGCTCGTCCCCAAAGAACTCGGCGCGGACCGGATGCTCATCGATGGGCGAGAAGACGTCGAGGATGCCGCCGCGCACGGCGAACTCGCCGCGTCGCGTGACCATGTCGACTCGCGTGTACGCAAGATCGACGAGCTGTCGCCCGAGCCCGGCGAGGTCGTATCCCCGCGCCGAAGCGAGCAGCTGGATCGGCTCGAGATCGGTGAGGTTGTCGGCCAGCGGCTGGAGCGCAGCGCGCACGGAGGCGACCAGGATGATGTCCCCAGACGGTTCCGCCGACCAGGCCTTCAGGCGGCGGAGTGCATCGATGCGCTTTCCCACGGTTTCGGCGCTGGGACTGAGCCGCTCGTGCGGCAGCGTCTCCCAGGCCGGGAATTCGATGATGGTGGCGTTTGGCATCACGCAGCGCAGGGCGGTGCGTAAGTATTCGGATTCGCGACCGGTTGCCGTAATCGCCAACAACGCCTGGGGTCCGCTCCGGCGCTCAAGCAGAGCGGCCAGAAGGGGGGCGCGGAGGCCGTCGACGAGCGAGAAGTCTGCGCTACGTGCGGCGTGATCGACAGCGGTCTCGAAGCTTTGGGCGCGCGAGAGCCCCCGGATTAATCCCTCGAGTATCACCGGACAAGTCTAGGTGGGGATTGTCGTGCCCGCGGGCCATGTTCGCTGCGAGCGGCGAACCAACAAGCACCGCCGCTGCGAGCGGCGAACCAACAAGCACCGCCGCTGCGAGCGGCGAACCAACAAGCACCGCCGCTGCGAGCGGCGAACCAACAAGCACCGCCGCTGCGAGCGGCGAACCAACAAGCACCGCCGCTGCGAGCGGCGAACCAACAAGCACCGCCGCTGCGAGCGGCGAACCAACAAGCACCGCCGCTGCGAGCGGCGAACCAACAAGCACAGCCGCTGCGAGCGGCGAACCAACAAGCACCGCCGCTGCTAGCGGCGAACGGCCGTGAAATCGAGGTCGCGAAGCGCCGCGTCCGTGGACAACCGCAGTGACGTGGCGCAGATGATCTGCGAGGCGAACGGCGCGATGGCACGCATGACCGAATCGGCCAGCGCGACGGGCGCGGCGAAACCATCCGAGCGTGCCTGCTCTTCCTGGAGCGCACGCCAGGTGACTGGCTCGTCTGCGGCGATGTTGTACACCGCGCCCGGGGTGCCGTGGTCGAGCGCTCGGATGACCGCCCGCGCGGCATCCTCCACATGGATCACCGGAAGGCTCCCCGACGCACGCCGGGAGATCGGCGGAACCACCCGCGCGTTCGGCCCGTACAGGTGCCCCAGGCGCAACACGATGGCCCCGAACGCGCGGGCCTGCTGCTCGCTGGAGCGGATCGCCCGGAACGCGGGGTCGTTGCGCGTGTCATTCGCCTCGCCGAAGGGGGCGGTTTCCGTGACCGGTCGGTCGCCGTGGTCGCCGAACCCGTACCCGTAGAAAGGACTGGCCGCGACGTAGCGGGACGCGCCGAGCAGCCGGGCGGCGGCGATAAGAGTGCTGGAACCCTCGATCCGCAGGCGACTCACCGGGGCGAGTTCGCGGAATCCGGCGGGCAACTCGGTGCTGGTGCCGAGCAGGTTGACGACGGCGTCGGCCTGGAGCTCGGCGACCGAGCTCAGAAAGCTGGAGCGGTGGGCGGGGTCTGCGTCGGACGTGACCGAGGTGTGTCCGGCATTGCTGAGCGCGGTCAGGAGGCTGGAGCCGAATGCGCCTGAGGCACCGGCGATGAATACGCGCATCCCTCTACGTTAGGTGACGACGTCGGGTCAGGTGACCGCGGTGGTGTGGAAGCGCAGCTGGGCGGCGCTGAGGCCCTCACGGGCGATCTGCTCGACGGCGTCAGCAGCGTCGGCCAGAAGAGAAGGCAGGACCTTGCGTTCTTCGCCAGAGAAATCGCGTAATACGTAGTCGGCGGCGTTCTGACGCCCGGGAGGACGTCCGACCCCGATGCGCACGCGGGTGAAATCCCCGGTGCCGAGGGCCGCGATGATGTCGCGGGTGCCGTTGTGCCCGCCGTGGCCACCGCCGAACTTGATGCGAAGGCTGTCGAACGGGATGTCCAGCTCATCGTGCAACACGATGAGGCGCTCGGGCTCGATCTTGTAGAAGCGCATGAGCGCCGCGACGGGCCCGCCGGAGAGGTTCATAAAACTCGCGGGCTTCGCCAGAACCAGGCGCGGGCCCTCGGTGCCGGTGCGCCCTTCGGCGACCAGCGAGTTGGTGCGGTGGCTGCGGAACGGCGCCGACGCGCGGTCGGCGAGTTCTGCGAGGGCCATTTGGCCCACATTGTGGCGGTTTCCGGCGTAGCCGGGCCCGGGGTTACCGAGCCCGACTACGAGCCACTGATTGTCATCCATTAGAGGATTTCATCACCTGACTGGAGAAAGCGAAATAGCTAATTACTCGGCAGGCGCTGCGGGAGCTTCTTCTGCGGTCTCGGTGGTCTCTTCGGACTCGCCGAGGTCGACTTCGCCCGGGATGACAACGTTGACGATGAGGGTGTCGGGCTCGCTGATCAGTGTCGAACCGGACGGCAGCTCGAGGTCCTTGGCGAAGACCTGGGTGCCCTCCTCGGCGCCCTCGATGTTGAGCACGAGGAACTCGGGGATGTGGGTCGCCTCGGCCTCGATCGAGACCGTGTTCGACTCCTGGTTGGCGACGGTACCGACAGCCGGCTCACCCTCGACGCGCACGGAGATGTCAACGGTGACCTTCTCGCCCTTGCGGACGACGATGAGGTCAAGGTGCTCGATGATCTGGCGTACCGGGTCCTTCTGGACATCCTTGACGAGCGCCAGCTGGCTCTTGCCCTCGATGTCGAGCTCCAGAACCTGGTTCGACTTACGGATGATCAGCGCGACCTCGTGGCCCGGAAGGGTCACGTGCTGCGGCACGGTGCCGTGTCCGTAGATGACGGCGGGGATCTTGTTCAGGGCGCGGATCTTGCGAGCGGCTCCCTTACCAAAAGAGGTACGCAGCTCGGCCGCGAGGTGGTTGTTGCTGTTGTCAGCCATAATTTTCTCCATTGTCGGACCGGCAGGCCCGTTTCATTGGGTTCTCGATGGAACCCTGTTCTGTACTAGAACGTCTGAAATAGAACGTCTCAACTCGAACGCATGTCAGCGTGAGGAAGACCGAAGCCCGCACCACCGCGTCGATAACGGAACCGCCCGTTCGGATGAACGGGGATAATTCCCTCGCCGAAGTTCTGGCCAGAAACAACACGGGAAATGCTGTTTCAAAACCAGTCGCCTAGTCTAGCGCAGAAGGCCCACTCAGTAGAACTCGACCGTGTCGATGCGGTTGATCAACGGTTTACCGTCGAGCAGGCGACCCGCGTTCGTCGCGAACAGTTCGGCGATCAGGCGATCCTCGTTGGGGTGCAGGGCGCTGGTATGCGGGCTGACCAGCACGTTGGGCATCAACCAGAGCGGGCTGTCCGGTGCCAGAGGCTCCTTCGCGAAGACGTCGAGGGCGGCATAACCCACCCGGCCATCCTGAAGCGCCGCGATGAGAGCGACCTCGTCGATGGTGCTCCCCCGCCCGACGTTCACCACCGTGGCCCCCGGCTTGACCCGCGCGAGTACCCCGGCGCTGAGCATCTTCTCCGTCGCTTCTGTTCCGGGCAGTGTCATGATGATCGCGTCTGCGGCGGACGCGACATCCGCCAGCTGCGAAACCGGCACGATTTTCTCGACTCCGGCGGCCTCGACCTCGCGACGGTGAACGCCGATAACCCGAGCGCCGAGGAGTGCCAGTTTTGCGGCAACGGCGCGCCCGATCGAGCCGAGACCAACCACAACGATGGTCTGGTCGGAGATGAGCTCCATGGTCCATCGCGGCTGCCACTCCGAGCGTGCCTGGGCCGCTTGCAGCCGCGGCAGGCTCTTGAGGCCCGCGAGCACGCCGAGCAGCGCGAATTCCGCCAGCGGCTCGGCGTGCACTCCCGCGGACTGCGTGAACGCAATGCGCTGGAGTGCGTCGTCGCTCAGCTTTGCCGCGCGTACCTGCGCGCCGCCCCCGGCCGCGGTGGTGTGCACCCAACGCAGGGTCTGGTTCGCCGCGACGGTGCGCCGCAGTGCTGTCGCCGATTCGTCGGGCAACCCGTAGAGAACGTCGGCACTGTCGACAAGCGCGTCGAACGTTCGCTGCTGCTCCGGAGTGCGCTCGAAAGCGGAATCGCCCTGATGGTCTCCCGGATGGCGCTGCACGGGAAGCAGGTCGTGGTCACGGATCACCTCAACGCGGCTGTCTCGCTCCTCGATGAGAAGGCACAGGTCCTCGTCCAACGGGCTGGCGACGACAACACGCAGTTTTTGACTCATTCCGGCGTACCCCTTCCGTGAAGCACAACCGTACCCGTCGGCGCACCTGTCTGTTTGAGCGGTATCCGGCCGACGCTGGGGCGCACGCCCTAGGCTGTAATTCAGGTCGCGGGTACGCCGCGAGAAACGCAAGGAGAACTTGTTCCATGGCAGAAATCACTCAGCCGTCCGCGAATATTGGCGTCGTCGGCTTGGCCGTAATGGGATCTAACCTCGCTCGCAACCTGGCGAGCCGCGAGGGAAACACCGTCGCGATCTTCAACCGCTCCTACGAAAAAACCGAGACTCTGCTCACCGAGCACCCCGAGGCGGAGTTTGTCCCCGCCAAGACCTACGAGGAATTTGCTGCCTCGCTCCAGAAGCCGCGCACCGCAATCATCATGGTGCAGGCCGGCCGCGGCACCGACGCGGTCATCGACGCACTGACCGAGGTGTTTGAGCCGGGCGACATCATCGTCGACGGCGGCAACGCGCTGTTCACGGACACGATCCGCCGCGAGAAGGCCGTGCGCGAGACCGGCATCAACTTCGTGGGCGCCGGAATTTCCGGCGGCGAGGAAGGCGCCCTGCTCGGCCCGTCGATCATGCCCGGCGGCTCCGCCGAAGCCTGGGAGACCCTCGGACCGATCCTGAAGTCCATCGCCGCGGTCGTCGACGGCGAGCCCTGCGTCACCCACGTCGGCACCGACGGCGCCGGCCACTTCGTCAAGATGATCCACAACGGCATCGAGTACGCCGACATGCAGCTCATCGGCGAGGCCTACGACCTCATCCGCCGCGGCACCGGCAAGTCTCCCGCCGAGATTGCGGACATTTTCACCGAGTGGAACAAGGGCGAACTCGAGAGCTACCTCATCGAGATCACCGCCGAGGTGCTCCGCCAGGTCGACGAAAAAACGGGCAAGCCGCTGGTCGACGTCATACTCGACCAGGCCGGCTCGAAGGGCACCGGAGTCTGGACGGTACAGACCGCACTCGATCTCGGCATCCCGGTCTCCGGTATTGCCGAGGCCGTCTTCGCCCGGTCCGTCTCGTCGAAGCCTGCGCAGCGCGCCGCCGCATCCGCCCTGCCCGGCCCGACGGCATCTCCGGTCGAGAACGTCGACGCCTTCATCGAGGGAGTGCGCCAGGCCCTGTACGCGTCCAAGGTCATCGCCTACTCGCAGGGCTTCGACGCGATTGTCGCGGGAGCCGAGCAGTACAACTGGGACATCAAGAAGGGTGACATCGCGAAGATCTGGCGGGGCGGCTGCATCATCCGCGCCCGGTTCCTCAATCGGATCACCGATGCGTACGCCGAAAACCCCGGACTCGTCTCGCTCGTGACGGCACCGTTCTTCACCGACGTGGTTACCCAGGCGCAGGACTCGTGGCGCAACGTCGTCGCCGACGCCGCGCACGCGGGAATCCCGGCCCCGGTGTTCGCGTCGTCCCTGTCGTACTACGACAGCCTGCGCGCCGACCGTCTGCCCGCGGCTCTCACCCAGGGACAGCGCGACTTCTTTGGAGCGCACACCTACAAGCGTGTCGACATGGAGGGCACCTTCCACACCCTGTGGAGCGGCGACCGCACCGAGATCGAATCGGTCGACAGCCACTAGTCACCTGCCACATGGCGTCGCACAACACGCAACGCCTGGCAACCCCCCAGCACGGTCGGCAAAGTCGACCGGACGCAAAAAAGGCCGCCGTTACCGAGCATCGCGCTCGTAACGGCGGCCTTTTTCGGCTGAAGGGAAAAAACACCCAGCCCACTCCCACGTTGTGCCGGTGAACTTAATTCATGAAAGCACTCACCTGGCAAGGAAAACGTTCCGTTTCAGTCGAGGAAGTTCCGGATCCGGTCATCCAGGAACCAACTGACGTCATCATCCGCATTACCTCGACCGCAATCTGCGGTTCAGACCTGCACCTGTACGAGGTATTCGGCCCGTACCTGAGCGCGGGCGACGTGCTCGGTCACGAGAACATGGGCATCGTCGAAGAGGTCGGCTCGGCCATCACCAAGCTGAGCGTCGGGGACCGCGTGGTCATCCCATTCGTTATTGCCTGTGGCGAGTGCTTCATGTGCACGCGCGGGCTCACCTCGCAGTGCGAGACCACCCAGAACCGTGACCAGGAGTCCGGCGCCTCGCTCTTCGGCTTCTCCGAGCTGTACGGTTCGGTTCCCGGCGGACAGGCAGAACGCCTGCGTGTTCCCCTCGCCGACTTCAACGCGACCAAGGTCGGCCACGAGCTGCCCGACGACCGCTACCTGTTCCTCAGCGACATCCTCCCGACCGCCTGGCAGGGCGTGCAGTACGCCAACCTGCCAGAAGACGGCGTACTCGGCGTGCTGGGCCTCGGGCCCGTCGGCCAGTTCGCTGCCCGCATCGGCAAGTACCTCGGCCACCGCGTCATCGCGGTCGACCCGGTTCCCGAGCGCCGCGCCATGGCCGAGCGCCACGGTATCGAAACGCTCGATCTCACCGACGACGTGCTGCAGAAGCTGCGCGATCTCACGGACGGCCGCGGCCCGGCATCCATCGTCGACGCGGTCGGCATGGAAGCCCACGGAAGCGGAGGTGCGGCATTCGCCCAGGCCGCGGTGGGACTGCTCCCGGACGGCATCGCCAAAAAGCTCCAGAACACCGCAGGGATCGACCGCCTGGCTGCCATGCATCTCGCCTTCGACGCGGTGCAGCGCGGCGGTACCGTCTCGCTCAGCGGCGTCTACGGCGGCGAAGCCGACCCGATGCCGATGAAGTCCCTATTCGACAAGCAGATCACCATCAAGATGGGCCAGTGCAACGTGCAGTCGTGGCGCGACGAGCTGCTGCCCATCGTTGAAGACCCGGCAGACCCGCTGGGCACCATGGACCTCGTCACGCACCGGGTTCCGCTGGACCGTGCTCCCGAGATGTACGAAATCTTCCAGAAGAAGGAAGACGGCTGCATCAAGGTCGTGCTCACGCCGTAGCACTCGCGCCGTAGGCATGCGCGGCGCCGGTAACGCAGAATGGTTTTATGTCGACCAATTACCGGCGCCTGCGCTGCTCGCCCCAGGATGTATTCGATGTTCTCGCGGACGCCTGGCTCTTCCCGTCGTGGGTCGTGGGTGCGTCGCGGATGAGGTCGGTGGATGCCGCGTGGCCAACTCCCGGTTCGAAGCTGCACCACTCGTTCGGAGTGTGGCCCGCGCTGCTCGACGACGAGACCACCATGCTCGAGTGGGACCCGCCGCGACACGCGGTGATGCAGCCCAAGGGGTGGCCGATCGGCGAGGCCCTGGTCACGATCGATGTGAAGCCCCGGGCCGATGGCTGCCTCGTGCGCATCAAGGAGAAAGCGGTGAAGGGTCCGGGCGCGCTGCTCCCCGCCTCGCTGCTGGACCCCCCGCTTTACGCCCGTAACGTCGAAACCCTCAAGCGCCTTGGCTTTCTGGCCGAGGGCCGCGCCGGCAATCACGACTGACGTGCACCACCGACTCGGCTAGAAGTCCCAGGGGGCGGGCCGTGAAAGACTGGGAGCGATGACATTCCAGGACGACGAGCCCGAACTTGCCGGGTACGAACCGACGGACGGGCGCACGCGTCGCGGGCACCGCAATCCGTGGCTCCTGCGTGTTGTCGTGCTGCTCGGGCTCGTGGGACTCGTGCTCCCCGGCATCCTCACCACCATGGCCGTCGGCAATACCACCGCACAGCGGGCCTGCGAGATCTGGGTCGCGTACATGGCCCCCGACTCGCCGTCGTCACAGGCTCGCTTCGAGGTCTTCGGCCCGGGGACGATCGGCTGGGAGTGCTACACGGAGGGCACGTTCGGCGGTGACGCCCACGTGGCATCTCTCGGGCTCATTCCGGGCACGCCGAACATCCCCCGCGTCGGCATCGACGACGGAGTGTCCGAGTCCTGACCGACCCCTACGACAATCGCCGCCGCCCAACGTATCGGGCAGCGGCGAGAACCGAGGCTTCTGGCTACGCCGCGCCGTCGAACATCGAGGTGACGGATCCGTCGTCGAAGACCTCGTAAATCGCGCGGGCGATGAGCGGTGCGATGGGCAGCACCGTCAGGCTCGGGAAGCGCTTCTCCTCGGGCAACGGCAGCGTGTCGGTGACCACAACAGAGTCGATGAAGTCGCCCTGCAGCAGTTCGGTTGCCGGGTCGGAGAAAACCGCGTGGGTGGCCGCAACGATGACCTTGATTGCGCCGGCTGCCTTGAGTGCTTCGGCTGCTTTGGCGATGGTGCGGCCGGTGTCGATGAGGTCATCGACGATGAGGCAGACCCGTCCCTCGACCTGTCCGACGATCTCGTGCACCGAAACCTGGTTGGGCACCAGCGGGTCGCGGCGCTTGTGAATGATGGCCAGGGGCGCCCCGAGCTTGTCACTCCAGATGTCGGCGACGCGCACGCGGCCCATGTCCGGGGAGACCACGGTCAGGGTGCTCGCGTCGAGCTTCTTGAAGTGCTCCAACAGCACCGGCATGGCAAACAGGTGGTCGACGGGGCCGTCGAAGAAGCCCTGGATCTGCGCGGCGTGGAGATCAACGCTCATGATGCGGTCGGCACCGGCGGCCTTGTAGAGGTCAGCGACCAGACGGGCGCTGATCGGCTCGCGCCCGCGGCCCTTTTTATCCTGGCGGGCGTAGGGATAGAACGGGGCGACCACGGTGATGCGCTTGACCGAGGCGCGCTTCAGCGCGTCCACCATGATCAGCTGCTCCATGAACCACTCGTTGATGGGAAAGGTGAGCGACTGGATCACGAAAATGTCGGCGCCGCGCACACTCTCGTCGTACCGGGCGTAGATCTCTCCGTTGGCAAAGGTGCGGGCATCCGTGTGCACCACATCGGTGTCGAGCGCCTCAGCGATGTCCACGGCGAGCTTGGGATATGCCCGACCGGAGACGATGACGAGTCTCTTTTCTCCGGCAACTTTGATCTCGGACACGTATCCCGCTCTCTGCCGGTAGACCGACAATCACTTCTAGAAAGGCCGCCTGCTGGAGCCTCAGTGGGCTGTTACGAGGCCTCTGCCTGGGTGGCCGCGGCAGCTTTCGCCGCGGCAGTTCCCGCACGGTTGGTCTCGACCCAGTCCGTCATATTGCGCTGCGGAGCGACACTGATGGCCAACGCCCCCGCCGGTACGTCCTTGCGGACGACCGTGCCGGCACCGGTATACGCTCCGTCGCCAATTCTAACCGGCGCAACGAAGACGTTGTGCGACCCGGTCCTGACGTGGGAGCCGACGACGGTCCTGGTCTTGTTGACACCGTCGTAGTTCGCCGTGATGGTGCCGGCCCCGACGTTGGACTCCACACCCACCTCGGTGTCTCCGATGTAGCTGAGATGCGGCACCTTGCTTCCGGCGCCGATGTGGGAGTTTTTCGTCTCCACGAAGGTTCCGATTTTGCCGCGCTCGTCGAGGTAGGTGCCCGGGCGAAGATACGCGAACGGCCCGACGCTGGCGTGCGCACCAATGACGGAAAGCGTGGCGTCGGTGCGGCGAACGGTCGCGCCCTCCCCCACCTCGCAGGCGTTAAGGCTGGTGTCCGGCCCGATGATCGCGCCGCGCTCGATGACGGTGGGCCCGATCAGGTGGGTTCCCGGCAGCAGCTCCACGTCTTCACCGACGGTCGCCTGGAGGTCGATCCAGGTGGATGCCGGGTCCACCACGGTCACGCCGGCAAGCTGCCACCCGCGAACGATCCGCCGGTTGAGCTCCACGGCCGCGGCACCCAGTTGCACCCGGTCGTTGATGCCCGCGACGAGCCACGGGTCGCTCACCGGCACCGCCTCGATGCGGCCGCCGCTGGCGCGGATGCCCGCTGCCGCATCGGTGAGGTACATCTCCTTCTGGGCGTTGTCGGTTCCGATGCCCGCGAGTGCGGTGCGCAGGGCGTCTGCCGCAAACACGTAGACGCCGGCGTTGACCTCGGTGACCAGCTTCTGCTCCTCGGTCGCGTCTTTCTGCTCCACGATCGATTCGAAGGCGCCGTCGGCACCGCGCAATACCCGTCCAGCACCCGTCGGGTCGTCGAAAAACGCGCTGAGCATCGTCAGGGCGTTACCGGCGAGGGCATGGCTGCGGAGCAGGCCGCTGAGCGTTGCCGCATCGAGCAACGGGACATCCGCACTGAGAACAACGACGTGCCCGCTGAAGTCGGTCGGGATGCCGCCCAGCCCGGCCTCGACAGCGCGCCCGGTGCCCGGGATCTCATCCTGGTCGACGATGATCGCCTCGGGCAGGATCTCGAGGATCTCGGCGGACACTGTGTCGCGGTCGTGGCGAACCACCGCGACGATGTGTGCCGGGTCCAGCTCGCGTGCGGTGGCCAGAACGTGGCCGACCAGCGGGACCCCGGCGATGCGATGCAGCACCTTAGGCTTGGCCGACTTCATGCGCGTTCCCTGGCCTGCGGCGAGGATTACAACGGCGAGATCGTGATCGGTCATGGAAACTCCTCGGGTAGCGATGCCGCACAAACCGGGCCAACGGCCGACTCTGGGAGTCGGCCATTGCTCCGCCTCCAGGATTCGAACCTAGACCGAACAGCTCCAAAGGCTGACGTGCTGCCATTACACCAAGGCGGATCACACAGTTTCGTGCGGCCTAAGTCTGCCAGATCCCGGCGCCTCCAACCTGCGCCCCGGCTCGGATGCGAAATAATCGTCGGATGATCCATGACACCGCCCCCGCGTTCCTGTTCCTCCACGGCTGGCAGAACCGGCGCGAACCGGGCCAGTGGCACAGCGAGGCCGTTGCCGAGCTCAGATCCCGGGGGTACCGGGTCGAATACCCGCAGCTTCCACAGCCGGACGCGCCCGTTGTCGAGGCGTGGCGGGCAACTGTCGAGGCGAGCCTCGCCGCACTCGCGGCGGGGGAAAGGCCCATCGTTGTGGTGTGCCACAGCCTGGCCTGCCTGTTGTGGCTCGGCGCTCGGCCGGTGGGCGGCGGCGTGGAGCGGGTGCTGCTGGTGGCGCCGCCCGCTCCTCGCGTTCTGCAGGACTCGGTGGTCGCCGCTTTTGGTGCCCTCCCGCTGGCCGTCGCCGCCTCAGACGAAGGCCGCGTGACGATCGTCGCCAGCGACAACGACGAGTACTGCCCGGAGGGTGTCGAGTCCGCGTTCGGGTCACTGGGAGTGCCGCTGGTTGTTCTGCCCGGCCAGGGGCATCTCAACACCGAGGCCGGGTACGGAACCTGGCCATCCGTCGTCGACTGGTGCGAGCGTCCGGAGACGCAGCTGGTCGCACGCACCGCGAGCTAGTAGCCGGTAGCCGCGGCCGATCGGCTCCGGCACCATAATGGGGTCATGCCTGGACACGACGAAGTAGATCGCATCGTCGACGCCTGGGAGCGGGAACGCCCCGATCTCGACTTCACTCCGCTGCAGGTCCTCAGCCGGGTTGCCCGGTTGTCGCGGCACCTCGAGCGCGAGCGACGCCTGGCATTCGCGGCCTCCGACCTGGAGCCGTGGGAGTTCGACGTGCTCGCCGCGCTCCGCCGCGCCGGATCCCCCTACCGGCTCACCCCGAAGGCGCTCTTGCAGCAGACCCTCGTCTCCAGCGGCACCATGACCAATCGCATCGACCGGCTGGTTGAACGCACGCTCGTGGACCGTAGCACCGACCCGAACGACGGCCGCGGCATCCTGGTCAGAATGACAGAACGCGGACGGGAACGGGTGGATGCGGCGATCAGCACGCTGCTGCGGGCCGAGAGCGACCTGCTCGAAGGGCTGAGCGCCGCCGACCAGGATCGCCTCGCCGGCCTGCTGCGCAAGCTGAGCCTCGACTTCGACTGAGCGACCACTCCGGCTCGTCCCGCCCGGCGCCATCCCGTCCGGCGGACAGCTGAAGATCCAGCGCCGCTACCGAACGGCCACGTGTCGACCCACCACCGCCGCCGAACGGCCACTTGTCGACCCGGTTCTCTGATTCAGCTCACCCAGGCGGGCGTTGTCAAGCTGTGTGGAGTCAGTGGGGTTAGTTGGTGCCGGTTTTTTCGGGGAGATGGTTGATTCCGACGATGCCGGCGGGTGCGGGTG
>NZ_PVTL01000012.1 GCF_003003265.1 Glaciihabitans tibetensis
GCATCAACGGTCAATGCTGAATCGTGGATCAATTACCCCACTCAAACCGAAACACAAACCGCCGCCTAATCCCTCAAACAGGTTGACATGTTCCGTATCGACGACCGAACGACCAAATCTGGCACTTCGCGCGTCCAAAACGACAAAACGCGACACCTCACCACAACGCACGGCCAGCCAGGCCAGCTCACCAGACAAAACGAGGCACTTCGCCGCAACCCACTGCCACCCGCGCCAGCGCACCCGACAAAACGTGGCACCCCACCGCAAGCCACACCCGCGTACGGAGTAAAAGAAGCCCCGGCCTAGGGGGGCCGGGGCTTCATTCGTTCGTTTCCGAACGTCTAGGGAATCAGCCATGCACTCGTCGCAAGCGAGCGAGCCGAGGGCCGCAAGCTGTATCTCGCAACTCGGGAGCCACGAGCTACGAGCTACGAGCTACGAGCTACGAGCTACGAGCTACGAACTCACAACCCGAACTCTCAACTCACACTCACAACCGCACAACGCCGGCCGACTGTGCCGCGGCGAGCTCAGCACGAGCACTGAGGCAGCCTACGGACGGGGTTCCTGCGCCTAAACCTGGTTCCAGAAGTCCAGGGTGGACAGGTTTATCTGGCGGCGATGACTGCGCCACTTCGCCTCGACCAGCGTGATGCCAGCCGAACGGAGTTCGCTGAGGAGATCGACGGTGAGCGGGGCCTTCTTGCGATCCGTGCTCCAGCCGGTCTTCGGGTCGTAAGCCTGCACCAGGCGAGGTCGCGCACGCGGGCTGCCGAACTTCATGAGGAAGTTCTCGGGCAGGACGGCTGATCTCGTTCGTTCTCGACGCGGGCGCAAAGTTTCCCCAATATCGGTCTTGGTGCTCGTCATGAACCTATATCCGTCATCTCACAGAAGGGCAGCACCCTAGGAGACGCGCACGGAGACACCCCGGCGCCAGCCCCCCATGGCTGTCCGCGATCACTTTCAGTTGACATCAGCGAGGTGCACTCGCGAGCAAGGTACTCGCGAACAAAACGCACGCAACCAAAGCTGAGACGCGTTCACCATACCTCGTCGGGATAGAATCCGTGAGCCCCCATATAGGGGTAGAGGTTGGGAGGCAAGCAGCGATGTCGCCCGAGCTCCCGGCCCACCTCACGCCCCGCGCGGTCAGCCACATTCTCGCGAAAACTCTCCACGCCCCGGCGTTTATTTTGATAGCGGGATGCCTCGTGGCCGCAGTCACCCTGCAGGCAGCCGATCCCGATGCCACACTGTGGCCCGCGTTCGTCGCAGCGACCGCGATGCTCACCACCCTCGCGCTGCTGGACCGGTGGCGCACGCTGCTCCTCACCCTCCTCCACCTGGCGGCAGGCGGCGCCGCGGCGTACGTGTTCATCTACACGCTCGCAGACCAGATCGACGCGACGATCCTGTCGGACGAGTTCGTCGTCGCCCTGCCGACCGCGGCGCTCATCCTGGTGGGCGGGTCCGGCGCTGGAGCAGCTTCCGGGTTCCGCTGGTGCGCGGCGGGATTCGCGGTCGCGCAAAGTGCGGCGTTAGTGGCCCTGGTCGAAGCGCGCGGAGCCACGCGGCTTCCGCTCGCGCCTGTGCTGATATTCCTCGGAGTCACGGTGGTGCTGGCGCTGCACTGGCTCGCCCGCCGCGGGGACTCGCGCGTGCAACCAAGACTTCGCGCGGCCGAGCGGGCGGAGCATCTCGCCGCGATCCGGCGTCGCGCCGAAGTGGAGGCATCGGCGCTGACGCACGACACGATCCTCAACCACCTCGCAGTGATTGCCACCACGCCGACGGGACAGCCGAGCGCGGCTCTGTCCGACCAGCTTGAACGTGACGTCGCTGCGCTCACTGTCCTCGCCGGGGGTGGCACCCGCGACAGTCGCGTCAGCGATGTCGGCCTCGGCGCTGGCAGCCTCGGCGACAGCGGCTTCACCGACAGCGGCCACAGCAGCCTCCGCGACAGTAGCGTCGGCGATGGCGCCCGACCCGCGCCCAGCGAAGCCGGGGCCTGGCAGCGAACGCCGCTGTTCGGCGCGATCCAGGCTGCACGGGCGCAGGGTCTGACCGTGCTGCGCACCGGCGACCCGGGTCCGGTGGCAATGCTCGACCCCGATGCTGCGGCCGCGCTCGGGCTGGCCGTCGCCGAGTGCCTCGCCAACGTGGCGCAGCACTCGGGCGTCGCCGAGGCCGAGGTCGCCATCGATGCGAGTGAGGCCACTCTTGTTGTTCTCGTGATCGACGCCGGCACGGGCTTCGCGCCGGCCGAGGTCCCGAACGACCGCCTGGGAATCAAGAACTCCGTCCGCGCTCGCATCGAGGCCACGCACGGCACTGTAACGGTGTGGTCCAGCCCCGGCGCGGGCACCTCGGTGATCCTGCGGCTCCCGTTCGATGCCGGGACACCGTGAACCCCGCGAACCCCGCCCACACCGTTAACCCCGCGAACTCCGAGCGCGCCGTGAACGCCGTGCACCCCGCGCACACTCCGGAGCGCACGCAGCAACAACTTGACCCCGCAGCATCCGTCGGCGCCCGCATTCCCGCAGTGGTGCTGTGCGTGGTGGCAGTGATCTGGGCGGCGCTGGAGATCGCGCAGGTTCACGCGGAGCGCGATGCACTTGCCCTGCAGCTCCTCACCCTCGGATTGCTGCTCGGCGCCGCCGTGATCATCGTGGTCGCCAGCGCCCCGTCGCTCGCGCCCTTCACCCGGCGCGAGCACGCCACCGTGCACCTGCTCGCGCTTTCCGCGTTTCTCGTCGACCTGATCGCCGCGTGGGGAACGGCGCGCACACCCTGGGACGCCTCGATTGCGGGATGCCTCGGGCTCTTCCTCATCGCCCTCAGCCCCTACCGCCCGGCACGAGAACTCGCGCTGCTGGGCACCGCGTCGGCCGTCGTGATCGCCAGCTTCACCTTCCTCGGCGCCCAGGCCGCGCCGACCGGTAACGGAGGGACCGCGCTCACCCTCCTGCTGGTGCTTTCCGCGGTGCTCCCGGTGCTCGCCTGTGGCTACGGAGCCGCCCGCCACTCCGCCGGCACCGTGCGCGGATTCCTCGCCTGGCGGCAGGAGCGCGACGGCACTATCGCAGCGGAGTCCGAGTTGGCCAGGGCGGGGATCTACCGCGCCGTGCACCTCGAACGAGCCCGTGAACTCGCGCCGGACGTGACACCGCTGCTCAGCGACATCCTGTACCAAGAAAACATCACCGCCGACCATCGGACGCGGGCCCGGGCCATCGCCGCGCGCATCCGCAGCGGCCTGGTCGCCGACGTCGACCGCACCTGGCTGCAGACCGCCCTCGCGCCGCCGGCCACCCTCGCCGGGAGCAGCCCGCGCGTCGACGACCCCGACGGCCTGGCCTCCCGGATGGACCGCGCGCAACGCACTGCCCTGCACGCGCTGATCATGTGCGTGATGGATGATCCGTCCACAGCCGAGCTCTCGATCGCCCTCCGCGGGGACGACGAAGCGAGCTTCGCCACGATCGCGGTCGGGTTCGGGCACACCAGGTCTCGGTGGAGCCCCCGCGGCACTCGCAGTACCCGCAGCGCACGCAGCGGCCGAAGCCCCGGGCGTCCCCGAGGCACCCGCAGCGCCCGTGGGCCCGAGCACGCCCGCTATGACCCGTTCCTCGCCGAGCTGCGCGCCGCCGTCACCGGGCTGACCGCCGAATTTTCTTCGCGCGGCCTGACGGTAAAGTTCAGCTATGCCCACCGATGACGCGCTGACCTTGGTGCGGCTGTCCCTCCTTGACGATCACCGTCTGCTCGTCGACAGCATGAGTAGCTGGATCACGAACCACGCCCTCGGGTTCGAGGTGGTGCTCGCGCAGAGCAGTTGGGCGGAGTTTGTCTGTTCCCCGAGCTTCCCCGGCGACCTGGTGTTTCTCGACTACCAGCTCAAGGAAGGCGTGTCGATCGAGTCGCGGGTGCGAACCTGCCGCGCTGCCGGTGCGAAGGTCATCGTGATCAGCGGTTTGGACACCCGTCAGACGCGCGCACGGTCGCTGGGCGCCGGGGCATCCGCCTTCCTTGCAAAAGACCTGCCGATGCCGGAGATCATCGGAGTCGCCCGGCGGATCATGGGCCTTGCGCCGCTTGAGGTGTTCATCGACGGCGAGACTGCCGCGCGCACCTCCGGCGCCGCGGGCGCGGCGGGCGCGGCGGGCGCGGCGGGCGCCTCGGGCACCTCGAGCACCTCGGTGGCCCTACGCACGCAAGCGCCGAAACTCAGCGTCGGTGAGGGGCAGGCGCTCGCGCTGTATTCGAGCGGCCTGAGCCTCGCCGAAGTGGCCGTCAGGATGGACGTGCAGTACGAAACCGCGAAGACGTACATCCGGCGAGTGCGGGAAAAATACGCGAAGGTCGAACGTCCGGCCGGCACACGGGCCGAGCTGGTGCGTCGGGCCGCCGAGGACGGCATCCTGCGTTAGCTCTCCCCCGGCGCGAGGTTCAGCTGGAGCAGCGCGATGCGGTGCCGATGCGAGCGCCAGCGGGCGTCGACCATGGTCGCGCCGGACGCACGCAGCTCAGAAACGAGCTCCTGCGTCAGCGGCACCCGCTTCTCGAGCGCGCTCCAGCCGATGCGAGGGTTGTAGACCTGCACGACCTTGGGACGCGCCTTCGGGTTTCCGAATCGTTCCGTGATCGCGGGCGGCACCCCACCGGGGCGACCGTGACCGTCTCGCGGGGGAAGCAGTTTGTCGCGCAGAGACATCGTGTTCCAATTCCTGACCTAAACGGGGTACGGCGGGAGGGTACAACGACCGTCCCCGTCGCGTACCCTCACGGCCGCGCATAGCGCTGCCAGTCCCCCGATTGCCGTGGGCGCGGCCCCTCTTTCGCGTCCCGGGGAAACCTTATTGCCTCCGAGTTGCCGGGCAAGTCGAAATTGTTTCACCCACATCACAAATTGATAACGATGAAATCTCGGCATTTGGGAGGCCTAGCGGAGCGTAAGGCGGCGGCACTGAACCACAGGCAAACGGCCGGTCAACGCCGGTTGAATTTCGCAATGGAACTCGCCGAAACCCGCCAGCAGGGCTCCCACAACCGTTCAACCCCGCTCCGCCGCCATTCGACCCGTGCGGCCCGGCCATTCATCCCGTGGTTGAATCTCCTTGTGAGCGCTTAGCTGCGCACTGGGGGAAAGGGACCGCGCTGTGCCCGATCTCGAACGCGAAATCCGCGACTACGTCGACGTGGTCGCCCCGAGACACCGTCTGGCCGCGCTGTTCTTCGCCCAGCTGCCCTTTGCCGGTGCCATGGCCGCGCTCATCTGGATCTTCCGCGCGGATGCATCGCCGATCCTCGCCGACCCCGAGTTTGCGGTTGGACTCGGCATTACGGCCGTCGCGACCGTTGCCGCGGTGGTGGCGCAGTGGCAGCGCATCCCGTCTGGCTGGCTCAGCATCATCCCCCTTCTCGACGTTGTTGCCGTCATCTTTATTCGGGGAGCCGCGGCCGAGCAGCATCCCGACGTGGGTCTGTTTGTTGTGGCTCCGGTGATCTGGCTTGCCCTGCTCACGCCTCTGCCGGTAATGATCGCGGGTTTTGTTGGCCTCGAGATCGCGGTTCTGTATCCGTTGCTCGCCCACACACCGCCGGAGTCGCTGTACGACTGGATCGTCCTCATTCTCAAGCCCGGCCTGTTGATGGCCATCGCGGTCGCGGTGCGCATCAACAACAGTCGCCTGCGCTCTCGCCAGTTGCGCACCGAGGAGCTGGCCTCCGAGCTGCAGAGTGCGCTGGTCGCCTCGGAGCGCCGCGAAACGACCATGCGCACGGTGCTCGATTCGATCACGGCGGCGATCGTGCTCTTCGATGCGCACGGCAAACTTTCGCTCGCGAACGACTTCGCCGGCACGATGAGCGACCTCGCCCGGTTTCCGCTCGATGGCTCGGCCGTCGACCCCGACAAGCTGCTGCTGTACCGCCCCGACCGCACCACGCCCGTGCCGATGCCCGGCGTCACCACGGTTTTCGAGCTCGCGAAGAAACTTTCGACCGACACGGTCTACTGGATCGGCGCTCCGGGCAACCAGCGCGCCGTGGTCACCACTGCCACTCCGCTCGGCGAGGGAAGTGAACTCCACGGCGGCACCGTTGCGGTCGTGTACGACGTCACCAACCTGATCGAGGCCGTGAGGGTGCGGGATGACTTCGTCAGCAGTACCTCGCACGAGCTACGCACCCCGCTCACCTCAATCCTCGGTTACCTCGACTTGATCGACGCGCCGGCGCTGGGCATCGAGATGGAGATCGAAGTCATCGAGCGCAACGCCCGGCGACTGCTCGGCATGATCTCCGACCTGCTCGACGTGAAGGTGCAGAGTGCCGTGCAGCGGCGGGAGGTCAACCTCGCCGTGCTGGTCGGGTCCACCGCGCACAAACGCAGCGCTGAGGCCGCCGCGGCGGGGATCGCCCTCAGCTACACCCCGGCAGACGCCTCGTACGTCACTCCCCCGCTCGCCGTCGTCGACGCCGTGGCCATCGCGCGCGTGGTCGACAACCTCCTCTCAAACGCGATCAAGTTCTCGCGCCGGGGCGACTCCGTCACCGTGACGCTTGAGGTGGATGACTCGGTCGCAGTCATCGCCGTCGTCGACACCGGCGTGGGGATCAGCACAGAGGACCAGGCTCACGTCTTCGAGCAGTTCTTCCGCGCCCCCTCCGCCAAGGTCGGCGCGATCCCCGGCGCTGGACTGGGACTGACCGTGACCCGCTCCATCCTCGAGGCGCACAACGCCACCGTCACCGTAGAGAGCGTCGTCGGGCAGGGCACCACCATGGTCGTCGTCATCCCCCGCTGGCCAAGCCAGTTCGCGGGCGAGCACTGAGTCGCCCATGTCACATTAATGCGAGCTAGGGTCGTCGTACCGATTTCGTCTCAATGAAGAGAAGAGGAACTATGTTCCGCAATGTAGCTATGTCCCGCAATGGAGCCGCCCTTGGCCTTGCCGCACTGCTGGCGGTCGCGTCGCTCGCCGCCGCGGCGCCCGCGAGTGCGACACCGGGAGGTGGGTCCAATCCCCACGGCGGCCGATCCCAGTGTGAGCTCGCTCCCGGGCGCTCAACAATCACGGTGCAATCGGGCGGATTGGATCGCACGGTAGTTGTGCATGTTCCCACAACGGGCAAGCGTTCGGCCGCCTTGCCCCTCGTCCTCGATCTGCACGGCAGCAACAGCACACCCACCGAGCAACTGACACGGTCGCAGCTTGATAAAACAGCGGAGCAGGAGGGGTTCATCGTCGCTGCCCCGCAGGGTGCAATTCCGCTGCCTGCCGGGTTCTCCTGGAACGTTCCCTTCACTGCAACCGATGTCGCTGGCGCACCCGACGACGTGACCTTCCTGGCCGACCTCATCGCGACACTCACGGATGACGGGTGTGTTGACGCAAGCCGGGTGTACGCCGCAGGGTATTCCGGCGGTGGCCGGCTAGTGAGCCAGTTTGCCTGCGAACATCCCGAACTCGTCGCAGCGATCGCACCCGTCGCCGGTCTGCGCGCCGGAGCTGCTCTCACCACGGCCGCCGGGCTGGTGCCCGACCCCGCCACCTGTGCACCGCGTAAAGGGGTGCCGGTGATCACGTTTAACGGAACCGCAGACCCGACCAACCCGTTCGACGGCGGAGGCGCGCCCTACTGGGGCTACGGCGCACTCGCTGCCTCGGAGCGGTGGGCCGAAATTAACGGGTGCAAAACGGCGAAGGAGACGCGAGTCAGTGCGAGCGTCACCGTGGTAACCCACCGCGGTTGCAAGCAGCACGCGGCCGTGTTGCAGTACGTCGTGGCCGGCGGCGGGCACACTTGGCCCGGCGGCAACGCCGCTGCCTTTCCGAACTCTGGAGTGACCACGCAGGAGATCAGCGCCAGCAACCTGATGTGGAATTTCTTCGAGCGCTACAAATCACACCGCCACTGAGAATCGCCCGTCGCCCGTCCCTCGACGGGTGACGGGTGACGGGCGACGGGTGACGGGCGACGCTCGTTGCGTAACGCTCGATCTACGATTGTCTTGTCTCGGTGGAGCGGGCGCTTGAAAGGTTAGGAAACGGGCGCCAGAGACTTCGCAATGTGAGTGTGGAAGGCCTCAAGCCAAGAACCGAGGAACTCCGCGGTACGTTCGCTGGTCACCTCGCCGTCGGGGCTGATCAGGCCGTCGGTCGTCTGGATGTAGGCCTCAGGCTGGGACATCTCTGGCGAGGCGAGGAAGGAGAGGATGCTGCGCAGGTGCTGCTGGGCGACAGCTGTTCCGATGGGTCCGATTGAGGTGCCGATGACGGCGCTGGGTTTGCCGGCGAACGAGTTTTGTCCCCAGGGACGGCTGGCAAAGTCCAGCGCGTTCTTTAGTACGCCGGGAACGGAGCGGTTGTATTCCGGGGTGACAAGGAGCACGGCGTCAACAGACTCGAGCGCGGACTTGAACTCGCGTGCCTCCGTCGGGTAGTCGGCATCGTAGTCAGCACTATAGAAGGGCAGCGGAGCGATCGGAATCTCGACGAGCTCAAGGTTTCGCGCGGGGGCCAGGCGTTCCAGTGCCAATGCAAGGCGACGATTAATCGACACGGAGGACAGGCTGCCAACTAGGTAGCCGACTTTGTAAGTGGTTGTCATCATTACTTCCAAACAGCATGGCATTTCCATGCGTATGCATAGAATACAGCTACCGCTGGACCATGTAGCGTCGCGCCCATACTTGAATCGGGATTCAGATGATTTCTTCCTTCGACCATCGCACCCTCGGCCAGCGGGTGCTGTTCGGTTCCGGGAGTGCGCGGGCAAATATCGCAGACGCGTCAGCCGGAGCGAGCCGCGTCATGGTGGTGTCTTCGGAACGGGATGCGCGGTTGGCTGCCGTACTTACAGCCGATTCGGCTGTCGTCCGGAGGTGGACCGAGGTCGCGCAGCACGTACCGACGGAGCTCGCCGACCGCGCGCGGGACGCGGCGGCCGCCGACGATATCGATCTCATCGTCTCGGTCGGAGGTGGATCAGCGACCGGGCTGGCCAAAGCAATCGCCATGACGACGCGCGTCCCGATTCTCGCGGTGCCGACGACATACGCCGGATCCGAGGCGACGAACGTCTGGGGGCTGACGGCAGATTCGCGCAAGACCACGGGGGTGGACGACGGCGTGCTGCCCTCCACGGTCGTGTACGACGCCGAGCTCTTCCTTCGACTGCCGCGCGCGCTGTCGATTGCCTCCGGCCTCAACGCGGTCGCTCATGGCATTGACGCTTTGTGGGCCCCGGGTGCGGATCCTCTCAACGCGACCCTGGCCTCAGAAGCCATCCGTCTTCTGGCTGCGGGACTGCGCACCATCAGCGCCGATCCAGCGTCCCTGGCCGGTCGGGAACAGACCTTGATGGGGGCCTACCTTGCCGCTGTCTCGTTCACCTCTGCCGGCTCCGGCCTTCACCACAAGATTTGTCATGTGCTCGGTGGCGCGTACGGCCTCGCCCACGCACAAACGCACGCAGTTCTCCTCCCCCACGTGACCGCGTTCAACGCGTCGGCGGCTCCCGGTGCTGGCGCACGAATCGCGGAGGCGCTCGACTCACGGACCGCGGTGAGAGGGCTGGAGGACCTTTACACCGAACTCGACGCACCCCGATCACTGCGCGACATCGGGTTCAATGAGTCGGACATCCCCGAGGCGGCCCGCCTCATCATCCCGACAGTCCCCGCCTCGAATCCGCGCCGTGTCGACACCGCGGCGATAGAGACCATCCTGCGCGCCGCCTGGGCCGGCACACCAATCCGAGAATACGAGCAGGAATAAAACCCGTTTAGATGCGTTTGCATAGATAATCGCAAACACAACGACAAGAAAGAGGCACCATGCCTGCAGAGACCTCGGGGCTTCATCACGTCACCGCCATCGGCGGCGCGCCCCAACGCAACATCGACTTCTACATCACCGGACTCGGCCTCCGCTTGGTCAAAAGGACCGTCAATTTCGACAGCCCGGGCACCTACCACCTGTACTACGGCGACGAAGCCGGTAGCCCAGGATCCCTGATGACCTTCTTCCCTTGGGCTGGCGTGCACCAGGGCCGGATCGGAGCCGGCCAGTCGACCACCACCGCGTTCTCCGTCCCCGCCAACAGTCTTGGCTGGTGGAAGCAGCACTTTGCCGCCATCGGCGTCGACTCCGCCATCACCACGGAATCCTCCGAAGAAGAGCGGCTGAGCCTCCGCGACCCGGACGGCTTGCAGCTCGACCTGGTTGCCTCCAGCGTCACCGACCCGCGAGCCCCGTGGGATTCTGCCTCCGTCCCCGCTGAATACGCAGTCCGCGGCCAACACTCCTCCGTGCTCACGGTCAACGACCCCGCCGGCACAGCCCGGACCCTGACTCAGGACCTCGGCCTTCACCTGATTTCCGAGACGAAGGACCGGCAGCGCTTCGCCGCAGGGCCCGGCGGAGCAGGACACATCGTTGACGTCATCGCCGACCCCTACGCCGACCAGGGCCTGACGGCAGGCGGTACCGTGCACCACATCGCCTTCCGAGTTCCAGACCGCGAAACACAACAGCTCTGGCGCGCGCAGCTCATCGATCAGGGGTATGCGGTCACCGAGATTCTCGACCGCGACTACTTCACATCCATCTACTTCCGTGAGCCCGGCGGAGTCCTGTTCGAAATCGCGACCGACACACCCGGCTTCGACATCGACGAGCCCCTCCTCGAACTCGGCCGCAGCCTGCAGCTTCCCCCGTGGCTCCAGCCGAGCCGCCAGCAGATCGAGGCCTCTCTGCTGCCGATTGCACTCCCGCGGGAGAACAACCCCGACCTCACCCCTTCCCTGTGAACGCGTCTCAGGCGCACGTCGCCCCTAGCGAATGGCCGCACATCTACCGACCGGGCGCCGGTTTCGTCGTCCTTGCTCTTCACGGGACAGGGGGAAATGAGGAAGAGATCACCGCGCTTGCCCAGCGGATAGCACCGGGAGCAGCTGTGCTCGCTCCTCGCGGGAGAGTTTCTGAAAACGGAGCCGGCCGCTGGTTCCGCCGCGCATCCGAGGGGGTCTTCGACGTCGACGACGTGATCTACCGCGCCCACGAGCTCGCCGCTTTCATCGACTGGAGCGTCAATGAATACGGCCTGACCGGAATGCCGATTGTTGCCACGGGTTTCTCGAACGGCGCCAACATGGCACTCGCGCTGGGGATGCTTCATCCAGATCGCATCCCGTCCATCGTCGCGTTCTCCGGTATGTATCCGTTCGGCACGCGAGCCCTGCCCCTCGATCTCCCCTCCTCTCGGATTCTGCTTCTCAACGGCACTGCCGACCCGATGGCACCCACAGCGAGTGTCCAGACGCTCGTCGCGACCGCCACGGCACGCGGCGCCGAGGTCGCCCTGCTGTCACGAGAAGGCGGACACGGTATCGCGCACTCCGACCTCGCAGAAGCCGAAAGGTGGGTCCGGTCACTCACATCAGCCGCCGACTAGAAGACGTAGTGTCCGCACTTGTCATTGCGGACCAGTTCACGGCGGCATGGAACTGAGACAAGAGGCTACTTGGGTGGGGCGGGGGCGAAAACTCTCGCCGCCCGACATCCACGACTCCGCCTCGGGTACCCGTCCCGACGCCCGCGGGCTATCGACCGGCCACTCGCCGACAAAGTGTGTCGTCGACCGGCGACTTGTCGAGAATCCGCCCCGCCGACAGGGCAGTCGTGGGCGGTAAAACCGCGAAAACGCGTCGGGACAGCCCGCTCGGCGCGCGCGAAATCTCAGCACCATCGACAACTGACCGGTCGGCGACCCACGAGCGAACTCCGCCTCCTCTACGACCAACGAACTAGAGGTGAATCATCCTTATGAACGATGTGAACGCGGACGAACACCGCGAGTCTTGAACCCTCAGCACAACTCGCTGTCCCCCACCGCAACTCCTGAACCATCCACATCGAAGAGGACTCGCCATGACCGCCACGCAGCCGCTGATAAAGCACCCGCTCGCGAAGTACCGTGCGGCGGCGGCGCAGTCCCCCGACCTTCCCGAGCTGCGCTGGGCATCCCCCGAGGCGAAGCTCTGGGTCGCCTCGCGCGGCGGCGACTTCGCCGGCTTTGTCGAGTTTCGCGAGGGTCACTACGAGGTCACCGACGGACGTGGCGCCCAGCTCGCATCCTGCGCCACCCTGCGCGACGCGAAAGCCATGATTGCGCGGCCCGAGCAATGGACGCTGCTGGCGCATCCCCTGGCCTACGCCGCGATCGTCACGGGTGGAGTCACGGTGTCCGTCGTCTGCGCAAGCTTCGGCATCGCCTGGATGAGCTGACACCCCTGAGCTGACACCTCCGAGCGGACACTCCTGAGCGGATGCCGCGGGGCGGGGCCACCCGCCGGACTGAGTCACCCTCGGATACACAGAAATGTGGAATGCTGAGAATTAGCCATGACGACCCGCTCGCGACAGAGGAACCGCTGACATGAACACTCCCCGCCTCCACACCCGCCTGATGCTGCTCCCTCTGGCCGCGATAGCGCTCTCGTTCAGCCTGAGCGCCTGTTCGGTGCCGACGCCCATCGAGCGCGACGACACCGGCGAGGTCGCCGAGGCCAATGAGTCGGCGGACGTCTTTGCACTGGCCGTGGGCGACTGCACCAACGACGATGCGGCCGCCGACACCGAGGTGACCACGGTCGCCGTTGTGCCCTGTGCAGACCCGCACGACAACGAGGTCTACCTGACCCAGGATCTCGCGGGCGACGAATACCCCGGCGACGACGAGATCGCGACCCAGGCCGACACCATCTGCTACGACGAATTCCAGGGATTCGTCGGGCTCGACTACGACTCGTCGCGCCTGGACTACTTCCCGTACACCCCGACCCGAGACAGCTGGGAATTGGGCGCCGACCGTGAGGTCGCCTGCCTGGTGTACGACGCGGCCGGCGACCAGCTCACCGGCAGCGTCGCGGGCATCGCCGAGTAAGCGCCCCGCCAGAGTGCTACTGCTCCAGCGGCGCTTGTCGCCTCAGCTGTGCGGGCGGCTCTCAATTTCCGCCCCGCCGTGCGGTCAGCACAATGCTCCGGTCCGCGGCGTCAAAGTGCGACGGGTCGCAGGCATGCGGGACCTGGATGGTGCCGTCGTCACTCGGACCCTCGCTCAACCCGTGCGGGGTGCTCGCTGCGCCAACGTGCGACACCGCGGATCGACTGAAGCTCTTCGATGAGGTGCGGGTACTGGGTCGCGCGTCCGTTGATGACGCTCCGCCATGATGTCGTAGCCCCCGGTCACGAGCGACGGAAAGCGGGTGTTCTAGTCCGTCGCCTTGACGAGGTCAGACGAGATCGGTACCTGTCCGCGCCCGGCAACGGTCGCGATCGAGGCGCCGACCAGGTCAGCGATCGCCAGCCAACTCGCGCGGCCGTCGAGTCGGAGCGCAAGAACAATCCGACGATCGATTCCATCGAACGTATGATCGGCGTCGAACCGCCTCAGCCCTAGATCAAAACGAGCCCGTAAACCTATGCCACGCTCATGATGTAATAACGTATGACGTCGAGTTCGGAGGCGTAAAACCGGGTGCGAGAGGTGGGCGTGCTCGTCAATAGGCGTTCGAGGAGCGTGACGTGGGCCTGAGACTGCAACTGGACTTTGCCCCGTGAGGTCACCAAGAAGATTCCGCCTTCGATTGTGTCTATGAGATACATGTCATCCTCCAAATGTGGTGCGGTTGCAGGCGGATCATTGTTGAGTCTCGCTCTGATGAATGCTTGAGGATCAATTCGTACGCCGCCCACAAAGATGTCCAGGTGTAGGTGCGCTCCGGTAGTCGCACTGCCCGTGTTCCCAATAGCGCCAACGACGGTTCCCTGGGCGGCATTCGCCCCGGCGCTGAGAGGGCTGGGCGCGACCATGTGGCAGTACCTGCTCTCATAGCCGTCGTGCTGCAGCCGAACTGTATTTCCAAGGGCCGAATCAAAGACTCGACCGACGACTGTTCCGGCGGCAACTGCGACAATCGGAACGCCAGTACTGTTCGACCCGTACCCAGAAAAATCTAGACCGTTGTGGATGGGAGAGAGCTCCAACGGGCGAGGCCCGAAGTCTTGGAAAATCGAGAATATGTAAGTTCCATTTGGTCCATTTGGCGGGACGGGCCAGATCACGTTAGTCACTGAGGCAATACGCTCCAAATGAATTGTCGACTGCAATCGCGCCCGCGGCTGCAGGCTGAGCAAAAGCGACGGCCGCAACTCCAAGCGTCACTGCCGACAGAAGCACTCGACGACTCATCTCATGAGCCGGGACTTCGTCAGATCTCTCTCGGCGAGAGTCTGATCCATGATTCTTTTTCACATCTCGACAATGGCAGTTTTCCGACTATTTATCATGTAGGCATTTATGGGGACATAACCCGAAGATGGAGACCTTCCCGGACAAGGGTTGATTGTCACTGATTTTTCGTCGACACGAGCGCCCTAGGGTTACAAAGTCTTTTCTTGAGCGGTTCAAGGTTCACCTTCCAATCTGGAGACCTGAGTGACCACGCTCAGTTGATCGTCGAGCACTAAGCCGAACTCGGCTCGACTGTCACCGTCTCAGCTCAACGGTTCGTCGGAGACCGTCAGCTCAGGAGACAAGTGACTGGGACAGGCCAGGAAGTCGTCGCAGAGTTCAATCTGAAGTCAGCCGATACCGCAACTCGGTGTGGCCGCGCGACTGACTCGCGTGGTCACACGCACGCGCGACCGACGCGCTTCCAGTCACCCAAACGGGTCAATTACCCCAGACCGGATCCCCCACAGCACGGCCTGCAGCCGGTCCCGCGCGTCGATCTTCTGCAACAGCCCGGCCAGGTGGTATTTCACCGTCGTTGGCTCGATAAAGAGCCGCTCCCCGATCTCGACGTTGGACAGGCCCTCGGCGAGCAGCCCGAGCACGTCCAGCTCGCGCGCGGTCAGCGTGTGTGGCGTCGGCTCGCGTGACGTCGACGTGTGCGGCTGCGACGAGCGCGCCGACTTCGCATCGGCGTTGGCATGGGCGCCGTGCTGCGAGACGCGCTGCGAGAACTCGCGCAGCACCCGCAGGGTCAGCTGCTGATCGAGCGTGCCCTCCCCCGCGGCAACCGACCGGATCGCGCCGAGCAAAATCGTCTCCTCCGCCCCCTTCAGCAGAAAACCCGCAGCCCCGGCCTCGAGCGCCGCGAAGATGTCGTCGTCGAGGTCGAACGTCGTCACGATGAGTACCTCGGTGCTTAACGCGGAGTCCGCGACGATCTCCCGGGTAGCGGCTATTCCGTCCATGTTCGGCATGCGGATGTCCATACAGACCACATCCGGACGGAGCGCCCGAGCCATCCGCACCGCCTCAATTCCATCGCTGGCCTCCCCGACGACGATCATGTCGGGTTCAGCTCCGGCGATCACGGCGACCCCGGCGCGCACAATGGCCTGGTCGTCGGCGATGAGCAGTCTGATCATGAGTCGTTCCTATTATTTTCGAGTGGGATGTCGAGGCGATTACGCCACCCGCCGGTGACCAGTGGCCCCGTGGTCAAGTCGGCGCCCACGAGGTCGGCACGTTCCTCCATGCCCGAGATGCCGTAGCCGCGATCACGGTCGGTACGGGGAGTCACGTTCTTCGAGCCCGCGGTCGACCCCGCGGCAGACCCGACAGAACCGGCAGACCCGACAGACCCGGTCGACCCGGCAGCCGCCCCGGCGCCGGAACCGGCATCGTTGTCGCTACCGGCATCGTTCTCGACCGTGACTCTCACGACCTCCGCCAGGTACTCGACCCGCACGCGACACCTAGCGCCGGCCGCGTGCCGTGCCGCGTTCGCGAGCGATTCCTGCACCATGCGGTACCCCGCCGTTTCCGCGAGCGGCCCCAGAACGCGCGGCTCCCCCACGACCGACAGCTCAACACGCTGCCCGCGCCCGCGCGCCTTGTCCACCAGGTCGGCGATCTTGGCAAGTGACGGAATCGTCGCGGGCTGCCCGCTCGCGCCCCTGCCGGTGCCGTAGGTGCCGTCGCGGCGGCCGTCGCGGGTGCCGTCGCGGGTGCCGTCGCGGGTGCCGTCGCGGCTGCCGTCGTCCGGGTCGTCGCTCCGCAGCAGCCCGACGGTACGGCGCAGATCCGCCAGGGTGGTGCGGGCGTCGCGCTGCACGGTTTTCAGCATGTCCCGTGTGCGGTCCGGGTCGGTGTTGATGAGAGCGGATGCCGCCTGCGCCCCCACAATGATGCCCGACAGGTGGTGTGCCGCGATATCGTGCAGCTCCCGCGCCATCGCGGTGCGCACCCCCGCGAGCTCCCGTTCGACGCTGCGCAGGCGCTCGCGTTCGGCCAGCTCCGCGCGATCCCGAAGCGCCTGCAGCAGCCGTTCCCGGGCGAGCACGTACTCGGCGATCCCGGCCGGCACCGCGTACTGAATCAGCGGACGCGCCACGACCACCGCCAGGATCACCAGCGGCGCAAAGGCCGCTTCCACCGCCATCGAAACAGCGCTGACGACGGCGGTAATCACGCCTCCCGCGCCGATCGTCACGTACCGGGCGCGCCCGTCCCCGCGGCGAACGATCGCGTAGCTGGCCACCATCACGGCCAGGGCGCCGGTGCCGAGCTCGCCACCGCTGGTGGCGAGCAACGCGGCATCCAGCAGCACCACCAGGGCGAAGACCGGTGTCGGCGCCCGGTGCCGAAAGACGAGCGCGAGCGCCTGCAGCGCAACGAACCCGGCATGCACGAGCGGTGGCACCACGCCGTGGGTCGGCTCGGCGGCGAAGTCAGTGATGTCGGCGACCGCGACCCCCTCGACCAGGTCCACTCCGATGTACCCGACGGCGAGCGCGAGAACGACGATCGGCGGCACCGCGGCACGAAGCCGTGATGCCGCCGAAGGCGATCCGGAGTCAGCAGTCACAACAGGCATGCTCCGAGTCAACCACGCGTCACTTGTCGCACAACGTCTCGTCGAGCGCGTCCACGACGATCTGGTACTGCTCCAGCAGCTTCTCCTCATCCGTCTGGTCCACGACCGCCCACGGCAGCGCGGTCACGGCGATGGTGACCGCCGTGCCATCCGGACCCACGGCGTTGCGAGTCTGGGTTCCGGGAATATCCCCACCGAGCCCCCACGCCACCCCGCCGCAACTGAGCGGATAGCTCTGCAACCCGAGCCCGTAGGTCGCCTCCGGCCACAGCTCGTCGCCCGCCGGAACGGTGGTCTGCATCTCCGCGAGCTGTTCGTCCTCAAGCAGCGAACCGTCGAGCAGCCCCTGCATAAACCGGTTCAGGTCGCTCGGCTACGCCACGATCGCCCCGGCCGACCACGCAAACGACGGGTCCATCGAGGTGATGTCGCGCAGCTCGCCGGCCTCATCGAGGTGATACCCCCGCGGGTGATCGCCGCGCAGCGCCATCTCCCCGGGTACGGGCAGATACGTGTGGCGGAGCCCCAGTGGCTCGACGATCCGGGCATCCACCTGCTCATATAAAGGACGTTCCGTCACCCGCTCGATCAGCAGCCCCAGCGTGAGGTAGTTCGTATTGCTGTACTCCCACCTCTCCCCGGGCGCGAAGACGGCGGGCTTCTCCAGCGCCACGTCGAGCATGTCGCGCGGCGAGATATACGTCTCCTGCACGCCAAACGCGTCGGCCGCGACCTGGTCAGCGTATTCCGGCAGCCCACTGGTGTGCTGCAGCAGCTGCCGCACCGTGATCACCGTGCCGTCAACGCCATCGCCCGCCACCAGTCCGGGAAGGTACGTGTCGATCGGCTCGTCGAGCGCAACCAGCCCCTCCTCGACGAGCTGCAGCACAATCGTGGCGACGAACATCTTGGTGTTGCTCGCGATGCGCACCTCGCCGTCCGCGGTGGCCTTCGTCCCCTCCTCGATATTGTCCTCGCCGACCGCAACATCGACGTGGTCGCCGCCTGCCTCGGTGACGGATGCCAGCGCCGCCGGGTACCCCGCATCGACCAGGCTCTGCATGCGCTCCTCGAGCGGGGTCGGTGCGGAGCCGAACGCGTCGGTGCGGCTCCAGGCGCCAAACGCCACGGCCCCGACGGTCAGTGCAGCCGCGGTCGAGATGGCGATGATGCTCAGTCTCTTGCGTCCTGGTGATGCGGGCGTGGTGCTTGAAGGCGTGGTGTTTGAAGGTGTGGCGGATGTCTCGTGCGCACGGTCGTGATTCATCTCGAGTCCTTTCGTGGGGCCAGAACGGCCCGGTTGGGTGAGTCCCGGTTGGGTGAGTATTGAGGGCTCACACATCGCGGCGACGCAAAGCCACCCCGGCCGCAGCAAGGTCGACGCCCGTGAGCGCGATGAGCACCCCGCCCGCGAGGGGCAGTGACAGCCCCGACGCGCCCGTCCCAATCACGGACGTGGCCAGCGACAGCGGAAGCAGCTCCGCCCACACCGGCAGCACCCCCGTGACCAGCTGCGCGACCGACGGCTCCACCACGAGCGGGGTGCCGGTGAGCACAAGGGTGGCGAGCAGTGCCGCGAGGCTGACCACGGCGAAGACCACTCCGGTAAGCAGGCCGACGATCCCCATCGCGGCCGCCTTCGCCGTCAGGATCCGTCCGCGCCGAGGCTGGGCGAGCGCGGTGGTGACGATGCCGCCGAAACGGTAGTCGCTGGTTCCCGCGAGCACGCCCAGCAGAACGATCGTTATGACCGCGATCCCGATCGATCCCCCGCCGCTGGCTGTGCCAAGCGGATTGAGCGCGCTAAGTTGGCCGGACGCGGTGCTCAGGTCGAGCGTCGGAAAGTCGTCACCCAACGCGGCCGCGCCGGGCCCGATCTGTCCGGAGGCGAGTGCCGGCATCACAGGATCATCAGCGCACCGCCGATCCGGCGCCGGTGAGCTCGAGGTAGAACCGCTCGAGATCGCCGTCGTTCGCATCCAGGGCATCCGCCAGGGGCAGATCCGCGACGACGCGTCCGGCCTGCATGATGACGATGTCGTCGGCGATCTGGCTGACATCGGACAGCACATGGGACGACAGCAGCACCGCTCCGCCCCCGTCGGCGAAAGCGCGGATCCGCTGGCGCAGCCAGCGCATCCCGGCCGGATCGAGGCCGTTGGCCGGCTCGTCCAGCACCAGGATCCGCGGCGCACCCAACAGCGCCGTCGCAATGGCGATGCGCTGACGCATCCCGAGCGAGTACCCCGAGATCGGGCGGTCCGCGGCAGCGGTCAGATCCACCTCGGCGAGCACTTTGTCGACCCTGCCGGCGCCCACCCGCGCCTGGGCGGCCGCAACGCGCAGGTGCTGCCGTCCGGACCGTCCCGGATGCAGCCCTCCCGCGTCCAACACCGCCCCGACAACACTGAGCGGATCCGTCAGCTCCGCGTACGGGTTCCCGTGGATGAGCGCGGTCCCGCTGTCAGGAGCGACCAGGCCCAACAGCATCCTGATCGTGGTGGTCTTGCCCGCGCCATTTGGCCCAAGCAGTCCGACCACGCGCCCGCTCGACACGGGGAAGCTGACATCCTCGACTGCAGCGCCGCCGGCAAACTGCTTCCGGAGATCCCGCGCCTCAATGGCTGGTGATGTGAAATTCGTCATGTTCCAATCGTGACGAACGCCCCCTCACCGCACCCCCGCCTCGCGGACGGTCATCCCTCGCCAGAGGGCCAGCGTCCGGACGCGACAAAGCGAATGAAACGAGTCAGCGCCAACCACATCCTGGGCTCCCAAGACGGTAGTTCAGTGTGCCTCAGCGATTATCGGGCTCGCTTCCGGTTCCGGCTCTCGACCGCCTTGCATAGCAGGCGGAGGAACAGGTACGCCAACGCGATAGGAGCTGAGGAACGGCGTCCCGCGCTGTCAAGTTCTTGTTTGTAGCCGACGTCGGCTTGCCAGGAGAGCTAGTCCGTTGCTACCGCCGCCTCAACGATCGACACGAGATGGTGCGCGACTTTCTGGTGTCCGACGAGGTTGGGGTGGTATCCGTCAACGAAATCCGTTTCGAGTTCCAGCCACCCCTCGGCATTGCCGTCTACCCACTGGATATCGTTAGACGCGGCCGCCGCGCTAACACCCGATCGCGAGGAACTCAGTTCGGTTTCGTCGGCAGCGGGTGAGTCGATCACGCCCACGGCAATGATCTTTGCATCGGGGAGCGCCGCGCGAATCTGGGCAAATAGCGCGGATGCTGCTTCCTGAATCTGGATCGTGGTGTAGCGGTAGTCGTTGCTGCTACCTTGCACCACCACCACATCGGGTGCGAACGCAATGAGTTCAGCGGCTCGCGCAGAGAAGGGCTTCTCTGCCGTCGTCGTGTTCTCCTGCAGGTAGCCGGTACCGCCGCCGGGGAGGATAAGGTACGACCACCCTAATTCTTTCGCAGCGATACCCGCATAGCTGTTGTCGCGACCGCCGCCTGCCCCCGCTCCGCCGGCCCATGAGTCACCGATGAAACCAATTTTCTGCGGCTGCAGCGTCTCCTCCCCGGTCGGCGAGGCTATGGGAGCGGTGTTCGCCGACTCGACCGCGATCGCTTTAGCGCGCTGGTTGTTGACGTACGCGAGTCCGCCTACGCTGACGAGAGCCAAGACCAGCGCCGAGAATAGCAGGACCCAAGCATTGCGTTGAGGTCGATTGCGACGTCTCTTGCGTGAACCACCGCGTGATCGAGGGCTGGATAAACGGCCGGAGGACATTAATGTTCCTAGACTGCACCCGGGGTCTGGGGATGCGTTTATGAACTTATCTCACCGGCGCGGTTACCCGGTGGCCCCCATTCGGGAAACTCAGTCAAATCCCGCCCAGCGGCGCGATAAAGGTTTGGGGTCCGGGTGCTAGATCGGAGTAGACGACGGCCGGCGGAGCCAACCACGCATGCTTGAAGGACACATGTTAGCGGCGGCGATTTCGAGTAGTCATTGCAACACTACGGTGATTTTGCCGATTGGTTTGCGGCCCCGATGATGAGGTCTCCCTCCCAACGCCCGGGCACGGCACGGCCTTCGATCTCGGGCGGGCGGTCGGCGATCATGATCATGATAATAGGATCAGCAAACCGCGGCCGGCTCGCGTGGCCGGTGTTCTGGGGTTTGCGGCGGTGCTGCCAGTGCGCAATGCCGCCTGAATCTCTTTCTTCAGCCCGCCCCGCGACTGCAGGTAGAGGGCTTCCAATTGTCTCGGGCGACATAGGCATCTTCTGATCGTCCGGATATTCCTCGATCCCAGCGTGACAGATTTGCCCGGGAGACCAGCGGATCTGCACCTTCTCCTGCACGTACTCGCGTAACCGTGAGCCCTCAACGAGTTTGATCTCTTTCGGCCGGGGTCGCCGCTCGGCGGCAGCGCAGTGCGCGGCGTAGGGCTCGTAGGAACCGGTGTCGGCTTGGTTTCGGCGCAGCTCCCGTCTGATCGTTGACGGAGACCGCAACATGGCCTGCGCAATAGACCGGATCGATGATCCGGTGGCGGATAGGTCACGGATCTTCGCCCTGTCGATCAGCGACAAGTACCGAGCTGCCTCTCCACCAGGGGAAGCAGCAGGCGTTGACGGGCTTCGCTGAGTACAGGCACCTCCTTGTTGTTGTCGAGAATGCGCCCGTCCGGGTAGACGCGGCGGTTATCAGCGGGTTAGATACCTTGGCCCCAGTCGATCGCCGTGCGAATATGCAGGCCGGTGAGCTGAGCTTGTTCGATGCGCGGAATACCGGATTCTCGGAGTCGGAATTACTCCACACGTCGGGCCCGGCTGTGTTTCTTGGCATCGATGCCAGCATCGACGAGCCACTTGTAGCAGGTGGCGGGATGAAGGCCCGAAGCGCGAGCGGCGAGGTGTCTCGCCCCGGGTTTAATGGAGGTTCTTGATCCTTTGGAAGGTTAAGAATCATGGCCAACAAGAAATACCCCGACGAACTCAAAGACCGTGCCGTGCGTCTCGTGCTCGCCGCCCGCGACGAGCCCGGCGGACGCCGCGGAGCCTGCGCCCGCGTCGCTCAACAACTCGGTCTGTCACCCGACTCGTTACGTAAATGGGTCGCCCAAGCCGAGATTGACCGTGGTGTGCGTCCCGGCACGACGACCGATGACGCGACCCGCCTGGCAGAGCTCGAGCGCGAGGTGCGGGAGTTGCGTCGCGCGAACGCAATTCTGAAGAGCGCGTCGGCTTTCTTCGCGGCGGAGCTCGCCCCCCCTCGATCAGATAGTCGACTTCATCGACACCAACAAGCACGAATTCGGGGTCGAGCCGATCTGCAGGGAACTGCAGGTCGCCCCGTCGAGCTACTACGCAGCGCGTGACAGGTCGGCGTCGAAACGCGCGATAACGGACGAGGAGACCGTCGTGAAAATCAGAGACGTGCACACGAAAAACTACGGCGTCTACGGGGCAAGGAAGGTTATGCGCAGCTGAAACGTGACGGCCACCCGGTGGCCCGATGCACGGTCGAACGATTGATGCGGCGCGAGGGATTACGGGGAATCAGCCGCGCCAAGGGACCACGCACCACGATCCCGGGCCCCTGAGCAACCGTCCGGAGGACCTCGTCGACCGCCGCTTCACGGCGCCGGCACCGAACTGCTTGTGGGTTGCCGACATCACGTATGTGCGCATGTTCTCGGGCTGGGTCTATGCGGCGTTCGTGCTCGATGTGTTTTCCCGCCGCATCGTCGGGTGGCAGCTCTCAACCTCGCTGCATACCGATCTGGCATTAGACGCATTGGAAATGGGGCTGTGGACCCGCCGCCGCGAGGGCCGCGACGTGTCGCAACTGACCCATCACAGCGACCGCGGAGTGCAGTACCGGGCTGTGCGATACACCGAACTCCTACAGGCCGCCGAGGCTGTCGCCTCGGTCGGGTCCAAGGGCGACAGTTACGACAACGCGATGGCAGAGGCACTGAACTCGCTTTTCAAAGCCGAACTCGTCCGAAACTTCGGACCCTGGAAAGGCATCGATGACCTCGAGATAGCGGACGCCGAATATGTCGACTGGTACAACCACCGGCGCCTGCACGGCGAGATCGGTCACATCCCGCCGGTCGAAGCCGAGAGCAAGTTCTACACCGACCAACCCGTCACTAGAGAACTAGAGCACTAGAACGGGCATAACCGAGCCTCCACAAAACCCGGGGCTTGACAAGGCTCACTTTTCCGAGGCGCTCAAACGCCTCGAGGAACTGGGCCTTCTCGGCCTCCCGGTAAACCCTCCGCGGCGCGGGCGTGATTGGTGTTTCGGGCGTGCTTTCAACAACTTTCAAGGTGAAGAGTGTTGCGACGTTCACTAGAACCCAACCCATGAGTTGGCAGTTTCCGTGGCCACCAGCTGGCAATTCTGCTGGCCGCCTACGGGCAGTTCCAATTGGACATTGACACACGGATTCGCGATTGTCTGCGATAGTTGCGAAACCCCAGGGCGCCAAAACGTATCGCGATAGATCGAACTGCTTCGAACGTGGCACAACGTGACCGGGCTGAAGAAGAATTGGAGCCGTTTCGCGCTGTCGGACTTCGTGCTACTCCGCAATCAGCGCGGGGCCCTGCGTCGACAAGAATCGAACGAGATACTTGGGCTGCAGTGCATAGTGCCCTGCCTGATGCTCTCGATATCAGACTCCCGGACCTCAATGCCCGGTGCGGATGGAGCAGACACACGCTTACGTGCTGATCGCGTCTGGCGGCCTGGACTCGAGGTCTATATGGGCAAAAGGATCACGGCCGAACGATCTCGGGTCCGGTAGGCGAATGTGGTCGCCTAGGACCCGTGAAAGGATGTCTGGCACAAGCACTCGCCAGGCATGCCATCACCGGATTCTATAGAGGACAATATGACCTCGCACGCTGCCGCTCGCGGTCGCAGCCCCATCCGCTGTGCGATGGCGACAGATAGTCGAGAGCGGGGCATACCCGCTTCGTGGCCACACTCTGGGCAGGTACGAGGAACACCGCTGCCGGTGGACTCTTGCTTTGGTGGCGCTGATTGGAGATTCCTGATGGTCACGGGAGTGGGTTCGCTTTCAACCAGTCGGTTGCGGCCTCCGCCATGATCCGGCTTGCCTCCGGACTCGGGTGAATTCCATCGGGAGAGAAGCCAGGCTCGTAGTGCCCGTCGCTGTCAGCGATCTCGGGCCAGTAGTCGATGACAAAAGCAGAGTTAATTGAAGCCCATTCTGTGATTTGCGCGTTCATCGCGATGGTTTCTGCGGGATAGATATCGCTCGGAGGCAGCGTGCCGAACACCGCTCGAATCCCCTCTCCTTCCAATTCAGTACGGATCGCGTCGAGGTTGTTGATGGTCTCGGAATCGGCACCCGTGATGATGTCATTGGCTCCCGCGAGGATGAGCACCTGACGCGGGGACAGCGCAATAGCGTCCGGTACCCGGGCGAGCACCTGCGCGGAAGTGTCCCGACGAATCCCGAGGTTAGCGACGTATGTGATAGGTGAATCGTCTTTGCAGCCAAGGATGTCGAAGTAGGAGTTATTGGCCCCGACGTTGACCAACGCGTTTGTGTTCCCCGCTGTGATCGAATCGCCCATGCCCACAGTCGCGTTCGCATTATCGGAAGTGCCACCCGCGATGAAGCATTCACGGTACTTCGTGACCGCAGCGACAGCCTCGCGTGCCGCGCCGCCCGGGGCGGCTATCGCGACACCAAACAGGACTAGGGCTGCTAGTACGACAGCAAGGGTGATCAACTTACGCCGACTTAGGCGCGCAGTGCTGCGAGTCATCGCGAGGTCCGAACTGCGCCCAGGGTCTAGGGGCACTTACTGAGCATATCTCCGCTAACGTCCTCCTAAAAGGGGACCCTCGGCCCCATTTCGGGGCAGAGGGCGAGCCACTCGATCAGTGATGTGCGCGCGGCCTCCATTCGACAACATCGAAGCAACCTCCGAGATCTGCGGTTCGCGATCGAGGTTCACGCGTGGTCCGTCCGATAGGCTCGCCCCGGGGGTAAACATGGACCGACTAATTTCACTGGACGGGCTGCGTGGGGTCGCATCACTCGTCGTCGTCTTCACCCACATCATGCTCACGTCGGAGCTCTTCGCCGGCGTAGCGCTGCGGGGCGAGTCAGGTCCACCGCCCTACTCGCTGCAATGGATGATTACCTACAGCCCCTTGCACCTCTTCTGGGATGGAACTGCCGCGGTCGCGATTTTCTTCGTGCTCAGCGGGCTAGTGCTCACGCTTCCGGTACTTCGGGCCGGAGTGAGAGGTTTCTCGTGGAGGGTTTACTACCCAAAACGTCTTCTGCGACTTTATCTCCCAGTGTGGGTGGCGGTTTTGTTCGGGACCGTACTGGCGACGGTAGTTCCCCGGGTAGCGGATGGTTCTCTAGGTTCTTGGCTCAGCTCGCGCCCTGATCCGAGCATGGTCGGCATACTAAAAGACTTAGCGCTCATTGGGGGGCCGTCAGATGTCATCAGCCCCCTCTGGACTCTGCAGTGGGAAGTCCTATTCTCGCTCCTCTTGCCCGCCTATATTGCGTTCGTCGTGGTTCTACCAAAGTGGTGGATCGCGAAGTTGCTTGCGGTGATCTGCATTGTCGGGATCGGCGCGGTAACGGGAACGGAATCGGTTGTGTACATGGCCACCTTTGCGATCGGGTGTCTTTTCGCGAAGGCCTTACGTCGGATAGCCGCGTTCGTAGCGGTCCTGCGTACCTGGACCTGGGTGGCGCTCGCCGCAGCTATTGCCACGATGATGTCTCTTAGATGGATCGTTCTCGCCTTTGATGGGTCGGAGTTCCTCCTCTCATTGGCACGGATATTCGTCATTATTGGCGCTGCTGGCGCTGTCCTTCTCGCGGCATTCTGGCCACGAGCGGTGCGACTCCTGCAATCTCCCGTTGTGACCGCACTCGGGCTGATCTCTTTCAGCCTCTACCTTGTACACGAACCGATCGTGCTGGCGATCTGCTATCTGTTTGGATCGCAGTTCTCGTGGTTTGCCGCGCCAGTATCGATCGCCGCCGCGTTTGCGTTCTATAAGCTTGTTGAACGACCGAGCCACCGGCTATCTGTTGCTGTGGGCAAGACGGTGTCCCGCAGAATCACCGTGCGAGGCATAACGGCCGATCGCACCACTTGACCCAATCTTCAAGCGCGCTAATCGTGTCGTCCTTCAAGCGCGCTAATCGTGTCGTTGCGATCTTGTGGCTCCTACCAGGCCATCGCCCCCAAGCACCTGCGCGCGTACCCATATCTACAAGAGTCTTCGCAGCTCCGTGGCGTGAGTCAACGAGGCGCGTCCCAGCACCCCGTTAGATTCCTCGAGGTAGCAGGCGCCGCACAGCGATTCGTAGGTGACGTCTTCACCATCGATGGCGACCTGATCTCCATCAAACACATACGCCTCTCCGACTCGACGGGCATTAAACACGGCCTTCCGTCCACAGCGACAAATCGTCTTCAGTTCCTCAAGCGAATGCGCAACTTCCAGCAGCCGACGCGATCCAGGAAACGCGATCGTCTGGAAATCGGTACGGATGCCATACGCGAGCACCGGCACCCCGTCAAGGATGGCGATGCGCAGAAGATCGTCGATCTGTTCGGAGGAAAGAAACTGCGCTTCGTCGACGAGGAGACAGCTGACGTCTACGCCTGTCGTAGAGAGAACGCGCGCTCGCTCCGAAGCGAAAGAATCCCGCAGGGAGTCTGTCGGAGCGACGGTGAAATCGACGGCTCGGGATACCCCAAGGCGGGAGACGATGAGCGACTCCCCCTTGGTGTCGACTTCGGGCTTTGCGAGGAGCACCTGTTGGTGACGCTCTTCGTAGTTATAAGCCGCTTGCAGCAGCGCCGTGCTCTTGCCGCTGTTCATCGCTCCATAGCGAAAGTAAAGCTTTGACACTATTTGAGGTACCCATCTTCTGCTGCGCGGCGGATCAAGTCCGCCTTCTTACTTGCTGGACGATCTACCTTCGCGTACTTTTCGCGCACGCGCCGCAGGTAGGTCTTCGCCGTCTCGTATTGAACGCCCATTGCGGCGCCGACTTCGACCGTACTCAAACCCGACACGTACAGGCGAAGCGCTTCCACCTCGCCTGCGCTGAGCTTCGGTGCCTGCTGTTTCATTGCCCCGCCTGGAAGCGGACGCCAGTCTTTTTGTAGCCCTGGATCACTGGCAAGCCCCATCACAGCGCGAGCGACAACCATCACCTCACGCATCGAGCGGGTCTTCGACATGAACGCAGCTGCTCCCGCAGCCATCGCTCTATCCTCGGATTCCTGCGAATCTAGGCTGGTTAGTACTATGACCTTCGCTCCGGCAGCACGGCAGGTGCGAACCCGGGCCTCAATCGATACCGGCTCTTTCAGCTGAAAGTCGAGAAAAACGAGGTCGGTTGGAAAGTTTTGGCTATGCACCAGCTGCAGCCAGCTGCTCGCGCTGAGCACGAGGTCAAAGTCGGGGGCGTTGGCGTAAATCCAGCTGCTAAGGCTGTCTAGGAGCACCTCGTGGTCGTCCAGCAGAGCGAGGCGTATTCTTTTGTTCGGTGCCACCTGCGGCGTCGACGTTCCGGACACGGTCGAGCTGGGATGCATCGCGCCGCTGCTAGTGCCCATACGAGAACCTTAGTGTCAGTTTGAGCGCAGAGCCGGACGAGTCCATGATCACGTCCTGCCAGGGAAATGCTCGCTGGGTCACGGTCAGCAGGTGGCCGATCGCTCGCTGCACTGACCACCGAAGCGATGGTCCGAAGGGCCACTGTTTGAGCGAGCTGTTCGCGCGCTCCGGTGTTCCAAATATTGCCTCAATCAGGAGCCGTTTGTGCCCACCTGGCAGCACAGCAACTGCGGCTGAAAACCTACTCGCCAGAAATTCGGGGTGGGTAAATATCGCGCCCAACAGAGCGCGTATGGCGGTGCGCTGCTGGAAGTCCATCGCATCCGACAGCCGCGCGTCGTCTCGCACTGCGCTCTTCCGGATACCCTCGCGCCCAGCCACGAGAAAATTGGCCGCATGCGCCGCGATAACGGCGTCTAGCCAGGTACGGTTCGCCTCAGCGACCATGATCGAGCGCGCTATCGCGGCTACGCTTGCGGCATCGCTGGCGTCGGGCGCCGAGATGGAGTCGCGGTTAAGTATTCGCTCCAGCAGTGGCATCACTTCCCCGTTGAGCAGTCTGACTCGCTGCGGCTTCGCCAACATTGTCGGCGACGCTTCGCCTTCGTCACCCTTCCCGAAGCGAAGCGCAGCAGCGCGCCAGCGAGCCCGCGATTGCGTCGCGGCGTGGGCGTAGGCCGCGCCTGCCAAAGAAAGAGCAACCACGGGAATCGCCGCGACTATAGCGAAAGTGATGGGCGACAGGGGCGTCGCGAAGTACACGCTTTGGTACAACGCCAGACCGGCGACGAATGAGCCGCAGACCGTTCCCGCCAGAACGAGGTAGCGAGTAGGTCTGTATGGTGACATCGCGACCAGAACAACTCCGAGCGCCAGGTGGCCCCAGTCGTCGCGAAGAAACTCGTTGCTCCGCCACTGAGACATCGCCGCCAAGAAGGTGGCAACACAAGCCAACCCCGCGATGAGAAAGTGTTGCCGCCCCGAAATTCCGGGAAGCGAAGTGCGCGATGCAAGTACTAGTAAGACACAAGACGCGGCCAAAATTGTAAGGGCGAGAGCCATCAGCCACAACTCGTCGATGTCGTGCCGTCGTAGCGCGGTCATCACGAGGGCGAGAAACAACGCGAGCGCGGCTGCGCTGATCGTAAGTGGGCGGGAGGCCCGGGTGCCCAGCGGTTCGATCGTTCGCGAGCTGGGTTCGACCGTGGTTTGTCGCTGTCGAACTGACGCCACCAATTGGCGACCACTTGCCGTACTCACGATGCAGGCAATCTGAGCATCACCGATGTGCCGCGGCCCGGAGCCGACCACACGCGTACCGATCCCCCGACATCCTCCACACGCCGGGCCACCGATTGACGCAACCCCAGCCGGTCGGCACTGGGACTCTCGAGCACGAATCCCTTGCCGTCATCAACGACCATGACGGAAACCTCGGTCTCCGATCTCGCCAGAACAACTTCAGCACGTCCGGCGCCGGAGTGTTTCATAACGTTGACGAGACACTGCTGGACCGCAAGAGCCAGCGCGGCCTCGCGCGCGGCGGGTAGGTCGGCAAGCGCCGCCACGTCTCCAGTGACGTCAATTTGCAAGCCAAACTCACGGGCCGATGAAACGGTTGCCCAGAATCCGTTCGAGTCCTGACCGTCCTCTGCACTTCCTCCATAAACTGCGTCGCCGTCGAAGAGCCATCTCCCACCTCGCAGTAAATCCAGATCACGCTGCAGCTGCACGCGTAAATCCGGCGCTAGCCTTCCCGGAACCGCCACCGCAACGGCGGACAAACCGCTCAACACTGTGTCATGCAGTAGCGCCGAAGCACGCATCTCTGCTCGCGCATCTTCCTGTGCCGCGCGCTCTTCACGAGCTGATCCATAAACCCGTTCCCGGGCGCGAATGTGCCGCCTACCCGCTGCCGCCGACACGACCCGCAGAACGAGTACAGAGGCCAGCGCACCTATGGCGGTCAAATCTAGCTGGAGAGCTCCGCCAGAGAGCAGAGTCGCGCCGCCGACGCTCACCTCCGCCACGAGAAACCCTACGACTGACCAAAGCAAGGATGGCGCAAGGCTCCGGGACGGACCGCTGAGCATGATGAGTGCTATCTTCACCAGCATCATCGGGTAGGCGCTGGATGTGTCGGAGTTTGGAATTTGGGAATTCACGACGGCAGCGACAACAAACAGGCAGTCTCCTCCGAGCACGAGAAAGACCATAGAGTTAGTGGTCGTGCGCGACCGATCCACTCGGACGAGGAGCACTCCGAGGACGATTATCGCGACCAATGCCGGCCACAGCTCGCTCCGCGGGAGCGTAACCTGCAGGGTCTCCAGGAGGAGGAACGCTCCTACAACGCATGTCAGCCCGACCGTGTGGGTTGCCTTGGCAAGCGACCGATTTGTAGCGCCCGTGACCGCGGGTGTTGGGGACGCGAAGCGCATTGTGCCCCTCCCCCGTTCGCCCAGCTTGAGTCGAGTTTATGTCACGGGAAAAGGCGCAAATGTCCGCGTTAGCGTCGGTACTTGAGGATCTCTACAGCAAACGCGATTCTGTCCACTGCGTCACTAATCTGAGCACCAGAAAGATCGTATATTTCTTGCGGCCGGCGGTACGGGTCAATGACGTCGTCGTCGTCCGGCGTAGGCGGCGCCTCGGCGTAACCGCGCTGTGCAGCCAGAATCGGGACGGCTGACCGCAATGTATCCGCCAGCGAAACCCCCGGCCCCTGAGTCAGCGGTCTCGCCTCGGCATCACCTTGGTAACTCTCCATGAGCCGCGCAAACTCGCGCAGCGTGAATGTATAACGGCTGGCCCGAGGGAGGGTACGCACGATCTCGCTGCGATGTTCACGCGTCAACGCGATCACGACGTCGGCAGCTTCGACAAATGCCCGCGAGAGCTGCTTTCCCGAGTGTTCTTGCGGGTCCCCCCCGAGCCGGCGAGAAATATCGGCAGCCTGCTCTGGCATCGGCGCCCCGACGAGCGCTCCAGTTCCCGCACTTGCGAACGCCACCGATTCTGAACCGTAGCGCGCTCGGAATACCTGCTCCGCGATAGCCGAGCGGCAAATATTCCCTGTACATACGAAGAGCACGCGGAACTGTTCTGAAGACAACGACATTAGCCCCGGGCCTTTCCCATACAAGGTCTATCGAATCACAACAACATTAAAAAGGAGAGGGCCGCCTCTCGGCGACCCTCTCCGTTGAAACTGAACTAGGCTACTACGCGGTCTTGCTGCTACGACGAACGAACGCGAGAACCGACACGAGGCCAGCTCCGAGGATCAGGAGTCCGCCACCGAACCATACGTAAGGCGTCGCGTCGACGCCGGTGCTGGGCAGCGCGCCCGAAGCGTTGGCGGCAGTGTCAACAGGTACCCCAGCGAGAACAAACGTCTGCACGTCGTAGAACTCTCCAACGATCACTTCGAGCGTGTAGACGCTGCCGACGGGCGCGCTTGTCGGAAGTTTGATAGAGAAGTCCAGGTCGCCGGCAGCGTCAGTCGTCACAGAAGTAACGAGCGTGGACGCGGGCGTGATGACGGCTTCCTCGAGTGCAAGCTCGCCGGTGAGCGACGCAGTCCCGGTGGTGAACGGGTCCTCGTCGGTATCGTCAGCCGAGTAAGTGATGGTTCCGCCGGGCGCAACGGTGTTGCTCGTTACTTCGCCTGTGTAGTCCGCAGCGAAAGCTGAGGTCTGTGCGCCGAGCACGAGTGCTCCAGCAACGATGGCAGTTGCAATAAGTCGTGTCTTCACGTGATCCCCCTAGAAATCAAAAAAGGGGATTATCAGCGCGCAAATCATCGATGATATCCCCTGCTATTACGTCCACTATAGGGCAAAGGTCGCAGATACCTAGGAAAAGTTACGTTACGGGTAAGTTAACTCTCCCCCGCAAGGGGGGGTGCCGACCGCGATAAACAGCTCCCCACCGGGCCAGAACTCGAAGACCTGGAGGCGGATTGTATCCGCCGCACTGTGACAAAAAACTCGCGCCGAGACTAGTACGCGCCATCGCGCGCCACCACTGCCCGAGCTGTGCGCCACAAAATTAGCAAATCGCCGGTGATCGACCAGTTCTCAACGTAGTAGAGGTCGAGCCGGACAGTGTCCTCCCAGGACAGGTTCGAGCGCCCGCTAACCTGCCAGAGGCCGGTGATCCCCGGCTTGACCAAGAACCGTCGGTGAACGTGGTGTTCGTATACAGCGACCTCGCGGTCAAGCGGCGGGCGCGGGCCGACTAACGACATGCTGCCTGAAAGAACGTTGAAAAGCTGGGGTAGTTCATCGAGGCTGAAGCGGCGTAAAAAGCCACCAATCGGCGTCACCCGCGGGTCGTTCTTCATCTTGAACATGACGGTGTTGCCCTCGGCCCGATCGACTTCACCCAGCTCCGCGAGTCGTGCTTCAGCGTCAACGACCATCGATCGAAACTTCAGCATCTGGAAGTGCTCTCCGTTAAGACCCACGCGGTCCTGCTTGAAGATCACTCCACCTGGCGTCGATAGACGAACTCCTAAGGCTGCCGCTATCAGTACAGGTGAAAGTACCGCAATGAGAATGCTGGAAGAGACAATGTCAAACGCTCGTTTTGAGAACCGCTTCAGCCCCTCGTAGCGCGGCGTTTCGACGTGAATGAGGGGAAGGCCGGCGACCGGCCGCATGTGGATTCGGGGCCCGCCCACATCCGTGAGGCTGGGCGCAAGCACCAGGTGCTGGCGACCCGGTTCCAACGACCAACTTAGCTGGCGAATACGTTCCGGCGGCAGTTCGTCACTGCTTGTCACAACGACTGTGTCTGCACCCGACGCCTCCATCGCTGACTGAAGCTGGTCGAGGTTGCCTGATACCGGGATGCGGCCGTAAAGATACTCGCCGATCGCGTCGCCCGGAACGCAGGCGCCAACTACGAGATAGCCAGCCTCGGGCAGCCTAAGGAGCTCCCGTGCGATTGCAGTGACGCTCACGCGCGAACCAACGAGAAGCACACGGGAGCTGTACAACCCTCGGGCGCGCTGGGCTGAAAGCCACTGCCTCCACATCCATCGGCTGGCGAGCAGTGCCAAGGAACCGATCGGGAGCGCCATAACGATATATCCGCGCGCGAGATCGAGCTGGAACAGAAAGGCGATGATGGCGACGATGCCGAAAAGTCGAACTGTCGCGTCCACGAGTCTTTTGTATTCGTTGGTCCCGGTGCCGATCACGCGAGAGTCGCGGGTTCCGAACATCGCCAGTATCGCAGACCAGCTAATAATCAGCACGACCGAGATCAGAGTGTAGTTAAGGCCGAAACCACCGGTGTACTGGCCAACATTCAGTTCCGAGCTCAACGTTCCGAACCATGCAATTTGAGTTCCGATCACAGCCCAAACGATGACCACAAAGTCGGTCACCGTAAGCCTACGCGCGAACAACCGCGCCCAATCCGGATTTGAACTAGTCTCGCCGCTCACACGATAACCAGCAGCTTTTGAATCCCCTACCGCAGTCATTTAATCCCCCCAAAGGAACCTTATCGGAGGTCATCGTGAACATGCTCGTAGTCGAGATGGAAGCTACGCCCCGTGCGGCCACGCCGTCCGAGGGTCCGCTCAATATAGGCCCTCGTCAGACGCCGGTGGAAGTCAGGCTCCGGACTCGTTCTCATCTTCGATTGGCGCTGGGGCGACGCTATCGCAATCTAGATAGTTGTCGAGCGATGATTCAACGGGACCCGTCATCGGGGTGTGCTGGAGCGCGACAGCCTCCGCGGCTCCCGCCGGGCCAACGAACTTCATCGAAACGACCGATGCCTCGCCCGGCGACAGCTCAACAGTGATGCCTGCCACGGAATGAGCGTCATGTTCCGCTGCGACGAATGCATGTTCTTCGCCATCGACAGTGACGCTGAACGGCGTCGAGTTCTCTGGGGCATATACAAATACGTTGGTTCTGATATTGCCGGGTTCCACCCCAAACGCGCCATCGCCCGTCACATATGGAGGCAGGCTAGTAGCAGCGTCCAGGGGCGAAGAGGACGAAAGCCGGACCTTCACCTCGAAGTTCGGTCGCTCGTCGTTCCGGCATACTCCGGAGGCGATTGCAACAGCTCCCGTGAGGTAATAATCCATCTTTGCCCCGGTTGCGTCATTAAAGTACACGCCAAATCCGGTTGAGGCTTCTGTGCTGACAGGCACCGCCCCGGCCACGGACGTGCCCAGCAGCTGCGCTTGCTCGTTGTCATCCGCACTCCAAACGTGTATGCGGTTCTCATCGGCGCCTCTTGCGAGCGATTCGACGAGGGTTCGCGCATCAGCACCCCCCCGTGTGAAGGACTCAAAAATGTTCCCGGTCGCTTCAGCAAAAAACGCGTCCTGTTGCGATGGACCCTCAAAGAGAGAATATGCCTCACTCAAAAACACGTCAGCCGCATTCTCCGAGGTGAGAGTGATCCCCGAACCAGCGTCTATGTCACCCGTTGCCGCGAGGAGATACCCGAGAGCGACTGGGTCGACCGAAATTACCCCGTCGACGCTTTGGCCGGTTTTCTCTAGCCAAATAGCCTGAGCCAGCTCCCCGCTCCGAGCAAAGTCCGGAGTGTAATTGACGTCGTGCATATAAGTCGCCAGCCCGTCGCCGTACAGCGTTTCTTCGGCGACCGATAGATCCAACACGGGCTCAGCTAGCTCTCCGAGCGCTGACGCGGACGACAGCGTTCCGAGCTGCAGCGCCCCCTGGTCGGCCTCGATAACCGCGATCGCCCCCGGAAGACCGCCGGTCGCACGCAGTTCAGCGTTGTTCAGCGAAAGCAGGAGGTAGCTCCTTGGACCCTCGCTACCGAGCATCGACGGAAGCAGCGACGCCGCGGTGTCAACCCCGTCGATAACTCCCTTCGCCTTAGATACCAAGTCAACGATCTGGTCAACCGCGCTACCTATCTGCGGGATCGTATTTTCCGTCTTTATGAGCGCAGCTGATTCGTCGGCCGCATCCAGGGCCACCCTAGCTTCTCCGAGCATCGGCTGAGCAGCTGAAAAAGCCTCTAGTTCGAGCCGCCCGTTTACCGGCTGCAGGGTCTTCAAATCGAACGTCCCCGCGAGCTCGGACAACGGCGGCAATGCACCGTCCGCCAGATCAGAAACCAAAGAAGCTGCCTGTCGAAAAGCGACTAGATTTTCTCCAATAAACGGCGTGAATTCGGCCGCACGCCAGATCGGATCGGATGTGAGCGCCTTCGCGTTTGACGCGCGCGACTGCAGCTCGTCCAGATCCGCTGTGATGTCCGCGCCATCCGACAACACTTGTGAACCAACTCTGCTGGCAATGGGGACAGCGCCCAGTAGCTCATCTCGCGCCATGATCGCCCGGGCCAGTACCCAGACGAAAGAGAACACCAAGATAACGGCGAGAGTGGCTATGATCCACCGCATGGAAATCCGCATTGTGCTCGTCTTTTGCTGATGCCTCGAGCCCATTGGATCCATCCCCACTACCGTTTTTGACCTGAGATTAACTTACTGCCCCAACCAGCCGGTCACGGATCGGTCGCTATCCTAAGCAGAACGGTCGACCCGCGCCGGTGGCACCCTAAGCGGAAAACCCCTGACTAGGGAGTCGAACTCCTCAAATAATTTCGCAACGCCTCGCGAGCCTCTCGTGGTCTGAACCCAACCACCTCTAGCTTTGTCAGATTCAAGACACTGTGCGTCGGTCGGGGCGCAGCACTTCGCTCCGAGAAGTACTCAGTCGTCGACACTCCAGCCACCTGCGACGGATCCTTACCAACGAGCTCAAAGATCTGCTGCGCGATTTCTGCCCAGCTATGGGAAGGCCCATCATTCGAGAGATTGTAGACGCCTGATTCGGGGCGTGCAGCAAGCAGGTGAACGATTCCAGCCGCAATGTCGTCGGCAAAAGAAAGGCGACCGTACTGGTCGTTCACGACCGTTGGGCTGACATCGCGCGCAGCAAGCGAAGCCATCGTGCGAACAAAGTTGTTGCCGTCACCGATGACCCAACTAGTTCGGACAATGTAGTGGTCAGGCACTGTAGACACGATCGCGTCCGCCGCCGCCTTGCTCTGCCCATACACACCCAAAGGCGATAGCTGTTCTTCTTCTGTGTGCACTTCCGTCGTGCCATCGAACACATAGTCGGACGAGATGTGCACGAGCGTCATTCGATTGGCGGTGGCGACGCGGGCAAGTAGCGCCGTCGCCGTGACGTTGATTTCCCAACATGCTCGGCGACCGTCGGGAGTTTCCGCGACATCCACTGCGGTATACGCGGCGGCGTTGATGATTGTGTCGTACGAGCCCCAGTCAAAGGTCTCGTATGCAGCCGCGTCAGTTATGTCGAACTCGCTGCGGTCGACCGCGCGTGCGTTTGGCAAGATCGAGACCAGCGCGCGACCGACTTGGCCGTTAGCGCCGAGGATGAGCGTCTTCTTGGCCGGCATGGGCGTTACGTCAGCGAGACGGGGGTGAGCACGGTCCTTGTCCGAGAGAGCGGCATCTACCAGAGATATTGGCCACGCGATTGCGGCGGTCTCGTCGGCCAGGTTGAGGAAGGTGTATCGGGTCTGCGCATCGGCGCTCCAGTGGTCATTGACCAGATAGCTGTACGCCGTGTCAGGTTCGAGAGTCTGGAAAGAGTTACCGACTCCGCGAGGAACGAATATAGCCTTCGATGCGTCCAATTCGGCCGTGAATACAGCGCCAAACGACGGCCCTTCGCGCAGGTCGACCCACGCGCCGAAGATCTTGCCGGTCGCTACCGAGACATACTTGTCCCAAGGTTCGGCGTGAATTCCGCGAGTAGTTCCGACCTCTGTGTTGAACGAGATGTTGTTCTGCACCGGCCCGAAGTCGGGCAACCCAAGCGCGAGCATTTTCTCCCGCTGCCAGTTCTCCTTGAACCACCCGCGGTTGTCACCGTGAACGGGCAGTTCGATGACGAGCAGCCCGGGGATGGGCGTCGAAGTCGCTTCGAGTGTCTTGCCGACCTGCACCATGGTTACTGTCCCTGCGTCGCGTAACGGGCTTCGGTGGCGGCTTTCTGCGGGCCCCACCACGATTCATTGTCGCGGTACCACTCGATGGTCGCCGACAAGCCGCCTTCGAAGTCGGAGAACTGGGGCATCCAGCCCAGTTCCGTTCTGAGTTTGGTCGAGTCGATCGCGTAGCGCATGTCGTGTCCGGGACGATCTACGACGTGGTCGTAGGCGTCAGTCGGCTGACCGAGCTGGGCAAGGATCATTTCAACGACGTCTTTGTTGTTCTTTTCACCATCGGCTCCGATCAAGTACGTCTCCCCTATGGCTCCCTTGTCGAGGATCGCCAGGACGGCGGACGAGTGATCGTTCGCGTGGATCCAGTCGCGAACGTTCTCGCCTGAGCCGTAGAGCTTCGGTCGCACGCCGGTCAGCACGTTGGTGATCTGGCGCGGGATGAACTTTTCGACGTGCTGGTAGGGGCCGTAGTTGTTGGAGCAGTTGCTGATCGTCGCCTTCACACCAAACGAGCGCACCCAAGCCCGGACGAGGAGGTCAGAGCCCGCCTTTGTGGACGAGTACGGGCTGGAGGGGTTGTACGGGGTTTCCTCGGTGAACCGCTGAGGATCGTCCAGCTCGAGATCCCCGTAGACCTCGTCCGTCGAGATGTGGTGGAACCGAGTGTCGTGACGCCGAGCAGCTTCGAGGAGTGTGTACGTGCCGATGATGTTGGTCTCGAGGAACGGACGCGGGTCATGTAGCGAGTTGTCGTTGTGTGACTCAGCTGCGTAGTGGACCACCTGGTCGTGCGACGCAAACAGCGAGTCGACAAGCGCGGCATCCCGTATATCGCCCTCAACAAGGTTCAATCGATCCTCGGAAAGTCCCTCTAGTGAGGCCTTGTTACCCGCATAGGTCAGGCTGTCGAGCACAGTCACGTTGTGCTCGGTGTTCTCCAGAACGTAGTGAACGAAGTTTGACCCTATGAAGCCGGCACCGCCAGTGACCAAGATGGAACTCATGACGCCAATTTCTCCGCTCGGTAGGTAACAACAACTACCTACCGTAGCGGAGTTGATTTTGAATGCCGTCTTACGGGCGGCCCATCCCCTGATATGTCCAACCAGCGGCGCGCCACGCTACGGGGTCGAGACAGTTGCGACCGTCGATGATGACGCTGCCGGAAGTCGCTGCCAGAACCTCGGCCGGATCCAAAGCACGGAACTCTTTCCATTCGGTGACAACCACCACGACATCAGCCTCGGTCAGGGCTTCATTCACGTCTTCGGTGAACGTCAGCTGCGGATGCAGGCGGCGCGAATTCGCGATGGCTTCTGGGTCCGTTGCGATGACGTTCGCGCCGAGGCCGTGGAGCCGAACCGCGACATCCAGCGCCGGCGAGTCACGCACGTCATCCGACATCGGTTTGAAAGCTAGCCCGAGTACGGCCACCTTCTTCAGGAACACGTTGCCGCCGAGCGCGTCGACCACCATCTGCACCAGACGATCGCGCTGGCGGAGATTGATGGCGTCGACCTCCTTCAAAAAAGTAACGGAATCCCCGCGGCCGAGCTCTTCTGCTCGGGCGGAGAAGGCCCGTATGTCCTTCGGGAGGCAACCCCCACCGAAGCCGACTCCGGCGTTCAGAAAGCGACGGCCGATGCGAGCGTCGAAGCCGATCGCGTCAGCGAGCTGGGTGACGTCTGCTCCCGAGGCGTCGGCGATTTCAGCCATGGCGTTGATGAAGGAGATCTTCGTAGCAAGGAAGGCGTTGGCCGAGACTTTGACGAGCTCCGCGGTCGCGTAATCGGTGACCACGAGCGGGGTGTCTCGGGCGATCGCTGCAGCATAAACCGCGTTCAGCGTCTCTTTTGCGCGAACACCAGCATCGCCGCCGGGTACGCCGTAGACCAATCGGTCGGGCTCAATCGTGTCCTTGACCGCGAATCCTTCGCGGAGAAACTCAGGATTCCACGCAAGCGTCGCTCCCGATTGTGCCTCTACCCTTGCGGCTAACCGCTCTGCGGTTCCCACCGGAACCGTTGACTTACCAACTACGAGATCGCCGTCTGAGAGATGCGGGATGAGCGCGTCGATAGCTGCGTCCACGTACGTCAAGTCTGCGGCGTATTCCCCCTTGCGTTGCGGAGTACCGACGCCGATGAAGTGAACCGACGCACCGCTGGCGTCCGCGATGTCAGTCGAGAAGCGAAGACGCCCGCTCGCAATCGCCTTCGTAAGGATCTCCGGAAGGCCGGGTTCGAAGAAGGGAGCCTTGCCCTCGCTCAGCAAGGCAATTTTCGCGGGGTCGACATCGATGCCGACCACCTCATGGCCGAGCTCCACCATGCTCGCCGCGTGGACTGCGCCCAAGTAGCCGCAACCGATAACTGAAAGCTTCAATTGATAATCCCCTTGTTTTCAAAATCACGACTCGCACACAGCTCGACTTCGGCGCGCGAAGCTACGGAACCGGTACATGACCCCGGCGCACGTCCAGTGCGCCGCGAGTCATCTACTCACGAAGCGTGTCAACGTGAGCGCGATACCAATCGACTGTAGAGGTGATGCCATCCTTCAGGTCGATCTGAGACGTCCACCCAGCATCGGCAAGTTTGCTCACATCGAGGAGCTTCTGCGGGGTTCCGTCGGGCTTAGTCGTATCCCATAAGGTCTCGCCGGTGTACCCAACGACGTCAGCGACCGTCTCTGCGATCTCCTTGATCGTTACGTCACTGCCCGTACCAACGTTGACCTGAGCGGCGCCATCATAGTTCTCCATGAGGTGGAGCGACGCGGCCGCCATGTCGTCTACGTGCAGAAACTCACGTCGCGGCGAACCGGTGCCCCAGTTCGTGACCGAATCCGCTCCGCTGATTTTGGCTTCCTCGTAGCGACGGATGATTGCCGGCAGCACGTGGGAGCCTTTGGGAGAGAAGTTGTCGCCGGGGCCATAGAGGTTTGTCGGCATGGCCGAGATCCAGGGCAGCCCGTACTGACGGCGCACGGACTGAATGTGCAGAATCCCCGCGATCTTTGCGATCGCGTAGGCGTCATTCGTTGACTCGAGGTGACCTGTGAGTAGGTATTCCTCTTTGATCGGTTGCGGGGCTAGCGCCGGATAGATACACGACGAACCGAGGAACAGCACCCGCTCTACCCCCGCCTCGAGTGCAGCATCCAAAACGTTCACCTGCATCTGCAGGTTGTCGGTCAGGAAGTCGACAGGATACGTATTGTTTGCGAGGATTCCACCGACCTTCGCAGCCGCGAGCACGAGGTACTTCGGCTTATGCCCGGTGACGTAGTCGAAGACGGCCGGACGGTCCTTGAGGTCGACCTCCGAATGTGTAGCACCAATGAGGTTGGTAAAACCCTCGGATTCCAGCTTGCGCCAGATCGCGGACCCAACTAGTCCCCGATGTCCCGCGACGTAGAATGTCGCATCGCGGTCGAGTGGTCCTGGAGTGAAGCTTGTCTGATCGGTCACGATGTCGATCTATTCCTCTGCGATGGACGACGGGCTAGGAGAGGGATCCTGCGAGTGACGAGTCGGACGTCCAGCTCGCCAGATTCACTTTGTCGATCCACGGTGTTCCTGAGTTCGCAAGCGCCTCGATGTCGGCGTCCACCATAATTCGCGCAAGTTCCGCGGTGTCGACGACCGGAACCCATCCCAGCTTGTCCGCTGCTTTCGACGCGTCGCCAACCAACGCGTCAACCTCCGTCGGACGAAGGTAGCGCTCGTCGAATTTAACGTGCTTCTCCCAGTCGAGGCCGGCGCGATCGAAAGAAACCTGCACGAAGTCGCGCACGGTGAAATTGCCGCCAGTTGCCAGGACGAAGTCGTCGGGCTCGTCGACCTGCAACATGCGCCACATTCCCTCGACATACTCGGCTGCGTATCCCCAGTCGCGAATCGAGTCGAGGTTGCCGAGGTAGACGTGGTCCTGCTGCCCGGCCTTGATAGCTGCGACGGCGCGAGTGATTTTGCGGGTGACAAAGGTCTCACCGCGACGAGGCGACTCGTGGTTGAACAAGATGCCGTTGACCGCGAACATGTCGTATGCCTCGCGATAATTCTTGGTCACCCAGTAGCTGTAGACCTTGGCCGCGCCGTACGGAGAACGCGGGTAGAAAGGCGTGTCCTCGTTCTGCGGAGGCGGCGTGGCGCCGAACATCTCCGATGACGATGCCTGGTAAAAGCGCGTGTTGATGCCCGACATCCGAACCGCCTCAAGCATCCGCATGGTACCTACACCAGTGGTGTCTCCGGTGTGCTCGGGCTCATCAAACGACACCCTGACGTGCGACTGCGCTCCAAGGTTGTAGACCTCGTCGGGATTGATCTCGCTTAGGAGGCTCACAAGACGAGCGCCGTCGCTGAGGTCGCCATAGTGCAGGAACATCTTCGCGTCAGGATCGTGGGCATCGACGTACAGGTGATCGATGCGGGCAGTGTTGAAAGTCGAGGCTCGACGGATGAGGCCGTGGACCTCGTAGCCCTTACCGAGCAGCAGCTCCGCGAGGTAGGAGCCATCCTGGCCAGTGATTCCAGTTATAAAAGCGCGCTTTGTCATATATTCCCCCGAATAGACGGACGGGGCGCAGGCCTAGAGGCCGCGCTTCCCTGCCAGGCTGTTAATGATCTCAGCATAGTGAGAAACCGCGGCGTCCGAGGACAGTACTTGTCGTTGGAACCGTGCACCGTTGGCACCGAACGTGTCGGCCGACCCTGCATCTCGCCCCAAACTCAGCGACGCGTCAAGGAGCGCCTGCGGGTCGCCGGCGTTGACTCGGACCCCTGCTTCAGCTCGCTCTATTTCTTCCGCCGTGATCGACCCGGCATCCGTCGCCACGATTACGGGACGAGACGCCGCGAAATATGACGTCAGTTTGCTGGGCACAGCCATCTCCGTAACTCCAGGCTTCTCGTTCACGAGCAAGATGTCCGCCGCGGCCATAGCTCCCTGAAAATCCTCATCCCCTAGTGAGTCCATGAACTCTAGCCGCACGACCCCCTGGGCATGGCGCATCAGCGCTTCACGTCGATTGCCATTACCCAAGAGGACGAATTTCACCGCCGATTCCGAGTTGTCCGCGAGCCTCGCTGCCTCGACGACGTTCTCAAGAGCTTGTTTCGCTCCCATATTTCCTGCATGGAGTACAACGATCTCGTCACCCCACTTGAACTTTTTGCGATAGGCGGCGCGATCGATCACGAATGGCTTCAGATGAGTCCAATTCCGCACGACCTCAACCCGGTCCTCTTGGACATCAAGCTTTGAAACCATGTATCGCTTGAACCTGTCATGGATAGCCACAACTGCGTCTGCGCCTCGAAGCACCCTGGATTCAATGCCCGTCATGACCCGCGCGCCTGCGCCACCCAGCGCGCCCGTTTCTGTAACTCCGAGGCTGTAGAGATCCTGAACCCACACGATCACAGCAGGCCTCCGTCGGGACAGACGTGCTTTAAAGAGCGCGAAGGCGACAGCAAATAATGCTGGGCTTACGAGGATCACCACGTCCGGCATCCCCCACGCGGCGAACATCGATCGAATCCCGAACCAGACCTCGAGAGCCATCCGCCGGACACCGGATGGATTTGGCGGCATGTACGGTCGCAACCGCGTGAGATCGACTCCCTCGACGGTTTCGCGGATCGTGCGCCCCTCGTAGCCTTCGGAGATCTTCCACGCCGGGTAATGCGGAAACGCCGTGACTGCCTTCACAGACCATCCACGCGCGGCCAACCCAACAGCGAGTCCTGCAGTATAGGGCGCGATACCCGTCGGTTCTGGTGCGTAATTCAGCCCAACGATAGTTACGCGTGGATCGGTTTGTGCCATTTTTTGTTACCCCCGTCTGCGACAATAGCGTTTGTTGCTATTCGATGCATTCGGGGGAATTCATGGCACAGGACAACCAGTTCAATTTTGTTAGGGACGCCCGGATTCCGATCATCAATCTCCAGGATGCGCCCGGCGAGCATCAGGCGTGGGATCGCCCGAAGCGAGCGATCTATCTGTGGGCAATCTTTGAGCTGCTCTTCATCCACAACCCTTGGCAGATCAGCTCATCACTCCGCGTTCGCATTCTCCGGTTGTTCGGCGCGGAGATCGGTGAGGGAGTTATCTTCCGCCCTCGCACGCGGGTCAAGTTCCCTTGGAAGCTACACATCGGCGATCGCAGTTGGATTGGCGAGGGGGTCTGGTTTCACAACCAAGATCACGTTTTCATCGGAAATGACGTCGTAATATCGCAAGAGACCTTCCTAACGACCGGAAGCCATGCTCACCGACGCGACATGGCTCTCGTGACCCGGCCAATCCACATTTCTCCTGGCGTTTGGATAACGGCGCGGTGCATAGTGCTGGGCGGCGCGTCGATTGGCCAGTCCGCACTCGTCATGCCAATGTCCGTGGTGAAAGGAGACGTTGACGCGAACACAGTAGTTGCGGGCGAGGACGCTCACTTTGTCGCGACGCGTTTTGACCTTTCTTGAATATGTCTTCCGCCGAAGTTGATTTGACTCGAGGCGCTCCGTTGAGAGATTTCGATACTCATGAGCTGGCTCCGGCGACAATTGCGAAGCGCGATCGCCAACCGTACCTATACTCAACGGATAACAGCAGGTGCATTATGGGGGCGACAGCATCGACAGTTCCAGGAGTCATGGCTACAACGCTTCTCAGGACGAGTGGACTAGTTAATCGGATGCTTGCCTACACATATTGGTCACTTGACCGTGATCGCATGAACCCATCGGGCAGTCGTAAATGAAGCGTGTGTCTCGGAAACTTCTGAAATTCGCTAGATCAGCAGCGGGCTCTCCTCTAACGCTGTCTCAGGCGTTCACGTCAGCAGCCGGGGCGCTGAGTATGATTATCGCCGCCGCGAGTATGCAAAGTTCGGGACTCACTCTGTTCGCGTTGCTCACCTTGGTAGCGGGCGTTGCACTCGGGCTAAACCGAGCGGCACTTCTTCAACCAGCGTTGCTTTACCAGCGACGGGAATCGTTGGCACTCGTCCCATTTCGCTACGCGATGGTGAGCACAATGCTTGGAGTTGCGCTCATCGGAGCGTCGTCGATTCCACTTGGAGTGCATAACGCGTCTGAGATTGGTCTGCTTGCAATCAGTTCAGGCTTCCCACTCCTTGCCGACTGGGCGCGATTCCGACGTATTGCGGCCGACCAGAGGTGGCGAGTCGCGTTCGCAGACGCCATACGGCTTGCACTGGTCGTTGCGGCCATCCCGTTCTGGTCGTTGACGCAGGACGCCATCGCCTTTCAGGTCTATTTGTCATCTTCATCGGCGGTGTCGCTTATCTGCCTCCTCTGGGGATTCGCCCCAATCAGGCTCTGGACGCCGTACAAGTCGTACGCCAAGGCCGCCCGTCTACAAGTTGTGGATTTCCTTGTCGGGCAGGTCAACTCGACTCTCCCGCTCTTCGTACTAGGCGCACTGGGCCCGTCGACGCTGATAGCCGGCGTCCGACTTGCGCAGACCCTATTTGGCCCTCTGAACCTCGTCGCGTCTGCGAGCGTAATGCATCTGTTAGCTGACGGAGCAACTCGCGATAGCCATTCGACGGACACCGCATTGATCAAAGCTGGACGGCGCTTGAGCGCGAGCCTGGGGGCAACATCTGCTGCCTATCTCTTATGCGCTGCAGTGATTGCCTCACTCCCGTTCGCGGAGTTCTCCGCGGTCAGTGCAGACACGTTCACGTTGGCCATATTTCTTGTTGGCTCTGTCGCACTCGTTTCAGGATGGTCAGGCATCCATTCGATAATCCTGAGGCTGCTCAATGAGCAAGTTGTTGCGACGCTGGGAAGAGTAGTTTTGGTCGTCGGATCGCTAACCGGATTCTCGATCGGGTTTGTGTTCGGCGGGGTGGACGCGAGTATCGTCTCTGGTTTCCTCACGTCGGTCGTGCTCTACCCGATCGTGTTCATTGTTCCCGCCGAAATTATATATAGAAAGCGGCTGAAGCTTTAGTCGAGTCCCGTACACGAGCCCACCGCGAACACAATCCTCAGGACCCAAACAGAGAGACCGCAGTGATCGCCTTCTTGATACTCGCCCATACAGATCCTGTGCACCTGCGCCGGTTGGTTCATGCGCTGCAACCCCACGACGTTTTCGTACACGTGGATGCCAAGACGAATATGGATTCGTCCTGGGACGGAATCGATGCGACGTTTGTGGAAAACCGTGTTCCGGTCTACTGGGCCGGCTTTTCCATGGTCGAAGCGACCAAGCTCCTTCTTCGTGCGAGTCTTGACAAGGGCATCGAATACGAACGGCTGGTTCTCATCTCGGGATCCTGTTACCCGATAAAACCCATGGCCGAGCTCAGCGCGCTCTTTGCTCAGGACCCGGAGCTTAACTACATCCGCTACGTCTCGATGGAGAACGCGGGCCATCTCCCCACCCTGATCGACCGGAGGTACTTCCGTGACGGGATCCTGCCTGCGAATTTGACAGCACGATATGAACCGCTTCGACGTCTCGAACGATTTACGCGAAAGGTGATCGAGACTGCTGCGCGACCACTGCGACATCCACGCCTTCGCCACTTCACGCCTTTCCACGGGAGTGCCTACTGGGCCATTACCCGCGAATGTGCCAGCTGGGTGATGGATGTAGTTGATTCGCCCTTTGGCAAGGAACTCGATGGTTATTACCGTCGAGTCTTCGCTAGTGATGAGCAATACTTTCATTCGATTGTAGGAAACTCGCCGTTCGCTAGCAACGCGACAGGCATCATGCCTTATGAAGGCAGAGGAACCTACAGAGCGGCCAACTTGCACCTAATTGATCCCACGCTCGCGAAATGGTTTGAGATATCCGACCTCGAGCGGATATCAGAGTCGAAAAAGTACTTCGTTCGCAAAGTTCGGACTGGAGACTCGACAACTCTGCTCGACACCATTGACGAATCGTTCTGAGATCGTAGCGTCGCGCATTCTTCGTCCTGAACTAACGTCTTTCCGAGAGCAGGCATCAACTTGAAACGAAAATTCGCCAGAGATATCATCATCGCTGTCGCTGCAGCGAGACTCACTCCTCACCGTTACCGAGCTGCGCTGCTCAGACGGGCCGGTGCAACAATCGGGCCCCGCGCCCTCTTCATGGAGGGCGTTTCGATCTCTCGCGACGGCGCAATAAGGATCGGTGAGAACGTCTTTGTGAACAGCTTCTGCTACTTCGACGCTGCGGAATCGATTTCAGTGGGCGACGGCACCCGTATTGGCGACCATGTGCGGCTGGTCACGTCTACGCACTCTCTCGGAGGACCGGACCAACGCGCCGGGGCGGGTATTTCCTCGCCCATCAGTATCGGTCGAGGAGTCTGGTTGGGAAGCAGCGTCGTAGTCTTGCCAGGCGTCACGATCGGCGACGGTTGTGTCATTGCGGCAGGGGCAGTTGTAACCAGGTCAACGGCCCAGAACGGTCTTTACGCAGGAGTTCCAGCCAAGCGGATCAAGGACTTGCCCGGCGGCTGACGTCCGCCTCCGAGAACCCTCTGTCAGCCAAGAGGGAAGCCGCGATGAGAATCGGCCAAAATATAAAGCGCTCGCTCACTCCGTTGTTCAAGAAACCGAACACGAGAACGCTCAGCGCCGAGAGCAAGAAGAGACTCCGTGCCGGCCCCCGCTCGCCGCTTGCAATGGTCTTGGCTACCCTCGCGATGAAAACGTAATAAGCGAGGATAAGTGCGATGCCACCCGAAGAAGCTAAAACCAACGGCACCGCGACGCCGGCGCCGCCCCCGAACCCGCTGCCAACGAGGGGGTTCGCGGCGAACGAGCGAAACGCCTCATTAGCGAATTCGGTGCGACCCGCGTTACTCTGTGCGGTTCCCGCGTCGCCACTTAGACGAGTAGTAGAAAGGAAGGGCGCTACGAAAAGAATATACGCGGGTATCGACAGTAATCCCACGGGCGCCAACGCCCATCGCGACCGAGTGGAATTGATGAGGATGAGCCCAGTAGCGATCAAAGCGCAATAGCCGACAACCAAACCCGCCCGCGAATCCGCTAAGTACAGGGATACTGCGCAAACGACGACCACGCCCAGCCACAGAAGTGCGCCCAACTTAGTGTGTGACCGACTCACGAGATACCCGAGGACGGGAATGGCCAGAGTCAATGAAAAAGCCAGGGAGTTTGGATGAAAAGCGAGACCTGTCGCTCGCTCGCCCGTAGAGCGCGAGATCACAACGGAAAAATCTGTGAGGCCAACTAGGTCAGTAATCGCGGCCAGACCCGCGAGCGCGACCCCAAATGCCCAAAACCGGAGCACACGCACGGTTTGATTGGCGCCAAACGTATCCCCTTCGCTGGACACGAGGGTGGCGACAACCGTCATGGATAAGAATAGTCGAAGCACGAATGTCAGGCCGTCCGCCGCCCCGTCGCTACCTAGAAAGATCGTACCCACGCCGAGTACCACTAGCGCGATTAGCGGCGGCGCAAAATACCAGAGAGGTATTCGCAGGCGGCGAAATCCAAGCCCGGACTGAACCAGAAATACCAAAAGAGCCAGCGCTAGAAGCACGTCGCTTAATCCCACCTCGGCGTAGCGAACGCCGGTCCAGGAGGACGTAAGGGCCGCGGCTAACACAAAACTTGAGCCGAGGTTGCGCGTCGACATCGCTCCCGCATTTCGTCGGCCATACGACGACCGGGCGCTCTCCTGGACGGCAATATTGTGCCTCGGAAGCGCACGATCGTCGCGCGTGTTGCCGAAAGGAGTCCGATTATCCACGACAGGTCCTCAGGAGGCGAGAGGCCGACCAACGATTGTTGGAACGGTTTAGCGGTCCAAGATGCCAAATTGTTCTCCGTCTCGGCGAACTTTTCGAAGCACCGAGCTTCCGAACACACAAGATTCCAGTACGAGCGATCTTTTCTGTGCCAGATCTCACATGCAGTTTTCCGGCCATAGAGGCACGCTCGACCTCCGCACGTAAACCGGACATTCCACTTGTTCGCAACTATCCACGCTCCGTCAATGCGGACCGAACTACACCCGAAAAGGCTTTCGCGACTGAGGTCACAGTTGGCACATCTTGACGCAATTTCCGATCCTCGGGCGACGGGAGGGCTGCCATCAACGCAATCGATCTAGCTGCGAACTCCCGACTATTTTCGGGGAGGAAAGCGACTTCATCATCGGTGAGGAGCTCGATTTCCGGCGCATGAAACGGGAAGGGCGTTGTGTGAACCGGCAAACCCATCGCGACGGCGTCCACGGCCGCCAGGCCGACTCGCCCCGGCATCCACATGACGTCGGCAATTGAGCCGAGTTGACCCAGCCCCTCACCGCGCGCTTCCAAGATACGATCGATCGGCACTCCCTGTGCGATCGCTTCGTCCACGTCGGCGGACAGAATGCCCTTGCCGACTACAATGAGCTTGAAGTTCGGGCTAATTCGTGCCGCTTCCCGCGCAGCCTCGATCAAGAAATGAATCTTTTTGCTCGGGTCCAGTCCGCCGACATAGAGTGCTCGCGGCTCGTCGCTCGGACTCCTGTGGGGTCGCTGATCGCGGACCGCGGCGAGGAAGCCAGTGCGGATCGGTTCAGTATCCGTGCTGTTGCCGATCGCTGTAACCTTTGCGCCGTCAAATCGTCCCTTGTCGATTAGGTATCTCCTTCCACCCTCCGTGTACGTCATCAAATGAGTAGCGCGTCGGGCTAGGGCCCACTCAAGGCGATCGCCCAGTCCACTTGCGGGATCGACGTAGGCCTTCCCATGCCCCCACAAAACAAGCGGAGTCGATCGAAAAGACGACTGCCAGGCGAACTGATTGATCGCTTGTAGTTCGGAAACAATAACATCGGGTCGCGGAAGTCCGTGCGGCATTCGTCGCCAATCGATGTTCCTACCGAGGACCCTGTATATGGATGAGGAGTACCGCACGCTCCAACTAGCATCAGCCTCATCTGCCCGAAGCGCCTGCGCACCACTGGCGGAACCAACCGCCACTGTCATCGTCACGTCCTCTAGCGCAAGTTCGGCTCGTATAGCTTCGAAAAGCGGTATTCGATAGGCCGGCAGGTAGGGTTGCGTGATCAAGAGATGAGTCATCTTGGAGTTCCCCCTTGACGTTTTGGCCATGAATCGGCCAGAACCGATTGGTACAGCGAGACGGCATCTGTGCTCGCTTCGTCCCACGTAAATCGTCTACGAGCAAGGCTCTGACCCGCTTGAGAAATCTTGTTCCGGTAGTGATCGTCGTCAAGCAAACGCGCGACCTTCCGCGCAATGTCATCGGGGTCGAGGTCGATGATCACCGCGCCTCCCGCGCGCTCTGCCTCATGGGCAATCCCAACATGCTTGCTGCACGCGACTGCGCATCCAACTGCAAGGGCTTCAGCCACGGCCATCCCAAAGCTCTCGTCTTCGCTCGCCAGAACAAAGACGGAGGCGCGACTCAACAGCGATGCCCTCGCCGCACTATCGACTTGTCCGAGGAAACGCACACGATGACCAACACCGAGCTCAACAGCGAGTGCTTGAGGGTCGTATTGGAGGCGGGTGTCCACCGGCCCTGCGATAACTAACTCGGCATGCTCAGGCATGGCCGCGTGACTCATCGCTCGAATCAGTAGATCTACCCTCTTCTTCTCAGTCACGCGACCTAGAAAAAGAACCATCGATTGATCTCGATCTGCCGCTTCCAGCGACAATAAGTTGGGTGCCACGCCAAGCGTCATCCGAGTCGAGACCACACCAGGAAGGAAGCTACGGCCGTCACTCTCTTCCCGATCGCTGCTATAGACGACCGCAGCGAGACGCTTGAGCCCGAATCTATCGATCGTGCGCGTGTAGATTCTCTTTTTCCAGCCGCGCTGGCCGAGGTGATACCGGTCAAGCGCGCCGTGCGGCTCTAGCACGTACGGCACGCGCATGATGCGGCACAGGAGCATTGTGACCGTGGTGGGGAAGGTGTGGATGCTGTGAATGTGGACGATGTCAGCGTGGGAAATCATCTCACGAAGCGGAATTACCATGCCCGCGGAGAACGTCCAAGAAGGCAGAATCCGAGAACTGAACACACGAACATCCGACAACGACGCGAAGTCTTCATCAGACTCAAGCGCGCCCTTGTCGGTAGTCGCGACCTGCCACGACACATCTCGTTTCGACAGCGCGGGCAGCAGCCCACGCAATACTTCCGATGGACCACCCTCACGACGCGCAAAAGATGGCGACACGTGGAGGACCCTCATCGACTTGCCCCGGCGATCAGTCGCGGACCGGAGTTCACTGGCTTCCACCGTCACTTTGGCTGGTGGCTTCGCGAACCTTTAGCTCAATCTGCCAATAATAGAAGGCCAGCGCGAGGGCGTAGTCGAGTCCGGCACGACCATCGCGGAATCCGGCTCGGAGGATGAATGCGTACGCAAAGAATACGAGCGGTTTGAATGGCACCGAATCGAATAGCCTCCCCTGCCGCGACCGCCGAACAGCTACATCCGCGCGGACGCTTGCATGTGTTCGCAAGTACGCCTCCCAGTCGGAGTATCCATTGTGGCGGGTAAACCACGTCCGAACGGGATCCTTGTCGTCGTGGCGAATCGCGCCTTTCAGCCTCCGCGTCTCACCCGTCACAACCGGTTGGTAGTGCCCCTCGAGCTCGCCCATGCCGGGAGCCGCAAGATCATTCATGGTGGGGAAGGCAGCTCTGCGCTTATTCAGCAAAGCGCGCTTTACAACCCGGTGCCCGTATTTGAGGTCCCGTCCTGCGAACACATAGTCCAACGGAATGTCGTAACCATCGACGACGCCAGATTCCATTTCATGGACCGCGCTCCGAAGCTCTGAGATGAGTTCAGGAGTGGGGCTCTCATCAGCGTCCATGAACAGGACCCAATCGTGCTCCGTAGCAAGGTTTTCCAATTGCCACTGTTTCTTCTTCGGATAGGCGCCGTTCCAGGTAAATAGGAAGACTTTTGCGCCGTGCTCGACCGCGATTTCCCTGGTTCGGTCCGTGCTGTTCGAGTCGACGACAATGACTTCGTCAAAGTCTGTGAGCTGCGAAAGGCAGGCTCCAATTCCGACTTCTTCATTTTTTGTCTGAACGAGCACGGTAATTTGTAGCTTTTCTTTAACCATCGGTCAGAGCCCTTTCGACGAGAACGGAGTACACGTATGTGGGAGGGAGAAAGAGTGGTTCTGAAGAAAGAAGGCACTGCTGACGAGCAGGTCAGACCTGAACACAACTAAGTGGCGATTCCGCTTGCCGTTGGTCAACGAGGCAACCGCCCGCGCTCTCTGCGATTCCGGCACCGGGCGACGTTGAGCCAATAACCGCCAGCCCCATCGGCGAGCCTTCACTTTGGCCAACGTGACCGATGCGTCTAGCACAGCAGAAATAGGAACATTTACGCTGCGACCTCCACTGACTCCAGCCAATCGATCCACGCTTCCCCTAACATCGCGGCGATCTGTCGAGCCCAACCCCTTTGGGAACGACATACCCGATCTTGCTTTTGAACGTCAAACAGGCTTTACGTCAGCTCCCGGCATCTCAGCGTTTCCCCACTCAGGCGAAAGCCGTTTTCGCGGCTGCTCCGGCCCATCAGGGACCACTGTCGAGCTTTCCGGCGTCTGGGACGAGTAGCCGTAGCCGTAGCCGTAGCCACCGTAACCATAGGCATCAGGACCTTTCGTGGGCATCATCGTCATAATGACGCCCGCGACGCTTGCCCCGACGTTCTCGAGCGCAGCTATTGCACCCGCGAATTCACCCTTATGGGTACGCCCCGCAGCCACGACTACAAGCGCGCCGCTTGTGAGCTTGCTCACCAGCGCGGCGTCCGTCACCGGAAGCAAGGGTGGAAGGTCAATGATCACGACATCGAATTCAGACTCGAGCGTCCTAATGATTGAAGACATGGCTTTCGAACCGAGTAGTTCGCTTGGGTTTGGCGGTATCGCGCCGGCCGGAAGCACGACGAGATTCCCTCTGCCCCACGCCTGTAGCGCGTCCGCTAGCTCCACACGCGAGATCAACACGTCCGTCAGGCCTACCGCTCCCTCTAGTCCCATGTAAGACGCGATTTTTGGTCGCCGGAGATCCCCGTCAATTAGAACAACTTGTGCCCCGGAATCAGCCAATGCAATTGCCAGGTTTGCGGCGGTCGTCGTCTTTCCTTCGCTAGGTATAGACGATGTGATCACAAAGCTGCGCGCGCCCGACTCAACGTCGAGGAATTGAAGGTTCGTTCGGAGAGTTCGGAAGGCCTCGGCCCTCACACTATGTGGATCCTCCTGCACAATGAGTGGCTTTTGCACCGCGCGCGGGTCAAATCCGATACCCCCCACGATCGGAGCAGACGTGATTGCAGCTACATCGCGCTCGCCCCGGATGCGCGTATCGAGTACCTCGCGGAGAATCGCGAACGTCAACCCGAGGGCAAGCCCGACAAGCATGCCGAGAATCAAGTTCAGCCTGGTGTCGGGGGAGATCGGTGCCGTCGGCTCTGAAGCATCTCGCAGCACGCTCACCGAGACCTGAGAGGTGGGATTGGCGCCGGAAGACTCAGTAATCTCTCCTACAACCTGCCTGAAACTCGCGGTTACCGCGTTAGCTATCTGAGCGGCTTCGCCGGGTGAGTCACGCGTCACAGTAATGCGAATATTGACAGTCTCAAGAGGAGCCGACGCGATCACGTCCGCGGCAAGTGCATCGGCTGATTCACTGAGGTTTAATGTTTTGATGGCTGCGTCGAGGACTCGTGGAGTGCTGACTACTTCTGCGAAAGATGCAACCTGGCTTTGCACAAACGAACTACCTTGTGCCAAGTCGCCGATCGAACCACTCGATTGAACCTGCACGTAGACGAGCGTGTTCGCTTCATATCGCGGAGTCGAGACGAGCGTCGCCGCAGCGGCCACTGCCACCCCGAGCAGCACAGCAGCGACGATTGCCAACCAACGCTTACGCAAGATACGGACATAGTCGCGTAGCTCCACAGGTCACCCCTTTATGTTGAAACAGTGGCACGAGGCGAAGACGATCAATCTCGCGAGACTGCTGGCCCCCACCACTGTCTGGCAATCCCTTGCCGAGACCACGGTAGCAGGCCACGAGCGTGCATTGATGCTGCCTCCCCGGGAGCGACGAGAAGGATTGAATCTGATCCTCGATTTCGACGCGAACAGCCTTACCTTACTGATGCCTTGACCGCACGAAGCTGAGGCGCGCGAATCGCAGGATCTAATACGGCTCCTTGTAGCCGGAGCGATTCGGACGAGGCCCGGCTCGCAGCGAGGGGGAATCATCTACTCAAGCATCATCAGCCGGTGTATTTGTTGTCGAGTCCGCCGCTCCGAGTCCGAGGGTGCTTGCTGTGCGAGCTACCACGCCTTCCACATGCCCAGCCGGCGAACTGAGCTGGTCTCCAACCAAGGGAAACATCCTCGCAATTTGCGGCGTCCATTCCTCATACCGGTCCGCGAAGCACGCTTTCGTGAGCCCGAGCATGATTGGCACTGCGGTCGACGCCCCGGGCGATGCGCCGAGGAGTCCAGCGATGCTGCCGTCGGCCGCCGCAACGACTTCGGTACCGAATTGCAGCACTCCGCCCTTCTCCGCGTCCTTCTTGATTACCTGGACGCGCTGGCCTGCAGTTATTTGGTACCAGTCCGCAGGGTCGGCTCCCGGGTAGAACTCCTCAAGTGCTTCAAACTTGGTCTTCTTGCTCGCTGCGAGCTGCCCGACTAAGTACGACACGAGGCTGAGGTTACGGCCGCCGGCCTGGATCATCGGGATCAGGTTGTGCGGGCGAACTGACTTGATCAGGTCGAGCCAGGATCCCTGCTTCAGGAACTTGGGGCTGAACCCCGCGTAGGGTCCGAACATCAGGCTGGCCGTTCCGTCGACGACGCGGGTGTCGAGATGGGGCACCGACATGGGCGGAGAGCCGACTGAGGCCTTGCCGTATACCTTGGCGTTGTGACGTGCCACGATCTCGGGGTTGTCGGTGCGGAGGAACTCGCCACTGATGGGGAAGCCACCGAAACCGCGGATCTCAGGGATGCCCGCCTTCTGCAGCAGGTTGAGCGCGTTGCCGCCAGCGCCGACGAACACGAAGTTGGCGTTGACCGTGTGCGGCGTCACTCCAACTTCGTCGCGGAACTTGATCCGCCAGGAGCCGTCTTTCTGCTTGTCCAGCCCGGTGACCCGCTTCTCAAGGTTGAGGGTGGCACCGTTCTCAGTGAGGTACTTCATCATCATGCGCGTGAGGGCGCCGAAGTCGACGTCGGTGCCCGACTTGATGTGCGTCGCGGCAATCGGCTCGCTCTTCTTGCGCCCGGGAATGAGCAAGGGCGCCCACCCCCGGATGACAGAAGCGTCCTCGCTGTACTCCATACCGGCGAACAACGGATGATCCTTGAGTGCGTCGAATCGTGCGCGGAGGTACTTCACGTTGTCGGCGCCCCACACGAAGCTCATGTGCGGTGTCGAGCTGATGAACGCCTTCGGATCGGGCAGCGCTCCGGTCTCGACGAGGTGCGCCCAGAACTGGCGGGAAACCTGGAACTGCTCGTTCACCTTGACTGCACTCGTGATGTCGATGGAGCCGTCTGCGCGCTGCGGCGTGTAGTTGAGCTCGCAGAGAGCGGCGTGGCCGGTGCCGGCGTTGTTCCACGGGTTCGAGCTTTCGAGCGCGACCGCACCGAGCTTCTCGTAGATCTGGATGTCCCAGTCGGGCTCCAGCTGCTTGAGCAGGGTGCCGAGGGTTGCGCTCATGATTCCGCCGCCGATGAGGGCAACGTCGATGTTTTTGCTCACCCGGCGAGTTTACGCGGCCCGCACGAATGGTCACTGAGTGGAGCGAAACTCGACTCAGAGAAAGTCTTCATCTTCCGGAAATTTATGAGTCATACGACACCTGTAGTCTGCCGCCATGTCGTCACGGAAACGGTCCCGCTCGAGGCCCCCTCGCAAGCCCAACCTCACTCCTTGGTGGGCCGTGGCGGGGTTGCTCGTGCTCGCCGGCGTAACCCTTTTGCTCGTCGGACTTGCGATGGCCGGCTAACGCCAACCGCGCAGACCAACTCCGAACCAGCAGCGCCTGAAACAGACCGTGCTGGCTCAAGCGGTGCATAAACCTCCCGTGCTGGCACCAGCTGTGGATAACTTCAGCGCGGGATGGTGGGTGTGCGGGATGCTTGCGCGATGACATCCCGCAACGAATTTAACGCTCTTGACGCTCTTGACGCCAGCACCACAGTGATCAAGCCCGAGATTCAACTCGACTGTGAGTGCGGCGCCATGCTGGTGCCCGCTCCGTTCGTGGAGAACAACGCGATGCGCATCGCCTACAACTGCCCGAAACATGGGTTGATTCACGTGGTGAATCCGTTCGACTGAGTCCGCTCTGACTGGCTCCTGAGCCAGTTCCGGGAACACCCTGTTCCCTATACCCTACTGTGGACTTAACCAAACAGTCCCGGAGGCGCCCAAGTGGTTCGTATGAGCGCGGTGGCACTTCAGCCAGTCATGGCTCTGTGGCGCAAAAGAGCGCAAACTCGGCGGAACGAACTGCCCCGTCCGACGGACGGCACACACGTCGAGGCGCATGGTGAGAACTCCGACTGGATCCTTATCGTCGGCCATGGCCTCGCCCGCGGGTGGGGAGTGCGTTCGCACACGCTGGGCCTTCCCGGTCAGGTGGCCCGCGAATTGACGACGCTCACCGGGCGCGGCAGCGACATTGATGTGACCGTCGCCGACGACCATGCCGCCATCGCCCGCGTTGTCGCGAGCTCCGCGCAAGCGCGGTACCACGCGATCGTGGTGGTCAGCGGTGCAACCGACGCGGTGCACCTGCGCTCCCCCGCTTCGTGGCGCAGCTCAATGGCTGAGCTCGTGGACTCGGTTGCGGCGCAGGCGGTGGAGGGGGCGAGCGTGGTGATCACCGGCATCCCGCACCTTCGTTCTGTCGACCTTTTCGATTCCGCGATCCTGTGGGTGGCAGCCGAGCACGCGGCCAAGCTCAACGCCATTACCCGCGAACTGTGCGAGAACCGGCTTGGCGTCAGCTATGTCGAGCTGCCGTCCACGCTGCCTGCCTCGCAGCGGGACGAGCTGCGCGCGGCCGAAAACTACCGGATCTTCGGAGCCGCGATCGCGGCGAGCCTGCTGCCGCATCTTCGGCCCGCGGGATCCACCGAACCCGCGGAGGTAGCACTCCGGCGCGTTGATGGAGTTCCGCGCGGGCGCGCGGAAGCTGCGCGCCAGTCGGCCGTGGACTCCCTGCCTCCCCTCGAGGGAGCTGCGGCCACGGAGGTGCAGCGTTTGGTGGCCGCGGCGAAGGCTGTCTACAAGACGAGCTTTGCCGCGTTCACCCTGGTCGACGCCGACCTGCTGCACCACAAGGTCGGGTCGGGGATCAAACCGTCGTCGGTGCCACGGAGCGACTCGATCTGCACGATCGCGATGCACAACAGCGAGACGACGATCGTTGCGGATGTCATGCGGGATGCTCGCTTCCGGCATCTTCGCGGAGTGCGGTTTTACGCGGGGCATCCCATTGTGTCGGCCACGGGGCATCCCGTCGGCATGCTCTGCGTGGTCGACACGGAGCCGCGCGACGCCGCCTCCTTCGACACGACGATGCTGCGGGAGCTCGCGGCTGCTCTGCAGAAGCGGCTGTGGCTGGCGGCAGCGGACGGCCAGCCGAACAGCCAGCCGAACAACCAGTTAGACGGCTCGGCGAAGAAGTAGTTAGGCGGGCTCGCTGGCCACGGCGGAATCGGGTGCTCCGGAGCTGTCGCGAGCACCGGGGGTATCGCGAGCGCCGGGGGCATCGCTGATTACGGCGGCCAGGCTCGCGTCCGCCCGCCTCGTATTGGCGCGGCGCTTCTTGCTCGCAGCGACGAGACCGATCGTGATGGAGACCGCCGCGTAGAGCAGCATTGCGCCCGCCACGACGGGGATAATCACGGCCCGGTACGGCCCGTTGATGATCGTGCTCGCGTAGCCGACCACCGGAATCGAGTACCAGAGCCGTCCCTGGATCTGCTCGGCGATGACCGGCGGGTCCTCGGCATCGTTGTTATCGCCCTTGAAAGTAAAGGTGCGTTCGCCAGTGGTGGATGATGCGACCGCCGTCACCCGGTGCGTCACCACCGCTGGCTGGCCAGACTCAATCTGGTAGGTGACGACGTCACCGATCTGGATCGTGTTGGTATCGACCGGTTCGACGATAAGAAGGGTTCCCGGAGGCAGGCCCGGCTCCATCGAGCTGGTGAGCACGGTCAGCGGGGTCGCGCCGGTCACCTTCGGGATGATGACGGCAACGATCATGAGCGCGAGCACGATTCCGAAGAGTCCCATGCTGAGGCCGGTGCGGATCAGCTGCCAGACGGTTTTCTTGGCGGGCGGCTTGGGCTGCTTTCTAGCCGGTGCTCCGGCCGGCGCTTTCGCGAACGCTTTTGCTGGCTTGGCGGCGCGCTCCTTCGCGTGACTTCCCCCGTGCCTGCCCATGGCTATCGCGCCGGGGTGAGGGTGAAGACCTGCGAGGGCACGCTCGGGCTGGCACACGCCCCCGAGTAGAGGCGTCCGTTTTGTTCGGCGACGCCGGTGAGGCAGGTTCCGGTGCTGACGTTCACAAACTGGAACTGGGTGCCGCTCGTGCCGACGGGTCGCGCGGTCCACTTGCTGGTGGCCGCGTTGTCCCACGTCACGACCTGCGCGTACCCGCCGCCGTTCTGCGGGAGCGCCCAGCTGGTTCCCATGGCGTGCGCCGGGTAGACCCGGTAGCTTCCGTCGCCCAGCTGCTGGAAGTTCCAGGCCTGGTTGGCGGAGAAGTTGCAGTCGAAGAAGTGAATCGGGGTGCCGCTGGCGGTGCTGGCGTTCAAGACGTCGACGCACTTCGACTGCACGCTCGCCGATTTCACCGACAGCCAGATCGTCGAATCGATGTTGAGTGTGCGCACCGAGGCTGCGGAGGACCAGGAGGTGTTGCCCGCGGCATCCACCGCTCGAATCGTGTACGAGTACGGCGTGTTGCGGGTGAGCGCAGCGTCGAGGTAAGGACTGGTAACTCCCGACTTCACGAGCTGGTTATCACGGTACAGGGCGTAGGAGGCAACGCCGACGTTGTCGGAGCTCGCTCCCCAGGAGACGGTGGTCGAGTATCCAGACGTGTTCGAGAACGTGGGCGTGCCCGGCCGAGACGGCGCCGCGATGTCTGCCGCGGTTTGGGTGACGGTTGCTTCGGGAGCGGCGGCGCTCCAGGTATCGCCGACGGTGGTAGACGTGGAAGTCAACGTGATCGTTCCCACCATTGACTGGCCGCCGGTCGCCGTGATCTGCGAAGTAGTCATCGACGATTTAAAGCAGAATACGAGGGATGCCCCGGCCGCCAGCGTCCCGGAGAACTCCGGCAGCGTTGTCCAGTTGTACGACCCGGCGAAAGTCGCCGCGGACGTGCACGCCGCGACAGTAGTCACGGCCGGCGCGGGCTGCAGCAGCACATTCGTAGCAATCCCGCTGCTCGAGGATGCGTGCAACAGCAGGGTGTAGGTGCTGGCAACGGTGCCAGTGTTGGTCACCGTGATCGGGGCGACCTTCGACGTGGTCGTCGCGTTGTAGTCGACGGCCAGCGCGGAGAAGCCGGTCTGGCTGATGCCCATCGTGGCGGCGGAGACGGTTGCGGTGGTGGTGCCCTGGCTGCTCCAGAGTGCGGCGGCGGTGCCGGTTCCGGCGAGGACGAGGAACAGCACTATGCCGAACGCAATGATGGATTTTCTCATGCGCCACGCACCTGGGTTGCGGTGAGGTTCAGCGTGAACGTGGTGCTGCCGCCGGACACGGACATGGGCGCGTCGACATCCATCTTCAATTCAAGGCACAGCGGGGCACTCGCGCCGACCGCCATGGTGACCGGCGCAGACACCGTGGTGAAGTTGGCCAGGCGGGTGCCGGCGGTGGTCGAAGCATTGCAGGTGGCCGACTGCGTCGCGCGCAGGGTGAGCTCGTTGCTGAGCCCCTTGCTGTTGGTGAGAATCGTGACGCCCGTGACGGCGGTGCTGAGCTTGGTGGTTCCGGTGTTGGCGAGCGTCAGCGGCACCATGATCGACTGGCCGGGGGCGAGGTTTGCCAGGCCGAGCGCGGGAATCGTGTAGGTGGTCGAGCCGTTGATGGTGAGGCCGGTGGAGGCGCTGGTCACGGTCGACGCGTTGACGGCAGTGTTCTTGTTCCACATTGCGTAGGTGCTGCCGACACCCGTGAGGGCCAGGGCAGACACCATCACGAGGAGGAGAGCGGAACCGAGCAGGGCGCGGGCGGTGTTGCGGGGTTTGCGGCTGGTGGTGGGTGTAGCAAGCGCGAGGTGGCGGGCCGGTGAATTCACGGTCTGCTCCTTTCTGCGCGGGGTGCTGGTGTATCGGGTGCTGGTGGTTCGGGTTCTGGTGGTTCGGGTTCTGGTGGTTCGGGTTCTGGTGGTGCTGGGTGCTAGGTGCGGCTGGTGGTGCAGGGTGCGGGTGCTAGGTGTGGCTGGGTGCTAGGTGCTGCTGGGTGCTAGTTGCTGGCCGCGTTAACCCGCGATGGGGCGCCGCCCGAAGGCGACGCCCCGGATCAAACTACGGGCGGGTGTTCTGCACGAGGTTGAAGGAGACTGCGCTGAGGTTCAGTGTGCCGTTCTGGGCTGTGAGGCCGCTGACGGTGGTGGGGAGCGCGACGGTCAGGGTGACGGTGACGGTGCTGACACCGGAGGCGTTGGGGGCAACTGTGAAGGTGTTGGCTGCGGCGCCGGCGGTGACGCCGGTTCCGGAGGCGACCATCGAGATGGTGGAGGCCGACTTAAGGGCGACGTTCGCGGCGGTGGCTGCGGCGTCGGTTCCGGTGGTGCCGATGGTGAGGTCGTCGTAGCTGAGGGTGGCGACCAGGTTGTTACCGGTCGCGGCGACGGTGAAGACCTGCGTCATCTGGACGGTGTCACCGGGGACGATCTTGTATGCGGAGATGGACGGGATGGCGACTCCGCCGGCCGGTGCGTCGGTCGAGACGTTCTTCCAGCTCGCGGTGCTGCTCTTGGCGATGGTCAGCGTGCCGGAGGCAACCGTGCCAGCGTCGGCGGTCGTGGTGGAGTTCCACATGGCGAACGTTCCTGCTCCACCAAGAAGCAGCGCGATTCCGAGGGTTCCAACAATGGCGCCGGAGGTGAGCTTGTTCATGGTGTTTTCCTTTCGAGGGCGACCGCTGTTCGGTGCCGGTGATGTTGCGTTTGGCTTGGTCCCCAACGTATCGGTACAAACCCCCCGAATTGGGGGAACTGAGGCGTCCTTGAGTTAAAGCTGAGACTGGTTCGCTTGCGTGGGAGAACCTTGCACAACCTTGAGGTTTAAAACTCACCACAAGTGAAATCTGTTCGCTATGGTGCACAGCGTGTATTTGGGCTCACGGTTTAGGAACCGATTCGTGCGTGCGTTTAGTAGTCACGGCACGGGCGGACTGGGTTGCGGGCGCGGACCAGGTCGCGGGCAACCTGATCGACAGGCGGATCCGTTGACCCAGCGGGCAGCTGTCGACTACCGCCCCTGTTTTGGCTCGCCCAGCGGACAACAATCGACCCATTCTCGGAAAAAACGCGACGGGGCTGCCCGGTCGGCGAACCCGAGAATCGACAAGTGGCCGGTCGACCCGCGTCCGAGGTAGACAAGTGGCCGGTCGACGGGCCCTGGGACCGTGACCGTGACCGTAGCCGTAGCCGTAGCCGTAGCCGTAGCCGTAGCCATAGCCATAGCCATCGAGTGTGCAGGTTTATTCCACCACTAGTGATATTCCAGCAACAAGAGTATGGTCCTGTGCATGGCAGCCACCGAGTTACGGGAACCCACATTCTGGGTACTCACCGCGTTAGCGTCCGGGCGCAGGCACGGGTACGCCCTCATCCAGGAGACGCGCGAACTTTCCGACGGACGCGTCAACCTCAAGGTCGCGACGCTCTACGCCGCGCTCGACCGGCTCGGCACGCAGGGCCTCGTCGCATCCGACGGCGATGAGGTGATCGATGGACGCCTGCGGCGGTATTTCAGGCTGACGGATGCCGGCGCGCAAAGGCTCGCGGACGAGATCACTCGTCTCGAGGCGAACGCTCGAGAAGCGACGGCACGCCTGAAGCTGCGGCCGCTGTCTCTCGTCTCGGCGCTCTCGTCGACGGGCTCCGCTTTTACTGGCTCCGAGACATCCGCCCGCTCCGCTCGCTCCGCTATATATACCCGCTCCGCTCGCTCCGCTCTATATACCCGCTCCGCTCTATATAAGAGGAAGGCTGCGCGATGACACCGGGCGCTGGCGACTCGAGCGGAACAGCCGGGAGTACTGCTGCTGCCGCAGACTCCGCCGCGGACTCCGCCGCAGACTCCGCCGCAGCCCTCCGCGCCGAATACGAACGACTCCTTCGCTGGTACCCCGCGCGGTGGCGCGCCCAGAACGGGGCCGCAATGGTCGGCGCCTTGCTCGACCAGGCCGAGGACGAGCGGCGCGATCGCCCAACGGCCGGCGACCGCGTGAGCCTGGTGGTGGGCGGCATCCAGCAGACGCTGCGTTCTGCGGTAACCGGCAGCCGGTGGAGCCTGATTCCGCTCGGTGTCGTTGCCGCGATGTCCGCTCTCTACTTTCCGACTACCTGGGCGCCGAACGTCAGCTACCCCGGAACGCTGGGCCCGTTCGCCAACCCGTCCGTTGTCGCCAGCGCGCTCGTGATTGTGTCTTTCGGACTAGCACTGGCTTCGCGCCAGGGTGCCGCGCGCATTCTTGGACTGAGCGCGATCATCGTGGAGCTCGTCGTGGGTGTGGTCGCCGCGCGGGAGAACTGGCTCGGGCCGAGCTGGAGCACGGTGGTGGTGTTCGTCGGCCTGACCTGGCTGGGAATAGCACCCGCGCGGCGCGGGAAGACCGTGTCCCTCGGGCTTGCCGCGCTGCTCGCGATTGTGGCAGCCTCGGTCTTCGGGCCAGCGCTATGGGCCTTCGCAACGGAAGCGGTTGCCGGTCTCTGAGCGAACTAGCTATTGACACTAGCCGTTTGGCGGGGCATCCTTAGCCTTATGGACACAGCAACTCCGCACTATCTCGCTCGCACTCGCACTCGCACTCGCACTCGCTCTCTCGCTCCCGCTCGCACTCCCGCTCCCGCTCCCGCTCCAGGTCGCACTCCGGATCGCACGCCCACGCCCACACTCACCACCGCCCAGGCCGGGGTGATGCCGCGTGCCTAGGGCAGGACTGACCCGGGACCGGGTCGCGGAAGAGGCAGCTGTCATGGCCGACGAGGTCGGGCTGAGCAAGCTCACCCTGGCCGCCCTCGCTGATCGGCTCGGCGTTCGGCAGCCCTCCCTTTATAAGCACATCGACTCGATGGCCAGCCTCCACCGCGACATTGCCGTCCACGCCAAACGCGAGCTGGGTGGCGTGCTCGCCCGAGCGTCGGTCGGGCGTTCCGGGGCGGATGCCATCTCCGCGATGTCTCGTTCCTACCGAGAGTGGGCGCTGCAGCATCCCGCACGGTATGAAGCTTCGAATTTTATGCCAGCTTCGGGGGATGTCGAGGACGAAACAGTCTCGCTCGCGGCGATCCAGGTCATCGCCGACGTTCTGACCGCCTATCGCCTCGAGGGTGATGACGCGGTGGATGCGATTCGGGCATTCCGGTCGACCCTGCACGGGTTCGTCTCCTTCGAAACGGCCGGGGCCTTCGCCTTGAGCGCGGATGTCAACCGGAGCTTTGAGCGGCTCGTCCATGGATTCATCGTCGCCCTCACCCAGTGGACTGAGACGGATATCCCGCAGCCGGCCGGGTTAGACCAGTCCTGACACCGTCTGTTCCGTCCATTAGCCGTTTCTCTTTCTGACAGCGTCCGCTACATCCGTTCCACAAACCACCCGCAGAACCACAACACAATTGGAGAAGAGCATGGAAGACACCGTCACCCCCGGCACCAGCACCGGCACCAGCACCCCCAGTTCTGACCGTGAAGCAGCCACTGCGCTCGTCACGTCGTGGCTGAACCTGTGGAACGGCGACTACGCGATCGCGGAGAAAATCATCTCCGAGAGCAACCGCGTGCACGCTGCGATGTTCGACGGCGGAGATGGCAGCGCCGTCGGCGGAGTTTCGGGAATGGTGAGCTTCGTCACGCAGATGCGGTCCCTCAGTTCCGATCTGGTCTTCTCCATCGAGGTCGGCCCCATCATCGACGGTGACCACGTCGTGGTCCGCTGGGTGGCGAAGGGACACTACGGCGGCGGAATGCCCGGTGCTGGGGCGGCGGTCGGCACTGCCCTCGCCTTCCGCGGCGTTGACATTCTGCGGGTGGCCGATGGCCAGGTCGTCGAATACTGGCTGAACGCCGACACCCTGGATCTCATGGCCCAGCTGCAGGTCGGCGCCAGCTAGTCTCGCGCCGCTAATCGACGCACGCCGAGGTGGCAACCCCCGCCTCGGCGCGCGGGGCCGGTGTAGCGTTCCGGCGTATGAGACTCGGATACAAACTTGCTGCTGAGGGGTTCGGACCCCAGGAACTCGTACGCCAGGCCGTTGCCGCCGAGGAGGCCGGCTTCGATTTTGTTGAGATAAGCGACCACTTTCATCCGTGGCTGGATGCGCAGGGCCACTCCCCCTTTGCCTGGGGCGTGCTCGGTGCGATCGCGGCCAAGACGGAACGCATCGGCATCGCCACCGGCGTGACCTGCCCGTCGATCCGCTACCACCCCGCGATCATCGCGCAGGCCGCGGCGACCATGGGGCTGCTGTCCGATGGCCGCTTCACCCTGGGCCTCGGGTCGGGCGAGCGGCTGAACGAGCACGTCGTGGGCAACGGGTTCCCGAGCGTCGCCAAGCGGCACGAGATGCTGCGCGAGTCGATCGAGATAATCCGGCTGCTGTGGTCGGGCGGCTACCAGTCCTACGACGGCAAGCATCTGCAGCTGGAGGATGCGCGGGTGTTTGACCTGCCCGACATCCTGCCCACAATCGCGGTGGCGGTCAGTGGCCCCGCCTCGATCGCGCTGGCTGCGGAGCTCGGCGACGGCATCTTCTCGACGGAACCGAAGTCCAGCCTGGTGACGGGCTTTCGCGACGCGGGCGGAACCGGCCCCCTCTACGCCGAGGTGCCGCTGGCCTGGGCCACGAACGAGCAGGCGGCCGTCGACGCCGCGATGGAGACGAGCCGCTGGGCCGTCACCGGCTGGAAGGTCATGAGCGAGCTGCCGAACCCCGTCAACTTTGAGGCTGCATCCGCCACCGTGCGGGAAGACGACATTCGCGAGCAGTTCGCCTGTGGGCCGGATGCTGCGTTGCACGTCGCCGCAGCGCGCAAGTATGTGGACGCCGGCTTCGATCACCTCGTGATGCAGAACGCCGGACCCGACCCTGACGGGTTCATGGACTTCTTCGCGAGCGAGCTGGCTCCTGCGTTGCGGGAGTTGGGCTCGTGAGGCACCTGCCTGAACCAGCTGGGCGAACGCTGAGCGAATCGAATGTCTGTGCTGGATGTCGGGCACCTCAAGCCATAATTGCTGGCAAGCAGCAGTTAACGAAACGGAGTCAACGATGAAAAAGAAGCTGATATTCGCAGTAGGCGCCGCGGTGGGCTATGTCGTGGGGACCCGTAAGGGCCGCGCGGGATACGAGAAGTTGAAGGTGCAGGCCAGCGAGCTCTGGCAGAACGAGAAGCTGCAGGACGGCATCACGCGCGCCGAGGAACTCGCAAAGGACATTCCCGTAGTCGGCGGCACCGTGCACGGCGTCGCGAAGAAGGCGACGGACACCGTCACCGCGGCGGCAAACAAGATATCGCCGCCCGAGGGAGAAGTAGAGCCGCAGAGCGCGGCTTAGGTTTCTCGCGGTGGCACGGCGTGCGGCATCGGCGTCTCGCCGCAGCACGGTTTGCCTCGCGTCTCGCCGCAGCACGGCGTGCGGCATCGGCGCATCGCAGAAGCACGGCGTGCGGCATCGGCGTCTTGAGGCAGCACGGTTTACCCTGCGTATCGCAGCAGCGCGGTTTGCCTCGCGTCTCGCCGCAGCACGGTTTGCCTCGCGTATCGCAGCAGCGCGGCGCACCTCGGCAACGCGGTCGTAACGGGCGGGTCCAGCAGTGGATCCGCCCGTTTGCACGTTCCGACATCGTCAAAACGTGGTCGAACTAGGACGTGTGTTCGATTTAGGCTCCCCCGCTCGTCGTTCCCATCCCCGCTGTTACCCACCCCTTCTGAGAAGATTGGGTTGCGTACTCGGGGATCTCGGCCGAATCCAGCCTAAACACGTTGTCCACAATTCGAACACATCTTCTATTTTGTTCGATTCTCTGAGATAATTAGGTATGCAATCAGCCAATCCGAATAGCGCCACCGAGCGGCGCACTGCCGCCGCTCGCCTGGCCCTCGGTCTTGCCGAAACGGTGCGCTGGAAGGCCGTCGGCGATTCCGACGGTGCGACGGTGTTCCTGTCGGCTATCGCAGTCTTCGCACGTGCGGTGGAGAAGTCCCGGCAGCAGCGGGCGGCTGGCAATTCCGTCGGCGCTGCGCAGTCCGACCTTGCGCATCCCGACCTTGCACTCTCCGACCCTGCGCAGGCCGAGTCGGTGCTGTCGGAGCCTGCGGTGCGGTCGGATCCGGTGCGTCTGCGGGCGTCGGCTGAGGAGTTTCATCTGTCGCAAGACTTCCTCGATGCGGGGCTCGCCGCCGAACGTGCCAGCGCTGCAGCGTTAGGGCTCCGCGCCCGGCAACTCGACGCTGCCCGGCAGCATGCGGAACGTGCGGTGTTTCTGAAGGAGAACCCCACCGACCCCCGCCGCAGCCGCACCAACGGCAGCGGCAGCAGCAGCAGTGGCAGGGGGAAGGCGGGTGATGGCATGACGGCGTTTGCGGGGTGGACGAAGTCCGAGATCGCGTTCCGCGGATTCGCCGCGATGGTCGCGACCCAGTTCCACATCACCGAACGCGCCGCCGAAAACCTCATCGCCACCAGCACCACCCTGGTCCACCTGCTCCCCGCGACCTTGGCCGCGTTAGAAGCCGGGGAGATCAGCTACCGCAACGCCGACATCCTCGTCACCCACAGCTACCGCGTCCCCGACGAACACCGACAAGAGTACGAAACCATCCTGTTGCCGTTCGCCGCGATCATGACTCCCACCCAATTCGACCGCAAAGCCCGCCGCCTGGCCGACAGCTACCAACCCGACGCCCTGGAACAACGCCACCAAGAAGCCGTCCAACGCCGCCAGCTGAGCATGACCCCCCTCGACGACGGCATGGCCGAACTGCGTCTCTACATCGACGCGATCGACGCGACCGCCATCGCCTCTCGCGCGACCACCATTGCGCAGGGTATGAAACACCCGGCCGATCCCCGCACCCTGAGCCAGCTCCGCGCCGATGCCGCCACCCAACTCCTCCTCACCGGAACCACCCCCACCACCAGTGCTGGTACGGGTAGCGACGTTGGTGGTGGGTTGGGGCGGGGGATCGTGGCGCACGTCGCGATCCAGGTCCCGGTCCTGAGCCTGCTCGGCCACGACACCGAACCGGCAACGCTCGAGGGATACGGCCCCATCACGATGGACCGCGCCCGGCAACTGATGGGCACCGCCACCAGCTTCACCCGCATCCTGACCCACCCCGAAACCGGCACCATCCTCACCATCGGCACCACCCGCTACACAGTGCCCGCCGCAATGCGGTTATGGCTCATGACCCGCGACCTGACCTGCCGATTCCCGGGATGTATGACCCCCGCACGCAACTGCGACCTCGACCACACCCTGGACTGGCAATACGGCGGCGCCACCGACGCCACCAACCTCGCCTCACTGTGCCCCGCACACCACGACCTAAAACACCACACCGACTGGACTTACACCCAAGACAAACACGGCGTCTGCACCTGGACATCCCCCACCGGAACCACCCACACCACCACCCCAGAAACCCGACTCCACACCACCCCACCCCAAGCCTGTCTCGACGGCGACGGCGACGGCGACGGCAACGATGACGGCAACGCTCGAACCGACACTGGCACAGATACAGACACAGACACAGACACAGACACAGACACAGACGACCAAACCGAACTGGATGTCCGCAACGAACAACTCATAACGGCCGAACATGTCGAACCGCCTTCGGATCCGTGGCACTTAGCTGAACCCGATGGCGCGGACCCACCAGTCGAATTCCCCTTCTGATGGGCTGCTGATTGGGAGGTCAGACGGTGTGGGTTCGGGATCAAATGTTGAGGCTTTATCTGCACCGATTCAGGGATTGCGGCCAACCGCCAGTGCTTGAATAATGCCCGAACAAGGCGTTTGCTTTTACTTGTAACGAGACCCCGGATTGGGGAATGACATGGACAACTTGATTACTAATCTCCTTCACGCGCTGCCCCACCGCGACACAAGCAACGACGGAACATCCGCCGACGCAGAGGTCACAGCGGGGGCCGAGTCGACGCGCGAGACTGTCGCAGCTCAGCGTCGGTCACTGGCGGTTTCGCCCGTGACACGTGCTGCGCCCTATCGCCCCCCAACGCACGCGACCATCGCGGGCGACAGCCCGCTGACGTCGGTGGGCGAATACCGCAAGCGGCGCGGAGAACTCGACACCGTTCCGATTCATCAGCACCGCTGATTCATCAGCACCGCTGATTCATCAGCACCGCTAATTTAGAAGCACCGCTAACCCCGAGGCACCGCTGACGAGTCGTTTTCACCCTGCTGCTACGCACCCTGCCGCAGTAGAGCGCGGCCAAACCGAGACTCGAGCGTGGCCAAACCCAGACTAGAGCGCGGCCAAACCCAGGTCGAAGTCGAGATCCGACATGGCGTAGTTGCCGTCCCAGTCGGTTGGCTCCGCGAGGGAGAGTTCCACAATCTCGAACTTCACAGTCAGCCCCGGAGAAACAAGCACGCTCAATCTTGTGCTGTCATCGATCCAGAAGTCGACGAAGTCGCCTCCGGCACGAACGGCCCGAAGAACAGCCTTTTTCAGTTCCATGATGCTTTGGTCATCATTGAGGAACACCGTTTCAGCCCCGATGGTGACCCGGTTTCTCAAGTACATGAGCGAACCCTCCATGTCGGCTCCGCACGCTTCCGCGACGAGAGCGAATTTGAGACATCTCCGGGGTCTGGGGAGAATCCAACTGCCTGGCGGGTGCTTTTGACGAGATACGTATCCACCAAACAGCTACTTTCAAACCAACCTAAACCGGGTCGCACGAATCCACAATCCACCGGAGCCGGGCAGTATCTGGGTGTTTTCGACGAAAAAGAGCGACCCTCTTTCTCGTTCGGTCAGGCGCTTGCCCACTCAAGCAAGCGCTCTCGCGGCCACGTCGTGATGATCCGCTCGGCGGGCACGCCGTTCGAAATGGCCCGTTCAGCGCCGAGGTCCAGGAAGCTGAGGTGGCCGGGTGCGTGCGCGTCAGTGTCAATACTGAAGAGACAGCCTGCCTCGAGCGCCAGGGCGATCAGGTCGTCGGGCGGGTCCTGACGTTCCGGTCGAGAGTTGATCTCGACGGCCACGTTGTTGTCGGCGCAGGCTGCGAAGATGCGCGCTGCATCGAACGTGGATTGCTCGCGGGTTCCGCGGGTGCCTTCAAGCAGTCTTCCTGTGCAGTGCCCCAATACGTTGGTGAACGGGTTCTCGATGCCACCCAACATCCGCCTGGTCATCGTTTCGGAGTCCGCCTTCAGCTTCGAGTGCACGCTGGCGACCACCACGTCGAGCCGTTCGAGCAGATCGGACGTCTGGTCAAGCTCACCGCTCTCGAGAATGTCGACCTCAATGCCCGCAAGAAGCTGGAAGTCGTCGAAGCGATCGTTGATCCGCGAGACCTCGCGCAGTTGTCGCTCGAGCCGATCCGCGGTCAGTCCGTGAGCGATTTTCAGGCTCGGAGAGTGATCAGTCAGGGCGATGTAATTGCGCCCAAGTAGGCGCGCGGCATCCGCCATGGTCTCGATCGACGTCGTGCCGTCGGACCACTCGCTGTGCGTGTGCAGATCGCCGACCAGCGCGGCGAGCAGGGTCGCGGCGGCAGGGCTCAGCTCGTGGGCGTTGCGCTCGCGCACCTTCTGCAGGTACTCCGGAATGCGGCCGTCGACCGCCTGTCGGATGACCTCAAACGAGGTGGAGCCGATGCCCGAGACACTTTTCAGCCTGCCACTGCGCGCCTGGGCGGCGATCTCCTCGGACGACCGACCCGACAGCGCGGCCGCCGCCTTGCGGAAAGCCTGCACCTTGAAATTCTGGGCGCGCTCGCGCTCCAGCCAGAAAGCAATCTCGTTCAGCGCGTCGACAGGCTCCACCCGTCCATTTTGCTCCATATAGCGGCGAGACGACGGCGGGATGAATGCGAGATCAAGGCCAGATCAAAGCCAGATCAAAGCCAGATCAAGGCCAGATCAAAGCCAGATAGAAGTGAGTCGGATGCCTCCGGCCGACGTTACGCCAGGTTCGCGTCACTCGATTTCCACGAGAAACCCGAAATTGCCCGTCACTGGCGTATTGTCTCGGTATTCGCCTGACCGGCGACCGTCGGAATTCTTGCGCGAGAGGCTGGGATGTCGCACCATGTCGAAAACGAAGCCTGAAACGAAGTCGGACACGAAGTCGGGCACGAAAGAAGATTCTGCGGGCGCTGCGGGCGCCGCTGTAACCGGTGCTGCTGCTGCCGCTGGTGCTGGTCCCGGCGCGCCCAAGCGCATCCCGAAAAAGCCGTACGAGGCCGAGCTCGAGCGCCTGCAGATCGAGCTGGTCACCATGCAGCGGTGGGTGATCGAGACCGGGGCGCGAGTGGTCGTGATCTTTGAGGGCAGGGATGCCGCGGGCAAGGGCGGCGCGATCAAGCGGATAATGCAGTACCTCAATCCCCGCTCAGCCCGTGTGGTCGCGTTGCCTGCTCCCAGCGAACGCGAAAAGGGGCAGTGGTACTTCCAGCGATATATCGAGCATCTCCCAACAACGGGTGAGATCGTGCTGATGGACCGGTCCTGGTACAACCGCGCGGGCGTCGAACGGGTCATGGACTACTGCACCCCCGAGCAGTACCGCCTGTTTCTGCGGCAAACGCCGGCGTTCGAGCGCATGCTGGTTGAGGATGGCATCATCCTCATCAAGTACTGGTTCTCAGTCTCCGACAGCGTGCAGGAGGAACGTTTCCGGTCTCGCCTCCACGATCCGATGCGGCGCTGGAAACTCTCCGACACGGACCTGCAGTCGATCACGCGCTGGGAAGACTACTCGCGAGCGAAGGACGAGATGTTCGAAGCCACGGATCACGCCGATGTACCGTGGTGGACCATCGAGAGTGACGACAAACGGTCCTCTCGCTTGAACACCATCAAGCACTTCCTCTCGCAGATACCGTACGAGCACCGCGAGCCCGAACCCATCGACATTCCTGGACGACCGGTCTCGGACAGTTACGAACGCCCCGCCCGCGAGCGATACAAGTACGTGCCCGACCACACCGAAAGCCTGACGAGCAAGTAGCCGGCCCGGCCCGACCCAGCCCAGCGCGCTAGCCCAGCGTGATCCCGCGCGCGGCCATGAACGGAACCGGGTTGATGCGGGTTCCGTTCTGGCGTACTTCGAAGTGGAGGTGGCAACCGGTGGAGCCGCCCGTGCTTCCGACCAGCGCGATCGCCTGGCCGGCGCTCACCTTCTGTCCGACCCTGACCAGGTTGGACTGGTTGTGGGCGTATCCGGTCTTGATGCCGTTTCCGTGGTCGATGAGAACCCAGTTGCCGTAGGTTCCGAGGTATCCGGAGTATTCAACGGTTCCGGAGTTCGCGGCGCTGGCAATCGCGCCACAACCGGCGCCGATGTCGGTTCCGTAGTGGAACGCGCCCACGCCAGCGACGGGCTTGTCCGGACGCGGACCGAACGATGAGGTGATGCGACCGTAGCCGGGCTTGACCCAGCCCGATCCGCTCGCCGGCGGGGCCGAAACGGGAGGCTTGGTTACGGGAGCAGCGACCGGCGCCGACCCGCCACCCGACGAACCACCCGTCGAAGGCCTGGGCGCGGCAGCGGCGGCAGCGGCAGCCGCAGCTGCTGCCGCGGCACGATCGGCGGCAGCCTGAGCTGCGGCCTGGGCAGCCTGCGCGGCCTGCGCAGCTGCCAGGGCGGCAGCACGCTCGGCGGCGGCGGCGGCTTCTGCGCGCTCGCGTTCGATGCGGATGCGCTCACCCGTGTTGTAGTCCGCTTCGGTCGCGGCGCGGTCTTCGACGAGCACAGCCAGCTGCGCCTGCAGCACGCCTTCGTTGTTCTGCTGTTCTGTCAGCGCGGCCTCGGCTGCCGCCGCGGCATCCACCGCATCATCAAACGCACCCTGCGCGGACTCGGCCAGCTCGGCGCGCACCTTCGTCGCGACGGCGGCCTGGTCGGCAAGGGCCTGGGCGGCGTTGCGGTCTGTCTCGGCAGTGGCCAGCATGGCGTTGGCGGTCTCGGTCGCCTTCGACATCGAGCCGAGCTGGTAGAGGAGGCCGTCGGGATCCTTCGTCTCGAGGAACAGCTTGAGCCCCAGCTCGGTTCCACCCTCGCGCGCCATCAGCGCGACCAACTGGCCGACCTGCTTGGTCGACGCGGCGGACTTCTCCTGCGCGGCCTGCACCTGCAGCTGCAGCGCCTCCAGCCCGGCGTTGGCCTGGTCGGCCTCCCCCTGGGCGAGTTCGTAGGCGGATGCCAGCACGGCACTCAGCGCGTTCGCCGCCGCAGTGTCTGCGGCGAGACCGTCGATGAGTCCGCTGATGCGATCGATTTCGGAGGCCTTACCGCTCTCGCTGCTGCGTGCGGCCTCAACATCGGCCCAGGTCGGGTAGTCCTCGGCGTAGGCCGGAGAGACCAGCGTCAGCGAGACGAGCACGGTGACCACGCCGACGGCGAGCGCGGAGAGGTGGCGGCGGGCGCGGGTTGTGGCTGGGCTGGCGGTGGCTGAGTCAGTGGTGGCTGGGCGGGCGGTACTGAAGAGCGGTGACATGGGTCTGGTCCATTCGCGGGATCGGCCACATTGGTGCCGGTCCCGCCGGATGACGGGCCGAGACTAAGCAGCTACGCAGGTTGTACATGGGTCGCATCCGGCGAACGATTCGCCTGGAACGCGGCTAGATGCGCAGCGCCATTGTCGGCAGCACTTCACTCGCTTGAGGTGCGCAGACATGAGTAATAAAAACCATGTGCACCCCCAAGCGTGTCGTCAGAATCGGAACCGATTCCGGTACTACCCTATCAACCTCACATTTAAGGTTTGGCACCCCTGTTCGGGGGGCTTCTCATTCACCGCGAGAGCTGCGTTGCGTCTGCCGTCCGTCAAACCTCGCTCGGTGTCCAACTTTTGTCGCTTCTCGTTCGATTTTGGCGACGAAAGTTGTGCAATGACTTGCCCCGAGCTGCGGTATGGGCTCCCCGCGAGTGGAGCGGCCGTCAGTTCGGCGCCCGTCAATTCAGCGCCCGTCAGTTCAGCGGCGCCGCCAGCACCACTTTGCCGACCGTATGGCCCGCCTCGAGCAGCTCGTGCGCGCGAGCGGCCTGCTTGAGCGAGACGACCGTGTCGATGACGGGCACGATGCGGCCGTCCTCGATCATTGGCCAAACGTTCGCACGCACCTCCCGCACGATCGCGGCCTTCTGCTCGTGCGGGCGTCCGCGCAGTGTGGTCCCGGAGATGCGGGCGCGTTTGCCCATCATCAGCCGAAGGTTCAGGGGTGCGTCCGTGTCGTCACCCGCACTCCCGATCACCACGAGGTGGCCGTCCGGTGCGAGCGCGTGAAGGTTGCGGTCGAGGTAGGCGGCGCCGACGATGTCGAGGATCACGTCTGCCCCGCGACCGCCGCTCGCGTTGCGGGTTTCGGCGACGAAGTCCTGCGTGCGGTAGTTCACGAGCACGTCGGCTCCGAGTTCGAGGCAGCGTTCGAGCTTTCCGACCGAACCCGCGGTCGTAACCACGCGCGCACCCACGGCCTTGGCCCATTGAATTGCGAAAGTGCCGATGCCGCTCGCTCCGCCGTGCTGGAGCAGGGTCATCCCCCTCGTCAAATTCGCGACCATGGCGAGGTTTGAGTACACCGTGCAGGCTGCCTCGGGAAGCGCAGCCGCGTCGACGGCATCGAGGCCGCGCGGCACGGGCAGCACCAGGTCCTGCGATACAACCACCTGCTGCGCGTAGGCCCCGCCGGACAGCAACGCGCAGACGCGGTCGCCGATCGCCCACTCGGTGACGTCGCCGCCCACCCACGAGATGACGCCGGCGCACTCCAACCCCAGAATCGGGGAGGCGCCCGGCGGCACGGGGTACTTTCCGGCGCGCTGCAGCAGGTCGGCGTTGTTGACACCTGTGGCATGAACGTCGATGACTACGTCGGTGGATGTCGGCGCCGGATGGGTCGCGACCGTCCACTCCAGCACCTCGGGTCCGCCGGGGTGGGTGAACGTTATGGCGTGCATGATGTCCTCCACATCGGGATGCCGCGCCGCCTCAGACACGGATCTCCCTTAAGCCTGTCACCCTCAACGAGGGGCGGCTAACCCCCCGAGCGACCGGACCAGTGGGGACAAGTGCGGGCCCGCCGGACAGAGCAATAGATCAGAGCAGCAGATCAGAGCAGCGACTGGTTGACCACGTAGAACGCGACCCCCGTCGGAGGAAGAAGAAGAAGCAGCCCCAGAATGAGGGACGTGCGGGAGGAAGGTTCGCCGCGCTGGCTGAGCAACACGTCCAGCACGATCGCGATGGGCAGGGCCGTCATCGTGAGCACGAAGAAGGTCACGAACACCGCGGAAAAGTCGTTGGAACCGAGCAGTCCGCTCATCTGGGAGCCCAGGATCACCGCGGACAAAAGGTACAGCGCGGTCACGGTTCCCGCGACAAGGCCGAGCCCGCTCAGGCGAGAATATCCAGCGCTGGTCTGTTCAGCGCTGCTCTGTCCAGCGCTCGCCGGGCCACCGCTGGCCTGTTCAGTATCAGCTGTGCGTTTTTCCGACGCGTCGGGGCGCTCGTGCCGGAGCGCCGGTCCAGAAGTTGTCATTCGGGAACCTCCCCGTACTCGCCGCTCGACTGCACCGAACGGCTCATGGTCAGCAAGCTACTCCCCCCAAGAGGGTGGCACCAGCTATTTCCTGACCGCTTTTTCGGACCGGGCGGATGTCACGTCGGACACCCACTCGGAGTACCCCCGTTTTGGGGGCGGGACGCTATGATGTGACGATGTCCAGCAAAGAAGAGCGCTCGCGCGACAACAGCTTCCTCGACCGCGAGACTCGCCGGTGGCGCGGACCTGTGCTTCTTCTGGTCTTGGCCATCGTCGCTGCTGCGCTCGTCGTGGCCGCCATCATGCGCTAACACGCGTAGCGTCAATACTCGCAGCGCCAAAACGCACAGCGCCAGCACGATGCGCACCGCTAGTGCGACGCGCATCGCTCGGCAGGGTTAGCGGAAGCCCTCGGCCACAGGGCCGTGACTTCCGCTGACCGCTACCTAGCTAGTCGTACGTGACTAGTCGTAAGTGACTACTCGTGCGTGACTACTTGAGAGCGTCCTTGACGTTCTCTCCGGCGTTCTTGAGGTTCGCCTTCGTCTGGTCAGCCTGGCCTTCGGCAACGAGCCTGTCGTTGTCCGTGGCCTTGCCGGCGGCCTCTTTGCCCTTTCCGGCGAGGTCTTCAGCGGCGTTTTTGATCTTGTCTGCTGCACTCATGATGAGCTCCTTCTTGTGTGGGTGTGTGGGTGGAACATTTGTGATGGTTGTCAGGCGTTCGCCGAGATCGACGTTTCGCTTTCGGCAACGCTGGAGGCGGAGACCCGTGTGGCCTTGGCCATTCGGGCAGCGAGGCCAGCATTGATCTGAATCAACACGGGCACTTCGCGACCGAACGCCCCGTCCCAGGCCGCGACCACGTCGTCGACGAAGCTGCGCACGACCTGGGGAGATTCGCCCCGACGCACGTTCGCGGTGACGCTGAGTGCGGGGGTGCGCCCGACGAGGTAGGTGGACACGTTGGACGACATGATCCCGGGATGGTTCTTCAGCGCCGCCTGGATCGCCTGTTCGGCGACCTTGCCGTCGATGGTGATCGATCCCTGCGCAGTCGATCCCTGCGCAGTCGATCCTTGCGCAGTGGATCCTTGCGCAGTTGATGCCTGAGCAGTTGATGCCTGAGCAGCCGATCGTCTACCGGCGCTGCCTGCCTGAACGCTCTTCTCGGTCAGGAGCACGCGGGTGCTACCGCGACCCTGCCGGATGATGAACAGAACAAGCAGCACGATGAGTGCCAGGCAAATCACTGGGATGAGGATAAGAATCCAGGACTGCCCGGCGCTGCTCACGGTCGTCGCGGACACCACGTCCGGCGTGCCCTCCTTGACCGAAGCGGCGGCGGATTTCCAGGCATCAAACCAGTCCGGGATCGACGCCACAAGCGCCACACCCGCTCCGACGATTATGAGGACAAGCCCGAACAGAAAGATAGCGGTGCGGTTCAGGCCCCGATTGGTGTTATTCATGCGCCCACTACTCCCTTCTTCTCGATGACAACCTTGCTGCGAATGGTCGGTGTCAGGTTGAGCGCCTCGAGCTGCTCGGCGACTGCCTCCGCGATCGCCGCCCGGTCCACCGCGAATCCCGAAGTGGGACGAACGGAGACCTCGGCTGTCCGGCGCCCGATGGTGACGACGACCTGGTCGGGGTCGATGTCCGCGGTGTAGCTTGCCGTGCGGGCCAGAGCTGACGCGATGACAGTGTTATCGACCACCACCGCGGTACGGTCCACAACCCCGATATGGCGAGCGCGGCGCCCGGGCAACAGGGCGAAGAGCAGGATGATCAGGCCGATCACCGCAAGCACCGCTCCCCCACCGATGATCGTTGCCGGAACAACGGCCTCCGGAAGCGTTGTCGCCGCGGACAACGCGTCCCCCGGCGCCACGAGCAGAGCCGGACGGGAGAGGAACGCGAGAACGCTCTCGGTCCCAATCCACGCGAGAACCAGAATCAGGACGACCGCGAGAGCGATCGCAAGACCGGCGCGGGGCGAATGGGTTTCCCTGCGCAGGATGCGCCGGTAGACGGACGAATTCAATGTCGGATGTCTGGTGGTGCTTGTCATTGGAGTCGCACACCCCCCTCGATCCGAGCCTCGGTAAGCCGGAGGTTGACCGCGGCCGCAGTGGAACCGGTCAGTTCCAGAACCCGCTCGCGAATGGTGTTCTGCGCGGCAGCTGCCCGCTCGAGAACAGTCCCGGTGGGGCGGCGCTGCGCGGTGACACCTTTCTGCGCGGTAAAGCCGTCGCGCGCGAGAAGCGGAGCGATGGTAATCGGCGCGCTGACCGTGACGGTCAGACCGCCGTTTTCGTCGCTGAGTTCAACCGCAACCGTCTTCGCCGCAGTATCCAATTCGCCTGCGGTGATGGCCGAGACGACGGAGCGGATGGCGCGAGAGCTGATCTTGTTGCGCCCGTGCAGCTTCTCCTCACCGACCGGCACGGCTGTGGGCATCATGACGATGAACGCTTCCCTCGAAATACGTCGGCCAGCGAGCGCAGATCGAGCTTGCCGTCGAGAACGCGGGCGACAAGAATGCCGACCGCGATCGCCACCGCGACGAAGACAAACGGCCAAAAGCCGAGGATGATCCAGGTGAGAGCGAGGATCGCCCCCACGAGGATGCCGGTGTTCGTATGGGCGTTGGAGTTGGCGTTGGTGTTCGTGTTGGTCACTGGACTCGCACTGCCTTCGTGGTTTCGTCGTCGGCGGGCTCTTCTTGGCCGGGGATGTACACGTCATTGATCGTGACATTCACCTCAGCGACATCCATTCCGACAATTCCCTCGATGGCTGTGTACACCGCGGCACGCACGCCGTCAGCGACTTTCTGCAGCGGCATCGGGTACTCGGCGACGAGCGTGATGTCGACTGCGACCTGGCGTTCGCCGACCTCAACGCTGACGCCCTGGCCGAGATCGGCTTGGTTCATCGCGCCGCGAATTGCGCCGAGTGCGCGGGACATGCCGCCACCGACAGCGTGCACACCGGGCACGCTAGTCGTCGCTATTCCGGCGACCTTGGCGATGACGCCGGTGTCGATTGTGGTCTTGCCGGCGCCGGCGCCGGTCGGGCTGGTAGCCAGCGTCGAGGTGGGGGTCGTTGCGTTAACCATGGGAAACTCCTCCGTGTTGTGGATCGTGGATGCTGGGTGAGGGCGACTATGGAATAGTCATCAATAAGGCGAGATGACGAAGCGATTCGTCACACACAATCTCAAAAAGTTTTTTCGGAACGGATGCCAAAAGTGGTGGATGTACGTCCTGCCGGGCCCCTGGACGATGCACCCGACGGCATTCTGGCCGCACGGGCCGCCGACGGCGACGTGGCCGCGTTCGAGGCGCTTGTCTACCGCCACGGTGCACTGATGCGTGTCTACGCCGCCAAAGTTCTCGGCTCAGAGGCGGAGGCGGACGACGTCGTTCAGGACGTCTTCATTCAGGCCTGGGGCCAGTTCGACCGGCTCCACGATCCCCGCGCGGTGCGGTCGTGGCTGATGCGCATGGTGAGCAACCGGTCGATCGAACGGATCCGCAAGCGCAAGGACCATGTCAGCGTCGACGACTGGGACGCCCCGACCAAGGCCACCGAATCACCGGAACACGTCGTAGAGGTGCGGATGCAGCTGGGGGCCTTATCCGCGGTGGTCGATAGGCTGCCCGAGATGCAGCGACAGTGTTGGGCGCTCAAGGAAATCGGTGGAGTCCCCTACGCTGACATTGCTGAACAGCTTGACATTCCGATCTCGACAGTGCGTGGCCAGCTGGCCCGTGCCCGACGCACCATCATTCAGGAAATGGAGGCCTGGCGATGACCGATGTGGAACCCACCGGCCTCGATCCCGAGGACCTCGATGGACACACGATGGACGAGCTCAGCGACTACCTCGACGCCGGGCGACGACCGCGCGACGAGAGCATCGAGAGCTCGCCCGGGTGCCGGATCGCGCTCGACGCACTGGCGCGGTTGCGATCCGAATCGTGGGCCATGCTCGAGGGCGAAGCGCTGCCCGACTCGACCCGTAACCATGCCTGGATCAAGACCGTCCTCGCGAACATCTCCCGCGAATCCCGGGCCGGGCGGGCGATTCCGATCAGCCATCCCGAACCCGACGTACAGCTGCGGATGACCGAGGGTTCGGTGCGGGGGCTCATCCGTGCCGCGGGTGACGCCGTTGGTGGTGCTCTCATCGGCAAGGTCGACCTCGAAGGGGACGTCTCCGTGCCCGGCGAAGACATTACGGTGTCGGTGACCGCGTCCGTTCCGTACGGAGAGAACCTCACCGAGCTCGCTCAACGCATTCGCGAGAGCATCGCAGCGGAGTTGCTGACCCACACCGAGTTGAACGTGACCGCCGTAAACGTGACGGTCGATGACATCCACACCGCGCGGACTGCACCACCAGAGGAAACCCGATGACCGAACACCGCGAACTGTCACGCAAGCTCACTGCCCTGGTGTCTACGATTGCGGGGGTCGTCGAGGTCTACCCGTCGGAACCGCTCGTGCGAACCGTCGCCCGAGACGTGCTCGCGGCAGCTGCAGCGGCTGCGGATTCGGTCGCTGGGTCGGTCGATCCGGATGGTTCGGGGGCTCCGGATATTGCGGGGGCTCCGGATGGTTCGGAGGCTCCCCACGATTCAGGCGCCGCCGTTGACGACGCGCGCGTCAAGGTGACGCAAGATTCGTCTGGCGCACTGGTCGTCACAGCGAATATCGGCGTAGCGGGCGATCACCCGGTGCCCGAGACCCTTCGCGCTGTGAGCCACGCGCTCTCCGGCTATCTCCGCGAACGAGAGCCGGCGAGCGCCAGCACCGGCGCCAGCACCGGCGCCAACACCGGAGCGGGCGCGATCGACGTCGCTGGCGCGAGCAGTCCGCGGCCTGTCATCTCGGTGACGGTTAGTCGAATCGATAACAGCGTCATGCCGGGCTTGCTCGACTAACGCGAGCTGCAGCTTTTACTAAAGCGAGCTGCAGCTTCTACCTAGGGGTTCGTTACCCGAAATCGATATCGCAGGCGGAACAGCGGAGGGGCATACGTGCGGCTGTGGGGTCGAACAACTCGCCGCCACACAGGGGACAGATTCTGCTCGTGTTGTTCGTCATTTGCCCAACACTAGTTGGTTATCCTGTGTGTCCAGTGGTGTGACTTTGGACACACTTGGTCCCGCACGCGCGTCCGGCGCCGGACCCAACACTCGTCGACGCGGCCGCGCTCCGACAGGACGATGCTCGTCGACTCGCCCCCGCTCCGACAGGACACTCGTCGAGGCGATCCGCCGTCCATTGGGCAGGTACCGACGCGGCCGCCTGCCGACAGGGCCCTTGTGGATGGGGGCGTTTCACCGAGCGGGCTGTCCCGTCGCAATTTCTTGCGGAATCGGTCGATACCAGCCCACTCGGCGAGTGGCGTTAGGCGGCCATGTCGGTAACTGATACGTAAATAGAGGTTCCTTATGCTGCTGCGTGGGTGATTGTGACTTCGTATCCGAGGGCTTCGAGTTGCCGGACGGCTTTGTTTTTGG
>NZ_PVTL01000013.1 GCF_003003265.1 Glaciihabitans tibetensis
CCCCGACGTTTGTCCGCGCCAGCGGGCTGTGGGAGGCGACCACCCCATATTTTCGATCCCCACGGAGCGTCAACGACGCTGGGCTGCTGGCCTCTGGGTGCAAGCAGTTAGCGCGAGATGCGCGACCGCAGAAGTGTGAACGACGCGTCCCGCACGCGCAGCATTACGGGCTCGTCCGCGGCGCTGGCGGACCCGACATCCGCCTGCCCTGCACCATTTTCGGCTGCGTCAGCCACAGCTTCGTCACTCTGCGTGAGCACATTCTGCTCGGGGTCGCTTGAGGCGGCCAGCTCCCAGGGTGAGTTCGGCGCCTCGGGAAGGGTGAAATCGACTCCCTCGGTGGCGGCGTTCAGGAGCAGCACAAACGCGTCCTCCTCAAGGTGCCAGAGGAGGAAGGCGACCGCGCGCGCCTGAGGGTCCTGCCAGTCCGCGTCGGTGAACACGGTCGCGGCGGGCGTCAGGATCTGCACGGTGTCGCCGTCGACGACGTCGTCGCCCTGCCCGGGTGCCTGACGGAACCAGACCGGGCGCAGCGCCGGATTCTCCTTGCGGAGCCGGATCAGCTCTGCGGTGAAGTGGAACAGGTTGGCGTCGGCCTTGTCCCAGTCGAACCACGAAATCTCGTTGTCCTGAGCGTAGCCGTTGTTGTTTCCGCCCTGGGTGCGGCCGACTTCGTCGCCTCCGAGAATCATCGGCACGCCGGCCGAGAGCAGGAGGGTCGCGAGGAAGTTGCGGCGCTGGCGCTCACGGTACTCGGTCACGGCGCCGTCATCCGTCGGGCCCTCCACTCCCCCGTTGGCAGACTTGTTGTCGCTCTCGCCGTCGTTGTTGTCTTCGCCGTTGGCCTCATTGTGCTTCTCGCTGTACGAGGTGAGGTCGTGCAGGGTGAACCCGTCGTGGGCGGTCACGAAGTTGACACTCGACATCGGCGAGCGACGGGACTCTTCGTAGACATCGGGGCTGCCGAGCACGCGCTGCGAGAACGCGCTGAGCACACCCTCCTCGCCGTTCCAGTAGCCGCGCACGTCGTCACGGAACTTGCCATTCCACTCCGACCAGTCGGCCGGGAAGCCGCCGACCTGGTAGCCGGCGGTGTCCCACGGCTCGGCGATCATCTTGACCGGCGCGAGAATCGGGTCCTGCTGGATGAGACTGAGGAACGCGCTGTGGATCGCGGCGTCGCCACCCTGGCGGGTGAGGGTGGTGGCGAGGTCGAAGCGGAAACCGTCGACGTGCATCTCGGTCACCCAGTAGCGCAGCGAATCCATGATGAGGCCAAGGGCCGCGGGGTGTCCGACGTTCAGGCTGTTGCCGGTGCCGGTGGTGTCGAAGTAGGAGTCGCGCTGGTGCTCGACGAGCCGGTAGTAGCTCTCGTTGTCGATGCCCTTGAACGACAGCGTCGGGCCCATGTGGTTGCCCTCGGCGGTGTGGTTGTAGACGACGTCGAGGATCACCTCGAGGCCCGCGGCATGGAACGCCTTGACCATGCTCTTGAACTCGGCGACCTGCCCGCCGCCATCGCCTGTGGAGGAGTAGTCGCCATGCGGCGCGAAGAACCCAATGCTGTTGTAGCCCCAGTAGTTGCGCAGGTCCTTCTCGAGCAGGTGGCTGTCCTGCACAAACTGGTGCACGGGCAACAGCTCGACCGCGGTGACACCGAGGTCGGTGAAGTGCTTGATCGCGGCCGGGTGGGCAAGGCCTGCATAGGTGCCGCGGATTTCCTCGGGAACGTCGGGATGCAACTGGGTGAAGCCTTTGACGTGTACCTCGTAAACGACGGTGTCAGCGAAGGCCGTTCGCGGCGCGACATCCCCCGTCCAATCGAAACTCGGGTCGGTCACGATGCAGAGCGGTGTGGACCCGGCCGAGTCGGTGGGGTCCTGCTCGGTGGGCTCGTTCATGTCGTGCCCGAAAACCGCCTGGCCCCACGCGTAGTCGCCCGTGATCGCGGTTGCGTGTGGGTCGAGCAGAAGTTTGTTGGCGTTGTGGCGCAGGCCGTTGGCCGGATCCCACGCGCCGTGCACGCGCAGGCCGTACCGGGTGCCGACCTCCACGCCGTCGATGAGGCCGTGGAACACGTGGCCGGTGCGTTCGCTCAGCATTACCTTTGTCTCGATGCCGTTGTCGTCGAAGGTGCAGAACTCGATGGCGTCGGCCGTCTCGGAGTAAACCGCGACGTTGACGCCGGGTTCGGTTCCCTTGAGGACTGTGACGCCCAACGGGTAGGGCAGGGACAGCGGCGAGCTTACGGACACGGTGAGGTCTCTTTCTGAGTAGCTGCAGAGGTGGGGCTGTGAAGTGGGCGGTGAGGTGTAGCTGCAGAGGTGGGGCGGTGCGGTGTAGCTGTGAAGTGGTGCGGATGCCTGGTGCTGGCGGATGTCGGGTGACGCAGAACGAGCGGGTGGAGCACCGAGATGGTGCTCCACCCGCTCGCGGGGTGCTACGGCCGAAGCCGGGCGGTGCTAGTGGATCAGGCCTTGCGGCTGCGGCCGGTGATGGCGCCGTAGATCACGAGGACGACGAGCGAACCGAGGATCGCGACGATCCAGGTCTCGATCGAGAAGAACTCTTCGAGGCCGACGCCGAAGACCGCGTTGCCGATGAATCCACCGAGCAGTGCGCCAACCACGCCGAGGATCAGGGTGATGATCCAGCCGCCGCCCTGGCGGCCCGGGAGGATGAGCTTGGCGATGGCACCGGCGATGAGGCCGAGGATGAGGAATGCGATGAAGCCCATGATGAGTTTCTCCGTTTCTGTGTAAGTGATGCTGTGGTGGTGGGGAGGGAGTTGAGTTGAGGGGGGGGTGAGGCTTACGCCTGCACGTCGCCGCGCCAGGCGCCGGACGCGGTGCCCTGGTCTTCGATGAACGCCTTGAACTTCTTCAGGTCCTTCTTGATGGCGTGGTCATCGACGCCCAGAACGGCGCCGGCCTTTTCGAGGAGGCCCGTGGGCTCCCAGTCGATTTGCACAGTGACGCGGGATGTCTCGTCGCTGAGTTTGTGGAACGTCACCACACCCGCGTGGTTCTCGTCGCCACCGGTGCTGTTCCAAGCAACGCGCTCGTCAGCGTGCTGCTCGGTGATCGTGGCGTCGAACTCGCGCACGGCTCCGCCGATCTTCACTTTCCAGTGCGTGTGGGTGTCGTCGATCTGGGTGATGGACTCGACGAACTCCAGGAACTGGGGAAACGACTCGAACTGGGTCCACTGGTTGTAAGCGGTAGTTACGGGGACGTTGACATCGATGCTGTCGATGATCTGGGCCACGGTGTTCTCCTTCTTGTTGTGGGCGGTCGGCGTTGAAGTACGACGCTGTGATGTGCGGCCGTGAGCTGGTCGGTCAGCAGCTAGTTGGTCAGTGGCTGAGCGGTCAATGGCGAATCGGTCAATGGCTAATCGGTCGGTAGCTGGTCCGTCAGTGGCTGGTTGGTCAGTGGCTGGTTGGTCAGTCGCTGGTTGGTCAGTGGCTGAGCGGTCAGTGGTCTGTGACGGGCCCGGCAGCGCTGCGGTGATACTGCGGCGCTGCCCTCGGCAACGTCGCCGCGAGCGTTTCGCCCATGTGGTGCAGAGTGTTGTGCACCGCGACGAGGAGACTTGGTGCCGTCGTCATCCGCTCATCCACGACAGCTTTTGCTTCCGGAAGGTTGCTGTGGCTGCTGAGCTCGTGACCACTGCTGTCGCGAGCGACAAAGTGGCCGTCGAAGAACTCGACCATCCCCGCGTACTCTCCGTTTACGCTGGCGACCCAGAGGTTATCCTCCGGCGCCATCCACGTCACAACGACCTGAATGTCGGCTGACTGCGTAGCTCCGTGCGGCATCACAATCCCATCGTTTATCTGACCGAACAACTGATAATTACCGTATCCAGCTGGCGCCCAGAAATGCCGCTCGGAAAAAGATATGCGACGATCCGCACGGTCGGCGCTCGACGATTGGGCGGCGAAATCCGCGAGATCTCGCGGTAGTTTCTGCCCTAACTCCCAGCCGGAGGGTGGTAAAGACTCGTCGTTCGCCCTCGAAGGGGGTAGACATCGGACACGTCGTGTGTTATGCATCGCTGGAGTTCGCGACGGGGTTCGGTGGTGCGCGCGGACCTCACCGCGGGGCCGTGCTGTGGCGCACCGACATCCGCTCCGTGCACTATCGTCGTATCGCTCGGGAGAACACCGAGCTCGACAGAATCGAGACCGCCATGCCGACCCTAGTTTTGCTTAGCGTGGCCGACGAAGACACCGCCAGGGAAGGCTTCGCGCGGATTCTCGATCTGCACGCCGTCGCCCTGCTCACTCTTCAGGGCTGCGCGCTGCTCAGTGGCGCGACCGGTGCTGCTAGCGCAACGGGTGTTGCTGGTGTAGCGGGCGCTGCTGGTGTAGCGGGTGTTGCAGGCGCCGCTCGTCGCACCGTGCTGATCGACGGTCCGCCAGAGGCGGTGGGCGTGCAGCGCGTCGAAGTCGTCAACGGGTTTGCGCCCCTCGTGCGCTCTCTGCTCCGGGTCGACCCGGTTGCGGCCAACGCAAGTAACGCTGACCCCGACCCACGCGCGGCCGACCTGGACGCTGCCGCGGCATCTGTGAATGCTGGTGCCGATGTTGACGCTGACCACGACGCTAACCACGACCACGACCACGACCACGACGCTATTGCCGATTCCGCGCTGGCACACATCGCGGATCGCAACGATGTTGTGGCGCTCCTGGGCCGCGGCGAACCGGTCCTCGCGTTTCTCGTTTCCGCCATCGCGGAGGGCGAGGTATTCCGCCAACTGGAATTTCTCCGAGCGGAACGGCTCCAAATCGAGCTGACCGACGATGCTGTCGAGCAGCTCGCAGTCGCCAGCTAGCTGCACTAGCTAACTCGCTAGCTTATTGGTGCGACGGGAGTCCCCGCCCAGGGGAACCTCGCCCAGCGGTCAGTTGGCGACGAAACGCCTCCGCCGAGCGCACCCAGCGGGCAGCAATCGACGCACTTTCGCGAAATCAGCGACGCGACTGGCCTCTCGACGAGCCCGGAAGATCGGCAACTGACCCGTCGATACCTGGGAGGAGCGGCAACTGACCGGTCGCCGGGGAAAAGTGTCGACGGCTGACCGGTCGACCGCGCGTATCAGTGGGGAGCTGGCTCGCCGAACTCCGACTCGATGTGCTCGGGCTGCCCGAGCTCTTCTGGGTCCTTGTAGGTCTCGGAGGCGGGCAGCTCGACGCCCATCAGGGCAATCGGGGTGCCAGCGGTGACGAGCAAGTCAGCCGTCTGGTACGAGCCCTCACCGCGGTTGACGCGCAACCAGAGCGGGCGCCCCTCCGCGATCGCGGTGTTGATCTCGGACTGAACCTCGGACAGTTCCCTGCTCGCGAGCGTGTAGTGGTCGCCGTCGTAGCGAATGTTGATGCGCTTGAGTGGTCTCATTGTGCGCCTACTCGTCGTCACTGGTGGGTACGGGAGGTTCGGGCACGATCTGGAGTCCGCTGACCGAGTTGGCGGTCACCACGAGCTGGTCGATCCAGTAGCGATTGACCCGCGGCATCCGGCCACCGTAGTACTTGTAAATCAACGAGATACTCGGATGGAGCCAGATCGCGGTGCGCCCGTCGCCAATGCGATCGTCGTCTTTCCAGGAGAAGTAGAAGGACTCTCCGCGGCGCAGCTTGGCGCCGATGACAATCTGCAGATGCGCGAGTACCCGGTCTTCAAAATCGACGGTGAACTCAGAATCGTACGTCAGGGTTCCCATAGGTCTCTCGTTCAGGCGGTTGGTCGGACTGAATTCTAATCCCTGAGGGTCTCCGCCTTCGACAAGCTGTGCAAAACCAGCGAATGTGCGCCCCGGTTGATCGTTCGCGGCGCGGCACTACCAGATAGTTCTATGGTGTCTCCATGAAGCTCATTCATTACGCAGGCGAGACCTTGCTCACGGGAGACTTGATTGCTGACGCGGTCCTCCGGTATGCCGGCGCGCTCGCAGAGGGCAGCGGATCCGCGACGATCGTGATTCCGATCCGGCTGCCCGACGGCACCGTTGCCGATGCTAACCTCCTGGTCGGCCCGGCAAGCCAACTTGTCGCCGTGCCGCAGCCGACCGACAACGAAGAGATCATTGACGAAAAGCTCATCGACCGGATCGAGCTCGAGATCGAGCGACTCGCGCCGTCGCATCCACCCATCAACACCCCGGGTGATGACTACAAGATCATGGGCGCCCCCTCGGAGTGGGAGCTCTAGGAAAGACCCGACATCGCACCACCAGACGCACCTCCGTGTCAAGCCCGCGCTTCTCGATTCGCGCGACGTGGCGGCGAGGGTGTCAACTTGTGGCACGAGGAACGGGAGGGACCACCGAATGTTGACGGACCTGGGCCAATGGGCAGCAGCCCGCGACTCGCAGCCTGCTCCCGCCCTGCGCGTTGCCGTGATCACCGAGTGCCCCGAGCGTGCGTGGACCGTGGTCAGCCAGCCCACTCCCGGGCGCGCAGACCGGCAGGTCCTCGGGTTGATCCAACGGGTCGACGACGACTATGAGGTGACCATATTTGGAGATCCCATCCGGATGATGCGCGCCGCCGACGTCGCCGAAGCTGTTGCCCTGGTGTCGGTGGATGCCTCGTCCGCACGCAGCGCACGCGCCCCCGCACGCGGGGTCGGCTAGGCGCCCTGCACGCTCCACCGGCCCTCCGCATCCAGGTGGTGCGGGCGCGGCTATTCAGCCGTATTCTTGATACCAATTCGAAGACGACAGCCCAGACCCCGCTATCTCCCTTCGCGATCTACAACGCAACCGGCGTGACAAATCCGCACGTACGGTTGCTGCGAGCTTGTGGGATGTGATGAGCGGTAAAGCAGTGGAAGCGACGGCAGAGTCCGCCGGCAACCTTGCCGCGCCCTTTCTCGACCTGCTTCCCATCTCCGGTGTCGCGGTCTCCGTAATCGATCGGTCGGGACGGCAGTCGATCATCCACGCCAGTGACGACACCGTTGAGCAGCTTGCGGAGATCCAGTTTGACCTCGGTGAAGGCCCGATGGTCTCGTCCTTCTGGTCGGCCAACCCGGAGATTATCCCTGACGCCCCCCTCACCTGTCGGCAACGGTGGCCCGCATTCGCCGACGCCATGGCCTCGCTCGATGTCGGGTCGCTCTTCGCGTTCCCGCTGATCACCGGAGCTGCCTGCGTTGGGGTCGCCCTGACGTACCGATGGCCCGGCGGCTCGCTGAACGAGGCTGCAATCGAGCGTGGGATGTCGCTGGCAAAAGCGATTGCCGGCCCCGCACTGGAGCGGGCGCTCACCTTCGCCGATATGGATGAGTCAATGGCGCAAGCGGACGCTCCACCACTCGAGATGCGCCGCCAGATTCATCAGGCCACGGGAATGATTTTGGCCCAGCTCGACAGCACCGCGACCGAGGCCCTGCTACGCCTGCAGGCCTACGCCTTCGCCAACGGGCGCACGGTGCGCGACGTCGCCTCGGCCGTCGTCTTGCGCGAGCTCGACTTCAGTTTGTTGCCCGAGTGACGCGGGCAGACCCAGAACACATGGAGAACAACATGAACGAAGCGTCGCGCGAGCAGCGCATCAACGAAGCTTTTGTCAGGGTCGCGGACACACTCATGGACAGCTACGACGTCGTCGACCTGCTGTCGAGCCTCGTCACGGAGTGCGTCGACCTTCTCGATGTGCAGGCCGGCGGGCTGCTCATTGATGGCGGCGATGGCAACCTCGAACTGATTGCCTCCACCAGTGAGGAGGCGGAGTTCGTCGAGATCATGCAGGTCGCCGCGGGAGCCGGGCCCTGTGTGGACTGTTTCACCACCGGACTTCCCATCTCGGTGAGTGACCTGGAGCTATCCGGTGACCGCTGGCCCGAATTTCGGCGGGCCGCCGCAGATCGGGGATTCCGGTCGGTTCACGCCACCCCGATGCGTCTGCGCGGCCGGGTCATCGGCGCGATGAACCTCCTCAGCACCAGCGTCGGAACGCTCGACGAACGCGATGAGCGGCTCGCGCAGGCCCTCGCCGACGTCGCGATTCTGGGAATCCTCCAGGAACGCAGCCAGCGCGATCCCCGGTTCGTAGCGGAGCAGCTGCATCTGGCGCTCGACTCACGGGTGATGGTCGAGCAAGCCAAGGGCGTGCTTGCGCACACGCAGAACGTGTCGATGGACGAGGCCTTCAACCTGCTCCGCGCGTTTGCGCGCAGCAGTACCCAATCGCTCCGGGTGGTCGCCGAGGGTGTGGTTGACCGGTCGATCAGCGCCGATGACGTCGCCGCGCCAGCGAGCACCAGGGTCAGCGGCGACGGGGTCAGCGGCCCGTGACGTCGTAACGCACGCTCATGGTGTGGCTGGCGCCCGCCTCCAGCGTGACGGCGGCGGCACCGACATTGCAGGTCTCAACGCACACCATCGTGGTCCACTCGTCGTCGCCGAAGTCGGCCATCTTCGCCGCTTTCGCCACCCACGGATTCCAGACCACCGTGCTCGACGACTCGCGCGGCTTCACGTCGATCACGCGCTTCGCGTTCGGATCCACCACCCCGATCGTCTCGGCACTGCCCAGGTAGACGCGGTCGGTTTCGCCGACAAATCGCACAGCTTCTCCCTCTGCGGGGAGGGGGCTCGGGCCGTCGAGCTTGTCGAGGAAGGGCACGTCCTCGAGGCCCGTGACGGAGACCGAGCGGATGTCGCTGACCCCAAAGTACGTGTGCAGCGCAGCCTCGTAGGTGAACGCCTTGCGGTCGGGGTTGGTCACCGTCAGTGCCAGGTCCAGATGGCCGCCGACCGTTACCGTATAGAGCGCCTCAAACCGGTGGCCCCAGGCGGATGCGCGGGTCGCGAGGTCGTCATGCAGGCGCAGCGTGAGCACCACGGTGGAGCCCACATCCTTGGCTTCGACTAACTCCCACTCGGCTAGGCGGGCGAAGCCGTGGGACGGTTCGGACGGATCATCCGCATTCGCACCAAACCACGGGAAGCAGATCGGAACCCCACCACGCAACGGAACCCCGTCGGTGTATTCGCTTTTCTCGCTCATCCAAATGACCGAGGCGTCCGTGCCGGCCGGGGTCCACGACGCGACGTGCGCGCCACGCAGGTAGATCTCCGCCGAGGCGCTGGGAGCGGTGACCCGCAGCACGCGAAGACCGCCGGGCCCGACATCCGCCTGAACGGACGCGGGAAGGGACGGGATGGGTGCGGGCAAGACAGACACTGGGACCTCCGGGTCGTTGTGATTCGCTCAGTACCATCATCCTCAGTCTTGAGGTGCCGCACCAACCCGACGGGTCGCTGCAACCTAAGCATTCGCCGGACTCGCTGAAGCCGTAGCGCCGCCGCCGCGCGCCCGGCATGCTGGGGAAATGACACGGCGACCGAGCGAGTAACCCAGCATGATTCTGGACTTTGCGGATGATTTCTCCGGGCCGGCCCTCGACGCGCAGCGCTGGGTTGACCACTATCTGCCGCAGTGGAGCACCCCGGAGCGATCGCGGGCTCGCTACGACTTCGACGAGGGCGGACTGCGATTGCGGATCGACGTCGACCAGGCGACTTGGCCCGACGAAACCGGGCAGCTACGGGTGTCGAATATTCAGACCGGCTCGTTTTCGGGCGAGCGTGGTTCCGACCGGGGAACCCATCGGTCTGACCCAGGTCTCCGGGTCCGCACCCCGGTGGAGACCCGGCGGCTGTGGACACCGAGTGCGGGCGCCGACGATGCGAGGCGGGTCGATGTGACCCTGCGGGCAACAGCCCACCCCGCGTGTATGGTCGCGGTGTGGCTTGTGGGATTCGAAGAGGATTCTCCCGCCGATTCCGGTGAGATTTGTATCGCTGAGCTGTTCGGCTCGGCGATCACCGCGGACAGTGCACGGGTCAACGTGGGCGTGAAGGCGCACCACGACCCGCGATTGCGTGACGAAATGGCCGTCACGACCCTCGCGTGCGACGTCACCCAGGAACACAGTTACGGAGGCGAGTGGGGACCAGACCGGGTCAGGTTCTTCGTTGATGAGCAACTCATCCATACCGTCAATCAGGGTCTCAGCTACCCGGTGCAGCTAATGGTGGACCTGTTCGAGTTTCCTGACGAGACGCGCCGCAGCCGGGACCCAGCGGACTATCCCAAAACGGCGCACGTGCGCGGAGTGCGCGGGTACCGCCGCGCTCGCTGAAGCGGCACCTGGTTCCGTTAGGCGTCGAAGCCGCGCTCAAGCGTGATCAACGCCGTGCGCCAGGCCTCTGCGTCGACGGCAAAGTGATGTGTCTCACCACTCTCGAGGTGCTCGAGTGTCATGGTGTGGAGGAGCCCGCCAACGAGCTCGGGCAGAAATCGCACGCTCGCGTGCGCAGGATATTGATGCACCACGTGCGTTACGACCTGGGCTATCCGCGCGACTTCGCTGCGGTAGTACGCGGCCACGGTGGGTATCTCCAACAGAGAGACTCGGGCTCGTCGACGGCGAATCGTCACCTCGTCGGGATCGTCGGCACCGTATGCGTCACGCTCGATTGCCCAGATAAGCGCGCGCACCGGGGGTAGACCGGAGCTCAGCGCTTCACGGAGGTCGACGGCCATGTTCTGGAAGACACCGCCGCTGAACAGTACGGCCTCTTTGCACGAGAAGTAACGGAAGAAGGTGCGTCGCCCGACCGAGGCCGCGGCGGTGATGTCATCGATGGTTGTGCTGTCGAAGCCGCGACTCTCGAACAAGTCGAGTGCTGCCACCCGGATGTCCTCGCGGGTGCGGTCCTTTTGCTCTGCGCGGGTGCTGCGCGCGGGTGTACTCATCTGCATATCGTGCTCCGTTCCTTCCACATTCGATGGTGCCATGCTCGAACCCTAAACGTGGCACTAGTGCCATTTATGTTCGCATTCCGTTCATTCAATGGAAAGTGGCACTGGTGCCACTATTCACAATTCGCCCGTAACTTCGGTTGCGTGGTCACCCCGGCCACTTGACCAGGAGGACTTCCATGTTCCGACGTACGGCAACCGGCGCCCTGCTCGCAGTCGCGCTGACCGGTGCGCTCGCACTCTCCGCGTGCAGCAGCCCAGCAACCACCGCCACCAACGCCACCAGTGAGATTTCTGAGGGAGGCACGCTCACCGTCGCGCTCGACCGCGAACTGCCCACCCTCGATGTCACCAACGGCCTGCTCGCACAGCAGCCCGTTCTGATTCTGTCCAACGCGCTCTACCAGCCGTTGATGGCGCCCGCAGCGGGTGGAACGTTCACCCCCGGGCTCGCTAAGTCCCTAGAGTCAGACGAGACCGCAACGCACTGGACGCTGACGATCCCGGACGACGTCACCTTCTCGGACGGTTCGCCCCTGACGACCGCAGCAGTCAAGGCGCATGTCGAGCGTCTCGCCAACCCCGAGTCGAAGTCATCCGCCGCCGGACAGGCCAAGCAGATCGCCGGAATGACGATCACCGACGACACCACCATGGTCTTCGACCTCGCCGCCCCCAACGCCGACTTCGCTTCACTTCTCGCGCGCACCCTCGGCATGATCACCTCCACAACGGCGACGGACGAGCTCGGCTTCCCCCTCGGCGCCGGCCCCTTCGTCATTGACGCGTTCACGCCGGGCGATTCCGTCACCGTCGTCCGCAACGAGAACTACTGGGGAGAGCCCGCGGCCCTCGACAGCATCACATTCAAGATGATGCCCGACGCCGACTCGCGCTACCAGAGCCTTCAGTCTGGCGACGTCGACCTGATCTGGACCGAGGTGACGAGCCAGTTCGAGCAGGCCCGCGCCGATGATTCACTCGAGGTGCACGCGGCCCCCGCCGCGGTGAGCAGCCTGCTGCTGAACCTGTCCAACCCGAAGTTCGAGGACGTAGAGATCCGCACCGCGCTCGCACAGGCGATCGACCGTGACGCAGTCAACGCGGTGGTGAACCTCGGCGAAGGCATAACCGTAGACAGCCCCTACAGCCTGTTGGGCGACCTCGCCCCCACAGTCGACTACCCCGAATACGACGTCGAGGCAGCGAAGGACGTACTCGAGGGAGCCGGTCTCAGCTTTACGATCGCCTCCGACAACTCCCCGGACTCGATCCAGCGCGCCACCGCGATCAAGGACATGCTCGGTGAGGCCGGAGTAGAGGTCGAGATCGAGCCAGTGGAGGGAGCTTCCTTCAGCTCCACACTCGCGGCCAAGGACTTCGAAGCCGCCCAGCTGGTTACCTCGATCTTCTCCGACCCCTCAGGCGGAGCGCTCGTAGCCACCTCGACCGGGCCCTACAACTTCACGGGGTACGCCAACGATGAGGTCGACCAGTTCCTCAAAGAAGCCAGCGGTATGACCGGCGGAACCGAGCGCTCCACTCTGCTCGCGGACGCGTCGGAACAGCTCGCGACCGACCTGCCCATGCTGTGGCTGACCGCGAGCAACGCGGGCCTCATCGGCTCCGCGGACCTTGCCGGGTTCCCGGACCTCACCGGCATCACCCTCATCTCGGTGCAGCCGGCGCAGATCGGGTGGGCTGCCGAGTGACCACCGCCTGGTTGCCGCGCGCGGGCCGATCGCTGTTGGTCCTGATCGTCATCGCGGCGCTCACCTGCCAACTCGCCTTGCTCCTGCCCGGCGACCCGGCGCTCATCCTCCTCGGACAGGAATCGACCGAGGCCCAGCGTGAAGCACTTCGCCACACGCTGGGCCTCGACCAGAACGGCCTCCTGCGCTTCCTTAGCTTTATGGGTGGAGTAGTTACCGGCGACTGGGGCACGTCGTTTACGTCGGGGCGGCCGGTGCTGTCCGAAATCCTCGCGCGCGTGCCCGCCACCGCCGAACTGGTGATCCTCAGCCAGGTAGTCGCCCTCGCCATCGCCATCCCTCTCGCGCTGCACAGCGCGCGCAACCCAGGCGGGCGGTTCGACCGGATTACCTCGACTGGCACCTTCCTGCTTCTCGCCCTGCCGTCGTTCGTCGTCGGCGTTCTCGCCATCCAGCTCTTCGCCGTCCAACTCGGCTGGCTCCCGGCGTCTGGCTACACCCCGTTTGCCGAGAACCCGCTGGATAACCTCTCCCGGATGGTGCTCCCCGTGTTCACGCTCGGGGTTGCCGAGGGTGCGGTGTACCTGCGCGCACTGCGGGGTTCTGCGATGGAGTCGCTGCACTCTCCCTACGCATACGCGTCGATCGTGCGAGGGGCGTCTGACCCGCAGTTGCTCTGGTGGCGGATCCTGCGCCCCTCGTCATCCACCTTGATCGCCCTCGTCGGAATCAACCTGGCGGTGGCGCTCGGCGGCACTCTGCTCGTCGAAAGCCTGTTCGCCATTCCCGGACTGGGCCGCCTCACCGTTGGTGCGCTCGGCGCCCGAGACCTCCCCGTCATCCAGGGTGTTGTGCTGTTCGCCGCGGTCATCGTGGTGGTTGCCGGCATCCTCACCGATATCGCGGTGCGCCGCGTCGACCCAAGGAGCACCCGTGAGCGTCACTGATTTGACCACTCCCCTGACCTCACCCTCTGGCGCGGCCTCAGGGCCCGGCACACCACCGTCGGCCTCCGTTGCTCGACGTCGCATCCCGCGGGTTGGTGTGATGCTTGCCACCGCGTGGCTCGTGCTACTGGCGATCGCAGCGCTCGCTGCCGCGGTGGGGCTTACCGTGGATCCCCTCGCCAACGACTATTCCGTCATCAGCCAGGCACCGAGCCTCGCCCACCCCTTCGGGACGGACAACCTCGGTCGTGACGTATTCTCCCGGTCGCTCCACGGGGCCGCGGCGAGCGCGGTCGTCGCACTGGTCACCGTCGTAGTCGGCGGAGGCATCGGCATTCTCCTCGGAGTCTGGGCGGGACTGCGGCGCGGGTTTGCCGACGCGGTGGTGGGTTTTCTTACCGACGTGACCATCGCCCTGCCGTCGCTCATCATCGTGGCGACCATCGTGACGCTGACCGGACCCAGCCTTCCGACCATCTCGCTCACCATTGCCGGCTTCGCTATTCCGGTGTTCGCGAGACTCAGCCGGAGCGCGACGCTCGCCATCGCCACCGAGAACTACGTCATCGTCGCACGTACCCTCGGAGCGAGCGGGTGGCGCATTCTTACCCGCGAGGTACTTCCCAGCGTTTTGCCCATCATGATGCCGTTCATCATGACCACCCTCGCCACCGCGATCGTCGCCGAGGGAGCGCTGAGCTTTCTCGGCTTCGGGCTACGACCGCCCGAGCCGTCGTGGGGTGGCCTCATCGCCGAAGGCCGCACCCAATTGCCGGTCGCGCCCTGGGTGACTCTTATGCCCGCGCTGCTGCTGTGCGCAACCATCCTGTCCATCAACGTGCTCGGAGAGCACTCCCGGGAAGCGAAACGATGAGCTCACAACCAATCCTCGAGGTGCGCGACCTCACCGCCACGGTGCTCCGCCGCGGGGTCGAACGGACAGTCGTTGAAGGCGCCTCCTTCACGCTCTACCCCGGACGTTCGCTCGGCATCGTCGGTGAGTCTGGCGCGGGCAAGTCGATGCTCATCCGATCCATCCTCGGGGTGCATCCGCCCGGGGTCGCGATGCGCGTCACTGGACACGTTCAGCTCGACGGACACGACATGCTCGCCCTCCGCGGCCGCGCCCACCGCCGCGCACTTGCCACCAGTGTGGGCATGATCCACCAGGATCCGCTCCGCTCGCTCAACCCGACCATTCGGGTAGGCGACCAACTCACCGAGGTACTGGCCTTTGCGGGCGGCACCGGGCGAAGCGAGCGTGCTCGCCGGGGCATCGAGCTCATGCGCAGCGTGGGATTCCGAAGCCCGGAGAGTGAGTCGCGCCGGTTCCCCCACGAACTGTCCGGAGGGCAGCGGCAGCGGATCGGGATCGGCGCTGCGGCGCTGACCGAACCGGCCCTGCTCATCGGTGACGAGCCGACGACGGCGCTGGATGTCACCGTGCAGAAGCGGGTCCTCGACATCATGGACGAGACGCGGGCGCGCACCGGATCGAGCCTCCTCCTCGTCACCCACGACCTCGGCGTTGCCGCGGAACGCTGCGACGACATCGTGGTGATGCGCGCGGGGCAGATCGTGGAGTCCGGCCCCACGGCTCAGGTCATCTCCGCCCCAGCACACCCGTATACGCGGGCACTCCTCGACAGCATCCCGCGCCTCGACGGCCCCCGCGTGCGCCGCCTTCACACCTCGGCAGATGGAGTTCTCTCATGAGCGACGTAGCGAGCACGCCAGACGTATTGATCGTGAGCAACCTCGTCGTCGGATACGGCGACCGGGTGGTGCTCGACGGTGTCAGCATCAACGTGCCAAAGGGCGGAAGCGTCGGGTTGGTCGGCGAGTCCGGCTCGGGCAAGTCGACCTTTGCGCGAACGATCCTCGGACTTCAGAAACCGCGGTCCGGTTCCATCAACATCGCCAGTGGCGGAGCCGACCACCCGGTGCAGATGGTGTTCCAGGATCCCATCTCGTCGCTGAACCCTCACCGCGCCGCCCTCGATATCGTTGCCGAGCCGCTCACGATTCGAGGCGAGGGGACGATGCGCCAGCGCCGGGAGAGCGCGCGCGAGTTGCTCAGCCGGGTCGGGCTGGATCCCCACCGCTTCGCCGATGCACGGCCCAGCACACTCTCCGGGGGTCAGGCTCAACGCGTGGCCATCGCTCGGGCACTGATCGCGCGGCCCGCGCTGCTGCTCTGCGACGAACCGGTCTCCTCTCTCGACGTGTCCGTTCAGGCCCGCGTTCTCAACCTGCTCGCCGAACTTCGAGACGAGATCGGGCTGAGCATGCTGTTCATCTCCCACGATCTCGCCGTGGTACGGATGATCGCGGACTCGGTCGCGGTGCTTTGCGAGGGCCAGATTGTCGAGAGCGGCGACACTGAGAGCGTCATCTCAGCACCGCAGCACGAGTACACGCGGCAGCTGCTCGAGGCGGCGCCTCGACTTCCGGGGGCTTCGCGGCCCGCCCCGACATCCACCTTGATTGACCCTGTGAATTTTTCTCCACCGGCCCCATTCGCGGGCCCATCACCTGAACCGAAAGACGACTGATGACACGCACATTTCCTGAAGGCTTCGTCTGGGGCACGGGCACCTCGGCCTACCAGGTCGAAGGTGCCTGGGACGCGGACGGCAAGGTTCCCTCGGTGTGGGACACCGCGTTGCACTCGTGGCTGCGTACGCCCGACGGCACGAGCGGCGACCGCGCGATCGACCAGTACCACCGGCTCGATGAAGACCTCGACCTCCTGCAGCGTCTCGGGGCGGGAGCGCACCGGTTCTCCGCCGCCTGGCCGCGGATCGTCACGGATGCCGCGGGCACGGTCAACCCGGCTGGACTCGACTACTACGAGCGCGTGGTGGACGGGTTGCTCGCGCGGGGTATCGCCCCGGCGCTGAACCTGTACCACTGGGATACCCCGCAGTGGATGGAGGACCTGGGCGGAATGATGACCCGCGAATTCGCCGACCACTTCGGTCACTTCGCGTCTGTGTTGGCGGAACGCCTCGGAGATCGAGTCGACCAGTGGTTCACGATGAACGAGCCGACCCACCCGTCGCTCGGTGGGTACGTCGCGGGGTTCCTCCCGCCCGCCCGCCGTGAGGGCACGGCGGGTCTGGCATCCGTGCACCACCTGCTTCTCGCCCACGGCACCTCGATTCTCGCGCTTCGTGCGGCGGGAGCGGTCGGCGACATCGGCACCATCCTGAGCATGAACGGGGTCGCCCCGGCGACCACCCACCCGTTGGACGTGGCCGCCGCCGCGCGCGCCGACTACTTCGACGGCCGACTGTTTCTCGACCCCATGCTCGGGCACGGACACCTGCCGGAACTCGCGGCGGTACTCGGCGACACGGTTCGCGAGGGCGACCTCGACATCATCGCGCAGCCCATGGACGTGCTCGGGGTGAACTGGTATTCCCGCTACACGGTTGCGTCGACCGAGCGCGCTGCCGCCCACCTGGCCGAGCTACCGCCGCGCGCCGCAATGTTCCACGGCCTTGCGCCGGTCACCGCCGGGCTCGGCTTCGCGATCGTGCCTGCGCCGGGGCTCCCCTGGGGCGGCGCCCACCGCCAGCTCACGCCAGGCGGGTTTCGTGAAGCGCTGGACTGGCTTGCGGACACCTACCCCGACCACCCCGATGTTGTGATCACGGAGAACGGGATCGGCTACGCAGACAAGCCCGACGTCGACGGAGAGGTTCGCGACGAGGCACGGATCCGCTACCTCAGCTGGGCGATCCGCGAGGTCGCCGATGCCATCGCAGACGGGGTACGAGTGCGCGGGTACCACGCATGGTCGAGCCACGACAACCTGCAATACATGGCGGGATTCACGCAGCGTTTCGGCCTGATCCACGTGGACCCTGACACTCTTGTGCGCACACCGAAAGCGTCCTTCGACTGGTACCGCGAGGTGGTGCGGACGGGCGTGGTTCCGACCGCTGTGGAACAGTATCCGACCGGCGACCACACCGGGATCGATGTGCCCGGTGTGCGCAACGCACGCGGGATCGGCGGGCTGGAGACTGTGGACGGTCGACACGTGCGCGAGGGTCTGGTGTTCCGCAGCGCCGGCCTCCACGCAATAACCGACGAGGGGCGGCAGGCACTGTCGGAACTCGGAGTCGACACGATTCTGGACCTGCGCGGAAGGAGCGAGGCCGCGCGAGTGCCCGATGAGTTCCCCGGCGTACGCTTGGTGCACCTGCCGCTTCACGAGCCCGCGGATCCCGGAGCGGGAAGCGTGCTGGGCGCCGCGGCCGATGCCTCCGGAACGCCTGGGCTACGCGACCTGTATCGGGAGATCGCGCTCACGCGAGGAGGAGAAATGGTTGCGGGTCTGCGCGCAATTGCGTCAGCTGACGGAGCCGTGCTCGCCCACTGCACCGCAGGAAAAGACCGCACGGGGGTCTTCATCGCGGTGCTGCTGGCGGCCATAGGCGTGCGCGACGACCACATCGTGCGCACCTACGCGGAATCGGACGAGCGCCTCGGTGCGGAGTTCCGGTCCGAGGTGATGGCGCTGCTCCACCCCGGATCGTCGGGCAACTCGTCATTCACGGAGGACGCGCTCGACGACATGCTCGCCTCGCCCGCCGAGCTCATTGAGGAAGTGCTCGAGACCATCCGTCACGACCATGGCACGGTCGCGACATATCTCGCAGCGTTCGGATTCCCCTCTGACGAGCTAGCCGGACTGCGTCGAAAGTTGGTGGACTGAGCATGCCCCTCGATCCCTACCTCGCCGGCCGAGTGCGCGGAATCCCGACCGACCCAAGCTGGAACGCAGACCGCAGTGATCCCGACAACGCCCCTATCTACGCGGAGTTCTTCACGGATCCGGCGCCATACGAGCTCCCCGTGTCCGTCGATATACGCGACGACGTGGTGTTCGGGCCGCACGGACCCGTCCCGGTGCGCATCTACCGTGCTGTTGATGCCATCGGTTTAGTTCCGGCTCTGCTCTGGAACCACGGCGGCGGCTTCGCCGGTGGTGACCTCGACATGAACGAGTCGCACGTAGCGAGCGCCGAGCTCGCCGCCCGGTCGGGTGCCCTCGTGGTGTCCGTCGGCTACCGGCTCGCGACCGACGGCGTGCGCTACCCGGTTCCGCTCGACGACGTCGAGGCAGCCTGGCTCTGGCTCGTCGCGAGTGCAGCCGGACTGGGGGTCGATAGCCGGCGTATTGCGATCGGAGGCGGCAGCGCGGGCGCGAATCTCGCCGCGGCGACCGTGGTTCGGCTGCGCAACAACGCGAGTCCGTTGCCAACCATGATGCTGCTCGCCTATCCAGCCCTGCACTTTCCGCTTCCCGCTCTCGAAGACGATGTGCAAGCCGTGATGGCCACATTGCCGCAGGTTCTTCGTGCCAGCGCAGCAGCGGTGACCGCGATGTTCGCGAACTACGCCGGGCGAATCTCCGATCTCCCGGCCGAAGTGACACCCGGTCACGCTGACCTGCGTAAATTCCCGGCCACGCGCATCTTGATCAGCGAATACGACGACTTCAGGCCGTCAGGCGAACTGTTCGCGGAGCAGCTGGCTGAGGTGGGCGTCCCGGTCGAGACCCGCCTTTCAACGGGAATGCTGCACGGACACCTGAACCGCACCCCGGCGCTCCCCGAGGTCTCTCGCTCGCTCGACTACTTCGCTGCCGCCTTCGCACCAACGGTAAACTCCGCGCCCAGCTCCCACGAATAGCGCGTCGAAACACGTTCTCCTGGTTCCGCGCTAGAGCCGCGGCGCGCTGGAAGAACGTCCAGCATGCTGGACGGAGAGAGGTCGCAGCGGCCTGCGGCTGCACGCCGACGCCGAGTACTCCAAGACTAGCGGCGGTTCGCGGCGTTAGCGGTGCCAGCGCCGGTTCGCGGCGTTAGCGGTGCCAGCGCCGCATCAGTACTGCTGCGACCACGCCAAGCGCGCCGCCCGCTGTGTTGGCCGCGATGTCGATCGGTGATGCGAAGCGCTCGGCGATGAACACGCGTTGGCCAAGCTCGACCAACGCCGACAGCGCCGCACAGATCGCAATCGCTAACCACCACGGCATGCGCACAAATACGAGAACCAGCAGAACGCCGAGCGGCACAAACAGGGCGACGTTTGCCGCAATCTCCACGGTGTTATAGGTCACCGCGGTGGCGCCAGCCTGCTGCGCGGACGTCACTGCCGCTGCCACCTGCCCGTGGACGGGACGGTCCACCGGAGTCGGCCAGAACACGATGAGCGCCGCGACCGCAAGGTACCCGACCAGCACCACACGAGAGATCCGATGAAGGTACCGCGTGGGGCCGGTCGTGGCGCGGGTCACGGCGCGGGTCGCGGTGTGGCGTGTGGAATGGTCTGCGAGATGGTCCGTGGAGTGGCGTGCTGAGTGGTCTGCGGGATGGCTCGGCGTCATGTGCTCCTTCCGGTCTCGTACTGGTCTCGTGCTGGTCTAGTGCTGGTCTCCTGCTGGTCAGCGAGCGTACCGCGATCGTGTTTCGGGGGTGTTGTGTGCCGCAAGTTCGGCAGCTTGCGCACAATATCGACAGCGCCGACGGAGTGCGGGTGGCTCCACCGATAGAATGATCATGCTCGGTCTGTCCCCGGAGGGGACGGCCGGCCCTGCTCCCGCACCAGTGACTGCTTCGGCACCAGGAATTCGGCACCAGGAAGTACCATCCCTCCCCTCACACCTTCGCCGTAAGAACGGCACACCACAGCAAGACCAGTCCGCCGCGCGGGCAGGTCTCAACCGAGAGAGATCTATGAATAACATCCATTCCCTTGATATTGGCGCGCCACCTAAGCTTCCCAACCGTGGGCTCCGAGTCATCCCCCTTGGCGGACTCGGCGAAATTGGCCGCAACATGACCGTGTTCGAACACAAGGGCAAGCTGCTCATCGTCGACTGCGGTGTGCTGTTTCCGGAGGACTCGCAGCCCGGCATCGACGTGATCCTGCCCGACTTCGCCTACCTGCGTAATCGACTGCAGGACATCGAGGCCATCGTGCTCACGCACGGCCACGAAGACCACATCGGCGCGGTCCCGTACCTGCTGCGCGAGCGCGAAGACATCCCAATCATTGCGTCGACCCTGACGCTGGCGTTCCTGTCGGCGAAGCTGCAGGAGCACCGCCAGTCGCCGCCGATGATCACGGTCGCCGAGGGAGACACCCGCAAGGCTGGCCCGTTCGATCTCGAGTTCCTCGCGGTGAACCACTCCATCCCCGACGGACTCGCTGTGGCGATCCGCACCGAGGCTGGCCTCGTGCTGCACACCGGTGACTTCAAGATGGACCAGTTTCCGATGGACAAGCGCATCACCGACCTCAACGGTTTCGCGCGCCTCGGCGACGAGGGCGTTGACCTCTTTATGACCGACTCCACCAACGCCGAGGTGCCCGGCTTCACCATGGCCGAGGCCGACATCGCGCCCGCCATCGAGCGGGTCTTCCGCGAGGCACCTCGCCGCATTGTTGTCTCCAGCTTCGCCAGCCACGTGCACCGCATCCAGCAGGTGCTCGACGCCGCCGTGGTGCACAAGCGCAAGGTCGCGTTCGTCGGCCGCTCGATGGTGCGCAACATGGGCATCGCCAGCGAACTCGGCTATCTCAACATTCCCGCCGGCCTGGTCGTTGAGATGAAGCAGCTCGAGCGTATGCGCCCCGAGCAGGTCGTCATCATCTGCACTGGTTCGCAGGGCGAGCCGATGGCCGCGCTTTCGCGCATGGCCACCCGTGAGCACATTATCAAGATCGGTGAGGGCGACACGGTGCTGATGGCCAGCTCGCTCATCCCCGGTAACGAGAACGCGATCTACCGCATCATCAACTCGTTCACCCGCTGGGGCGCGAACGTAGTGCACAAGGCCAACGCGAAGGTGCACGTCTCGGGCCACGCCAGCGCTGGCGAGCTCGTCTACTGCTACAACCTGGTGAAGCCCGCCAACGTCATGCCCGTGCACGGCGAGTGGCGTCACCTCAAGGCGAACGCTGAGCTGGCTATCCGCACGGGTGTTCCCGCTGACCGCGCCCTGATCGTCGAAGACGGCGTAGTTGTCGACCTCGTCGACGGCCGCGCGAGCATCGTTGGCCGCATCCCCACGCCCCACATCTTTGTGGACGGCATGGGAACCGGCAAGGCAACCGAGGTCGCACTCAACGACCGCCAGGTGCTGGCTGAGGAGGGCAGCGTGACCGTGCTCGGCATTCTCGACACCCGCACCGGCAAGCTGGTTGAGCCGCTCGAGTTCTTCCCGCGCGGGTTCGCCCACGATGACGACTGGGTGCGCGAGGCGACCGAGGCCATCACTAAGGCAATGGAGTCCGGCAAGACGATCCTCGACGGTCGCGAGCTCGAGCGCTTCCTCACCCGCACGCTGGGTCGCTGGATGCAGCGCAAGTACCGCCGCGAACCCGTCATCACGTCGATTGTTGTTGACGCGTAAGTTGTAGTTCTGCTGGTGCTCGTGCTGCGGCGGCCGCGGCTGCGGCTGCGGCTGCGGCTGCGGCGCACGTAGCGCACTGATCCACCCGCAACGCCGGACCCGAGCAATCGGGGCCGGCGTTGTTGCGTTGCGGGCGCGATGCCAGCGCTGGTGACCCCGGATACCGTACTGCAAGCACTGGCGACCCCGGATACCGCGCCAGTCGCGACCCATGGCGTGCCCCCCTGCTGTGGAACCGGTCGAGTCCCCCGCGGCGGTAGAAAATCGGTCGCGGCACCGGAAATTTCCGTATCCGCGAGCAGGTTTCCACCGCCGCGAGTCGCTACGACACCCGCCGCGGCCAGATTCCCCCTTCGCGACCGAGGTCGGCCCGGCCGCGACAGGTCTCGGCGCGGTAGTTACCCGCTCGGCGCGGTAGTTGCCTGCACTCTGCCGTCTGGCCGCGGTAGAAAACTTCTCGATGCGGTAGTTGTTTCTACCGCGGTGAGTAGGTGACTACCGCGGCGAGACGCACAAGCTGCCCTGAGAGGTAGGCAACTACCGCGGCGAGACGCAGAAGTCGTGAGGGCAGTGCTCCGCCCCCGCGAGATCCGGCCACCCGGTGCGGTGCGCTGCGCGGCGGCGCTGCACTGCGCGGCGGCGCTGTGCTGTGCCGCGCGGCGCTGTGCCGAGTATCCCGCTCAAACCTGCTTCAAGCCCGGGGCGAGGCCGGCGTCCCGGGTGCCGGCACCCGTGACAGTCCCCACACGGCGGCGCCCGCCGCGGTTACCACGAGAGTGATGAGCGCGACGAAGAATGCGACCGAGCCGTACCCGCTCGACGGGTCGAGGAACGGATAGGGGACCCACCCATCGGTTGCGCCTCGCACCAGAACAACGGCGCACCAGGCGAGCGGATAGACGAGCACTATCCAGAACTTCCTCCACGGCAGGGGGTGCCGATCGGGAGCGAGCAGCCAGTCGACAACGAAGTACACGGGCACAATGACGTGCATAACGACATTCGCCCACGGCAGCGGCACCCCGCCAGCGGCTCCCAGCGGAGCGAGAAGCACCGCATAAACGAGCCCCACCACAACCAGGTACGTGGTCGCTGCACCACGGAGGAGCAGTATCGCTTCGTCGCGTCGCGGAGAATCCGGCCGTGATACCGAGGCGACCACAAGAACGACGCATCCGATCAGATTGCTCTGAATTGTGAAATACCCGAAGAAATTGAACGGGTTGATGGTCGTGCGCGACGCGGTCTCGGCGAGAGTGGCCACCACCGCGGCCGCAATGGAGGCCGCGACGATCAGCCGAAGCCACCGAACGAATCGCATAGCGATTCGCCGCCGAACGTGCGCATCGGTCTCAGACATTGAGGAACCATTCTGTGGGCCGCGATTCTGTGGGCGGCAATTTTGTGGGCCGCGATTCTGAGGAGAACCCTATCGTCCGAAGCCCTCAGTTGCCGCCGCAAGAGGTAATCGGTGCCGCGGTCTCGGTCAGACGTCGGCGGCGGGCGCCCTCGAGGCAATTAGCTCGAACACGGGGTGCTCGGACGCCTCTGCCGCGAAGTCACTGACCGGAGCCGTCCGATCGGCACGGAAGTAGGGACGGGCGGAAACGGCGACCGAAAGGTAGTGCTTGAGCACGGCACCGGCTTCGCTGGGACCTGCCTCGCTGGCACCCGCTTCGCTGGCACCGGCTTCGTTGGCGGCGGCTTCGTCCGCCCCCACCTCCCGCACGGCGAACCGGCGGGTGGAGCCGCGCCGACTGATCGTCGCCTCGCCGGACGCGCGCACGTTGAGCACCCAGGGCACGACCCCGTACGGCGCCACCAGCCACCGTTTGTTGTCGAACGTGACGATCGTCACGGGGTTCGATCGCTGGAGCCCAGTCTTTCGGCCGGTTGTAGTAAGGAGATAGGTGTGCGGGATGACTCCGGCACGAGACATCCCGCACATCACAGCGTTCTCGAACCGGAACCAACGACCGCGGCGGTACTGGCGCGGCTGGCCCGCCTCCGCGCTGCCGCCACTCGCGCCGCCGCCACTCGCGCTGCCGCCGCTCGCGCTGCCGCCGCTGCCGCCACCGGTCCCGTGATCCATGAGTTCAAGTCTCGCTGCCGCCGCGCCTCTCAATCAAGGGCGGGGCAGACCCTACCGGCGGGTCTTCGGCCTCAGGTCGCTCGCACGCACATCCGCAAGCTCGTCCACGCGCAGCGACGGGTGCGCGCGCAGCAGGGCCTGCAGGCGCCACGCGGTGCTGAACAGTGCGAGCAATGCCCCGTCGGAACGTTCGAAGACCTCTACCTGGCGTTCCGTGCGCAGCAACTCGGCGCCATCCTCGTCCACGATCCGGGCCACCTCGAACGGCAGGGTTTCGAAGCGGATCGGCGAACCGAAGTCGTTCTTCATCCGGTCTTCCACCACCTCGAACTGCAGCGGACCCACCGCACCGAGCACGGGGGTTCCCCCTCCGCGCAGCTCGGAATGCAGCACCTGGATAACGCCCTCGTTGTCGAGCTGCTCGATGCCCTTGCGGAACTGCTTGAACTTGCTGCTGTCGGTGGGGTGCGCACTGCGGAAGTGCTCGGGCGAGAACATCGGCAGCCGCGGAAACTCCACGGGCTCACCCGCGTAGAGCGAGTCGCCGACGCGAAGCGATGCCGCATTGACCAGGCCGACGACGTCTCCCGGCCATGCCTCGTCGGTGGATGTCCCGTCCCGACCGAACAGCTGCTGCGCGTACTTCGTGGCGAAGGGGCGCCCGGTGGTGCCATGAGTGGCCACCATGCCGCGCTGGAACAGCCCCGAGCAGACCCGCACGAAGGCGACGTGGTCGCGGTGCGAGGAGTTCATGCCGGACTGCACCTTGAACACGAACCCGGAGAAGTCGGAGTTGACCGGTCGGCGCCGCCCGGCGGCATCGGCGCGCGCCTCGGCCGGGGGTGCGGAGTCGACGAGGGTGTCGAGCAGCTCGCGCACGCCGAAGTTCAGCACCGCCGCGCAGAACAGCACAGGGGTGGTCTCGTTGCCGAGGAAACGCGCCTCGCTGTGGTCCTGGCCCTCGATGGTGAGGAGTCCCTCTTCGTCAACGGCGTCCGTCCAGGCCGCACCTTCATCGGCGGCGGCCTCGGTGGCGCTGAAGCGCTTCGCTACCGCCTGGGTCGCCCCACCCGGCGTACGCTCGAAGTGGATGAAGTCGCCGGTCGAGCGCTCGATCACGCCGCGAAAGTTGCCCGCAATGCCCACGGGCCAGGTGAGCGGGGTCGGGGTGAGTCCGGTGCGCTCGCGGATCTCGTCCATGAGGGCGAGAGCGTCGAGGCCGGGCCGGTCCCACTTGTTGATGACGGTGATGATGGGCAGGCCCCGCTGCTTGCACACATCGAACAGTTTCATGGTCTGCACCTCCAGACCCTTGCTCGCATCGACCAGCATGACCGCGGCATCCACCGCAGACAAAACGCGGAACGTGTCCTCGGAGAAGTCGGCGTGACCGGGGGTGTCTACCAGGTTGATGACTGTGTCGCGGTACTCGAACTGGATCGCGGTCGACGTGATCGAGATTCCGCGGGCCTGCTCCATCGCCATCCAGTCGGACACCGTGCCGCGACGGCCGGCCTTGCCGTGGGTTGCGCCGGCCGTGCCGATGGCGCGCGCGTGCAGCAGCAGGGCCTCGGTGAGCGTCGACTTGCCAGCGTCGGGGTGCGAGATCACCGCGAAGGTGCGCCTGCGACGCGCCTCGGCCAGGATGTCGAGATTGCTTACCTCTGCGAAGTCAGTCATGGGTCCAGTTCTGCGGTAAGGCAATCGATCGTGGGGCGCCGAGGTGCGGTAGATGCGGAGGCATCTGGTGACGCGTGTGGCGCAATAGACCATTCTAAAGGGGGATGTCGAGGCGCTTGCCCTGTTCGTGCAGGCCCCGCCCCTTGTGTGTTGACCCTTGTATCACTAACCTCATACAAAGCTTGGTACACAACGTGCGGTTCTCGAAGCTTTGTACTCAATGGAGGTACGGATGTTTGCTGCAATCGCTCCGACGGCAGTGGGAATAGCCGGGTCGAACCCGTCTAGCGTTCTGCAGAGCATGGGCGACGACGTGCGACCCTCGACCTGGATCACAGCCGCGATAGTCGGCCTCGTTTTGCTTGTGCTGGCCATCGTCGCAATGCTGCCTTCTGGACAGAGGTTCCTGCTCGCGCGTGCATCCCGCTCCGCTGCGCTGCCGGTACCTCCGCATCTCGAACGCGAGGTACTCCGACCGCAGCTTCATCGAATCGGAGGGCTCGTGATTGGCGGGCTGGTCGGTCTTTTTACTACAACCGTCTTTGTTTGGTACATCGGCGCAGATCGAGGATCTCCAGCGGTCGCGCTCCTGATCGCCGGTTCGGCTGTCGGAGCGAGTTTCGGAGCCTCTGTCGTTGGCCTGGGTGGGGCACTATCGCGCGGGAGCGAGGGAATCCGGGTGGCCCATGCCCATCGTCGTGGGCTCAGAGACTACGCGCCGTTCCGCGAGCGAATTGTCGTGCGGCTGACGGTTCTCGTGGCGACAGCGATTGTAGTTGTGACGACCATTCTGTCCACGTCGGGCGACTTTCTCCTCGCCCTGTTTCCCGCGGCGTTCAGCCCGGCCGCGATCGTAACTGCCCTCGCGCTCATTGCGCTGGGCGCATTCGAGATCGGCGGCCGCTTCATCGCGCAGCGACCCAGTGCCACGACCTCCGAGCTGGGACTGGCGTGGACCGACACTCTCCGCTCCGGAGCAATCCGGGGCTTGGCTGCTTCGGCCTTCTTACTCGGAATGTTCGCCGTCCTTTTCGGATTCGGAGAGATCGTCGCTGCGGTCGCGGCACAATCGGGTGCATTGAACGCTGGCCTCGGGTACTACCCGGAGATTGTTGTGGTGATTTTGCTTATCGCGGCCTTTGGAGGAAGTGCCCGATCGCACTACTCGCGCACTCTTCACAGCTCACTCGACCTCGCAGATCATTCCCCAGGCGACCGCTTGTGATCCTCACCGTCGATCCGCGCTCGGCAACCCCTCCCTTCGAGCAAATCCGGGTGCAAATCATCGGCCTCATCACGAGTGGCGCGATGGTCGTCGGGACGCGACTGCCGACCGTGCGTAGGCTCGCGGCCGACCTCGGGATTGCGCCGAACACGGTCGCCCGCGCCTACAAAGAACTGGAAGCTGCCGAGTTCATCCAGACGCGTGGGCGGGCGGGCTCATTTGTTACGGCACGGCAGGACACACCCGAGTATGAAGCGATGGCTGCGGCAACGGCCTACCTCGCGCGCGCGCGCGAACTCGGGTTCTCTTCGACCGAGGCAGTCGCGTTTGTGACCGCGTCGCTCGACGCCTGAGTGACATCCACCTTAAATACACGCTGCACGGTATGGCTCTCAGCCAAATGATAGGGGCTTGTGAACAGTGTGTTTCAGTCATGTTTCCCCACGCTTTTCGAGATAAATCCACTGCTAGCTTGACGATGCCCATCAGTGGTACGGATCCCGGCTGTGCAAAGAAGCCGCAGGATCCGTGACCGCCTGACTGGCGCACTCTTACATCCTTGTTAAGCCTTCGGCAGGAGCACTTTGTCCCGATCTATGCGTCCCTGGAGGTCCGTGGCTGTCGCCACCGCCCTCGTCGTCGCTTCATCCACCGTATTAGTAGGGGTTCCGGCGTTTGCCGCGCCCCCGACATCCGCCTTCGCCTCAGCCGGCTCGATCGCCTCAGGCGACGACTGGACCGTCGAGGAGGTGTCCGGCGGGTACGAAGTCACGAAGACCCTCTCCGAGCCCCTCGAGATTCGAAGCGACGTGCCCACCCTCTGGGCCGACGGTGTCGACCTCGGCATGGCGACGCAGTCGCTCGACGGACTGACCCTCTCGGTCGTGACCACCGACGCATCCGTCGTCGACACCACGGTCGTCGACCAGGGCTGGTTTGGCGCCGGCGACCCCGCGACCACGACCGACATCGATGACTCGGTACTCGAAGACATCACCAACGGCCTCCCCCCGGTCAGCGCGTTCCCCGCAACTCCGCTCGCAGGCGAGGACCCGTCGACGCTCGGCACCTTCGCGGTCGAACGTCTCGACTACAACCTCGGCCTCGAAGCGCTGCCCATCCGCGGCTTCAACCGCCTGGGCGAGGAGCGCGCCGCCGTCTTCGCGCCGGTCGGTGCAACGGGCGAGCGTCCGGTTGTGGTCTTCCTGCACGGACGCCACTCGTCCTGCGCGGGGCCCGGCAACAACCCGGCATCCTGGCCCTGCGGCCCCACCCAGACCGACATCGAGAGCTACCTCGGCTACAACGACGCCGCGACCATCCTTGCGTCGCACGGCTACGTGGTTGTTTCGATCTCCGCGAACGCGATCAACGCACTCGACGGAAGCCTCGCGGACGACACCGGCGCGCTGGCCCGTGGACAGCTCGTTATGGACCACCTCTCCCTTCTCCGCGCGGCAAACGCCGGCGAAGCGGTGGGCCTCAGCCCCAAGCTGGTCGACCTCCTCGACCTCGACAACATCGGCATGATGGGCCACTCGCGCGGCGGTGAGGGCGTAATGCGCGCCGCGCTGCTCAACTACGAGCAGGACGAGCCCTTCGGGATCCAGTCCGTTCTGCCGCTGGCGCCGACCGACTACACCCGAATGACGGTTCCGGATGTCGCGACCGCAGTCATCCTCCCGTATTGCGACGGCGATGTTGAAGACCAGATGGGCCAGAAGTACATCGACGATTCGCGTCACGCGTACGGGGACGACGTGTTCCGTACCTCGGTGTTGATCATGGGTACGAACCACAACTACTTCAACACCGCGTGGACCCCCGGCAAGTACCCGGTCGCCACCAGCGACGACTGGGCGATCATGGACCGCGACCAGACCAACCCGGTCTGTGGCACCTCCGCACCCAGCCGCCTCAACAGCGACGAACAGTACAACGTGGGTAACGCCTACATGTCGGCCTGGTTCCGCCTCACCCTCGGTGACGAAGACCAGTTCATGCCGCTGTTCGACGGTTCTGACGCCACGGTTGCTTCCGCTGGCCGCGCAGACGTTCGTGTTTCCGCGTACAACGCTCCCTCTGACCGCGTGGACATCAACCTGTTCAACAAGCCGGACACTTCCATTCAGGTGACCGGTGCAGGAACGTACCAGACCTGCGAGAGCATGAGCCCCCTGAGCGTTCCCGCGGTCCTGCCGTATTGCGTCACCAAGCTCGGCTTCGCGCAGGCACCCGACTATGGGTTCCTGAGCGCTCTCTACGGCAACGGTCGTGCCATCGCCGTTCCGTCCACCACGTCGGTGCACTTCACCTACTCCGCCCCGGCGAACGCCACTGCGGCGGCAGGGCAGCTTCGCGTTCCGGTTCCGGCCGCCGCGAGCGACTTCTCGGCGACGGAAAGCCTGTCGTTCCGCGTCTCGCCCGACGACTCGGTGCCCGCCGAGGGGAGCACGGAACTCACCGTGACGCTGGTCGACAGCGTCGGCGGTACCGCTGCGGTGTCCGCGTCGACGTTCGGTGACGCACTGACCGTTCTTCCCGGCACGACCGACCCGCTCCGTAAGGTGCTGCTCCAGCAGATCGAAATCCCGGTGACCGCGTTCGTCGGTGTCGATCTGACCGACGTCACGCAGGTTCGCTTCACCGGCTCCCGCGTCGCCGGAGGAGTGCTGCTCTCCGACCTCGTGCTGCAGAAAGAGACCACCCTCGGTTCGCCGAAGATCTCAACCCTGCCCACCGTGGCGATGACCGACGTTCAGGTCGAGGAAGGCTCCGGCCTCACTACCGTCGACCTGCCGGTCGTTCTCTCCAAGCCCGCGACGATTGCGTCAAAGGTCTACGTGAGCTCGATTGCATCCACCAACACCAAGCTGCCCGGCAACATGCAGGCGCTGGAGTTCGCTCCGGGTGACGTGTGCAAGGTCATCACCGTTCCGCTTCAGGGCGACCGGGCGACGAGCACCACGGCAGCAGCGTCCTACATCACGAACACCTCCAACACCCAGCGCGGCGTCACCATTGGCGACTCGTTCGGCAAGGTCGTTGTTCGGGAGGATGACGGCGTGGTTTCTCAGGGCACGACGCGCGCGTCCAATCCCGCGGTAGGAATTCAGGGCGATGCCTGCGCTGAGGCCCTGGCCACCGCCGGTGCACTCACCATCTCCTCCTCTACCGTGGAGCGTGGCGACATCATCACCGTCACGGGTTCGGGCTACCGCTCGGGCGAGTCGGTCGAGTTGCTCTTCGGCAGCACGAGCGTCGGTCGCGTCGTGAGCGCCGCAGATGGAACTGTCTCGTTCGAGGTCACCGTTCCTGCGGCGACGACGTTCGGCACGGCCGAGCTGCGCGCCACCGGCGCCGGTTCGTCGTTCGCCAGCCTCGGAACAATCTCTGTTGTTCCACTGGTAGACCGGATCGCCGGCGCCGACCGCTACGAGGTCGCGGTTAACGCGTCAAAGGAGGGATTCCCTGAAGGCTCGGACGTCGTCATCATCGCGTCGGGAGAAACCTTCCCGGACGCGCTGTCTGCCGCCCCCGCAGCAGCGGTGCTGGATGCTCCGATTCTCCTCACGACATCGAGCTCCGTGCCCGATTCGGTGAAGGCCGAGCTCGAGCGCCTGTCGCCCGAGTCGATCCTCATCGTGGGTGGTGAGCGCAGCGTGACCCCCGCGGTCGAGGCTGTTCTCGCCGAGTACGGCGAGATCGAACGCGCCGCCGGAGCAGACCGCTACGAAGCGTCGCGTGCGATCGCCACAACCGCGTTCCCCGAGGGTGCCGATGTCGCGGTGCTCGCAACCGGCACCAACTTCCCGGATGCGCTGTCCGCTGGCGCCGCAATTGGCTCCCAGGGCCCGATCATCCTGGTCAACGGAACGCAGGGCGGTCTCGATGCGGCCACCGAGGCGCTCCTCGTCGATCTCGGAGTTCAGGAAGTCGTGATCGCCGGTGGCGAGAGCTCGGTGTCGGCCGGCATTATGGCTGACGTTGCAAAGATCGCCGAGGTCGTGCGACTCGGCGGAGCGGACCGCTACGCGGCCTCGGTCGCCATCAACCAGCACTTCTTCGAAGCGGCAGACCGTGTGCTCATCGCAACCGGGCTGAACTTCCCTGACGCGCTGTCTGGGTCTGCGCTGGCTCCGAAGGTCGATGCGCCGCTGTTCACGGTTCCCGGAACCTGCATCCCGGCGGCTACTCTCGCCGAGATCACGGCGCTGGGCGCTTCGCAGGTGACACTGCTCGGTGGCGTGAACTCGCTGTCCGTCGCAGTGGAGTCGCTGACAGCCTGCCAGGCCGGCTGATGAATCGCTAACGATCCAACATCCCGGCACCATCGGCCGGGGAGGACGGGACTTTCCCCGCCCTCCCCGGCCGTTTCTTCGCCTCGAGCGCGGCCGGGTCTTCAGCGTGGCCAGGTCTTGAGCGCGGCCGAGTCTTCAGCGCGGCCGAGTCTTCCGGGCGGTCATCGGCGTGACCGAACGGTTCTGGATGTGCTCGTAGACGACCGAGGTGCGCACGTCGGCGACCTCACGACGGTGGGTGAGTTCGTCGATGACAAAGGCATACAGGTCGTCGTTGTCGCGGACGGCGACGTGGATGATGAAGTCTTCCGTGCCGGTGGTGACGAAGACGCCGAGGGTCTGCGGAAGACCGCTCACCCAGTCACGGAATGCTTCGATGACGTCTCGCGAGGGCGGACGAATTCGCACGGCAACGAGGGCCTGCACTCCCCTGCCGATTGCCGCGAGGTCGACGTCGAGACTTGCTCCGCGAATGACGCCGCGGGCCCGCAGGCTCCGGGTGCGTTCGAGGGCGGTCGTCGGAGACACCCCGACGGCGGCGGCGAGGTCGCGGTTGCTCTTCCGTGCATCTGACTGCAGTTCCCGCAGAATTGCGATGTCTAGTTCGTCCATGCGCTTCATTATGGCGTGTGACTGTTCATAAATTCGGTGGAGCCGCAGCATCCGCCTCAATCGATGTATCTTTTCCTCACCTTGACGAACAACTGACCAGAGGAATCGAATGAGTGACGTGGTGGCAGCAGCAATCGGCTTCGACCCGGAGGAGATCGACACGGCGATGTCGACCCGGGCTGCGCGGCTGAAGTGGGTGATCGTGGTGAACGATTCGATCCCCGCCGGGCGGGCTGTGAACGCGGCGATCTGCGCCGCCGGTGCCACGGTGGCCGGAGTCGGAGGCCTGCTCGGGCCGGGCGCGACCGATGGCGAGGGGACGTGGCATCCGGGGCTGCCGTGGGTGGGATGTTCCATCCTGGTGGCCGACAGCACGACGTTGCGGGCAATCCGCGCGAAGGGCGAGGCGCACGAGGGCACCTTTGTTGCCGACATGCCCAGCGCCGCGCAAGAGACCCGGGTCTACGACGACTATGTCAACGCCCTCGGGTCGAGTGATTCCGACGGGATCGAGTACCTCGCCGTAAGCCTGGTCGGCCCGAAGAACCGCATCGACAAGATCGTCGGGCGGCTCCCGCTGATGCCGTGAGGCGCGACGGCGCCCAGGTATCAACTTGGGTCGTTTTGAGTTCGCGCAAAGCGACGAAAGATGAGACCTGAGCTCCGCAAGCGACGAAAGTTGATCCTCGCGCCGCGCGAGGGCGCTACTCAGGCGGCTAGGCGCTCGGTTTGGAAACGCACGAGTTCCGCGCGCAGGGACTGCTCGGTCTGGGGGCCGCCAAAGATGATGGTTCCGGGTTCGAACGCGGCGCCCGCGGCGAGCGCACCGGCGTGCACCGGGTCATACCCGAGGCTGTCGATGAATTCCATAACGACGGATGCCGCGTCCGCGTCGTCACTGGCGATGGCGAGGGCTCGGCGCTCGGGTGAACCTGCGGGCAAATCATCCGCCTCAAGATCGTGATACCCGATGTGGTTCAGGGTCTTTACCAGGCGTGCGCCCGGGAGGTAGGCAGCGATGGTTTCGCTGCTGGTGCCGGTCTCAAAGTCATCCTGGGTGCCATCGATCGGGGACCAGTAGTTCATCGCGTCGATCACGATCTTGCCGACGAGCAGCGCGGGGTCGAGCGAGCGGTACTTGTGCAGGGGCAGCGCGAGCACCACGATGTCCGCCTGGGCGACGGCCTCGACGGCGTCGACGGCTCGAGCTCTCGGAACCACCACCTCAACGATTAGCGAGATGGTGCGGGCGGGTCCGGAACCTGCGATGTTCACCGCGAAACCGGCCTTCAGCGCGGCGCGGGCCACCGAGGTGCCGACGCGCCCAGCGCCCAGAATTCCCAAAGTCAATGCGTTCACATGCTTCGTAACAGTGGGGATGGCTAATTTCTTCCCGGGTCAGGGATCAGCCGGTCGGTTCGTTGACTCCAGGTGGCCGGAGAGATCCCTCTTTCTCACCGGCAGGCCGCCAGTGTGGCGGGACTGGAAACGGAGGCTTCATCTCGCCCACCCACGAAATCCCCAATGAGTCCTTCTGTAGGGAATCGGCCAGCGCTCCGAGGGGCTCGTTCATCGTTTGCGCCCAATCCGCTCCCGTAGAAGTCGGATCGCCCTCAACTGCGTGCGGCGGAAACGTGATCCTCCGCCCGAGAACGCCAGCCTCCCAACGAACGCACTCGTAGATAACGCACGCACTCTGCCGCGTATCTGCCCACGCATCGTGGATAGTCACGCCCGCATGCGGATCACTCGTAATTGCCGACTGCACGGATGCGATAACCAAATTCGCATCTTCAAATCCGTTCATGTACCCATCGTCTGTTCATTCAACTGGGACGATCAACATGGAAACCAAGGACATCGGCATGGTTGCTGCTTGCGTGGCGATCACCACCGAACTCGGGTCCAACGTCCCGGTCATATCTGTCACCCGTAAAGTAGAGTGCCACCATGGACGTCAGGCAGCTACGCACGCGGGACGCTCTCGCCCGCGCCATCCGCGACCTGGCGAGCCAGCGCACCCTTGCCGACATCACGGTCACCGACGTCGCCCTGCACGCCGGCATCTCGCGTCCAACCTTCTACGCGCACGCAGCCAGCCCAGGCGCGCTGCTCGGTGCCGTGCTCGGGGCGGAGTTGCAGGCCCTCCGCGAGGAATTCGACCGGCTGTCCGAACAGTCCGCCGCTGATGAAACGATCCCGCTGGAGCGATTCCAGTCGGCGCTGGTCGAGCACGTCTACCGCAACGCCGCCATTTACCGCCACAACCTCCGCCACCGGCTGCCCCCGGAGCTGCGCGACGTGCTCATCGACCACATCGAGTGGGGGCTGGTCGATCACCTCACCCGGCACCCCGATATTGCCCCGCGCGATCCAGAGGCGGAATCCGACGCGAAGAGCGCGGGCGAGAACGAAAACAATTCAAAGGTGGATGCCTCGGAAGCGCGTTACCGCGAAGCCGCCCTGTACTCCGCCATGGCTGCCTCCGGCACGGTAGCCGCACTCGAAACCTGGCTACGGGCTCCGGATCCACTGCACCCCGCGCGCGCGGTCAGCGCGATCCGCCGCGGCACCGCGGAGTGGTGGACCGCAGCGCGCTAGGTTTGCTGCGGCGCGGTGACCCGGCGCACCAGGTCTTCCCAGCCGTTGGCGATGCGCTCCATCGAGACGCTGCCGACGCGGTTCTCGTGCAGCACCAGTGCGGCATCGAGGGTGGAGTTCAGAGTGGTGGCAAGCACCGGGACATCCCCCTGCACCCCACCAGAGCGGAGTAACATCGTGATGTGCAAGACCGAGGCCGCGCGGGCCGGGGACGAGTAGCGGGACTCCGCCGAAGCTTCAGCCGCACGGAGAAGATCGCCCTGCACACCGAGTAGGTCGAGGCGGGCACGTCCGAACGCGATGAGGCGGTCGACCGGATTGGCGCCGGGCCCAAGCGGGGGCGGCCCGGCCAGGAAGCCGCGCTGAAACTCTTCTTCTGTACTGTTCAGCAACGTCAGCAGCAGCTGGCTGCGCGAGCCGAAACGGCGAAAGACGGTGCCCTTACCGAGGCCGGCCTCGCGGGCGACGGCGTCCATGGTGAGGGCGTCGACACCGGAGGCATCCAGGATGGTTCGCGCCGCGTCGAGAATCCGGGCACGGTTGCGCACGGCATCCGCCCGTTCGGTCTCGGCCGGTGGCCCCACCTGTAGCATCCGTTGATCCACGGTCGGACCTTAGCATCCGGCGTGAGGTGAACTCAGCCCCGTCCGCAGGACTGAGTTCACCCACGCGCTCGGCTCAGGGTGTGGTTGGCGCGGGACTAGTTGGCACCAGTCTGGTTGCCGCGGCCGAAGCCGCGACCGCGGACCAGCAGCGCTGCCGCACCGGCGACCAGCAACAGCAACGCACTGCTCAGCGAGGTTGCGAAGCCGTCGACGCCCGTGCTGGCGAGGGTGCCCTTGGCGGGGGATGCCCCGGCGCCCGTCACCGCGGCGGCCACGATGGTGATCGTGGTCTCCACCGAGACGCCGTCCGGCCCAGTCACCACGATGCGCTGGGCACCGAGGTCGACGCCCGCGGGCACCGTGAAGGTCACGGCGAATGCGCCCGTTGCGCCTGTTCGCACCGTGCCGAGGACCACCGGGCTGGATGCGGAGCCGGACGCCGACGCAAGCGTCACCGTGAGGCCCACGTTCGGCGCGAAGCCCGCGCCGGAGAGCGGCAGGGTGCCTCCGATGGCCACGGTTAGGTCTGCGTCACCGACAGTAAGGGTAGGTGCCGAGTCGCCGGGGTTCGTCGGATCGGTCGGGTCCGTCGGGTCCGTCGGGTCTGTTGGGTCGGTCGGGTCGGTCGGGTCGGTGCCGAAGATCTCCGCGGCGGTTCCCAGCTCGAGGAATACGGTCTCGCCCGTGGCAGAAACGAGGCCGTCGTTGTCGGTGACCGCGTAGACCATTCCGTCCGCGCCGATGGTGAGGCCCTCGAGCTTTTCCTGGGTCCAGCCGTTGACTGCTTCGAGATCCGGGAGCACGTCGTAGGCGAGCGTTTTCTGCAGGAGGGGCAGTGCGGCAGCAGCGCCAGCAGCAGGAGCAGCAGCGCTGGCAGCAACCGCGGGGATCTCGACCGTGTAGATGCGCTTGAGGGCGGCGGTCGGACCGTTCAACTTGTCGCGTTCGATGACGGCGAGGGTCGAGTCATCCACCGCCACAATTTCAGAGAGGCCGACCCAGTCGGCTCCGCCCGATGACTTCTCCAGCTGGTAGCCGAACCAGGACCAGACTCCGGTGGTCACGTCGTAGCGACCGATCCGGGTGACGTCGTCGCCGTCGACCTGTGTGGTCGCGGAGGCCGGATCGGTCCAGAGCGGACGCTGCACGGCCACGAACAGCTGCTCGTTACCCGCCGCATCGGTTAGTGCGGTGACGCCCTCGAATCCCCATTTGGAGATGTGCTCGGCCACCTCGGTCGGCAGTGCGACGGTCTGCACGATCGCGCCCGCGGCATCGGTGCGGTAGAGCAGGTTTCCGGCTCCGGTCACACCCTCAGCGGCAAGCCAGAAGCCGCCCTGTTCACGGGCGTAGACACCTTCGATGTCGAGCGCCGCCGGGGCGCCGTCCTTCGTCACGACGAGGGTGCCGTCGATCAGGGCTGGAGTCTTCGTGACATCCACCGAATAAATCGTGCTCGGCGATACCGCGCTGTCGCTTGCGGTGAAAATGTGGGTGGGGTCGCCGGGCGCTGCGCTCAGCGCACCGAGCGCCTGCCAGCCGATCGGCAGTCCGTTTGTGGTCGCGGACACGATGCTGGGCTGGCCGGCCACGTTGCCACCCTGATCGAGCTGCGCACCCTGCTCAAAGAGGGTGACGGAGGCACGCACACTGACGCTCGCGTCGTCGGTCTCGCTCGAGACGACGAGCAGGTTGCGCGACGGCACGCTGAGCAGGCCCTCGGGTCCGTTGGTCGCGAAGAGCAGCTGCTCGAACACCGGGGCGACCGGGTTGGTGAGGTTGTAGACGGCGACGAAGTTGCTGCGCTCGGAGGCGACGAATCCGTAGCGAACCCCGTTGAACGTGGCGATGGTCAGTCCCTCGGGCTCGCTGCCCTTCTTCGCCGCACGGTCGTTGTTGGAGACGCCGTGAGTGACCGCGAGGTGTTCGAAGGTGTTGCCGGCATCCCACGACACCGCCCCGCTGGCCGCGTCGAAGATGGTCCAGCCGCGGCTGCCGCCCTTCCAGTCGCCCTCATTGGCCGTGGCGAGGTGGGTGTCATCCACCCAGGCGATCGAGTCGGGCTCGCGGGGCGTGTTGGTGATCGACCCGGTCAGGTTGATCTTTTTGTCCTTGGTGGTGTCGATGCCGGACACCGAGACACTGCCGGCGCTGAACGCCTTGACGATTTCCCGGGTGGGCAGGTCGATGACAACGATGCCGTTGTTCTCCTGCAGGGTGACGGCCAGCTGGTTCTTGCTGTTGATCGCCACGTACTCGGGCTCTGGGTCAATCGGGGTGTCGAAGCCGGCCGCGGTGAAGGCGGCGAGCGCAGTGCCGTCGGTGTTCACCAGCGCAATCGGCGTCGCTGTCCAGCTCGTGGGGTTCGCATTCAGATTGATGGTCTGGATGAATCCTGCCGGCAGCTGCGGAAGGTCACCCTCCGCAGCTCCCGTCGGCGTAGCCGTTTCGTCCCGCTGGTTCTCCATGGCGATCGCGGCGTAGGCCCCGTCGGCACTAATGGCGATCGAGTCGGGCTGGCCGCCCAGGTCGATACTGGTCACCAGGGAGCGGTCGCTGATGCGGATGACATCGAGGCGTCCCGCGGCCTCCACGAAGTTTCCGCCGCTCTCGTCAACAACCACCAGAACGTAGTCGCCGTAGACGGCCACCGACGTGGGCTGGTCGTCGGCGTGACCGAGCGCGGCGAGCGAGATGCTGCCGGTACCGACCGGGTTGCTCGGGTCGGTGATGTTGATGAAGCCGATGCGCTTGCCCGGCGCGTCGGTGTAGATCACGGTGTTGCCGTCGTCTGTGACGTCCGAGATCTCCGCTGCGGTGGCCGCTGCGGGATCCACGCCCGCCGGAACGTTATGGAACACCGGGTAGGTCGCGGTGCGCGAGAAGGACTGGCTCGCCGGGTCAACCGCTGCCGCTGCCGCTGCGGGTGCGGCGGCTGCGCGGGGCGTAGCCGTCCAGGCACCCGCGGGCACACCCGCTGCCGCGAACGCGGGGGCAGCAAGAAGGCATCCAAGAGCGACGGACGCCCCGGCGGTCAAAACGGCGCGTTGCGCCAGTGTCGAAAATCGCAAGTGCTTGCCCCAGGTGTCTGATCGTCGGCGGAAACTCCACGGTGTTGTGGTACCCGGCACCGATCCTTCCGGCGTGGAGCGGCGGGCGCGTGGCACCTGTGTGAATGGCGCCTTGCCTCACGGTGTCCAAAAGGTAAACGAGGTTCGAGCGGGTTCGCTGGGAATTGCGAGCAAGTCTCCGGCGCGAACGTCCTGAGGAAGGTCTGCCGCGCGCCCGTTTGTGCCGGTTCCGGCGTCGGGTTCGAGTGGACGGCAGGCGACGAGCGTGAGGCCGTTGTGCGCGGTCGATACCCTCCCGATCAGCCGCGCTTCCAACCAGATGAGAGCGGGATCGTCGAGACGCGCGTCGGTCCTGACAACGACGGGGCCGGACGGTGCGTGTTCCACGCTGGTGACGCGCACAACCAACACGGTCGTTCGGTCGGTCGTCGAAGGCCTGCCTCCGGTCCGTGGGACGACGGCAGCTCCGCTGTGAACGCACGGAGTGCCACACACCTCGACCAGTCGCAGAAGGGAAATGCCGGACACCACAACGTCGGTGACGGTCGCAACCGTCGCCTCCGGCCATAGGTCGGCGGAGAGAGGATCGGGCAGCGAGCGGCGAAGCGAGGGAATCATGCGGGTCAGAGTCATAAGACCGGAGTACGCCCGAATCATTCCGCTCAGCGCGTCCCTAACGACACTCCTACGCCGCGGCGGCACATCCTTACGTTTCCGGAACAATCGGGCCGACCGCTGGTCTGTCGCGGCCTGCTCTGCACTTCCTCAACCGCCGCCTCAGCGCCGCCCGCTGCGCCGCCAGTGTTAGGAACCCGTTAGGGTTCCGGCCCCGCCCGTAAGGACTCCATGAGGATCCGTCTTTCGGCTGCCCCACGGGTATTTACTCATCTGCTGTGCCTCATTCAGGCGCCGGGTCCCCACGGGACCGTGAAGGTGGGGCCGTCGTTGGCCCGTTTACCGGAGAGAAGTTGTCAGTGCTCGACATTGTGTACGTCCTCGTCGCGATTGCCGCTTTTGCGGTTGTCGGTTTAGTCGCTCGAGGGGTGGAAAAGCTGTGATCGTGTTTGACGTCATCGCTGCCGGGCTCGCCGTCGGCGCCCTCGTGTATCTCGTCTTCGCCCTCGTGAAGCCGGAGAGATTCTGATGACCATCCTGTTCGGAATCCTCCAGATCCTCACGGTGGCACTTGTCATCGCGCTGATCTACCGCCCCCTGGGCGATTACATGGCGCACATCTTCACGACGAAGAAAGACCTCGGGGTCGAGCGCGGCTTCTACCGAATAATCGGCGTCGATTCGAGTTCGGGTCAGGCGTGGCGCAGCTACCTGCGCAGCGTGCTGGTCTTCTCCCTCGTCGGTGTGCTGCTGGTGTACGCGATCCAGCGCGCCCAGGCGGTTCTGCCCTACTCTCTCGGGTTCCCCGCCATCCCCGAGGGCCTGTCCTTCAACACCGCCATCTCGTTCGTGTCAAACACGAACTGGCAGTCCTACTCCCCCGACGTCACCATGGGTTACGCGGTGCAGATCCTCGGCCTCGTGGTGCAGAACTTCGTGTCGGCGGCCGTGGGTATCGCCGTCGCAGTGGCTCTGATCCGCGGTCTCGCACTGCGTTCGTCCGGAACCATCGGCAACTTCTGGGTCGACTTGACCCGCGCTACGCTGCGTCTGCTGTTGCCCCTGGCCGCGGCATCCGCTCTGATTCTCATCATCGGCGGGGTGATCCAGAACTTCGCCGGATTCACAACGGTGACGACGCTGACCGGGGGGTCGGCGACAATTCCGGGAGGGCCGGCAGCTTCGCAAGAGGCGATCAAGCTGCTGGGTACCAACGGGGGCGGCTTCTTCAACGCCAACTCGGCGCACCCGTTCGAGAACCCTACGGCCTGGACGAGCCTGTTCCAGATCGTGCTGATGCTCGCGATTCCTTTCTCGCTGCCCCGCACGTTCGGCCAGATGGTCGGCGACAAGCGCCAGGGCAACGCGATCGTGGCCGTGATGGCGACCATCTTCACCGTGTCGCTCGCTGCTATGACCTGGTTCGAGACCACCACCGGAGGCGCGGCCACCCGTCTCGCAGGATCGGCGATGGAGGGCAAGGAGGACCGGTTCGGCATCTGGGGTTCGACCCTGTTCGGATCCACGAGCACCCTGACCTCCACGGGCGCGGTGAACGCGATGCACGATTCGTTCACGTCTCTGGGCGGGATGATGGCGATGCTGAACATGATGCTCGGCGAGATCGCTCCCGGCGGAGTCGGCTCCGGGCTCTACGGACTGCTCGTGCTCGCTATCGTCACCGTGTTCATCGCCGGTCTACTGGTCGGACGCACCCCCGAGTATCTGGGCAAGAAGATCGGCCCACGGGAGATCAAGCTCGCCAGCATCTACATTTTGATCACCCCGACGCTGGTGCTGGTCGGAACGGCGCTGAGCTTCGCGATTCCTGCGGTTCGTGAAGACGTGTTCGGCACGTCCATCTGGAACCCGGGGCTGCACGGCTTCTCCGAGGTGCTCTACGCGTTCACCTCCGCCGCGAACAACAACGGCTCGGCCTTCGCCGGCCTTACAGCCAACACGCCGTGGTTCAACACGGCCCTCGGCATCGCAATGCTGTTCGGGCGCTTCCTGCCGATCGTGTTTGTGCTCGCCCTCGCCGGCTCTTTCGCCGCGCAGGACAGGGTGCCCGCGACCGCCGGAACCCTGCCCACCCACCGGCCGCAATTCGTCGGCCTGCTCCTCGGGGTGTCGATCATCGTGACCGCACTCACCTACTTCCCTGTTTTGGCTTTGGGACCGCTTGCTGAAGGGCTGCACTAAACCATGTCCGCACTGACCACCACCGACGCTCCCGAACACAACCCGGAGCCCACTCCCCCCACCTCAGAATCCGCTTCCGCGTCTGCCTCTGCAAATGGGAAGGGCGCCTTCACCGCCGCCCAGCTCGTCGCCGCCCTGCCCGGGGCGATGCGCAAGCTCGATCCGCGCCAGATGTGGCGCAACCCGGTCATGTTCATCGTCGAGATCGGGGCGGCGTACACCACCGTTCTCGCGATCGCGGAACCCTTCCTCGGAGGGGCGGCCGACTCAGGCGGCAGCAGTGTGCCCGGCTCGTTCACCTGGGGCATCGCCCTCTGGCTCTGGCTCACCGTGATCTTTGCAAACCTCGCGGAAGCGGTAGCCGAGGGCCGAGGCAAAGCACAGGCCGAAAGCCTCCGCGCGACCCGCACCAGCACGACCGCCGCGCGCGTCACGAGTTACGACGCGCAGGGCGACCCGGCCGCAACGAATGCGGCGACCGCGCCGGTTTCCTCCGCCGATCTCACCCTCGGCGACATCGTCGTGGCGGTGGCGGGCGATCTCATTCCCGGAGACGGCGACATCATCTGGGGAATTGCCTCGGTGGATGAATCGGCGATCACCGGCGAGTCCGCACCAGTCATCCGCGAGTCGGGTGGAGATCGCAGCGCGGTAACCGGCGGCACCCGGGTGCTGTCCGACCGCATCGTGATTCGCATCACGAGCAAGCCTGGAGAGACGTTCGTTGACCGCATGATCACACTGGTGGAGGGGGCATCCCGCCAGAAAACACCGAATGAGATCGCTCTCAACATCCTGTTGGCCAGCCTGTCGATCATCTTCGTGGTCGTCGCGTTGACACTGAACCCCATCGCCGGTTATTCCGACGCCGCGGTGAGTGTGCCGGTTCTGATCGCTCTGCTGGTCTGCCTCATCCCCACGACGATTGGGGCGCTTCTGTCCGCGATCGGCATCGCGGGAATGGACCGTCTCGTGCAGCGCAATGTGCTCGCGATGTCGGGCCGGGCCGTGGAAGCGGCCGGCGACGTCACCACGCTGCTGCTCGACAAAACGGGCACTATCACCTACGGCAATCGCCGTGCCGCCGAGTTCACCGCTCTGCGCGGCATCTCGCTGCACACGCTGATCCAGGCGGCGGCGGTGTCGTCGCTGAGCGACCCGACGCCGGAGGGTAAGTCGATCGTCGACCTCGCCAAGGAGCAGGGCTTCACGGATTCGGCCGCGCCCACGGGTGAGATCGTTCCGTTCACCGCGCAGACCCGGATGAGTGGGCTGGACCTGGCCGACGGATCCCAGATCCGCAAGGGCGCAGGCTCCGCGGTGATCGCGTGGATCGAGCAGGAGCAGGCTCTCGGGCAGGGGCACCCGCTGCCCAGCAGCGAGCTGGACGAGCTCGAGGCCAACATCGAACGCATCTCCAACGCGGGCGGTACACCGCTCGTGGTTGCGACGAAGGCGGCAGACGGCACCGGGCAGATCCTCGGCGTGGTGTACCTCAAGGACATCGTGAAGGAGGGCCTGCGCGAGCGGTTCGCCGAGTTGCGCTCGATGGGCATCCGCACCGTGATGATCACGGGCGACAACCCGCTGACAGCGAAGGCGATCGCGGCCGAGGCCGGGGTGGACGACTACCTCGCTGAGGCGACCCCCGAGGACAAGCTCGCGCTGATCCGCAAGGAACAGGATGGCGGAAACCTCGTCGCGATGACCGGTGACGGCACGAACGATGCGCCGGCGCTGGCCCAGGCCGACGTCGGAGTGGCCATGAACACGGGAACGTCTGCGGCAAAGGAGGCGGGCAACATGGTTGACCTCGACTCCGACCCGACGAAGCTCATCGACATCGTGCGCATCGGCAAGCAACTGCTGATTACCCGCGGCGCGCTGACGACCTTCTCGATCGCAAACGACGTGGCGAAGTACTTCGCGATCATCCCCGCGATGTTCGCCGGGGTGTTTCCTGGGCTCGCGATGCTGAACATCATGCAGCTGCACTCCCCGGCATCCGCAATCCTGTCGGCCATCATCTTCAACGCGATCATCATCGTGGTGCTGATCCCGCTGGCCCTGCGCGGCGTCTCGTACCGCGCCCTGTCGGCGTCGAAGATCCTCAGCCGCAACATCCTCGTCTACGGCCTCGGCGGGATCGTTGCGCCGTTCATCGGGATCAAGCTGATCGACCTGGTCGTCAGCGTGATTCCCGGGTTCTAGCGCCCGTTGCTCGCGACACCGTTCCCCACCACACCGTTTTTCTCGACCCAGCACTAAGGAATCCAACACTCATGTCACCACGTTCAACCGCCCGCCAGTACGGGGTCGCCATTCGGGCCATGCTCGTCTTCACGCTCGTGCTCGGAGTCGGCTACACCGCGGTTATCACGGCCGTGGGACAACTCGCGCTGCCCGCGCACGCCAACGGTTCGCTCGCCCGGGTCGACGGCGAGGTAGTCGGGTCGAGCCTGATCGGCCAGGCATTTGTGGATGCCGATGGGGCCGCTTTGCCGGAATGGTTCCAGTCACGGCCCTCCGCAGCGGGCGACGGCTACGACGGCGCGGCATCCAGCGGCAGCAATTACGGGCCGGAGAATGAAGACCTGATCGCCGCGATTGAGGAGCGACGGGATGCGATCGTTGCCCTCGACGACGTCTCCACGGACAGCATTCCCGCCGACGCGCTCACCGCATCGGCCTCGGGCCTCGATCCGCACATCAGCCCTGACTACGCGCAGCTGCAGGTGGCGCGAGTCGCTGAGGCCCGCGACATCCCCGAGTCTGATGTTCAGGCTCTTGTCGACGAGTCATTGCAGGGCCGAGACCTCGGATACCTGGGCGAGCCGACGGTAAACGTGCTTGAGCTGAACATCGCTCTGAGCCAGCTGAAGGGATAGGAACAGTGAAACGAGGGCGGCTCCGCGTTCTGCTCGGCGCCGCCCCCGGCGTGGGCAAGACCTACGCCATGCTCGAAGAAGGTGCCCGCATGGGCGCCGAGGGTAAGGATGTTGTCGTCGCGGTCGTGGAAACCCACGGCCGCGCCGCCACGGCTGGGCTGCTGCATGACCTGGAGGTGCTCCCCCGCACCACCGTGGAGCATCGCGGGGTGGAGCTTTCCGAGATGGACCTCCCCGGCGTGCTGGCCCGAAGGCCCGCGATCGCACTGGTCGACGAACTGGCGCACACCAACGCGCCGGGCTCCGTGAACGAAAAACGGTGGCAGGACGTCGAGACCCTGCTCGCCGCCGGCATCACCGTGATCTCGACCGTCAACGTGCAGCACATCGAATCGCTCAGCGACGTGGTCGAGCAGATCGTCGGTGCGCCGCAACGGGAAACGATCCCCGACGCGGTGCTGCGCAAGGCCGACCAGATCGAGGTCATCGACCTGGCACCGCAGGCGCTCCGCGACCGCCTCGCCGAAGGCAATGTGTACCCCGCGGCGCGGATCGACGCGGCCCTATCTAACTTCTTCCGCCTCGGCAACCTGACCGCGTTGCGCGAACTGGCGCTGCTGTGGCTCGCCGACGAGGTGGACAGCGCGCTGAAAACATACCGGGGCGAACACGGCATCGACAACAAGTGGGAGGCGCGCGAGCGGGTGGTGGTTGCCCTCACCGGCGGGCCAGAAGGCGAGACGCTCATCCGCAGGGGTGCCCGGATCGCCGCCCGCTCCGCCGGAGGTGAACTCCTCGCGGTGCACGTCAGCAGCCAAGACGGTCTCAGCGAGACCCATCCCGGTGCCCTCTCCGCGCAACGTGCGCTGGCAGAAAAGCTCGGCGGCACCTACCACCAGGTGGTGGGAAACGACGTCCCTCGAGCGCTCGTGGACTTCGCGAAGGCGTCGAACGCCACCCAACTCGTGATCGGTGTCAGCCGCCGCAGCCGGATTGCCGCGGCAGTGACCGGCCCGGGAATCGGTGCGACGGTGATTCGCGAGTCCGGCCTGATCGATGTGCACATCGTCACCCACGCCGCAGCAGGCGGCCGCTTCACGCTGCCGCGGGTCGGAGGAGCGCTCACCGCCCGCCGCCGCCTCCTGGGACTCGCGGTCGCGCTGGTGGTCGGCCCGCTGCTGACCCTGTTGCTGTCGGGACTCCGAAGCGACGACTCCATCGCGAGCGATGTGCTCAGCTTCCAGCTCCTGGTGGTTGTGGTCGCGTTGATCGGAGGCATCTGGCCCGCGCTGTTCGCGGCTGTGCTTTCTGGGCTCACCCTCGACTTTTTTTTCATCGAGCCGGTGTACAGCGTCACCATCGCGAGCCCCCCGCACGCCCTCGCGCTCGCCCTGTACATCGCCAACGCCGTTCTCGTCAGCTACGTCGTTGATCAGGCGGCTCGACGCTCGCGCTCGGCCGTTCGCGCGCTTGCCGAGTCCGAGCTTCTGGCGACGATCGCCGGAAGCGTGTTGCGCGGCCAGGATGCCCTCCACGCGCTGATCTCCCGCACCCGCGAAGCATTCGGACTGAGCTGCGTGCGCGTCGTCGCCGATGGGGACGTGCTGTACACCTCCGGTCACTCAGTTGAGGGCGAGCACGTGACGACCATCCCCGCGGGAGAGCGCGGATCATTGGAACTCGTCGGGCCCGACCTCCGAGCGTCGGAACGCCGACTCCTCGCCGTGATAGCCGCCCAGGTCGACGCGGCGCTGGAGCACAACGCTCTCACCAAACAAGCGGAAGAAGTCGCGCCGCTCGCTGCGGCGGACCGGATGCGCAGCGCCCTGCTCGCCGCGGTCGGGCACGACCTCAGGCGACCCCTCGCAGCGGCGACCGCGGCGATCAGCGGACTTCGATCAGCGGATGTCGTGTGGTCAGACTCCGATCGGACCGAACTGCTCGCAACGGCCCAGGAGTCCCTCGAATCTCTCGCCGCGCTTGTGACGAACCTCCTCGACGCCAGCCGGCTTCAGGCGGGGGCACTCGCGGTGTCCCCGAGCGTTTTGGACGTCGCCGAGGTCGTCCTGCCCGCGCTCGATGAGCTGGGACTCGGCCCAGCTGACGTCGAACTCGCCATCGCTGATGAGCTTCCGGAGGTCGTCGCCGACGCGGGACTGCTGCAACGCGTGCTGGTAAATCTGCTGGACAATGCGCGCCGGTTCAGCCCTCCTGGCTCTCCCCCGCGCCTTTCGGCAAGCGCGTTTGCCGGCACGATCGAGATTCGGATCACCGACCGGGGGCCCGGGGTCTCCTCGGATCGGATCGACGACATTTTTGTGCCGTTCCAGCGCCTCGGCGACACCGATAACACGACCGGGCTTGGCCTCGGACTCGCGCTGTCGAAGGGATTCGTCGAGGGTATGGCCGGCACCCTCCATGCGGAGGACACCCCGGGCGGCGGCCTCACCATGGTCGTGTCGCTCCCGGCGGCGCCCGGAGACAACCGCGGAGAGGAGGGCGGCGCGTGAAGATTCTCGTTGCCGATGACGACCCACAGATCATCCGGGCGCTCAAAATCACACTGGGCGCCCGGGGCTACAGCATTGTCACCGCCGCAAATGGCGCCGAGGCACTCGACCGGGCCATCGATCACCACCCGGACCTCGTGATGCTCGACCTGGGCATGCCCCACCTCACCGGCATTGAGGTGATCGAGGGCATTCGCGGGTGGAGCCAGGTGCCGATCCTCGTGGTATCCGGACGCAGCGGGGCAACCGACAAGGTTGAGGCCCTCGACGCCGGGGCGGACGACTACGTCACCAAGCCGTTCTCCATCGAAGAGTTGCTCGCGCGGATCCGTGCCCTCACGCGCCGGGTCCCGACCGAGGAGGCCGAACCGGTCGTCGAGTTCGGCGTTGTCAGCGTCGACTTCTCCGCGAAGCAGATCCAGCGCACGCGAAACGAGACCACGGAATCCGTGCGGCTCACCCCGACGGAGTGGCGCATCCTGGAGATACTGGTGCGCAGCGGCGGCCGACTCGTAACGCGCGAAGCGCTCCTCACCGAGGTCTGGGGTCCGCACCACTCCGCGGATACCGGCTACCTGCGGTTGTACCTGGCGCAACTGCGCAAAAAACTCGAGCCGGTTGCCTCGCGGCCGCGCCATCTGGTGACCGTACCCGGCATGGGATACCGGTTCCTCGGCGACGACGGGGCTGCTTCCGGCGACGGGGCCGGTCGCGCATAGATGTCGTATGGAACGAACCGACGACCGCATGGAGCTCGTTAGGCCGGAGGCGGGAATCACCACAAGCCAGCACGCTGGCTACATGAGAATTTCTGCGGCACACCCACCGATCACTGCGCCAGATACCTGGCCCGCATTCACCGTTCACACCGAGCAGGACGTGGTGATCGCGGCAATCTCGATGCTTCGCCTGGTCGACCTGTGCGGCACACCCTGCGTGCACACCGCGGACGCGGTGCAGCCCCGCTCAGGCGGGCGCCCGTCGAACACGGAGACGGCGTCAGTTGTGGTGGCGCGGGTACTCCACGTCGAGTGGCGCAGCGACCTTCGACTCCACGTTTACATCGACGCGGATGTCCGCGGGTGCCAGCCCGCCGGTGGTGAGTTGCGCGTGATCGGACGCGAGTCTTCGGAACACTCGGCGACCACCACGATCGAGGTCAACGGGCTGACCGGGCCTGGCAGCGGGTTTGCCACGCGAGTACCGGCGGACGTGCGCGCCGGAGACCTCCTGGTAATCCCGTGTTGCGGGCCCACCATTCTCCACGACGTCAAAATCCTTACGGAACCCTAACGCTGGATCGGGGTTCGGCCCCGCGCCGAACCCCTACCGTTGTAATCTCGTGCGGAGAATGTCGCGTAGACATCGCAGACAGTGCAGACAACGCAGACAACGCAGAGAATGACGGGGTATCAGGTGGCGCAGGTGGTGCCCAGCGCGGCAAAGAAAACGACGGGCACGACGGGCACCGACTCGACGCCCGTTCACCGCAGCACGCGGAGCGCGGCGAGCGCGTGGTTGCTCGACGGGCTTACCGACAGATCCGGTTCCCACCCCGGACCCCACGCCGACTCGGTGGAGAAGACCCACTCCTGGTGGCGGGTCATGTGCCTCACCGGCGTTGACTACTTCTCGACACTCGGCTACCAGCCCGCGATCGCGGCGGTCGCGGCCGGCCTGCTGTCGCCGCTGGCTACCATCGTGTTGGTGGCGCTCACCCTGTTCGGCGCCCTGCCCGTCTACCGCCGTGTCGCCCGGGAGAGTTTCCGCGGCGAGGGTTCGATCTCGATGCTCGAACGTCTCCTGCCCTGGTGGGGCGGCAAACTGTTTGTGTTGGTGCTGCTCGGCTTTGCCGCGACCGACTTCATGATCACCATCACTCTGTCGGCCGCAGACGCAACCGCCCACGCCGTCGAAAACCCGTTCGCCCCGGCCTGGTTCGAGGGCAACGAGGTGCTGATCACCCTCGTCTTTGTCGGGTTGCTTGCCGCCGTTTTCCTTCGCGGATTCAAAGAGGCCATCTCGATCGCCGTAGTGCTCGTCGCCGTCTTTCTCGCTCTCAACGCGATCGTGATCGCCGTCTCCTTCGTTCATATCGGCAGCGATTTCACCGTGGTGGATGACTGGTGGCAGGCCCTCACAGCCCAGCACAGCAACCCGCTACTCATGGTGGGAATCGCGCTGCTGGTTTTCCCAAAGCTGGCGCTCGGGCTCTCCGGGTTCGAAACAGGTGTCGCCGTCATGCCGCAGATCAAGGGTGGGCCCAAGGACACCCCCGAAAACCCGGAAGCCCGCATCAAGGGCGCGCAGCGACTGCTCACGACCGCGGCGCTCATCATGAGCGCGTTCCTCATCACTTCGAGCATCGTCACGACGTTCCTCATCCCCCAGTCCGAATTCCAGCCCGGCGGCGAGGCCAACGGCCGCGCCCTCGCCTACCTCGCACACGAGTACCTCGGCGACGGTTTCGGCACCCTGTATGACGTCAGCACCATCTGCATTCTCTGGTTCGCCGGAGCATCCGCGATGGCCGGCCTGCTCAACCTCGTGCCGCGCTACCTTCCGCGGTATGGCATGGCTCCCCAGTGGGCTCGCGCCGTGCGCCCGCTCGTGATCGTCTTCACGGTCATCGCCTTTGCGATCACGATTGCATTTCAGGCGGATGTCGACGCACAGGGTGGCGCGTATGCGACAGGTGTTCTCGTGCTCATCACCTCTGCTTCGGTGGCGGTGACTCTCTCCGCGCTGCACAAGAACCAGCGCAAGCGCACGATCGGATTCGCGATCATCTCCGTGGTCTTCGTCTACACCACGGTGGTCAATGTGATCGAGCGGCCCGATGGAGTGCGCATCGCCGCTCTGTTCATTCTCGGCATCATGGTGGTCTCGCTCGTCTCGCGCGTGCAGCGGTCGTTCCAGCTGCGCGCGACATCCGTTCAACTCGACCCGACTGCCGAGCGCTTTGTCACCGCCGACACGAACGACCACGGATCGATCCACGTGATCGCGCACGAACCAGACGCCGACGACAGTGCGGACGAATACCGCATGAAACTCCACGACGAACGCCGCGACAGCGGCATCCCCGCCCGCGCACCCGTGCTGTTCCTGGAGGTCTACCCGGGCGATTCCTCCAACTTCGAGGAGGACCTCGTGGTTCGTGGGGTCATGCGGAACGGATATCGCGTGCTCCAGGTCAGCAGCGGAAACGTGCCGAACACGCTCGCGGCGGTGCTCCTGGCCATCCGCGACCAGAGCGGGATTGTTCCGAACGTCTACTTCGAATGGACCGAAGGCAATCCGTTGTCCAACATGTTCCGCTTCCTTATCACGGGAACGGGCGAGGTGGCGCCGGTCACGCGCGAGGTTCTGCGCCGGGCCGAACCCAACACGACCCACCGGCCGAACGTGCACGTGGGGTAATTGGGAATATACGGACCGCGGTCCGGTTATGGGTTAGGTACGCGTCCCTAACTTTCGAAGGAATGAACCATGACTGACACCAATATTCTCGTCCTTGTCGGTAGCCTGCGCTCCGGTTCCAAGAATCGCCAGCTTGCTGAGGTTGCCACGGATGTCGCGGCCGAGGGCGTCACCGTCTCCGTCTTCGAGGGCATCGCTGACCTTCCCTTCTACAACGAAGACATCGACGTCGAGGGTTCGGTTCCCGCTGCCGCCGTCGACTTCCGCGCTGCAGCCAACGCCGCGGACGCATTCCTTCTCATCACCCCCGAGCACAACGGCACCATCCCCGCCGTGCTCAAGAACGCCATCGACTGGGCATCGCGTCCGTTCGGCCAGGGAGCGCTCACCGGCAAGCCCCTCGCCGCAATCGGCAGCGCCTACGGCCAGTTCGGCGGAGTGTGGGCACAGGACGAGGTGCGCAAGTCGACCGGAATCGCGGGAGCCAACGTGCTCACCGATGTCACCCTGTCGATCCCGGGCTCGGTCGTGCGTTTCGCTGAGATCCACCCGAAGGATGACGCGGAGGTCGTCGAGCAGCTGACCGCGGTCGTTGCCGCCGTCGCCGCCGCGGTCACCGCAGTCGAGCCGACCGCCGCCGCGTAGTACCTCACGCAGACTTCACGCCGCGGCCCCGCGTCTTCTAGACCGGGGTGCGCGGCTGCGTCTGGTCGGGTACCGTCGCGTTCGTGGCGGCCCAGCTGGCGAGAAGCCTGAGACGTTCCTGGCTCGGGGAGCCGGGCTCTGCGGTGTAGATCATGAGCACGGTGCCGGGGTCAGCCGTGATGGCGAGCTCTTCGTAGGCGAGAGTGAGCTCGCCGACAACCGGATGGTTGAAACGTTTTGTACCGGTGCCGTGGGTTCGCACGTTGTGCGCGCCCCAGAGCTGGCGGAACGTGTCACTGCAGGTCGACAGTTCGCCGACCAGGTCCTGCAGGCCCTTGTCGTTCGGGTCGCGACCCGCCTCCGTGCGCATGATTCCGACGCACATCGCTGCGAAGAGGTCCCAGTCGGGATAGAAATCGCGGGATGCAGGATCGAGAAACTGGAACCGCGCGAGGTTCGGGGTACGGCCGCCCTCGCCGATGAGCGGGGAGTAAAAGGCGCGGCCGAGCTCGTTCGTCGCGAGAAGATCCTGATGCTGGTCGCGCACGAAGGCGACCCCATCGGTGATGGTACCCAAAACCCACTGAAGGCTCGGGCGGGTGCCCGCGTTTTTGCCTGAACGCCGTCGGGTGCGGCCGGACAGGGGGATGCCGTCTGCCGCACGGGCCAGGTCGAAGAGGTGTGTGCGCTCGGTGTCATCGAGCTGCAGCGCACGCGCCAGAGCGTCGAGGACCGATGAGGAGGCGCCGGCGATGGCTCCGCGTTCGAGTTTGGCGTAGTACTCGACGCTGACGCCGGCGAGGATAGCGACCTCGTTGCGGCGTAGACCCGCGACTCGTCGGTTCGGCCCGGCGGGAAGCCCAGCCTGTTCTGGGGAGATCTTCGCGCGCCGTGACATGAGGAACTCGCGTACCTCGGCTTGATTGTCCATGTCCATGTCCACGACGATACGGCGCAGAAGCACGGCGTGGGGTGTCCTGCTGGTACACCTCTTTATAGAGACTCCCTCGAACCGCGAGGCGAAGGTTGACTGGGGGCATCCCCCAGCAACCGAAGGAGTTTTCCCATGCGCGGAGACGTCTCGCACGCCCCCGGCGACGTTCGGACCGACGATGTTCGCATCGGCGACGTTCGGATCGAAGACGAGCAGTCCATTCGACGACTCCCGATTGTCAGCCTCGCCCTGCTTGCGGTGATCGGTTTTGTGCTCGTCGCGATGGAGACAATGCCCGCCGGCCTGCTCCCCGTTATCGCGACCGGGATGGGAACCAGCGAAGGTACCGTCGGGTTGTTCGTCAGCGCGTACGCTCTCGGCACGGTCATCGTCACCATTCCGGCCATCAGCCTCACCCGGGGTATGCGCCGCAAGCCGCTGATCCTGACCGCAATCCTCGGCCTCGTCCTCGCCAATACCGTCACCGCCGTCTCCACGGACGTGACACTGTCGTTGATAACACGGTTCGTTGCCGGCGCCTTTTCCGGGATCATCTGGGGCATGCTCGCGGCGTATGGACGCAAAATCAGTCCGCCACGGCGCGCCGGACTCGCACTGTCAATCGTCTCCACCGGCGCCCCGGTCGGCTTCGCCCTGGGTACACCGCTCGGTTCCTGGCTGGGGACGACATTCGACTGGAGGTGGGCTTTCGTCGGCCTGACCGCGGTGGCGATCGTCGCCGGCATCCTCATCGCAGCCATCGCACCAGACGCCGACGGGCAGGCCGGGAGATCACGTCTGCCCGTCGCGCGGGTGCTGCGCATCCCCGGCATCCTCCCCATTCTGGCCGTGATTTTCGCCTGGATGCTCGCCCATAACACCATCTACACCTACATCTCCCCATACCTGCGGACCACGGGCAGCAGCCTCACGGTCGACGTGCAGCTCTTCATCTTCGGCATCGCGTCGATCGCGGGAATCGTCATCACGGGAGCACTCCTCGACCGATACCCGCGCCCACTGCTGCACGGCAGCGTCATCCTCTTCATTGCCGCGGGCCTGACGCTTCTCGTCGGCCACACCTCGACACCCGCGATCATTGTCGCGACGGTGGTTTGGGGCATCACCTTCGGCGGTGCGGCGGCTCAACTCCAGGCTGCGCTGACCACCACCGGCGGGGACGACTCAGATGTCGCCAACTCCTTCCTGCCGGTCGCGTTCAACCTCGCGATCTTTGCTGCCGGGATCGTCGGCGCCGCCCTCGTATCCGGCTTCGACGGGCTCGTTCTCCCGGTCGTCATGATTTTCTTCGGCGCGGTCGCACTCGTGTTGACCCAGCTACACGTTCCACCATCCACGAGAAGGAGATCATCATGACTGACCAGCCCAAGCAGGTAGGCGGCGGACGCCGCATGTTCGAGGACTTCGCACCGAAACTTGCCGCACTCACCGACGACGTTCTGTTCGACGACATCTGGAACCGTCCCGAACTGTCCGCGCGCGACCGCAGCCTCATCACAGTCGCGGTTCTCACGGCCGGCGGGCACACCGAGCAGCTCGGCTTCCACCTGGGCAGAGCGGTCGAGAACGGCGTCACCCAGGAAGAGCTGATCGAGGCCATCACCCACGTCACCTTCTATGCCGGCTGGCCCAAGGGCATGTCCGCTATGGGCGTGGCCAAGCAGCTCTTCTCCGAATAACTCCCTCGCGCATCCATTTCGCGTCTAGAACAACCAGGAAGCTGACCATGAAAATTCTCCCCACCACTCCGACCATGAAGAACCCTCCCGAGCAGTTCGCAGGTGACGTCTGGGTCGACTTCCTCGCACTTCCGCAGGACGGCGACCAGCGGATGACCGTTGCCACGGTGCACTTCGCCCCCGGCGCCCGCACCGCCTGGCACTCGCACGCCCGCGGCCAGTTCCTCCACGTCACCCAAGGCGTTGCCCGATTCGGCGACCGCGACGGAAGCATCGTCGAAGTCCACCCGGGCCAGACCCTCTACACACCGCCCGGGGAAGAGCACTTTCACGCAGCAGGCGGCGACGGATATATGGAACACGTCGCAATGCTCGAATCCGCCGACGACCCCTCGACCACCACCACCTGGTTCGAGCATGTCTCCGAGGCCGACCTGAACCGCCCCGCCTAGCCCCCTCGGTCGCCCGGCATCCAGCTCGACCTGAACCGCCCAGCCTCCAGCCCGACCTCCTTGCCCGGCCTCCCGCCCGACCTGCTTGGTGCCTCAGGCTGCGGTGAGACGTTCGACGCCGCTCCAGAGTTCGGCTTCGCGGCCGGGATCGTACGACTCGTCAGAGGACCGGTCGACCTTCGCGCGGTCAACATAGGAACCGGAGGGCGCCGCGGTCCTGCCCAGAACCACGTTCGCGAGGTCGCGCCCGGCGTCCTTCTGGCTCGTGGCCATCGGGGTGAGGGCCATGAGCGGCATGATGCGGCTCATCATGAATCGCGAGATCGGGTCTGCGTTGCGCGCGAGTCCGGTTCCGGGCACGAAACCGGGGTTGAACCCCACGACGTCGACACCGTCGGGCAGTCGGCGCGCGAGTTCGTGCACGAGATAGATCGCGGCGAGCTTGCTGGTCGAGTATGCGGTGCGTCCCGCGGCGGTGGTCGATGGCCTGGCGAACGCCGAGGTTTGCGCGAGTTTTTCCGGCGCTTGCCACACGGGCCCGGGGACCATGCCCATGTTGTGTTTGAAGTCGCCGAAGTGGGTGTCGCTGACCGTGATCGTGATTCGCGACTCTCGGGCAAACTGCTGCTCGAGCGCCCGGATGAAGATGTGATTCGCCAGAACGTTGACGGTGAAGGTCGCCTCGTGTCCATCCGCTCCTTCGGTGAGAGCGTTGGTGTATTGGATGCCGGCGTTGCCGACGAACCCGCGGAGCGGTGGCAGCTCCCCTCGCTGCAATTTCGTCGTGATCTCCTTGGCCGCCAGGCGAACACTGGACATCGAACCGAGGTCGGCCGAGACCGAAGACACCGAGTGTGTGCCGTTGGCCAGCTCTGCCGCGATAGCGGGACCGCTATCGCCTCGCGCGACGACGACGAGGTGAACTGTGGGATCGCCCGCGAGGATGAGCTCGGCGGCGATTCGGCCGATGCCGCGGCTCGCGCCGGTCATCACCAGAGTGTGGGTGGCAGCCATATGAGGGGCCCTTCCGTGAAATGTGTGGCATCGGGTGATGCTCAGACGACATTTCCAGCACGCGCCGGGGCCAACCAGTACCCCGCTCGACGGTGGGACTGCCAGTACCAGCATTCGACGAAGATCCTCCGAGGGTGCAGCGAGTGCGCGAAGCGTGTGCGTGAAGCATTCGGTGATACCTGGCCCTGCGGCGAGTGAGGCACTATGCCTGCAGTGGGTCGGCTGCTACGCCGTGGGCGTGCGCGCGTCGTAGTCGCGCATCGCCGGCCGCAGGCGCATCAGCACCGTGACCAGCGCGATGATCATCAGGCCGCCGAGAACCGGCGGAAACCACAGTGCGGCCAGCGACGCGAGGATCCCCGCGTAGAGATCGCCGACTCGCGGGCCGCCCCCGACCACAACGAAGAACACACCCTGAAGGCGTCCGCGCATCTCGTCCGGCGTGGCGGTCAGAAGGATGGTGGAGCGGAATATCGCACTGATCTCGTCGGAAACGCCCATGCCGACAAGCGCGATCACCGCGAGCACCAGCGCTATGACCACAACCGGTGCCGGGTTTGCACCCGCCTCACCAAACCACCCGAACTCCGTCGCCGCGACCACGGCTCCGAACAGTGCGACGCAGCCGCCGTACACAGCAATCGATCGCTGGACGGCGAGGCCGTGACGGTGGACGTGGCGCACCGGACCGCTGAACAGACTCGCCAGGAACGCTCCAGCCGCGATCGACGCGGTGAGCACCCCGACGGTGACCGCTCCCCCGCCGATCACGGTCGCGCCGATCGCCGGGAACAGCACGAGCGGGCGGCCGAACGTCATTGCGATGATGTCCACGATGAAACTCATCTGCACGATCGGCGCCGAGCGCAGGTAGTGCAGTCCGTCGCGCAGTGACTTCAGCCCGGGGCGGGCGGTTGCGGCAAGAGGCTTCAGTTTCGGCAGGGTAAGGATGCCGAGGAAGCCGATGCTGAACAGCGCGGCATCCACCGCAAAGGTCAACGGAAAACCGATGGACGCCACGAGCACCCCAGCGAACGCGGGCCCGATGGTGAACTGCAGCCCACCGGAGATGCCGTTCAACGCGCTCGCCCGGGACACCATGTCGGCGGGCAGGATGCGCGGAATCACCGCGGAACGCGTCGCCTGCGAGATGGTCGACGCCATGGTTGTGGTCGTGGTCAGCGCGTATAGCGGCCAGAGGGGAACGTGATTGGGCCCGTAGAGGGCTTCCGCGGTGGCAAAACCTACGAGCCCGAGAATACTGAGCCAGCTGATGATGGCGGTCGTGATGAGTACCCGGCGGCGATCGAAGGCGTCAGCTAGCATCCCACCCCACAGCCCCGCAATGATCATCGGAACCAGCGCGATCCCGCCGACGAGGGCCACGGCGAGGGTGGACCGGGTGAGTTCGTAGACCTGCAGGCCCACGGCGACGACGGTCAGCTGCGCGCCGATGCCCGAGACGAGCGACCCCACCCAGAGGCGGGCGAACGCCGGGGATGCGCGCAGCGGCGAGAGGTCGACGAAGAGCCTGCGCTTGCTTTGGGGCGTCGGCTGGGGCTGAGGCTTGGGCTGGGGCTCGCGCTCGGTCGTGGGCTCGTCGGTCGTGGGCTCGTTCGTACTCATAAAGCGGCAGCCCTCGCTACTCAGGTGAAGGCGTCAGGTTGCCCGGGAACACGCGAATCCGTCACGATCGCGCCCCAGCGAGGCTATCCCATGGCGAATCTGCGGTGCAGGCGGATGCCGCGGGGCCAAGCCCTCGCCGAGCGGGCAGTTCCCGCCGTAGATCCAGCCGCAACCGCGCCGAGCGGGCTGCTACGGGCGTTGTCAAGCTGTGTGGAGTCAGTGGGGTTAGTTGGTGCCGGTTTTTTCGGGGAGATGGTTGATTCCGACGATGCCGGCGGGTGCGGGTG
>NZ_PVTL01000014.1 GCF_003003265.1 Glaciihabitans tibetensis
CCGGGGATTGCACTGCGCGCCCGACCGGTGCTGGTTGCTGAACTGACGCCCGCGGCATCCCACCATCGGCGAAATCGTTGCACAACTTATGTCGCCTCGCCTCGAGGGCCGGCGACGATTTTCGGACAACGAGCGCGGGCGAAGCGGCCCAGAGCCCAGAGCCCAGAGCTTAGAACTCACGGTCTCAGTGCCTCACTGCCGCAGAACTACAAGATGCGAGCGAACGAGTCGAGTGCGGCCATCGGGTCCGGGTCCGCCGGCGTGAGCACCACACTCGTTGCCCCTGCGGCTCCCAGCTCGGCAATGCGGGCCCGCACGCGGTCGGGCGTCCCGACGAGGGCGAGCTGGTCGACCCACTCGTCGGGCATCGCGGACACAAAGTCCTGGCGCGACGCGGAACGCTCGCGGAGGGCGGCCAGTTCGGCGGCGAATGCAAGCGGGGCGATGTGCGGCGTCCAGTCGGACTCGCCAATCCATTCAAGGGCGGGGCGCGCGAGTGCCCGGGCCACGTCTGGATCATCGTCGATCGCGGCCACGTTGTAGGCGACAACTTGATGCACCGGGGCCGGCTGGTGTACCTGCGTTGCCGTGGCGCGCTCCACACCCACGGAAATGTGCGCGAGGGCGGCGGTGATGTACTCGGGAGTGACGGGTTCCGCGAGAATCGTCCCGTCCGCGTGCTCGCCGGACACCGCGAGAGATTTCGGCCCGCGCACTCCCGCCAGCACGGGCGGGGCAATCCGGGGTGCAGCTTCGAGCTCGACGCCGTCCAGCTTCACGTACCGCCCGTCTACCGAGACATTCTCGCCCCGCAGGATCGCGCGTATCGTCGCCAGCTGCTCGGCGAGCACGGTCAGCGGACTCGCGACCGCAGCCCCCACCTGCTTCATCCACACCGGCATGCCGTGTCCGATCCCCAGCACGATCCGTCCGGGGTACAGTTCCGCAAGAGTCGCCACCTCGAGGCTCGTGAACACCGGATTGCGCGCGCCAGCGGGGAGAATCCCGATGCCCACGACGATCCGCGTCGTCGACGCGAGCACCGCCGCCGCCTGCGCGATGCCGCCGCGGAAAAAGCAGTCCTCCACCACCCACAGCTCATCGAATCCGAGCGCCTCGGCCTTCTGCGCATAGGGCACGAGATGATGAATCGGGATGTCGCGGGGCAGCAGCACCCCCACAAGCGGTGAACGCGTCATTGGTTTCTCCTGGGGCTGGGGTGATGCTCACCTGGACATGTCGACTTCGCGGCGTCGGCGACTTCTCCCATCATGGCGTCGAGCAGGCGTGCCGTCGCGGTGTCGAAGGGTTTTCAGAGCCGCGACTTCTGCGCAATTTGCAACGATTCTTGACACTTCGCTCGCCCTTGCGCTGCGGCGAGGCTGAAGTGTCAGGTCTAGTCGGAAGATCGCGCGCCACGACGACAAATCAAGTCACTTCGAGTGCCATGATCGACGAATCGTGGCACTTCAGCTGGACCGTGTGAGCGGGGGTCGACGAGTCGTGGCACTTCACGCGCGCGGTAGGAGCGCGGATTCGGACAGCCAACAAGACGTGACACCTCACCGTGGGAGGAAGCCGCCGCCCACGCCCGATACGCTCGGAGGGACGAGGATTCGCGCAGTTAGGGTCGGCGAGACACGACCAAGCAACGCGACCAAGCAACGCGACCGAGTCCACGACCAGATAACACGACGACGCACCAGAACCACAGCAAGGGGGAGTCATGCGGTTGTTGCTCATCCGTCACGGCCAGACACCGGCCAACGTGATCGGTTCACTCGACACCACGATCCCGGGCCCGGGCCTCACCGAGCTCGGCTACGAGCAGGCTGCCGCCGTTCCTGGAGCACTCGCGGGGGAGCGGATCGACGCGATCTACGCCTCTGTGCAGGTGCGCAGCCAGCTGACGGCTGAGCCGCTGGTGCGCGAGCGCGGGCTCCCGCTGCAGGTACGCCCGGGGATTCGCGAGATCTCGTCCGGGCACTTGGAGGGCAACACCGACGTCGAGTCGCAAGAGTTCTACCTGTCGACGATGGTTGCCTGGGTCGAGGGCGACTTCGCGCGAGAGATTCCCGGCGGTGAAAGTGCTGCCGACGTTTTCGCGCGCTACAACGAGGTCATCGGTGAGGCGTACGAAGCGGGGCAAAGCTCTATTGCGATGGTGTCTCACGGCGCCGTCATCCGCACCTGGGCCGGATATCACGCTCACAATCTGGGCGCACAGTTCGTCGCGCGAACCCCGCTGCACAACACGGGGATCGTGGTGGTGGAGGGATCCCCGGAGCACGGGTGGAGCGCCGTATCGTACATGGGCGAGGCGGTCGGCGGGCTCGCCCTCGATGACGGCACCAATGCCGGTCCCGCTTCGCGCACGCAATGACCGCAAACGCAATGACCACGCACGCAATGACCGCAAACGCAATGACCACGCGCGCAACGACCGCAAACGCAATGACCGCGACCCGCACCCGCGCGAGCCAGCCCCGATGACGCGCGTCCCCGCGTTCGTCCTCGTGCTCGCGGCGATCCTGTCCGTCCAGTTCGGGGCGGGGCTCGCGCGCACCCAGTTCGACGCCGTCGGGCCGCTCGGCGCGACCTTCCTCCGGCTGGTGTTCGGCGCGACGATCCTGCTGCTGATCCTGCGGCCGAAACTCGGCAGCTGGGGCAGGCGCAAGTGGCTCGCGGCTACCGTGCTCGGCGTAGCGCTCGCCGGGATGAACTCCATGATCTACCTCGCGTTCGAGTCGATTCCGCTCGGGGTGGCGGTGACGATCGAGTTCCTCGGCCCGCTCGTGCTGTCGTTGGCCCTGTCCCGCCGTATCGTGGACGTGCTGTGGGCTTTGCTCGCTCTCACCGGCGTCGTTTTGCTCGGCCTCGAGGGATTCTCCGGTGGCTCCGTTGCGGTGATCGGCCTGCTTTTCGCCGCCGGGGCCGGTGCGTTCTGGGCCCTGTATATTCTTTCCAGCGCGCGGGTCGGACGCGAGATCGCGGGCCTCGACGGCCTCGCCGTGGCTCTTGCCATCGCCGCGGTGATCAGCGCCCCGTTCGGGTTTGCCGGAGCAAGCCAGGCCTTCGGTTCGCCGCGCGTGCTGCTGATTTTCGTCGGCGTCGCGGTGCTGTCGAGCGTGCTGCCGTACGCGCTCGAGATGATCGCGCTCCGCCGCCTGCCCACGCGCGTCTTCGGCATCCTCTCCAGCCTCGGACCGGCCGCCGCGGCGCTGGCCGGCCTGCTCGTCCTCGGCGAAAGCCTGGGCTGGCGCGAAATCGTTGCTCTCGTGCTTGTGATGACGGCCAGCGTCGGCGTCACCCTCGCGCGAGGGCAGTCAGCGCGAGCGTCAGCGCGCAGGCGCCCGGTACTGAATATCGATTGAGTCGTTGTCAAAACCGAGCGACCGGTAGAGCCGCACTGCCGCCGTGTTGTCACCCTCGACATATAAATGAGCCGAGCGGATGCCGCGGTGCCGCAGTCGCGCGAGCCCGGCCACGGTGAGCCGTCGTCCAAGCCCGGCGCCCTGACTGTCGGGATCGATGCCGACGACGTAGAACTCGCCACCGGAGGCATCCACCTTCAACCAGCAATAGCCCACGATGTGGCCGCCGTCGCGCGCAAGCAGGAAGTCATCCGCGCGAAACCACTCCTCGCGCAGCAGCTCGTCGAGGTCGGTGCCGGTGACGCGGCCCTGCTCGGGGTGGTGGGCGAAGGCACGGGCGTTGAGCGCGAGCCACTCGGTCTCGTCCCGGCCGACGACGAAGGTGTCGATTGTGACACCGGACGATGTGCCCGAACCGGCTGGCGAGCCAGTGCCTGACGACGGTGCCGCGGCGGGAGATGACGTTATTGCGAGGTCGAGGCGCAGGTGCAGGAGTTCGCGGACTGCCTCGAGCGAGTGACTGCGGGCGAGGGCGCGCGCGGCGGGGTGATCGCCGTGCGCCCAGATGAGGAGCTCGCCCGGAGCCTCGGCCAGTAGCCGGTCGAGCAGCGCGGTGCCGAGTCCGCGGCCGCGCTCGGCGGGATCCACCACGAACTCGGCCTCGTCCACAGACGCCAGCGCGGCGGCATGCTGGTCGATGGCGACGAGCGCGCGGGCTCCGGTGCGGAGGTCGACCAGGGACTGGTCGGAGAACGGCGGCTGGCCATCTGCCTGTCGAGCTCGCGCGATCAGGTCGGCGAGCCAGGCGGGGGTGTTCGTCGCGGGGGTGCTAGTCAAGGGGGTCTTAGCCAATGCGGGTGTTAGTCACGGGTGTTAGCCAATGCGGGTGTTAGCCGATGGCGGACGAGCGGTCGTTGTCGTCTTCGTACACGTTAAACCGGTAGCCGACGTTGCGCACGGTGCCGATGAGCGACTCGAGGTCGCCAAGCTTGGCCCGCAGGCGCCGCACGTGCACGTCGACCGTGCGGGTACCGCCGAAGTAGTCGTAGCCCCAGACTTCACTGAGCAGCTGCTCGCGGGTGAAGACGCGAGAGGGGTGTGTTGCGAAGAACCGCAACAGCTCGAACTCCTTGAAGGTCAGGTCGAGCGGGCGGCCGTGCACCTTGGCTGAGTAGCTGGCTTCGTCGATGACAACGCCAGATGCCTGGATCTTCGAGCTGGACTTGTCCTGCACCATCCGGCCGATGACCAGGCGAATGCGCGCATCGACCTCGGCTGGCCCGGCCGATTCCAGGATGACGTCGTCGACGCCCCAGTCGGCGCTCACCGCGGTCAACCCACCCTCGGTGAGGATCAGCATCAGCGGAACGTTCAGCCCGGTGGTGTTGAGGATCTTGCAAAGCGACTTCGCGCTGGCGAGGTCCTGGCGGCCATCGACGAAGATCAGGTCACACGTGGGCGCGCTGATGAGAGAAGCGGGCGAGGCAGGGATCTGCCGCGTCTTGTGGCTCAATAGCCCCAACGACGGAAGGACCTCTTTGTCGACCGCAGAGGTCAAGATCAACAACTGCGCCACAGGTGTCCTCCAAAGTGCGTGTTGCACAGTCTACAAGCGCCTTAACATAGACACGTGACGTACAAGGTAGCCAGTATCGCTCCGGTGTGGATTTTTGCCATCGCCGGGTCAATTCTTGTCGGGATTTTGTCCCCTGCCGACGAATACTTCACCTGGGTTTCGATGGTGTTCGCCGTCGCCACCATAGCGGCCTTCGGCATCCAATTGTTTGTACCGGTGCAAGAGGGCCTCGTGATGCGCCTCATGGCCAGCGTGGGGGGCACCGTAATAATTCTTGCGCTCGCCACCGCGGTTCTCGCCCTGCTCCCCGCATAGAGCCGCCCTCACCGCATAGAATTGCACAATGCTGCTCGCCCTTGAACTCTTCTACATCGGCCTTCTTGGTCTGGCGTCCCTCGGGATCGGCTGGGTATCCGTTGTTGTGCTCTACAACCTGTACCGAGGCCAGCGGTAGTGATCGACCTCGACGCGAGCCTGCCGTCGGAGCTAGTGCCTCTCTCCTGGCTCCTCGGAGTGTGGGAAGGAACGGGAGTTGTCAATTACTCTCTGGACGACGGCACCCTGAACCACGAGTTTGGCCAGCGACTGTCCTTCAGCCACGACGGCCTTCCCTACCTGAACTACACGTCGTACACCTGGCTTCTCGACGACAACCTGACCCCCCTGGTTACGGAGACCGGCTACTGGCGCCTCAGCCGCCCTGCCGCGGACGGCGACCCGGGCCCCGGCATGCTGCCGCCGATTGCGGGCCCGCCCTTCCCGACCACCGAGTCGGTCGAAGCGCTGCGCAACGACGACGGCGGCTTTGACATCGAGGTCTCGCTTGTGCACCCCAGCGGCATCAGCGAGTTGTATCTCGGCCAGGTGAAGGGTCCGCGAATCGACCTGGCAACGGACGCCGTGATGCGCACCGCCATGGCCAAGGAGTACGCCGCGGCGACCCGGCTCTACGGTCTCGTCGACAGCCACCTGCTCTGGGCGTGGGACATCGCCGCGCTCGGCCAGGACCTCCGCACCCACTCCTCAGGACGGCTCGCCCGTGTCGACTGACCCGGCGTCGACTGACCCCGCTTCGACCGACCTCGTCTCGACTGACCCGGCGTCGACCGAACCAGCTCCCGCAGACCGCGCACGCGGCTTCGAGGCGAAGCCCGGCGCCATCGGCAGTCCGCCCCAGCACTACGGCAACCCGCTGCACGAGCAGCGCCTGCTTGCGGAAGGCACCGCGGTTGTTGACCTTTCTGACCGTGCGGTGCTGACCGTCACCGGCCCGGACCGGCTGAGCTGGATCGATTCGCTGACCTCGCAGGCGGTCGCGAAGCTGCAGCCCGGCGAATCCGCGGAGACCCTCCTGCTCGACCCCGCCGGCCGGCTCGAGTACGCGGTGCGGCTGCTGGACGACGGTGTCAGCACCTGGCTTCTGCTTGAGGCCACCGAGGGCGCTGCCCTGCACACCTGGCTCGACCGCATGCGGTTTATGCTCCGGGTTGAGGTTGCCGACCGTTCCGCCGAGTTCGCCACCATCGGAACCCTCGGCAGCCCGTCACTTGCGCCGGCCGCGCCCAACGGCATTGCTCTGCACTGGCGGGACCCGTGGAGTGCCGTGGTGACTGGGGGGCATCAGTACTCGACGGCACAGCGGCATCCGTCTGCCGACTGGACCTACAGCGAGCTGCTCATTGACCGCGCCGCCCTGCCGGAGGCCGCAGCCCTGCCCGCTGCGGGCACCCTGGCGCTCGAAGCCCTGCGGATCGCGGCGTGGCGACCGCGCCGGGCGACCGAGGTTGACGAACGCACGATCCCGCACGAGCTGGACTGGCTGCGCTCTGCCGTGCACCTCAGCAAGGGCTGCTACCGCGGTCAGGAAACCGTCGCGAAGGTGCACAACCTCGGACATCCGCCGCGTCGACTGGTACTGCTGCACCTCGATGGTTCGGAGGGAGTTCTTCCGGTGCACGGCGACATCGTGCTCGCCGGCGACAAGGAGGTGGGCAGCATCACCTCCGCCGCGCTGCACTACGAGCTCGGGCCGATCGCGCTCGCGGTGGTGAAGCGCAGCGTCGATCCGGCGCTCGACCTCGTCGTGACAGCGGGCGATCCGGCCATTCAGATCGCCGCGGCTCAAGAAGTCATCGTGCCCCCGGATGCGGGTGCGGAAGCGAACGTTCCCCGCCTGCCCCGTCTCGGCGCCGTGCGACGCTGACCCCGTCCGATGCCGAGGAAGCCAAAGGCACCGGTCGACGCACTTCGTCGCTTCGAGCGACGCATAAAGGTGCGCCTCGACGCCAAGGTCGCGATCACGCGCGTCGCGGCCTCCATCCCTGCCGCCGCCCAGATCGTGGTGGCGGTGCTCGCCAGCTACGCCTTTTCGCACTACGTGCTCGGCCACGCCTCTCCGCTGCTGTCGATCACGGTGGTGATCGCCGCCCTCGGGTTCGGACGGGACGCGCGCCCGCGCCGCGTGCTCGACACCGTGGTCGGGATCCTCGTGGGCATCCTGTTCAGCGAGGTGCTGTTCACCCTCCTCGGCTGGGGAATCTGGCAGATCGCCGTCATCCTGATGCTCACACTGCTGCTGGCGAGGCTCATTTCGCCGAGCGCCGCCTTTGCCGCGGCCGCCGGGGTGCAGGCGATGCTGGTGATGCTCCTGCCGCCACCCGGCGGGGGAGTGCTCAGCCGGAGCGTCGACGGGCTGGTCGGCGGCATCGTCGCATTGCTCGTCACCGCCCTCATTCCGCGGGATCCGCGCGGCATCGCCCGTCGCGATGCGCGGCGCCTGACATCCGCCCTGGGTGAATCACTCGACGCGCTTCTTGCCGGGCTTCGTGAGGGGGATGAACCGGCCGCCAGCCTCTCCGTGGAGCGCCTGCGCCGCACTCAGGTACTCGTTGACGACTGGACCTCATCGCTGGATTCCGCGACATCCATCAGCCGTATTTCGCCCTTCCTTCGCTCCCACCTCACGGCGCTGCGGCAACAGGCCCGCGTACTGAAGGGTATGGACCTCGCCGCCAGGCACTTGCGGGTTCTGGCCCGGCGCGTGTCGTTCCTGGTGCGCGACGGTCGGCCTCGCCCGGAACTCGTCGAGCTACTCGAGCCGGTCGCCGCCGCGATCGCGCTGCTCGGCCAGAGCGTCGAACAGCCGGGACGAAGCGCGGAGGCCGCGGCAGTGCTCGAGGAGCTGGTGCCGCGGCTCAACCCGCACGCGGCTCTGCCCGACGCGCCCGTCACCGAGTCGGTGATCGTGTTGCTGCTGCGCCCGCTGGTCATCGACCTGCTGGAGGCGAGCGGACGAAGCGCCGACGACGCACGCGAACTGCTGCCGCCCGTCTGACCCGGCACAGCGTCACGCCGCCGGCGCCACCGCGGCCCAGTCCACCGTGAGCTCGCCGAGCTTCCAGCGCCGCACCGGACCGCGCACGGGCCACCCCGCCGCGCGCATACCCTCGACGGCCGCGACCCAGCGCTGCGAGGGAGCGTAGGTCGCCAGCGCCGCGTGCACGGCCCACTGGTGATCGAGCGCCGTAAGGAAGCTGTGGATGGCTTCACCCGGCACGTTGTGATGGATGAGAGCCTTCGGTAGCCGCTCGGCGACGATCGACGGTTTGTCGAGGTCCGTCAGCCGCAGGCTCACGGTCAGTGACTGGGGGCCCGCGGCCGTGACATCCACCCAGCTGCTCACCCGTCCTATCTCGTTGCAGGTGCCCTCGATCAGCACACCCCCGGGTTGCAGGCGCGACACCATCCGGTCCCAGGCGGCGGGTACCTCGTCTTCGTTGTACTGCCGCAGCACGTTGAAGGCGCGGATCACGGTCGCGCGTCGACCCGTCGGCAGCGGCACCTCGAAGCCGCCGCGACGGAAACTGACGCCGGGCACCGCAGACAGCGATGCCACCCGCACCCGCTCGGGTTCGATCTCGATGCCGATGACTTCCACGTCCGCGCGCGTGCGCGACAGCCGCGCGTGCAGTTCGAGCGGAGTCGTTGCGCTCGCCCCGTAGCCGAGGTCGACCACGAGCGGGTCGGTCGCGCGGCGCAGGGCCGGAAGTGCGGAGATCCAGCGGTCCACCCGGCGCAGACGGTTCGTGCCCGTCGTTCCCCGCGTTACGCGCCCCTCCGCCATCCCCCAATTATCGCCGGATATTCATCGAGCGGATGCCGCGGGGCCCACCCACGGGACCTTTATCCCCATTGCGTGCGCGACGCACCTCGTAAGCTGAGCGTATGACTTACACGCTTATTTTGCTGCGCCACGGCAACTCGGATTGGAACCAGAAGAACCTCTTCACGGGATGGGTGGATGTGAGGCTGAGCGACCAGGGTGTCGCCGAGGCCAACCGCGCCGGCGAACTGCTCGCCGAGTCGGGTTTGAAGCCCGAAATCCTGTACACCAGCGTGCTCACCCGCGCGATCCAGACCGCCAACATCGCGCTCGACGTCGCCGACCGTGCGTGGATCCCGGTGAAGCGCTCCTGGCGCCTCAACGAGCGCCACTACGGAGCCCTGCAGGGACTCGACAAGGCCGAGACCCTCGAGAAGTTCGGCCAGGAGAAGTTCATGGAGTGGCGCCGCAGCTTCGACGTGCCGCCGCCCGTGCTGGCCGATGACGCCGAGTACAGCCAGGTTGGCGACGAGCGTTACGCCGACATTGACGGTGAGCTGCCCCGCACCGAGTCCCTCAAGCTGGTCATCGACCGCATGCTGCCGTACTGGGAGTCCGACATCCAGGTCGACCTCGCCGCGGGCAAGACCGTGCTCGTCACCGCCCACGGCAACTCGCTGCGCGCGCTCATCAAGCACCTCGACGGCATCAGCGACGGAGAGATCTCCGAGCTGAACGTTCCCACCGGAATCCCGCTGGTGTACGAGCTCGACGAGAACTTCGTTCCGATCAAGCCGCGCTACTACCTCGACCCGGAGGCCGCAGAGGCCGGGGCCGCCGCAGTCGCTGCGCAGGGTGGCAAGATCGCCGCGAAGTAGCACCCTTCCGCACAACGACAACGCCCGCCACGGTCTCCCCGAAAGGAGCCCGCGGCGGGCGTTGTTGTGTTTGCGGCTGTTCGCGACTCGCGAAGGCTGTGAGGCCCGGAGGCGTGCGCAGGCCGTGAGGCCCGGAGGCGCTAGAGGGCTACGGGGATCCAGTCGCCGGTGGCGAGGTACTGCACCTTCTTGGCGATGGAGACCGCGTGGTCGGCGAATCGCTCGTGGTAGCGGGAGGCGAGGGTGGCATCGACGGTGTCCACCGCTGCGCCCTTCCAGGTCTCGCCGAGGACCTTGTCGAACACGCTGAGGTGCAGCGCGTCGATGCGGTCGTCGTCGTTGCGGATCTCTTCGGCGAGGCTCACGTCTTCGGTGCGCAGCAGCTCGACAAGCTTCTTCGCGATGGCGACGTCGAGGGCGCCGAGCTCGGAGAACGTTCCACGCAGGCTCTTCGGCACAACCTTGTCGGGGAAGCGGTAGCGAGCCAGCTGGGCGATGTGCTCGGCCATGTCACCCATGCGCTCGAGCGAGGCGGAGATACGCAGCGCGCTCACAACGATTCGCAGGTCGCGGGCGACGGGCTGCTGGCGAGCCAGGATGTTGATGGCGAGCTCGTCGAGCTCCTGCGCCAGTACGTCGATCTTGTCGTCATCGGCGATGACGTTCTCGGCAAGGGACACGTTCGACTCGTTGAAGGCGCGTGTGGCGTTCTCCATCGACGTGGCGACGAGAGCCGCGATCTCGACGAGGCGTTCCTGCACCTCTTGGAGCTCCTGCTGGAATACTTCGCGCATGTTGTAGATCCCTTTCGCAGCGGGTGTGCCGAATCCCGCACAGTTGAGGCCACACTGCCCGGGCCGGATGAACGGCGGGTGGACTGGCACTGAACAGTGGCCGAAGTGCAAGGCCACAGTAGGCGCGCAGTCAAGCCAGCCTCAAGTAGTAACTAATCTAGTCGGTATGGACTCCGCCCTGCTGGTGCCGTTGTCGCTGGCTTTCGGAGTTGTGGTCGGCGCGGGCATTGTGATGATCGTTGTGCTCGCCGCCCGCCGAGGGCAGCGAGCCGTGCGTGTGGCGACGGCCGGAGTGCCCGATGGCGTTGACCAGGTCATCGAGGTTCTGGAATCCGCCGGAGTGGTCCTCGACCCTTCCAACACAGTGCTGAAAGCGTCGCCCGGCGCCTTCGCTCTCGGGCTGGTTTCTAACCACGCGTTGGTGCACCCGGAGCTGGTGGCCCTGGTCGACAAGGTTCGCCGGTTGGGCGAGCCGCTCTCGCACTCGCTGACCATCGCGCGCGGGCCTTTCGGCGACGCCCAGGTGTACCTGGTTGTGCGGGTTGCCCGGCTCGGTGCGCGCTACGTGCTGCTACTGGCCGAGGACCGCACCGACAGCGTTCGGCTCGACGAGGTTCGCAAGGACTTCATCGCCAACATCAGTCACGAACTGAAGACGCCCATCGGCGCGGTGGGGCTCCTCGCCGAAGCCCTCGACAGCGCCTCGGATGACCCCGTGCAGGTGCGCAAGTTCGCCACGCAGCTGACCCGTGAGGCGGACCGGCTCGCGAAGATCACCCTGGAGATCATCGAGCTGTCTCGCCTACAGGGCATTGACGCCCTCGCTAACCCGTCACGCGTGTCGATCGACCAGGTGGTCGCCAACGCGATCGACCAGAACCGGGTCGCCGCCGAGGCCAGCAACATCTCGATCGTGACCCGCAAGCCGAGCGGCGCGAAGGTGCTGGGAGACGAACCACTGCTGGTGGTCGCCCTGCACAACCTCATCGCGAACGCGATCCAGTACTCCCCGGACAACTCGCGAATCGGAATCGGCGTGAGCAACATCAACCACACGATCGAGATCGCGGTCACCGACCAGGGAATCGGAATACCGGAGGACGAGCGTGACAGGGTATTTGAGCGATTCTTCCGAATCGATCCAGCGCGCAGCCGCAACACGGGCGGCTCTGGCCTTGGCCTCAGTATTGTGAAGCATGTAGTTCAAAATCACGGCGGCGATATTCGTGTCTGGTCCCAACCGGGCAAGGGTTCGACGTTCACTATTCGATTGCCAGAAGCAGCCAACGCTTCAACCAGCTCGGGAGCAGACCAGTGACCAGAATCCTTATTGTCGAAGACGAGTCTTCGCTGAGCGAACCGCTCGCGTTCCTCCTCGGGCGCGAGGGCTACGACACCACAATCGCTGACGACGGGCTCGCGGCGGTTGCAGAATTCGAGCGCAACGGCAGCGACCTGGTTCTGCTCGACCTCATGCTGCCCGGACTGTCCGGCACCGAGGTGTGCCGGGAGATCCGCTCACGATCGAACGTGCCGATCATCATGCTGACCGCAAAAGACAGCGAGGTCGATATCGTTGTCGGTCTCGAACTCGGTGCAGACGACTACGTGACGAAGCCCTACTCGACGCGGGAGCTGCTCGCCCGTATCCGCGCGATCCTTCGTCGCCGCATCGAGGATGACGACGTGCAGGAGTTGATCCTGGAGTCGGGATCGGTGCGAATGGATGTCGAGAGGCACGCCGTCACCGTCGGTGGCAAAGAGACCGCGATGCCACTGAAAGAGTTCGAACTGCTCGAGCTGCTGCTGCGCAACTCCGGCCGCGTGCTTACCCGCGGTCAGCTGATCGATCGCGTCTGGGGCGCGGACTACTTCGGCGACACGAAGACCCTCGACGTGCACATCAAGCGGATCCGCTCCAAGATCGAAGCAAAGCCGTCGGATCCGAAGATGTTGGTCACCGTGCGCGGTCTCGGCTACCGCTTCGAGGCGTAGCAGGCCACGGCGCCCGGAGCGCGGCGAACCACTCCGGGCGAGCGGCTGACCGCTCCGAGCGAGTGCCAACTACTCCGGCAGCGGCTGGCTGCTCCAAGCGAGTGCTGACTACTCCGAGCAGTGCTGACTACTCCGAACGAGTGCCGACTACTCCGAGTCAGTGGCCTCGGGCACGTCGGTGGCCTCGGGGACGAGGTCTTCGTACCCGGGCAGCGACCCGTCGAGCACGGGCACCAGCATCGTCTTTCCGGTTTCCTCGCCGTACTGCACGAACACGGGCATGAGCCCACCGAGTTCGGCGGCGGCGTCGGTGAGGATCGCTTCAGGTGAGTCTTCGCCGTTGCCGAAGGAGATGGTTTCGCCGGCCTCGAGCGGCACAACTATGCCCACATCGGTGGCCGAAGGCTCGGCGCCTTCGAAGTTGTACTGGAAGCGCACCTCGACGTCGTCCTCGCCGCTGTTGATCACGGCCATCACGAGGTTTACGGTTTCGCCGTCTTCCGTGATCGCCATGGCGTTGCGCACCTTGACGTCGCCCACGGTGGTGCTCGTTCCGTCACTCGGGTCATACGCGATCTGCGTCGCGACGGGGCTGAAGAAAGCGCAGCCGGAGGAGCCGAGCAAAACGCCGGCCGCCAGTATCGCGGATACCGCCACGCGTGATCTCACAGGAGCCTCCATCAAAGCCAAAAGTCTTAAAGCAGTTGTCGCCCCAGCCTACCGATAGGCCCTCCCGCGCGGGGGTAAGGCGACCCTAACTCCGAAAGGCGATGTGGTAAAATAATTGGTCAGTGGAAGGAGCAATTGATGCTCTTCGAGGTCGGCGAAATCGTTGTCTATCCGCACCATGGTGCGGCCACCATCATTGAGATCAAAAACCGGATCGTCCGCGGCGACGAGAAGCTGTATCTCAAGCTCAAAGTCACCCAATCGAACCTGGTGATCGAGGTGCCCGCGGCCAACATTGAGCTTGTCGGTGTGCGCGACGTCATCAACACCGACGGGGTAGCCGCCGTGTTCGAGGTCTTGCGTGCCGATTCGGTTGACGAGTCGACCAACTGGTCGCGCCGGTACAAGGCAAACGTGGAGAAACTTGCATCGGGCGACGTGCTCCGTGTCTCCGAGGTGGTTCGCGACCTCTGGCGCCGGGAGCAAGGCCGCGGGCTGTCTGCGGGCGAGAAAGCGCTCCTCGCCCGGGCGCGCCAGGTTCTGGTGTCCGAGCTGGCACTCGCGGGCAAGACGGACGAGTCGACGGTCGATACGGAGTTGGATGCGGCACTCAGCGAATCGCTTGCGGCAACACCTGCCACCGACGTCACAGCGCCCGATCGTCCGGCGGCGGGCTGATCCCGACGTCACCGACCGTTGCGGTTCGGTCGGTACGCTCGGGGGATGACTGAGAGCGTCGAGAGTGCAGCTGGGTCCGATACCGCCAAAGTGACGGCGAGTGCGAGTGCGACGGCGACGGCCAGTCCCGCGGAGACCGCGAGTCCAGCGGAGACAGCTAGTCCAGCGGACACCGCGAGTCCAGCGGCGACGGCGACTCCCGCCGCGACGGTGGGCGTCATCATCGTTGCTGCCGGCAGCGGCAGCCGACTCGGCCAGGCGCAGCCGAAAGCGTTTGTGCCGGTCGCGGGCCGCACGGTGCTCGCGCGCTGCCTCGACGGCGTGCTCGGCATGCGGGAGCCCGCGCAGGTTGTTGTGGTCGCCCCCGAGCAGTGGCGTGCCGAAGCGGTGGCCATCGCGGCCGAGGTTGCTGGCGTGGCCGCCGCCTCGGTGACCGTCGTCGTCGGCGGTGCCACCCGTCAGCTGTCCGTTGCCGCGGGGCTCGCGGTGCTCGACGACGCCGTTAGTACCGTGCTCGTGCATGATTCGGCGCGTGCCCTCACCCCGCCTGCTCTTCTGGAGTCCGTGGTTGCCGCCGTGCGGGACACCGGCGACGGCATCATCCCGGGATTGCCCGTCTCTGACACCATCAAACGCACAGAGGCGGGCCTCGCCCGAGAAACCGTGGACCGCTCGACCCTGACCGCGGTGCAGACGCCGCAGGGCTTTCCGCGGCAGCAGCTCGTCGACGCGTACAGCGCCGCCACGGAGGACTACACCGACGACGCCGCGCTGTTCGCCGCCGCGGGCCACGCCGTACGGGTCGTCGACGGAGATCCGCTCGCCTTCAAGATCACCACGCCTTGGGACCTGCGGCGTGCCGAGACGCTGGTCGACCCGGCCCCCACCTCCGTGGGCGTCCGCACGGGGATCGGTATCGATGTGCACGCGTACGAACCGTCCGCGCCGCTCTGGCTCGGCGGACTGTACTGGCCCGACGAGGTGGGCCTCGCGGGTCACAGCGACGGTGACGCCATCGCCCACGCGATCTGCGACGCCCTGCTGTCGGCGGCGGGCCTCGGAGACATCGGCGGACGCTTCGGCACCGACGACCCCCGCTTTGCCGACGCTCACGGCGAGGTGTTTTTGCGCGAGACGCTCGCGCTGGTGCTCGGAGCCGGTTATCGGGTGCACAACGTCGCGGTGCAGGTTGTCGGTAATACGCCGCGTATGTCCGCCCGCAGGCTCGAAATCGAGCAGCACCTCAGCCAGAGTCTCGGGGCCCCGGTGAGTGTGTCTGCGACCACCACAGACAGTCTCGGTTTTACGGGGCGGGGCGAGGGGCTATCTGCAATCGCCACGGCCCTGCTGGGGGTCTGAGAGTCGCCCGATCTGCCGTCCCGCCGTCAATCGGCGTGGCTATCGGTAAACTCTGCGAGTGACTATCCGGCTTTATAACACCAAAACGCAGTCTCTCGCAGACTTCGTGCCCCTCGTCGACGGTCACGTCGGGCTCTACGTGTGTGGGCCGACGGTGCAATCTTCCCCCCACATCGGCCACCTGCGCTCCGCCCTCGTCTACGATCTGTGGCGTCGCTGGCTGACGTATCGCGGCCTCGATGTGACCCTGGTGCGCAACGTCACCGACATCGACGACAAGATTTTGGTGAACGCCCAAGGCTCCTCGGAGCAGTGGTGGGCCCTCGCCTACCGCTACGAGCTCGAGTTCACCGCCGGGTACCAGCGCCTCGGCATCCTCGCCCCGACCTACGAGCCGCGCGCCACGGCCAGCATCGGCGAGATGCAGGCAATCATCGCCCGGTTGATCGAGCGCGGCCATGCCTATGCAGCAGCGGATGCCTCGGGCGACGTGTATTTCGACACCGCGAGCTGGCCCGCCTACGGAGAACTCACCCACCAGAAACCCGAAGACATGGTCGCCGCTGCCGACGCCGACCCCCGCGGAAAGCGCGAGCCGCGCGACTTTGCCCTGTGGAAGGGCGCCAAGCCGGATGAGCCCGCGTCGGCCTCGTGGCCTTCGGAGTGGGGCATGGGTCGTCCGGGGTGGCACATCGAGTGCTCTGCCATGTCCGCACGGTACCTCGGCGCCCAGTTCGACATTCACGGTGGCGGACTGGATCTGCGGTTTCCCCACCACGAGAACGAGCTTGCCCAGTCCACCGCGGCCGGCGACGCCTTCGCGAACTACTGGGTGCACAACGGTCTCGTTCACGTCAACGGACAGAAGATGTCGAAGTCGCTCGGCAACTCCATCTACGCCTCCGAGTTCCTCGATATGGCACGCCCGCTGGTCGTGCGCTACTACCTCAGTTCGGCGCACTACCGGTCGACCATTGACTATCACGATGGTGCCCTGGTCGAGGCCGAAGCCGCGCTCGAGCGGGTTGAGGTGTTCCTCACCCGTGCCGATCGAAGGCTTGCCGACACCCGTTTCGCCGGAAGTGGCGCTCCCATCATCCCCACCGCATTCGCCGAAGCAATGGACGATGACCTCGCCGTTCCGCAAGCGCTCGGGGTACTGCACGAACGCGTTCGCGCGGGCAACGCTGCCCTCGACGACGAAGATCTCGCCACCGCCGCGGCCATCCGCGGCGAGGTGACCGCGATGACCGAGGTTCTCGGCATCAACCCCCTGGCGAACGAGTGGCTCGCGTCGACGGATGAACCGTCGTCCCGTGCTCTCGGCGCCCTCGTAGAGCGGCTCATCGAGGACCGCGAACAGGCACGCAAGGCGCGGGATTTCGCCGCCGCCGACCGGATCCGCGATGAATTGACCGCAGCAGGAATTTCGATCGAAGACACACCGTCTGGATCACATTGGAGTATTGAACAGTGAAAAACGTTTCAGGAGCACGCAAGGGCCGTCCCGGCGCCGTGCGCCAAGGCAGTAACAAGGGCAAGCAGGTCGGCTCCGGCGGACAGGGACGACAGGCTCTCGAGGGCAAAAAGCCCACCCCGAAGGCGGAAGACCGCCCGTACCACCCCGCAGGAAAACGTAAAGCCGCCAACGATCGCTTCGCCGCGGCGAGCGGTCGCTCGAAGGCGCCGCGTGCCGGTGCCGACCGTGGCGATCGCGATGACCGTCCAGAATCGTCGGCCGCCGGCTCGATCCGGCGCAGCGCGAGCTCTGGCTCCGGCGCCGGTGCGTACAGCAAGTCGGGTTCCTCCAGCGGCGCCGCCCAGCGTTCGCAAGGTTCCGACCGCCAGCGCCGCGCGAAATCATCCGACGAGGTCGAGATCGTCACCGGCCGCAACTCCGTGCTCGAGGCGCTGCGGGCGAAGATCCCCGCAACGACGCTCTACGTCGCCACGCGCATCGAAATGGACGACCGCGTAAAGGAGGCCATGAAGCTGGCGACGAGCCGCGGCATCCCGATCCTCGAAGTCATGCGCCCCGAACTCGATCGCCTCGCCGGGTTCGACTCGGTACACCAGGGCCTCGCGCTTAAGGTGCCGCCGTACGAGTACGCGCACCCGATGGAGATGCTCGACCTCACGATCAGCCGTGGCCACAAGCCGCTCTTCGTTGCCCTCGATGGCATCACGGATCCGCGTAACCTCGGTGCCATCATCCGCTCCGTCGCCGCATTTGGTGGACAGGGCGTCATCGTGCCGCAGCGCCGCTCCGTGGGTCTTACCGCGTCGGCGTGGAAGACCTCCGCCGGTGCCGCCGCGCGCACGCCCGTCGCCATGGCGAGCAACCTGACCGCGACCCTGAAGGACTTCAAGGCCCGCGGCGTGTTCGTGCTCGGGCTCGCCGGGGACGGCGACATGCAGCTGCCCGAGCTGGAGCTCGCGAACGAGCCGGTTGTGCTCGTCATCGGTAGCGAGGGCAAGGGACTGTCACGCCTGGTCGCCGAGACGTGCGACGCCATCGTCTCGATCCCGATCAACGCGGCAACCGAGTCGCTCAACGCCGGAATCGCCGCCAGCGTCGCGCTCTACGAGGTGTCGCGTCTGCGTGCGATCGCGAAGGCCGCCAAGTAGGTAGCAACACTCGACGATCCACCAGCGGTTTCTCGTGGTTTCTCGTTTCTACCCTCACGCTCAACCCGGCTCCGCACCTCGTGCGGGCCGGGTTTTGTGTTTGGACGGCGGTTCGGGCCTGGCGCGGCTCGCCCTCGCCTGGCGCGACTCGCCCTCGCCTGGCGTGGTTTGGCGCGTCCTGGCGTGGTTCGGCCCCCACGACCGCCGAGCGGACACTGCACGTGGGTTACGCCCCTCGAGGACGCTCAAACCCTCGTCGAGAGGCCAGCAGCCCAGCGTCGTTGACGCTCCGTGGGGATCGAAAATATGGGGTGGTCGCCTCCCACAGCCCGCTGGCGCGGACAAACGTCGGGG
>NZ_PVTL01000015.1 GCF_003003265.1 Glaciihabitans tibetensis
GCAGCTGGGCGGCGATTTCGGCACTAAATGTCATCAGTCACTTCTTTGTGTTGGGTGTTTCTTGTGGTGGGTCTGAACGGTGGTGGTCCTCGCGGTTAGGGCAGGCGCGCTCCGGCGGGGATGGTGATGTCGGCCAGAACCAGAACATTCGGGGTTCCGAGCGCGAGCGCACCGTGAAGAACCTGGGCGTTCGCTTCGACCGCGACCGCAACCTTGAACGCTCCGGCGACGTCATCGCCGACGGACAGCATTCCGTGGTTGCCCCAGACGACGGCGTTGGTGTCGTCGCCCATGAGGCTGGCGCTCAGCTCGCCGAAGTCGGCGTTGGTGGAGAACTCGAACGGCATGATCCGCACGGCGCCCTTGGCGTACAACACCATGTTCAGCAGCACGGGATCGATGGTTCGGCCGATGGCGCCGAACATGTTGGCGTAGGGCGATTCGGTGTGGACAATCGCGTTGACGTCGGGACGACGACGGTAGTGAGCGAGGTGCACGTCGGTTTCGGTCGACGGGAACAGGTCGCCCTCGATCACCTTGCCGTCATAACCGACCACAACCATCTGGTCGACGGTGAGCACGTCGTAGCGAATACCCGACGGCGTAATCACAATCGCGTTGTGCTCGGGCAGACGCACCGAGATGTTGCCCTGGGTGTTGAAATTCAACCCGGTGCGCACGGATTCGCGGCACCAGTACAGAATCTCTTCACGGATCTCGCGGCTTGCAGCACTCATTGTGGCCTCCTGATCGGTGGTCCCGAGAGATGAACCACATTGTTGAATCGTTTCACTTTTCATCGAGCCTAGGCGACGATCCAGAACGGCGGATAGGACTTTGGGCCCCAATATGGGCGCGCAGAAGGTAGAGGATGGTAGCGGTGAAACGATTCATTCGCCGACCTCAGTACAACGAAGTAATGACAGCGAGAAGGTATAAACGTGTCCAACAGAATGATTTGGAACCAGAATGCTCACTTCGGCCCGGGAGCGATCTCGGTCATTCCCGGCGAACTCGCCGCGCGCGGCTTCACCAGGGCATTTGTGGTGACTGACGCCGTGCTCGTGCAGACGGGAGTCACTGCGCGCGTGACCGACCTGCTCGACGCCGCCGAGTTCGGGTACGAGGTCTACTCCGACGTCACGCCCAACCCGCCGATCGAAGCGGTTCAGGCCGGCGTCGCCGCGTTCGCCGCCTCGGGCGCCGACGTGCTGATCGCCGTGGGTGGGGGATCTCCCCAGGACACCTGCAAGGCAATCGGCATCATCACCGCCAATCCCGAGTTCTCCGACGTGCGCAGCCTCGAGGGTGTCGCGGCCACCAAAAACCCTTCGGTGCCGATCATCGCGATTCCGACCACTGCCGGCACCGCATCGGAGACCACCATCAACTACGTCATCACCGACGTCGAGCGCTCACGCAAGTTCGTGTGCGTCGACCCGCACGCCATCCCGATCCTCGCGATCGTCGACTCGGAGATGATGGCCACGGCGCCCCGTTCGCTCAAGGTCGCGACCGGTCTGGATGCGCTCACCCACGCCATTGAGGGGTACACCACCCAGGGCGCGTGGGAGCTCTCCGACCTGTTCCATCTGAAAGCGATCACCATCATCGCCGAAGCGCTGCCCGCCGCCGCCGACGGTGACGCCGCGGCCGCCGACCGCATGGCGTTGGCCCAGTACGTGGCAGGAATGGGATATTCCAACGTGGGCCTCGGGCTGGTACACGGAATGGCGCATCCCCTCGGTGCCTTCTACAACGCCCCGCACGGTGTGGCGAACGGCATCCTCCTCGCGCCCGTGATGCGGTTCAACGCCGAGAGTACCGGCGAGCGTTTCCGAGATATCGCGGTGGCATTTGGGGTGCGGGATGCCGTGAGCCTTCCCCTCGAGGAGGTGCGAGAGCTCGCGGTGCAGGCCGTCGCGAACTTCGCCAAGGCCCTGGGAAACCCGAACACCCTCCGCGAGGTTGGCGCTCGGGAGGAAGACCTTCCGGCACTCGCGCAGGCCGCGTTCGACGACGTCTGCACCGGCGGCAACCCGCGCGGCGCCACCGTCGAGCAGATCCTCGCGATCTACCGTTCGGTGTATTGATCGCGATCTACCGTCCGGTGTGTTGATACTGAGCGGGCCGCACGATTAGATTCCCCCGTACCGGCGCTTGGTGATGCCGTTGAGCAGCGAGGCGAAGATCAGTACAAGCCCAAGCGCCAGCAGCTGGTATTGCGACCCGTCGTTGCCCGGAAACGCGAGCAGGATGCCGGCGTTCAGCCACACGATCAAGAGCGTCGACAGCACGATTCCCGCGACGCGGCCTATGCCACCGGTGATGGCCACCCCGCCCAGTACCGCGATGGTGATGGCCGGCAGCGCCATTCCGTTTCCGCTGGTTCCCGCGTCGGGCCGCGCCGAAGCGAACTGCGCCACCGTCACGACAGCGACGAGCGCGGAAATCACCCCGGAGAGAACGTAAACGACCATCCGGTTCGGCCGAACATTGATTCCGGACCACGCCGCGGCGACGTCGTTGGTTCCGATCGCGTAGAGGCGGCGTCCGAACGTGGTTTTGTTGAGTACCAACCACACCACCACAACGGTGGGCAGCAGAAACGTGAAGATGCCGAGCGGAACCAGCGGCAGGGTACCGCCGATGAGGGGAATTTCGATCGATTGCGCGGCCGAGTAGAACGCCTGGATTTCCGGCGAGTTCACCGGTTTCTGGTCGCTGATGACGAGGGCGAGCGACCGGAAGGCGTAGTACGTGGCGAGGGTCGCGATGAGCGGAGGGAATCCGATGTAGGCCACCAGCGCCCCATTGATAGCACCGCAGGCGGCGCCAGCAAGAACCGCGAAGCCGAAGGCGGCGAGGAAACCCCAGCCCCAGGAGCCGTACGCGAGGCCGAACAATACGCCGGTGATCGACACCATCGACCCAACCGACAGGTCGATTCCCCCCTTTCCCGAGAGGATCACCATCAATTGCGCCAGGCCGAGCATGGCCAGGGGCACGGCACTGATGAGCGCCGAGGCAAGATAGTCCGCGTTGTACGAGCCGCTGAGGAGTCCGGCTACATCGAGCAGGGTCATCCCCACGAGCACAAGAATAATCAGCACCGCGAGCAGAACCACCCGCTGCGTGAGCAACGCCTCGAGCATTCGCGAGACGAGACCGCGCCGCTTGCCGGGATCAGCTCCCGGGGGCAGCTGTGGGGTGGCGGGTGGGGATGTGACGGTCATGACTTCCTCCTCGCCCGCTCGCGGAGCAGGTCCGTGCCGACGGCGATGATAATGAACACGCCCACGAACAGATTCGCGAGCTGCGAGGGCCAGCCGATCTGGGTGACGCCCGAGGTGACGGTCGCGACGAGGATGGCACCGAGCAGTGTGCCGATGACCGAACCCCGTCCTCCCAGAATCGAGGTACCGCCGATAACCACAGCGGCGATCACGGCGAGCTCCCGGCCTGACCCGATGGTCTGGTCGAGGGTCGAGGTGCCCGAGGCGATGAAGAAGCAGGCCGCGACCCCCACCAGAGCACCGGTCAGCGCGTAGGTCGCAACAATGCGGGGTTGCACTTTGATGCCCGCGAGTCGCGCGGCCTGGGCGTTTCCGCCGATCGCAAACAGGTGACGACCGCCGGCCGTGTGCCGCAGGTACCACCACGCGATTGCGACGGCCAGAACGGTCAGCGCAAAGCTGTTCGGAACCCCGAGGGTTCTCCCCGCCTCACCCCGGCCGAATACCTCGAGCGTCGATGGAATGCCGTTGACGGTGGATGATCCGAACACCCGTAGCGCCAAAAACTGGAACACATTCGCCGTGCCGAACGTGATGATGATCGCGTGCACCCGCCCGTAGGCGATGAGGGTGCCGTTGACCAGGCCGAGGACCAGGCCCAGCGCGACAGACAGCGCGATGGCGCCGACCAGCGGGACGCCGGTCGTGACGAGGGCCTTGGCGGTGACTACCGCGCAGAGCATGATGGCGCCACCCACGGACACGTCGATGCCGGCGGTGATGATGATGAAGGTCATTCCCACGCCGATGAGCGCGATGGGCGCAACCGAAACCAGCAGCGGCTGTATCGACCCGGGGGTGAGAAACGCCGGGGTGAAGATCCCCAGCAGTATCCAGAGAGCCGCGATCACCCCGATGAGCACGAACTCCTGACCGGTGACGGGAGGCGGGAGCACCCGGCGCACCGTGCGCCGGGTGGCGTCGGAATGCGCCGGCTTCTTTTCCAAGGTCATTTGTCGACCTCTCCTGCTGCGGCCGCGAGAATCTCGACCTGGGTGGCATTGGGCAGAAACTCCGCGACGACCTGTCCCGCGCGGATCACGAGGATCCGATCCGAGATGCGCAGCACCTCACTCAGGTCGCTGGTGACTACGAGCACAGCGGTTCCCTCGTCGGCGAGGCCGGAGATGATGCGGTGGATCTCTTCCTTGGCGCCGACATCCACACCCTGGGTCGGTTCGGCCAGCACGAGCAGGGTGGGCCGTTTCACCAATTGGCGGGCGAGCACCACTTTCTGGGCGTTCCCACCCGACATGGCGCTGATGGGCTGCGTCTCGCTCGGCGTCTTGACCGCGAGGCGGGTAATGAAGTCACGGGCGATTTCGCGTTCCTTTTTTTTACTCACCCACCCGCGTAGCCTGCCGAGCAGCTGCAGCTCACCAATCACAATGTTGAGCGCGATGCTCTGAAAGGAGAACGCACCCTGCGCTGATCGGTTTGCGGGAAGCAGGTGAATACCCAGCTTCTTGGCCTGGGCGGGTGTTTTCACCGCGACGGCCTGGTCTTCGATGAGCACGCGGCCGCTGCTGGCGCGGTTGATGCCGTAGACCACCTCGGCGATGTCCGCCGCGCCGGAGCCGATCAGGCCATAGAGCCCGACGATCTCGCCCGCGGCGACGCTCAGATTGATATCGGAGAAGTGCCCGTCACGCGTGAGGTGGTCCAGTTGCAGCACGGTCGAGCCGCGGTGCACGTCTCCCGCGGGCCGCGCTTCGCTGAGAACACCGCCCACCATCAGCTCGACGATCTGACGCACGGAGAGATCCCCGATCGGTTGGGTGGAGACCGTCTGCCCGTCGCGCATCACCGTCACCTCGTCGGCGATGCGGAACAGTTCGTCGATGCGGTGCGAGATGTAGATGACTGCGACCCCCTTCGCGGTCAGTCGGCGAATCACGGTGAAAAGCACGTCGATTTCGGCGTCGGTGAGAATGGCAGATGGTTCGTCCAGGATGAGGATGGATGCCTCGCCCGCAAGCGCCTTGGCGATGGACACCTGCTGCTGCTGCGCTATCGACAGCGTGCCCACGGGCGCCGTCGCCACCTGCTCGGGCAACCCCACCGTGCCGAGTAGCCCGTGCATTTGGTCTGCCTGCGCGGACCAGTCCACCCGGAGCCCCCGCTTAAGCTCGCGGCCGACAAAAACGTTCTCCGCAACGCTCAGCTCAGGAAACAGCTGCGGTTCCTGGTACACGGTTTGCACCCCCAGTTTGATGGCGTCGGTGGTGGAGGCGATGTTCGTCGGCGTGCCGTCGAAGAAGACGTCACCGGCATCCGCCCGCTCGGCCCCCGCGATGATCTTGATCAGAGTGGATTTGCCCGCTCCGTTTTCGCCCACCAACGCGTGCACGGACCCGGGCCGGATGGCCAGGTCGGCGTTGCGGATAGCGCGCACTCCGCCGTAGCTCTTGACGATCGCCCGCATCTCGAGGCGAAACTCATCAGCGCGGTTCTGCTTCTGTGGTTCGGTCACTGGCTGGCTCATTTCGGCTGGTTCATTTCTCGTGCTGGGAGACCGGGGAGACCCCGGAGGCGTCGGCTCGCACGCCTCCGGGGTGTGGACTCGATAGACCTGGTGCCTAGTAGTCGAAATCGCCGACGTTGTCCTTCGTGATTTCGAGCGGCGGTCCCAGGAGCAGCACCTTGCTGCCCTCGTCGAACTCGACCGCGGGCATGTCGGAGTTCACGTCGTTGGTGGCCGCAATCTCGTTGCCCTCGGCCAGCTGCTGCCCGGTCCAGGCGGTGAGGTAGCCCAGGTTTTCGACGTTCCACAGGATGGACGCGCTGGATGAACCGTCCTCAAGGTAGGGCGCCATCGACATCGGCGTCCCCAGACCGACGGTGAAGACCGACCCGATCTTGTTGGCGTCTTTTACCGCTTGCGCGACACCCGGGGCGGACGACGTGCACTCGCCAACCAGACCGGTCAGGTCGGGGTTCGCGTTCATCAGGTCGGTCGCCATCGAGGTCGCCGCGGCCTGATCTTCCCCGGCGTAGACGATGTCGACGATCTCCGCATCGGGGTATTCGGAGGCGGTGTACTCCTCCTGAACGGCGATCCACGCGTTGAGGTTTGCCGCGGTTTCACCACAGGAGACGATCGCGTACTTGCCGGATCCTCCCATCGCATTCATCAGCGAGTCGGTGAGGGCCTCACCGATCCCCTGCGCGGACGCCTGGTTCACAAACACCTCACGCACCGAGTTCGGAGCGTCGGTGTCGCTGGTCGCGACCTTGATGCCCTTGTCGGCGGCTTCCTTCAGCAACGGCGCCATCGAGTCAGGATCGTTCGGGGCGACGATCAACGCGTCGACATCCTGCTGGATGAACGAGCGGACAATATCAGCCTGGGCTGCCGCGTCTGCCGTGGTTGGCCCCTGGTAGAGCCATTCGATGCCGAGTTCCTCCGCAGCCGCCTGCCCGCCGGCGTTCATGGCCTCGAAGTAGGGAATACCCTGCAGCTTCGGCACAAACGCGACGGTGATCTGGTCGTCCTCGCCACCGCCTGATCCTCCGGCGCTGTCGTCATTACGAGTGGTACAGCCCGCGACCGTTATGGTTGCGGCCAGTGCGATCGCGCCGACCGTCATTGCTCTTTTCGCTCTCATCCCTCGTGCCTCTCAATCTTCTTGGTGCTTCCTGGTGCGGAGATAGTCCGCGTGGGTTCCTCGCGACCGGGTCGGTGCTGATGCGCATCCCGACGGTTGCGAAGGGTCTGGGTGGGCGGTGTCACCTGGCCACCACCTCGTGCTGCAGCGTCGCCGTCCTCGCGGCGGGTGGCTGGCGTTCGAGCGAGGGTGTCTCCCCGCCCGAGATGCGGCTCACTGCCACCCGCGTCACTGCCACTCCGAGCCGTTGCCACTCGTCGACAAAGTCGTCCGTTGCGTGCTCATCGGTGAAGAGGGCGGTCACCTCGGCGGGGTGGGCGAAGGGATGCAGCCCGAAACCAAGTATTTTCGCCGACGTGAAGATGCCGTACACGGCGTCACACGCGCCGACGAGGCTTTTCTTCGTCTCCGCCTCTTCGCTGGAGAGCTCAAGCAGGCCAAGCTGGCGCGACAGCGTCGCGACACCGAAGAAGCCCTTGGCCACGCGGCCCCGTCCCTCCAGGACGTTCGAGAAAGCACCGACCATCGACCCGGATGCGCGGCGCAGCACACCGCCGGGCATCATGACGGTGGCGTCGGAGTGGTCCATGAACAGCATCGCGGTGCGCATCCCGTAGGTCACGACCTTGAGGTCCCGGCGTTCCACCAGTTCGAGGGCGAGATAGTAGGACGACGTCGACGAATCGAGCGCGATGACGTCGCCGTCGTGCACGAGAGGAGCGAGGCGCCGGCCGAGCTCGCGTTTGATGCTTGCCGACTGGCGCAGTCGGTCGCTGAAAGCACCCTCTTCGCCGCCGGACGGCACGACGGCTCCCCCGCGAACTCGGCGGACAAGCGCCCGCCCCTCCATCGAGTCCAGGTCCTTGCGGATCGTCACCGTGGAGACGCCGAGCCGCGCGGCCAGATCTTTCACCACCACCCGGCCATGTGCGTTCAGCTCGTGCAGGATGACCTCTTCGCGCACAAAGTCGTAGCGCTCGGTCATCCGAAACTCCGATCGACAGCGTTGGCGAACACGGGGCACAGCGGCTCTGCTGCGCTACTGGCGACGGTCGGTCAAGGGAACTTTGCGATCGCCAGCGAAACTGAAACGAAACTAATCCGGTTTCAAAAGAAAGCACATGGGTTGACGTGTGCGAAAGCAGCGGCCTATGGTGGCTCGCGAATCCCCTCGTGCCGCATCCAGGAATTCCGGCGGCCGAACCACCTCGACGATGAGGGCAGCGCGGCTGCGGGTCCGACATCGTTCTGCGAGAAAGCGACGGACCACGCACATGTTGATCGGATGTCACGGACTGGTGTGGACGGGCACCTTCGACGAGGCCGGGTTCGACCTTGCTGTCGGCAAGACCCTCGATGCCGGATTCACCCTCCTGGAAATCCCCCTGCTCGAGCCCGAGAGCTTTGGCGTCGAGGCGGCCAAACGCAGCATCCTGAAGCGACCGATCGCCATCAGCGCCTCCCTCGGACAGAGCGCGGACACGGACATTTCCAGCACGGATCCCGACATTGTCGCGGCGGGCGAGCGCAAGCTGATGCGAGCGCTTGAGATCCTCAGCGAGCTCGAGTCCGAGTACTTCGTCGGCGTGCTCTATAGCCAGCTCGCCAAATATCCTGAGGCCGCGACCGCGGTCAACCGCAGCAACAGCGTCGAGGTACTGCGGCGGGTTGCCGTCCGCGCGCAGGAATTGGGAATCACCCTTGGGCTGGAGGTGGTCAACCGCTACGAGACGAACCTGTTCAACACCGCCAAGGAAGCGCTGGTCTACCTCGACGAAATCGACCATCCCAACATCGGCGTCCACCTCGACAGCTACCACATGAACATCGAGGAGTCGGATATGGTCGCTCCGGTCTTGCTCGCTGGTGACCGGCTCGTGTACGTGCACATTGGTGAAAGCCACCGCGGCTACCTCGGCTCCGGCTCCGTCGATTTCGACGGGCTGTTCCGCGCCCTCGCTCTGATCGGATACTCCGGTCCGATCGCTTTCGAATCGTTCTCCACCGCCGTCGTGAGCGAGTCGCTCAGCCGCAGTCTCGCCGTCTGGCGCAACCTCTGGACTGACTCAGAAGACCTGGGCGCCCACGCAAACGCCTTCATCCGCAATAAGCTGCGCGCGGTGGAGAGCATCGCCCTGCACTGATGGGCGAGACATCCGCGCCTCATCGACGTTCGACAGAGGGAGAAACCCCATGCGCCGAATCTGCTTCCAGCTCCAGGTTAAACCCGACCACGTCGAGGCCTACCGCGCGGCCCACGCCGCGGTGTGGCCGGACATGCTCGTCGCCCTGCGAGACACGGGCTGGCACAACTACTCCATCTTTCTCCGCGACGACGGCCTGGTGATCGGGTATTTCGAGACAGAAGACCTCGACAGCAACCTCGCCGGGATGGCCCAGACCGAGGTCAACGCGCGCTGGCAAACCGCCATGGCGGACCACTTTGTGTCGTCGGAGCTGCCTGCCGATCAAGCGTTTGTGTATATCCCCGAAGTGTTCAACCTCGAAGACCAGCTTGCGAATCAGTGATTGCGATCGTTCAAGTCGCCCGCTAGTCTCTAAATGAAACGATTCACTTTCGCTCTCCATCTCGGTTTCGATCACCGTTCCTCTGTGTTCGATCACCGTCCCTCTCCGCAGTAACGAAGGAATGAATTCCAATGGTGCAATTCAGTGACATCACCTCTGACCTCG
>NZ_PVTL01000016.1 GCF_003003265.1 Glaciihabitans tibetensis
GTGTGATAGGTTTGTGAAGTTGCCCTGAGGAACACCGTGAGGTGGGATCAGGTGCGTCCGATCCTTGAGAACTCAACAGCGTGCACAATGTCAAATGCCAAAAACCTCGTGTTTGGATCTGGTTTCTAGCCAGTGATGGACAAGAGATTCCTTTGGAAATAGATATATGAAGACAATAAGCAAGTCAGTAATGATTTGTTCTTGTCAGTGTCAAACTTGTCACCTCGACACCCTATTCCGGGTGCGGGTGACACTAGATGTGCCGGTCTTCGGGTCGAGCAGATAAACATTTATGGAGAGTTTGATCCTGGCTCAGGATGAACGCTGGCGGCGTGCTTAACACATGCAAGTCGAACGATGAAGAGAGCTTGCTCTTGGATTAGTGGCGAACGGGTGAGTAACACGTGAGTAACCTGCCCTTGACTCTGGGATAAGCACTGGAAACGGTGTCTAATACCGGATACGAGCTTCAGCCGCATGGCTAGGAGTTGGAAAGAATTTTGGTCAAGGATGGACTCGCGGCCTATCAGCTAGTTGGTGAGGTAATGGCTCACCAAGGCGACGACGGGTAGCCGGCCTGAGAGGGTGACCGGCCACACTGGGACTGAGACACGGCCCAGACTCCTACGGGAGGCAGCAGTGGGGAATATTGCACAATGGGCGAAAGCCTGATGCAGCAACGCCGCGTGAGGGACGACGGCCTTCGGGTTGTAAACCTCTTTTAGTAGGGAAGAAGCGAAAGTGACGGTACCTGCAGAAAAAGCACCGGCTAACTACGTGCCAGCAGCCGCGGTAATACGTAGGGTGCAAGCGTTATCCGGAATTATTGGGCGTAAAGAGCTCGTAGGCGGTTTGTCGCGTCTGCTGTGAAAACTGGAGGCTCAACCTCCAGCCTGCAGTGGGTACGGGCAGACTAGAGTGCGGTAGGGGAGATTGGAATTCCTGGTGTAGCGGTGGAATGCGCAGATATCAGGAGGAACACCAATGGCGAAGGCAGATCTCTGGGCCGTTACTGACGCTGAGGAGCGAAAGCATGGGGAGCGAACAGGATTAGATACCCTGGTAGTCCATGCCGTAAACGTTGGGAACTAGATGTAGGGACCATTCCACGGTTTCTGTGTCGCAGCTAACGCATTAAGTTCCCCGCCTGGGGAGTACGGCCGCAAGGCTAAAACTCAAAGGAATTGACGGGGGCCCGCACAAGCGGCGGAGCATGCGGATTAATTCGATGCAACGCGAAGAACCTTACCAAGGCTTGACATATACCGGAAAAGTTCAGAAATGTTCTCCCCGCAAGGTCGGTATACAGGTGGTGCATGGTTGTCGTCAGCTCGTGTCGTGAGATGTTGGGTTAAGTCCCGCAACGAGCGCAACCCTCGTTCTATGTTGCCAGCACGTAATGGTGGGAACTCATAGGAGACTGCCGGGGTCAACTCGGAGGAAGGTGGGGATGACGTCAAATCATCATGCCCCTTATGTCTTGGGCTTCACGCATGCTACAATGGCCGATACAAAGGGCTGCAATACCGTGAGGTGGAGCGAATCCCAAAAAGTCGGTCTCAGTTCGGATTGAGGTCTGCAACTCGACCTCATGAAGTCGGAGTCGCTAGTAATCGCAGATCAGCAACGCTGCGGTGAATACGTTCCCGGGCCTTGTACACACCGCCCGTCAAGTCATGAAAGTCGGTAACACCCGAAGCCAGTGGCCTAACCCGTAAGGGGAGGAGCTGTCGAAGGTGGGATTGGTAATTAGGACTAAGTCGTAACAAGGTAGCCGTACCGGAAGGTGCGGCTGGATCACCTCCTTTCTAAGGAGCACTCGAAGACGCTCTCTGACCCTGCTGTTTACACAGATCAGTCGGGGGCTATCCGCTTCGTAGCTATTTCGGAGACACATGTTCTTCGGTAGCGCTCATGGGTGGAACATTGACATTGGCCAGGCTTTGCCGTCTGGATGGAGTACAGCCTTTAGGGGTTAGGAAACGTTCTTCGGTGTGGTGTGGTCTTGTGCACGTTGTTGGGTCCTGAGGGACCGGGCACCACGTAGGTGGTGACGGCTCTTCTGGACCATAGCCAGCTTCTTATGAAGTTGGCTTACGGTTTTCGGACCCGGGACCGATCTTCTCTTTGAGGGGTGAGGGACGGGTACCGCCCGTATTTTGAGAACTACACAGTGGACGCGAGCATCTTAGACACCATCCTTTGGATGGTGTCACATACAACTAGTAATAGTTGCAATAGATCAATTTCAAAGAGACCAACACTTTGGTGTTGGGAACGAGAGATCGATTTGTTACTCATGTGAAATCAAGTTTCTAAGAGCAGACGGTGGATGCCTTGGCATCTGGAGCCGAAGAAGGACGTATAAATCTGCGATAAGCCTCGGGGAGCTGATAATAGAGCTGTGATCCGAGGATTTCCGAATGGGGAAACCCCGCCAGGACCTGTAAGGGTACCTGGTGACTCCCGCCTGAATATATAGGGCGGGTAGAGGGAACGTGGGGAAGTGAAACATCTCAGTACCCACAGGAAGAGAAAGCAACCGCGATTCCGTTAGTAGTGGCGAGCGAAACCGGAAGAGGCCAAACCGATCATGTGTGATAGCCGGCAGGCGTTGCATGGTCGGGGTAGTGGGACCTTTCAGCTGTTACTGCCGTACAGCAAGAGTTACAACGCAATATAGGCGAATGAGATTGAAAGCTCAGTCGGAGAGGGTGCGAACCCCGTAGCCGAAATGTTGCAATGGCTCGAGAGGCATCCCAAGTATCACGGGGCCCGAGAAATCCCGTGTGAATCAGCCAGGACCACCTGGTAAGCCTAAATACTCCCAGATGACCGATAGCGGACAAGTACCGTGAGGGAAAGGTGAAAAGTACCCCGGGAGGGGAGTGAAATAGTACCTGAAACCGTCTGCTTACAAACCGTTGGAGCCTCCTTAGTAGGGGTGACAGCGTGCCTTTTGAAGAATGAGCCTGCGAGTTAGTGATCAGTGGCGAGCTTAACCCGTGAGGGGAATGCGTAGCGAAAGCGAGTCTTAATAGGGCGATTGAGTCGCTGGTCCTAGACCCGAAGCGAAGTGATCTATCCATGGCCAGGTTGAAGCGACGGTAAGACGTCGTGGAGGACCGAACCCACTTCAGTTGAAAATGGAGGGGATGAGCTGTGGATAGGGGTGAAAGGCCAATCAAACTTCGTGATAGCTGGTTCTCTCCGAAATGCATTTAGGTGCAGCGTTGCGTGTTTCTTGCCGGAGGTAGAGCTACTGGATAGCTGATGGGCCCTAAAAGGTTACTGACGTTAGCCAAACTCCGAATGCCGGTAAGTGAGAGCGCAGCAGTGAGACGGTGGGGGATAAGCTTCATCGTCGAGAGGGAAACAACCCAGACTACCAACTAAGGCCCCCAAGCGTGTGCTAAGTGGGAAAGGATGTGGAGTTGCATAGACAACCAGGAGGTTGGCTTAGAAGCAGCCACCCTTGAAAGAGTGCGTAATAGCTCACTGGTCAAGTGATTCCGCGCCGACAATGTAACGGGGCTCAAGCACACCGCCGAAGTTGTAGATTTCGTATAGTAGCCCGGCCCACTTGTGGGTCCAGGCGTACGGAGTGGTAGGAGAGCGTCGTGTGGCCAGTGAAGCGGCGGTGTAAACCAGCCGTGGAGGCCACACGAGTGAGAATGCAGGCATGAGTAGCGAAAGACGGGTGAGAAACCCGTCCTCCGAAAGACCAAGGGTTCCAGGGCCAGGCTAATCCGCCCTGGGTAAGTCGGGACCTAAGGCGAGGCCGACAGGCGTAGTCGATGGACAACGGGTTGATATTCCCGTACTGACGAAGAACCGCCCAAGCTAATCCAGTGATGCTAAATGTCTGAAGCCTACTTATTGATCCCTTCGGGGTGAGAGGGTGGGTCTAGCACATGACCCTATGCTGGTGCGGTTAGCGTATTAACAGGTGTGACGCAGGAAGGTAGCTGAGCCGGGCGATGGTTGTCCCGGTCTAAGGATGTAGGGCGAACGATAGGCAAATCCGTCGTTCATTAAGCCTGAGACCCGATGGGTAGTCCTCACGGACGAAATCAGTGATCCTATGCTGCCAAGAAAAGCATCGACGCGAGGTTCCAGTCACCCGTACCCCAAACCGACTCAGGTGGTCAGGTAGAGAATACCAAGGAGATCGAGAGAATCGTGGTTAAGGAACTCGGCAAAATGCCCCCGTAACTTCGGGAGAAGGGGGGCCTGAGGCGTGAACGGACTTGCTCCGGGAGCGTTTGAAGGCCGCAGAGACCAGTGGGAAGCGACTGTTTACTAAAAACACAGGTCCGTGCCAAGTCGCAAGACGATGTATACGGACTGACGCCTGCCCGGTGCTGGAAGGTTAAGAGGAACGGTTAGCCGCAAGGCGAAGCTGAGAATTTAAGCCCCAGTAAACGGCGGTGGTAACTATAACCATCCTAAGGTAGCGAAATTCCTTGTCGGGTAAGTTCCGACCTGCACGAATGGCGTAACGACTTCCCAGCTGTCTCAACCGCGAACTCGGCGAAATTGCACTACGAGTAAAGATGCTCGTTACGCGCAGAAGGACGGAAAGACCCCGTGACCTTTACTACAGCTTGGTATTGGTGTTCGGTGTGGCTTGTGTAGGATAGGTGGGAGACTTTGAAGCTTGGACGCTAGTTCAGGTGGAGTCATTGTTGAAATACCACTCTGGTCATACTGGATATCTAACTTCGGACCGTAATCCGGTTCAGGGACAGTGCCTGGTGGGTAGTTTAACTGGGGCGGTTGCCTCCCAAAAAGTAACGGAGGCGCCCAAAGGTTCCCTCAACCTGGTTGGCAATCAGGTGTCGAGTGTAAGTGCACAAGGGAGCTTGACTGCGAGAGTGACAACTCGAGCAGGGACGAAAGTCGGGACTAGTGATCCGGCAGTGGCTTGTGGAAGCGCTGTCGCTCAACGGATAAAAGGTACCTCGGGGATAACAGGCTGATCTTGCCCAAGAGTCCATATCGACGGCATGGTTTGGCACCTCGATGTCGGCTCGTCGCATCCTGGGGCTGGAGTAGGTCCCAAGGGTTGGGCTGTTCGCCCATTAAAGCGGTACGCGAGCTGGGTTTAGAACGTCGTGAGACAGTTCGGTCCCTATCCTCTGCGCGCGCAGGAAATTTGAGAAGAGCTATCCCTAGTACGAGAGGACCGGGATGGACGAACCTCTGGTGTGTCAGTTGTTCCGCCAGGAGCACCGCTGATTAGCTACGTTCGGAACGGATAACCGCTGAAAGCATCTAAGCGGGAAGCCGGCTTCAAGATGAGATTTCCATACCTTCGGGTGAGAGGCTCCCAGCTAGACTACTGGGTTGATAGGCAGGATGTGGAAGCGAGGACTAAAGACTCGTGGAGCTGACCTGTACTAATAAGCCGATAACTTGATAACACACCACCCCACCACAACGCCCGTTTCACGGGTGTTGGTCGAGGGTGAATGAGAGCTGCACGCGTCCACTTTGTGGTTCCCGATTTACGGTCGGGAACACCACACACTCCCCAGGGAAACTCTGATACTTCGGTATCAGTGACCGGTGGGTGTGGGGGATAATTGAATATCTGCTACCCGCAGTATCGAAAGATAGGTATCGACAGATACCGACAGATGCCGCGGGAGGCACGATACACAGACCTGAACCACCCGGTTGTACTGCGGGTGGGAATCGATAGTGTTTCGGCGGCCATAGCGAGAGGGAAACGCCCGGTTACATTCCGAACCCGGAAGCTAAGACTCTCTGCGCCGATGGTACTGCAGGGGGGACCCTGTGGGAGAGTAGGACACCGCCGGACTTACTTT
>NZ_PVTL01000017.1 GCF_003003265.1 Glaciihabitans tibetensis
TTTGACATTGTGCACGCTGTTGAGTTCTCAAGGATCGGACGCACCTGATCCCACCTCACGGTGTTCCTCAGGGCAACTTCACAAACCTATCACACTTGGCTTCTTTCTCGACCGCTGGCATCTCTCTACGAGAGCAACCGGTGATCAGTCCAGATCCAAAGGAAAGGGCAATACATCCAACAACTAACAACCCAACGCGAAAGCGTTGTGGAATCAGAAGGGATTTTGTCCCGCTTGAGGCCGGTAAGCACTGCGGCTAGTTCCGAACCTGTGGGGTGACGAGAGATGACATTACGGGGAATAACAAGGGGGCGCAAATGCACCGGGACGCCCGGGCGTGTCGCCTTCCGAATTCATTGGCGCCGGGCGCGCGCGCCGAACGCATCGAGCGCGTCCACCACCTCGTTGGCCTGCCAGATACGGTTGCGTCGGCCACTCGTCACCTGGGTAAGGACGTCCATCGCAACCAGTCGGTCGACCGCCAGTTGCGCGTTGACTACCGAGATGCCTAGGTGGTCCGCCGCGGTCGCCGCATCGATAACCGGCTGCCGCAGCAGTACATCCACCAGGCGATGAATCGCGGAGTCCCGCCGCGCGGTGATTCGCTCGGCCCACCCCTGGCGCACCGCTTCGAGATCCGCGACCAGCTGCCGGCCGTTGTGCACCGCGGCGAACGATGCCTCGGCGATCGCGCGCACTATAGGCGTGACATCCCCCTGACGATACGCACCGAGGGCGTCGAAATAGCGCCCTGTGTTGTGCAGAAGACCTGCCGACACCGGGACCGTGACATTACGGGTGAGTTGCCCTGATCGCAGCATCGCCTGGACGAGCGCTCGCCCTACTCGGCCGTTGCCGTCTGGGAACGGGTGGATCGTCTCGAACTGTGCGTGGACAATCGCCGTCTGTGCGAGCCGCGGCAGATCAGTGCGGTTGGCAAAAACGATGAGATCATCCATCAAATCCGGTACCCGGTCATGATGAGGCGGAACAAACTGCGCGGTGTGCGGCCCGAGACTCCCCCCACCGATCCACACCTGCTGGTCCCGCCAATGTCCGACTATCAAAGGATCGCTGTGTTCGAGCAGGGCCCGGTGCATCTCGAGTATCGCGTGGACGGTGAGTGTCTCGGAAAGCTTGAGGGCTGCCTGCATCGCCCGCACGTTGCCCACTACCAGCTGCGCGTTTTTTGGCGCACGCTCGCCGAGTTCAGCAAGGGCAATTTGGCCGGCTCCGCTGGTGAGGTTCTCGATCTCCGAGCTCGACGCACTCTCCGTGCGGAGCAGAATCGAAGCGAAGGGCGCGGCAATTTGACCGACCTCGCTGTCAAAGCGCGCGAGCTCGGCTGCCGCTTCTTCAGTTAGCGCAGCGAGTTCGCCCTCGAGCGGGATCGAACGGTGCGAGATGAGCGCGGGCAGCGCGGCCTGGTAGGGACCGGAAGCCAAGCGCCTCTGGTTGCGCGATCCGTATGCGTCCTCCGCGAGGCCCCACGGACGCGCCTCATAGTCGAGCGTCGGCCAGGGCCCAGGCTCGCCTACCGTTGTCATGCCGCCAGTTTAGCCATGGTTCGGGCGCTAAGCATTGGTATGGGCCCCAATTCGCTATGACAGGGTCGATCGCACCACGAAGCGGACAACCGAACACTCACCAGGCGCAAAGCATGTCGAGGGTCGTTAACGCGTGATGGCCACCCGAAGGTGGCCATCACTGTGTGTTAAAGCGTAATGGCCACCCGAAGGTGGCCATTACTAAAGTAAGTCCGGCGGTGTCCTACTCTCCCACAGGGTCCCCCCTGCAGTACCATCGGCGCAGAGAGTCTTAGCTTCCGGGTTCGGAATGTAACCG
>NZ_PVTL01000018.1 GCF_003003265.1 Glaciihabitans tibetensis
AACTGATACGTAAATAGAGGTTCCTTATGCTGCTGCGTGGGTGATTGTGACTTCGTATCCGAGGGCTTCGAGTTGCCGGACGGCTTTGTTTTTGGTCCGGTCGGGGTTGAGGTTTGCGTAGTAGTTCGGGCCGAGGTCGAGGTAGGTTTCCCCGGTGGTGAGCATGTGCCAGATCGCGGTCAGGATGGTGTGTTCGAGCGCGACGACAGCTTTCATCTGTCCGCGGTGGGCTGCGATGCGTCGATACTTCACCGACAGGTAGCTGGTTTTGGATCGAACCGCGGTCAACGCGGCGATCCCGAGGGCGGCTTTCAAATGTTTGTTGCCGGGCAAGATATGGGCGGATTTGACTCGGCCGGCGGACTCGTTCGATCCGGGACATACCCCGGCCCAGGACGCGAGGTGGCCGGGGGTGGGAAACACACTCATGTTGCCACCGGTTTCGGCAATGATGACTTCCGCGATAGCAACAGAGACCCCGGGAATGGTGGTCAGGGCGTCGCGGGCATCACGAAAGGGCGCCATCGCCTCCTCGATCCGAACGGTGAAGTCATCGATGCGGGCGGTGAGGGTATCGATCTGCATCAGGTGGGAGCGGACCATGAAAGCGTGGTGGGGCGTGAAGAACCCGGTCATCGCCTCGACCAGTTGCGGGATCTTCTGCCGCAACCGGCCATGCGCCAACTCCGCCAACACCCGCGGGTCGCGCTCACCGGCAAGGAGAGCATCGAGCATCGCCCGCGACGACACCCCGGTCAGGTTGGAGGCGACGGACGTCAGCTTGATCCCGGAAGACTCCAGAAACTTCTCCAACCGGTGAATTTCCCGGGTCCGGTCGTGCACTGCGGTCGCTCGCGCCCGGGTCAGATCGCGCAGTTCCCGGATCGGTTCCGGGGGCACCAGCGATGCCCGCAGCAGGCCGTGGGACGCAAGTTGCGCCAACCATGCGGCATCGGAGACATCGGTTTTGCGTCCCGGGATGTTGCGGGCGTTCTTCGCATTCACCAGCATCACGGGGAGGGTTTCCTCCAGCAGGTAGTAGAACGGTTTCCAGTAATCGCTGGTGGATTCCATCACCACCACCGTCACGTTCTTCGTTTCCAGAAAGCGGCGCAACTCCAAGATCTGGTTTGTCGTGGCACCCCAGATGGTGACGTCGTTGGTGAAAGTTCCCGGCCGTTCACCGGGAACGCGGACACACACTTTGGCGTCGCGTTTGGAGATATCGATTCCGACCGCACGGTCGTGGACCACATCCATGATGTTCCTCCCTTGTTTTAGACCAATATGGGGTCTGCTGCGGGGAGGACAGGGTCAAGCTGGAATCTGATACTCGTGCTCAAGGCAACACTCCACGGTTCCCGTGGGGTCCTCCACGTCAAGCTGGCCTGCAGGCTCGGTACGGCACCAAGTAATCGCCGACGTCAACCGCAGCAGACCCCATCATCATCCGTCCCCGACGTTTGTCCGCGCCAGCGGGCTGTGGGAGGCGACCACCCCATATTTTCGATCCCCACGGAGCGTCAACGACGCTGGGCTGCTGGCCTCT
>NZ_PVTL01000019.1 GCF_003003265.1 Glaciihabitans tibetensis
CCCTCTGCGTCAGGCTGGTTGTGAGTCAGTTCACGATCAGGAGGCAACTACATGTCCATCACCGCAGGGTTCAGCTCGGCAGAGATCGTTGAACTCGTCATGCGTTATCAGAGCGTCCCACACGGCCAGAAAACGGAGTGGCTCGAGAAAAATGGGGTCAGTCCCCGCACGTTCAGACGGTGGCGGGTGGCCGTACTCGCAGGCGATGTTCACCGCGCACTGATTCCGAGGGAGGGTAGTCAGATGACTATTCCACCGGATGAACCCACGCCGTTAGAGATCATGCGCGCAGCCGACCATGCAGCCCACGATGCCGAAATCGCGAAGCTAAATTCGCGGGTGCGCGAGTTGGAGGAGACCAATACCGCGCTGGGAAAAGCTATCGGGCTCTTGCACTCCATGAACGAGGAAGAGCCCGCAGAACCCCCAACGACTCCCGAGTCGACCAGTTCCTCACCCTAGAGAACGAACTCGTCGCGGAACTGACCCGGCTGACGGGATCGCAACGGCGCGCGTTGACCATCGCCGGGGTATCACGATCCACCTGGCACTACCGCACCAACCCCCGCCCGCGGGTCGCCGACCCGATCCCACACAACAAACGGGCATACCCGTCCTGCATCTCGTCGACCGATCGCGGGCTGATCGAGAAGAAAATAACCGCAGGGTGGGCGTTAGGCCACTCGATCGATCACAGCTTCGCTGAAACCTGGGATACCGGGGTGATGCTCGCTGGGCGTCGGTCGTGGTGGCGGGTTGGAGCCGTGATCGCTGACCAAACTGCCCGCCCGATGGTGCCCACCAAACGTGTTTCGAAGAACCCACGGGCGAAGCCGGTGTTAGTGGCCACCGGGCCCATGCAGGTATGGAGTTGGGACATCACCGATCTGCACACCGAATGGCGGAACAAAGCATTCAAGGCCTACTCGATTATCGATATCTGGTCCCGCAAAATCGTTGGCTTCCGGGTCGAGGAACGCGAGAGCGACCACCTTGCCGTGGAGATGTTCCAGGCCGCTCTCGCCGCGCACGGTATCCCGAACTATGTTCATGCTGACTCCGGCCCCGCGATGCGGTCGACCGTATTGGCTGATTTGTTGGCCGACCACAACGTCGAGAAAACGCACAACCGCCCATACGTGTCTAACGACAACCCGTTCTCCGAGTCAGAATTCCGCACGATGAAATACCGCCCCAACTATCCCGGGATCTTTGAAAGCCTCACCAACGCCCGCACCCATCTCGACGGCTACGTGGCCTGGTACAACACAAACCACAAACACTCCGGCATCGCGCTCTTCAGCCCACAGCAAGCCCACGACGGCAGCTGGCAACAGGCCCACGCCCAACGCGACATCACCCTGCAGAGCTACTACCGGCAACACCCCGAACGCTTCCGAGCACAACCCACCACACCCGCACCCGCCGGCATCGTCGGAATCAACCATCTCCCCGAAAAAACCGGCACCAACTAACCCCACTGACTCCACACAGCTTGACAACGCCCG
>NZ_PVTL01000020.1 GCF_003003265.1 Glaciihabitans tibetensis
CCCTCTGTGTCAGCCTGTTGTGAGGGATTTCTGGTGGCAGACAGGAAGTCCTTATGGTCAACTCCACTCGTGCTGGAACGCACAAACCCTTGGCGGTGAAGCTGCAGATCGTGGCCGAATACGAAGCCGCGCCGCACGGAGAAAAGGGTGCCGTCGCGCGGGCGCATAACGTGCAGACTCGGATGATCCACCGGTGGGCATACGCTCGCGATAACGACGAATTCGGATTCAACCGGTCCGGGCGACGAACAGGGGGAACGATGACGCCAAAGAAACAAAGCTCGGAGATCGTGAGGTTACGGAAGCAACTCGCACGAGCTCAGGCTGAGACCGAGATCGCCCGCGCCAATCAGCACGTTCTGAAGGCGGCAATGGAGTCGTTGGGAAAAGCACACGCGCTCTTGGAAGAACTCTCCGAGAGCGCGGACTCCGACCAGAAGCCCGCCGAATCCAAGAAGCCGCCGTCGTGGCCCTCATCGCCGATGGACTAAACGTCGAGGTCGCCTGCGATCTCGCTGGGGTGTCCCAAGCGACCCACTACCGGCGGATGAATCCACCGGCCGCCCTCGCGGAGCCGATCCCGCAGAAGGATCGGGTGCAGCCGGCAACACTGACGGCGGAGGAAGTCGGCCGGATCGTGGGGTTTCTGGTTGACGAGGACAACGCTGATCTCAGCGTCACGGAGGTCTTCGTCCGCTGCTGGGACGCGGGCATCCATGTTGCCTCGTTGAGTGCCTGGCAGCGCATAGCGCGGGCCCGGAACCTGACCGGAGACCGACGCCGGTTGGCAACACATAAGCCGCGGGCGATTCCGGTGTTGTGCGCGAACCGGCCGAACCAGGTGTGGTCGTGGGATATCACCACGTTGCCGTCGATCGATCGTGGGCGCAGCTTCAAACTGTTTGTCATCCTCGATGTTTTCTCCCGTTATGTCGTCGGGTGGCGGGTCGAGGCCACCGAAAATGGGCCGTTCGCGGTCGAGATGCTCACCGACACCATCGTCAGCGAGGGCGCAATCCCCGAGGTTTTGCATGCTGATCGGGGATCACCGATGACCAGTGGTGTGTTGACGGCGGCGTTGGCCAATTTCGATATTGTTCAGTCGCATTCGCGGCCGCGGGTGTCGAACGATAACCCGTTTTCTGAGGCCCAATTCAAGACCTGCAAATACTCGATGGATTACCCGCGACGGTTTCGTGACATCGAGCATGCACGCGAGTGGGTGGCGGAGTTTATGCACCGTTACAACCATCAGAACCACCACTCCGGTATCGGCTATTACACCCCAATGTCGGTCCATGATGGGTCCTGGATCATCGAGCAGAACCACCGACAAGACGTCCTCAACGCGGCGTTCGCCGCGAACCCGGCGCGCTACGCGCGCCGCCCGCAGGCATCAACGGTCAATGCTGAATCGTGGATCAATTACCCCACTCAAACCGAAACACAAACCGCCGCCTAATCCCTCAAACAGGTTGACATGTTCCG
>NZ_PVTL01000021.1 GCF_003003265.1 Glaciihabitans tibetensis
CGCGGTTTGGGCCCGAGGTAGAGGACCTCTCCGCTGCGTCCGAGGAGGACGGGGCGGATGCCGTCGGTGCAGGCGAGTTCCTCGATGGTGCTGAGCGAGACGGGTTCGTTGATGCCATCCAACCAGCCGACACCGACTCCGGCTTCCAAATCGGCTGCGGTGACGACGGCGGTGACTTCGATCGTGGAGCGGGCGTCGCCGGTTTCATTTTTGGATGCCCGCAGCCCTGCCATAAACAGGCCAGACATCACGTCGCAGTGGCGTTGTTCCCGAGAGCGCAGATCTGTGGTCGCGGTGACCACACCGGTAGTGGTGGGATCCACCGGCGCTGTGATCGTCGCGGTGCCACGAAATCGTCGCGCACCGGTGGTGCTGTGATCGGCGCAGCCCACCTCGCCTGTGCTTGTGGGTGTGCTTGTGGGGATGTCGAGCTGGTTGGTGGTGAGTAGCCGGGCAGTGTGTTCGGGGTCGGCCAGGGCCACGCCGTGTGTTTTCAGCTGCTCGGCCTCGTCGGTGTTCACGGCGTCGTCGGTGCAGACAAATCGGGGTGTGGCGGCGGCGTCGGATTCGGCGATGGCCGCTTTGATCCGGGCGGTATCTTCCCCGGTGGTGTCCCAGGTGTTGCGGGTGATGCCGTTGCGTTCGCGGCCCTGGCGGAACCCGCGGCGGGACCGGATTTCTTCTTCCCGAGGTTGGGCGCCGTCGGGATCGAGGGCTTCACGCCACTGAACGATCTGTACTTGCAGTAGGTCGGGAGAGGTGGTGGTGGACGCGTCGACGAGGTGGGTTTCCGCGGCGCGGAAGCTGTCGTCCCAGACCATCTCAGTGGCGGGGTCGCCCTCGCGGTGGTGTTTGCGTGCAGCATCCAGCCCGGTCATGATCCGGGCGGCACAATCGACACTGATATCCCCCGTCTCGATCGCGGCACCGATGGCCGGGTATTGTGCCGGCACACTCTCCCCGGTCATCGTCAGGTGACTGCGCATCGCGGCGCCCACCTTCACCCGCCGGGTCGCTTCGCTGTTGCTGATGCGGGCGATGTCTTCCAGCATGTAGCTGGCACGGTTGTGGCCGTAACGGGCCGAGAGCCCCGAAGAGCCAGCAGCGTAGGACGAGCGGTCGTCCAGGATCGCCGCCGCCGATGCCTGCACACAGCCCAACTGCCGGGCGGCGGCCTCACCCTCAACGACCACCGCCAGCAGGGTCTCATCCGATTGCCCGGACAGACACTCGAGGCCGGTCGTCGCCGCGGCCAACTCCGCCGCACGGGCCAGATCCGCCCTGACCCGGCCAAGCAACACCACCAACTCACCCGACGCCTGCAGCACTGACATTGCGGGCACCACCGGGGT